>NZ_JAAFGZ010000012.1 GCF_010365105.1 Polaromonas sp. | reverse complement strand
CTGCCCATGCTGCAGCGCCTGTCCTCCGAGCCTTCCCTGAAAAACAAGCGCGGCGTCAACGCCGTGCGCGCCTTGATCATGACCCCGACGCGCGAACTCGCCGCCCAGGTCGAGGAAAGCGTTCGCCTCTACGGCAAATACCTCGAACTCTCCTCCATGGTGATGTTCGGCGGTGTCGGCATGGGCGCGCAGATTGAAAAACTGCGCCGCGGCGTCGACATCCTGGTGGCCACCCCCGGCCGCCTGCTGGACCACGCCAGCCAAGGCACGCTGGACCTGAGCCAGGTGCAGATCCTGGTGCTCGACGAAGCCGACCGCATGCTGGACATGGGCTTCATCCACGACATCAAGAAGGTGCTGGCCCTGGTGCCCAAGCAGAAGCAGACCCTGCTGTTTTCCGCCACCTTCAGCGACGAGATCCGCGACCTGGCCAACGGCCTGCTGCGCGATCCGCTGCACATCCAGGTGACGCCGCGCAACACCACGGTGCAGCGCATCACACAGACCATCCATCCGGTCGGCCGCGGCAAGAAAAAAGCGCTGCTCACGCACATCATCAACGAGCACAACTGGAGCCAGGTGCTGGTGTTCACGCGCACCAAGTTCGGTGCCAACAATGTGGCCGAACACCTGACCAAAAGCGGCATCCCCGCGATGGCGCTGCATGGCAACAAGAGCCAGACCGCCCGTACCCAGGCGCTGCAGGATTTCAAGAGCGGCAGCATCCGCGCCCTCGTGGCCACCGACATCGCTGCCCGTGGCATCGACATCGACGAGTTGCCACACGTCGTGAACTATGAAATCCCCAACGTCAGCGAAGACTATGTGCACCGCATCGGCCGCACCGGCCGCGCTGGTAACAGTGGCGAGGCCGTGAGCCTGGTGTGCCTGGACGAAGAAGGCTTCATGCAGGACATCGAGCGTTTCACCAAGCAGAACATTGAAAAAGTCCTGGTTCCCGGCTTTGAAGCCGAGCCCGGCGAACGCGCCGAGCCGCTGGCCATGGGCCGCCAGACCATCTGGGGTGGCCTGGGCAAGCCACCAAGCCGCGACGTGATGCAGGCCGCCGCCAAGGCTGCAAGATCCGAAATGATGACCCGCATCCGCGACACCAAGGGCGCCCAGCCTGCGCGTGGCGGCAATGCCGGTCCAGCCGGACGCGGTCCCCGCGCCCCTGCCGGCAACAGCGCAGGCGCTGGCCGTGGCGGCAATGGCGGCGGCTTTGGTGGCAACGGTGGCGGCAATGCCGACCGCCGTGGACCGGCCCAGCCGCGCCAGAACGCAGGCTACTCGCAAGGTGGTCAGCCGTCTTTCAACCAGCCACGAAGCGCCCATGCCCCGGCACCGCGCCAGCGTGACCATGAGCCGCGCAATGACTTTGACAGCCAGCAACCGGCCAGCCACGCCTCGTCCGGCTTCCCGTCGTCGGGCCAGCCCAGCCGCAACAACTTCCGTGGCGGTCCGCGCAGCGGCGGCGGCGGTGCGGGTGGCGCAGGTGGCCGCAGCGGCGGACCTCGCCGTACAGGCGGTCCCGGTTCGTTCACCGGCCGCTAAACAGGCTTTGGCGGCGGGCTGATTCAAAGGAGTCAGGCGCCGCCCGGCACGCATCGCCCGGCAACCCTCTGTGGTTGCCGGGCGATTTTCGTTTTCAGGAAGAAATTTATAAGAAATATGCCTTTTGCGCAGTGCCAGAAAGCACTAACAGCTATCAAAAAAAGAGCATCATGACGCTCGGCGCCAGCGCGAGCATGGCGACATGGCCGCTTCATGACCTGGATCAGCCCCTGACGGTGCGCGATTCATTAAGCTCGCGGCTTTGAAAAAAACAGGAGCTTTCCTTCCATGCCATCACTTCAATGGTCCGACGCGCTGGTGCTTGAGCTGCCCGCCATGGACGACACGCACCGTGAATTCGTCGATCTGCTGGCTGTTGTTGACACCGCCGGCGATGACACGCTGCTGCCCCGCTGGCGCACGCTGGTGGACCACACCGATGAGCACTTCGGCCGCGAAGACCAGTGGATGCAGGACACGCGCTTTTCCTCGACCAACTGCCACAGCGTGCAGCACAAGGTGGTGCTGCAGGTGATGCGTGAAGGCATCGTCCTGGCCGAGGCGGGCGACCTGGGCGCTGTCCGCCAGATGGCGCGCGAACTCGCCATCTGGTTTCCGCAGCATGCCCAGAGCATGGACGCGGCGCTGGCGCTGCACCTGCGCAGCGTCGGCTTCGATCCGCTGACCGGCACGGTCGCCCTGCCCCAGGCGCTGCCTGCCAGCCTCATCCACGGCTGCGGAGGCGCCAGCTGCTCGGACAGTGAAACACTCGAACCGGCGGCGCAGGCCGCATGACCATGAACCGGCCTGCCCGATGAGCGCCGCCGCCGACACGGCGATCAACGCGGACACGCTGCCCGTCACGCGCCACCGCTGGTACGAGGACATCCAGGCGCTGGTCATCGGCACGCTGTTCGTGGCGCTGGGCGTGGTGATGTTCGGCACCGCCGGGCTGCTCACGGGCGGCACGGCGGGCATTGCCTTTTTGATCCACTACGCCACCGGCGTAAGCTTCAGCCTGGCGTTTTTCGTCATCAACCTGCCTTTTTACGTGTTTGCCTGGAAACGCATGGGCCAGGCCTTCACCGCCAAGACCTTCGCGGCCGTCGGCCTGCTGTCGCTGTTCGTTCATTTCCTGCCGCAGGGCCTGCACTTTGACTTCTTGTCGCGCCCCCTGGCAGCGGTGCTCGGCGGGCTGCTGTGCGGCACCGGCATGCTGATGCTGTTTCGCCACCGGGCCAGTTTGGGCGGACTGAACGTGCTGGTGCTCTACCTCCAGGAGCGCCTGGGCTGGCGCGCCGGCAAGGTGCAGATGGCCATGGACGCGCTGATCGTGCTGGGCGCGCTGATGGTGGCCGACGGCGAACGGGTCGCGCTGTCGGTGCTGGGCGCGGTGGTGTTGAACATGACGCTCACCATCAACCACCGGCCCGGCCGCTACATGGCAATCTGAACGAAAAAACTGCAACGGCGGTGGCGTTTCAAGGCCTGGCGCCCAACACCAGCGTGACGGAGATCAACAAGCCATGAAGATTCGCGGAAAGAATGGTGGCCTTGATGGCAGGCCCGAGCCGGGCCGGCTTGTCTGCATCGGCAAACAGTCGCCGCAAGGCCATGAACGACAGCACAGCCGGCAGCAGTCCCAAAGCGGACCAGGGCGGCAAGGCGCCCGCCATGACAGCAACTGCCAGCCAGAGGTAAGCCGCAGCCGTCAGAACCAGATAGCCCCAGCGGGCTTTTTGCGTTCCCAGGCGCACGACGAGCGTGCGCTTGCCGGCGCGGGCATCGCCCGGCGCGTCAGGAAACTGGTTCAGATAAAGAATGGCGGCCACCAGCAGCGCGAAAGGCAGGCCGGCCACCAGGGGGCGTGCGGCAAATTCTCCACGCTGGACAAAATCAGTTCCCAGCACCACCATCAGCCAGCCGCCCGCAATCGCGCCTTCGCCCACCCCGCGCGCCATCAGTTGCAAAGGAGGCGCCGAATAGGCCCAGGCGATCAACAGGCCGGCCAGGCCGATCCAGATCAGCCCGCCGGCTGAATGCGCCGTCAGCCACAGACCTGCCGGAATCACTGCGGCCAGCAGGCCATAACCGAAAAACCGGGTTTCGCGCAGGCTCAGCACGCCGTTCTGGATGAACCGGCTGCCGCCGGTAAAGGGAAACAGGCGTTCTTGATTACCCGCATCCGCGCCGCTCAGGGCATCGTGGTAGTCGTTGATGACATTGGCTCCGGCGTGGGCCACCAGCGCGAACAACACGGTCAGCAGGGCCTTGCCTACGTCAATCACCAGGCCGTCGGCGCTGGCGCTGCCCAGTCCGATCAGGGCACCTGCCAGCGTGACACTGAGGAACGCAGGACGTGTCGCAGCCAGGTAGCGTACCCAGGGGTTGGCAAAACGCTGCGGGCTGGGTTCGGTGGGTTTCATTGAATCAATACTCCGGCATTTGCATGATGCGGCCACGCCTTACCCGGCCGATGCCATGTCGTCCATCTGGCGCTCAAAGGATTGCCGAATCAGCCCCATCACGTAAGGGAGTTCTTCCTGGGTGGTCAAACTCACCTCAACGCAACCGTTGCCCCAGCGGCCGAGATGGGTGACATCCCGGCACAGGCCTTTAGGATCGTCGATTTCATGAAAAGGCATGTTCAGCGACAAGCGAAGCCGCCTGGCTTGCGGAACCACATCGACGAAATTGGTTTCAGCCTTGTAGGCAATGTAGAGCTTGAGCACTTCTTCGTTGACGCACGGGTCCAGCGCCAGCACCGCCTGCTGCAGTGCATGGAACAGCTCGCGCAAGGGCACAGAAGCGAATTGCGAATGGTCGTCCAGGCTGTAGGACAGGCCGGTTTTTGCCGCTTGGGGCCTGTAGGCCTGGAGCACATCGTCGGCCAGTTGGGGCACCGGCCAGACACGCGCTGCTTCCCGGGCCAAGCACTCGGCACGGGCCTGAATGGCAGACTCATTCCATACCGGCACATCACCCATTGAATGCATTTTTCCCTCCATTTCAAACGGCAGCCGGTTCAACCGCAGCGGGCTGCTCGCAAAGCCGATGGCGCTGCCGTCGGAAGTGCGAACGGCATGCTGCTTGCTGATGAAAGGCTGGTCGCTGTACTCGCTGTTGTAGCCGGTCAGGGTCAGGTTGCCCAGCGTATGCAGCCAGATTTGCTGGATGCGTTGCCATTCAGGCCCCAGCGCGGCCTGCCACTGGGGCGACAGGTTGACGTTTTGCGGCAGGATGTGCTCAATCGTGTAGTCCTCGACCACCACGCGCTCTTTGCGGCCGTGGTTTTCCAGCCGGCGAAGCCAGTAGCTGCGGCTGCGAAACTTGTACAGGTCACGCTCCTTGAGCTTGCGCTGGAACTCTTCGTCGCGCGGAAAACTGCGGTACGAAGGCAGCAGCAGGAAAGCGGCCTGCACGCTTTCCAGATAGCGGTCTTTCTTGAGCGAGCGCGACAGGCTGGCAAAGGTCTTGTTCATCGAATTGGTCGGGATGGCGCAAATCGCCCGGCGAAACACATAGCTCTCGACCAGCCGCACGATCTGGCGCAGTTCATCGACCGAAAGGTGCTGGTGCCGGTAGTCGCGGTAGGCGTCCAGCAAAAAGGGATAGGCCACATCGACCTTCAACTCGCGCAGGTCATGAAACGCCTGCCTGAGCGCCGGCTCTTTCTCGGCGTCAAGCGCTATCGCCCAGTAATAGGTGGCATAGGCATGAACGTCAGCGACCAAGGCGCGGATGTCGCCCGTCAGGCTGTGCGCGTAGCGCTTGAACGCCACATAGACTTCGCGCACATTGGGAATTTCACCGGTTTTGGCGATCAGGTAGTCGCGCATGAAAGCGTCGAAATGCGTGGCATAGGCATCCTGGCCAAAGCCCTTTTCCATCGGCCGCCAGTGGGTCTTGTACAACTCGGTTTGCAGCGCAGGCTCCAGCCCCATCAGGATGAAGTTGCGGATCAGGTCGGCCTGGCTCAGTTCCAGCCCGGTGGAGTTCATGCTCTCGAAAATCAGTTGCGGGTTGTCCTGCGACCGGTCCAGCGACACATCGACGATGACCAGCTTGGCAAGCCCCTGGCAGATGGCTGGCAGCTCGTCCTTGTGCTGCTCGATCAGCGTCTGAAACATCGCATGGTTTTCAACAATGCGCGTGCTGCTTGAATCAGGCAGGGACCTGGACTGCAGCAAAGCAAGCAAGGTGTCCTTGTCGGTTTCAGACAACAGCAGCTTGAAATGGCGCTCGCCGTCCTCGTTGGGGTTTAAAAGATAGTAGTTGCGCAGTTTTTTGGCGGAAAAGCTGTCGAGCAGCTCAACCAGTCCATTTTTTTCAAAATGACTTGCCAGCGCGGCGATCAGCAAGGTGCAGGTCGTCAGGCGCTGCTGACCGTCAATCACCAGAAGCGGCTCAGGCCTTGTGACGTTCAACAAGCCATTTTCGACATACACAATGGAGCCAATGAAGTGTGCATTCAGCGCGCTGTTGCGGCCGGCGCGCAAAAGATCGTTCCAAAGTTGCTGGCATTGCGCCAGTGTCCATGAATAGTTGCGCTGGTAGATTGGAATCACGAATTGCGGTGACGCGTACAAAAACCTGAGCAGATTGGCCTGAATGGCTTTCATGGGTTCGCTTTTGAAGGGGACGCTGGCGGGAATTGCGCCAATCATGGATACAACCCGAAACATTGTCGCAGACGCTCACACACGATCTGCACCGCAGCTCAAGGGCACGGGTCCTGCAGCACGATGTCATAGCGGGTGCATGAAAATGACGGTGCATCCGTTCAGTCATCCCACAAATTCATAGCAATCAACGCAGACAGGACAAGCGCATGATCAATAAACCATCCATAATTTCCTTCGGCCTGGCGAATCGCGTCTGCATCGTCACCGGCGGCGCGCAAGGCATTGGCGAGGCCTGCATCCGCCGCTTTGCCCGCGAGGGCGCGCAGGTCGTCATTGCCGACATTGACGACACGCGCGGTGCGGCGCTGGCGGCGGAACTGGGCGGCGTGTTTGTGCATTGCGATGTCGGCGACAAGGCGCAGGTCGATGCGCTGGTGGCGCAAACCATGGCCGCGCACGGCCGCATCGACGTGCTGGTGAACAATGCCGGGATTTTCAGGGCCGCCGATTTCCTCGACATGACCGAAGCCGATTTCGATGCCGTGCTGCGCGTCAACCTGAAGGGCGCTTTCCTGATGGGCCAGGCGGTGGCGCGCGAGATGGCCCAGGCCGGCCGGGGCAGCATCGTCAACATGAGTTCGGTCAATGGCGTGCTGGCCATTCCGACGATTGCCGGCTACAACGTCAGCAAGGGCGGCATCAACCAGTTGACGCGGGTGATGGCGCTGTCGCTGGCTGACAAAGGCATTCGTGTGAATGCCGTGGCGCCGGGCACCATTGCCACCGAGTTGGCGGCGAAGGCGGTGCTGACCAGCGAAGCGGCCAAGGCGCGCATCATGAGCCGCACGCCGATGCGGCGCCTGGGCGAACCGTCAGAGATTGCCGACACGGTGGCCTACCTGGCCAGCGACGCCGCCAGCTACATCACTGGCGAGATCGTCGTGGTCGATGGCGGCCGCATGACGCTGAACTACACCGTGGAGCCTTGAGCGCCTTCGCGTGCCAGGGCGTCATCCGGCGACCCGGGCTGCGAACCCGACCAGCATGGGCTGGAATACCGGGTCGTCATAAGCGCGGAAGGTGGCGTAGTCCGGATGCGGCTTGCTGGCGCGAATCAGCACGCGCATGCCCGCCCGGCTGGCGGCCACGCCGTCACGGTCGATGCGGTCGCCAATCATCAGCGCGCGCGGCGCATCCACCCCGGTGCGGCGAAGGATGGCCAGCAGGCCGGCCGGGTCCGGCTTGAGCCGGGCCACCTCGGCGTCGGTGGTGCACACGACCGGCGCGGCCTGCAGGCCCAGCGCCGCCAGCTTGTCGGTGGCCGGGTAGTCGGAAAACACGGCAATCTGCTTGCCTGCGCTGCGCAAGCCGGCAAACAGCGCATCCACGTGCGGGTAGCGGCAACCGGCCAGGAACGGCAGTGGCTGGCGCTCCATCCATTCGTGGGTCAAGGTGCGCACCTCGCCTTCGGTCTTGTGGTGCTGCGCGGCAGTCCGGGCATATTGCAGGCGCATGAAATCTGCTTCCGGCCGGTCGCCGAGCGCTTCACGCACCTGGCGAAAGGTGCGCAAGGTCCGCAGCGTGTCCAGGCTGCGGGTCTGCCAGGTGGCGGCCAGCAGGCGGCGCAGCATGGCCAGGCGCAGGCGCCGCTGGTCGTACAGCGTTCCGTCCACGTCGAACACGACCAGGTCGATTTCTTTCCAGTTCAGCAGGGGACTCAAGGGGATTTCTCCAGGGCGATGTACAACGGCTCGCCGGCGTCCGCCGGGGACGCTGATTGTGCACAGGATGGGCTGTCATTTTTCGGGAACACGAGGCAGAGACTCGAAACGCCCCGTACGTGGTCTGCGGCAGTTCCCTGGACCACTGCGACGCAAGCCATTAAAAAATCGCCCCGTCACCTGGGTCAGACCATGCAACCAAGGGCGGTGCAGGACGCCCAGAACCCGCGGCCATCACGTCACTGATCCGGAACCAATCGCTTTTCCGCCCGGCTGATTGCAGGACGACGGCTTATCTTGTCGTTCGGCCGGGGCCTACAGTCGCAGGGCCGGGCCTGAGGCAAAGTAGGCGTTTTAGCAGGAGACTGACGGTGAAAAAATGGAAACTGGTCATCAGCCAGGGCCTTCTTGCAGGCAGTCTTGCCAGCGTCATTTCCACAGCGGTGCTGGCAATTGCCGGCCGCCGCGAATCTGGCAGCGCGGCGGCTCCGCTGAATGCCGTCAGCCACTGGTACTGGGGCGATGAAGCCTTGCGCCAGAACAAAGCCGACCTGGCCCACACTGCGGCAGGCTACCTGACGCACCATGCCGCAGCCACGTTCTGGGCCACGCTGTATGCAGCCCTAGCCAGCGACCGGCCGGCTTTGCGCACCACACCCGGCATCGTCTTGGGTGCGGCGGCCACCAGCGCCACCGCCGGCTTGATCGATTTCAAGTTCACGCCGCAGCGCTTTACGCCCGGCTATGAACACCGCCTGTCAACCGGCGCGCTGCTGGCAGTCCATGCCGCGCTCGCCATCGGACTGGCCGCTGGCGCCCTGGCCCTTCGCGACCAGTACCGGGACGATGAACAGCCGGAAGACGAGGAGCCCGAAGCACCCGCGCCACGTATTGTTCGCCATGTAAGAGCCGGCCGTGCGCGGTATGTCGAAGCCGATGACCGCAGCCGCTTCCTGAAGAACACGCCTTGAATCCTTGCGGCGCCTGAACTGCTTCGCAAGCCAGACGGCGATGGTCCGGGGAGCAGGGGTTGCACCAGGCTTGCGGATTCATCCTTCATCCGCTCCGGTTCCGTTGCCGGTGTCAACAGGCACCAGCAGTTCGAGGGATTCGTTGATCAGGCCGTGCAGCGCCAGCACACGGCCGGCGCCCAGACGCTGGTTCAGGCTTTCCTGGGCGACCTTCCAGTAGCCCAGCGCTTCTTCGCGCTTGGCACGGCCGGCCGGCGTGATGCTGACGGTGCGGCTGCGCGCATCGCTGCCGGCGGCCAGTTCAAGCCAGCCGGCATCGACCAGCGGCTTGAGGTTGCGGCTCAAGGTGGACGCGCTCATCTTCATGTTCCGCGCCAGTTCCCCCGGCCGCAGCGGGCCGAGCTTGAGCACATGGCTGAGCAGCGAATACTGCGTGGTCTTGAGTCCGGCGCCCGCCATTTCCACATCGTAATGCTGGGCCACCTGGCGCATCAGCTGGCGCAGCTTGAAATGGGTGCAACCCAGGGTTTTTAATGCGGCCCTCAGATCGGCGTCAGGCAGGTCTTGAACAGGGTCTGGCTTATCATGCATAATTTAATTGTAGCTGCAACTATTGCATATGCAAATTAAATTGGAGAGATAGCATGACCGGCAAGCGGGACACATTGAGCGAGTGGATGGAAGAAAGCGCGGCGGTGCGCGTCAGGCTGCTGGCGGGCGGCGGAAAGCCCGGCCTGGCCAGCCGCGAAGGGATGGCGGGAAAGACCGGCATGCAGATCATGCAGGCCATGCTGGCCGGCGAACTGCCCTACGCGCACATCGCCGAAACGCTGGAATTCGCGCTGATCGCGGTCGAGCCCGGCAAGGCGACCTTTCAGGGCACGCCGCAGCTCAAGCACTACAACCCCCTGGGCACAGTGCATGGCGGCTGGTATGCCACGCTGCTCGATTCGGCGGTCGGCTGCGCGGTGCACACCCTGATGCCGGCGGGCCGAGGCTACACTACGGCCGAGTTGAGCATCAACATCGTTCGGGCGGCCTCACACGACACCGGGCCGCTGCGTGCCATCGGCACGGTGATCCACTGCGGCAAGCAGCTGGCCACGGCCGATGGCCGCATCGTCGGGCCGGACGGCAAGCTGTATGCCCATGCCACGACCACCTGCCTGGTGTTTGACTTGGCGGCGCGGCAGTAAAGGAAGAAGGCGAAAGCACGCTGCCCTTGCTTCACGGCGCAAAAAGCATTCAGGGCGACCGAGGCTTTTTGCTACTGGATTCATAGCTGCCTGCGCATACCGTGCAAGCGGTAGTGGCCTTTTTTCCTGATCAGAGGCGTGCTTCAGACAGGCATGAAATCCGTCATTCCCGCGAAGGCGGGAATGACAAGCGGTTTTAGTCTGAGCCCTTGATGCGCGCCAAGAGGCCTGGCAGCGGCCGCTCAGTGCAGGCAGGCGGGAAAAAATCAGTGCGCCACGCGAAACCGTGTGCCGCGAAAACTGAACACCGAACTTTTCGCCTGGATTTCCACCAGCGTCACCTCAGGGGCGGCCAAGCTGCCCTGCGCAAGCACCTGGTTGTTCACCAGCAGCAGCCGCTTGTCCGGGTTGGCCGAATAAACCGAGCCGGTGATGACCAATGGCGGTATCTGGCGACGCAGGTCTTCGGACAGATCGCCGAACAGTTGCACGGCGGGCGCCGCTGCCGGGCTTGCTGCTGGCTTGGCGACGGGGTTGGGGTCGGGTTTGGGCCTGGGCGGCGGCGGCACTGCGATGGCGCGCTCTGCAAGCACCGGCCTTGGCGCGGGTCGTGTAGCAGCGGGGGCAACGGCGGGCAGCGGCGACGAAACGGCTGCGCGTGGCGCCGAAGGGGCGGGCTGCGGTGCGGATGGCGATGCGGTGACGGCCGGAGGCGTCGGTGTCGGCGCAGGCCTCAGTGTCGGCGCGGGCGCTGGCTGCGCCAATGGCACGATCACCGGTGGCCTTGCCACAACGGGTTCCACCGCAGCCAGGCGCACAGCCGCGTCAGGCGTTCGCCACATCCACCAGCCAGCCGCCGCCATGCCGGCCAGCGCCAGGGAGGCACCAGCGGTCAACCAGACGCGACGTTGCGCGCGGCCAGCCGTCTGGGGCGACGGAGTGATCGTCTGGCGGGCATGCAGGCCGGGCACGGCGCCGCGCTCGCGCTCGGCTTCGGCCCGCTTGAGGGCATCGAGGATGTAGGACATAGGTTTACCGGAGCGATGGCGGTTGGGTTTGCAGGCGCGGCGCGTCCGCATTCGTGGCGCTGTCGATCTGCATGAAGGTCAGCGGGCCGGGCTGCCCGTCGGCGTCCAGCCCCTGGGCGCGCTGGAAGGCGCGCACGCGCGCCCTGAGGGCCGCGTCCAGCAGCGGCGGGGCGGCAGAAGCGAGCGGCGCGGGTGTGCCTTCCAGCACGGCCAGTTGACTGGCCAGCTGGCGGATCACCGGGGCAGCGCTGTCGCCCTGCAGCCCGGCGGTGTAGCCCGGCGGCGGGCGCCAGTAGGTGGCGAACTCGCCGCGCCACAGCCGGCCCAGCGACACCAGCCTGACCGTGTGCAGGCCGGTGGCATCCTGCAGCGTGGCGGTCTGGTCGTCCAGCCCGACGAGGACGGCATGCACTGGCGGGCCATTGCCCGCATGCAGCGTCAGGATGCCGGGGCGGCCGAGCTGGCGCAACAGCGGCACGGTCATGCCGTCGGTGCGGTAGCACTGCAACTGCTGCGCGCTGGCGGCCAGGCAAGGGTCGGCGTCGGTGGCGGGCAGTTTCCAGGCGGGCGCCAGCGCGCGCCAGGCCACGTTGATGTCGGCCGGGAGTTGCGCCACCAAGGCGTCGATCTCTTCGGCAGGCCGCAGGGCGGGCGGCTTTTCCGGTGCAGGCGATGAAGATCCAGCCTGGGGGGCCGCCGCGCCTGACGCCAGCGGCCGGGACGGTGCTGACACCTTTTGCGCTGGTTTGAACAGCAAAAAAACCGCCAGTGCGGCGCCGGCCAGCAAGGCCAGGCCGCCCAGCGCATAGGCGGCTGGCCGCGTTCCGGCGCCCGGTGCATGCCCGGCATCCAGCCCGAACACCTCGGCCGCTGCCTTGTCGATCACCTGCCGGTTCACGCGAAACATGCCGTTGGCCCAGGCCCCCAGCAGCGCGCGCCCGCACAGCAGGTTGATGCGGCGCGGCACGCCGCCCGCCAGGCGGTGGATGCGCTGGAGCGCGGGACGGTCAAACGGCAGCGGGCCGGTGAACCCGGCCACCGCCAGGCGATGCGCGATGTACTGCGCGCTCTCGGCCCCGGTCAGCGCGTCGAGGTGAAAGCGGGCAATCACGCGCTGCGCCAGTTGCTCCATCTCGGGGCGGGCCAGCAGCGTTCGCAGTTCGGGCTGGCCGATCAGCACGATCTGCAGCAGCTTGCGCTCGCTGGTTTCCAGGTTGGTCAGCAGGCGCAGCTGCTCCAGCACATCGGCGCTGAGGTTCTGCGCCTCGTCAATGATCAGCACGCTGCTTTGCCCGGCGGCGTGCGCCTGCAGCAAAAAGGCATTCAGCGCGTCGATGTAGTCCTTGACCGTGGGCGGGCTTGAAGCCGCCGCTGACGCCGCCGTGATGTGGAATTCCTCGCAGACCGACTGCAGCAGCTCGGTCACGGTGAGTTTCGGGTTGAAGATGTAGGCGACATGACAGCCCGCAGGAATCTGCTCCATGAAGCAGCGGCAAATCGTGGTCTTGCCGGTGCCGATGTCGCCCGTGAGCAGCACAAAGCCGCCACCCGTGCCGCTGCCGGCGCCTTGTGGTCCGGCCACGCCATAGAGCAGATGCGCCAGCGCCTCGCGGTGGCGCTCGCTCATGAACAGGTAACGCGGGTCGGGCGCGATGGAAAACGGGTCCTGGCTCAAGCCGAAATGGTGCGCGTACATAGGCTGCAAGCATAGCGGCCACCGGCCGGGGCGTTCACCCTGCCCTTCGCGCGATGGCCGTGCGGCGCCTGTCGGCGCTGGGTTGCCAGCGGCTTTCGGCTGGATTTGTCATCAAACAAGGCGTTTGCGCAGGTTGGCCGAGCGCGGGCAGCTATGTTTTTCATAGATCCATCGTTTCGCGTCATCCCCCGGTCCGCCATGATGTGTACGATGACACCGGGCACTTCGACATCTCAACCCGCCCGCATTCGTCGCCTGACAGCATTCGCTGGCGACCCTTCCAAAGGAACAATCCATGGCATCCGGAAAAATACTCGTCGCCCAGGGCGGCGGCCCGACGGCGGTGATCAACCAGTCGCTGGTCGGCGTGGCACTGGAGGCGCGACGCTTTGGCGAAGTGCAGCGTATCTACGGCGCGCGCCACGGCGTGCGCGGCATCGTCAATGAAGATTTCGTCGATCTGACGCAGGAAACCAGCCACAACCTGGAACTGGTCGCCGGCACGCCGTCGTCGGCGCTGGGCTCGACGCGCGACAAGCCCGACATGCACTACTGCCAGGAAATCTTCAAGGTGCTGCAGGCGCACCAGATCGAGCATTTTTTCTACATCGGCGGCAACGACTCGTCGGACACGGTGCGCATCGTCAGCCTGGAGGCGCAAAAGGCCGGCTACCCGCTGCGCTCAATTCACATCCCCAAGACCATCGACAACGACCTGGTGGGCAACGACCACACGCCGGGCTTTCCGTCGGCCGCACGCTTCGTGGCACAGGCCTTTGCCGGCGCGAATCTCGACAACGCCGCCCTGCCCGGCGTCTACGTGGGCGTGGTGATGGGCCGCCACGCCGGATTCCTGACCGCTGCGTCCGCACTGGGCAAGAAGTTTCCCGACGACGGCCCGCACCTGATCTACCTGCCCGAGCGCACTTTCGTGCTGGAGAATTTCCTGGCCGACGTGAAGGAAACCTATGCACGCTTCGGGCGATGCGTGATTGCCGTTTCCGAAGGCATCCACGATGCGTCGGGCGCGCCGATTGCCAGCTTGCTGGCGAAAGACCTCGAGCATGACGACCATGGCAACGTGCAGCTGTCGGGCAACGGCGCGCTGGCCGACCTGCTGTGCGAGGAGATCAAGGCCAAGCTCGGCATCAAGCGGGTGCGCGGCGACACCTTTGGTTATTTGCAGCGCTCCTTCATCGGCTGCGTGTCCGACGTGGACCAGCGCGAAGCGCGCGAGGTTGGCGAAAAAGCCGTGCAGTTCGCCATGTGGGGCGCGCAGGACGGCTCGGTCGCCATCAAACGCACCGGCTTTTATTCGGTCGATTACGAGCTGCTGCCTCTTGAAGCAGTGGCCGGCAAGACGCGGGTGATGGAGGATGAATTTATCAGCGCCAGCGGCACCGACGTGACCGATGCGTTCAGGATGTACCTGCGCCCGCTGCTCGGCTCGGGCATGCCCGACGCGTTCAGGCTGCGCCACCATCCGGTGGCCAAGGTGCTGAATCGCGGGCGCTAAAGCAGCATCCGGTGCGCCAGCACAGCCTGCAAACTTCTCGCGCCAACGCCATAATCCGTTGATGCGACTACTCCACACCATGCTCCGCGTTGGCAACCTTCAGCGCTCGATTGATTTTTACACCCAGGTTCTGGGCATGCAGTTGCTGCGCCAGTCGGAAAATCCGGACTATCAATACAGTCTGGCCTTCGTCGGTTACGAGGGCAATCCGGCGCAGGCCGAAATCGAGCTGACCTACAACTGGGGTACCGAAGTCTACGAAATGGGCACGGCTTACGGCCACATTGCGCTGGGCGTTCCCGACGCCCATGCCGCCTGCGAAAAAATCAAGGCCGCCGGGGGCAACGTCACGCGTGAAGCCGGCCCGGTCAAGGGCGGCAGCACGGTGATTGCCTTTGTCACAGACCCGGACGGCTACAAGATTGAACTGATCCAGCGCGTCGAGGGCGCCAGCGGCGGCGGCCTGCGCTGAATTGTTCGGGCGCTGAGGCAACGGTCAATACCGTTGCTATTTTTTAAATAGCTGTCAGCGACCGAACCACCTGCGCAAACAGCCTTTTTCATGCTTGATTCAGCCCCTTGGCGAATTCAACCACTCAACTGGCAAGCAGCGCCGGTACCCAGTGGTTGATGAGCGCACCGCCAATCACCAGCCAGGCAAACAGGATCAGCGCCAGCAGCATCGGCTTGAAGCCGGCCTTGCGAATCGCCGACAGGTGGGTGGACAAACCCAGCGCGGCCATCGCCATGGCCAGCAGCGCGGTGTCGATATCGGTCATCACGGGCAGCACTTTGGCGGGCAGCAGGTGCAGCGAGTTGAACAGCACGACGGCGACAAAACCAATGGCAAAACCGGGAATGGCCAGCCTGGTCTTTGGCTGCTTGGCTGACGTGTGCGGGGCGGCGCCGGCATCGCCTGGCCTGGCGGACGAACGCGCCTCGTCGCGCGCCAGCCAGGCCGACAGCATGATCAGGAACGGCGCCAGCATCATCACCCGCACCATCTTGGCAATCACTGCCGTGTCGGCTGCCTCGGTGCCAATCGAACGTGCGGCGGCCACCACCTGCGCCACCTCGTGGATGGTCGAGCCGACGTAGATGCCAAAGCCCTGCGTGCCGCCGCCAATGAAATGGAAGTGCTGGTTCAGTTCGAACAGCATGGGGTACAAAAAGATCGACAGCGTGCCAAACATCACCACCGTGGCCACGGCCACCGTGACCTGCTCGGCGCGGCCCTTGACCACCGGCTCGGCCGCCATCACCGCCGCCGCGCCACAAATCGAGCTGCCTGCGCCAATCAGCATGACGGTCTTGCGGTCCATGCCCAGCCAGCGCGTGCCGACCCAGCAGGCCAGCGCAAAGGTCGAGCCCAGCACCAGCGCATCAATCGCCACGCCGGCCAGCCCGACCTGGCCAACGTCCTGCACTGTCAGGCGCAGGCCATACAGCACCACGCCCAGGCGCAACAGGGTCTGCTTGGAAAAATTGACTCCCGGCCCGCTGACGGTGGCAAAACGCGGGTAAACCGTGTTGCCCACCAGCATGCCGAGCACGATGGCCAGCGTCAGGGCGCTCAGGCCATGGTCCTGCAGCCAGCCGATGCGGCCCAGCGACACGGCAGCAGCCGCCAGCGCCGCACTGAGCGCCAGGCCGGGCAGCATGCGCCGCAACCATGATGGTGCGGGGGTTGATGGGACATGGTGGCGGGCTGGGCTGGCCAGGCTGGACAGGTGGTTGCCGGGGGTGCTCATGGCGTTTTCCTCTCAAAAGCGGGAATCAAATAAGGTTCAATCCAACTTTAGGAAAATTCAGGCAACCCGTCCAACGGCTAGTTTCAGTAAGATTCACCTATTCAATCGCTATCAAAAATAGTCAAAAGGTTTTGAAATGGATGTCTTGCGACTTACCCTGCGCCAGTTGCAGATTTTTGCCGCGGTGGCGCGCAGCGGCAGCACCACGGCGGCCAGCGCCGATATTGCGCTGTCGCAGTCGGCCACCAGCTCGGCGGTCAACGAGCTGGAGCGCCTGCTGTCGCTGCGGCTGTTCGACCGCGCCGGCAAGCGTTTGCTGCTCAATGACAACGGCCGCGCCCTGCTGCCGCGCGCGCTGGCGCTGCTTGACGGCGCGGCCGACATCGAGCACATGGCGCGCGATGCCAGCGCACAAACGCAGTCGCTGCGCATAGGCGCCAGCACCACCCTTGGCAACTATGTCCTGCCGGCCCTGCTCGGGCAGTTCCTGGCAGCCAGCCAGGCCGACAGCGCCACCGCCTGGCGCTCGCGCATCAGCATTGGCAACACCGAGGCCATCTGCGATGCGGTGGCCGCCTTCGAGCTGGACATTGGCCTGATCGAAGGGCCGAGCAACCAGGCGTCGCTGGCGGTCACGCCCTGGCTGCAGGACGAACTGGTGATTGTGGCCAGTCCGGGCAGCGAACTCGTCGGGCGCGTTCAGGGTGCCGGCAGAGGCGAAAACGCCCGCGTGCCGCTCAAGGCGCTGCGCGATACCCTGTGGCTGCTGCGCGAGGCCGGCTCGGGCACGCGCGAGGTCACCGACCAGCTGCTGCTGCCCCACCTGCACTCTTACCGTCGCAGCATCGAGCTGGGCAGCTCCGAGGCCATCAAGCATGCCGCCGCCGAAGGCCTGGGCGCGGCCTGCCTGTCGCAGTCGGTGGTGCGCGATCTGATGGCCGCCGGGCGGCTGAGCCAGGTCCGCACCACGCTGCCGCGCATGCTTCGGCAGTGCTACCTGGTGGTACACCGCGACAAGCAGCCAACGGCCGCGCTGCAAGCCTTCATGGCGCAAGCACAGGCTTTGCAGCCCGCCGGTCCCGACACGCCCACGGGTAAACCCCGATCAAACGAATTGAAATCAAGGGAATAAAGCGTCCTTCGCTGCGCTCTTGTACACATGATCCAGACGGCCGAGTCCCGGTACAACCAATGGGTGCGCGAGCACTACCGCTTTTTGCTGCGCAGCGCCTGGGGCCTGACGGGCTCGCGTGCCATTGCCGAGGACGTGGTGCAGGACTGCTTTACCAGCGCCTGGCAATACCGAAGCCAGCTGCGCCAGCCCGAACTGGCGCGCGCCTGGCTGTTTCGCATCATGCGCCGGCATGTGCTGCGCCATGTGGTGCCGGGCCCGCAGCGACTGGATGAAGACTATGGCGAGTTCGATGCCGCCGAGCCGCACGCCAGCGCAGAGCGCCTGGACAACCAGCTTGACGTGGTGCAGGCTCTGGGCCGCATCGCCCCGATTCACCGCGAGGTGCTGGTGCTGTTTTACTTTGATGACATGCCGACGGCGCAAATGGCCGAGGCGCTGGACATTGCGCCGGGCACCGTGCTGTCACGCCTGTCGCGCGCCCGTGAGGCGCTGAGGGCAGTGCTTGATGGGCATGCCCGCACGACTGCGCCGCTCACAGCCGCCGCACCGGCTTCCAGCGTGCGCCTGTTCAGAAAGGTTTGAATGACGGACTTTGAGCTTCCACCCGACAGCGCCTTTGACCTGCGCGTTCGCGCCGAGATGGCGCTGGCGTTTGACCCTGGCCAGCCCCCGGCGCATCTCTTCAGGCACACGCCACTGCTGTCGCGGCGCGCCTTTCAGCGTGGCCTGGTCGCGACGCTGCTGGCGGCGACTGGCACCGGTGCGGTGTTCGCCATGCGCCCGCCTGCGCTGGTGCGCGGCGCCATCGAGCACGAATATTACGAACGCACGCTGCGCGGCAGCTTCATGCAAAGCAGCCAGTTGCTGGCGCACCTGGGCTTGAGCCAGCAGCAGCCGGTTCCGGGCTATCCGCAGTTGATGCGGCCCTGCGACATCGACGGCCGCCTGGCCTACCACCTGACCACCTTCATTGAAAAAGGCGGCATGGTCACGGTGTTTGCATTTGACCAGCCGGTGGCGCTCAAGGCTGGCAACGGCTGGTGGAACGACATGTACTGGCAGGTTATCGACTCGCCCCAGGGCCGGCCGCTGGTGCTGGTGGCGCAGAAAAAAAAGGCGCTTGCTGCGGCCAACCACCATTTCGGCAAGCCGGCGAATCAGGGTGCCAACGTGCGCGGTCCGGCAGACCCTTCAGTTTTTCAGTAACCTGTTTTCTTTTCGATGCTTTTCAATAACCTACGGAGATACGCATGATGGATACCCCCAACTCTTTGCCCCGCCGCCGCCTGCTGACCCGCAGCGCCACCGCGCTGGCAGCTGCCGGCCTCGCCTCGTGGAGCCATGGCGCCATGGCGCAGGCGGCCGCTCCCGCTGCCGCCAAGCCGCTGCCTGCCGGCCTTGACTGGAAAAACCTTGACAGCGTCATCGTTCACAGCGGCACCACCATCGAAACCAGGCGCAGCGCCTTCGGCACCAGTGTCATCACGCCGTCCGATCAACTCTACCTGCGCAACAACCTGCCCACGCCTGACGCCTCCATCGTCGCCGACCGCGACGCCTGGGTGCTGACACTCGGCGGCGTGCAGCGTCCGCGCACACTCACCGTCGGCGACCTCAAGACCATGGGCCTGGAGACCGTGGCCATGGTGCTGCAATGCTCGGGCAACGGACGGGGCTTTTTCCCCTCCAAGCCCAGCGGTACCGGCTGGAAAGTGGGCGCGGCCGGCTGCGTGGTCTGGAGCGGTGTGCCCGTACGCGCGGTGGTCCAGGCGCTGGGCGGCGTCAGCCCGGGCATGAACTACATGACCAGCACGGGTGGCGAGAAGCTGCCTGCCGGATTGGACCCGAAAAGCATCATCGTCGAGCGCTCGGTGCCCGCTGCCGCCATGCAGGACGCGCTGCTGGCCTGGGAGATGAACGGCGAGCCGATTCCGCTGGCCCATGGCGGCCCGTTGCGCCTGATCGTTCCGGGTTTTACCGGCGTGAACAGCATCAAGTACGTCAAGCAACTGGCCTTCACTGCCCAGGAAAGCGATGCCCGGATCATGGCGCACGGCTATCGCCTCACACCCCCCGGCGCCAAGCCCGATCCGAGCCAGCCGTCGGTGCAGGAAATGTCGGTCAAGTCCTGGGTCAATTCGCCCAGCCCCGACGACGGCACCCAACGCGAAGGCTGGATGCAGATCAACGGTGTGGCTTTTGGCGGCATGCATGCCGTCAAGGGCGTGGAAGTGTCGATTGACGGCGGCAAGACCTGGGAGCAGGCGCGCCTGGTCGGCCCCGACCTGGGCAAATACGCCTGGCGCCAGTTCGTGCTGCCCGCGCACTTTGCACGCGGCAACTACGTCGTCACCAGCCGCGCCACCGACATGGCCGGCAACGTGCAGCCCGAGACACGCGGCGAAAACGTCAGCGGCTACAACAACGCCAGCTGGCTCGACCATGCCGTGAAGGTGAACGTGGCGTGATGCTTTTCAAAATGCCCCTGTTTTTCAAACTTTTCAGGCGAGGCGATTCCATGAAGCCCTCTGCCCTGCTTTCAACATTTCCGGCGCGGCCCGCGCGCCTGTTGCTGTCGCAAGGCCTGCTGCTGGCAGCCGCACTGGTCGGCCTGCCTGCCAGCGCCGCTGAAGACGCCGACAAGATGGCCATGGGGAAAAAGCTGTTCACCGCCGGTGCCGTTCCAGCCTGCGCCCTGTGCCACACGCTGAAAGATGCCGGCAGCGAGGGCGCCGTCGGGCCGGTGTTCGACGAACTCAAGCCCAACGCTGCGCGGGTGAACAAGGCACTGCACGATGGCCTGGGCGCCATGCCGTCGTACAAGGCAAGCCTGACTGAAGCCCAAATCGACGCGCTGGCGTATTACGTGTCCAGGGCATCGGGCGGGGAGAAGTAGGCCCAAGCCGGCAAACTTCGCATCAACGGAACTTACACGGGCGCTGACGGCTATTTTTTTGATAGCTACTAGCGCCCGTTCCATATGCGCAAATATGCTTTTTAATAAAAACAGCAATATTCATGCGCTCATGCGCCGCCAATCGGCATCGGCGATTTGATCGTAAGTCAGCCTCTCGTGGCCACACAGGAATGATGGGGCATCAAGACCAGCGGCCAAGCTGCGCTGGCCAGAACGCAAGTTTTTCTTCAGGCCGCCCGGCGTGTCAAAAGGCACGCCTGACGCGCCAGCTCGGTCACGCGTTCCCAGTCACCGCTCGCCAACGCCTCGGCCGGCGTGAGCCACGAGCCGCCGACGCAGGCCACATTGGGCAACGCCAGAAACTCGGCAGCATTGGCCATCGACACGCCGCCTGTGGGGCAAAACTTCACATCGCCAAACGGCCCGCTCCAGGCCTTGAGCATGGCCGTTCCGCCTGCCTGCAGCGCCGGGAAGAACTTCAGCTCGGTCAAGCCGTCGGATTGCGCCATCATGATTTCGCTGCCGGTGGCCACGCCGGGCAGTAGCGGCAATCCGGCATCGCGGCAGGCCTGGCCTACCGCATGGGTGTAGCCCGGACTCACCACAAAGCGCGCGCCGGCCATGGCGCAAGCCTGGGCGTCGGCGGCGCTGCGCACCGTGCCCGCGCCAACCACCGCTTCAGGCACATCGCGGGCAATCGCCTCGATGCAGGCCAGCGCCTGCGGCGTGCGCAGGGTGACTTCGAGCATGCGGATGCCGCCGGCCACCAGTGCGCGGGCCAGCAGCACGGCCTGACCGACATCGTTCAGCACGATGACCGGAATCACGGGCGCATCCTGCATCACCTGCAGGGCGCTGAGTTTTTGGCTGATGTTCATCGTTACATCCATGACATGGCTCCTTCTTCTGCGGTCAATGCACGGGCGCGCATGCCAGCGAACAAACCCCGGCCCATGCCGACGCCGTTGTGCTGGCGCAGGTCGTCTGGCATCACGCTGACGGGCCGCGACGCCCATTCAGCCTCATTCACCAGCACCCGCAGCTCGCCGGTGAGCGCATCGACGCGAATCACGTCGCCGTCAAGCACCTTGGCCAGCGGCCCGCCAGCAGAGGCTTCCGGCGACACATGAATGGCCGCCGGCACCTTGCCCGACGCACCGCTCATGCGGCCATCGGTCACCAGCGCCACCCTGAATCCCTTGCCCTGCAGCACGGCCAGCGGCGGCGTGAGCTTGTGCAGCTCGGGCATGCCGTTGGCCTGCGGGCCTTGCCAGCGCACCACGCAGACCACGCCGTTGGCGGCATGGGACAGGCATACGCGCTCCAGTTCACCGGCATTGAAGGCCGCCAGCAAGGCTTCTTGCGAATCAAACACCCGGGCCGGCGCTTCAATTACATGCCGGTCGTCGGGAACGGCGGACACCTTGATGACGCTGCGGCCGAGGTTGCCGGTCAGCAGCTTGAGCCCGCCGGTGTGGCTGAACGGCTGGCCTGCGGACCGCACGATGGACTCGTCTTTCGAGTCGCCCACGTCTTGCCAGGCCAGCGCTGCGCCGTCCATCACCGGGATGCGGGCATATTCACGGATGCCACCCGCGCGCACCGTCAGCACATCTTCATGCATCAGGCCGGCGTCCAGCAGTTCGCGAATCAACAGCCCCGGCCCGCCTGCAGCCTGGAAGTCGTTCACATCGGCGCTGCCGTTGGGATAAACATGCGTCAGGAGCGGAACGACATCGGACAGCGCCGAAAAGTCGTTCCAGTCGATCACGATGCCGGCCGACTGCGCCACCGCCACCCAGTGGATCAGGTGGTTGGTCGAGCCGCCGGTGGCCAGCAGCGCGACCATGGCATTGACGATGGCGCGTTCATCGACCACCTGGCCGATGGGCGCATAGCGCCTGGCCTTGGTGATGCCCAGGACAGTGCGCGCCGCCTCACGCGTGAGTTCGTCGCGCAGCGCGTCGCCGGGCTGGACAAACGCCGTGCCAGGCACATGCAGTCCCATGGCTTCCATCAGCATCTGGTTGCTGTTGGCCGTGCCGTAGAAGGTGCAGGTGCCGGGGCTGTGGTAGGACTTGAGTTCACCTTCCAGCAGTGCCTCGCGCCCGACCAGGCCCTGCGCGGCCAGCTCGCGGATGCGGGCTTTTTCCTTGTTCGGCAGGCCCGACGGCATGGGGCCGGCCGGCACAAACACCATCGGCAAATGGCCAAACTGCAACGCGCCAATCAACAGGCCCGGAACGATCTTGTCACACACGCCCAGCAGCAGCGCGGCATCGAACATGTCATGCGACAGCGCAACAGCCGTTCCCATGGCGATCACGTCGCGGCTGAACAGGCTCAGTTCCATGCCGCTGGTGCCCTGCGTCACGCCGTCGCACATGGCCGGCACGCCGCCGGCGACCTGCGCCGTGGCGCCGTGCTTGCGCGCCTCGTCCTTGATCAGCGCGGGATAGCCCAGCAGCGGTGTGTGTGCCGACAGCATGTCGTTGTAGGCGGTGACGATGCCGATGTTGGGCTGGCGCTCGGTCACGATTTTGAACCGGTCGTCCAGCGGCATGCCGGCTACCGCATGCGCGATGTTGGCGCAGCCCATGCGGTCCATGCTGGGCGGGCGGCTACTGTCGGCCTGCATTTGCGCCAGGTAGGCGCTGCGCGTCGGCCGGCTGCGCTCCTGGATGCGGGCGGTGATGTCTGAAACGGCGGAATGAAGCGCCATGGTGAAACCTTTCAATCTAGCCATCCCGGACATGGGGATGTAACTTTATTACGGCATCTATGGTAACTAATATCGCGGTAGTTTTTACCCTGAATGGTTACTTTGCGGTTACCAAACAAGGCGCAGACAAAAAAAATCCGCAGGGCGCAAAGCGCTGCGGATTTTTTTCCAGCCGCGAAGGCCGGCAAGGTGCAAGTTACTGGAGGCTGATTTCGACGCGGCGCGCTTCGGCATCGCTCCCTGTCGTGCTGCCTTCAATCTGCTCGGGCTTTTTGAGTTCGATCTGGCTTTCAGGCACGCCCGCCGTCGTCAGGGCGTCGCGCACGGCCAATGCGCGCTGCTTGGCCAGTTCGGCATTTTGGTCGGCATTGCCGGTCGCGTCGTGAAAGCCTGAAATGGCCACCTTGCGGCCAGCCTGCGCACCCTTGACCACGTCAGTCAGTGCTTCGCTGGCGCCAGCGGCCAGGTCGGCCTTGCCCGAAGCAAAGTAGAACTTGACGATGCCCTGCTCGACCTTGACGCTAGCCGCGTCGGAAGCCGCCTGGGCCGTTGTCACAGACGGCTCGGCTGGCATGGCCGACGCATCAGCCACCTGGGCAGCCGGGGCGACTACAGCCTGGGCCGGAACGCCGCGATGCTTCACGGCAAACACCAGCACCGAGGCAACCACGATGGCAATCAAACCAAACACCAGAAACAGCGCCACGCGTTGCGGGCTGTCGTCACTCTGAGAAACCATGAAAAACTTCCTTTTAAAAAAACCTGGCGATATTGTAAAGTGAGGCGGTGACCACTCTAGCAAACGCCCCTTGCGAATTGGCTTACAAAGCCCGTGATCCCGCCGCCATGCTCGACGCCGCGATCCGGGAATGGGGCGGCCAGACCGACTTGTGGGTTTTCGGCTACGCATCGCTGATCTGGCGGCCCGAATTCGAATCGGCCGAACAGCGTTTTGCCACTTTGCACGGCTACCACCGCGCACTGAAAATGTGGAGCCGCGTCAACCGCGGCACGCCTGCGCTGCCGGGCCTGGTGTTCGGCCTGCTGTCGGGCGGCAGTTGCAAGGGAATGGCCTATCGGCTGCCCAGGAACCATGTGCCCGATGCCCTGCCCGCCCTGTGGGCGCGGGAAATGCCCAACGGCATCTACGACCCGAAGTGGCTGCGCTGCCGCACGGCGCAGGGCGATGTCAGGGCACTGGCCTTCACACTGTCCCGGCGCAGCCCCAACCACACCGGCGTGCTGACCGAAGACCACTACCGGCAGATATTTTCCAGTGCCTGCGGCCGTTACGGCACGACGCGCGACTATGCCCAGCTGACTTATGACAAACTGCGCACGCTGGGCATTGAAGACCAGGCGCTTGGCAGGCTGCTGCAGCTGGCCGGGCACTGACAGGCAGCGCGCATTCGTCGGCGCCAGCTTGAACCGTCACACGTGCCGGCATTCCAGCTTGAACAACACAACCCCGGGGAGATTTCATGACACGCACCTTCATCCTGCTGGCCAGCGTGCTGGCACTTGGCGCCTGCGCCAGCACCACCACCGGTCCGCGCGCGGTGGCCCAGCTGCAAAGTACCACCGGCAACATCGCCAGCGGCTCGGTCACCTTTACCCAGAGCGGCGACAAGGTGCTGGTTTCCGGCATGGTCAGCGGGCTCAAGCCGAATGCCGAGCACGGCTTTCACCTGCATGAAAAAGGCGACTGCTCCAGCGGCGACGGCATGAGCGCGGGCGGCCACTTCAATCCAACCGGCCAGCCCCACGGCCAGCATTCCGCCATGGCCCATCACGCAGGCGACCTGCCCAGCCTCAAGGCCGATGCCAGCGGTGTCGCCCGGTTCAGCTTCGAGTCCAGCGGCATTTCCGTCGGCAGCGGCAACGGCAACATCATCGGACGAGGGCTGATCGTTCACCGCGATCCCGACGACTACACCACCCAGCCCACCGGCAACGCCGGACCGCGCCTGGCCTGCGCCGTGGTGACCCCAGGCTGAGCCTTTAGCGGGCGCAAATCGGGCAGCGGACTTTATACTCCGGGCCATGTTTGACCACAACACCATCGCCGACCTTCGCAAAAGCTACGAGCGCGCAGAACTCAACGAGGGCGCCTCGCATGCCGACCCGCTCCAGCAGTTCGACCAATGGCTCAGCGAAGCCATTGCCGCGCAGGTTCCCGAACCCAACGCCATGACCGTCGCCACGGTGGCCAGCGACCTGCGCCCGTCCACCCGCGTGGTGCTGATCAAGGGCTTTGATGCGCGCGGCATCGTCTGGTACACCAATTACGCCAGCCGCAAGGGGCAGGAGCTGGCGGGCAATCCGTGTGCGGCGTTGCAATTCCACTGGGTCGAGCTCGAACGCGTGGTGCGCATCGAAGGCGTGGTCGAGAAAGTGTCTGACAAAGAAAGCGATGCCTACTTTCACAGCCGGCCGCTGGATTCGCGCATTGGCGCCTGGGCCAGCCCGCAGAGCGAGGTGATATCAAGCCGTGGCGTGCTGGTGGCCAATGCCGCCAAGTACGGCGCGAAGTTCATGCTGAACCCGCCGCGTCCGCCGCACTGGGGCGGCTACCGCCTCAAGCCGGACAACTGGCAGTTCTGGCAAGGCCGCAAAAGCCGTCTGCACGATCGTCTGCGCTACACGCTGCTAGGTGATGCCAGCTGGCTGCGCGAACGCCTGGCGCCTTAGCCGCGCCATCACTTCACCGCCGTCATTCCCGCGAAGACGGGAATGACGAATCCGTTTTTAGCATCAAACAGGCTTCTTGCGCAAGTGGGGCCTATGCAGGCAGCTATGAATTCAGTAGCAATAACTGCCGGATTGCGCAAGTGTGATGATAGCCAGGTCAGACCGACTTCGCCTTAAACCTGCCCACTGCCCAGCCGCTCGATAGCCTGGTGCAGCACGGCCTGCAACTGCTCCGCGCTAACTTGCTGCGGCGCGATTTCGGCCAGTGGCACCAGCACAAAGGCCCGCTGCATCATGCGCGGATGCGGCACGGTCAAGCGGGCCGAGTCGATGCGCGCGCTGCCATACAGCAGCAGGTCCAGGTCCAGCGTACGCGGCGCATTGCGGTAGGGCCGTTCGCGCCCGGCCTGCCATTCGAGCGCCTGCAACGCATCGAGCAGCGCAGGCGCAGTCAATCCGGTTTGCAGCGCCACGACCGCATTGATGTAATCGCGTCCAGGCGCAGGCGCTTCGCTGCCGGAATCGGTGTCCAGCGGCGCGGTTTTATAAAAACTGGACACCTGGAGAACCTGCGTGAGCGGCAACGCCCTGAGCGCCTCGATGGCCTGGCGCAGGGCCGACACTGCATCGCCAAGGTTGGCACCCAGGGCAATACAGGCGGTCACCGGCTCGCGTCCGGTACTTGTCTTTTCCTGGGGTTCGCCTGGACGCATGGCGTGACGTTTGGCGCTCAGTGGTCGGCTGCCGGTGAAGCGTCGGTGGATCGCGGCGCTTCGCTGCTGCCGTCTTGTCCCTCGGCCGCACGGCCGGCCGGCTTGCGGCGGCGCCGGCGTTTTTTGGCCGGAGCCGCGTCGCCGTCCTGCAAGGGCGACTCCAGCCCATCGGGTCCGGACTGGCTGGCGCTGGAAGATGGCGGGGACGACGAGGACGGCGCACCGGTGTTGCTGACGTCGGCATCGACCCGCTTGACCCGCGTGCGAGGCTGAGGCTTTTTCTGCTGCGTTTCGCGCATCGCCTCGATCATGTCATGACGTTCGTCGTCGTAGGCGGTGCTGAACTTTTCCCACCATTCGCCCAGTTCCGGGTCGATCTCGCCGATCTGGCCGCGCAGGCGCAAGAAGTCGAAACCGGCGCGAAAGCGCGGCTGCTCCAGCAGCGAATACGGCGCATTGCCCACGCGCTTTTCAAAACGCGGCTGCATGGTCCAGATCTCGCGCATGTCGATGCCGAGCTTGCCGCGCCCCGAGACATCGCCAATCCTGGCGTTGAAGGCTTCGTCAATCGCATCCTGCAGCGCCGGCATCGGGGGCTCGTTGCGCTTGAGGCGCCGGTCCCAGCCACTGCGCACATCATTCCAGAGCACGCACGACAGCAAAAAGCTGGGCGCGACCGGCTTGCCTTCACCGACGCGCCGGTCGGTGTCCTGCAAGGCCAGTTTCAGGAAAGGGTCGTCGGCCATTTCAACCACCACGTCGAGCAGCGGGTAGATGCCGGTTCCCATGCCCAGTGCCTTGAGCTGCGCAATGCTCGCCAGCGAATGGCCGGTTTGCAGCAGCTTGAGCATTTCGTCGAACAGCCGTGACTGCGGCACGTCGGCCAGCAGGCCGCACATTTCCTTCAGCGGCGCCGCCGTTTTTTCCTCGAACTTGAAGCCCAGCGCATTGAGCTTGGCGCCAAACCGCACGGCGCGGATGATGCGCACCGGGTCTTCGCGGTAGCGCAGCGCCGGGTTGCCGATCATGCGGACGATTTTTTTCTTTGAGTCGCCAATGCCGTTGTGGTAATCGACAACGACTTGCGTTTCAGGGTCGTAGTACATGGCGTTGATGGTGAAGTCGCGCCGCGCGGCGTCTTCTTCCATCGGTCCCCAGACGTTGTCGCGCAGCACCCGGCCCGACGCATGCACGGCGTGCTTCATGCCGGCGAGTTCGCTCTTGCTGGTGCGCTCGTTGCCGCCGACCTGCTCGGCCAGGGCGTTGTCCATGTGGGCGCGAAACGTCGAGACCTCGATCACCTCGTGTTCGCGGCCCCGGCCGTAGATGACGTGGACGATGCGAAAGCGACGGCCGATGATGAAGGCGCGGCGAAACAGCGACTTGACCTGTTCGGGCGTGGCGTCGGTGGCCACGTCGAAGTCTTTCGGCTTCAAGCCCACCAGCAGGTCGCGCACCGCGCCGCCGACGATGTAGGCCTGGAAACCCGCCTGCTTGAGCACATGCACCACGTCCATGGCGCGTTCGTCCACCAGCTTGACGTTGATGCCGTGGTCCTTGAACTCGATGTCGTGGCGCTTGCCGAAGGGGGACTTTGGAACCCGTTTTGCAGGGGATTCGGCGCTGCCGGATTTGCCGAACAGCTTGTCTATGAATTTTTTGATCATGAAATTTAAAATTTTGGGGGAGATGCCGCCTCTTGGCAGCAAGCGGTGTCCCTGCGCGCTTCAGGCCGGAGGCGGCCGCCGCTGCCCGGCGGCAAGCGCCATCCGCAGCGCTTAAAACAGGTCAAGTATGCGCCATCCGCGCTCAAGCGCCAGTGCCCGCAGGCGCGCGTCGGGGTTGGTGGCGACCGGGTGGTTGACCTTTTCCAGCAGCGCCAGGTCGTTCATCGAATCGGTATAAAACGTCGTCTGCACATCACCCCAAGCCAGGCTGCGGGCGGCCAGCCATTGTTCCATGCGGGCGACCTTTCCTTCTCTGGCCGATGGCGTGCCCCGGATCTCGCCGGTCAGGTTGCCCTGGGCGTCGCGTTCCAGTTCGACCGCGATCAGTTCGGATACACCAAAGGCATCGGCAATCGGCCGCGTCACGAACTCGTTGGTGGCCGTCACGATGACCAGCTCGTCGCCGGCCGCGCGGTGCCGCCCGACCAGCTCAAGTGCCTGGTTTTTAATGGCTTTATGCACAATCTCGCTCATGAAGCGGGCGTGAGCAGCTATTGAATTGATAGTGCCCTGCTCTCGGATGGCCTGCGTGGCAAATCGTACATAGTCATGGATGTCGAGCGTCCCGGCCCGGTATTGTTCAAAGAACTCGGCATTGCGGCGCTTGAATTCGGTGGCATCGCACCAGCCCAGCGCAATCGTGAACTCGCCCCATTCGTAGTCCGAGTCAATCGGAATCAGGGTGTGGTCCAGATCAAACAATGCCAGGTTCTGGGGAGTTCGTGCGTTGTTCACGGCAACTTTCTTGTCAACATTCACCTCTACCGTCATTCAGTCTCCAGCATGGTTTTGATCAGCGGGATGGTGATGGCCCGCTTGGTTTGCAGCGCGTAGCTGTCCAGTTTGTCGAGCAGCTGCATCAGGCTGCCCAGGTCGCGTGAAAAGCGCGTGAGCATGAAATCGACTACCTCGTCACTGAGCAAAAAGCCGCGCGCGTCGGCTTCCTGCTTGATCACGGCGCGCCGCTCGTCGTCGCTCAGCGCCTGCAGGGCAAACACATGGCCCCAGCCAAGGCGCGTCCTCAGGTCTTCGCGCAGCGGCAGGTCGGCCGGCGGCACATTGCCGGCAGCCACCACCCAGCGCGGATGGCCGTCGTCGGTGCTCAGCGCATTGACGAACCAGTTGAAGGCCGTGCGCTGCTGCGCTGCGTTGTAGAGATGGCATTCGTCCATGATCACGGCGGACCAGGCTTCATTGAACTCAGGCGGTTCCAGCATGGAAGCATCCATCCAACCGCTGGAAGCGCCCTGGTCACGCAGGGCTTCGCTGACCGCCTTGAGCAGATGCGTCTTGCCGCTGGCTTCGTCGCCCCACAGGTAAGTCGGCACCGGCGAATCCGGCAGACTTTGCGCCCAAGACGCCAATTGCTGGACCGCTGCTTCATTCGGTCCGATGAAAAAATTGGCAAACGAGGGGTCGGAGGCGAGTCCGATGTCCAGGGCAAGTTGTTTCATGGCGGCCATGGCGGGTCGCGTCCCGGTTTCAGAAAGCATGCGAACGGCTCCCGGCCGGTGCGCGGGTCAGGCACCAGGTCACGGCGCGTTTGGGAGTCAGGGTAGGTTGCATGAAGCCTTGGAATGTGCTGGCCCGCAAGGGGCCGGCAGAAGCTAGGGGGTATAGCCTTTAGAATCTCAGGCTGGATTCTATCGGGCTTGGCCAGCGGGTTCCCGACAACCGCCCTGCCCCTTCGAGCTTTCCCGGCTCCCACCGCATTACCTCCCGACACCATGACCACTACCCCCCTTTCCTACAAAGACGCCGGCGTTGACATCGACGCGGGCGACGCCCTGGTTGAGCGCATCAAGCCGCTGGCCAAAAAGACCATGCGCGAAGGCGTGATGGCCGGCATCGGCGGCTTTGGCGCGCTGTTCGAGGTGCCCAAGCGCTACAAGGAACCGGTGCTGGTTTCTGGCACCGACGGCGTCGGCACCAAGCTCAAGCTGGCGTTTGAATGGAACATGCACGACACCGTCGGCATCGACCTGGTCGCCATGAGCGTCAACGACGTGCTGGTTCAAGGCGCCGAGCCGCTGTTCTTTCTTGACTATTTCGCCTGCGGAAAGCTCGACATCGACACCGCAGCTAGCGTGATCGGCGGCATTGCCAAGGGCTGCGAGCTCTCGGGTTGCGCCCTGATCGGCGGCGAAACCGCTGAAATGCCCGGCATGTACCCGGCCGGCGAATACGACCTGGCCGGTTTTGCCGTCGGTGCGGTGGAAAAGTCCAAAATCCTGACCGGCAAGGACGTGACGCCGGGAGACGTGGTGCTCGGCCTGGCGTCAAGCGGCGTGCATTCCAACGGTTTCAGCCTGGTGCGCAAATGCATCGAGCGCGCCGGCAGCGACCTGCCCGCCACGCTGGACGGCAAGCCGTTCAAAGAGACGCTGATGCAGCCGACCCGCCTGTATGTCAAGAATGTGCTGGCTGCGCTGGCCGCCCACCCGATCAAGGCACTGGCGCACATCACCGGCGGCGGCTTGCTGGAGAACATTCCGCGCGTGCTGCCCGCAGGCATGGCGGCGCACCTGACCCAGGGCAGCTGGCCACAGACCGAACTGTTTGCCTGGCTGCAAAAAACCGCCGGCATCGACGACATCGAGATGAACCGCACCTTCAACAACGGCATCGGCATGGTCGTGGTGATTGACGCGGCCAGTGCTGCGGATTGCGCCGCCATGCTGCGCGAGGCGGGAGAGACGGTTTATGAGATTGGTGTGATTGCATCCATCGGCGACGGCGCCGCCGTGATGGTGCGCTAAAAACCCTCAAGTCCGACGCACTTCAAAACCCGCCCGTCACGGCAAAGCACATGCCTGATTGCCCCGACCGGCCCGTCACCGCCCACACCGGTTCGCGGCGCCTGCCAGCCGCCATCTGGGCGCTGGGCTTTGTCAGCCTCTTGATGGACATTTCTTCCGAGATGATCCACAGCCTGCTGCCGGTATTCATGGTCACGGTGCTGGGAACCAGCATGTGGGCTGTCGGGCTGATCGAAGGCGCGGCAGAAGCCACGGCACTCATCGTCAAGGTGTTCTCGGGCGTGCTCAGCGACTATTGGGGCAAGCGCAAGCCGCTGGCGGTGCTGGGCTACGGACTGGGCGCGGCGTCCAAACCGCTGTTTGCACTGGCATCCACGACCGGCCTGGTGCTCGCTGCCCGGCTGATTGACCGCGTGGGCAAGGGCATTCGCGGCGCGCCGCGCGATGCGCTTGTGGCCGACCTGGCGCCGCCCGGCATGCGCGGCGCGGCGTTCGGCCTGCGCCAGTCGCTTGATACCGTGGGCGCCTTCGTCGGCCCGCTGATCGCCATGGGCCTGATGCTGCTCTGGGCAAATGACTTCCGCGCGGTTTTCTGGGTGGCGATGGTGCCGGGCTTCCTGGCCGTGGCGCTGCTGCTGTTCGGCGTGCAGGAGCCGGAGCGCGTCCGCTTGCCGAACGAAGCGCCGCGTGTCAACCCGATCAGCCAGGCCAACTTGCGCCGCCTGAGTGCGCCTTACTGGCGCGTGGTCGTCATTGGCGCGGTGTTCACGCTGGCGCGTTTCAGCGAGGCGTTTTTACTGCTGCGCGCACTGCAGGGCGGCCTGCCGGTGGCGTACACGCCGCTGGTGTTGATCGGCATGAACATCGTCTATGCCGTGGGCGCTTATCCCTTTGGCAAGCTGTCGGACGCTGTCAGCCACCGCGCGCTGCTGGCCTGGGGCCTGGGCGTACTGATCGCCGCTGATGCGGTGCTGGCGTCGGGCAGCAGCCTGGCCTGGATCGCGGCCGGCATCGTGCTGTGGGGCCTGCACATGGCGATGACCCAGGGCTTGCTGGCCACCATGGTGGCCGATACAGCGCCGCCCGACCTGCGCGGCACGGCCTTTGGTTTTTTCAATCTGATGAGCGGGCTGGCGATGCTGCTGGCCAGCACCGTGGCGGGCGTGCTGTGGGACCAGATGGGCGCACCGGCCACGTTTGCGGCAGGCGCATTGTTCAGCCTGGCTGCGCTGGCGCTGCTGTGGCGCTGGCGCGGCCTGACGCCATGATGGCGCTCCTTTAAGGATAGCTGCCAGCGCCCTGCCCGCCTGCGGAAAAGGCATTTTTGGTCTGAATTTCAGTCACCAGCGCGGCGCAGCTGGCTGACGCGCGCGGCAATCGCGTCGGTGTCCAGCGCATCATCGGCATGCGCCAGGTAAATTTCCAGGTCGGCCACCGCTGAACCCACGTCGCCCTGCGCCGCCCAGGCCAGGCCCCGGTCGCGGTATTCGGTCCAGGCGTCGGGCTGCAGCACGATGAGCCGGTCCTGCACGGCAATCAGGCGCGGCCAGTCTTCCTGGGTCTTGTGGATGTCCTGGAGGTTGCGCAGCATGCGGGCGATGATCTCGCGCGGCGGCGCCGACTGCAGGTACAACCCCATCGGCACTTCGAATTCCTCGCTGACGGGGCTGCGCTGCCGGAAAGGCTCCAGCCGCTCGGCCAGTTCCTCGCGGCTGAGCGACTGGCCGTTGAACGGGTCGATCACCACCTGGCCCTTGGGCAGGTTGACCTTGACCATGAAATGCCCCGGAAAGGCCACGCCGCGCGCATTCAGGCCCAGGCCGACGGCCAGTTCGAGCCACAGCACGGCCAGGGTGATCGGGATACCGCGGCGTGTGCGCAGCACCGTGTTCAGGTAGCTGTTGTCGGGGTCGTAGTAGTCGTTGATGTTGCCGCCAAAGCCCAGGTCGCGAAAAAAGAACTGGTTCAGCGCGCGCAGGCGCTGCAGTTCGGGGGCGTCGCCGGGCAGGCGGCGCTTGAGGCGGGCCAGCAGCTGGTCCACATCGCCCAGCACCTGCTCGACGTCCAGGTCGGGGTATTCGTCCTGCGCCAGGCTGACGGCAGCTTCCAGCAAGGGGAAATGCGCATCGCTTTGCACCAGACTGGAAAAGTATTGAAGCGGCGACGGGACGGCAAAATTTAATGGCATGGCGCTACTTTCTCACAAACCGAACCCTAATGTGTATCGGTAAATATACCGCTGCTTGCGGTGCGTCAAGCGCGAACCCATCTACAGGCCGCGTCAGCGTTTGAGCAACTTGCGCAGCTTCAGGCCGGACACCCGGAGAACTATGAAATATATAGCAGCAGACGCAAGAAGGACAAGCGCAAGCAGCCCGATTCGCTGAAAATACTGGTGCTTCAGGCCAATCCAGTTCACGCCATCGGCGGCCCAGAGCAAAAACACCGCCAGCAGCGCACTGGCCGAAAAAACCTGCAGGCCAAACAGCACCCAGCCCGGCGCTGGCGTGTAGCTGCCGCGCTTGATCAGCCCGACCAGCAGCGACAGCGCATTGATCAACGCGCCGATGCCAATCGCCAGCGCCAGCCCGGCATGCTGGAAGTACGGCACCAGCGCCAGGTTGAGCAACTGCGTGATCACCAGCACGACCACGGCGATTTTCACAGGCGTCTTGATGTTCTGGCTGGCATAAAAACCCGGTGCCAGCACCTTGATGGCCACCAGCCCGAGCAAGCCGGCGCCGTAGCCCATCAGCGCGGTGGTGGTCTGCTGCACGTCACGGTCGGTGAACGCGCCGTAGTGATACAGCGTGGCCACCAGCGGCTCCGAAAACGTCAGCAGCGCCACCGCGCAGGGCACGGCCAGCAGCACGACGATGCGCAGGCCCCAGTCGAGCATGGCCGAGTATTTGGCGGCGTCGCCTTCGCCCTTGGCCGCCGCCAGTTGCGGCGTCAGCACGACGCCGATGGCCACGCCCAGCATGGCGGTCGGGAATTCCATCAATCGGTCGGCATAGGTGAGCCAGCTGACGCTGCCGGGCGCCAGATGCGAAGCGATCTGGGTGTTGATGAGCAGCGAGATTTGCGCCACGCTCACGCCCAGCAGGGCCGGCACCATCAGCTTGGCAATGTTCTTGCTCCCGGGCTCGGCCCATGCCGCCCGCAACGCCGACACACTGAAGCCGATTCTTGGCAGCAGGCCCAGCCTGAGCAGCGCCGGCACCTGCACGCCCAGCTGCAGAACGCCGCCCAGCATCACGCCCACGCCCAGCGCATACACCGGCTCGATCCCCATCGACCTGAACCAGGGTGCGCCCAGCCAGGCCGCGCCGATCATCGACACATTGAGCAGCACCGGCGTGGCGGCCGGCACAGCAAAGCGCCGCCAGGTATTGAGCACACCTGACGACAGTGCCACCAGCGACATGAAGGCGATGTACGGGAACATCCAGCGCGTCATGAACACAGCGGCGTCGTAGCCGCGCGGATCCTGCTGCAAGCCGCTGGCCATGGCCCAGACCAGCAACGGCGCGGCCGCCACGCCGATCACGCAGGTCAGCAGCAGCACCCAGAACAGCAGCGTGGCGACGCGGTCGATGAGCAGCTTGGTGGCGGCTTCGCCATGCTTCGCCTTGTTCGCCGCCAACACCGGCACGAAGGCCTGGCTGAACGCGCCTTCGGCAAACAGGCGGCGAAACAGGTTGGGAATGCGAAAAGCCACATTGAAGGCATCGGTCATGGCGCTGGCGCCAAACGACGAGGCAATCAGCAGTTCGCGCACCAGGCCGGTGATGCGGGACAGCAAGGTGAACAGGGAGACGGTGGAGGCGGATTTGAAAAGTGACACCGCAGGAGTTTATGCGCTGGCAGAACGCCTGCCGCGCACCGCCTTCGCCATGGCGGCCGAAGGCGATGGCATGGCTTGTGCTGTTTTGGATGCAACCCTCTTTTTGCGCCTTGTATTCAAGCTTGTGCATCCCCGCCACGGAGTGCCAGAGATCAAAATGGGTATTGCCGCTTCATGCCACCTGTGGCACAACGTTCAGGAAATGCACAACACCATGCTCCAAATCTGTACACCCGGCGGCTGCGACTGCCGCTTTTCCAGCCTGGCACCGCACCGCATCGCACAAGCCTGCGTCGCCGCGCTGACCCTGGCTGCCGGGGCGGCATTCAGCCAGGCGCAGGACGCCACAGGCACGCAAAACAATGCCCTGCAGGAAGTCGTCGTCAGCGCCAGCCGGGCCGAGCAGCGGCGCTTTGACGCGCCCGGCGCCATCGATGCGGTGCAGGTCGATCCGTTTCGCACCGCCTCCCCGCTGGTCAACCTGTCCGAGCTGATGGGCAGCGTGCCAGGTTTGCAGATCCGCGACCGGCAGAACTTTGCGCAGGATTTGCAGCTGTCGGTACGCGGTTTTGGCACGCGCTCGACCTTTGGCGTGCGCGGCGTGCGCATCCTGATCGACGGCATTCCGGCAACCATGCCCGACGGCCAGGGCCAGGCCGCCACCGCCAGCCTGAGTTCGGCCAGGCGCATCGAGCTGCTTCGCGGCCCGCTGGCCCAGCTCTACGGCAATGCGGCCGGCGGCGTGCTCCAGGTGTTCAGCAAAAACCCGCCAATCACGCCTGACAAGCCTGAATACAGCCTGTCCGCCGGTGCGGGTTCCGACGGCCAGCGCCACATCGCCGCCGGCATTGCGGGCGGCAGCGAAACGCTGGGCGGGCTGCTGGATGTGTCGCGCTATTCGACAGACGGTTTTCGCGACCACAGCGCGGCCCGGCGCGAGCAGCTCAATGCCAAGGTCGTCGCCAGGCCGTCGGCCGACACCACGATTACCGGCATCGTCAACCTGTTCCGCCAGCCGCTGGCCGAAGACCCGCTCGGGCTGACCCGTTCGCAGTTCCAGCAGAACCCGCGCCAGGTGGTGCCGGGCGCCATCACATTCAACACCCGCAAGACCATCGAGCAAAACCAGGCCGGGGTGGTGGTCGAGCACAAGCTGACCGCCAGCGACACGCTCAATGCGCGCCTTTATGGCGGCACGCGCCAGGTGGACCAGAAACTGGCCTTCCAGACCAATGGCGTGGTGAACCTGGACCGCAGCTATGGCGGCGTCGGCGCCAGCTGGACGCATGCGATGCAGGTCAACCAGTTGCCGGTGCGCTGGACCGTGGGCGTCGAGGCCGACCAGTTGCGCGAAACCCGCAAGGGATTCGACAACATCGCCGGCAACAACGGGCTGCTCCGCCGTAACGAAGACGACACGGCGCGCAACAACGATGTGTTCGGCCAGATCGACTGGACGTTCTCGCCCGACTGGCAGGCGATTGCCGGCGTGCGTGCCAGCCGGGTGAAATTCAGTGTCGATGACCGCTTCAACCCGGCGGGCAGCAGCACCAGCGGCAGCGTGGAATACCGCAACACCAGCCCGGTCATCGGTCTGGTCTGGCATGCCGCCGAAACGCTCAATGTGTATGCCAACCTGGGCACCGGATTCGAAACCCCGACGCTGGCCGAAAGCGCCTACCGCCCGGGCGGTGCGCCGGGGCCGAACTTTGCGCTGAAAGCCTCCAAAAGCACGCAGGGCGAAATCGGCGTCAAGCTGCGCAGCGGCCCGCACAGTTTTGACGCCGCGCTGTTCGAGGCCAGAAGCAAGGACGAAATCGTGTCGTCGCTGTCGAGCGGCGGCCGGGCCATCTTCCAGAACGCCGACAAGACTACCCGGCGCGGCCTGGAAGCGTCGTGGTCGGCCCACTGGACGGGCGGTGTGGACACACGCCTGGCCTACACGCTGCTCGATGCGCGCTTCGATTCGGCCTTTGCCGGCGCGCAAGGACCGGTGCCTGTCGGCAACCGCCTGCCCGGCGCCCCACGGCACAGCCTGTTCGCCGATGTGCAGGCCCGCCTCACCGAATCGATCAAGGCCGGTCTGGAAACGCGCCTGGAGAGCAAAACCTGGGTCAACGACCTGAACACCGACGCAGCGCCTGGCTACGCCGTCTTCAATGCGAGCCTGAGCCGCGAATTTCGCTTCAACGGCGCAAAAATGCTGCTGTACGGCCGCATCGACAACCTGCTGGACAAGACCTATGCCGGCTCGCTGATCGTCAATGACAACAACGGCCGCTATTTCGAAGCGGCGCCGGGGCGGCGGCTGTTTGTCGGTATTCGCAGCCTGTTTTAAGCTGTCACGGGCTGGACTTTCCCGCATGTCAATGTCACCACTTTCCAACAGGAGCTGTCATGAAAAACGTTACCCCGGTAAAGGGACTTTTGGCCTTGCTGCTGTCGGGCGCAGCCCTCATGCCCGCTTTCGCCCAGCAGGGGGCGGACAAGATCAACATCAATGGTGAACTGGTCCTGGCGGCCAAGGCAGGACGAACGGAACGCGTGGCGGGGCTGATTGCCGATGGAGCGGCCGTCAATTCGCGTGACCGCAATGGCGACTCGCCGCTCAACATGGCGGCCAGCAAAGGCAATGAAGCGCTGGTGGACGTGCTGCTGCGCGCCGGCGCCGATGTCAACCTGGCCAATATTTCAGGCGTCACACCGTTGATGGGCGCGGCCTTCAAAGGCAATGCACCGGTGGTCCGAAAGCTCATGGCGGCCGGCGCCAAAATCGAGTTGCTGGACCGCGTCAAAAAGAATGCCGCCATCTATGCCGCCGGCGTGGGCTGCAGCGAGTGCCTGGCGGAATTCCTGCGCGCCGGCGCACCGGTCAATGCGCGACTGGACAACGACGAGACGCTGCTGATGTGGGCGGCCGGCTACGGCCACACGCAAACCCTGCGCTTTCTTCTGGACCAGGGCGCCGACCGCAACCTGAAGGACAACCGTGGAAAAACCTCAGCCGACATGGCTCGCGACGGCAATTTCAGCGACGCCGCCAGGCTGCTGGACAACAGCTGAAGCGGCGTTGCAGCGCCAAGGTTGGCGCCAGGTGTTCAATTGCAACAATTGAAAGGAAGCCTGCGCCCGCCCCTCAAAAAATACTGCAAGCACATAATTTTCTTTCGACCCATGCATTTGAAAAACTAAAACCGGGGCAGCGTCGTTCTGCTGCATGTGATGGCCATTCGCCGAGGCATGGTTCGCTGTGTGTACGGCGGCGGGGGCCACGCTTGAGGAGACAGTCATGATTCGACTCCAACATCCCGCAGGGCTGGCCGCCCTGCTTGCATTTTGCGTGGCAGGCCCTGCGCAGGCGCAGGAAATACAACAGCAAAAAGGCAAGACCGGCGCGCCAGCGGCCATCAAGGCGGTCAGCGTTTCGCAGGGACAGCTCAACAACTCGGGCCTGCAGGACAAGGACTGGCTGCAAACCAACGGCTCCTATGCGCAAACCCGTTATTACCCGGGCCGGCAAATCAACACCGGCAATGTCAAGAACCTCAGGCCCGAGTTCAGTTTCCAGACCGAGGTGCGCGAGTCCATGGAAACCGCGCCCATCGTGGTCGATGGCGTGATGTTCATGACCACCTCGTTCAACCACGTTTATGCGCTGGACGCCACGACGGGCCAGGAGTTCTGGCACTACAAGCACAAGATGGGGCCGTTCACCACTTTTTGCTGCGGACCGAACAACCGCGGCGTGGCCATCGAAGGCGGCAAGCTGTTCATGGGCACGCTCGATGCCAAGCTGGTGGCGCTCGATGCGAAAAGCGGCAAGCTGCTGTGGGAAACGGAGATTGCCGATCCTGAAAAAGGCTACAGCGAAACCATGTCGCCGACCGTGGTCGAGGGCAAGGTGCTGATCGGCACCAATGGCGGCGAATACGGCATTCGCGGATTCGTCAAGGCCTTTGACGCCAGGGACGGCAAGCTGCTCTGGACCTTCCACACCATTCCCGAGAAGGGCCACGAAGGCGTGTGGGCCGAAAACGATGCCACCGGCCGCAACATGCACCGCGACATCGCGGCCGAGAAAGCAGAACTGGCGCGCGACAGCAGCTTCTACCAGACCCTGGGCGGCGGCGTCTGGATGAATCCGGCCGTTGACCTGAAGACCCGTACCATCTTTTTTGTCGTCGGCAATCCCTCGCCCGACCTGTACGGCGCCGTGCGGCCGGGCGACAACCTGTACACCGATTCGCTGGTGGCCGTGGACCTGGACAGCGGCAAGTACAAGTGGCACTACCAGTATGTCGCCCATGACGTGTGGGACCTGGATGCGGTCAGCCCGCCCGTGCTGATGGATGTCAAGGACAAGACCGGAAAGATGATTCCGGCAGTGCTGCATGGCGGCAAGACCGGCCATGTCTATGTGAATGACCGCAGGGATGGCACGCTGATCCGTTTTTCCGAAGCCATGATCCCGCAGGAAAACATGTGGGTCCTGCCCACGGAGCAAGGCGCGCGCATGCTGCCCGGCGCCAACGGCGGCGTCGAATGGTCGCCCATGGCGGTCAACGAGAAGCTTCGCATGGCGTATGCACTCAACCTGCACCAGCCCATGACTTACCACGTTGAAAAGGCAGCCTATCCGGGCGGCAAGCTGTGGCTGGGCGGCGCTTTCAAGACCATCGAGGGCGAGGAGCAATGGGGGCGCGTCGCGGCCGTCAATGTCGACACCGGCAAGATGGCCTGGAAGTTCGATACCGCGCAGCCGCTGATTGGCGGCGCGCTGGCCACGGCGGGCAACCTGCTGTTTTATGGCGAGGGCAATGGGCTGTTTCGCGCACTCGACGCCAAAAATGGCAAGCTGCTCTGGGAATACCAGTGCGGCGCAGGCGCCAACGCCATGCCGGTGTCGTACATGGTCAAGGACCGGCAGTATGTGGCCATGGGTTGCGGCGGCAACACCCAGCTCGACTTCAAGCGTGGCAACACCCTGTTCGTCTATGCGCTGCCTAAAAACATTGCCGCTGCAAACCAGACCGGGGCAAGCCAGCGCTAGAGCGCGTTCGATCTGACCTGCAAACGACTTTTTCATCATCAAACAGGCCTCTTCCGCATGCTGCTCGTTGATTAGCAGCTATTATTTAAGTAGCAAAAATGCCGTACTTCCTGCATGCCGTGATTGCCAGCCGAAGGGGTTCCGTTCTGGTTCCAGCCATGCAGCGACAGGTGAGACATCTGCATGGGGGCCGCTTGAAATTGTCGAGGTTCTTGGTGTTGTCCCTGGCCGGCCTTGTGACAGGGCTGGTCTGGTGGCCGGCTGCCGCGCAGGACATTGAAGCCGGCCGCGCCAAGGCGCAGGCGTGCGCAGCCTGCCATGGTGCCGATGGCAATTCGAGCACCGCGAACTACCCCAACATTGCAGGCCAGACCTGGCGCTATATCTACGTTCAGCTTAAGGACTTCAAGGAAGGCCGGCGCCAGGATCCGGTGATGAGCCCGATGGCAGCGCCGCTGAGCCGCGACGACATGATCAACCTGGCCAACTACTTCGCCGCCCAAACCGCCAGGCCGTCCAGCTACAAGACAGACGACGCAAAGGTCAAGCTCGGCAAGGCGAAGGCCGATGAAACCCTCTGCGCCATGTGCCACCTCGGCGGTTTTTCGGGCCAGAACGAAATTCCGCGCGTCGCGGGCCAGCAATACGACTACGTCGTCAAGCAACTGAAGGATTTCAAGGCGCGTACCCGCACCAACGATGCCGGCAACATGACCAGCGTGGCGCAAACCCTGAGCGAAGCCGACATCGAAAACCTGGCGAACTACATCAGCAGCCTGCGCTAGCAGTGCCGAAACCGTGCACGCAAGCACGCCCGCGGCCATATCGCGAAGCCGGAGTTTCGGCGGTATTTGGGTGGGCATGCTCCCCTGCGGCGTCGTCATCAAACAGGTTGTCGCGGGTACAGCGCGCGTCAGGATGCGAGCGCAAAGCCGGCCATCGTATAATCACGGGCTTTGCTGCATCATTCACAGACTCCTCCCAGGATTAAAGGAAATTTATTATGGCAACCGCCAAACCCAAGAAAAAGAACCCCCGTCTCGCCTCCGGCCGCAAGCGCGTCCGCCAGGACGTCAAACTCAATGCCGCGAACACCTCGCTGCGTTCCAAATACCGCACTGCTGTCAAGAACGTTGAAAAAGCCGTTGCAGCCGGTGACAAAGACAAAGCCCGCGACCTGTTCGCCAAGGCCCAAAGCATTGTGGACACGATTTCCGACAAGGGCATCTTCCACAAGAACAAGGCAGCGCGCGACAAGAGCCGCCTGTCCGCCAAGGTGAAAGCCCTGGCACTGAAACCCGCCCCGGAAACCGCAACCGCCTGATCATTCAGGCAAATCGCCCGGACTGACTCTTCAACCAGCCAGTCTGCCGTTTTGTCGGGTGCGCTGCAGCAAAAGTAAAAAACCGCCTTCGGGCGGTTTTTTTATGTCTGTGCACATCGGGTTGATGGCGAACAGCGTCAGCGTTTCGGCACGTCGGGCAGAAGGCATGCCTCCGCCATTTGCAGCTGGTTGTCCCGTGCAAAGTTGAGCGCGAAATCCCAGGCCATGGGTTCGGCATCGCGCAGTTCGGCATTCACCACAACGCATTTGATGCCGTTGACGACGGTGGGAACGCACCACGGCGAATAGTTCAGGTGGCTGCCTGGCTGTGGCCCGCCGGGGCGGAACTGGCTCATCACGCCGCACAACCTGTCTGCCCAGTCGCTGGGCCTGAAGGTCTTGCCATCATGCGTGATGCCCTGAATGAAGACTTCTTTGGGTGAATTGGAAACCATCGGATGGAGGGGTTTTTGCGGGCCAAGGGTAAGGATAAACCCCATGCTGCGTCGCACAACAATTCTATCTTATATAAGACTCAGACCCCGCACCGGCACTTGGCGTCGATTTCCGGAGGACGCATGGCAGTGATGCGGCATCGTCAACAAAGCGTCTGAAGAGTGCGCCTAAAATCAATTCAAGCGCGCTGAACTTTTGTCGCCACCCTTGTCGTTTGCCCATTTCCCGGAGTTTTCCATGACCGCTGCCCTTCCTGACCACATCGAAGCCGCCTCCCCGCATGTGATGAACACCTATGGCCGACTGCCCATTGCCCTCTCGCATGGCCAGGGCTGCCGTGTCTGGGACGTCAACGGCAAGTCCTACCTCGATGCGCTGGGCGGCATTGCGGTCAACACCGTCGGCCACAACCACCCGCAGCTGGTGGCCGCATTGCGCGACCAGGTCGGCAAGATCATCCACAGCTCCAACTACTACCATGTGCCGCTGCAGGAAACGCTGGCGGCCAAACTGGTGGAGCTGTCGGGACTTGAAAACGTGTTCTTCTGCTCGACCGGCCTGGAAGCCAACGAAGCCGCGCTCAAGCTGGCGCGCAAGTTTGGCCATGACAAGGGCATCGAGCGCCCCGAAATCGTCGTTTATGAAAAAGCCTTCCACGGCCGCAGCATCGCCACGCTGAGCGCCACCGGCAACCCGAAGGTTCAGGCCGGTTTCGGTCCGCTGGTGGAAGGCTTCATTCGCGTGCCGATCAACAACATCGGTGAGCTGAAAGCGGCCACCGAAGGCAACCCGAATGTGGTGGCGGTATTTTTTGAAGCCATCCAGGGCGAAGGCGGCGTTCACCCGATGGACAACGAATATTTGCAACAGGTGCGCGCCCTGTGCGACGAACGCGACTGGCTGCTGATGATCGATGAAGTGCAATGCGGCATGGGCCGCACCGGCAAATGGTTTGCGCACCAGTGGGCCGGCATCAAGCCCGACGTCATGCCATTGGCCAAGGGGCTGGGTTCGGGCGTACCTATTGGCGCGGTGGTTGCCGGCCCCCGCGCCGCGCACATCTTTGCGCCAGGCAACCACGGCACGACCTTTGGCGGCAATCCGCTGGCCATGCGGGCCGGCGTGGAAACCATCCGCATCATGGAAGAAGAAGGCCTGATGGCCAACGCGGTGATGGTGGGCGACCATTTGCGAGCCGGGCTGAACCGGGAGCTGGGCGGCTTGCCGGGCTTCAAGGAGGTTCGCGGTCGCGGCCTGATGCTGGGCATTGAACTGGCAAAGCCCTGCGGCGTACTGGTTGGCCGCGCGGCCGAAAACGGCCTGCTGATCAGCGTCACGGCCGACACCGTGATCCGCCTGGTGCCTTCGCTCATCATGACCATGGCCGAGGCCGATGAAGTCGTGGCCATCCTGTGCCCGCTCATCAAGCAACTGCTGCAGGAAGGTGCATGACCATGAGCCTGTCCAGCCCCCCCACTCCGCTCAAGCATTACCTTCAGTTCAGCGACCTGAGCGCCGATGACTATGCCTACCTGTTCGAGCGTGCCGCCCAGATCAAGAAAAAGTTCAAGGCCTACGAGCGCCACCAGCCGCTGATCGACCGCACGCTGGTGATGATTTTCGAGAAAGCCTCGACCCGAACCCGCGTGAGTTTCGAGGCTGGCATGTACCAGTTGGGGGGTACGGTGGTCAACCTGACCACCGAAGGCAGCCAGCTGGGCCGCGCAGAGCCGATCGAGGACAGCGCCAAGGTCATCAGCCGCATGGTTGATCTGGTGATGATCCGCACCTTCGAGCAGACCAAAATCGAGCGCTTTGCCGAGCATTCGCGGGTGCCGGTCATCAACGGCCTGACCAACGAATTCCACCCCTGCCAGATCCTGGCCGACATCTTCACCTACATCGAGCACCGGGGTTCGATCAAAGGCAAGACCGTGGCCTGGGTCGGCGATGGCAACAACATGGCCAACACCTGGCTGCAGGCCAGCGAAATCCTGGGCTTCAAGGTTCACCTTAGCACGCCCGGCGGCTATGAGGTGGACCAGTCGATTGCCGGCATCCGTTCCAGCGAAAGCTACCAGGTCTTCAAGGACCCGATGCAGGCCTGTGCCGGCGCCGACCTGGTCACCACCGATGTGTGGACCAGCATGGGCTTTGAGGCCGAGAACGAAGCCCGCAAGGCAGCCTTCGCAGACTGGTGCGTGGACAGCGACATGATGCGCGCCGCACAACCTGATGCACTGTTCATGCACTGCCTTCCGGCGCACCGCGGCGAGGAAGTCGAGGCCGAGGTGATTGACGGTCCGCAATCCGTCGTCTGGGACGAGGCCGAGAACCGCATGCATGTGCAAAAGGCGCTGATGGAGTTTTTATTGCTGGGACGGTTGTAACCCTTGGGTAAAAGCGTGCCCGGCAGTTGACCGTGTATGCGCCGCTTGCCAGGGCGCATTGAGTTTGACCAGCCAGCAGTTTTCAGTATGAAACAGGCTGTTTGCGCATTCTGGACGTGTACAAGCAGCTATTGATTAAATAGCAAAATCCTGTCAATTTTCTTCTGCGACATAAGACAGACGCCGGTTGAGGATGCTCTAGCGCCGGGGTTGAATCCACAGGGGCTGGCGACCTGCGCTGGTATTTTCCGGCAGGGCTTTGGTGGCCGTTCCACAGCCGCCGCAACTGCTGCAAGCGCCGCAACCGGGCTTTTCACCGAGATTTTTCTGCACCCGCCCCAGCCGGCGACGCAGGCCGGCGGGCATCCAGTACCACAGCGCATAAAGGGCGGCAAAAGCCACCATGATTCCAGCGATCCATTGCTGCAGCATCTCAAGCACCTCCCCATAACAACGTCAGCCGATAGGTGATCCAGCTGGCACCATAGGCCAGCCCGAACATGTAGCCCGCCATGAAAAAGGCGTAACGCCAGCTGTTGGTTTCGCGACGCACCGTGACCAGGGTGGAGATGCACTGCGGCGCAAACACATACCAGACCAGCAGCGACAAGGCCGTGGCCAGCGACCAGGTCTGCGCAATCACCGGCCCCAGCGCTGAAGCCACGTCTTCGCCTGTGGCCGACAGTGCATACACGGTGCCCAGCGCACCGACCGCCACTTCGCGCGCCGCCAGACCCGGCACCAGCGCAATCGCAATCTGCCAGTTGAACCCAATCGGCGCAAAAATCACCTGCAGCGCATGGCCGAGGCGTCCGGCCAGACTGTATTCAATCGCCGGACCGAGTGCCCCTGCGGGCGGTGCCGGAAAGGTCGATAAAAACCACAAGATCACGGTCAGCGCCAGGATGATGCCGCCGACGCGCCTGAGGAAAATCATCGCCCGTTCATGCAGCCCCATCGCCAGTTGGCGCAGACTGGGAATCCGGTAGGCGGGCAATTCCATGATCAAGGGCGTCGGCCGCGCATGGCCGCGCCACAGCTTGAACACCGCCGCCACCGCCATCGCGCTGGCAATGCCGCCGACATACAGCGCAAACATCACCAGCCCCTGCAGGTTGAAAATGCCGGCCACCGTGCGCTCGGGAATGAACGCGCCAATCAAGAGCGCATACACCGGCAGGCGCGCCGAGCAGGTCATCAGCGGCGCAATCATGATGGTCACCAGCCGGTCGCGCCAGTGGGTAATCGTGCGCGTCGCCATCACGCCCGGAATGGCGCAGGCAAAGCTTGACAGCAGCGGAATAAAAGAGCGCCCCGACAGGCCCACGCTGCCCATCACGCGGTCGAGGAGAAAAGCGGCGCGAGGCAGATAGCCCGAATCTTCGAGCACCAGAATGAAAAAGAACAGGATCAGAATCTGCGGCAAAAACACCAGCACGCCACCCGATCCGGCCAGAATGCCATCGATCAGCAGGCTTTGCAGCACGCCTTCGGGCATGTGCGTGCGCAGCACGCCAGAGAGCCATTCCATCCCGGATTTGATGGCGTCCATCGGCAGGTTGGCCCAGCTGAACACCGCCTGAAACATCAGAAACAGGATCACGCACAGCAGCGCCATGCCCCACAGCGGATGCAGCACCACGCGGTCGATGGCGTCGTCGGTGTTCAGGCTGTCCGGCGGCGACTGCACGGCCAGCCGCATGATGCGGCGCACTTCCAGTTGCGTGTCCATGACCTGATCGAAGCTGGGTGCCTGCCAGCCGGCGATGCCGTCGGGTTTCGTGCCGGGCGCTGGCCAGTCGTCCAGAAAGCGCAGCAACTCCTGCGCGCCATCGTGGCGCACGCCGACTGTTTCAACCACCGGCATGCCGAGTTCGCGCGACAGCACCGCCTTGTCAATCACGATACCGGCGCGGCGGGCGGCGTCGCTCATGTTGAGCGCCAGCACCATCGGCAGGCCCAGCGCCCGCGCCTCCAGCACCAGCCGCAGGTTAAGCTGCAGGTTGGTGGCGTCGGCCACGCACACCAGCCGGTCGGGCAAGGGTTCGCCGGGACGCCGGCCGATGACGATGTCGCGCGTCACGGCTTCGTCGGCGCTCAGGGCATTCAGGCTGTAGGCGCCGGGCAAATCGAGCACCATCACGCGGTGACCTGAAGCGGTCAGCACCTGGCCTTCCTTGCGCTCGACCGTAACGCCGGCGTAGTTGGCGACCTTCTGGCGGCTGCCGGTCAGCAAATTGAACAGCGCGGTCTTGCCGCAGTTGGGATTGCCCAGCAGCGCCACGCGCAGCGGCCCGCCCATGGCATTGACAGCGGCGGTCATGCGGCGTGGCCCGCAACAGCCGCCAGCGGACCGACGCGAATCAGCGCAGCCTCATGGCTGCGCAGGGCAAACGTCGTGTGCCCCACCCGCACCGCCAGTGGGTCATCACCGGGAAAACCGCGAGCCATGACCTGCACCGGCTCACCGGGTAAAAATCCGATTTCCAGCAAACGCAACAAGACATCACGCTCTTCGGCATCGCCTGCCGGCATCAGCCTGAGCACCTGTGCGGGCAGGCGTCGTGGCCATTTGTCCAGCCCGATATCTGCTGTACCCGAGGGGAAATGGGCCAAAGTCATGGTTGCCACACTCTATTAAATGAAAATGATTCTCATTATAAGAGTAGCAAGCGTCCCGGCGCCGCCGTTCATCCTGAATCCCGTTGATCCAGATCATCTTGCAGAAACGAAGCACCGGCCTGCTTGCGTCCTGAAGCTTTCAAGGGCTTTCAGGAAAATGCCTTGCCAGACGGCATCAACCCCGGCCGACGAACGGCATCTTCGTCGCCATGATGGTCATGAAGGGGATATTGGTGGACAGCGGCAGCGCCGCCATGTGTACCACTGCATCGGCCACTTCTCTGGCGTCCATCATCGGCTCGATGGCGATCTCGCCGTTGGCCTGAGGCACACCGGTCGCCATGCGTGCGGACAGCTCGGTCAGGGCGTTGCCGATGTCGATCTGCCCGCAGGCGATGTTGTACTTTCGGCCGTCGAGCGAAATCGTCTTGGTCAGGCCGGTGATGGCATGCTTGGTCGCTGTATAGGGCGCCGAATTTGGCCGGGGCGCGTGGGCCGAGATCGAGCCGTTGTTGATGATGCGACCGCCCTGCGGCTGCTGGTCCTTCATCAGCCGGAAGGCGCCCTGTGCGCACAGGAAGGAGCCGGTCAGGTTGATGTTGACGACGTTTTGCCACTGGTCGTACGTCAAGTTTTCAAAGCCGGCGCGTGGCGAATTGACGCCGGCATTGTTGAACAGCACGTCGAGCCGGCCAAACTTTTCCTTGATGGTCGCAAACAGCGCATCGACCGACTCGGGCCGGCTCACATCGGTGGCCACCGGCAACGCGCGGTCGCTGCCCGACGCTGCGGCCGCCTCCTTGAGCGGCTCGATGCGGCGCCCGGCCAGCACCACACGGTAGCCCGCCGCCAGAAGCGCCAGCGCCACCGCCTTGCCAATGCCGGTGCCTGCGCCGGTCACGAGTGCCACTTTGTCGATTGAAGTCATGGAAAAGCCTTTGTCTGTAGAGGTCGGAAAGAAGCGGGACGCAGCGCAAATCACCGCGCAAGCCGCGATTCTGCCCGACGCGGCTCTGCCGTGCTTAAGCCTCGCCGGGGTCCAGCGCTGCGACAAATTACTTCAAGCCTCAACTATTTCAGGCATTGTTGGAAATAACCGACACCATGGTTTTTTCGGCGGTGCTACCTTTGCGCCATGACTGATCCTGCCTTTCCCGGCCCGTCGGCCGCAGCCACTGCTACCCCCGCCAGGCGCCTGAAACTCTGGGACATCTCGCCTGCTGTGGACGAGCATTCGGCAGTGTTTCCCGGCGATACCGCCTATTCGCAGCAACTGCATTTTTCGCTTGCACCCGGCTGTCCCGTCAACGTCAACCGCATCACGCTGTCGCCGCACACCGGCGCGCATGCCGATGCGCCGATGCACTATGCCAGCGGCGAAGCAGCCATTGGCGCGGTCGATCTGCAGCCTTACCTCGGGCCGTGCCGCGTCATCCATTGTCTGGACAGCAGCCCGCTGGTCGAACCTGCGCACCTGGCCCACGCACTTGAAAACCTGCCTGCCCGGGTGCTGCTGCGCACATCCCGCGCTGCCAGCCAGTCCTGGGCATCATTTAGTGCCATTTCGCCTGCCACGCTTGCGCTTCTAGCTACTAAAAACATATCACTTATCGGCATCGACACACCCAGCGTGGACCCGGCCACCAGCCAGGACCTGCCCTGCCACCAGTTGCTGCTGGAGCGCGGCCTGCGGGTACTGGAAAACCTGGTCCTCGACGACGTGCCCGAAGGCGACTACGAACTGATCGCCCTGCCGCTCAAGCTGATGCAGGCAGACGCATCGCCGGTTCGCGCCATCCTGCGCGAACTGCCCTGAACCTTGAAAGACTTCCCGCCATGATCCCCACCCTGCAAGACTGCCGCGCCCTGGATGCGCAAGACCCGGTGCGAGCGCTGCGCGAGCAGTTCATCCTGCCCGAAGGCGTGATTTACCTCGACGGCAATTCGCTTGGCGTGCTGCCCGCCGCCACCGCCGCGCGCGTGGCCGAGGCGGTGACGCAGGAATGGGGCCAGGGGCTGATCCGCTCCTGGAACAGCGCCGGCTGGTTCGATGCGCCGCAGCGGCTGGGCGACAAGATTGCACGACTGGTGGGCGCTGCGCCCGGCGAGGTCGTCGCCACCGACAGCACCTCGGTCAACCTCTACAAGGTGCTGAGCGCCGCGCTCAACATCGCCCGAGAAGATGCGCCTCACCGCTCGGTGCTGGTCAGCGAACGCAGCAACTTTCCGACCGACCTGTACATCGCCGAGTCGCTGTGCCGGGAACGCGGCTTGCGCTTGCGGCTGGTCGAGCCCGAGGACATGGCCGGTGCCCTGACGGCCGAAGTCGCCGTGCTGATGCTGACGCATGTCAACTACCGCACCGGCGCGATGCACGACATGGCCGCCGTGACCCAGGCCGCGCACCAGGCGGGCATTCTGGCGGTCTGGGACCTGGCGCACAGCGCTGGCGCCGTGCCGGTGGACCTTCACTTCGCGCAGGCCGACTTCGCCGTGGGCTGCAGCTACAAATACCTGAACGGTGGTCCTGGCGCGCCCGCCTTTGTCTGGGCGCATCCTCGGCACGCCAGCCGTTTCTGGCAGCCGCTGGCCGGCTGGTGGGGACATGCCGCACCGTTCGAGTTCACGCCCGACTACCGCCCGGCCCCCGGTATCACACGCTTTTTATGCGGCACGCAACCGATCCTGAGCCTGACGGCGCTCGACTGCGGGCTCGACACCGTGCTGGCGGCCGAAGTGCTGGGCGGCATGGCGGCCCTGCGCGCCAAGTCGCTGGCGCTGACCGACCTGTTCATCGCGCTGGTCGAAGCGCGCTGCGCAGGCAACGGCTTCGGGCTGGCGACGCCGCGCGCGCATGAAAAGCGCGGCTCGCAAATCTGCCTGACGCGCCATGAAGGCGCCTATGCCATCGTGCAGGCTTTGATTGCCCGGGGCGTGATTGGCGACTTTCGCGCAGGCGATGGCGACAGACATCTGGACATCCTGCGCTTTGGCTTCACGCCGCTGTACATCGGCTTTGAAGACGTCTGGCAGGCGGTCGAGCATCTCAGGCAGGTGCTGGAAACCGGCGAATGGCAGCAAGCCCGGTTCAACCAGAAGCAGGTGGTGACCTGACATGAACGAAGCCCTCCAACCCGTCGACATCGTTCGCGATGAAAAAGCGCAGCTCGACTTCAGCCAGTCCATGAGCTACGGCGACTACCTGCACCTCGACGCGATCCTGGGCGCTCAGCAGCCGCTGTCGCCCGCGCATGACGAAATGCTGTTCATCATCCAGCACCAGACCAGCGAGCTGTGGATGAAGCTGATGCTGCACGAATTGCGCGCCGCCATCGCCAATGTGGCGCAGGACGAACTCGGCAGCGCCTTCAAAAAGCTGGCCCGGGTCAGCAAGATCATGGAGCAACTGGTGCATGCCTGGGACGTGCTGGCCACGATGACGCCGCCCGAATACAGCGCCATCCGGCCGTACCTGGCCAATTCCAGCGGATTCCAGAGTGCGCAATACCGCTGCATCGAGTTTGCACTGGGCAACAAGAATGCCGCCATGCTCAAGCCCCATGCGCACCGGCCCGACCTGCTGGCCATGGTGCAGGCCGCCCATGAAGCGCCATCGCTGTACGACGAAGCATTGCGTCTACTGGCCAGGCGAGGCCTGAGCGTGCCCGCCAGCCATACCGGGCGCGACTGGACCCGGGGTTATGAAGTCAACGATGCCGTCGAAGCCGCCTGGCTCACGGTGTACCGCGATCCGAAGCAATACTGGGACCTGTACCAGCTGGGCGAGGAACTGACCGACCTGGAAGACGCCTTCCGGCTCTGGCGCTTTCGGCATGTGACAACGGTCGAGCGCGTCATCGGCTTCAAGCGCGGCACCGGTGGCACCGGCGGCGTGAGTTATTTGCGGAAAATGCTGGATGTGGTGCTGTTTCCGGAGATCTGGAAGCTGCGCACGGATTTATAGAAAATTCACAAGAAATACGGCTTCTGCGCATGACTGGCGTACGCAATCAGCTATCGTTTAAATAGCACTCGACGTTTTCGGGCGGGCAGGCAATTAAAGGTACTCCCGGCTTAGCCGGCCCTGAGCCACCGGCCAGAATCCGGGCACACCAGCGCCGGTGCGCCGTTCAGCCAGACTTGCTCTTCATTCAATGTCTGCAGGGTGCAGGGGTCGATGTCAAAGGCGATCCCAAGCGCGCGCCCGACATGAACCTCTTCGATGGGAAGCTCCCAGGTCAGGAAGAGCTGGGTGCAATCCTGTCCAGCGGTGAAGTCGGCCACGTCAAATCCGCTGCGGCGGCGTTGAATGACGGCGTGAGGCTGGCCCGTATCGAAGATCACGGCCGTGCCCCGGGTCAGGGGGATTCGATGGCCTGTTGAGGGGAAATGCAAGTCCAGTCCCCTGTCTTCGCTCAGAAAGAGATTGCAAAAGGCGGCTGCGCCATACTGCCCGCCGTCGTGGTGGTATTTCGCGCCCCGACAGGCCATGAGGGCAACGCTGCTGGCGGCAAGCACATCCGGCAGTCCCTGGGCGAACGTCCAGTCGGACACCGCCTGCACGCAGTGCCTGTAGTCTGGCCAGCGCATTCGAGCGCGCGGCAAAGACAGGGACTCGACATCGCCGGGTTCCAGGTCCAGGCGCGAAATCTCCCTTTCCCAATCGGCAACCAGGCGTGCAGGAGGCACAGGCACGTCGAGCGTGTCAAACAACACGACATCACCCACGCTTCGACTGCGAAGGACATCGCCACTCCAGAAATAGGAAGTCAGCTGGTCTTGCACTCGATGCGGTTTCGGTTTCGGTGAATGCCAGTTGCAATGGGGGACGAAAACGCCGTCAATAGATGACTCCGGCGCAATATCCGCGTACAAAAGCAGCTACATTTTTCATGGCAAACTAAACCCCCGAAGGCACTGCCCCATACAGCCACGGCAGGTCCAGCAGCTTTTCCCCCAGCAGCTTTATCGAGGCATCGCGCGCCCAGCGCAGCGGCCCCTGGGCGTGGAATATCTGGCCGTTGCGTTGCGACCTGGCCTGCACCCGGGCATTGCGCTGCCAGCGGTTCAGCGCGTAACGCTGCAGCAGCGTCGGCACGTCGAAAGCCGGGTCCAGCGCCACGGCCAGCACCGAACCCAGTTCGGCCGCATCTTCAATCGCCATTCCGGCGCCCTGCGCCAGGTAGGGGCGCATCGGGTGCGCCGCATCGCCGAGCAGGGCCACGCGGCCTTGGGCCTGCTGGTGCGCGCCGCGCATGGGCGGGCGGTCGCACAGAGGCCAGAGGCGCCAGCTGGGGCCGGCCTGGTTGCCGCCATCGGTCACCGCCTGGATCAGATCCTGCAGCAGCTTGGCCGTTTGACCCATGGCTTGCTGCAGGTCGGCCCCGTTGGCATGATGGTCCCAGCTTTGCAGGTCGCCCGCCACCTTGCCCTGGACGATGGCCACCACGTTCAGCCATTCGCCGCCGCGCACCGGGTAATGCACCACATGCAGCCGGGGACCCAGCCAGACGGTGACCTGCTGGCTGCGCAGCCGCGCAGGCAGCCTGGATTGCGACAACATGGCTCGGTAGGCAAGATGCCCGGTGACACGCGGGGGACCGTCGTTCAGCATCTGCTGGCGCACACGGCCCCAGAGCCCGTCGGCGCCAATCAACGCATCACCCTCGACTTCCAGCAAAGGCGCGGCTTTGACCGGATCGAGTCCCGGCGTGGCCGCCGCTGCAAGCTGCGTTCGCAGGGTGACTTCGCGTCCGCTGTCGGCATAAGCGGCCACGGGACTGTTCAGCTTGAGCCACACATGGTCCCGCGCCTGCACGGCCTGGAGCAGCAGCGCATGCAGGTCGGCGCGGTGAAGCGTCAGGTAAGGCGCGCCGTATTTTTCCAGCGTCCGCTGGCCCAGCGGCAGCGCGCCCAGTTCCTGGCCAGAAAGGGCGTCACGCACCAGCAGGCGCTCGGGAAAGGCTGCCGCCTGCGCCAATGCGTCCTGCAGGCCCCAGTCGTGCAGCAGCCTGACCACGTTCGGTCCCAGCTGGACGCCCGCGCCGACTTCGCTGAAGGCTGGCGCGCGTTCGTACACCCGCACATCCCAGCCCGCGCGCGATGCCGCCAGCGCCGCCGCCAGCCCGCCGATGCCGCCGCCGGCAATCAAGGCCTGGCGCGTCATGCGCGGCACGCTGCAAGGGTCACGGTTTCAGCACAAGCCCCGGGTCTGCGCAAAGGATCATTGCCAGCCCTCATGCCGCGAGCAATTGCCGCAGCACGTAAGGCAAAATGCCGCCGTTGCGGTAATAGTCCACCTCGATCGGCGTATCGACACGCAGGATCACCGTGACTTCCTGGCGCGGGCCATCGGCGCGGGTGATGACCAGCCTGGCTTCGCTTTGCGGCTTCAGTTCAGGGTGCGGAATCACGTCAACGGTTTCAGAGCCGATGAGCTTGAGCGACTCCCACGACTCGCCCGGCAGGAACTGCAGCGGCAGCACGCCCATGCCGACCAGGTTGCTGCGGTGGATACGCTCAAAACTGCGCGCAACGACCGCCTTGATGCCGAGCAGTTGCGTGCCCTTGGCGGCCCAGTCGCGCGACGAGCCGGTGCCGTATTCCTCGCCGGCAAAAATCACCGTCGGCGTGTTTTCTGCCATGTACTTCATGGCGGCGTCGTAGATCGGCATTTTGGTTGTCACGCTGTCCGGCGTGTTGTGCCCTGCGTGATACAGGGTGACGCCGCCCTCCTCGCGCGAACCGTCCTTGTCGGCCGGGATCATCAGGTTCTTGATGCGCACGTTGGCAAAGGTGCCGCGCATCATCACGTCGTGGTTGCCACGGCGTGAACCGTAGCTGTTGAAGTCGGCCTTCTGCACGCCGTGGTCCTGCAGCCACTGCCCGGCGGGCGAGCTGCCCTTGATCGAGCCGGCCGGCGAAATGTGGTCGGTGGTGATCGAGTCGCCAAACAGCGCCATGATCCGTGCGCCCGTCACGGAAAACTCATTGTTTTGGCCTGTAGCGCTTGCTCCATTTGTGGAAGGCGCTTTCATTTCCATAGCAAAATCGTTAAAAAACGGTGGCTCGGCAATGTAAGTGCTGTCCGGCCAGGTGTAGGCGTTGCCGGTCACGCCATGAATACCTGCCCAGAGCTCGCCGGGCTCGGTCTTGACCTTGGCGTAATTGGCGCGGAAGGCTTCGCCGTTCATGGCGAACTTCATCAGCGCATGGATTTCATCGCTCGACGGCCACACGTCGCGCAGGAACACCTCCTGGCCGTCCGTGCCCTTGCCCAGCGACTCGGTGGTCAGGTCGCGCAACACCGATCCGGCCAGCGCGTAGGCAACGACCAACGGCGGGCTCGCCAGGAAGTTGGCCTTGATGTTCGGGTGAATGCGTGCCTCGAAATTGCGGTTGCCCGACAGCACGGCGGCGCACACCAGATCACTGTCATTGATGGCCTCGTTCAGTTCTGCTGTCAGGTCGCCCGAATTGCCGATGCAGGTGGTGCAACCGTAGCCGACCAGGTCAAAGCCGAGCTGCTCCAGATAAGGCATCAACCCCGTTTCCGTCAGGTACTCGGTCACGATGCGCGAGCCGGGCGCCAGCGAGGTCTTGATGTGCGGCTGCACGCGCAGACCCGCCTCGACCGCTTTCTTGGCCAACAGCCCGGCGGCCAGCAGCACGCTGGGGTTGGAAGTGTTGGTGCAACTGGTAATGGCGGCAATCAGCACGTCGCCATTGCCCACGGTCAGGCCTTTTGAGTCTGCCAGCGCCGCTGGCGTGCCATTGCTGGCCACCTGGTCCCGGTCACCATGCGCCATCGCCAGCGTCGGACGGTTGGCCTCCATTTCCACCACCGAGCGCTGGGCACCCATGGGCGTGGGTGGCGCTCCCGGCAGCGTCTTGGTTCGCGCAGTGTCGGGGGGGCACACCAGATGACGCGTGTTGAGCGTGCTGGCGGGCTGGTTGAAACCATTTTCAGCGTTCGACTTGCTGTAAAGCGAGCGGAACTGGCTGGAAACGTTGCCCAGTTCGATGCGGTCCTGCGGCCGTTTCGGGCCGGCCAGGCTGGGCGTGACCTCATCAAGGTTCAGCTTGACGACCTGCGAATAGTCGATGTCACCGGCGGCAGCCACGCCAAACAGGCCTTGCGCCTTGAAGTAAGCCTCAAAGGCTTCAATTTCCTCTTCGGTGCGGCCGGTACCCCGGAAGTAATCAATGGTCTTTTCATCCACCGGGAAAAAACCCATGGTGGCGCCGTATTCGGGCGCCATGTTGCCAATGGTGGCGCGGTCCGGCAAGGCCAGGGAGCGCGTGCCTTCGCCGAAAAACTCGACGAACTTGCCGACGACCTTTTCACGGCGCAGGGTTTCGGTCACGCGCAGCACCAGGTCGGTTGCCGTTACGCCCTCGCGCAGCTTGCCGGTCAGCTCCATGCCGACCACATCGGGCGTCAGCAAATACACCGGCTGGCCGAGCATGGCGGCTTCGGCCTCAATGCCGCCGACGCCCCAGCCAACCACGCCGATGCCGTTGATCATGGTGGTGTGGCTGTCGGTGCCTACCAGGGTGTCGGGGTAATACACGTCATCTTTCGTCTTGTGCACGCCGCGCGCCAGGAATTCAAGGTTGACCTGGTGCACGATGCCAAAGCCCGGCGGCACGACGCCGAAGGTGTCAAAGGCCTGCATGCCCCATTTCATGAACTCGTAGCGCTCGCGGTTGCGCTGAAATTCAAGCTTCATGTTCAGATCGATGGCATCCTTGGTGCCAAAGTAATCAACCATGATTGAGTGGTCCACCACCAGATCGACCGGCACCAGGGGTTCGATGGCCTTCGGGTCCTTGCCCAGCTTGACGGCAACGCTGCGCATGGCAGCCAGGTCGGCCAGCAGCGGCACGCCGGTAAAGTCCTGCAGCACCACGCGCGAGACGACAAACGGAATTTCTTCACTTCTGTCGGCCTGTGGCTGCCAGTTGGCGAGTTGCTCGACATGCTCGGTCGTGACTTTCTTGCCGTCGCAGTTGCGCAGCACCGATTCGAGCACGATGCGCACCGACACCGGCAGGCGCTTGACGCTGGGATATTGTTCGGCCAGCGCCGGCAGGGAGTGGAATTTTCCGGCCTTGCCAGAAGCCGTCTGGAAGGTCTGCAAGGTGGCCGCAAAGGCGTGTGGTGCGCCGGGAGCACTGGAACCAGCTTGAGCTTGTGTGGGCGTATCGGCCATGAAAGACTCCTTTTTTGGTTAATCGTCAAACCGCATTCTGGCAGGCAGCGGGCCAATCATGAACAGCAAAGCCAAACGACCTGATGCAGCGCAAGCGCTTTACGCCTGACGGCCTCGACAATGGCCGGATGACATTGAAGATACCCGAATTACTCCTGCCCGCCGGCTCGCTCGACAAGATGCGCGCAGCCTATGATTTTGGCGCCGATGCGGTGTATGCAGGCCAGCCGCGCTATTCACTGCGGGCGCGCAACAATGAGTTTCGTCTGGAACAAATCCAGACAGGCATTCAAGAAGCCCACGCGCGCGGCAGGAAATTTTTTGTCACCAGCAACCTGCTGCCGCACAACGACAAGGTGCGTACCTACCTGCGCGACATCGAGCCAGTCATCGCCATGAAGCCCGACGCGCTGATCATGGCCGACCCAGGCCTGATCATGATGGTGCGCGAACAATGGCCGGATATGGCGATTCACCTGTCGGTGCAGGCCAACACCATGAACTGGGCGGCGGTGAAGTTCTGGCAAAAGATAGGCGTCGCCCGCATCATTTTGTCGCGCGAACTGAGCCTGGACGAGATCGAAAAAATCCGCCAGGAATGCCCCGACATCGAACTGGAGGTGTTCGTGCATGGCGCGCTGTGCATGGCGTACTCGGGCCGCTGCCTGCTGTCGGGCTACTTCAACCGCCGCGATGCCAACCAAGGCACCTGCACCAACGCCTGCCGATGGAACTACACGCCGCAACCCGGCAGCGACAAGACCGATTCGGGCGAGGTGCTTCCGGCAAGGCTTGAAGGCGACTTCGATTTTTCCGGGGAACAGCAGCAAGCCGATCAGTCGTTCTCGAACTGCGGCGGCAGCGCACGCCATCCGCTGGCCGACGGCGTTTACCTGCTGGAGGAAAAGCAGCGTCCGGGCGAACTCATGCCCATCATGGAGGACGAGCACGGCACCTACATCATGAACAGCAAGGACTTGCGGGCCGTCGAACATGTCGCCCGGCTGGTGAAGATCGGCGTCGATTCGCTGAAGATCGAGGGCCGCACCAAGAGCGGCTATTACGTCTCGCGCACCGCGCAGGTGTACCGCCGCGCGATTGACGACGCCGTCGCCGGCAGGCCGTTCAACCCGGCGTTGATCACCGAACTGGAAGGCCTGGCCAATCGCGGCTACACCAGCGGTTTCCTGGAACGCCGCCCGGCGCAGGACACGCAGAATTACGAAACCGGCAGCTCTGAAATGCGCCGCAGCCAGTTTGCCGGCGAGGTCAGGTCCGTGCAGGGCGACTGGGCCGAGGTGGAAACCAAAAACCGCTTCCAGGTCGGCGACCGGCTCGAAGTGATTCACCCGGACGGCAACCGCATCGTGACGGTCACACACATGAAAAACGGCGACGGCGACGCCATCACGGTCGCTTCGGGCAGCCCGATGCGGGTGTGGATTCCACTCGAAGCGCCGGCTGACGGGGCGCTCCTGGCCCGCCTGATCGACCCCGTCAGCGAGCTGGCGCAGCCAGCCTGTGCATAAATTTTAAATTTTTTGATAGCAGCTGATGCATGAGGGACATGCGCAAAAGCCTGTTTTGACCCATAAAACCGGCCGGTTCGACGCAGCAGTGGCACCCGGCTGAAATCCCTGGTTTTTTGCGCCCTGCCTGTCGGCAAGTACCGACAGCCAGGCAAGCCAGCGGCTGATTCGTGTTTGGCAGGCTCCGGCTTAAAGTGAATGAACAACTCAACCACTTCACGGAGACTTCATGAGCACCACGGAAAACACCACGGCAACAGAGCACCAAAAACTCTGGGACCTGATCAAGGACATCAAGTTCGGCATGTTCACCCATCGCCATGCGAACGGCATGATGCACAGCCAGCCGCTGACGACCCAGAACAAGAACATGGACGAAGGCAACCGTCTGTACTTCTTCATTTCCCGCAGCAGTGAAATCGCCAGGCATGTCGCGCAGGACGACAACGTGAACGTTTCGTATGCCGACACTGGCGACGACAGTTATGTATCGGTGTCGGGCAATGCGTTGATTGTCGAAGACATGGCCAAGAAGGAAGCGCTGTGGACGCCAATGGCCAAGGCCTGGTTCCCGGGCGGCCCGACCGACCCCGACGTCGCGCTGCTGGAAGTCCTCATCAGCCACGCCGAGTACTGGGATGTGAAGGAAAGCAAGATGGTCCAGGTGGCCAAGATGCTGACAGCCGCCGTCACCGGCAAGCCACCTGAAAAGATGGGCGAGCACAAGGAATTGCGGATGTAATTCCGGCTTTCGATGACAAAGGGCCACGAGGCCCACAAAAAAGCCCCGCTGCAAAAACAGCGGGGCTTTTTTGTGGCGCAAGCCGGGCACCCTGCCACCGGCTTTTCAGCAGCCCGCCTTAAACAGGCAGCGTTTCCTTGACCGTGTCGGCCAAGTCGGTGTAATCCTTGACCTGATCAAAGTTCAGGTACTGGTACACCTTGTCGCTGGCAGCCGTCAGTACCTGCATGTCGGCCATGTATTCGGCCTTGGTCGGAATCCTGCCCAGCTTGGAGCAGATCGCGGCCAGTTCGGCAGAACCCAGGTACACGTTGGAGTTCTTGCCCAGGCGGTTCGGGAAGTTGCGCGTCGAGGTCGAGAACACCGTCGCGCCCTCTTTGACCTGCGCCTGGTTGCCCATGCACAGCGAGCAGCCCGGCATTTCCATACGGGCGCCGGCGGAACCGAGCACGCCGTAATGGCCTTCTTCGCTCAACTGCTTGGCATCCATCTTGGTCGGCGGCGCCATCCAGAGCTTGACCGGAATATCGCGCTTGCCTTCGAGCAGCTTGGACGCGGCGCGGAAATGGCCGATGTTGGTCATGCAGCTGCCGATGAACACTTCGTCGATGACGCTTCCGGCGACATCGCCCAGGGTTTTCACATCATCCGGGTCGTTCGGGCAGGCCACGATGGGTTCGTGGATGTCGGCCAGATCGATCTCGATGACGGCGGCGTATTCAGCGTCGGCGTCTCCCTTGAGCAGTTGCGGGTCAGCCAGCCAGGCTTCCATGGCGGCGATGCGTCGCTTGATGGTGCGCACGTCCGAGTAACCGGTGGCAATCATCCATTTCAGCATCGTGATGTTGCTGGTGATGTACTCGATGATCGGTTCCTTGTTCAGGTGCACCGTGCAGCCACCAGCGGAACGCTCGGCCGACGCGTCGCTCAATTCAAACGCCTGCTCGACCTTCAGGTCTGGCAAGCCTTCGATTTCCAGGATGCGGCCCGAAAAAATGTTGACCTTGCCCTGCTTGGCGACGGTCAGCAGGCCGGCCTTGATGGCGTACAGCGGAATCGCATTGACCAGGTCGCGCAGCGTGATGCCGGGCTGCAGCTCGCCCTTGAAACGTACCAGCACGGATTCAGGCATGTCCAGCGGCATGACGCCGGTGGCGGCACCGAAAGCCACCAGGCCGGAACCGGCTGGAAAGCTGATGCCGATGGGGAAACGCGTGTGGCTGTCGCCACCGGTGCCGACGGTGTCAGGCAGCAGCATGCGGTTGAGCCAGCTGTGGATGATGCCGTCGCCCGGACGCAGCGGAATGCCGCCGCGGTCGCTCATGAAGTCGGGCAGTTCGTGGTGCATCTTCACATCGACCGGCTTGGGGTAGGCGGCGGTGTGGCAGAACGACTGCATGACCAGGTCAGCGCTGAAACCCAGGCAGGCCAGGTCTTTCAGCTCGTCGCGGGTCATCGGGCCGGTGGTGTCCTGCGAGCCGACCGAGGTCATCTTGGGTTCGCAGTAGGTGCCGGGACGAACGCCCTGGCCTTCAGGCAGGCCGACCGCGCGGCCGACCATCTTTTGCGCCAGCGTGAAGCCGCGCTCGGTGGCTTCAGGGTTTTGCGGCAGGCGGAACAGCGTGGACACCGGCAGGCCCAGCACAGCGCGGGCTTTGGCGGTCAGGCCACGGCCGACGATCAGCGGAATGCGGCCGCCGGCGCGCACTTCGTCAAACAGCACCTCGCTTTTGAGCTTGAATTCAGCGATGACTTCGCCGTCTTTCAGCGCCTTGCCTTCGTAGGGGCGCAGTTCGATCACGTCGCCCATGTTCATTTGCGACACGTCGAGTTCGATCGGCAGCGCGCCCGAGTCTTCCATGGTGTTGTAGAAAATCGGGGCAATCTTGCTGCCCAGGCAGACGCCGCCAAAACGCTTGTTCGGCACGAAAGGAATGTCTTCGCCGGTGAACCACAGCACGGAGTTGGTGGCGGACTTGCGGCTGGAGCCGGTGCCGACCACGTCGCCCACATAGGCCACGAGGTTGCCCTTGGCCTTGAGTTCTTCAATGAACCTGACCGGGCCGCGCTTGCCATCTTCCTCGGGGGTGACGCCAGGGCGGGCATTCTTGTGCATCGCCAGCGCATGCAGTGGAATATCGGGGCGGCTCCAGGCGTCTGGCGCGGGCGACAGGTCGTCGGTGTTGATCTCGCCGGCAACCTTGAACACGGTCAGCTGGATCGACTGCGGCACCTCGGGGCGGCTGGTGAACCATTCGGCATCGGCCCAGCTTTGCAGCACGGCTTTGGCGTACTTGTTGCCTTTTTCGGCCTTTTCCTGCACGTCGTGGAACTGGTCGAACATCAGCAGGGTGTTCTTCAGGCCGCTGGCCGCTTGCGAAGCCACGCTGTCTTCAGCGTCATCAAGCAATGCAATCATCGGGCTGATGTTGTAGCCACCCAGCATGGTGCCCAGCAACTGCGTGGCTTTTTCACGCGAGATCAGGGTGCATTTTTCGCTGCCGTGTGCCACGGCGGCCAGGTAGCTGGCCTTGACCTTGGCGGCGGCATCGACGCCAGCGGGCACTCGGTGGGTGATCAGGTCGAGCAGGAAGGCTTCTTCGCCTGCGGGCGGATTCTTCAGCAGTTCAATGACCTCGCCGGTTTGCTGGGCGGACAAAGGCAGCGGTGGAATGCCCAGTACGGCACGTTCGGCAACATGGTTGCGGTAGGTTGGCAGGAACTCGGATGACATGGCTACCCTCTGATTGAAGTTATTGGAAATCGTGATGACGAGGAAAACGCTGTTTACTGGGCAGGGACCGGATTGGCAACCACAGGAGGCGGCGCATCCAGAATGCTGGCGGGTGGATGCAACTTGAGGTTCTGCGCCACAATTAATTGCGCTGGACTTGTGCATTCATCGGCCAGGCGAATGCCCTGCTTCTGGCTCATCAGCATCGATTTGTTGGCCAGTTGCAGCCAGACAGCGCCAGCCTTCTGGTCTTCAAGGCGAATGGCGCCGGTGGACGTGGCCACCGGAAACATGCGATAGCTGAAGTTCTTGCCCTGCATGTCGAAATAACCGGGATTTTTGGGGTCGGCGGTCAGCGTGACCGATGCGCCAAGTTCGCATGGCATCTTGCCAACCTGCACCCGCTCGGCAATTGCCAGTTCGGCAGGCGTCATGGCGGCTTCTGCGGCCTGGATACCCGCTGCCACATTGACGGCAGCGCTCTTGAGGTTGGTACGGTTGGCAGAAACCTTCGGCTTTTTCTCAGCCTTCTTTTTGGCTGCAGGCTTGTCGGCCTTGACCGCTGCGGACTTGCCGGCCACAGGCTTGGCAGTGCTTGCCTTGCCAGGCGCTGCCTTGTCAGACGTCTTGGCGGTTTCGGCCTGCGCCATGGGCGTAGCGGCCAGAAGGAAGGCGGCGGCCAGCGCGGCTGCCAAGGTGGCGATGGGTTGGGTTTTCATACAATTCCTCGTCGGTGAATGGTCGCTCATGAACGAGCGTCCGTGAAGTAAGTTTGGGCATCAGGCGGCAATGTGCGGCCCGTCTGGTGGGCGCGTTCCAGCACCTGCCAGAAGTAGCGATAACTCGCGCGGTCGTGTAATTTACCGTCAGAACTGATGGGTGCCCAGTCAGCACGGGCACCAGCAGCTATTATTTTTGTAGCATCTTCAATCTCGGTTTCACTGGGGGCAAAAGCCGCCAGGATGGAGCGTATCTGATTTGGATGAATGCTCCACATGCGGGTGTAGCCCAGTTCGCGCGACGCACGCCGCGCGGCGAGCGTCATGGCAGCGGCATCGCTGAACTCCGTCACCACGCAATGCGAAGGAACCTTGCCATAGGCGTGGCAGGCGGAAGCGATTTCGAGCTTGGCGCGGACGACCAGCGGATGGGTGAACTGGCCCTGACTGCTCATGCCATCGGCGGGAATGGCACCGCCATGGCTGGAAACAAAGTCCATCAGGCCAAAACTGAGAGATTGCACGCGGGGATGCGCAGCGATTTCAAACGCGTTGCGAACGGCCAGCGGCGACTCGATCAGCACATGCAGCGGCAATTCCTCCGCAGATGCTGACAAAAGCGCCTGCTCAGCCCTGATCACGTCGTCGATGCACTCGACCTTGGGAATCATGATGTGTGAAAGCCGGTGTGCAAGCTTTCCCGCGATGACGTCCATGTCAGACTCGAATGCCGGGTGACCGACCGCATGCACACGGACGGCGACGCGGGCCTTGTCGCTGGCCGATGCGGCCAGTGCCACGACCATGGCGGCATGGTCAGCTTCACCGCCAACCGGCGCGCCGTCTTCACAGTCCAGCGTCACGTCAAACACACAGGCGTCGAACTCTTCAATCATTTCGGCCTGCAATTGCAGACTTTTGCGCATCCGCACTTCAACGCCGCTGTAATGGTCGCAAACCGGCAAAAAAGCGGTTGCTGCCTGAGCGCCGAGGAGAACTTTACGCGGATGTTTCATTGAATAAACTCGGTCTTGAGGTCTGTCGCGAGTGGCTCAGGGGCCGGGCGCGCATCACAAGTTTGCCGCCCGCGTCCCCCGATTTTCCTGCAGCCTGTTACAGAAGGTGAGCGACGCCGGCCTGCTCGCCCTGCAACTCTTCCAGCGTCTTGTTGATGCGTTCCTGGCTGAATGCGTCGATTTCCAGGCCTTCGACAATCTTGTATTCGCCGTTTTCGCAAGTCACGGGGAAGCCGAACATGGTGTCCTTTGGAATGCCGTACTGGCCGTCTGACGGAATGCCCATGGTCACCCACTTGCCGTTGGTGCCCAGCGCCCAGTCGCGCATGTGGTCGATGGCGGCGTTGGCGGCCGATGCAGCCGAAGAAGAACCACGCGCTTCGATGATGGCCGCGCCGCGCTTGCCGACAGTCGGCAAAAACACGTTGGCATTCCATTCCTGGTCGTTGATCATCTGGGCGACGCTATCGCCGTTGATGGTGGCAAAACGGTAGTCGGCGTACATGGTGGGCGAGTGGTTACCCCAGACTGTCAATTTTTCGATGTCGGCCACGGCCTTGCCGGTCTTGGCAGCGATCTGGCTGGCGGCGCGGTTGTGGTCCAGCCGAAGCATGGCTGTGAAGTTCTTGCGTGGCAGATCAGGAGCTGACTTCATGGCGATGTAGGCATTGGTGTTGGCGGGGTTGCCGACCACCAGAACCCGCACATCACGACTGGCGACGGCGTTCAGCGCCTTGCCTTGTGCCGTGAAAATGGCGCCGTTGACGGCCAGCAACTCGGCGCGTTCCATTCCCGGGCCGCGTGGACGCGAGCCGACCAGCAGCGCGTAGTCGGCATCCTTGAAGGCCGTCATCGGGTCGCTGTGCGCGGTCATCTCCACGAGCAGCGGGAAGGCGCAGTCGTCGAGTTCCATCATCACGCCCTTGAGCGCCTTTTGCGGGCCTTCAACCGGGACTTCAAGCAATTGCAAAATGACCGGCTGGTCCTTGCCGAGCATTTCGCCCGAGGCAATGCGAAACAGCAATGCGTAACCGATTTGACCAGCGGCGCCAGTGACTGCAACTCGGACGGGTGTTTTGCTCATGATTGACAACTCCAGGAAAGTTAAAAAATTATTGGATAGGGTGTGGCACAAGGTTTGCGTCGCAATTTCAAGCTTTACCGGACCATGAAAGCAGCGTCTTTTTGTACAAGACCAGCAAAGAGAGTCGACGCGATGCACAGCCCGGGATTTTACGCTTGAAAATTGCGGCAGGTCAACTTGTCTTATGTCTTATATAAGATATGATCCAGACTGATTTCATGCCCGGCTCAGGCACTGCGACCCATGATCCCAAGCCACTGGGCAAATTTGCTGTATGACACATACCCATTCTTTGACACCCGATACCTCCTTGGCAGCTGCCGAGCATGGGGCAATCGCGCCTGCCGGACAGACGCCGGCCTTCAGTCCGCTGTACCAGCAGATCAAGGTGCTGATCCTCAAGGGACTTCAGACGGCTGAATGGAAACCCGGCGAACTGATACCAAGCGAGATGGAACTGGCTGCGCGCTTTCGCGTCAGCCAGGGAACCGTTCGCAAGGCCATTGACGAACTTGCCGCAGAAAACCTGGTGATCCGTCGCCAGGGCAAGGGAACCTTCGTGGCCACACACGCCGAGCAGCAGGTGCAATACCGCTTCCTTCGTCTGATGCCCGACAGCGGCGACATCAGCAGCGAAGGCCCGGCGGAACGCCAGATCGTCGACTGCAAACGGCTTCGGGCTACTGCCGACATTGCCCGACCGCTGGCCTTGCGGACCGGCGACGCCGTACTTCAACTGCGCCGGGTACTGGCATTCCAGGGCACGCCGACGATTGTCGAGGACGTCTGGTTGCCGGGCAGCCCTTTCAAGGGTCTGACCGCCAGCCGTCTGGCGGTTTACAGCGGTCCCATGTATGCCTTGTTCGAAACCGAGTTCGGCGTCCACATGGTGCGTGCCGAAGAAAAAATACGCGCTGTCGCAGCCGACTCGGTGGCGGCCCGGCTGCTGCACGTCAAGCTGGGCGAGCCGCTGCTGAGCGTCGAACGGATTGCCTACACCTACAACGACGTCCCGATGGAACTGCGCCGGGGCCTGTACCGAACCGACACCCACCACTATAAAAACGCACTCAGTTAAGCGCATTGCCCCAAAACGGCAAAGCTTTGTAAATAAATTTGCTGCATTGCAATAGAATTAAAATGTTCGACTGACAGTCATGTCCCGCTGAGTTACCAACCGGTTACCACCACGAAAGCCCATAAAAATGACAGAGCTGGCATCCACTCCACGCGCCAAGCGGCCAGAGTTTCGCAACATCAACGCCTTTACCGACCTGCCGGGTTACCGATTGCCGCTGGCCGGCATCGTTTCCATCCTGCATCGTGTCAGCGGAGCCATCATGTTCCTGCTGATGCCTTTCATCATCTGGATGTTCGACACGTCGATTTCTTCAGACATCTCTTTCGACCGTTTCAAGTCCACCTTCAATGCGGGCATGCTGGGCTTGCCAGGATTTCTGTGGAAACTGGTGGCGCTGGCCCTGATTTGGGCTTACCTGCACCATTTTCTGGCAGGTCTGCGGCATTTGTGGATGGACAGCAGCCATGAATCCGTCAGCAAGACGTTCGGCAGGCAGTCAGCCGCCTTCACGCTCATCGTGAGCATCGGCCTCACGCTGGTGCTGGGCGCCAAGCTGTTCGGCCTGTACTAAAAACCAAAAATCCTGCAGGCATCTGCTGCGCGAACACCGCAAGCGTTGCCTGAAACTGTTCAAGGAAAGAAAAATCATGTCTGTCAATTACGGCTCCAAGCGCATCGTTGTCGGCGCTCACTACGGCACCCGCGACTGGCTGAGCCAGCGCATCACGGCAGGCCTGATGGCCATTTTCACCGTGCTGCTGCTGGCGCAGGTCATTTTCAGCAAGGGGCCTATCGGTTATGACCAGTGGGCCGGGATCTTTTCGCCCCAATGGATGAAGGTACTGACATTTGCCGTCATCATCGCCCTGCTTCAGCATGTGTGGGTGGGCATGCGCGATATCTGGATGGATTACATCAAGCCGGTGGGCCTGCGCTTGCTGCTGCAGGTGTTCACCATCCTCTGGCTGGTCGCTTGCGCAGGCTGGGGTGTCCAGGTGCTGTGGCGCCTTTGATCCAACGGCTATTTACCAAAGTCAATGCTGGCATTTTCCAGCCTCCACGATTAAAAAAACATGACTGATACATCCAAACTTCCCACGCGCAAATTTGACGTTGTCATCGTCGGTGCTGGCGGCTCCGGTATGCGCGCATCGCTGCAACTGGCCCGTGCAGGCCTGAACGTTGCCGTTCTTTCCAAAGTCTTTCCGACACGCTCGCACACCGTAGCGGCGCAGGGTGGTATTGGCGCATCGCTTGGCAACATGTCCGAAGACAACTGGCACTATCACTTCTACGACACCGTCAAGGGCGGCGACTGGCTGGGTGACCAGGATGCGATTGAATACATGTGCCGTGAAGCACCCAAGGTCGTCTACGACCTGGAGCACATGGGCATGCCCTTCGACCGCAACCCGGACGGCACGATCTACCAGCGCCCCTTTGGCGGCCACACCGCCAACTACGGCGAAAAGCCGGTCCAGCGCGCCTGTGCTGCGGCTGACCGCACTGGTCACGCCATGCTCCATACCCTGTATCAGCAAAACGTCAAGGAAAAAACCAGTTTCTTCGTCGAATGGCTGGCAATGGACCTGATCCGCGATGCCGATGGCGACGTCGTAGGGGTCACCGCCATCGAGATGGAAACCGGTGACGTGCATATTTTCCAAGCCAAGACCACGCTGCTGGCAACCGGCGGTGCCGGCCGCATTTTTGCGGCCTCCACCAATGCGTTTATCAATACCGGCGATGGTCTGGGTATGGCAGCACGCGTCGGCATTCCGCTGGAAGACATGGAATTCTGGCAGTTCCACCCGACTGGTGTGCACGGTGCGGGCGTGCTGCTGACCGAAGGTTGCCGTGGCGAAGGCGCCATTTTGCGCAACAGCGACGGTGAACGCTTCATGGAACGTTATGCCCCGGCTTACAAGGACTTGGCGCCGCGCGATTACGTCTCGCGCTGCATGGACCAGGAAATCAAGGAAGGTCGCGGTTGCGGCCCCAACAAGGACTACATCAATCTTGACATGACCCATCTGGGTGTCGAGACCATCATGAAGCGCCTGCCATCGGTGTTCGAGATTGGCCACAACTTTGCCAACGTCGACATCACCAAGGAACCGATTCCGGTCGTGCCAACCATCCATTACCAGATGGGCGGAATTCCGACCAACATCCATGGCCAGGTCGTCACGCAAAATGCCGAAAACCAAAGCGTGGTCGTCAATGGCTTGTACGCCGTTGGTGAGTGCGCCTGCGCCAGCGTGCATGGCGCCAACCGCCTGGGAACAAATTCACTGCTCGACCTGCTGGTTTTTGGCCGTGCTGCCGGCAACCACATTGTTGAATTCAACCAGGCCAATACCGAGCACAAGCCCTTGCCTGCCGATGCGGCAGACCAAACCATGGCCCGCATTGAACGACTGGACAACACGACCACCGGCGAATATGCACAGGACGTGGCCAACGACATCCGCGCTGTCATGCAGCAGCATGCAGGTGTGTTCCGTACCCAGGCCGTCATGGACGAAGGTGTGGCCAAGATCGCAGAGTTGCGCAAGCGCGTCAACGCGATCGGCCTGAAAGACAAGTCCAAGATTTTCAATACCGCGCGCATCGAAGCGCTGGAAGTCGAGAACCTGATCGAGGCTGCTGAAGCCACCATTATTTCCGCCGCAGCGCGACATGAAAGTCGCGGCGCCCACTCCGTGGACGACTACGGAGACACACCGGCACATCCGAACGGCCGCAACGACACCGACTGGCACAAACACACCCTCTGGTACAGCGAAGGCAACCGCCTGGCCTACAAACCGGTGCAAATGAAGCCGCTGACGGTTGACTCCATACCTCTGACAGTTCGCTCCTTCTAAAAATACAAGCGGGAATACTCATGACCAAACGTACCTTCCAGATCTACCGTTACGACCCCGATACCGACGCCAAGCCCTACATGCAGACCATCGAGGTGGAACTCGACGGCCACGAGCGCATGCTGCTTGACGCCCTGATGAAGCTCAAGGCGCAGGACCCGACCATCTCCTTTCGCCGTTCCTGCCGCGAAGGCGTGTGCGGCTCTGACGCCATGAACATCAATGGCAAGAACGGCCTGGCCTGCCTCACCAACATGAACACGCTCAAGGGCACCATTGTCCTCAAGCCACTGCCCGGCCTGCCGGTGGTGCGCGACCTGTTTGTCGACATGACGCAGTTCTTCAAGCAGTACAACTCGATCAAGCCCTACCTGATCAACAACAACGTCCCGCCGGAAAAAGAACGCCTGCAAAGCCCTGAAGAGCGTGACGAACTCAATGGACTTTACGAATGCATCCTGTGCGCCAGCTGTTCAACGGCTTGCCCGAGCTTCTGGTGGAATCCCGACAAGTTCGTGGGGCCCGCCGGCTTGCTGCAGGCCTACCGCTTCCTGGCTGACAGCCGCGACGAAGCAACGGCTGAGCGACTCGACAATCTGGAAGACCCGTACCGCCTGTTCCGCTGCCACACCATCATGAACTGCACCGACGTTTGCCCCAAAGGCCTGAACCCGGCCAAAGCCATCGGCAAGATCAAGGAAATGATGGTCTTGCGCACGGTCTGACCTTGCATCACATCACACACGCATGGAAATGACCGACGATTTACTTGACGAGCGTAGCCTGAGCAAGCTGCGCTGGCGCTGTCGGCGTGGCCTGCTGGAGAACGACCTGCTGATCGAAAAATTCTTTTTGAATTTTGAAACCACGCTCAACGTCAGGCAGGCTAAAGGCTTGAATGATTTAATGGATTTGTCTGACAACGATTTGCTTGACCTCCTGCTCAGACGCAAGGAACCTGACCAACTTTCCGATTCGCCTGCAAGGGAAAGCGCCTCCAGTCCCGAAGCACTTGAAGTTTTAAGCATGCTGCGGCCAGGGGCTGCGGCTTCCTAAATCCCCCTCTGACAAGAGAGAAAGAAACGAACATGAAGTTAGCCGACAACAAAGCCACCCTGTCCTTCAGCAATGGCAGCCCCAACGTAGACCTGCCTGTTTACCAAGGCACGGTAGGCCCGGACGTCGTGGACATCCGCAAGCTGTATGCCCAGACCGGCATGTTCACCTACGACCCGGGCTTTCTGTCCACGGCTGCCTGCCAGTCGGCCATCACCTACATTGACGGCGACAAGGGCGAACTGCTGTACCGCGGCTACCCCATCGAGCAATTGGCCACCAATTGTGACTACCTGGAGACCTGCCACCTGCTGCTTTACGGCGAACTGCCAGACGCTGCACAGAAAAAGGTTTTCGTCGGCCGCGTGACCAACCACACCATGGTCAACGAGCAGATGCAGTTCTTCCTGCGCGGGTTCCGTCGCGACGCGCACCCGATGGCCATCATGACCGGCCTGGTCGGCGCCCTGTCGGCCTTCTACCATGACAGCACCGACATCAACAATCCGGAGCATCGCGACATTGCCGCGATTCGCCTGATCGCCAAGATGCCGACGCTGGTGGCCATGGCTTACAAGTACACCGTGGGCCAGCCCTACATGTACCCGCGCAACGACCTGAGCTACGCCGGCAACTTCCTGCACATGATGTTTGCCACGCCGTGCGAAGAATACAAGGTCAACCCGGTGCTCGAACGCGCGCTGGACCGCATCTTCATCCTGCACGCAGACCACGAACAGAACGCTTCGACCTCCACCGTTCGCCTGTGCGGCTCGTCGGGCACCAACCCGTTCGCTGCCATTGCAGCCGGGGTGGCCTGCCTCTGGGGCCCGGCACACGGCGGCGCCAACGAAGCGGCGCTGAACATGCTGGGCGACATCCAGAAAAACGGCGGCGTCGAGAACATTGGCGAATTCATCAAGCAGGTCAAGGACAAGAACTCCGGCGTCAAGCTGATGGGCTTTGGACACCGCGTCTACAAGAACTACGACCCGCGCGCCAAGCTGATGCAGGAAACCTGCAAGGAAGTGCTGCAGGAAATGGGCCTGGAAAACGACCCGCTGTTCAAGCTGGCCATGGCGCTGGAAAAGATTGCCCTGGAAGACGACTATTTCGTCTCGCGCAAGCTGTATCCGAACGTGGACTTCTACTCCGGCATCGTGCAGCGCGCCATCGGCATTCCGGTGCCGCTGTTCACTGCCATCTTTGCGCTGGCACGCAACGTCGGCTGGATGGCCCAGTTGAACGAAATGATCGGTGACCCCGAGTACAAGATTGGCCGTCCGCGTCAACTCTTTGTCGGTTCCACCCAGCGTGAAGTCAAGCCAATGGCACAACGCTAAAAACCTGCGTCTTTCAGGTTTTAGCTCAAAGCCCGCCGAGGTTGACTTCGGCGGGTTTTTTCACATCCTATTTTTATTTTTCATAGCAAACCATCCTTTGTCCGTATGCGGAAAAGGCCTTTGGCATCAAATTTTCCAGCTGTTTTTTTTGACGCTTGAGCACATCAGGCTGCTGGGTTGGTCATCTCGAATGACGATGGCAAGACGAATAACCTTGTAGCAAAATCGATATCCATCGCAAAATGCGATGGAACCAACGCCATGTCCATCAAAAGCTCCGAACGTAATTTTGCCCGCCGCATCGACCTGACCTCGCTTCAGCTGTTCGTTGCCGTGTGTGAACTGGGCAGCATTGGCAAGGCAGCCGAACGTGAATTCATTGCCGCTTCTGCGGTGAGCAAACGACTGAGCGACCTCGAAGCCCTGCTGAGCACGCCGCTGCTCTACCGCCACACCCGGGGCGTTGACCTGACCCCAGCGGGAGAAAGCCTGCTGCACCATGCGCGCTCGGTGCTGTTCAGCCTGGAGAAAATGCAGGGCGAACTGAGTGAATATGCCGACGGCGTTCGTGGCCATGTGCGCGTGCACGCCAGCATCTCGGCCATCGTGCAGTTTCTGCCCGAAGACCTGGGCGATTTCATACGCCAGCATGCTGAAATCAAGATCGACCTGGAAGAGCACCTGAGCACGGAGGTCATCCGGGCGGTTCAGGAAGGCGCAGCCGACCTGGGCGTCTGCAATACCGCCAACGGCATCGGGGCGTTGCAGGCGCGACCCTACCGCCATGACAAGCTGGTGCTGATTGTCCCCAAGGGACATGCACTGCTGACGCAGAAAGCGGTTCATTTCGAAGCGGCGCTGGACCATGACCAGGTCGGCCTGCATTCCAACAGTTCGATTTATCTGGCCATGCGCCAGGCGGCGGCGGCTGTGGGCCGCACCATCAAGCTGCGAATCCATGTGACCGGGCTGGATGCGATGTGCCGCATGATCCACAACGGCCTGGGCGTCGGCGTCATGCCGCTGCGCGCCTTTGAACTGATGCATGGCGTGGGCGAACTGGCGTCCGTGACCTTGCTGGACGACTGGGCAGACCGCCGTATCGAACTGGTGGCGCGCGACTTTTCCACCCTGCCGCTGACCGCCCGGCTGCTGGTCGATCATCTTTCAAGCCAGGCATCCAGCCTCTAAAATCATCAAAAGACCACGAAGGAAAACCCATGGGACGCACCCTCTACGACAAAATCTGGGACGAGCACGTTGTTCACACCGAAGAAGACGGCACCTCGATTCTCTACATCGACCGCCATCTGGTTCATGAAGTGACCAGCCCGCAAGCCTTTGAAGGCCTGCGCGAAGCCGGCCGAAAGGTCTGGCGCATCAGCTCCATCGTCGCGACCGCCGACCACAACACGCCAACCACCGGCTGGGAGCTGGGCTACGACGGCATCACCGACCTGGTCAGCAAGGAACAGATCACCACGCTGGACAGCAACATCAAGGAATTCGGCGCGGCGGCCTTCTTTCCGTTCATGTCCCGGCGCCAGGGCATCGTGCATGTCATCGGCCCCGAAAACGGCGCCACCCTGCCCGGCATGACGGTGGTTTGCGGCGATTCGCACACCTCCACCCATGGCGCATTCGGCGCGCTGGCCCACGGCATCGGCACCAGCGAGGTCGAGCATGTCATGGCCACGCAAACCCTGCTGGCCAAAAAGGCCAAAAACATGCTCATCCGGGTCGAGGGCACCGTGGCCAAAGGCGTGACCGCCAAGGACATCGTGCTGGCCATCATCGGCAAGATCGGCACGGCGGGCGGTACCGGCTACACGATTGAATTTGCCGGTTCGGCCATCCGCGACCTCAGCATGGAAGGCCGCATGACGGTCTGCAACATGGCGATTGAAGGCGGCGCGCGCGCCGGCCTGGTGGCCGTGGACGCCAAAACAATCGAGTATGTCAAGGGCAGACTGCTGGCCCCGGGAACCGATCCCAAGACCGGCCAGTTCGTCGGCGGCCCGGAATGGGACCTGGCCGCGCGTTACTGGACCACGCTGCACTCCGACGCAGATGCCACATTTGATGCCGTCGTCGAACTCGATGCCAGCCAGATCCTGCCTCAAGTGAGCTGGGGCACATCGCCTGAAATGGTGCTGTCGATTGAAGGCCGGGTACCGGACCCGGAAAAGGAAAAAGACGCCAACAAGCGCGGCGCCATCGAACGCGCCCTGGCTTACATGGGCCTGGAGCCCGGCAAGGCGTTGAACGATTTGTACATCGACAAGGTGTTCATCGGCTCGTGCACCAACAGCCGCATCGAAGACATGCGCGAAGCTGCCGCCGTGGTGAAGAAAATCGGCCAGAAGGTCGCCAAAAATGTAAAGCTGGCCATGGTCGTGCCGGGTTCAGGCCTGGTCAAGGAACAGGCCGAGCGCGAAGGCCTGGACAAGATTTTCATCGCCGCAGGCTTTGAGTGGCGCGAGCCCGGCTGCTCGATGTGTCTGGCGATGAACGCCGACCGGCTGGAGCCGGGCGAGCGCTGCGCCTCCACCAGCAACCGCAACTTTGAAGGCCGGCAAGGCGCCGGCGGCCGCACCCACCTGGTCAGCCCGGCCATGGCGGCGGCAGCGGCGGTGCATGGGCATTTTGTCGATATCCGCAAGTTCGTCTGAGGCCCCTCATGAAAAAATCTGCTTCCCTGCTGCTGGCCAGCCTTGCCCTGCTTATCTCCACCTTTGCACTGTCGGGCTGCAACACCGTCCGGGGCATTGGCCAGGACGTGCAGCGTGCCGGCTCCGCCGTTTCTAACGCTGCCAAATAACAGGCTCAAAGATTCGTATGCAAAAATTCACCGTACACCAAGGCCTGGTCGCCCCAATGGACCGCGAGAACGTCGATACCGACGCCATCATCCCGAAGCAATTCCTCAAGTCGATCAAAAAAACCGGTTTCGGCGTGAACCTGTTTGACGAATGGCGCTACCTGGATGCCGGTTTTCCAGGCCAGGACCCTGCCAGCCGCAAACCGAATCCGGACTTCGTGCTGAACCAGCCACGTTATGCAGGCGCTTCGGTTCTGCTGGCCCGCAAAAATTTTGGCTGCGGTTCCAGCCGCGAACATGCGCCGTGGGCGCTGGACCAGTTCGGCTTTCGCGCCATCATTGCGCCCAGCTACGCCGACATCTTTTTCAACAACAGCTTCAAGAACGGTCTGCTGCCCATCGTGTTGCCCGAAGCGCAAGTGGCCCAGTTGTTTGACGAAGTGGCCGCCTTCCCCGGCTACCGCCTCACCATCGACCTGGAACGCCAGGTCATCGTTAAGGCGCAAGGCGAGGAACTGCCTTTCGAGGTGCAGGCTTTCCGCAAATACTGCCTGCTCAACGGCTTTGACGATATCGGCCTGACCTTGCTGCAAAGCGACAAGATCAAGGCCTTTGAAGCCGAACGGCTTGCGGCCAAGCCCTGGCTGAACCACACCGTCGCGGGTTAATCAAAAATAGTAGTCAAATCATGCTCTTGCGCACTACCCACGGGCACAAGCAGCTATAAATAAGATAGTAATCATGAAAATCGCAATTCTTCCCGGTGATGGCATTGGTCCTGAAATCGTTGCTGAAGCCGTCAAGGTTTTGAATGTGCTGGAACTGGGTTTTGAAACCGAAACCGCCCTGGTCGGCGGCGCAGCCTACGAAGCCCATGGCCACCCGCTGCCCGACGCCACACTCCAGCTGGCCAAGGGTGCCGACGCCGTGCTGTTTGGAGCCGTGGGCGACTGGAAATACGACACGCTGGACCGGCCGCTGCGCCCGGAGCAAGCGATTCTGGGCCTGCGCAAGAACCTAGGGCTGTTCGCCAACTTCCGCCCGGCCATCTGTTACCCCCAACTGGTCGATGCCTCCAGCCTGAAGCGCGAACTGGTGTCCGGCCTGGACATCCTGATCATCCGCGAGCTGACTGGCGACATCTACTTTGGCCAGCCGCGCGGACGCCGCATTGCCACCGACGGCCACTTCCCCGGTGCCGAGGAAGCCTTCGACACCATGCGCTATTCGCGCCCGGAGATCGAGCGCATCGCGCATGTCGCCTTCCAGGCTGCGCGCAAGCGCAAAGCAGCGGGAGGCGAAGGGCGCGTCACCAGCGTGGACAAGGCCAATGTGCTCGAAACCTTCCAGCTCTGGAAAGACGTGGTGACTGAAATCGGCCTGCAGTACGCCGACGTGGCGCTGGACCACATGTACGTCGACAACGCCGCGATGCAGCTGGTCAAGGCACCAAAGAAGTTTGACGTGGTGGTGACTGGCAACATGTTTGGCGACATATTGTCGGATGCAGCCGCCATGCTGACCGGAAGCATCGGCATGCTGCCCTCGGCCAGCCTGAACGATAAAAATCAGGGCCTGTACGAACCCAGCCACGGCAGCGCGCCCGATATTGCCGGCAAGGGCGTGGCCAATCCGCTGGCCACCATTTTGAGCGCCGCGATGATGCTGCGCTTCAGCCTGAACCAGCCAGAAGCCGCTGCGCGCATCGAAAAAGCCGTAGATACCGTTCTTAGCCAGGGTCTTCGCACACCTGACATTTACAGCGAAGGCACGACCAAAGTGGGTACTGTGGAAATGGGCAATGCGGTAGTCAAGGCGCTGGGATGAAGCTCGCCATTCCTTTTGCTGGCAGCCCTCACGGAGCAGCGCCGTGTCAGCCAGCGAAAAGGCAGCCTTCGTTACAATAAGAAAATGTGTAAAAGCCTTGCCACCCTCAGTTTTCCTGCTGCCTTGCCAGCAGGATGCGGCGCACCGGTTTTTGCCCAGATCACTAAAACGACCACCATCAAAGGCTGACAAGCCCGTCTCGTCGTGCCCACTGGCTCGATGAGCCAGGCCAAAAAGCCGATTTTTTCGTACTTTTTAAGGGCATCCCCATGAAACTCAAAGGCAATCTCACAGGACTCGTTGGTTGGCGCGGCATGGTCGGCTCGGTCTTGATCGACCGCATGCAGGCCGAAGGCGACTTCGAGTTGATCGAACCGGTTTTCTTCTCGACTTCGAACGCGGGCGGCAAGGCCCCGGCGCAGGCGAAAAACGAAACCACCCTGAAAGACGCCTTTGACATCGAGGCACTCAAGAAGTGCGACATCATCATCACCGCCCAGGGCGGCGACTACACGGCTGAAGTTTTCCCCAAACTGCGTGCTGCAGGCTGGACAGGCCACTGGATTGACGCCGCCTCAACACTGCGCATGAACGACGACGCTGTCATCGTGCTGGACCCGGTCAACCTGCCCGTCATCCAGAACGCGCTGGTCAAGGGTGGCAACAACTGGGTCGGCGGCAACTGCACGGTCAGCTGCATGCTGATGGGCGTGGGTGCCCTGTACAAGGCCGGCCTGGTCGAGTGGATGACCAGCATGACCTACCAGGCAGCTTCGGGCGGAGGCGCGCAGCACATGCGCGAGCTGCTGACCCAGTTCGGCACGCTCAACAGCGAAGTCAAATCCCTGCTCGACGACCCGAAATCAGCCATCCTTGAAATCGACCGCCGCATCCTGGCCAAGCAGCAGTCGCTGAGCGCCAGTGAAACCGCCAACTTTGGCGTGCCTCTCGGCGGCAGCCTGATTCCCTGGATCGACAAGGACCTGGGTGACGGCATGAGCAAGGAAGAATGGAAGGGCGGCGCCGAAACCAACAAGATCCTGGGCCAGGGCGCGAGCTTCGGCACGGCAGAAACACCGGTCGATGGATTTTGCGTGCGCGTTGGCGCGATGCGCTGCCACAGCCAGGCACTGACCTTCAAGCTCAAGAAGGACGTTCCGCTGGCAGACATCGAAGCCATGATTTCGGCTGACAACGCCTGGGTAAAAGTGGTACCCAATACGCGTGAAGCGTCGATCAGGGACCTGACCCCGGTAGCCGTGACGGGAACCATGCAGATTCCGGTCGGACGCCTCCGCAAGCTGGCCATGGGACCCGAATACCTGGGCGCATTCACCGTGGGCGACCAGTTGCTCTGGGGTGCAGCGGAGCCGCTGCGCCGGATGCTGCGCATCCTGATCGAGGCTTGAATCTTCGTTCCAGGCCGACTGAGCATCTACAATCCTGAAATGCGGAAGGCGGGTTCATGCCGTTGTCTACAGGCAACGAATGAAACCGGCTACTTTGCTGTTTGATTAGAGTATCAAAACTTAAGCATTGTCCTAACTTGTAAGTGACAGACCTTGATGGTAAGGTTGTTTTTCAAAAATTAGCCCCAAGGTCTTTGTGCGCTCAAGCCCTAAAACGTTTCAATCAGACCGAGCTCCAGAAGCTCATAACTTCATGAATCATCCCGGTCGTTGGCGTATTGGTGCCATGGCAAGCGCAATTGCATTGCTCGGCTGCCTGGCAAGCCTCGAAGCACATGCGGTGGCGCTGGGCCGCATCACGGTTCAGTCTGCCCTGGGCGAATCCCTGCGCGCAGAAATTGACATTTCCGATCTCAGCGCCGACGAAGCCGCCAGCCTCAGGGTCGGTGTGGCAGGGGCTGACGTTTTCAGAGCTGCCGGACTGGAATACTCTGCTGCTGCCTCGGGGCTGGACGTTCGGCTCCAGCGACGCCCGGACGGCAGGCCCTATTTGCGCCTGACCAGCAACCGTGCTATCGGCGAGCCCTTCGTGGATCTGGTTCTTGAGGCGCGGTGGGCATCTGGTCGTGTCACCCGCGACTACACGATGCTCTTTGACCCGCCCAACCTGCGAAACAGCAACGCTCCACTGGTGGCGTCATCACCGGTATTGCCCCGAGAACCGGTAGCCGTTTCCTCGCTTGCGCCCAGACAGGAACTGCCGCTTCCCGTGGCCAAGCCTGCTGCTCCCGCCGTGCCGCGCGCTCCCAGGCCACAAGCCATCCGGACACCGCCTGCCCAGAGCACTTCCGGCACTCGCCAGGTCACCGTCAGGCCTGGTGACAACGCCAGCCGGATTGCCGCACAGAACAAGCCTGCCAGCGTGTCGCTGGACCAGATGCTGGTGGCCTTGCTCAGGGGGAATCCTGACGCCTTCGTTGGCGGCAACATCAACCTGATCAAGTCAGGCGCCGTGGTTGATATTCCCGATGCGCAGGCAGCCAATGCGCTTTCCCCGGGCGAAGCCAGGCAGATGCTCATTGCCCAGAGCAGGGATTTCAACACCTTCCGCCGCAAACTGGCCGACGGCGTGCCGGCGACACCTCTTGACAATGCAGACCGCCAGGCCGCCGGCAAGGTCCAGACCCGGGTCGATGACCGTGCGCAAGCCAGCAACTCACCCGACCGGTTGACGCTTTCAAAAGGCGCCGTACAGGGCATGCCGTCCGGTGAACAGTCCGCCAGGGATGCTGAAAACCGAACGACAGAACAGTCAAAAAATACCAGCGCCCTCAATCCACAGGCAGCCATTCCCGGGGCAGGCAGCACGGCACCAGGAGTGTCGGTTGCAGGCTCCAGCGCCGCATCAGCGGCCGGTGGCGTTCCAGCAGTCCCGGCATCGCCAGCGCTGACTTCATCAGGTGCCGCAGAACCCGCAACCGGTGCCTCGTCACCTTCAGCCGTTGCCGAATCCGCGCCCGAGGCGCCTGTCTCGGAGCCTATGCCATCGGCCAGCGCGCCGGCTTCGGTCGTGCCGGCTGCCGCCAGCCAGCAGGCTGCGCTGACAGCCCCGCCCGTCGCACCGCCCGAGCCCGGCTTGACCACCTGGATCATGGACAACTCCTTGCTGCTGGGCGGAGGTATCTTGCTGGCATTGCTGGCGGGCCTGGGCTTTGCGCGTTACCGGAAAAACGCAGGACCGAGCCATGTGGACAGCTCATTCCTGGACAGCCGCCTGCAGCCCGATTCGTTCTTTGGCGCCAGTGGCGGGCAGCGAGTCGATACGAGCACAAACCATGCGTCAAAGTCGTCTTCGATAGCCTACTCGCCCAGCCAGCTCGATGCAGCCGGCGACGTGGACCCCGTGGCCGAAGCCGATGTCTACCTTGCCTATGGCCGCGACCAGCAGGCAGAAGAAATCCTCAAGGAAGCCTTGCAGACCTACCCGGCGCGTTTGGCCATTCACAGCAAGCTGCTTGAAATCCATGCCAAGCGTCGCGACAACAAGGCCTTCGAAAATGCGGCCCTGGCAGCGTTCAAGCTGACGGGAGGCCAAGGCGCAGAATGGTCGTATATCAGTCAGCTCGGCCGGGAACTGGAGCCAAGCAATTCCATGTACCAGTCTGGCGCCAGTTTTTCGACCAGCCTGCCCGGAATACGCAATTCCGGCCTGGTGCCCCTGAGCAGCACGGTGCCGCAGACCCTGGCTGGCCTGGCGCCGGTTTCCAAAACGCCACAGATCCTTGATTTGGACCTGGACCTTGATTTTCCGGCAGGCGCAGCTGCTTCTGCATCAATGCCACACGCGTTGACGACAGCGGGTGCCATCGCCTCTCCAGTCAAAAAAACCGAACCGATGCCAGACATTGCCATTCCATCGGCTTTTCTGGACCTGGATTTGGACCTGGACGATGTGCCAGCCGCTGCGCCAGCAGCGAACCCTCAACACATGTCGGTAGCGCTGCCTTCTTCGGGGTTTGACCTCATTGCCAATGGCATGGATTTCACGTCTGAGCCATTTGCACCGAAGGCAGCGATTGCGCCAACGGCACCTGTGATGCACAGCGGCATGCTGGAGTTCGACCTGGATTCGCTTTCGCTGGACCTTGGCCCAGTCACCAAGCCTTCTGCAGCATCCTTGACCAGCCCGGATAAAGACCCGCTTGAAATCAAGTTCCTGCTGGCTGAGGAATTTCGCACCCTGGGGGATTCGGAAGGTGCCAGGTCTTTGGCTGACGAGGTTGTGGCACATGCCAAGGGGCCCTTGAAATTCAAGGCCCAGGCATTTCTCAATACCCTGTCGTGAACAACGCTTGAAGCGCCTGCATTCTTCCACGGGACTGCATCGGTGAGGATAGCGCTCGGCATCAGTTACAGCGGCAGCGCCTACGAAGGCTGGCAAAGCCAGTTGTCCGGCAAGACCGTTCAGGACCAGCTGGAAAAGGCCCTGAGCCGGTTTGCCGTGCAGCCGGTTCGCGTCATGTGCGCCGGACGCACCGATGCCGGCGTCCACGCGCTGATGCAGGTCGCGCACTTCGACACCGCGCTGCAGCGTGAAACCGCCTCATGGGTGCGCGGCACCAATGCTTTCTTGCCCCGCGACATTGCGGTGCAGTGGGCGCAGCCAGTGCCCGATGAATTTCACTCGCGTGCCAGCGCCATTGCACGCCGATACGCCTACGTCGTGCTGGAGTCGCCGGTGCGTCCCAGCGTGGAAGCCGGGCGCGTCGGCTGGGTCTATCGCCCGCTGGATGGCGACGCCATGCGGCAGGCGGCCCTGCATTTGATGGGCGAGCATGACTTCAGCTCATTCCGGGCTGCGCAATGCCAGGCGAAGTCGCCTGTCAAGACCATGAACCTTATCGAAATTTCGCAGCGTGCCGGCGCCGGGTCGCGCTATTGGCGCTTCGAGTTTGAGGCGAATGCCTTCCTGCACCACATGATCCGCAACATCATGGGCTGCCTGCTGGCTGTGGGCCAGGGCAACCAGCCGCCCGAGTGGCTGGCCGGCGTGGTGGCCGCCCGCCGCCGCGATGCCGCCGCTCCTACCTTTTCGCCCGACGGTCTTTATTTCCTGGGTCCGGTATATGAGGAGCGCCATGGCTTGCCGTCGCGCACGGCCGCTTATGATTGGCTGCCATGAGCCCCCTTAAGCCTTTCATCCGTACCCGTATCAAGATCTGCGGCCTGACCCGCGAAGAAGATGTCGATGCCGCCGTGGCCGCCGGCGCCGATGCCATCGGCCTGGTCATGTACGAGCACAGCGCCCGCCATGTCACCCTGGAACGCGCCGCCGAACTGGCCAGCCGGCTGCCGCCGTTTGTCACACCGGTGCTGCTTTTCGTCAATGCGGACACTACAAAAATAATAGCTGCATGCACCCGTATTCCCTGCGCAATCGTCCAGTTTCATGGTGATGAGACGCCTGAAGAATGCCTGAAGGCCGGCAGGACTTTCCTGCGTGCAGCCCGCATTCCGCTCGACGAAAACCCCAATCCGAGCAGCCCGTGCTTTGATCTTTTAAAATACGCGCAAGATTATTCATCAGCCCAAGCCATCTTGCTCGACGCCCATGTCGAAGGATACGGCGGCGGCGGAAAAACATTCAATTGGTCACTTCTTCCTCAAAGCGTCAACGCTCACCTCGTTTTGTCTGGTGGGTTGACGCCTGCAAACGTGACCGATGGCATCTTGCAAGTCAGGCCGCGCTGCACCACGCTGGCCGTTGACGTGAGTTCAGGCGTCGAGGTGTCCAAGGGCATCAAGAGCGCCGACAAAATCAACCAATTCGTTGCAGCCGTCCGTGCTGCTGACGAACAATTCAAAAACCTTGCGGGATAGACCAGCGCTGCATGCGCACAGCGAAAGCGCTGCGCTTTCCCCAACTGATGAAGAAGACCATGTACGACTATCACCAACCTGACATTTCAGGCCACTTCGGCATTTACGGCGGCAGTTTTGTTTCTGAAACCCTGACCCACGCGCTGACCGAGCTGAAAGATGCTTACGCCCGGTACCAGCACGACCCCGAATTCCTGGCCGAATTCAACTACGAGCTGAAGCACTTCGTCGGCCGCCCCTCACCCATTTACCACGCAGCCCGCATGAGCCGCGAACAGGGCGGCGCGCAAATTTATCTCAAGCGCGAAGACCTGAACCACACCGGCGCGCACAAGATCAACAACACCATTGGCCAGGCCATGCTGGCCCGCCGCATGGGCAAGCCGCGCATCATTGCCGAAACCGGTGCCGGCCAGCACGGCGTGGCCACGGCGACGATTTGCGCACGCTATGGCCTCGAATGCGTGGTCTACATGGGCAGCGAAGACGTGAAGCGCCAAAGCCCCAATGTTTACCGCATGAACCTGCTGGGCGCCACCGTGGTGCCGGTGGAAAGCGGAAGCAAGACGCTGAAGGATGCGCTCAACGAAGCCATGCGCGACTGGGTGGCCAACGTGGACAACACCTTCTACATCATCGGCACCGTCGCCGGCCCGCACCCCTACCCGATGATGGTGCGCGACTTCCAGAGCGTCATCGGCACCGAATGTCTGACGCAGATGCCCGAGATGAACGGCGGCCGGCAGCCCGATGCAGTGCTTGCCTGCGTCGGCGGCGGCAGCAATGCCATGGGGATTTTTCACCCCTATATTTCCCACGAAAACACCCGCCTGATCGGCGTGGAAGCCGCCGGCGAAGGCATGGACAGCGGCAAGCATTCGGCCTCGCTGCAGCGCGGCCTGCCCGGCGTGCTGCATGGCAACCGCACCTATGTGCTGCAAAATGAAGACGGCCAGGTTACCGAGACGCACAGCATCAGCGCCGGCCTCGACTACCCCGGCGTCGGCCCCGAACATGCGTTTTTGAAAGACATCGGACGCGCCGAATATGTCGGCATCACCGACACAGAAGCGCTGGCCGCATTCCATTACCTGTGCCGCACCGAAGGCATCATTCCGGCGCTCGAATCCGCCCATGCGGTGGCTTACGCCATGAAGCTCGCCAAGACCATGCGCAGCGACCAGAGCATTCTGGTCAACCTCTCGGGCCGGGGCGACAAGGACATCGGCACCGTGGCCGACCTGTCGGGGGCCGACTTCTACTGCCGCCCGTCCTGCCACGGCCAGAGCATCAAAGGCGGCTCGCAAGTCGTGGAATTCAAGTCATGAGCCGCATCAAACCCACACTCGACGCGCTGCTGTCCCAAGGCCGCAAAGCGCTGATTCCCTACGTCACTGCCGGCTTTCCGTACGCCGACGTCACGCCCGAACTGATGCACGCCATGGTGGCCGGCGGCGCTGACGTGATCGAACTGGGCGTGCCGTTTTCCGACCCGAGCGCTGACGGCCCGGTGATCCAGAAAGCCGGCGAAAAAGCCCTGGGTTTCGGCATTGGCGTGGTCCAGGTGCTCGACATGGTGCGCGCCTTCCGCATAAAAGACAGCACCACGCCCGTGGTGCTGATGGGTTATGCCAATCCGGTCGAGCGCTACGACATCAAGCACGGCGCAGGCGAATCCAAAAGCGCGTTCATCCGCGATGCGGCTGCAGCCGGCGTGGACGGCATGCTGATCGTTGACTATCCGCCCGAGGAATGCGTGGAGTTTGCCGCGCGGCTGAAGGCGCATGGCATGGACCTGATCTTTCTGCTGGCACCCACCAGCACCGACGCGCGCATGGCGCAGGTCGCCGAGGTCGCCAGCGGCTATGTGTACTACGTCTCGCTCAAGGGCGTGACGGGTGCCGGCACGCTCGATGTTGACGCCGTCGAAGCCATGCTGCCGCGCATTCGCCAGCATGTCAGCGTGCCCGTCGGCGTGGGTTTTGGCATTCGCGACGCGGCCACCGCCAAGGCGATTGGCAAGGTGGCCGACGCCGTCGTCATTGGCAGCAAGATCATCCAGCTGATTGAAAATGAGCCGCGCGACCGGGTGGCGGCGGTGGCACAAGATTTCCTGAAGGAAATCCGCACGGCGCTGGACTGAATTTCCCTTGGATTTTCCGCCGCATAATGGCATTCGCCGCCCTGCCCCGGGCGTTTGCCACGCCACCTTTGTTTACTGTTTGAAAATGCCTGGGACTGCCGTTTGCCGAAAAAAGCAGCGCCAGCCGCAAGCCTAAAAGGACTGACACCATGTCTTGGCTCGAAAAACTCCTTCCGCCCAAAATCAGCCCCACCAACCCGACCGAGCGCCGCAGCGTACCCGAAGGCCTGTGGATCAAATGCCCGAGCTGCGAAGCCGTGCTCTACAAGACCGACCTGGAAAAAAACCAGAATGTCTGCCCGCAGTGCAGCCACCACCACCGGATCGGTGCGCGCGAGCGGCTCGATGCCTTTCTGGATGCCGAAGGCCGCTATGAAATCGGACAGGAAGTGCTGCCGGTCGATGCGCTGAAGTTCAAGGACAGCCGCAAGTACCCCGAGCGGCTCAAGGAAGCCCTGGAAAACACCGGCGAGACCGATGCGCTGGTGGTCATGGGCGGCGCCCTGCACAGCATTGGCGTCGTCGTGGCCTGCTTTGAATTCGACTTCATGGGCGGCAGCATGGGCAGTGTCGTCGGCGAGCGCTTTGTGCGCGGTGTTCACACCGCCATCGAGCAAAAAGTGCCGTTCATCTGCTTCACAGCGACCGGTGGCGCGCGCATGCAGGAAGGGCTGCTGAGCCTGATGCAGATGGCCAAGACCAACGCATCGCTGACCCGGCTGGCCAAAAAAGGACTGCCATACATCAGCGTCCTGACCGACCCGACCATGGGCGGCGTGAGCGCAGGCTTCGCCTTTCTCGGCGACATCGTGATTGCCGAGCCGAAAGCACTGATCGGTTTTGCCGGCCCGCGCGTCATTGAATCGACCGTGCGCGTCACCCTGCCCGAAGGTTTCCAGCGCGCCGAGTTCCTGCAGACCAAGGGCGCCATCGATTTCATCTGCGACCGCCGGGAATTGCGCAAGACCGTGGCAAGTTCACTGGCCATGCTGCTCAAGCAGCCGGCCGACGCGGTGAGCTGAGGCTTTCACAGCGCATCAAACGGGCTCAGCACCCCGCGCCCGCCCTTGTTCAACACATGGGTGTAGATCATGGTGGTGCTGACGTCACTGTGGCCCAGCAAATCCTGCACCGTTCGGATGTCGTAGCCCGCCTGCAGCATGTGCGTGGCAAACGAATGGCGCAGCACATGCGGCGTGATGATCTTGGCAGAGCCAGCCATTGCGCCGCCCGTGCGCTCATCGCCTGAATCGATTGCCGCAGTGACGCCCGGACCCATGCGCCGCGCACCTTCCCGTACCGCCCGCTGCACCGATTCGGGAAATACATGGTGGCGCCTTTCCACCCCGTCACTTCGCGGATCAATCGCCCGCGACGCCGAGGGAAAGACATATTGCCAGCCCCACGCCTTGCCGGCATTCGGGTATTTGACGGACAGTGCATTCGGTAAATGAACATCGCCAAAACCCGCCTCCAGGTCGCGCTCGTGGATGAGTTGGGCGCGCTGCAATTGAGCCTGTAGCGGAACGATCAGGTTTTCGGGCAAAACGGTGATCCGGTCCTTGTTTCCCTTGCCTTCGCGAATAATGATTTCGCGGCGCTCAAACTCCACATCCTTGATTCGCAGCCGCAGCGCTTCGAGCAGGCGCATGCCAGTGCCATACAGCAAACTGGCAATCAGCCACATCGGCCCGTTGAGCTGCATCAGCAGGTCGCGCACTTCGCGCGTGGTCAATACCACGGGCAAACGTTTGGGCGTTTTAGCCTGAACCACCTCATCAAGCCAGGGCAAATCAATACCGATGATTTGCTTGTACAGATAAAGCAGCGCCGCCTTGGCCTGGTTTTGCGTGGATGCCGATACATTGCGCTCGACGGCCAGGTAACTCAAAAACGCCTCAACTTCAGCAGCGCCCATGTCACGCGGATGGCGTTTGTTGTGAAAGAGAATGAAGCGCCGGGCCCAGTCGATATAAGTCTGCTCGGTGCGAATGCTGTAGTGCCGGGTGCGCAGGTGAATACGCAGTTGCTCCAGAAGTTTGGGTGGTGGTGAAGGTGGATATTCCAGCAGTGGCGCGAGTGACCGTGGAGGCAGGTTCATCCGTTAAATTTTAGGTTTGCCTAAACGACTTGGCAACCTAATAACCCGTTGAAAATAAAAAGAAATTTTTTAATTTTAGTTGTATTAGATTGTAAGTGCAGTTAGGATTCAGTCGTCCAATATACGTTAGCCTGCCGCAATAATCTTTCTCATGGTTAATCCTGCGCTTTATCTTTCTTCTCGCCATTGGGTTCGCGCTAGCGGTTCCCGTGGAGGGCGCATTTCAAGTGCCAAATCGGGCTCCAGCGCTTGTGGCAGTTGCGCGGGCAGCTCTTCTTTTCATAGTTCTGTCGGTTTAGGCCAGTGCCCAGTAGTTGAACGCGGTGCTTGTGCTAACCCGGCGTTCAAGCGGACTGGCCTACGGCCATCCGCTTAACTTGTCCGTTAGGTTTGTAAAGTCAACCATGCCAAACTTCACGCCCCAGGTGCCGCTGGCGCACGCCCTGCCTGTGCTTCCAGCTATGCTTTCCATAGTGGCGGCGCATCCGCGCTTTGTACTTCCGGGGTGCGCCGAGCGTGTCGGTTCAAGCACCAAGGTCCTAACCCGGCATTGCAGTGGATTGCTACGCAACCACTGAACTTCAACGTTAGATTTCTGAAAACCCCCATGCCTGCCATAGACGGAAAACGCACATGAAGAATAATCTGGACAAAATTACTAATTTCGCTCGTTTAGTTAAGGCGTCGGTGTCCGAAACACAATTTGCGGCTAGTGATGCAGCAATGACAGCTGGCAACTCACTGAAGGCAGCAGCGAGCATGGCCGCGAAGAGCGCTAAAAATGCGTCGGACGCAACGACGCAGATCGCCGGTGGCTTTGCAAGAGCAGCTAATGCTCAGGCCACACGAATTGCAGAACACGCCGTCGAAGTGGTATGCAGAGTCGAAAGCAGACATGAGGGAATATCGGAGCAAGCCAGCGACATCGCTAAAGCGACACGCGTAATCGCAGGTGTCGCTACTGTTGGCGCGGTCGTCGCCGCTCCAACGGGCTTGGCGGCGCTTGGTGTTGCGGTTGGCATTGCAAGCGCACCGATCTTGGTCACTGCGGCACCGATACTCGTCGCAGTCGCCGGGGCAGCTGCAACTGTCTCCGCTGCTACGCACCTCTACTCAAAGGCCAGGCGAAAGCGCTTAAGTGGGCCACCCGAAAATGACCACTCATAGTTCTTCGGCCACGTAGTCGCCTAATTTAGGTTGAGCATCTCTTATCACAACACTCATAGGTTCAAAAATGAAGAAAGCCGGCGGTATCGCACTTGCCATAGGAATAGTTGGTTTGCTGGCTAGTCTCGCTATGGACACCTCAGTTTCCTCCGGTTTCGGAAGGGTTCACAACATTGGCCTGATAAACCAAAAGCAGAACCTTCTGTTGGTCTTCGCGCTGGTTAGCGTTGTTGGCGCCGTTTTTTATGCAGTCGGCCGTAATAAGGCAACAGAGAATAATGTGCACTCCGCAGTGACTCTTGAGCGTAGTTGCCCTTTCTGTGCAGAGACGATCAAGGCTCAAGCCATCTTGTGCAGGTTCTGCGGCCGCGAGGTCGAAGCCGTTATGGTTGCACCGGCAACTCCAGTCCAGAAAAATTCACATTTATTGCTCTGGCTCTCTGAAGTTTTAACTGGATCTGAATGCGGCTCTCTGGTGCAAAAGGCAAAAAAGTTCAAACTTCATCGGCGCGAATCAATAACAACCGAAACCCTCTCACGACCATCTGCTTCAGCCACAGCGTCATCGTCTGCGAGGAAGGCTCCTCGTGAATCCGTACAAAAAACAGAAGACTCCCTCGATCTGGATAAAGCATGGGAAAAATTAATGAAGGTGTTGGGGCGTGGGTCAATATGGAAATAGGAACTCCGACGCCTAACCCGGCGTTGCAGTGGATTGCTACGCAACCACTGAACTTCAACGTTAGCCCGTTCATATTCTGCCGATGAAAAATAGAACCAAGCAGTTCATCCAACACTTGTCGCATGACATCGAGGATGAAGATAAAGCCGAAGAGTATCTTGACGAATCCCTTCCCCTAATTGGTCTTGTCGTTATGTATTTCAATTCACTTGAAAAGTCCCTGGACTCGTTCATTTGCGAAATTGTTTCAGACAGATCAGATGCTCCAGGTCTCATCGTGATACAAAAACTTATGTACGCCGCGAAAGTCGATCTCTTCAAACGGTTTAGCGAAGATTTTCATCGTTGTTTTTCGACGCCATCAGACTTTAACAATTTGGTTGGCGAGTTGGTCGATGTGGGCAAGCTTAGAAACTTAGTCGTCCATGCAGACTGGAGCAGCACTGACGAAGAAGGCTACACCTTTGTCCGGCTCAAATCCTCGTCAAACGGCATGTTGCAAGAGTACGTTCAGTTCTCCGTTGAATCCTTGGAAAAACTGATCGAACAGCTAATCAACGCTAACCACCAACTCTCTAATTATTGGGAATGGAGGTCTGATCAACTTCAAGATCACTTGCGTAGTGATTCATGAGTTTTTCTAGGTCTTGCTCTAACCTGGCGTTGCATCGGTCCGCTACGCGTCCGCTGAACTCATACGTTAGAAAGAGAAATTATGAGCATCACAGTTGATTTAAGTATTTTTAGTCCTCGTTGGAGTCGTGAAGATATTTATTCGGTTGAACTTGATAAAGAGTTCATGGAAATATCAATGCATGCCCGAAAAACAAGAGCTACTTGGAGGGAAAACCTTGATCCTGAATGGAGCAGCGAGTCTATTCAAGACATCATGAACAACGACAGTATCTATCCACCTGCTATTACTCAGGATCTCTTTGAATATGCTTGGAAAGAGTGGCGTAATGGCGAAATATCTGCCCAAGAAGTAGAAACTGAGCTGAAAGAACTTGCCGTATGGATTAATGCAGTGACTCGAAAAAAACCAAATACGCAGTTCTGGAAGCGTTACTTCTAACAGTTTGCTCCTGCCAACGACTTCCGGCCACGACTGAGTTCAAACAATAGGTTTGCAAGGTCAACCATGCCAAAGTTCATGCCCAAGGTGCCGCTGGCGCACGCTCTGCCTATGCTTCCAGCTATGCTTTCCATAGTGGCGGCGCTGCCGCGCTTTTCGCTTCCGGGTTGCCCCAAGCGTGTCGGTTCTGGCACCAAGGTTCTAACCCGACATTGCAGTGGATCGGCTACGCCGCCCACTGAATTTCAACGTTAGATTTGCAATTCACACATGCCTTAGTTCATGCCAAAACTGCCTTTAGCCCACGTCCTGCCTGCACAGCCGTTAGGAAAATGTTAATGTTAAAAAGCCTTTTGAAGGGGATGGACAACCAAATCGCCTCCTTCACAAAAATCCTTCAAAAAAAGCGAAGTCCTATTCAAATAGGTCCAGATGGAAGTGCTCAGGGCTTCCTATACAAAGCGGGATTTAGCAGCATAGGCAACATGCAATCACCAGAGGCCAAAATAGCGCACATTCTTAAAGAATATGTAAGCCTTCGGGGATATGACTTAAATAGCCAAATTTCTGTTATTGAGCATAGAGTTTTTGGAAAAAATTGTCTTGCGAGCGATCCGAGCTTCGACTCCATTGAAGAATGGATGGCTTGGAGAGTTCCACGCGCCTTCGACAACCATAGGTTTTATCAATGTGATGGATGGGATTTGAATTTTTATAAATTTGCCAGAGAACGCGCAGTTGAACACTTTGTTTAATTCCTGCCTCGGTTCTAACCGGTCATTGCAGTGGATCGGCTTCGCCGCCCACTGAATTTCAACGTTAGCCTGCACTTAATAATCTCTCATGGTTAATCCCACGCGGTCTCTTTCTCGTCGCAGCTGCCAGCTTGCTCGCGGTTCCCGTGGCGGGCGCAGTTTCAGCATCAAACAGGGCCTCAGCGCACGTGGCGCTTGGGCATGCAGCTCTTATTTTCGCAGTGAGGTTAGGCCGTGCTCGTTTGTGGTCTCGGTTCTAACTCGGCGTTGCAGTGGATAGGCTACGCCGCCCACTGAACTTGGCCGTTAGGCAGCCAAAAGAAAAGCGTCTGCATCCGCAACATGTACAACGAAAGGGAGAAATTTTGAACGAAATCATTGACTTTCTTAACAAGAACTCGGGTGCATTGAATGTCATCTTCACGGCAGTTGTAACGGTTGCCACTGCAGTCTATGCAGTACTTACCTGGAAGTTAGTTACAGAGACCCGCCTGATGAGAGAAGTGCAAACCGAGCCGAAACTATCGGTAACCCTGCGCTCGATAGATGAGGCTATTCACATAGTTCGACTTCACTTTCAAAACATCGGTCAAGGACCAGCACTTAGCGTTAAATTCACTCCACGAGTGGAATCCGGTAACGAAAGTTCTGCCGCACTACTTGAAAATTTCACAAAGCCGAACTATTTCAATACGGGACTTTCGTATTTCGGACCTGGCCAAGAGCGGGTATCCATGTACACGCAACTTACAGAGAATCACGAAGCAAAGCTGTCCACGGTTCTCGCCTTTGATGTCGAGTACAAGAGCGTCACTGGCAAGACATATAAGGACACACTCATCGTTGACATGTCTGAGTACAAGGGTACCCATCAACTAGGAAAACCCCATCTTTACGCCATCGCGCAAAGTCTTGAAAGGCTTCAGAAGGACGTTGATCGCCTGGTTGGCGGCAGCAAACGCCTGCAAGCCGATGTGTTCTCAAGGGAAGACCGAGTATGGGAGAGAAAAGAACGTGATGAATGGATCGCAGAACAACGACGCAACGCGAGTGCCTAACCCCGGCATTGCAGTGGATCGGCTTCGCCGTCCACTGAATTCATACGTTAGCCTTTTGTAGAAATCTTTGGGAGTCAAAGTTGACTGAATTTCAGACTAAACAGGAAATTGCAGTGCGCGTGTTATCGAAAGCATCGCAAGCGGAACGGGACGCTTTACTTGTGTGGCTGGTAAAGCTTCTAAACATTAAAGACAGTGAAGTTTCAACGGTTCAAAAAACGAAGCAAGCTCTTCTTCTTACGAAAAACAGCGCTGTCGTTTGGCCAATGTCAAAAATGCTTTACGCTGAAGTTAAGCGTTTGGGGTGGGATGAGCTAAGTAAAAAAAGCCGCACTGGCATAGCTGTAGGAGGTGCCGCTCTCGCGCTCGTCGGTGGTCAAGGAGCTGGCATAGCTGCACTTGGAACTGCTATTGGCTTGCCACTTTGGATTGTTCTTGGAGCGGGGGCGTACTTCGCTGCTGGCATAGTTGAAGACCTGATCAATCATCTGCCCGCGCAAAAACGTCCGCAGATGAAAAACGGCAAATATGAGATTGTTGATGTTGAAGCTAAAGTGAAGAAAGAAAGCGCCGATGGCTAACCCGACATTGCAGCCGACCGCCTTCGGCGGCGTCTGAATTTAGGCGTTAGGTTTGTAAAGTCAACCATGCCAATCCTCGCGCCCAAGGTGCCGCTAGCGCACGCCCTGCCTGTGCTTCCAGCTATGCTTTCCATAGTGGCGGCGCTACCGCGCTTTTCGCTTCCGGGTTGCACCACGAATGCTTATTCCAGCACCAAGGTCCTAACCCGGCATTGCAGTGGATTGCTACGCAACCACTGAATTTAGACGTTAGACAAAACGAATTTATGCATATCAATTTTTGACAAAGGATAAGCCTGTGAAAATATATTTTAAGTACCTCGCGGTTATATCTGCTATTTGTATTTTTTCACCATCAGCAAGTTATGCAGAGACTAAATCCTCTCCACAATACGAGAAATGCATAGATAGTGTAGATCTTGGTGCTTTTAAAAATACGCAGTGGGCGTCTTATGCGGAGTAAGAATTAAAGAGGCAGGATGTAATCCTAAATGCTGAATACAATAAATTGCGAAAGAATTTATCCTCTGAGCAAAATGAGTTACTGACGAAGGGACAGCGATCTTGGTTAAAGTTTAGAGAAGATTGGTGTCGCTTTGAAGAGGTTAGCCCATCGGCACCAGGTGGAGTAGCTAACTACAACTTCTGCCTGCTTGAAACAACTGGCAAGCAGATTGAAGCTATTAAAAGCTTTCAGTGAGTGATAAATTGTTCCACGCCTAACCCGGCGTTGCAGCGGATCGCTACGCGTCCGCTGAACTCACACGTTAGGTTTCAAGAAAGGAAACATATCATGGCTATTCATATTAGCGATTTAAAAATTATTGCCCTCAATGGTGGAGGAATGATGCTGGACGCAAGAAAGCATCACGTATCTGATCTAAAAATAATTGCTTTAAACGCAGCCAGCAGCGGGGCAAAAATTTATCTTCACAATATTAAAGCTATCCATGTTTCCGACATAAAAATAATCGCACTTAACTCTAAAGGGTGCGTAATATTTGATCTGCTTGAAAATTGATTAATTAACAACCCGGCGTTCCAGCGGATCGCTACGCGTCCGCTGAATTTCAACGTTAGTCATAAAATAATTTAACAGGAGAAGCTAGTGACAATCAATAAATTAGAACTTGAGGCAATGAATGATCTTTTGGGGAAGGGCAAAAAGATCGCTGACTTAGCGAAAAAATACCCTCAATATGACTATCACGAAATTTACTGGGCAGTTAACGACTATAGTTTTTTAGGTAAAAAACGTACTATTACGAACCGCCTGAAGCGCCTAGTCAAAGAAAAAACGATTGAGCAGTGCCAAGAAACGGCAAATGAAGCGCAGGAACTGCTAGATGAGCTTTACAAACAGCTTAAGCGCAACAGCGAAATGCTTATCGAGATAGACCGCGTTCTTCGAGGCGGAACTGGTGCCTAATTCACGTTAGGCTTCGCAAGACAACCATGCCACGGTCCATGTTAAAACTACCGCTAGCGCACGCCCTGCCTGCGCAATCAGCTATCTTTTTAGCAGCAGCGCCAGTTCTTTCAGGTGTGTTAGCCCTCGCGCCGGCGCTTGCGCGCTGCAGGCCGGAGCGCTTTGCCAGGCGTGTCGGTTTAAGCGCCGCGAGTCTAACCTGGCATTCCAGTGGATCGCCTACGCCGCCCACTGAATTTCGACGTTAGCCAATTCACAATCATTTTTTAGCCCATCAATGAAATATTTACTTCAGCAACGTCTAATGGGAAAAATAGTGGTTTTCCTTACTATTGTTTGCGCCTCCGCAGCTCATGCGGAAAATTGCACGGATAAGGATTACAAGATATTCAAGGCATATGATGCTTATTTAGACGCAAATCCGCAGATGGATGACGACACTGCGCGGAGAAAATTTGCTACTGGGGTCAAAATGAAACCTGCGGCGCTAAAGTCGCTGTATTTTAATTGCCTATCCAGATGGAGGGATGAGGAGCCAGCAGCTGCCAGGAAAGTTGCGCAAGCGGCCATTGCGGAGATGGCGGCGGGAGGCGAATCGCCACTTACCAAAGGCCATAATTGCAAAACTTTAGGTTTCCGATATGGTGACACTGCGACACGCGCGATGCTCGGGAAAAAACCGAACCTCGGGTGGGATTTTGTCATGCCTGAAAGATGCAAAAATAATCCAATTACTGATTCAGCTATAAAGGACGGCGTCAAAAATGCTTCCAAATAATTAGCAATATTTTTTGCCCTTCGCATCGCTGCACATTAATTGGCAGTGTGCTAACCCGTCATTGCAGTGGATCGGCTTCGCCGCCCACTGAATTTCAACGTTAGGTTTTGTACAGTCAAACATGCCAAACTTTACGCCCAAGGTGCCACTGGCGCACGCCCTGCCTGTGCTTCCAGCTATGCTTTCCATAGTGGCGGCGCTATCGCGCTTTTTGCTTCCGGGTTGCGCTAGGCGTGTCGGTTCCAGCACCAAGGTTCTAACCCGGCATTGCAGTGGATCGGCTTCGCCGCCCACTGAATTCATACGTTAGACGTCCGCCGAGCCGCATGAAAATTCATCGATACATTCTTTTCCGCGACGAAAGCGAAGGCCGCGCCCTGATCGACCAAATAGATCAGGCTCGTGGGTCGGATCATTGGGCAGATCCGAACATCAATCCGTTTGATGGACGCTCGCTGGTTCCGTGGAACGACGAATATTTGGCCGACCATTTGAAGTTAGTCGACGGGATGGATTCGGTCACTTTTGACGAGGCGCAAGACCAAGGCTGGTCTTTCGGATACTTCACGGGGCGGTTCGCCAAAGCCAGGATCAAATTGGAAGAGGTGCAGCACATCAGAGTCACTTTGGACGCTTTCGATCGCAATCCAAATTTCGCGGCCTATCGGGCATTATTCTTCGGACTGCTTTCGTCGTTATATGGAGTCAAAGAAGCTCTTAGGCAGTCCAGCAACAAGCTCGGGAATGAAGCACGATCGTGGTGGGACGCCAAATTTGAGGAAATCAAAGCGGATCCACTGCTTTGGCTTCTCTACGACCTGAACAACTCTGACAAGCATTCAATCTCCTCTCCATTTCTTCGGCCACGCATGAATCTCTACGTTTACAAGGGACCGGCGCCACCTGGGCTCATCATGTCCGGAGAGGGAGTTTTCGTCGCGGTAGACAAAGATACCGCGCGCGAACGACGCGTGTTCTTTGAGGGTGCGGATGCGGGGTTTGAGGTCTATCTTGACGTTCCGGTTCTCAGTCATAAGGGGCAAGATGTTTCACGCGCAGGGCTCAAGTCGCAACTCGACATGGCCATTTTCCACTACGAGAACTTGGTATTTGAAGCAAGACGTACCTTCGATATAGACGTCTAACATCTCGTTCGAGGCGGACAGGCTTCGCCGCCGCTCAACTCCAGCGTAGGCTGCAATTCATCACCATGCCTGAGTTCATGCCAAAACTGCCTTTAGCGCACTCCCTGCCTGCGCTGCCAGCTATCTTTTTTGCAGTGGTGATTGTTCTTTCAGGTGTGTTTTGCCTTGTGCGGGCGCTTGCGCGCTGCGGGCTACGGTGGTTTGCCGGGCGTGCTGGTTTTAACCTCGTGCGTCTAACCCGGCATTGCAGTGGATCGGCTTCGCCGCCCACTGAATTTAGACGTTAGCCCGTTTCGTAGATATTAGCTTGCTGCAAATCGCACAACGCCATTTAGCCGCAACCGGCACTCATCAGCATTGATTACCAAACACATCAACAACCGAGAGATATATAGGAATTTCATAAATGAATATTGAAGAGAACAAATCAAAAGGCGAGAAATTTAAAGCTTTCTGCGCCACCTGTAAAACGGAAACAAACCACGTGGTGGCTCAGTCTATTGATACAACAGGCAGCGAGGTCATTCATTATGGACCAGATGAGAACGACATCGACTCGATTGACTGGAGCGATGGCTACCAGATTATTCAGTGTATAGGCTGCGATACATTCTCGTTCCGGCACAAGAATTGGTTTTCGGAGGCGCAAGAGTACTATGGCCCGGATGACCACAACGACGGAACGACTACCGTGCTCTACCCTCAGCGGAGCAAAGACATCTTGAATGCGAAAGATTTCTACAACGCGCCGAAGAACCTCAGAGCTATTTACAAGGAGGTAGTTAACTGCTTCAACGGCGATTCGCCTGTAATGTGTGCTGCCGGACTACGCGCAACCATTGAAGGCCTATGCGCAGAGCACAGCGTCACCGATGGTCCAGTAGACGTGACGAAGCAAGATGGAACTGTCGAGGTAAAGAGGAAAGATAACCTCGAGGGCAAAATCAGTGGTCTTTGTGAGAAGGGCATCTTGACCAAGCAAAACGCGGAGATTCTCCATGAACACCGATATTTAGGAAACAGTGCAGTTCACGAGCTGTCTCGCCCTGCAGAAGCAGACCTTCGTTTGGCTGCGTATTCCGGTGAACGTGACCGCTGATTCCGGTAACGTGACCGGCATTCCGGCGAACGTGACCGAGGGTCGGTGTTGCGCGTTTTGATTTTA
>NZ_JAAFGZ010000011.1 GCF_010365105.1 Polaromonas sp. | reverse complement strand
TAAGCGGTCACGTTGCCGGAATCCTCCCGTTCACGTTCACCGGAACGTCGGTCACGATCCCGGAATCACCGGTCACGTTGGTCCGGAATACTCACGAACTCTGTCCGCCTGCTAGACGTAATGCAGGCGGCTTAGAGCTGAACCGCGCAAGCCTTTCAGCGCAACCCCTGAAGGCCGAAGCTCTAAGCCCAATAGCCGTGGCAGCGGGCCTGGGAAAGAATGCGATATCAGCCAACTCTAACGGCGCAGCAAACGCGTACCTTCTGCAGTATATTTTGCCCCTGCAAACGGAAGTGTTGATAACGACGCACCATTTGGTGTTGATTCCATAACCATACCTTGACCTAATTCAGCTTTCAGAACTGTTATCAGGGTGCTGCCGTTATCCAATTTTCCCTGCTGGAAAAACACGAAACCTAAATCGTGCCAAGACTTCAATGAAGAATACAGACTACTGCAGTCTTTAGCCTTCTCAGGCTTGGACGCAACAATTCTCTTACATTCATCAATGCCTTGTATTGGCTGAGGAACAATTACCGGGCCGGTAAAATCAGTGCCCGTTGTCTTCCGCACAATTCGTATGGCGGTTGGGGCCGCGTAGTTATCAGTCAAAGCGATATATCCGATTTTTGTTACCTGATTGAAATAGAATTTGACGCCTCTAACGTTTGGCGAACTGCCTGCAGCGGCTGTCATGACTTCTGTTTGTTCTTCGCTAGCAAGTTTTGCTTTCATGTCGGAGATAGGCCCGCTCTCACCTTCGTTCAGCGCAAATGCCGAAGTTGCACTCAATACTATTGCAGTGCTAACGATTGCCGACGCGAACAGTCTGTTCTGGGTGTCCATAATATTCCTCTCAGACTACAGTCTTTTATTAAAGAAAGAGCGCATAACCCGGCTTTCGCCCTGGCGTTGCATCGACTTCGTTCAGGCTTGGACCTCTACAGTGGCCGCACTCAATCAGGACTTGAAGCGATTCAGGTTATGCCACCAATTTGCTGACACCGCAAGGGCAGGAGGCGCTCGGACGGTCCTTTAATGCAGGTACAGCGGTGATGCCTCCTCTGCCCAGGTACGAGTCTTTCCCTTGTCCAGCGTCTATGGGGGAAGTCAGCCCTTTGAGGTTCGACCTGGTGTTTGACGACCGGTACTTTATGGCGTCGAACGAACTAAATCTGCTCAATACCCTACTTCTTTCAAAAGAGGAGGAGGGCTGTAAACTAGTGTTCGACGTTGAAGCTCTACCAGCGCTTGGATGAACTTATAGTGAATTTTTATAATTAAATTTTTTCTAATAATTTTTTATAACGGTCTTACTCCGCTGCCAGCCCCAAATCCAGTAACCCCTCCAGAGTCGCCGAGCTAATTCGCAAGCGTGGTCACTTTATAATTTTGCATTATATTAAGCCGTCCTGCCCTATAAGTGACTGTTTACAAAGGAATCTCCAATTTCACTTGACTTGGACAAGCGGCCAAGAAGTCCTCTAGCATGACCGTCTGCTCCTGGTCGTAACCCGACTTTGGAAGAATGCTGGCGAATGTTCGGTCACCCTCTTCTTGCATCAACGACGATTCATGCTTGACCGTCCGCTCCAGGTCACCTGTTTCCAACCATGGGCTCCAACCGACCATCTTCGTACTCCATGACCACGGTGGTCACGGTAAGCGGCTCCTGAGGAAGCTCCAATTTAAAGGGAACGTAGTATCCTTTGAAACACCGCATTTGCTCAGGCAAACCCTCAGCCAATTTTTCCATGAGTGAACCGAATAAGTGAGCATGGCTTGTGGGCTCAGACAACATGGAGGCATGGGCAACACCGGTCATATCCTGTCCATCTGGTCCGCTCAAAGTGAAGTTGGTCGGTACCTTCTCCCATTGGGAGGCAAGCCAATCAGTTGCGGCCAATGAGCGCAGGAGTGAAAGCTTCAATTTGTCGTTACCCTCCAGCACATAAGCTTTTCCAGCCAGTCGGACAATGTAGCCGTCCTCCCCTGCGTAAGCCCAGAGGTTAAGAACCACCTCTAGTTCCTGCAATGTGTGGGAAATTGTCTTCATGTATTGCATTACAATTTTTCATACGGTTAGAACTTGGACGGAATAAACCTGAAGACACCCCAGTTGCGGTATGAATTAGGCCTCTGGCAGTCTCTCAAAGTACGTCGCTCACTTCTGCAAAATTCACAACTGGGTCAGGCCATTTGCGGGGCTGAATACCCAGCAGACCCTGTCGAATAAACTCCGCCAAAATCTCGTTACCAAGATTTTCCGCCGACTTATGAACGGGACGAATTACAGACGCAAGCGTTTTAATCGTCCTTCTCAATCCCTGTGTGATGGTGAAATCAAACTCAAGCATTACCGATACGAAGGTCTCGACCACTTCAGCTTCATCGTGTTCCGCACCGATTACGAATTCGAGCCACTCGCACACACAAATCCCTAAGCCCATTGCCTGAAGGTCAGGGTACAGCTTGGGCCAAAAACTGGCGTCATTAATTCTGAGCCACTCGACAACGCCGGCTGGTGTCAGGCCCGTGTAGATTACTGGAAGCAGATGCGCAGGATGGTCTTGCTCCCATTCCATGACCTTCATTATTGACAGACGCGGTGGCGCGTGCCGTGCCCAAAAATCGGCATTTGCGGGGTCAATTTTGCGACGTGACACAACCTTCTCAGGGGTACTGTCGGCATATCTTCGCAAAAACATAGGGATGTCAATGTCATCCATGCCGCTGGAGCTGGCACCTATCTTCGCAGTGGCTTGGGTGCGAGATGTTCGCCACACGCTGGGCACTGACATGGATGAGTTGTCTGGCAGATTCAAACCTGCCGATGCTGAGAAGTTGTGGATGGCTTCCCCCGTACGATGCCCCTGCTGCGATGGTGCCCCGTAAATATTTCCCGCGACCGAACCGGTGCCGCCCCACCCTGATGCCAACATATGCGGTACTTTGTACGAATCGGGCATTTCAAGGGGTTTTTCAGCCTCGGCTCGTTCATGCACCAGAATGAAGTTGGTTTCACTGCTGACCAGTTGGTACGACACGGCCATATCCACCAGTTTGGATTTTGGAAATTCATGGGTTTGTTCACAGGCACTGAATTGCTCAAACCTGGCGCACCTGGACAGCGTGTTGGCATCATCCTGCACAAATCCAACTTCCAGCTGCGCAAGCAACTTCTGGCTGCTCTGGCCTTCCAAGTGACCCCACAGCTTGGCCTGGCCCGCCATCGGCGCTTCCAGTTCACCGACGACAACTGCATACATCGTCAAAGTATCGCCCTCAAAGGCAAGGTCAGGCACGCTACTGGCCCATTCAATTTCCCAGCCGGCAGGCCATTCCACCTGCAGTTTTTTTACATAGGGCGAGCGCAGCCGATTGAACATCCTCAGCACGGCCGGTTCAACATCTTCGCCCGGTGCCACGAAGTCGCAAGCACCCCCAGTGGCCTGTGCCAAGCGGCGCAAATGAACTTCCGCTGGGCTGGCGCCAATGCCGACCACAAACACCCGATGACCGGAGGTTTTCGCGGTGTCGATGACTTCATTGATGCCCTGAATTTCTCCATCCGTGATGAGCAGCAAGTCACAGCGGCCATGATGGGCCAGGCTGATGGTTGAGGCCAGCGCCTGCGCCATCTCAGTCCCCCCCAAATCGGCGGCCAAACGCGAAACCCATCGCAAGCCAGACGCCTTGGCAGGAATGGAACCTGACCACATGCCACGGCTGCGATGCTCGACAGTGCTGCCAAACCGGGACAGAGTGAATTTATCCGTCTTTTCCATGCCCATGACGATGGAACGCAGGGCGCAGCGGGCGGCCTCCATGCTGTCGCCATTCATGGAGCCGCTGCAGTCCACCAGAATTTTGACGGCAACTGGTTTGGCAGAGTCTTGAGACAACAGCGGGCTGAAACTGGCCATGACGGTGGTGCGCCCTGGGAACCAGAGGTCTGGACTGGCGATACCCACTGACGACTGGGGCAGCTCGCTGAGAACGAGAACAAAATCCCTGTCCAGTGACCCCTTTTGGGCCAGCTTGACGATAAGTTCATCAGCGCCGGGCTGGTAGGCGGTCTTGTGGCTTGGAGACGCAACGTTGGCCTTTGCCAAAGAGCCGTGAAGAGTGATGGTGATGTCGAACGGGTACTCCGCACAGATATCCGTTTCGACAACCTGGTGGGGTTGGAGTCCACCCTGGGTCAGGGGATTGCCGTACCTGGGCGCAATTGTGGTCGGCAGCATCAGGCGGAGCTGGCCTTGCTCCAGTTGGAGAATCTGGGCATATCGAACCAGGATGACGCAGGCCTCTTTTGCAAGCAGGTTGCCAAGCTCAAGGGTGTAGCTGAGGTCGGCATTGCGCTCAAGCATGATGCTCGTGTTTCCTTCCGACAGGGCTTCTTCGTATTTCGCCCTCGCCGTTTGCCTGGCCGTCACTTCGCCGCGTAGGCGTTGACCATTGAGCTCAACGTCCACGCCCAACAGCACCGCGCCCCAGGGCAATGGAAAGGTATAGGTGACCTCGGTATTGGTCGCGCCGGGATTGCGAAACCGCTGCAGCAGGCTCATCTCCAGCATTCGCCCGTGAACAACCCCTCGGGCGGTAACACCTTCAAGGACGAGGCTTTCACCCATTGAATTGGACAAGGCAGCCTGTCGGGTTGAGCTCATTTTTTATTTCCTTCCTGCGGTTTGACATCGGTATCTGTTGGGTCTTTGCTGCCCTCTTCTTCTAGCGGGGATGCCTGCAAGACCGTTGAATAGAGGGTCATGACCCCCCGGGAGAACTGGCGAACCTGTTCAGGTGTCATCTGCGCACGGGTCGGCTCGATGATGATTTCAAGGCCGTCGGCGATGTGCAGATGACTGCACACTTCAATCGAGCCGGGCTTTTTCGGGCGGGCAAGCACTGGAGGTACCTCACCATGGAGCATCTCGCGAATACGGTCCAGCGACACGCCGGCCGAGGTCCATTTCTTGATGAGCAGCACCTGCTCCAGATGGCGCGCACCGTATCTGGCTGCCCGGGTCTCACCTTCCGGGCGGTCAACCAGGCCGTTTTGCACGTAGTACCGTACGGTGCGCACTGGCAGGTCAGCCAAAACGCAGAGTTCGTTGAGCGTGTATTGGTCAGGAGTCGGCGTTTGCATTTGCATTTATTGAGACACTTATTAAGAACAGTTTTAGTGTATCAATAAAGTCGAATGAGTCAAGCATCTTTTGCACAGGGCGAGCGTTTTCTACGTTGACATAAGTAGCTGGAACGCCGCCAGTTCAGGCTCTGCGCGGGTCGATTCCATCAGTCTACACAAGGGGAAATATCGATAAAATCCAAAGTGGCGAGGGATGGAGTGGACAAGCAGACCCGTAACCCAACCCAGTAGAATTGTTTTCAATAAGGAGGAACTATGGGAAGAGTTATGACCATCCTTGCCGTCGTTGGCGTCTTGGCTGCGCTGTTCTTTACGTACCGGTACGGGGTGTTTTAAAACACACTTCAAAGAAGACATTCAATCGTCATGGCGGCCATCCTAGGACTTCGCGCCAAATTCGACCAGAAGCACACTTTTAACGGAAGCATGAATATTGAGCTTCCAAAAGCGTGCCTTCCCAGACTGCCCCCCACACACTGCCGTCATACCAGCCAACCTCGCCATGTTTGGGGATTCGCATGCCCTGAACAGGGACGTATTCTCGAAAGCGCCCTTCCCACGGTTTCTGAACATAGCTGCCACCAAAACTGCCCCAACGCCCCGGCGTAAAGATGCCGACAACTTCGCCTGCCGCGTTGAACCGGAATTCGAGTGACACAGTGACATCATGGACTGTGAGCGTCGCGCATGCCGTGCGGTCATCAATGGCACTCCAACGCAGACGCTCGCTGGGCAGCAGGGCTGTCGGACTCCAGACTGTTTCGGCCAGGAAGCGATGTAGCGCGCCGGAGTTCATCTCTGGTGTGCCGCCATCCGAGGCGATTCTGATGGCTGAGAGCAGACTGACCTGGCCGGCGCCACGGCCGTCGACCAGAGAATCAAGCACCCGAATATGGATGCCAAGAGTAGCCCGGACCCGGGCGTCCCAGAGGAATCCAGTGGTTGTCGGTGCAATCGTCTGCTCGGCAGTGAAGGTCATCCAGCGTTCGGTCTTGGCGTCTAGCCTTAGCCGGCCTTCTTGCCGGAGATGTGCCAGACCGATAGTCTCGAATCCATCGGGCAGTGCCATGTGGAGATAGCGCTGCACAGGTGGCGGAAGGCTGTCGTAGTCAATTGAGCCTTGAACCAAGCCGGTCTTGACCTTTGATGCCTTTTCAAGAGCAGCGGCTAGCGAGCCGACTGCTTGACGTTGTGCTCTGCATCCGAGAACAAATATCACGGCAGCAATAACCACGGCACAGGTGATGGCAACAACCATAGTCATGGCAAACCATTCAGATTAATCATCTCTTTGCACGTGGCACGGGTAACAGAGTAACGGGATAACGGCGTCATGACAATGGCAGATTACAAAAGCTCCCCCCTGATGCGGTGACTTTTTCTGTATTGAAGTTGATGCTCTGACTGGTCTGAAAAATTTGTTTTTTTGTACAAAGAAAATTTGAATAATTTTTTAAAAAATATAAACATTCACCCTCTACGGTTCAGCCGGCCACGAATTGCGGTTGGCAACTACCAAATAGGAACTGTTTATGCAATCACATTCAATTCAAATCAAACCTCTCGATAGTCGCTGCCGCTACTGGGCAAAGATAGTGCGAGCTGGAAACGAACTCCCTGTACCCTCGCTCATCACGGGAGCCAATGATATTGGTGGCCCTTACTTGCAACTTGGAGAGGAAGAACTACTACCAGGTGATGCCCTTTTCGAGGGAGAGGCGAATCATCAGCGCCGCAATGACCGTGGTTGGAGCTATTGGCTTGCGTTTGTGAGCGAAAGCGGTGAATTTGTCCGTTACGAATCTAGTTTTAGCACTCAGAAAGCGGAAATGAAGGCACAAGGCCTTTCACCTGAATTGCTTAATGGGAGCGGGGACATTGCCGCCATGGTGCGCATTGTTCACGGACTCCGAGCAGGCCTGAGCGTGACGCCCTCAAAAACCGAATAGCCAAATTGATGACAACGCGTTGCTGAACCGTTTAAATCAGCATGTCGATTTCCAAATTGGATAAACCCTTATGCAACAACTGGCGTCGGAGACTTCGGCTCCTGAAAAGTACCTTCAATTATGAATATTTCTTTTAACTTACCTGGAATTAAATTCAGGTTTTGTAATTCAATCGTCGAGACACAGATTCGCTGATTCAGTCCCAAGGCACCATCAGCGCCATGTACCCAATATTCCGCGCGTCTGGGCGTCCACTCTCCCAGTTCACTGTGATGCGGATACAAGAGCAAGACATCCGGGGACGCGTATTGGGTCGAATAAGCGTACATCTGGTACACGTCAGTCGAGGTCACACCCTCCCGGTATGACTCTTCCTTGAGGCGCTTCCACTTGGTGTCAATAATGAAAGCAATCTTCCCTCCTTTCCTTGCCACGATGTCTGGCTTTAGTGCAAAAACCGGGCTCCCGCTTGCAAGACGTGCCAAATGGCGCTTTGGGCCCTGAAGTGAAACCACCAGCCCATCCTTGGCGAAAAGGCGTTTAGCGATGGCGCCCACATAGCTCTCAAAAAGCTGGTTCATATCAAAGAGCAAGGCGAACCCGTCCCCGGAGCCAGAGACGATGTCAGGAGACTTGCTTTCTATGAAGAGCCGTGCGAGCGCCAGAACAGGCTTGTACCGTAAAGATAAGCGGTTAGTTCCAGCCATTGCCCAGTTGATGGCGTTGGGAGCCAGGTCATCAACCTCTTGAAAGCAAAATACCAACTCCGCAATGTTGCGCTGGTTGGTCTGGGTTTTTGCCACTTTGCTCAGAACGCGCAATGCCGCCTTCAGGGCTTGGTTCAGCGGGTTGTTTTCTGAAAACTCGTCAAATATGCAAGCCAATCGGTCCGGCCGAGCCAGATTATGGCGAATTTGGTCGATTACTGACAGTCGACCGCGAAGCATCGTCAAGTTATCGCTGCGAGTCTCATAGCGTCTGACCATCCCCCTGCGCACGCATTGCCACAGCTTCTCGCAGAACAACCGAATCAATATTTCAAGGATGCTGTCGTTGTGCTTGTCGACCTTGGTGGAATCATCGTCGTAAAGCTGAAGGTCCAGCACCACGGAAATCATCCTGGCCAGGTTATGCCTGACCTGTGATATCTCGCCCTCGATTTTCGGAAGCACCTCAATCTGGTCGCGACCAAGATTGATGACTCCCACAAAGTTCTGAGCGACCAGGCTCAACCGTGGACCATGCTGGAATACAGTGACCTTGTGAAGCTTTTGGTATTCCTCCGAAAATCGTTCAAGCGCACGATGCTGGTCCGCTCTTACGACCCGATTGATGGGGTCGAAGGTGTCACCGCATGTGATTCGCTCGTATTCCCGTAGTGCCAGAACCGCCATAGCTCAGTTGCCGCCGTAAATGCGCTGGTATGCAGTCACCGGGAAAGGCGCCTCATTGACCCTGTACACAACTCGGGGCTCGTCCGAGAAGCTTTCGTCCCCGTCTGCGGGCAGCTGTGCGAGTTTATTGCTGATGACAAAGTCACCTGTGCCGTAGTCGTTTAGCGCACGTCGAACGTTAGACCAGTTTTCGTAAAAGTACTCCTGCAAAAGCGGGATAACCTTGCGCCGGAAGACCTGCTCCAAGCCCTCAACGCTTGAAATTCCTATGAAAAATGCATGGCCAATGCGATGGTCACGGTCGAACAACGCTTCAATTCGGTCATTGAGCGCTGTCAGCAGCTTGACCAAGTCCACCCCAGGAATATCATTTTTTTCCAGCGTCGAGGCGTCCGGCTCCAATTCTTCAAAGTCAAACCGACGCCTCAACGCCGTATCCAGCAATGCAATTGAACGGTCGGCCGTATTCATTGTCCCAATCACATGCAAATTTGAAGGAACAGTAAAGTCTTCCCCTGAGTATGGAAGCTTGACCGAAATGGCATTTGTCTCCCCTTCACGCTTATCTGGTTCCAACAGCGTTATGAGCTCACCAAAAACTTTTGAGATGTTGGCCCTGTTAATTTCATCAATGATGAGTACATGGGGTTGAACTGGGGGCTCTTTCGTTTGTGCAGTCAAAAGAGCATTTAGTTTTTCATAGTTAAGGCCCAACGCATCCAATTTGTAAATTGCTTGCATTGCAAAACCTCTATCGAAGATTTCGCTAACCGGCATAGCTGGCTCAAACACCGCAAGCCATTTGACAGGCCGACTCTGATGGAACGGAGCATCTTCCAAGAACTCATACTCGCCCGTAACCTCTGCAATACCACGGAATGATTTGTTCCCGTTAGACACCACGACGATGTCACCAATCTTCAGCTCATTATTCAAATAATTGACTGCCCAAACATGGGCCTCTATCCTTATTGTTTCTGGAGCATCTTTAAGCAATTTCTCCCTAATTGCAGATTCATTTTTGCAACCTGTGAAATCCACTTCATTGCCGTATCCGAGGAGCACGCACTCGTTCTCCAGTGCATATTTAAAAACCGTTACTCCTTCTTCGCTCCAGCTTGCCCCCAAGGACATTTTGAAGATAGTCCGCTGTTGCAATGGTTTTCCAGAAAGCCCGGGCTTCACGAGTTGACGGATTCGGGCGGAATCACAGGCCTTGCGGAATACGCCGGGAACCACACTGTAGGCAATTTGACTTGAGGAATTGAGGTGTGGCCGCAGCCCTTCAATGAACTCTTCATAGCCAAATGATTGGTGGAACGTCACAAAACTGATTCGTTGCTCCAGCCGAAGAACTTCGTACCGAGCCATCAACTCCTTACGGGTAGGTGGTACCTTACCATCGCAAAGCTGGACTGCACGGGCTGCTGTTACATAGGTCTTGCCGGTTCCGGGAGGACCATAAAGGATGGTGTTTGTCGCATTCATTTTTGAAATTTCAAGGTTTGTAGCATCTAAAGGCACTGGAATACTTAACTGCGGGACTTGTGCCGAAAGGGAAGCAGATACTGAACTATTCACTATACGAACTAAATACTTCCCCTCAGATTCTTTTTTAATTTCGGCAACATCACCTGATTTTGCACCAGAGTGACTGAAATATGAACCAAACCTTGACCTCAAACGTCCAGTATTACCCGTTACCCTAACATCATCTTCATATATTTTTCCAAATTCGTCTACTAAGGTGATTAGAGTTCCCTTTTGCTCTCCGCTTGCATTTCCGTAGTTTGCAGAAGAGAAAATTGACTGATTTAATGGAAAATGAATATATCCATTCCTAATCGCTCCATCCGTTAAAATTACACGTAATATATTTTCGCTAGCATTAAAGTTATTCATTTATTTATTTTATAAACCATACATTAAATTATAATAAACACTTAATCTGTCGTATTCGAAGTAGCGGTCGATTTTTCCGAATAATCAGCTATCCAGCAGAGTGTGTTTACAAGTGCCATTTGCTCTGGCGTCTTGCAATCCACATCCAGCAAGCGTGGACTGGCCACCACTACAACCAAGCACCTCGCTCGCGAAACTGCCACGTTCAGCCGGTTTTTGCTGTATAGGAACTCAATGTTGCGCGGCAGATATTCCCCGCTTGAGGTGGTCATGGATACCAGCACAGCTTCGGCCTCTTGGCCCTGGAACTTGTCGACAGTGCCTACCCGGGCACCTTCCGGCAGCACGCGCTTGAGCAAATTGACCTGCTGGTTGTAAGGTGCCACAACAAGAATATTGGACAGCCCCATGGCATGCTCGACCCCGTTGCGGTCCCTGTAGCGCTGTCCCAGAAGGCTCATGTAAAGCGCCCGAATCACCTCAGCCTCGACCTCGCTGCGCTGAGCGCAGCCATCGTGCTCAGTCCCCAAAAACCTGATGCCAGTGGGCTTGAGCGCAGGGTGGGCATCGCTTGCCAGCATCAAGCGCTGGTTTGAATTTTTGGGCTCGGCGTCGAGGCGACCGTCATAGACCGCCTCGGAAATAAATCGGCAGACATTCGGGTGCATGCGCCAGGTGTCGTTCAGAAACACGCCCGACTCGGGTGCAATCGTCGCCTCTCCTTTCAACAGATACTCAAGCACTGACGTACCCGATTCCCCGGGATGAACGCCCTGGATAGGCTGGCCAAGCTGCATCTGGTCGCCCAACAGAACGATGTTCCTGGCACAGGTTGACATGGCCATTAGATTGGCCAGCGACACCTGGCCCGCCTCATCGACAAAGAGGTAGTCGAATTTATGCTCAAGTCTGGGCGAGGAAAACAGCCAGGCCGTGCCGGCGCACAGGGAAAACTCCTTGAGCCGTTTGATGATGTCCTGGGTATTGGTGCTGTCGACGATGAATTTCCCGTTGATGCACGATTCTGGACCGGTGGACTTCTTGACGCCCTTGAAGGAAAAGCCAACGCCTTGGGCGACTTTCTCAACGGCCACCAGGAGATTGTTGATGGCTTTGTGGCTGTTGGAAGTGACGGCCACTGTTTTTCCCGCTTTGAGCAGCGCAACGATAATGTGCGAGCCGGTGTACGTCTTCCCGGCCCCGGGAGGTCCTTGGATGAACAGGTAGCTGCTCGACAGCTTTGCCACCACCCGGATGGTTCCTGCCAGTAGGTTTTCACCCTGCGCAATCAACGGCTGCGCGCCGTCATCACCCTCAACTCGGGGATTTACCTTTCTCAGCAAGTCCAGACCAGCACGGAACTTGTTGTCCCCTGCAAGGTAGGCATCGACAAAGCGCTTGTACGCGCCCTGAATCACGGACGTATTGATTGGAAGACCGGTGCCGAGCGCCACACCCGAGCTCGGTGGCGGGTCTTCAAACCCCACGTCAAAGCTCACCTCGCGGTTGTCTTCGTCGATAACGACCAACTTCGCCTCAAGCATCGACTCGACCACTGCACAGTTGTCGCCCGTCTTGAACTTGAATTCCTGCTCCGGAAAGCGGTAACAGCAACTCCAGCCGTCGCCATTTTGGACGTGCGGCTTGACCTGGCTCAGCCCTGCGATGACCTCGATATCTTCCAGCAATTCATCGTCAGTAGCCTGCTGACGCGCAAAGAGCGCCCACCACACCGGCTTTTCGCAGCGACGGTGAAAATCCAGAAGGTGAAACATCAACTCTTGCATGCAGTCTTGGTCGCTCCACATCAGCCGGTCGGCCGGCAGACTGCCGAGTAGTTGCACACGGTAAGCATCCATTGCCGCTTCAGCGCGCAGCGCAGCGGGCGACTTTTCCCTGGCCTGTAGCGCGTCCACGATACCCATGGCCGCCGGCGCCGCTTCCTGAGGCCGAATGCGCATCAGCCACTGACGCAGCTCGAAGGTGCTAATGACATCATCCTTGTTGTAATCCTCGATGGCCTGAAGCAATGCGGCGTTCTGCGTTGCTTTCCACTGCTCGTAGTAAACAATGGATGCGCCAGCGGTCTGGATGTCGCCTGCCCGTGCGGCGCTGTAAAAGCGCTCGATGGATTTGATGGAATAGCTGGGCTCTCCCACGCGCAGGCCCTCGCGAACCACGGCATACAGGTCCACCAGCTTTCGGTCCCTGAGCAGGTTGTCCACCGCGTCTTCCCGGGTTCCGTGCAGGCACATCAGCCGTTTGAGGGCCGTGGGTTCGTACGGGGCATAGTGATAGACATGGGCGTCGGGCCATTGCACCAAGTGCGCCTTGACGAAATCGATGAAGGCTTCGAAGGCGACCTTTTCTTGCGCCCGGGAATGGGCCCAGAAGGGCTTGAACACCGCGATGGCATTTTTAAAATAGTACAAGCCGAACAGGTACTCCAAGCCCCCCTCCTCCAGTGGGTCACCTTCCATGTCAAAAAAGAGGTCTCCTTCGCTGGGCCGGGGTAGCCGCCCAAAGCCTTTGCCAACCAGAACGGGAAGCAGTTCAAAAACCTGAAGGCCGGTCTTCAGTGTCTGGACCTGCAGCCGCGCCTGATGGCTCAGCCGCTGAAGGGTGTCTGCCTGCATGCGGGGAATCTGCGCACCTGCGGGCAGGCCGGCAAGTGCCTCCATGGTTGAAATGCCCGCAGCGCGTAAGCGGGGCATCTGCAGGCGGGTGATGCCAGCGATTCGGTTGAGGTGGTCCTCGCTTTCCCACTGCTTAGCGCACAGGTCTCTCCAGCGGCACAGAGAACAATGGCCGCTTCGCTCAGGAAAGCTCTCACGGTCGGCCTGCGCTGTCCATGCCAGGAACCGCTGCTTGAGTTGTCCGTGGTAGCGCTGGTAGTCAGCCACCAGAAACGTCTCCTTGCGACCATCGCCGAGCACCACGTGCATGAGGCGCGGCATGAGCCCTTGGACCTCGGCAAGCATTTCCGAATACAGGCACAACTGGAGCAAGAACTTGGCGCGGCTTGACCGCGCCAGCTTGGTGTCGACCACCTCGTAGCTGTAGTTGCCCAGTCTGGATGGAGTGGCGACGCGCACCAGGAAGTCGGCATGGCCAAGCCATGGGTCGGTTAGGAATGTTGCCTGAAACAAGACCTCGGCCCCGGAGGCAAGCGCCTTACAAGTATTGGCAGACGCAGCATCGTTGCCAATGCCATCCTCTGTCAAATCCGTGACGCCGCCGCACTGCGACTTCAAGAGCTCAAGGTAGCGCCCTTCATGCTCGAAACCCTTGCCTTGTATAAGCGCCATTTCATCCGTATCAACTGCTTTGACAAGCGGCGTCTCCAGGTTGATTAGGTCCAGGTGCGTGAGGTGCGTGCAAGCCGCAAAGTTGACAAGGTCCGATGCTGAAAACAGCTTTCCCGAAATTGACTTTTGCATTGGCTGGCGCTTTCATTGTTTTTGTTTTGCTGGATTGGACCACGAAGCTCATCAGTAAAAGCGCTATTGAAACCGGAACCGGTTGGCGCTGGCGTTCAGCACCTGGGGCCTGCGGCTGCGGCCTGGCCGCCGGGAGGAAAGGCTGACGTCGCGCAGCATGCGCCGATACCGGTGCCCTGCCGTGACAACACAGCCGTCGGCATTGACCACGGCATACAGGGAACGAACGTCCACGGCTTTGCGCCACAGCTGAGCAGGCTCATGAAGCGCGACCTCCTGAAGGGTTCCATCGTCAAACGTCACCACTTCGCAGCCTTTATGGTCGTGTTCATGCCGGCCGTACTGCAGCAGGCAATCAAGCACCGACAGGTCAACGCCGCGCTGCTGCACGCGCAGACTTGCATGGGCCGTCAGGCGGCTGGCGGGCATGGCCTGCCCTTGCGTAAAAACATCCTGTTGGTTCATCTTTTTCTCCGGTAGTCCACGAGCCAACGTATTATTGAAAGAGCAGTGGCTCATGAGAGGAGCCACCTTAAAAATAACAGGACCGCATGGACAAAACCGAACGCTTTTACAAAATCGACGCCCTGCTTCAGGCCAACCGCTTCGTTCCGATTGAGCGGATGCTGCGCGAACTCGAGGTGTCCAAAGCTACGTTTAAGCGTGACTTGGAGTACATGCGCGAGCGCCTCAACGCGCCTATCGAATGGGACCGGGAGGAAGGCGGTTATCGGTATACCGGCCAAAAGAATGGACGGCAGCAGTCCCTGCCGGGGCTTTGGTTCAATTCGAGCGAGGCTTATGCATTGCTCATGATGCAGGCCCTGCTTGCGGAGATGCAACCGGGCCTGCTGGGCGCCCATATCGAGCCATTGAAAGCACGCCTGAGGGCCGTCATCGAGTCCGGCCATCATCCGGCCAGCGATGTGGAAAGCCGGATTCGCCTGCTCAATGTGGCGGTGCGGTCGGTACCGGACAGGAACTTTGAAATCGTGGCGGCCGCCCTGCTCAGCCGCGAGCGCCTGGAAATGGCGTACTACGCGCGGGGCCGTGACGAATCGAGCCAGAGGGAAATTTCGCCACAGCTGCTGATTCACTATCGCGGCAATTGGTACTTGGCCGCCTGGTGCCATCTGCGCAAGGAAATGCGGTCATTTGCTATGGATGCCATCAAAACGGCAGTTGTTCTGAGCAAGCCTGCGAAAGAGATTGCCAGGCGCGAACTGGACGGGTTTGTGGGCAAGGGGTACGGCATCTATTCGGGGCCAAACGTGCGCTGGGCGAAATTGCGATTCTCGGCAGTGCGTGCCCGATGGGTCTCACGTGAACAGTGGCACCCCCTCCAGCGTTCTTTGCAAGAGGATGATGGAAGCCTGCTTTTGGAAGTTCCGTTCACCGACATGCGTGAACTGGCCATGGACATTTTGCGGCAGGGCCAGCATGTCGAAGTGCTGGAGCCACCAGAACTTCTGGCAGCGGTTAAGGCCGAACTCAAGCAGGCGCTGAGTCAATATTCGTCTAAGGATTAACTTTCCGGGAAGTTCCATCGGGCTCGGTCAACGAAAAATATAGCTGTAGTCTGGCGCCAGCGCCAATCGTCGTACTCGCTGATTGAGCTTGAAGCCCACCGTCACTGCCCTGTCGGCCCTAAAGTCCGCCGAACCTCTTCCTCGTCGATTGAGCGCGCCGCGCCGAAGCCCGCCACCTGCCTGGCACCTTTGGGCTCGATGGCGACAAACCGGAAGTCGCCCAGTTGGGTCATGAATTGAGCTTCCGGAAATCTCTTCACGTACGCAGACTGGCAAGTTTCCCAGGCGGGCGTGCCGGCTTCTAGCACCCGTGCCCAGCCATCCAGCGTGACTCGTGACAAGGCATGGACCGGCTCGCCCTCCACCTCCGCCTGCATCACGAGCACGGACACATTCGGCCGGGCTTGCAGGTTGCCTGTATGGGCAGCCAAGCCGCTCACATGGATGACCAGGAACCCGAGCGACGGCTCCATCGCGTAGGGAACCATGGAAACAAACGGATTGCCGTCATCGTCGAGGGTCCCCAGGGCAGCGACTCGCCTTGAATGCAACAGAGCGCGCAGCGCAAGGGTCAGTCTGGTTTCGTGCAGCATGAAGGTGTACCTAAAAAAACAGATGTTTGAACGTAAAGCTAACCGTCACGTACGGCAGGCAAAAGGTCTGATAAGTCTGTACAGGCGTTCCCGCCATTTGCATAAGCAGGCAACACAGTGCGCTCGCCCTGAGAAGCAATTGTGCGCATCACGGCCAACGGCGCCCAAAAAATTCTTTCCTAAAAGACATTCGTACCCAGCATGGTGGTCATACTGGTGCGCTACGTCATTATTCAGTTGCTGCCAATCTGGCTGCCCAAAGTCAGGATTGATGCCAGCGATACGCATTCGCTATCGGGCTGGTTTAGAGAACTGTCATCCCTATAGAAGGCCGGTTGAGCTTGGAGGATGGGCACTTGTGCTTTCTCAGTTTCTCATAGATGATATGGAGACAGTAAAGTTGTGATGTGGATGAGGAGCAACCCATAATACTGATAGCAGTTAAGCGTAAGGAACTATCACCGACGCATCGCACAAGTAGAGCATGCTCAGCCTTTGCGAAAGTTTACTCAATTCAATAAACTTTCTCGCTAATAACATGATGGTAAAAAGTTAACCTAAATGGTAATTCTTATATTGAAGTATCTTTAAATTAAAAATTCTTGCATCTGAAATTTTTACTTATTTGCTAAAAATCAATGAAATTGCTTGTTGCTAAAGCAAAATTATTTAAGAATTTAACAGTCATAATTGTTGCCAGTTAAAAAAACCGAGCTAAAAATGGATAGCGATAAGGTACCCTTCTTTGTTACTCTCGCTTTAGCTATCGCAGGCTGGTCAGCTACGTACATCGTCGGTCGCATCACGACCTCACCAACACTTGAGTATAAAATTTCTCAGGCTGTAGCTAATCCTTCCGAAAAGCAGCCTAACGCCAAAAGTATAACCGTACAACTCACAAACCTCACGCGCACCACAACATTCAAGAATTTAACAGTAGTGTTTATGGCTCAAGGAAATACTCAAATCCTAGGTAACATAACTGAAATGCAGCCTATACCACCTGCTTTTGAGGGCAACGACCCATGGAAGTATCGGGGAGGCCTTGCACAATACACGATACCTAAAGTTCACCCTGGCTGGAGATTTTCGATTCTCGTTGGTTTCATTGGCGATAAACCGCCGACTTTAAGATTTGAAAGTGAGGACCCCATATACATGACTGAACCATCTTGGGAGACTTGGTTTGTGAGGCATGAGGTATGGTTCTTTGTTGGGATTGCTGGAATATGGCTACTGGCGACCTTTCTTTTCTATTGGCAACGCTTAATCATAAGAAAACCTGCTTAATTACCGATTTCTCTATTGTTAAAAATACTGGAGAATATTGTGAAAAAATCCATATTTAAATTTTTAGGATTATTATTAATTGCTAGCCACGTTAAAATAGGTTTTGGCCAAAATTCTCAAATAACCGTGCAACTTGTTGACAAGCAAAAAACATCAGTTACCGGAATAGTAATTCTTAACCCAGGTTATCTCCGCCTAGGCAAAACCAAGTCTAACGGAGAATATAAATTTAATCATAAATGTAAAGATGGCCAAACGTTCAAGGCTGAACCAGAAGACAGAGCAAAGTACTATGATTCTGAAGAACAATTTTGTAGTGAAAAAGTTATACTTGAATTTTTCCCAAGACCACAGACGCTCTTTGGGATGACAGACTCCGTCTATATCCAAGAGGTTACTATTCCTACAAGCACTGTAAAAGGGAAGATATATGCGGGAGTATTTGGAGAAGTGGATGATAAGATAGAGCCTGTAACCGATGGAGACAAGGAAAAGTGTAAATTAACAATTGATACAAGTATAAAACTAGGGCTTTATACCGTTAATACAGGGTATTGGAGTATTGTCTCTAGTGGATTACCTCAAGACAACTTTCAAAAAAACGACGCAATTTATTTATTTCCTAGTTCATGCCAAAACTCAATGCAACAAATTGGCGAGATAAAAAAGAAAGCAAACTTCGAGCTTAAATCTGGAGTTTCTGATTATTTCATTGTGAATTCAAAACAAATTGGCAATGCTGTGGTCAAAGCGGCGAAAATATCTCCTTAATCCTTAGCCCATTGGGCGGAGCTATATTGTGGTAGCACTGCATGCATCTGGATGCCGGGGTATTTGATGATTTGGCGGCATGGCCCTGCCGGCTCCAAAGAACGCTTGACAGAGCGAGAAGGTCAAGGGCCAGTCTGGTTTCGTCCGGCATGAGCGCTTCCCATAAAAAAACAGATATTTGAACGAAAACCTGACCAGCATGACTGTAGGCAGGCGCCTTACTTAAAATCCCGTCACCGCCCCTGTTCTGCTCACCGTTTGCGTGGCATTAAACGCGACGCGTTCAGCTAAAGAAGCAACTGTGCTCATCGCGGTCAACTGCTCCCAAGAATTCCTTCAAGGTGTTCACCTTTGCTTTGGGCTCGTAACTGTGCCACTTCAGGTCTGAGCGCATCCAGAACACTTTCCAGATGCCCTTTGTTCGCACGAAAGTCGCCTTGGCCACGGGGGATTCATGCCGAACGCAAGCGTCTTTCCTGTCGGGTCGAATTTCAAAAATCTCGACGCTCCGCCCCTCGATTCTGTAGCCAATGTCGAGCTGGCCTCGGATATGTAGTGGAGGCCGGCGGCGGGCTATGAATTCCGTTAGCGATTTTTCACAACGCTTGCATTCGAGTTCAGTCAAATCCAAAGTCACAGCCCTTGACGAAGCATCAGATGAAGCCCGAGTTCATGGCCAACGTTGGGATGGGGCACTTTTTCATAGGGCGGCTTGGGCCACACCCAGTCTTGCGCAGGAAAGAGCGCCCGCATGGCGTTGATGTCGCAGTGATAAGGCGGCCCCTGAATGAGCCCCTCTTCGGTCGCTTCCGGTCGAATCATCTGCATGAACAGTGCCCAAATACTGCCCTGGGAGCCACTTTTGAAGCTGCCTGGCGTACTCCACCCAATGGTCAGGATGAAGCGCGCACAGGCAGGTCTGCTCGTAAATGGCATCAAACGGCTTGTCCGGCTGATATGCCAAGACATCTGCCCGCAAGACCTCGGCCATCAAGCCTTGGGCCGACAACAGAGCCCGGGTCCGCTCGACCGCTGCCGGGGTGTAGTCGATGCCGACCACGTCAAATCCTTGCCGAGCCAGTTCGGCCACTTCCCAGCCGCTGCCACAACCGGGAACGGCAATCCGGCATGGCTTTAAGGCCTCACTGTCCAGCCATGCCAGCAGCTGGGGACTTGCTGCACCGCGGTCCCAGCCAGTTTGCTTTTTCTCAAAACGCTCTTGCCAGAAATCAGTGGTGGGTCCTGCCATGTTGGGTGCTCGGTCTTTCTTTTGGGAAAATTGAAATTGCTGTCGGCAGTGTACGGTTGGGCCACCCAACAGGTTTGGCGCCCGCACTGGCAACACGCTGTTTTATCACCGGCGTGAAGCTCGGGATGGCTATTCAAGCGATGCAGGCTGGGCGCAACCGCCTGGCTTGAAAATGCGCTTCGTCGAGGCTAGATTACTTTCAAGCTTGCATGCCGGTCGTCTGGGCCTGGCGACCAGTTCGCCCCCGCAGTTGGGACAGATGCCCATCAGCACCGTCTGTGCGCAGGAAACGCAGAAAGTGCATTCAAACGAGCAGATGCGGGCCTCGCTGGATTCCGGTGGTAGGTCACGGTCGCAGCATTCACAGTTCGGTCGAAGTTCAAGCATGGCTGCATTCTGGATTCAAAAAGACATATAAATATAAGGACTGACAGGGAGCAGAACTGAGTTGGAAGCACCAGGATTAAAAATCCAACCGGTACGAACTTCATGCGCTTATTGGCGACCATCGTGCCAGCAACAAGGCCGCACCTAGGCAAGCCATGCGCTCGGTCTCGGTTAGGCTAATTCCGGGGCACCTGCTCGACGCAGCTCGCCAGCCGGGCATCCCCGCCCCATGCCTGGTACGCGGCTTGCGCTTTTGCGGTCGTCGCCGCTTCGCTGTGGCTGTCAAACTTCTCTGCAGCATCTTTGAAAAACACCCACAGCACATGGGGCGCATCCACCTGGCCTGCAAAACGCTCGAGGCGTGTCACGTTGTCTTTGAGTGGCAAACCGGCGGCGAGCCGCGCCAGCGCGACGCTGCCCTCCCCAATGCGCGGACCCGCGTCGCCGACCACGAACGGCACGGCAATGCGCCGGTTGACGTTGTACGCCACGCCAAACGACCCCATCGCGACGCCTTTGGCGAGAAGACTGCGCGGCGCGACGGCAGCGGCAATACTAAGCGGATTCACGTAGCGCGTCTGCTCCGCTTCGTCAGCGAAAGAACGGTCGGCCAGCGTGGTCGGCGAGACATAAAAGCCCGAGCCGTCCTTCTGCAGCACGGGCACGACGGATTGAATGGCGCGTCCGTTGACCCTGGCCGAGCCTCGGCCCAGGATGCCGTACCAGTTCACGACGCCGACCGACGGATTGGTCCAGCCGGCTGCGCCGATTCGCCCCACGTCCCGCATGAAACGTCCGGTGCACGTCGCGTTGCTCTCGGAGCCTTCATACGAGTTGCCGTCCAGCAGGTATACCCGCCCGGCATTGCACAGGTGGATGAGCGAGCCGGCCTCCGCGTTACGCGGATGGTAGGCGCGTGCATAGCCATCAATGTTGATGTTGAGCTTGGCGAACGCGGCAACACCTCCATCAGAAAGCAGCCATGCGCGGCGCAAACCGCCTAGGTTGGACGCCAAGGAGCCATCACATTCGGCCGCTAGCACCGGGGCCAACATTGAGCCCAAGCATGCTGCAATGAAAATGCGCTGGCGAAGTAATGTGCGACCGTGAAGCCTCATGGCTGAGCCTCTTTCTGCCAGGTTGCTTGAACAAGGATGCTACGCCGCTAAGGGTCAATGGGCAACAGCCGCAACTGGTTGATGAGAGAACAATGGACAAAATATGGCTTTCACTATGCCAAGGGGTGAATAAGCCCCCGGAACTGTGCCTTCAACCACCATCACGTCAACGCCCGTTATTACGGCGTTGCCCGCGCGCCGTAGGTGATGGACTGCACCACACCCGCAGGAAAGCGCACCGTCGCGACGAGATTGCCGGGACCACGGTCGTACAGCCATTCATCGACCACTAGGCAAGGAACGACCGAGCTGGCAAACGGCTCGGGCACAAGCTGGAATCCAGGGTAATAGTAGACCGGCGCACAGTAGGAATCCTGAAGCAACGGCTCCCCGCAGTGGTAGCGGACAGACAGGCGCGAGTCGCCTGTTTCAACGATGTGGCCATTGCACCGCAGCGTTTCCGCATACGCAGGCGGGTACAAGGAGGAAACGACAGCGGCAAGGGAAATGCGGACAAGGAGTTTCACGCGCACTACTTTCGCACTAAGGGGCCACACAGCGCAATGGACGGTCACTTTACCCATGGGAGCGAGCATGCCACTTTTTTGCATCTGGCCCGACGAGCATGTTCAAACCGAATTCCGTGGATTTATAAACCAAACGATGAACGGCAGAGCCGTGCCAGGCGGCCATCGGCCTCTTCGCTACCCCACGTCACTCCTGCTGGAGGGTCCTTTCCAGCCGCTGAAGGTCAAACCCTTTGCGTGTCAGCCGACCCAACAATGCATCGTACGCGGCAGAGTCGACCTTCATGCTTCTGGACAAAATCCACAGGTACTCTCGCTTGGGCTCGCTGACGGCCACGAGCTGGTAAGCCGGGTCCAGGTCGATGACCCAGTGGTCGCCCCACACCATGGGAAGGAAGGACAGCCAGGCCGGGGCGAAACGAACCTCCAGTTTTGAAGACGTCGCATCCCCAATCTGCCGGCCGCTGCCGAGCGCTTCCTTCATCTCACCGCTGCCTTGCCGGCAGCGGTTGATAACCTGCACACCGCCGTCGGGCTGCAAGGAGTCAATGGAGCGACCAACGCGCTGGCCTTGCGCAGGTCTGGCCCTTGGCAGGTTCACAATGCATTGACCACCCAGCCAGCCTTCGATGTGTTGCGCATACTGCCGCACCCCTAGCTGGTCAATATTCAATCGGCGCCAACACCTGTCGGACACACCGCACCTTTGGAGCGTAATATGGAGTTTAGTTTTATCAGCTTCGCTTGATTAACTGATGTTGCCCACCGTGAACTCCGGCGGCTACCCGCCAAAATAAGCAGTTCGTCGTCGTCGCTGTTTAACTAACTGCGGAGGCAACTCCTCGCCGTGCAAACCTCTTAAATCTAAGGACTATATGAACATTGGAATCATCGGGGCCGGCCACATCGGCAGCGCCCTCGCTGTGCGGCTCGTCAGCCTCGGACACTCGGTTTACATCGCCAACTCGCGCGGGCCTGAAACGCTGAAAGACGTGGCCCAAAAAACCGGCGCCAAGCCGGTTACGGCCCAGGAAGCGGCCCGCCACGGCGAAATCATCGTGGTCACCATTCCGCTCAAAAACATCCCCGACCTGCCCAAAGACCTGTTCGCGGGCGTGGCGGCCGACGTGCCGGTCATCGACACGAGCAACTACTACCCCATGCTGCGCGACGGCCAGATGCCGGAGCTGGAAACTGGTGACCTCACTGAAAGCGAATGGGTGCAGCAGCACCTAGGCCGCCCGGTGGTGAAGGTATTCAACAACATCTACGCCGACCACCTCCAAAACAAGGGCCTGCCCGCCGGCTCGCCCGGCCGCATCTCCCTGCCGGTGGCCGGCGACGATGCGGCGGCGAAGCAAAAAGTCATGGCCCTGGTTCAGGAACTGGGCTTTGACGCCGTGGACGACGGCAGCCTGCACGAGTCGTGGCGGCAGCAACCCGGTACCCCCTCCTACGGCGCCGACCTGCCCGCCGACAAACTGCGCGAGCATCTCACCAGTCTGGGCACCCGACGCACCGAGGCGCAACACGCCGAGTACCTGGCCAACCACGCCAAGCAGGAACAGGCAATGGCTGCGCAAGGCAACAACCTGAAGTAGAGGCCTCCCGAATCACCGGCTAGCCGGAGTCGATGACCGTAACGTGGCGCCATCCCGAATAGGCCGGTGCAACTTGGTACAGACGGTGAGTAAACGCCACGCCGGCAATCTCCACTTTCAGTTCATCAGCCACGGTGAAGTCCGAGATGCCTTGGCGCCCTGGCGGGTGTTCCTGGGCAAAGTAGACCTCCCGCTCGGCTCCAAACTTGGCACGCCACAGGCGCATGCGTCGCTGCAGGGTCCGCAGCACGCTTGTGTCCCACTGGCCGGGATAGCGGCGCTGGAGTTCTTCGAGCAGGGTGACGGCGTTGAGCCGGGCATCGGTTTGCAACAGTGGGATGACTTCGCTGTCCAAAACCGCACTCAGCGGGTCTTCTCGGGTGCGCCAGTTCCGCTCGGGACGCTGGGAGGGCAGGCTTTGCGCGTCTTCAATACGCCGGGCGCTTCGCTCGCTGATGCCCGCTTTGGCAGCAGAGGCTACTTGACTTAGCTTGATTCGGTGTTGCTTGTACTTGTGCACTTGGTGGTCCGTGATTCTCTTGCCGGGCATGCCGCCTACCTTCGATGTGTGTTCGAAGGTTCAACGGTAGCCCCGCCTCCCGGACCCGCCCGGTGTAGGCCTCTAACCAACCACGGTAATTGTCGTCAACCAGCTAAACGTGATTCGCGTCTGAGGCTGCATGTGGCTGTGACGTCACACTACTCTTCTGTGATGCTTCTTCTTTAGCCTTTTTGTTCGCCATATGACGACCAACAACGCAGCCACCAACCGCACCGAGCACGGAATGGTGTCCTGCGACATGTCCGGCTACAGCCCCCACCGCAGCGCCCTTGAGGCAACCTTTGGCGCTAGCTGCGCCAGTTGTGAGTGCGAGAACGGTGGCAAGGGTGACGCAAGAAATAAGGTGGGTTGAACGCATTGAAATATTACTTTCGTAGTGGTGATTTTTGGATGAAATGAGAGTTCCCATGCACCGAACTTAAACCTTCTCAGGAAGTTTAGCGCGGTACTGCCCCTGCATGGCCAACATCCATCCTGGGTATTCCGGTGGCAGAGCACTTGCCTCATCCAGCACCTGCAACGCCTCTTCTTTCTGCCACCAAAGTTGGTGTCCTTGTACACCGGCGCGACGGTTCCTCAGCAGGCGACCTCAGCCTCCTCACATTCCATAATCCACCGTCAAATCAAAAATTCAGGTTGCTATACGACTCGTATGACGAAATTCGTCATCTTGATAGAACCAATTTTGAGGACAACACATGCAAGTTTTTGGAAACGTGGCTTCACCGCCTGAACGCAAGGTGAGCAAGAGCACCAACAAGGGTTATTACGAATTCCGATTGGCAGAGAGCCAAAGGGGCTTGGATACGGGCCCGACCTGGTTCACCATAAGAATGATGGTCGACGAAAACCCGCAGCTTAACAAAGGAGACTTCGCCAGGGTTACCGGAAAATTGAAAACGGACTTCTATCTTTCACGCGAAGGCAAGCCCACTGGGACGCTACTCATCATTGCTTTTGAAGCCACCAAGGTCTCCAAGGTAGCAGCATCGCAGGATATGGATAAATCAGCTGGCCCTGCTGCTATCAAAGAAGCAGTCAAAGAAAAGGCTCACGCAGCTCAGCAGGTGCTCCCTCAGGCCACTGCGCCGGTAAAGCCGCCGATACACGCACCGGACCGGCAGGAAGCAGCGGTAGCGCAGGAAGAGTCGGATTGGTCAACTCTATACAGCTGACAGGGTAACGAAGGTAACGGGAGTGGTTCGACGAACAACAATAATTTGATTTTAAAAAGCCACCCTTATACGGTGGCTTTTTCTTTTACTTGTACCCGTAATATTGACGCAAATCTCCAATACGTAAATTACATAGACTGCAAATTATGTTGATTTCCCAGTGCCGGTTGTCTTGGGCAGTTTCGGGAATTTGACACGTCCCTTCCCAGGCTGCCATGAATGCGCATCAATTGGGAAAAACTTCACCTTTCGGAATTCGTCCATCAAGGCGTCCAACGGAACATCGGCAGAACCGTACCCATCCGTTATCGAACCTTCGCCGCTGGCATGACCAAGGATGCGCTGGAGATATTTTGTTTCCACGCGCGCATTCGTCATCGCATCTTTCATGGTGTGGCGAAAGGAATAAAGCACTTTTTTGGGCTCATGGATACCCAATATCTTCGTTTTATAACGCCCAAAAAACTTGGAAAATGCACCCGAAAGCTTGTCATGCCAGTCATGGCTCAACGATGGAAACAGTGAGACTTCGCCTTTTTCTCGAACGGAATCCATGTAGCGAAACAGCCCCAGGTTAATAAGTTCGGTTGCCAGGGGCACTTTCCGAATGGAGGTTCCATTTTTAAGGAGTCGCCATTGCAGTTGAGCTTTGCCGTCGATATTTGATTTCTTTTTCTCGGCTTTCTGCTCTTCAGAAAACAAATCATCGTCTTGAGACGGACGGTCGATGATGTTGAAATACCAGCCATGCTCAGGGTCCTGCACCACATCGGCAAGGGCCAAACCAGCAATTTCTTCAGTCCGCGCACCGGTGTAATACATAAGTATTGGAATCCAGTAGGTCGCCTCTCCTGCCTGGCCCTGCGAGCGCAGTTGCTGGTGGTTAAAAATCGGCGATGAAAAAATGTTCCCCAAGTCAGCATTGTCAAAAGGCAATCGACGCTTCTCGCGCTTTTCAAAGCTGTTCTGCTTCAAGCCCAAGGTGTCTGCGGCTGGATTGATGGAGAGCACACCCCTGCCCTTGACGACCTTGAAAAGGGACTTGATTTTGGCCAACCGCTCATTGAGTGTGATGACGGCAAGACCGCGTGCAGCCATCACATCCACAAACTTTCGCATCAGCTCAGGAGTGAGCTCGCCGGGCTGGTCTACACCATTTTCGGTGGCGAACCGCTGAAGCTCACGCCATGGTGTCTGAGTGGCAATAGCGGTACTTTTCGGCCGATTGCTAACGTAGTCGCGCCAGGCAATGAATACCGCATCCCAATCGGGCCCCTGCTTTGACGATTTGCCGTCTTCGTTTGTAGCAACCTCCTTGGGCGTTAGCACTTCGGGTGCCACGTCGTTGGTTTTAACGACCTGTCCGCCTTGTCGGGCGCGCTGGTGGTCCAAAGAGGTCACGACGGCACTAAGGAAGGCCGCACCGGCTCGCTTGGACTCCTCGGGTGACATTTCGACATCCAGCCCGCAAAGGTGAATAAATCCGTGCATGGCGGGCAAAATTTTGTCGGACCGACCCGTGGCCAGCATTCGACCCAATTGGGCACGTTGCTCCTCCAGCCGCGCCCCCAGTTCGTCGAACTCGTCGTCGTCGAGCCCCTCACTTCGCTGGCGCTCGTCATTGAGCAACACCTGCCGAACCCAATGGTCCGCCAACGCATTCAGTTGCTCGTTGGACAAGGAATCGAGCTTCTTCCTAGAGTAGGACGCCTGTTTTTGCTGTAACGCAGCAAGTTTCTGGGCAAACTCAGCATCAATCCGATTTATTTCGACTTTGAGGCGTTGTTTGGCCACGCGCAGGTCGGACGTGCCTAGACTGCGAACAATGTGCGTTTTTTTAGGGGGATACGCCGCCAAGAGTGCGGCGGGTATACGGCGACGGCAGTATTTGATGCCGTTAATGCCGCGTTCATAAAGATTTTCTGAGATTGCTTTCACGTTCCTGCTCCACGTAGTTGTGTGACAGGTCGTGTAACAACCAGAATTTATATCTGGCGGTAAGTGCTTGATTCATAAAGAAATCAAACACTTACATGAACGCTAAGTATGAATGGGGTGGCTGATGGGGCTCGAACCCACGACAACAGGAATCACAATCCTGGACTCTACCAACTGAGCTACAGCCACCGTAACTTCAAATTATAGCGTTAAAGAGAGCATGATTTACCTGCTTTGGACAGCTTCCGCATTTGGCTGAACAACTGCGGGCTTGGCTACCAGTATCTCTGCCTTGAATCGATCCTTCAAACCATTGTAATAAGCCAGCGTTTCGGCAGATGTCCACTGTTGGCTGTACTGGTTGCGCTCTTGCAGGGCTGTTGCGTCGGCTGGTTGGTCACGCGGCACAACCTTGTTGACCTTGATGATGGCATAGCCCTGTGAACCCAAGTCGACTCCCGTAAAAAATGGCAAAACGTTGCTGTCACCACGCAGCGCAGCATCAACAAGTGGCGCTGGCAACTGCTGGTTCTGTTCACGCGATACCAGTATCGGCAAGGCCAAGGCCGCCGCAGCGGGTGCGGCCTTCCAGGCCGCAAGTTTGGCAACTCCATCCTTGCGGGCCTCTTCGGCACCGTGCTTCGCCAGCCAGCGCTGGCGCACGATGCCTCTGACCTCGGTCAAAGGCAAGGTTTGCGCCGGGGTGTACTGGACAATGCGTCCTGACACCAACTGGTTGGAGCCCACCTCAACGGCTTCGGTGTTGCGTTTTTTCTCGGTTGAATCAGGTGAGAAAAGCGCATTGAGAAACTTGGTATTTGCCAGCGGACCGGTTGCGCCTGCAGCTGGCTGACGCAGTACGTTCCCAGCGGTTTTGATTTCAAGTTTCAAACGATCAGCCACAGGCTTCAAGCTGTCGGACTGTTCATACACACCATTTGAAAAGGCTTCAGCGGTTTCAGAGAATTTCTTTTGTGCCTGCTGCTTCTTCAGGTCCGCTTCAAGCGTAGGCTTCATTTCTTCAAAACTTCGTTGTTTGGGCACCTTGATGTCGGTCAGCTTGATAATGTGGTATCCAAAGTCAGACGCGACCACATCGCTGATATCACCCTTTTGCATCGAAAAAACAGCGTCTTCAAATGGCTTGACCATGGCGCCTCTGCCAAAAAAGTCAAGATCGCCACCGCTGGGCGCAGAGCCCGGATCCTGCGAGTTTTTTCGGGCAACGTCAGCGAAGGTATCAGGGGCTTTTCGAACACTTGCGAGCAATGCCTCAGCTTTTGCCTTCGCTTCCTCACGCTGAGCAGCTGGCGCGCTGACCGGAGCGGTAATCAGGATGTGGCTGGCCCGACGCTCTTCCGTGCCACTCAAATGTTTCGCGTTCTGCTCGTAATAAGTCTTGAGGTCCGCTTCATTGACCGTAATACCTTTGGTCAACGTGTCGAGGTCGAGCAGAACATATTCGATGCTGGCTTGTTCGGGTGCCTGGAAAAGGTTTTCATTGGCCTTGTAGAACTGCTCGATGTCGGATTCTGACGGAATGAGCTTTGCGGCGTAATCAGCAGCGTTGAATCGTGCCAGCTGGATCTCCCGCTTTTCAAAAAAAGCGTTCAATGCGAGGTCAGCTGCCACACTGGAAGTCAAGCCGCTGTTGGCGACACCCGCCAGAACCTGTCGCCGGGACAAATCAGACCGCACATTGGCTTCAAACATTTCCGGACTCAAACCCTGGGCACCGAGCAATTGGCGATAGCGCTCCATGTCAAGCGAACCATCGGCGCGACGCAAGGCGGCAATTTCAGGACTGCTCTGCAATTCCCGCGCAAGATGCTGGTCGCTGGTGGAGAGCTTGAGTTTTTCAGCAGCCACGGCAACCACGCGGTCACGAACCATGCGTTCCAGCGTGGCATAGCGTGCCTCAGGTGTATCGAGCAGTTTGGCATCCAGCGTCGGCATGGAGGCGCGCAGACGGTCGACTTCTTTAAGATGCTCCCGATCCCATTCAGGCTGGCTAATTTCAGTGCCGTCCACCTTGGCCACCACACGGCCTTTTTCAGCGGAAGGATTGCTGTTCATGCCAACCAGTATGAAGGACGGTACGATCAGCAAAAACAGCAATGCCATTGTCCATTTGGTGTGCTTGCGAATGAAATCAAACATCTTCGAATTTCCTGTATGACGGCCCGAACGGGCACAACAACGAAAAAAGGCGAACCCTGGTTCGCCTTTTCTTTTTAGTGGGTGGTGGGTGCTGACGGACTCGAACCGCCGACCTACGCCGTGTAAAGGCGCTGCTCTACCAACTGAGCTAAGCACCCCACTGTACAAACATTACATCAGTTCAGCGCATCCTTGAGCGCTTTGCCTGGACGGAATTTAGGAACCTTGGCTGCCTTGATTTTAATCGCATCGCCAGTCCGGGGATTTCGGCCCGTCCGTGCTGCACGTTTACCAACAGCAAAGGTACCAAAACCCACCAGAGACACAGAGCCTCCTTTTTTCAGCGTGGCCTTCACCGCGCTGATGGTGGACTCCAGAGCACGCGTTGCCGCAGCCTTGGAAATGTCGGCATTCTGGGCAATGTGCTCAATCAATTCAGTCTTGTTCACAAAAAACACCTCGTCATTTGATCAGTTGTTCTGGTTGGCTTGATACCTGTTTCCGCGACAAACGGAAGTGCGATGTCGGAAGGACCGCCAGGACAGTTTGGCATCTGGATCCATTAAAGCCATGGACTTCCAAGCTGTCAACATGACGCAAGTATTTAAGCGGTGGAGCAGAATTCTAGCTTTGTTTTGGTGAATTCTGATTGTGTTGCCAGGCATGCGCTTTAATTTTCATGCTTGACAACATGCATTTTTACCCGTTAGCCAACACTTGCGCGATGGCTTTACCAATGTCCATCGTACCCGCCTGACCTCCCAGATCAGGCGTGCGTGGCGCACCGCTCTCGGGACTGAGAACCTGTTCAATAGCGGCAAGAATGCCATCATGGGCGTCCTTGTATCCCAGAAATTCCAGCATCATGGCACCGCACCAGATCTGGCCGATGGGATTGGCAATGCCGCGCCCGGCAATGTCTGGCGCCGAGCCATGGACCGGCTCGAACAGCGAAGGAAACTTGCCCTCCGGATTAAGGTTGGCGCTGGGCGCAATGCCGATGGTTCCCGTGCAGGCAGGCCCCAGATCACTCAGGATGTCCCCAAACAAATTGCTGGCCACAACCACGTCAAAAAAGTCCGGTCGTTGCACAAAATGCGCGGTCAGGATGTCGATGTGGAACTTGTCGAGCTGGATCGCCGGATAGTTTTTTGCCATTTCTGCAACACGTTCATCCCAATAGGGCATCGAAATGGAAATACCGTTGGATTTGGTCGCGCTGGTCAGATGTTTTTTGGGTCGCGTCTGCGCCAGCTCAAAGGCAAACTTCAGCACCCGATCAACGCCGATGCGTGTAAACACCGACTCCTGCAGCACAAACTCCCGTTCGGTGCCCGGAAATGCCCTGCCGCCGATGCTCGAATATTCACCTTCGGTGTTTTCACGCACGATGTAGAAATCAATCTCTCCTGGCTGGCGCGGACTACCGTCTCGCCGCACGACCGGCGCGATGATGCCAGGCATGAGCCGTGCAGGCCGCAGGTTGATGTACTGGTCAAATTCGCGACGGAACAGCAGCAGCGAACCCCAGAGCGACAGATGGTCGGCAATCTTGTCGGGCCAGCCTACTGCGCCAAAGTAGATTGCGTCATGTCCCCCAATCTGGTCTTTCCAGTTGTCGGGCAGCATCTTGCCGTGTTTTTCAAAATAGTCCCAGCTGGAAAAATCGAAATGATCAAACTGCAGGTCAATCCCGTATTTGACCGCTGCGGCTTCCAGCACACGAATGCCTTCAGGCATGACTTCCTTGCCGATGCCATCGCCCGCGATGACGGCGATTCTTTTTTTATCAAGTGTTTTGTTCATGGTGTTTTCCTTTGGTTCAGTTTTGAAAAATTCGAGTGCCTGCGCCAGCACTTGCTCCGGGGCCTCTTCCACCATGTGGTATCCGCACGCAACGCTTGCGCCGGATAGATCGCTGACGCGTTCCCGCCACAGCTGTGCAGGATTTTGGCGGGACTGTAGACGTCACTGGAAACGAAGCCTTCAAACATGGATAAGCCTAAATTTTTATCCGTTTTAAGCAGATTGCATGCGCCACAACCTGGCAGGATTTTGTCGCAATAAAATAGATGGTTCAAGCAATAATTTGGCAACAAATAATTTCTATTGAGGCAACAATGGAACGCAGCGATCTGGAACTGGTAGTGGCGGTACGCGACCATGGCAATATGGCCGCAGCCGCGCGCAGCCTGAATCTGGCGCCGCCTGTCGTCACCAAGCGGCTAGCGGCACTGGAGGCACGGCTGGGACAGCGGCTGTTCCAGCGGACCACCCGGCGTGTCAGCCCCACGGCAGAGGGCGAAACCGTCTATGAACGGGCCTTGGCGTTGCTGCAGGGCTTCGACGCGCTTGAGGCCGAGCTTCAGGAGCGCAAGGCCGAGCCTTGTGGCTTGATACGGCTGGCCGCGACCTTTGGCTTTGGACGCCTGTGGCTGGGGCCGGCGCTGGCCCTGTTCCAGGAACTCTATCCGCGCATCGACATCCAGCTGCAGCTCACCGAGCAATTGCCTGACCTTGCAAGCGAAGGATTTGATGGCGCCATCTGGCTGTGGCAGGTCCAAGGCAGGCAGGCGGCCCAATGGGTGTCACGCCGGCTGGCGCGCAACCAGCGCGTATTGGTAGCGTCGCCCGAATACCTCCGGCTGCAGGGTGAACCGTTGACGTTGAATGCATTGCATGACCATGCCTGCCTGATCGTGCGTGAAAACGCCCCTGCACAGAGCCAAAGCTTCGGCACCTGGACGCTGCACAAAGGCAACAGCAAAACACACGAACAGGTCAGGGTGCGCGGTCCGTTGTCTAGCAATTCCGGAGAACTTGTGCGTGACTGGTGCCTGGACGGGCGCGGCATCATGCTGCGCAGCCTGTGGGATATCGAACCCTGGCTGGCTTCTGGCCAGCTGGTGCGGGTGCTGGATTGCTATGCAATGCCGGATGCCGACATCCACTGGCTGGCACCTTATCGCACGGATTCGCCCCGCCGCATCCGGCTGCTGATCGACTTTCTGGTCATGCAATTCCAGGACGAGCCCTGGAAAATTACGCAGCCTGCGGCTTAGCGGGCCGCACCACCAGGCTGACGCCCAGGGCTGTGAGCGCCGTGCCTGCCACGGTCGCCAGCGTGATGGCTTCTCCAAACAATAACCAGGCCATCACGGCCGTGGTGGGCGGCACCAGGTAAAGCAGGCTGGTGACCGCCGTGGCCGCGCCGCGCTGGATCAGCAGGTACAGCAGCGAACTGCCGCCCAGCGTCAGCGCCAGCACCGCCCAGGCCATGGCGCCGATGAATTCAGCATTCCAGACAATCGCCTCGGTTTCCAGGAAGGAAAACGGCAGCGTGACCAGCAAGGCGGCGGCCAGTTGTATAGCATTGGCGGTGCGCACGTCGGTCGGCTGGACAAAATGCTTCTGGTACAGGGTTCCCACGGTAATGCAACCCAAGGCAAATACCGTACAGCCCAGCGTGAGCGCGGTCACTTCGCTGCCGCTGCCGAATTTGCGCGCCACCACCAGCAGCAAGCCGCCCAGCCCCAAAGCCAGCCCGGCCCACTGGCGGGGCGTGACCTGCGTTTTTGTCGCTGTGGAAGAACCCGATGCGCTGGCCCATGAAAGCCACAGCGCAGTCAGCACCGGCTGCAGTCCAACGATCAATGCCGCCAAGCCAGAGCCCATGCCGCTTTTCACCGCGACCCAGACCCCACCGAGGTAGCCGGCATGCATCAGCACACCGCTCAAAGCCAGGTGCAGCCACTGCTGGCGCGCGCGCGGCCAGCGGGCGCGGCTGAAACCGATCCAGATCAAAAAGCAGGCAATGGAAAACGCATAGCGCAGCACCAGAAAGGTCAGCGGCGGCGCGTACGGCAGGCCGAACTTGGCCACGATGAAGCCGGTGCTCCAGATCAGCACAAACACGGCGGGCATGGCCCGGATCAGGGGACTGGAGGGCGGCGAAAGACTCACAACCGGCTTGCGTCAGGAAACATTCATTTGGCCCGAGCGCGAATTTCAGGAATCGCTTTTTGCAGGTAATAGGCCATCGACCAGACCGTCAGGATGGCGGACAGCCAGATCAGCCAGGTTCCCCAGACGGGGGTGTTGATGATGCCGAACAGGCGGCCGTCGTAAAGCAGGAAAGGAATCGCGATCATCTGCACTGTCGTCTTGACTTTGCCGAGCATGTGAACCGCCACGCTGCGCGAGGCGCCGATCTGTGCCATCCATTCGCGCAGCGCAGAAATGGCGATCTCGCGGCCGATGATGATGAGCGCCACGAATACATCGGCCCGTTGTAGATGCACCAGTACCAGCAGCGAAGCGCAGACCAGGAACTTGTCGGCCACCGGGTCCAGGAAAGCACCAAACGACGATGTCTGGTTCAGCTTGCGTGCCAGATAACCGTCAAGCCAGTCGGTGGCGGCAAACACGACGAACATCACCGTGGCGATCAGGTTGCGTTCAGCCGCAGGAATGTTCAGGTAAAAGACTCCCACGATCAGCGGAATCGCGATGATGCGAGTCCAGGTCATTATGGTGGGGATGGTCAGGAACATGGCACCGATTTTGGCATGAGCGGCAGACCGGCTGCGTAAGCGATGCGGCCGTCCTGTGCGCGACAAGCAGCGCCGCGTTGCGCCGTCAATGCAGCGCCCGGTAGATTTCCTCGGCCAGTTCGGTGGAAATGCCATCGACCATGGCGATGTCCTCGACGCTGGCCGAGGCGATGCCGCGCACGCCGCCAAAGCGCTGCAGCAGGCTGGCGCGCTTTTTCGGACCAATGCCGGCAATGTCTTCGAGCCGGCTGCCGCCCACCCGCACCTTGGCCCGCTTGGCGCGCATGCCGGTGATGGCGAAGCGGTGCGCCTCGTCGCGAATCTGGGCGATCAGCATCAGTGCTGCCGAGTCGCGGCCCAGGTAAACCTTTTCCCGGCCGTCGGCAAACACCAGCTCTTCCAGCCCGACCTTGCGGCCCTCGCCTTTTTCAACGCCGGCGATCAACCCCAGGTCCAGCCCGAGTTCGACAAACACCTCGCGCGCCATCGAGACCTGGCCCTTGCCGCCGTCGACCAGCACCAGGTCGGGCAGCATGGCCTCGCCATTGCGCGCTGCCTCGGCCAGCTTGCTGTAGCGCCGCGTGAGCACCTGGCGCATGGCGGCATAGTCGTCGCCGGGGGTGATGCCTTCGATGTTGTAGCGGCGGTATTCGCTGTTCTGCATCTTGTGTTCCTTGAAGACCACGCACGACGCCTGGGTCGCCTCGCCCGCCGTGTGCGAAATGTCAAAGCACTCGATGCGCAGCGCGTCCAGGTTGTCCATCGGCAATTCCAGCGCTTCGGCCAGTGCCCGGGTGCGGGCCTGTTGCGAGCCCTGCTCGGCCAGCAGCCGCGCCAGTTGCAGGCCGGCATTTGTCTGCGCCATTTCCAGCCACACGCGGCGCTGCTCGCGTGGCTGGTGAATCGCGGCGACGCGGCTGCCGGTCTGGTCGGCCAGCGCAGCCATCAACTCCTTGTCCACCGGCTCGCTGACCACCAGCGTGGGCGGCACCGGCACATCGATGTAGTGCTGGGCAATGAAGGCCTCCAACACCAGTGCCTCCAGCGATTTTTCCTTCAGCGCAACCGCTGGCGAATCGGGCTCGGCATCCAGCGCAGCCACGTCGGCGGCATGCTCCACATGCGTCGGAAAATACGGCCGGTCGCCCAGATGCCGGCCACCGCGCACCATCGCCAGGTTGACGCAGGCCTTGCCGCCCTGCACTTTCACCGCCAGGATGTCCACATCTTTGTCACCGCCAATTTCCATCGACTGCTGGTGCAGGATTTTCGACAGGGCCGACATCTGGTTGCGCAACTCGGCGGCCTGCTCAAACTCCAGCCGGTCCGAATGCACCAGCATTTTCTTTTCCAGCTCACCCAGGATTTCCTGCGTCTGGCCCTGCAGGAACCGCTCGGCATTCGCCGTGTCCAGCGCGTACTGCTCGGCCGACAGATGACCCACGCACGGCGCCGAACAGCGCTTGATCTGGTACAGCAGGCAGGGCCGCGTGCGGTTGTTGAACACCGTGTCTTCACAAGTGCGCAGCCTGAACACCTTTTGCAGCAAAAGAATGGTGTCCTTGACGGCCCACGCGCTGGGATAAGGGCCGAAATAACGGTGCTTTTTCTCGACCGCGCCCCGGTAGTAGGCAATGCGCGGAAAGGCGATGGCTGAAGGCGCGCCACCCTCGGGCCGCGGCTGGGCTGCGGTCAGCTTCAGGTATGGATAGCTCTTGTCGTCCCGGAACAGGATGTTGTACTTCGGGTGGAGCGTCTTGATCAGGTTGTTTTCCAGCAGCAGCGCCTCGGCCTCGGAGCGCACCACCGTGGTTTCCATGCGCACGATCTTAGTGATCATGTGGCCGATCCGGGTGCCGCCATGGTTTTTCTGGAAATAGCTGGTGACGCGCTTTTTCAGGTTGCGCGCCTTGCCGACATAGAGCACGCTGCCCTGCTCATCGAAATAGCGGTAAACGCCTGGCAAGGGCGGCAGTGCCGCCACTTCGCTGAGCAGTTGGGGGTCGAATTCGTGGGTTGGGGTCATGGTGTCAAGGTTGCGGGATGGCCGTATTGTGGACAATCCTTTCATGAATCACCGCCTGCAATGGGACATTTTTTGCAAAGTCATCGACAACTACGGGGACATTGGCGTGTGCTGGCGTCTGGCGGCCGACCTGGCGACGCGCGGCCACCGGGTGCGCCTGTGGGTGGACGACGCTGGCGCGCTGCAATGGATGGCGCCTGGCGGTTGCGACAATGTTCAGGTTGTTGCCTGGACACAGCCTTTCGACCTCCAGGCTGCGGATTTGGCCTCGCAGCCCTGCGATGTGCTGATCGAAGCGTTCGGATGTGATGCAGATCCTGAATTCATAGCTGCTTGTGCAGACCAGCAAAGCGCAAACGGCCTGAAACCCGTATGGATTAACCTGGAATACCTGTCTGCTGAGGCGTATGTCGAGCGTTGCCATGCCCTGCCCTCGCGGGTCCAGCGCGGCCCGGCGGCGGGCTGGAACAAATGGTTTTTCTACCCGGGCTTTACAGCAGCCACCGGCGGCCTGTTGCGCGAGCCCGGACTGGCCGACCGGCAGGCCCGCTTTGACCGGCAGGCCTGGCTGGCCGCGCAAGGCATTGCGTTCAGGGGGGAAAGGCTGGTTTCGCTGTTCTGTTACGAACCCGGCGCGCTGCCAGGCCTGCTGAAGCAGATGGATCAGCACGGCCTGGACGGCGAGCCGGTGCACCTGCTCGTTGCGGCCGGCCGGGCAAGCCATGCCGTTCAAGCCACTTTTAATGACAAAACAGGTCTGTTGCGCAATACCAGCGGGCACAAGCAGCTATCAATTTCATATCTGCCGCAGTTGACCCAGAATGAATTCGACCATCTCCTGTGGGCCTGCGACCTGAATTTCGTGCGCGGCGAGGACTCGCTGGTGCGCGCCCTCTGGGCCGGCAAACCGCTGGTCTGGCAAATCTATCCGCAGGACGATGCAGCGCACCTGGCCAAGCTGGACGCCTTTCTCGACCTGCTTGAAGCGCCGCCTTCGCTGCGCCGCTTTCACCAGGCGTGGAACCGGGTGGGTGCCGGTGATGAAGCGGCACTTGACGGGCGGCGCGACCTGCAGGACTGGCAAGCCTGCGTTCGGAGCGCCCGCGAGCGCTTGATGCACCAGAACGACCTGTGCACCAAGCTGCTTAGCTTTGTGGCAAAAAACCGCTAAAATCATGCGTTTTGCGGTCCGGCCTGTTGAGGCAAGACGCATGAATGGCCTGAAAACCGGCCCTGTCACTGGTGCTGTCACTGCCCCCGTAACCGGTCCTGGTTTTGGTCTTATAACCCGCCGCAGAACCTGCACCACAGCCGCACAGGGTCAGCGGTCCAACACACTGAAATTGCTATGAAAATCGCTCAAGAAATCCGCGTCGGTAACGTCATCATGCACGGCAAGGACCCGATGGTCGTGCTGAAAACCGAATACAGCCGCGGCGGGCGCAACTCCGCCACCGTGCGCATGAAGCTGAAAAGCCTGATTGCCAGCTTCAACACCGAGCAGGTCTTCAAGGCCGACGACAAGCTCGACCAGGTTTTCCTGGACAAGAAGGAATGCACCTATTCCTACTTTGCCGACCCGATGTACATCTGCATGGACGCCGATTACAACCAGTACGAAGTCGAAGCCGAAAACATGGGCGACTCGCTGAACTACCTGCAAGACGGCATGGAACTCGAAGTCGTTTTCTATGACGGCAAGGCGATTTCGGTCGAAGTGCCCACCAGCGTGCAGCGCGAGATCACCTGGACCGAGCCCGCCGTCAAGGGCGACACGTCCGGCAAGGTGCTCAAGCCGGCCAAGCTGGCCACCGGTTTTGAAATCGGCGTGCCAATCTTCGTGGCCCAGGGGGACGTGGTTGAAATCGACACCCGTACCGGCGAATACCGCAAGCGTGTCTGATCCGGCATCATCCTGCCCCGCCAAAAGGCTCCCATTGGGAGCCTTTTTTTATTTCCCCGCACCAAGCGCGACACAAACCGTCTTTATGATGGTTGCGTTACCCGTCGCTTTCCTTACCTTGCCTAACGCGTGACCGGGTGGTCAACCACCCGGTTCACGCCTCACCGAAACCCAAGCCCATGGAACAAACACAAGACTTATCCGAAGACCGGCTGGCCAATGCCTGGGCTGAACTGCATTCCCTATCCACTGACAGCGCGCCGCTGCGGCCCGACGCCAACCGTCTGGCCTTTGCCGATCCGGAATTCCTGCTGCGGCGCGAAACCCGCGCCATCCGCATCCAGCTTGAAATGCTCAAGCCCGAAATCGACCAGCAGGCCCAGGGCATTGAAAATACCATCGTGGTGTTCGGCAGTGCGCGCTTTCCGGCGCCTGAGCAAGCCCAGGCAGCGCTCGTCCTGGCCGAGCAAGGCGATGACGAAGCCGCGCTGGCACTGGCCCAGCGCCACATGCGCAATGCCGGGTATTACGACCAGGCGCGCCTGTTTGCACGCATCGTGGCGGGCTACAGCAACCCGCGTCCGTCGGCCGAGCAGTTGTTCATCTGCACTGGCGGCGGTCCCGGCATCATGGAAGCGGCCAACCGCGGCGCGCAGGAAATGGGCGCGCTGACCGTCGGCCTGAACATCGTGCTGCCGCACGAGCAAGGCTCGAACCCGTATGTTTCGCCATCACTGAACTTCAAGTTCCACTACTTTGCCTTGCGCAAGATGCATTTCATGATGCGTGCCAAGGCACTGGTGGCTTTTCCCGGCGGTTTCGGAACACTCGACGAGCTGTTCGAGGTCATCACGCTGGTGCAGACCAAGAAGGCCAAGCCCGTGCCGATCATTCTTTTTGGCACTGAATACTGGAAACGGCTGTTCAACTTCGACGTGATGATCGAGGAAGGCTCGATTTCACCGCAGGACCTGGACCTTATCCAGTATGTCGATGAGCCGCAGGCCGCCTGGGACACGATCAAGAACTTTTACGAACTTTGAGTTCCCTGCCCCGCTGGCAGAAACGGCGGCAGCCGGGCATCAGCCTGGCGTTTTGCCATGCGGTGCAGCGGCGATGCTGTCCCTGAGCAGCCAGGCCAGGCGCGAGCCCAGGCCCACCACGGCGCCTGTCGCCCAGAACACGCCGGCAATGCCGACCAGTGCACCGGCCGATCCGAACAGCATCGGCATCAGCACGCTGGAAGCGTTGATGGCCATCAGCCGCAGGCCCAGGGCCTCCCCATGCCGCGCCTCGGGCGTGATCTGGTGCAGCATGCTCATGATCATGGGCTGCACCATGCCCAGCGAAAAACCCAGCAGCACCGAGCACATCCCCATGCCGAGCGCCGAGCGTGTGAAGGGATAAATTCCAAACAGCAAGGCCGTTGCCAGCATCGAAGTGGCCAGCACCTTCCATTCCTTCAGGTGCGCGGCCAGCCATGGCATCAGCAGGCGAATGGCGGCGGCGGCCAGCGCAAAAGCGCCCAGGATCGTGCCGATCACCGAGGCGCTGATGCCGCGCTCGAAGCCCAGCACCGGCACGACGAAGGTGTGCACATCCCAGCACGATGACAACAACCAGTTCACGCACATCAGGCGACGAAACATCGGATCGCGCAGCAAATCCCATGCCTTGGGCCGTGTGCCATCGCTTGCAGCCAGCAAGGCAGGCAGTTCACGGGTTTGGCGTACCAGGAACCAGGTAACGAGCGGCAGCAGCGCCATCAGGAAAAACGCTGCCCGGTAACCCGTCAGGCTGCCCGGTGACGTGCCGGCATGGTCGATCAGCAGTCCGGCGGAAAACGGGCCGACAAAATTGGAGATGGCCGGGCCGATCGCCAGCCAGCTGAACACCTTGCGCAGTTGCAGAACGCCACCCGCCGCCCGCCCCACATGGCGCTGCAGGGCAATGGTGGCCACGCCAGTGGCGCCACCCGTCAGCAGCGCGGCCAGGCACAGCACCGGAAACACCGGGAAAGCGACGGCAGCGCCCGCCCCGGCCATGGCGGCAAGAACGCCGTAGCTGACCGGGCGCCGCAGGCCATGCCGGTCGGCAAAGCGGCCTGCCGGCAGCGCCAGAAACACCTGCGTCAGGGCAAACAGCGCCAGCAGCACGCCCACGGCCGCGGGGCTGTAGCCTTCGCGAAGCGCCAGCAGGGGCGCTGACATGCGCGTGCCGGCCATGCAGGCGTGCAGACAGACCTGCGCCAGGATCAGTCGGGCCAGTTCGGGCGTCATGCGGCGGCGGCGCTCACTCCGGCTCCAGTTCCTTGTCCAGCGGAATCAGCCGGACCGCTTCCGAGTCAGGCAGGGCCTCGACATTGCGCAACGCCTTGCCCATGACCCGGCTGCGCTGCTCGGCGCTGCTGAGCGTGTTGAGGACGGTTTCGGTCTGCGACTTGACCTTGGCCAGCACGTCGCCGAACTTGCCGAACTCGGTCTTGACCGCCCCCAGCACCTGCCAGACTTCGCTGGAACGCTTCTCCAGCGCCAGCGTGCGAAAGCCCATTTGCAGGGAGTTGAGCATGGCCAGCAGTGTGGTCGGGCCGGCCAGCGTGATGCGGTGCTCGCGCTGCAGGCATTCGATCAGGCCCGGACGGCGCAGCACCTCGGCATACAGGCCCTCGGTCGGCAAAAACAAAATGGCAAAGTCGGTGGTGTAGGGCGGCTCGATGTATTTTTCAGAGATTGATTTCGCCTCAAGCCGGATGCGCATTTCCAGCGCCTTGCCGGCACTCTCGGCGCCCGGCCCGTCAGCGCGCTGCTGCGCATCGAGCAGGCGTTCGTAATCTTCGTTCGGAAACTTCGCATCGATGGGCAGCCACAGCGGCTCGCCCGAATCGGACCGGCCCGGCAGCTTGATGGCGAAATCGACCGGGTTCTTGCCGCCGCGCCGGGTCACGACCTGCGCGGCGTACTGCTCCACGGTGAACACCTGCTCCAGCAGCGCGGCCAGCTGGGCTTCGCCAAAAATGCCGCGCGTCTTCACATTCGTCAGCAAATGCTTGAGGTCGCCCACGCCCTGCGCCAGCGTCTGCATTTCACCCAGCCCCTTGTGCACCTGTTCGAGCCGGTCGGCAACCTGCTTGAAGCTCTGGCCCAGCCGCGCTTCCAGCGTGTTCTGCAGTTTTTCATCGACGGTTCGGCGCATTTCATCGAGCTTGGCTGAATTGGTCTGCTGCAGCTGCGCCAGCTGGTGCGCCAGCGTTTCACGCACCTCGCCCATGCGACGGGCATTCGATTCACTGACCGACTGCAACTGGGTCGTCAACGTGTCGGACAGGCTTTGCTGGAGCACGCTGAGCTGGCGGGAAAAGGCATCGATCTGGGTGTTCTGCGTGCGCGTGGCTTCGGCGCTTTGCTGCACCAGCGTTTGCTGGAAGGTGGCCAGCGTCGAGGCCAGTTCCTGGCGGCTGCCGCGCGAGCTGTCGTTGATTTCGCGGCGCAGTTCGCGCTCCAGACGGTCGTTGATGTCGGCAAACCCGTTGAGCAGTTCGGCATGGCCTTCGGCAGAAACAGGAACGGGCGCCGGCTTGCGCACAAGCAGCCAGACCAGCAGCAGCAGGTTGGCCAGCAGCAGCGCCGCCGCCAGCCAGAATTCAAGGGAATAAGTCACTCTTTATTTGATAGCTGTCACTTCAGGATTCAAGGGCGTGAGAGGCTTTTTTCCTGTAAAAAAAGCAATCAGGTTATCGGCCGCCAGGCTGGCCATGGCCAGGCGCGTCGGCAGCGTGGCGCTGGCGATGTGCGGCGTCAGCACCACATTCGGCACGGTCAGCAGGTCGGGATGCACCGACGGCTCGCCCTCGAATACATCGAGGCCCGCCGCTGCAATGGTCTTGTTGCGCAAGGCCGCTGCCAGTGCCACGTCATCGACAATGCCGCCGCGTGCAATGTTGACCAGCGTCGCGGTCTGCTTCATCAGCGCGAGTTCGGCGGCGCCGATGGCGTGGTGCGAAGCCGGTGAATACGGCAGCACCAGCACCAGATGGTCGGCGGTCTTGAGGAGTTCTTCCTTGCCGACATAGCGGGCCTGGCATTCGGCTTCGAGCGCGGCGTCGAGCCTTGAGCGGTTGTGGTAGATCACCTTCATGCCAAAGCCAAGCGCGCCGCGCTTGGCGATGCCCTGCCCGATGCGGCCCATGCCCAAAATGCCCAGCACGCTGCCATGGATGTCGGAGCCGGCAAACATGTCGTAACTCCATTTCGTCCATTGCCCGGCGCGCAGGAAATGTTCGCTTTCGGTGATGCGCCGGGCCGTGGCCATCAGCAGCGCAAAGCCGAAGTCGGCGGTGGTTTCCGTGAGCACGTCAGGCGCATTTGTGGCCAGCACGCCGGCAGCGGTCATCGCGTTGATGTCAAAGTTGTTGTAGCCCACGGCCATGTTGGCGCAGATTTTCAGTTCCGGACAGGCAGCCAGCACGTCGCCGTCGATGCGGTCGCCGCCGGTGGTGAAGGCGCCGGCCTTGCCTTGCAAGCGCGCGATCAGATCGGCTTTGGACCAGATGCGGTCGTCCTGGTTGGACTCGACCTCGAAATGCTGTTCAAGCCGGGCAATGATTTCAGGAAAAACAGCGCGGGCAATCAGGATCTTGGGTTTGCTCATGGGAAGGCTAGCTTTCTTTACTTGAACCAGAGGAAGGTCATGATGACGAAGAGCGGAATCAGGACACCGCCCGACCACAGCATGTAGCCGAAGAAGCTGGGCATTTTCACGTTGCGGTCTTCGGCGATGGCCTTGACCATCAAATTGGGGGCGTTGCCAATGTAGGTGTTGGCGCCCATGAACACCGCGCCGGCCGAGATGGCCGCAAGCGTCGGGGCGAACGTTGTCATCAGCGCCTGCGGGTCGCCGCTGGCGGTGTTGAAGAACACCAGGTAGGTCGGCGCATTGTCCAGAAATGAACTGAGCGCGCCGGTGGCCCAGAAGTACATCGCCGGGTCGGGCGAGCCGTCGGGCCGGGTCACGCTGGCCACCACCGCACCGAAAGGGCCATTGGCGCCGGCCTTGAGCATGGCGATCACCGGGATGATGGTCAGGAAAATACCGGCGAACAGCTTGGCGACTTCCACCATCGGTCCCCAGGAAAACTGGTTGTCTGCATGCACCTTGGTCGAGGTGATGGCCAGCGAAACAAAGGTGATGGCGACCAGCCCCGCGTCGCGCACCAGGCCGGGCAGGCCGACGCTGGTGCCGGCGATGTCGAACACCACGGGCGACTTCCAGATGCCGCTGAGCAGCACCAGCCCGGCAATGGCGCCCAGCAGCCAGAAGTTCGCGCCGCCATCAAAACCGACGCGCCGGGTGTCGGGCGTCGGGTCGATCGGCTGCATTTCCCCCCGGCGACGGTAAAACCAGGAATCCAGCGCAAAGAAGATCGCCAGCAGCGAGCCGACCAGAAAGAGCGTTTCGGGAAAGATGTGCTGCACGGTCCAGAAAAAGTCCACGCCCTTGAGGAAGCCCAGGAACAGTGGCGGGTCGCCCAGCGGCGTCAGCGAGCCGCCCGCGTTCGACACGATGAAGATGAAGAACACCACCACATGCGCCTTGTGCGCGCGGTTGTCGTTGGCCCGGATCAGGGGCCGGATCAGCAGCATCGACGCACCGGTGGTACCCATGAAGCTGGCCAGCACCGCGCCAATGCCCAGGATGGCGGTGTTCAGCCCCGGACTGCCATGCAGGTTGCCCCGGATATGGATGCCGCCGGCGACGGTGAACAGCGCCGTCAGCAGCAGGATGAAGGGAATGTATTCCTCCAGCAGCGCATGCATGAAGCTGAACGCCGCCAGGCCCGGGCCGTACATCGCGGCGAAGGGCAACAAAAAAGCCAGCGACCAGGCGGCCGACACCTTGCCGAAATGGTGATGCCAGAAGAATGGGGCCAGCAGCGGCAACAACGCAATCGACAGCAGCAGGCCGGCAAACGGCACGCCATACAGCGCCGACAGCACGCTGCCATCCAGCGCGGCAGCAAACGACAGGCCAGGCGACAGGCAAAGTAGCGCGAAGGCGGCAATGCAGCGAAGAAATTTCATGGACAGGTCCGGTTAAAAAGCTCGAATACCCGTGGCCGGAAAGCGCGGGTTCAGTGGTCAGGGGTCTGCTCAGCGCACCGATGCGACATCGAACACCTGACGCAGGTAGGCCAGGTATTTCTCGTCGTCGCACATGTTCTTGGACGGCGTGTCCGACAGCTTGGCCACCGGCTGGCCATTGCAACGCACCATCTTGATGACAATCTGCAGCGGCTCGTAGCCCAGGTCGTTGGTCAGGTTGGTTCCGATGCCAAAGGCCAGCTGGCAGCGCCCCCGGAACTGCCGGTACAGCTCGATGGTCCGGGGCACCGTGAGCCCGTCGCTGAAGATCAGCGTCTTGGTCTTGGGATCGACGCGGTTTTCCACATAGTGGCCAATCATGCGTTCGCCCCACTGGAACGGGTCGCCGCTGTCGTGGCGCGCGCCGTCGAACAGCTTGCAAAAGTACAGGTCGAAGTCGCGCAGGAAGGCGCTCATGCCGTACACATCCGACAGCGCAATGCCCAGGTCGCCCCGGTATTCCTTGGCCCACATTTCAAAGCCGAACACCTGGCTGTCGCGCAGCCGCGGCCCCAGTGCCTGGCAGGCCTGCAGGTATTCATGCGCCATCGTGCCCAGCGGGATCAAGCCGAGCTTCATGGCAAACAGCACATTGCTGGTGCCGGCCAGCTGCCCTTCAGCACCGGTGCCCAGGCGGGTGACCAGCGTGCGCAACACTTCTTCATGCCAGGCCTTGCTGAAACGCCGGCGGGTGCCGTAGTCGGCAATCTTGAGGTCGGCAAGGCTCCTGACCTGCAATTGTCCGATCTTGGTTTCCAGGCGCTTGCGGCCTTCGGCAAGGTCGGGCTGCTTTTGGGTGTTGCGGAAATAGACCTCGTTGATGATGGCCAGCACCGGAATCTCGAACAGGATGGTGTGCAGCCACGGGCCCTTGATCACCACTTCGATCTCGCCCGAAGGCAGGGCCTTGACGCTGACATACTTTTCATTGAGCTGGAAGATGCCCAGAAAATCGACAAAGTCGCTCTTGATAAAGCGCATGGCCTTCAGGTAGGCCAGCTCGGCATCCTGGAACTGCAGGCTGCACAGCCCGCGGATTTCCTCGCGTATCTCGTGAACGTAGAACGACAGGTCGCCGATGCCGGGCGCGCCGGCGTTGCGGCACTTGAACTTGTATTCGACTTCGGCCGCAGGAAACTGGTGCAACACCACCTGCATCATGGTGAACTTGTACAGGTCGGTGTCGAGCAGGCTGGTGATGATCATGGTGAACCCTGAAGCCGCGTGGAGCGAAATGCGTTGCGCCAGGCCCGCTGCCGGGCCTGGCGCTTCTTGCCTATGGTTGCCGGCGGCAATCAGGTGCCGAGAAAGTCCACTTCGAACAGCAAGGTGGCGTTCGGTGGAATCGCGCCGCCTGCACCGCGCGCGCCGTAGCCGAGTTCTGCCGGAATGACCAGGCGACGCGTGCCGCCGACCGACATGCCCTGCACGCCCTCGTCCCAGCCGCGAATCACTTCACCGGCGCCCAGCGAAAACTGGAAGGGCTGGCCACGGTCCTTGCTGGAGTCGAATTTCTTGCCCTGCACGCCGTCGTTGTACAGCCAGCCGGTGTAATGCACCTTGACGTATTGGCCGGCCTTGGCAATGGCGCCGGTGCCCAGCACGGTGTCTTCGTACTGCAGTCCCGAAGCGGTGGTAGTCGTCGTCATGGCAATGTCCTTTGTAGCGATAAATTGAAAAATGAATGAGTCCCCCAAACGGGCTCATTTCACGAGTCCCTGACTTTACCCGCAACCAGCCACAGCAAGCGGTCGGCGCGCGAGGCCAGCAGGCGATTTTGCTCGACGACCAGCAGTCCCATGCCTTCGCCCCTGAGGGCCAGCAGGGCATCGCGGATCGACGCCACCAGCACTGGCGCAATGCCTTCGCAGGGCTCGTCAAGCAGCAGGACTTTCGGGCCGGTCATCAGAGTACGGGCAATGGCCAGCATCTGCTGCTGGCCACCGCTCATCTGCGCGGCGGGCCGGTTGAGCAGGGTTTTAAGGACCGGAAACAGGTCCAGCGCCCGGGCTTCATGTGCCTTGGCATTGCGGCCGGCGGCGACATGCAGGTTTTCGCGCACCGTCAGTTCGGTGAACAGCCGACGGTCTTCGGCCACGTAACCCAGCCCGGCCTGCGCGCGCCGGTGGGTTTCCCAGCGTTCGACGTTCGCCAGACCCGACGGCATCTGGTAACGAATCGTGCCCTCAGTGCGCACTTCCAGCCCCATCACCGCCTTGAGCAGCGTTGACTTGCCCGCGCCGTTCAGCCCTTGCAACACGACCATCTCGCCGGCCGCCACGCGAAGCGACACCTCGAACAGGGCTTGGGCCGGGCCGTAAAAGGCGCTGAGCCTGTCGATTTCAAGCACGCGCATCTCCCTTGGCCTGCACGCCGTCACCGGCATCCTCCTGGCCGTCGCCCAGGTAGAGCCGGCGCACGTCGGCATCGCGGGAAATCTCGTCGAACGATCCCTGCGCTGCCAGCCGGCCTTCGATCAGCACCAGCACCCGGTCGGCAACACCATCCACCGCATCCATGTTGTGCTCGGTATAAAGCACGGCCATGCCCTGCCCGGCAAGCTTTTTCACCAGTTGCATCAGGCTGGCGCGCTCTGCTTCGGCCAGTCCGGCGGCCGGTTCGTCGAGCAGCAGCAGCCGGGGCGAGGCGGCCAGCGCAATGGCCAGTTCAAGCCGCTTTTTGGCGCCGTAGGACAGGCTGGCCACGTCCTCGCCAGCCACATCGCGCAGACCGGCCTGGTCCAGCAGCGCCCTGGCCGCCCCGACCGACTGCCGGTCCAGGAGTTTGAAGGCCGAAATGGCCTTTTGCGCACGACTGGCCTGCACAGCCAGCTGCACATTTTGTAGCACAGTCAGCGCTTCAAAGACCTGCGCCACCTGAAAGGTGCGCGCCACGCCGTGCCGCAGGCGCGCAGCCGGCGCCAGTTTTTCCAGTGCCTGACCGTTCCATATGATGGCACCGCCCGTCAGCGGATACTGGCCGGCAATGCAGGCAAAGCAGGTCGATTTTCCGGCGCCATTGGGACCGATCAGCGCCACGCATTCACCCGCCGCCACGTCGAAGCTCACGCCATCGACCGCATGGATGCCGCCAAAATACTTCACCAGACCTTGCACCTGCAGCATCAGCGAATCCCCTTGATGGCGCGCTGGCTGCTTGCCCGCGACAGCAGGCCGAGCAGTCCGGACGGCGAAGCCACCATGATCAGCATGATGAACAGCCCCAGCAGGCCGCGCCAGTAAGTCACTTCACGGCCCAGTTCTGCGCCCAAATAGCTCAGCAACACGCTGCCCACCACTGCGCCCCAGAGCTGGTGTACGCCACCAAGCAACACCACCAGCAGCGCATCGACCGAGGTGGACACAGCCGCCAGCGAAGGGAAAACAGCGCCCTTGTGCGCCGCGAACATCCCGCCCGCCAGGCCCGCCAGCACCGCGCTTTCCACAAATATCCGGTACTTGAGCCAGCCCACCGACAGGCCGGATGCGGCGGCGCGCAGCGGTGCATCGCGCACCGCCTGCAGCGCCGCGCCCATCACCGAGCGACTCAGGAACCGCAGCGCGAACACGGCGATCAAGGCGAGCGCCACCAGCAGCGCATAAAACACCGGCCGGCCGTCATCGCTCACCAGCCGCAGGCCGATCAGCCCGTTGTCGCCGCCGGTCAGGCTCACCCATTGCGTCGCACCGGCCCAGACCACCTGCGCCAGCGCCAGCGACAGCATCGCCAGATAAACGCCGCTGCTGCGCACCACCGCCGCGCCAAACACTGCCGCCACCGCCAGCGCGGCGCCGCAGCCCACGGCCAGCGCGACCGGAAGCGATGCGCCCCAGAGGCTGTGCGACAGCGCCGCGCCATAGGCGCCAAGCGCAAAAAATGCCGCATGGCCAAAGCTGACCAGCCCGCCCAGCGCCATCATGGCCTGCAGGCTGATGCCGAAAATCATCAGGATCAGGCCGTCGGCGGCCAGTGCCTGCCAGTAGGGGCCTCCCGCCCAGGCAACTGCAGCCAATGCAGCGAAAGCCAGCACCACCCCCGAAGTCCAGCCACGCCCCAGCTGCAGGCCGCGAAACTTCTGCGCGGCCTCCCGGTTGCTTCCGTGTTCCAGCGACGCGGCCGGTCTGCCCATAAGCCCCTGCGGTCTGAACACCAGCACGACCGCCATCGTCAAAAATACCACCACCAGCGTGGCCTGCGGAAACCAGGCGGTGCCAAAAGCATGCACCAGACCGATCAGCAGCGCGGCGACAAAGGCGCCACCGATGCTGCCCAGCCCGCCAGTGACCACGACCACGAAGGTCTCGACGATCACGTTCATGTCCATCTGCAGATGCGCCGGTTCGCGCGGCAGTTGCAGCGCGCCGCCCAAGCCGGCCAGTGCGCAGCCCAGCACCACCGCGCCCAGCATCAAGGGTTTGGGGTTGACACCCAGCGCCGCCAGCATGGCGCGGTCCTGCGTGGCAGCGCGCAGGCGCTGGCCAAACAGCGAGCGGCGCAGCAACATATGCAGACCCCACCAGACCAGCGGCCCCAGCGCGATCATGGCCAACTGGTACACCGGAAAAAATTCGTCACCGATCTGCACCGATCCCTTGAGCCCGGGAAAGCGTGGCGCAAACACCTCGTCCGGCCCGAAACTCCACTGCATCGCGTCATGCATCGCCAGGCTCAAGCCGAAGGTCGCCACCAGCTGGTACAGCTCGGGCGCGCCCGACATTCGTCTTAACAGCAGGAATTCGGCAATTCCGCCGGCCACTGCAGCGCAAGCAGCTCCCAAAAGAATAGCAAGCAGGTAAAGCGGCAGACTTTCGCCCCACACCGGAAACCAGTTGGTGACCCAGTGCGCGGTGAACAGCGCGCCCAGCATGAAAAAACTGCCATGTGCGAAATTGACGATCCGCGTGACGCCAAAAATCAGCGTCAGCCCCGCCGCCATCAAGAACAGCGTGGTCGCGTAAGACAGACCGCCAAGCAACTGAACGACGGAAAAGGTCATGCAGCCGCAATGCTTCAGCGAGCGTCCACGCTCAAACCAGAAGAAAGCAAGGCACGAGCCTGCTCATGGGTCAAGCTTGCAAAACGCTGTGTGCGGCGGTGCCCGCTCCAAACCGGCCGGGGCCGCGGAACCGGCTTTGCCGGGCCGCAGGCGCAGCGGCCCCCTAGGGGGGCAGCGAACCGCACGCAGTGGGGAGCGTGGGAGCTCATCACTCCACCCAGGTCGTGAATTCTGCTGCGCTCACGCGCGGCGTGCGAAAGGTGTTGACCAGCGCCGATTCGTCGGCATAACCCAGAGACATGCCGCAGACCAGCATTTCGGCGTCTCCTGCGCCGATGTGCGGCATGATGATCCTGGCAAAGCCGTTCCAGGCCGCCTGCGGGCAGGTGTGCAGGCCATGGCCTCGCGCAGCCACCATGAAGTTCTGCATGAACATGCCGTAGTCCAGCAGCGAGCCCCGGCCCATCACCCGGTCCAGGGTGAACATCAGGCCAACCGGCGCATCAAAGAAGCGGTAGTTGCGCTGGTGCTGCGCATGCATCTTGTCCTTGTCGCCCTTGGTGATGCCGAGCAGGCCGTACAGCCCCCAGCCGTTCTCGCGCCGGCGGTCAATATAGGGAGACACCCATTTCTCCGGGTAATAGTCGTATTCCTCCTGATACTCGACCGCCAGCGCCGGGTTGTCGCGCAACGCGTCATGGGCGCGGCAGACCTTTTCAACCAGGCTGTCCTTTCTCGCGCCTTGCAGGACATAGGCTTTCCACGGCTGCGTGTTGGTGCCCGACGGCGCGCGGCAGGCCAGTTCAAGCAAATGCAGAATGAGCGCGCGCGGTACGGGAGCCGGCAGGAACTCGCGCATCGACTGGCGGCTTTCGATGGCGCGATCGACCGCATTGACAGGCGGCTGGCAGGCGCTGCTCGGCGCATCGTCGGGCGCAAAATCGCCGGCGACGACAGGGTGGACGGAAGAATCGGTTGGGTTCATTTCAGCAGCTCCAGGACAGACAATAATTCAGGCGGCAGACAACTTGCCGGCCGGCGCGTGGCGCGATCGACATACACATGGATGAAATGGCCCCGGGCCGCGCACGGCAGGCGGTCATCGGCCGGGAACAGCGCCACCTCGTAGCGCACGCTGGACGCGCCGGCATGCGCCACGCGGATGCCGGCCACCACCGGTTCGGGAAACGCCAGCGGCGAAAAATAGTTGCATTGCGTCTCGACCACCAGGCCAATCACGCTGCCGGCATGGATGTCAAGCGCGCCGCGCTCGATCAGCAGGCCGTTGACGGCGGTATCGAACCAGCTGTAATAAACAACGTTGTTGACATGCCCGTAGAGGTCGTTGTCCGACCAGCGGGTACCGATGGCCCGAAAGGCCCGGTAGTCGCTGCGGTATTCGGGCTGGGGTCGGGGTGCGATGCTCATGGGAACGCTATTTTGCCAGCGCATCAGCCGGCAGAATTCCACCGACGCCAATATTCCAGCGCTACGCGGTAGGTGTTGACCTGCACCTGCACGGTTTCGTTAATATTGTTGCCATAGCCGCCTGCCATCGAAAAAGCCAGCGGAATCCGCCGTTGCCAGGCCCAGTCGAATACCCGCCGGTCGCGCGCCTCCAGACCGTCGAAGCTCAGGCTCAGCCGTCCCAGGCGGTCGCCTTCGTACGGGTCGGCACCGGCCAGGAACAGGACAAGGCCGGGCGCGAAGCGATGGTCCAACTCGTCCAGCGCGTGTTCCAGCGCCTGCAGGTAAGGCGCGTCCAGGCAACCATCGGCCAACTCGACATCAAGGTCGCTGGCCTCCTTGCGGAACGGAAAATTCTTTTCGCCGTGCAGCGACAGTGTGAACACACTGGCGTCACCGGCAAAGATGCTGGCAGTGCCATTGCCCTGGTGCACGTCCAGGTCAACCACTGCGACCTGCAGCGGCCGGCGCGCCTGGCGGTGCCGCCGCGCCCATTCGGCCTGCATCAGCCGCGCGGCCACGGCCGCGTCGTTGAACACGCAAAATCCGCTGCCCTTGCCCGCATAGGCATGGTGGGTTCCGCCCGCAAGGTTGGCGGCAATGCCCTCGGGCCGGGCACCCGGTCCCAAGCCCAGCGCCATTCGCGCCGCCATCACGGTGGCCCCGGCCGAACGCCTGGCGCGTTCGGCCATCGCCGGGCTCCAGGGAAAGCCGATCTCGCGCTGCGCCGGCGCCGGCAGCGTGCCTTGGGCGATGGCCTCTATATAGTCAGGCGTGTGCACCAACGCCAGTTCACCATCGCTGGCAGCCGGGGCCTGGCCCAGACGCACTTCGGGAAATTCACCCGCCAGCCGCTCGCGCAGCAGCTGATACTTGGGCATGGGGAAGCGGTGTCCGGCAGGCAGCGGCAAGACAAAGTGATCGGCATAGAAGGCTTGCACGAATCGTGATCCTGAAATATCAAATCAAATCAGAGTAACCCATCTAGATTGGTGCATTGCAGCAAAATTTGCTTGCAAAAGGTCGGGTTTCTCCTATAATCAATTCCATGTTGCAGTGCAGCAATTCAGCGCAAAGCAACTATCAACCTTTAACGACACATTTGGAGATTAATTATGCTGACCGCTGAACAACTCATGGCTTCCCACAAAGCAAACATCGAAACCCTGTTTGGTCTGACCCAGAAAGCCTTCGAAGGCGTTGAAAAACTGGTCGAACTGAACGTGCAAGCCACCAAGGCTGCCCTGGCTGAAACCGCGAACAACGCACAAGCCGTCATGGGCGTCAAGGACGCACAGGAACTGCTCGCGCTCCAAGCCAGCATGGTGCAGCCACTTGCCGAAAAAACTGCTGCCTACAGCCGCCACCTGTACGACATCGCCCAGTCCGCCGGCGCTGAAATCAGCAAGACCTTCGAAGGCCAGACCGCCGAAGCCCAGAAGAAATTCGCCGACCTGATCGAAAGCTCCACCCAGAATGCACCTGCCGGTTCCGAAACCGCAGTGACCATGATGAAAAGCGCCATGACCGCCGCCAACACGGCTTTCGAGTCGGTCCAAAAAGCCGTCAAGCAAGCCGGTGACATGGCCGAAACCAACTTCAATTCGGTGTCCGAGTCCGCCCTCAGCGCCACCAAGAACGCTTCCAAAAAGCGTTAATTTCAATTCCCTGTGTTTCAGGGTGCCCAGCGCACCTTGAAAGCACACTGAGCCCGCTTAGTTAGACTGGTCTGAATTGACCAGTCCTGACCAGTTGTCTCCTCGGTTCCTTGCAGAAACGTCAGGTTTCGCGGTTCCGTTCAAGCCCAGTCTCGCGACTGGGTTTTTTTTTGGTCAAATCAGTCCGTCTAGCTCGTCCAGCAAGCATGGACAGCTATCGAAAGATGAGTGGATCCAATCGCGGACTCAGGGGTGAGACGAGACGCCGGCAGCCAGCCGGGCCTTCAGCGCCGGAAGCGCCGCCAGCATCGCCGCCCTGCCCGATTCAATGGCCAGCTTGCGGGCCGAAAAATCGGCGCTCTTCAGCCCTGTTTGCGAAGGCCGCACCACCACATCGGCCTCCTTCAATTCGTACTGATTGATGCTTTTTCCCATGATGGAAAAGGTCTGCAGCAGGATCTGCAAGGTGCCTTCGGCCGGATTGCTTTCGGGCGGATTTGAAATATCGACCGCAATCACGATGTCGGCGCCCATTTGCCTGGCAAAGCGTACTGGCACAGGCGACACCAGGCCGCCATCAACATATTCATGCCCGCTGATCCTGACCGGCACGAACACCGCCGGTACCGCGCTCGATGCCCGTACTGCCGTGCCGGTGTCGCCGCTGCGAAACATCACCGCCTGGCCGCTGTTGAGGTCGGTTGCGACGATGCCCAGCGGGATCGCCATGTTCTCGATCAGGCGGCCGCCGACCAGCTGGTTGACGTAGCGGCCCAGCGCATCGCCGCGAAACATCCCTTTGCCGATGATCGGCAGCATCCAGTCGGTGATGGCCACTTCCTCCATCCCGAGCGCGGTCTGCTGCAGCTGCGCGCTGGTCTTGCCGGTCGCGTAAATCGCCGCGACCAGGCTGCCGGCCGAGGTGCCCACCACCATCTGCGGCCGCAATCCGGCTTCTTCGAGCACCGCGATCACGCCGACATGGGCAAAGCCGCGCGCCGCGCCGCCGCCCAGCGCCAGGCCGATCTTCAACGGCTTCCTGACAGCAGGCAACGTGACCGAATCGGGCGCAGCGGTCTTGACAGGCACCACTGGTGCCGTGGTGCAACCGGCGACGAGCATGAGGGGAAGCAGCAGTTTTCCCAGCCATCCCGCCGAAAACCTGCGTGTCAGGCGCACACCAGCCGCCTGGTCCAGGTTGTATTTTTCAGCCGAAAAGATATTGCGACTAATTCGCATTTGCATTAAACTCATTAACTTTCAAGCCTTCAGGATTTTCAACATGATCAAAAGTGCGCCAATTTTTACCGGACTTGCCCTTGCTGCCGCTGCCTTGATGGGTGCCGCGGGCAGCGCAAGTGCCCAGGAGCAGGTGGTCAACCTGTATTCTGCCCGCCACTACCAGACCGACGAGGCGCTTTACAGCAATTTCACCAAGGCCACCGGCATCAAGGTGAACCGGGTTGATGCCGACGATGCCGGCATCCTGGCGCGCCTGAAGGCTGAAGGAGCGGCGTCGCCTGCCGACGTGATTTTGCTGGTCGATGCCGCCCGCCTCTGGAAAGGCGATGTCGAGGGCCTGTTCAAGCCCATCAAGTCGCCCACGCTTGAAGCGGCCATTCCGGTCAACCTGCGGGCCAAGGCCAGCCCTGAAGGTACGACCTGGTTCGGCTTTTCCACCCGCGCCCGCGTCGTGGTGTATGACAAGCTCAAGGTCAAAAAGGCCGATGTCGATACCTACGAGGAACTGGCTGACCCCAAGAACAAAGGCCTGCTGTGCACCCGTTCGGGCGCACATCCCTACAACCTGTCGCTGTTTTCAGCCGTCACCGAGCACATGGGCGAAGCCAAGACCGAGCAGTGGCTTGCGGGCCTGGTCGCCAATATGGCGCGCGCCCCGAAGGGCGGCGACAGCGACCAGATCAAGGCCGTGGCCAGCGGTGAATGCGGCGTGGCGCTAACCAACTCTTATTACCTGGCGCGCATCATGCGGTCCAGCGCACCCGAAGACAAACTGGTGGCTGACCGCGTCGGCGTCGTATTTCCGAACCAGGAAACCTGGGGAACGCATGTGAACATTGCCGGCGCCGCCGTGGCAAAGAATGCCAAGCACGAGGCCAACGCCATCAAGTTCATGGAATACCTGGCCACTCCGGATGCGCAAAACTACTTTGCCAACGGCAACAACGAATGGCCTGCTGTGCCCACCGTGAAGGTCAGCAACCCGGCGTTGCAGGCCATGACGGGCGGCAGCTTCAAGTCGGAAACCATTCCGGTCAGCGCCATCGGCTACAACCAGGTCAAGGTGCAGCAGATGCTGGACCGCGTTGGTTACAAATAATCGAATCATTCGTCAACCCTTGAGCGCAGGCCCGGCCGTTGAAAGACGGCCGGGCTTTTTCATGCGCGATAATTGGCGACTGGATTGACGTTAACGTCAACGTCAACCTGCTCGACCAACTTCTTTTTCCGTTTCCCTTTTTTCAACCTTTCAACATCAAGGAATATTCCATGGACATCGCAGGCAAGGTATTTATCGTCACCGGTGGCGCCTCAGGGCTGGGCGAAGGCACGGCACGCATGCTGGTCGCCAACGGCGGCAAGGTCGTGATTGCCGACATGCAGGCTGAAAAGGGCGAAGCCATCGCCAAGGAACTGGGTGAAGGCAACGCTGCTTTCGTCAAGTGCGACGTGAGCCAGGAAGCCGACGGCCAGGCCGTGGTGGCCAAGGCCGTGTCCATGGGCAAGCTGATGGGCCTGGTGAACTGCGCCGGCATTGCACCGGCTGAAAAGACCGTCGGCAAGAACGGCGCGCACAGCCTGGCGGTGTTCAGCAAGACCATCACCGTCAACCTGATTGGCAGCTTCAACATGATCCGTCTGGCTTCTGAAGCCATGTGCAAGAACGAACCCGAAGCCACCGGCGAGCGCGGCGTGCTGATTTCCACGGCCTCTGTGGCGGCCTACGACGGCCAGATGGGCCAGGCCGCCTACAGCGCTTCCAAGGGTGGCGTGGTCGGCATGACGCTGCCCATTGCCCGCGATCTGGCGCGCAATGGCATCCGCAACATGACGATTGCCCCCGGCATTTTCGGCACGCCGATGATGTTCGGCATGCCGCAGGAAGTGCAGGATTCACTGGCCGCCGCCGTGCCCTTCCCTTCGCGTCTGGGAACGCCGCAGGACTATTCCAAGCTGGCCAGGCACATTTTTGAAAACGACATGCTGAACGGTGAAGTGATCCGCCTCGATGGCGCGATCCGCCTGGCGCCGCGCTAAAGCGCCAGCGGCATGCGTGGCCAGGCCGGGCTGCGCATGCTCTGTTTTTAATAGCTGTCGGCGCACGCCCTGCTTGCGCAAAGTGCCAAAAAACCACTAAACCCAGCGCAGACTTGCCGCAAACCACACAAACGCAACGCGTTGCCGTAGCATGACGACTCACCCAACCCGGAGGAGAACGCATGAAACGTCTGTTAAGTACCGTTGCATTTGCCAGCCTGCTGACCGCCTGCGCCAACACACCGACCACCAGCCCGCAGTCAACTGCGCCGTCCGGCCCGACTGGCTCCGGCACCACTGTGCAGCAGCCCGAAAGCGCGACCGGCTACACGCCCAAGCCCGGCTGGGCCACCAGCAAATTCGCTGTCGCGGCGGCCAATCCGCTGGCCACCGAGGCAGGCTACCAGGTGCTCAAGGCCGGCGGTTCGGCGATTGATGCGGCCATTGCCGTACAAATGGTGCTGACGCTGGTCGAGCCCCAATCCAGTGGCATTGGCGGCGGCGCTTTTCTCTTGCATTCCAGCGGCACCAAGGTCGAAGCCTTCGATGGCCGTGAAACCGCGCCGTCATCGGCCAATGAAAACCTGTTCATGGGCACCGACGGCAAGCCCATGCCGTTTTACGACGGCGTGGTCGGCGGGCGTTCGGTCGGTACGCCCGGCACGGTGCGCATGCTGGAAATGGCACACAAACAATACGGCAAGCTGCCCTGGGCCAAATTGTTCGAGCCGGCCATTGCGCTGGCCGACAACGGCTTCAAGGTCAGCGCCCGGCTGGGTACCTTGCTCAAGGACGAAAAATACCTGAAGAACGACCGTACGGCGGCCGCCTACTTCTACAAGCCCGACGGCTCGCCGGTCGACATTGGCACCACGCTGCGCAACCCGGCGCTGGCTGACGTGCTTCGACAAATTGCCAGCAAGGGCTCCAGCGCACTGCTGACCGGTGCGGTGGCGCAGTCCATCGTTGCCAAGGTGCAAAGCCACACCAGCAACCCCGGCAAGCTGTCCATGGGCGACCTCGCCGGCTACCAGGCGAAAAAACGCCAGCCTATTTGCGCTGACTACAGCGCACGCGGCAAGGCTTACGTACTTTGTGGCATGCCGCCCCCTAGTTCGGGCGCCATAGCCATCGGACAGATCCTGGGCATGCTGGACAACACGCCAGCCTCCACGCTCGGCCTCGTCACCGGCATGGGCGGCGTGCCCGGCACCACCGGCCCCACGCCTTCGGCTGACTGGCTGCACCTGTACACCGAAGCCTCGCGCCTGGCCTTTGCCGACCGCGCCCAATACCTGGGCGACCCTGATTTCGTGCAACCGCCTGGCGGCAGCTGGATGAGCCTGCTCGACCCGGCCTACCTCAAGTCACGTGCCAGCCTGATCCAGCCCAGCGGCCCGAGCATGAAAGTGGCCAAACCCGGTGTACCCGGCGTGGTCAGGACCGCTTACGCACCCATGCCTGACCAGATCGAACACGGCACATCGCACATCAGCATCGTTGACAGTTTTGGCAACGCCATTGCCATGACGACCACGATCGAGGACCAGTTCGGCTCGCGCCTGATGACCGACGGCGGCACCGGCAAGGCGGGCGGCTTTTTGTTGAACAACGAACTGACCGACTTCAGCTTTGCGCCCACAGACGCCGAAGGCAAGCCGGTCGCCAACCGCGTGCAGGCCAACAAACGGCCGCGCTCGTCGATGGCGCCGACATTGGTGTTCGACAAGGCCACCGGCCAGCTCGTCATGAGCGGCGGCAGCCCTGGCGGCGCGCTGATCATCCACTTCACCGCCAAGACGCTGTACGGCGTGCTGAACTGGGGCATGCTGCCACAGCAAGCCATCGACCTGCCCAATTTTGGGTCGCTGAACGGGCCGACGCTGCTGGAAGAAAAGCGCTTTGCCCCGGCCACCGTCGAAGCGCTGCGCACGCGCGGCGCCGAAGTGCGTGAACTGGCCATGACCAGCGGCCTGCAAGCCATCACGCGCGGCGTAATCCATGGCCAGCCCATGTGGCTGGGCGGCGCCGATCCCCGGCGTGAAGGTCTGGTGATGGGAGATTGAGGGGAATTTTAGCCAAATAGCGCCGCAGCGCTTGATGGGCGGGCGCTGGTTGCTATCTAAAAAGAGCGCACTTGCGGTGGCAGGCGGGCTCTTTTTTTGTGGGTTTATGAATGAGACTGCGCTTTGATGTATCCAAGGCATGGCGAATAACGGCAATGCAGTGCAAGCAGTCTTGCGCTTGTGAAGTGCAAATTTGGCCGTTGACGTTGCCGGATTGCATCAGGCACTCGCTGATTTCGGCTGGCAGGTTGGCCGGGATGGCGTTAAAAAGATGGCCGGTCTGCATATTGGGCTGGATGGATTTCCGTATGGAGGCGGCTGGCGTGGCGGCGCTCAGGCTGCCCGACTGAACTGCAGCGCGCCACGCAGCAGGTTGCGCGCCGACGCTTCAAACTCGCGGGCCTGGCTGACCTTCATGCGCAACACGAGGGTGACGGCTTCAGCATACGCGGCATCCAATACCGTGACATGCTGCTGTTCGCACAGCCGGCGCAGGCTGGATTCGTCGGCAAACTGCAGCACGCAGCGCCGTTCGCACTCTGGCTCGACCGGCTGCAGTTCGGCATTCTTGACCGCCTCTGAAATGGCCTGGCCGTAGGCGCGTGTCAGGCCTCCCGCGCCCAGCTTGATGCCGCCCCAGTAACGCACGACCACGGCGAGCACGTTCATCAAGTCCTTGTGCATCAGCACGTTGTACATGGGCTTGGCCGCCGTGCCGGACGGTTCGCCGTCGTCGTCCAGACCCGAATCACCGTCGCACACCAGTGCCCAGCACACATGGCAGGCGCCTGGATGCTGCCGGCGCTGCCCGGCCAGCAGCAGTTGGGCCTCGGCCCGGCTAGCGACGGAGAACAACATGCCGATGAAGCGGCTTTTCTTGATGACGATTTCGGCGCTGGCGGGCGCGGCTAGCTTGTACATGGCGAAAAGTTCAGGCTTTACGCAAGGCCTGCACGGTTTCGGCCCGCTGCGTCATGCCGATGCGCAAGTCGTTTCCGGTCGGGCTTTGGTACAGGCGCAGGCCGAACTCGGGCAGGATGGCCAGCAGGTGATCAAAGATGTCGCCCTGCGTGCTTTCGTAGACCATCCAGGCAGTGCTGGCAGTGAAACAATACACCTCGATCGGCACGCCTTCGGGCGTGGGCTCCAGCGTCCGCACCATCAGCGTCATGGCCTGGTGAACGCGCGGGTTGCCGCGCAGGTAAACCTCGATGTAGGCGCGGAAAGTACCAATATTGGTCAGTCGGTGCTGGTTGGCCGGAAACGCTCCTTTTTCGCCAAGTTCAACACGTGCCTGGCTGTTGAGCTCGGTCAGCGTTGCGCGTTTGCCTTGCAGGTAAGGCCGCAACAGCGCGATGTTGCTCAGGTAGGCGATGTCGGCGTCCTCCAGAAAGCGCACGGAACTCGCATCCAGCCGCAAGGTGCGCTTGATGCGCCGGCCACCTGACTCCGACATGCCGCGCCAGTTACGGTAGCTCTCGGACATCAGCCGCCAGGTGGGGATGGTGGTGATGGTCTTGTCCCAGTTTTGCACCTTGACCGTGTGCAGCGCGATATCCACCACATCGCCGTCAGCCCCGACCTGCGGCATTTCGATCCAGTCACCCAGCCGCAGCATGTCGTTTGACGACAGCAATACGCCGGCGGTGAAAGACAGGATCGTGTCCTTGAACACCAGCATCAGCACGGCCGACATCGCGCCCAGCCCCGACAGCACGATCAGCGGCGAGCGGTTGAACAGCGTGGCCGCCGCGATGATGGCGGCAGCCACCATCAGGATCAATTTCCCCAGTTGCACATAACTCTTGATGGAGCGCACTTTCATGGCGACGGTCTGGCCGTCGCCTGCGACGTTCTGGTGTTGCGCCAGCAGCAGCGCATCGAGCATGGCCAGCAGCGAGCGCACCATCTGGATCACCATGAAAGCCATGGCAACATTGCCCATCACCGTTACCACCTTCAGACTCAGGTGGGGCACCTCCTCGATGCCCATCAAAATCACCACAAGCGGAAAGACCTGGGCCATGCGGCGCACTGCAGCGTCGGCCAGCACCACATCGGTCAGCCGTGAATCGGCCCGGTTGCGGATGCGCCGAAGAATCGGCATGAACACCAGCACCACCACGAAGCGCACCACCACGGACAGTGCCAGCAACGCCGCCAGCCCCGCAAAGGCCTGTAGCCAGGGTTCTAATTTTGTGAAATAGGAAAGATTCAATGCAGGCCAGTGTTTGTATTGGAAAGCCGGTCAGACCGGCGAGGGTGCATTTGGTTCGCAAGTACCACTGCGAGACGGCTCCAGTCATGAAAATAGATGAAAAATGCCTCTTGCGCATACCTGGCAAGCAAAAGCAGCTATTCAAATCATAGCAATCAGCCCCATCGACTCTGGCAGTCAAACCCGTCTGTCAAATTCAAACTCCGGGAGTTTACCGGCCGAGGTTTTCGGCCGCTGGCCCGGAACCATCGCGCCAGGCTACTCAAGCGGCTGGTTCGTTCGCAGGGGCTGGGGCGGCGCTTTCGGCCCGGCGGTACCAATGCGTTCATATTCTGAAATTACCTGCGCGCCCAGCAGCAGCAGCGTCGCAGCAATCTCAAGGCTCAGCAAGACCACGATGGCCGTAGTCAGCGAGCCATACACAAGTCCAACCTGAGACAGCGTGGCGAAGTACCAGACCAGCACATGGCGCGTCACTTCCCACAGCAGCGCAGCCGTCACGCCGCCCATCAGCGCCTTGCGCAGGGACAACTGTCCCACCGGCATCACCATGTAGACCGAGGTGAGCACGAAGATCTCGCCGGTCAGCCCCAGCAGGTAAAGCAAAATGCCTGAAAAACCGCTCAGCGACCAGCTTGCGCCCAGCAAATCAATACTCTTGTCACCCAGCGCCTGAAAACTTCCCGCCACCAGCGTCATCAGCAGGAAGCCCAGACCCAGACAAAAAATATAGCAGTAAGGCAGCACGGCCGACACCAGGAAATGCCGCCGCCGGATCGCCACGCGGTGCAGGAAAATCACCGACATCGCGTTTTCCAGCACGGTAAAGGCCAGCGAACTGAAAAACAGCATCGTGCACAGCAGCACCCAGCCCATGACGTCGCGGTGCGCCAGAAAATTGGTCAGTTCGTTGACGATGAACCGCGATTCTCCCGGTGCCAGCCAGCCGATGTAACGGCTCAGCGACGCCAGCAACGCTGACTGGTCGATCACATGCGAGAGCGCAATCGCGATCAGGATCAGCAGCGGAACAATCGACAGCAAGGCGTAGTAGGCCACCGCGCCGGCCAGCAGCAGTCCCTGGTTTGCGCGAAAGCCCTTGAGTATCTGCCAGGCGAAGGCGCCAGGGTGGCGAAGCACGTAAGCGGCCTGCGGTTCAAGCGTCATGAAAGAAACCCGTGGTCGAAGGCAGGTGAAAAAAACAAGGAATTCATTATGTGGGGCCTGAGGCAGGCAGGACGACGCCTTCCACCCAATCCTTTGTAGGCAGCTGTGCTTAAATTGGCTTTCAATTTTTTTCCCCCATGGCCATTCCCCAATCATTCATCCAGGAGCTTCTCGCCCGCGCCGACGTGGTCGATATCGTCGGCCGCTACGTGCAGCTTAAAAAAGGCGGTGCCAACTTCATGGGCCTGTGCCCGTTCCACGGCGAAAAATCGCCGTCCTTCAGCGTCAGCCCGTCCAAACAGTTCTACCACTGCTTTGGCTGCGGCAAGAACGGCAACGCCATCAGCTTCCTGATGGACCACGCCGGCATGACCTTTATTGAAGCGGTGAAAGACCTGGCCCAGCAATACGGACTGCAGGTGCCAGAAGACGACGTTTCGCCCCAGGACCGTGCACGGGCAGCGCAGGTGCGCGAGCAGCAGGCGACGCTGACCAGCGTGCTGGAAAAGGCCGGACTGGCCTACATCAGGAGCCTGCGCACGTCGGATCGTGCCATCCAGTATTTCAAACAGCGCGGCGTGTCAGGCGAAATCGCCAGGACTTTCGGGCTGGGTTATGCCCCTGAAGGATGGCGCGGCCTGGCCAGCGTGTTTCCCGACTACAACGACCCCTTGCTGGTTGAAAGCGGGCTGGTCATCACCGGTGAGCCCGGCGAAGAAAACGTCGCTGGCGAGGCCAAGCGCTACGACCGTTTCCGCGACCGGATCATGTTTCCGATCCGCAACGTCAAGGGCGAATGCATCGGTTTTGGCGGTCGGGTGCTGGGCGACGACAAGCCCAAGTACCTCAATTCTCCCGAAACCCCGGTGTTCAGCAAAGGCCGCGAACTGTACGGACTTTTCGAAGCGCGCACCGCCCTGCGCCAGCACGGTTACGCGCTGGTCACCGAAGGATATATGGATGTGGTGGCGCTGGCGCAGCTCGGCTTTCCCAATGCGGTTGCCACGCTGGGCACAGCCTGCACCTCGGAGCACGTGCAAAAGCTGTTCCGCTTCACCGATTCGGTGGTGTTCAGCTTTGACGGCGACAGCGCCGGCCGGCGTGCAGCGCACAAGGCGCTCGACGCCGCCCTGCCCTTTGCCAGTGACGTGCGCACCGTCAAGTTCCTGTTTCTGCCGGCCGAGCACGATCCGGACAGCTTCATCCGCGAGCACGGCCAGGAAGGTTTTGCCGCCTATGTCAGCAAGGCGGTGCCGCTGAGCCGCTTCCTGCTGGAAGCGGCGGGCGAAGGCTGCGACCTGGACACCGCCGAGGGACGTGCGCACATGGCCAGCAATGCCCGGCCGCTCTGGACTTCGCTGCCCGAAGGCGCGCTCAAGCCGCAGTTGCTGGCCGAGATTGCCGACCAGGTGATGATTGACAGCCGCGAACTGCTCCATCTCTGGCAACCGGCATCAGGCGGCCGTAAAACCCACTACAAAAAAACCGGCGGGTCGCCTTCTTCCGGCCCCGGCTTTCCCGCCAAGTCGGTGCCTGACCTGGACCACGGCATGCCGGAGTTTGGGGACTATCTGCCAATGGATCGGCACGACGATGCCGATTACGCCGCGTCGGAGCCGTACTTTACGCAGCCGTCCTCTTATTCATCGTCACCGGAAGCCTCCCCCGGCAAGCCGGGAAAATTTGGCCGCAAGCCTTTCGCCTCCGGAACCGCCCCGCGCCGCGTGACGGGCCGCATTTTGCCGGCCAGCCGCGAAGACCGGGTGCTCAGGCTGCTGCTGACCGAACCGCAAAGCTGGGACCGGCTCAGCACCGAGGAGCACCAGCTGCTGCTCGGACTGCCGGCGCCGCACGGCGCGCTGTTTGCCTGGCTGGAAAGCCAGCTGCATGAGCATGGCCCGCAGTCCTGGGCCGTGCTGCGTGAAGGCCTGCGCGGGCATGCCCATGAGCACCATGCCCTGGCGCAGTTTGCCGAAGTGCTGGAAGGCGTGGACTACGACTGGGGCGAAACCCGCAGGATATTGGCGCAGCTTCAGCAACTCAGGCACGACAGTGAAATTGCAGACCTGGCCGCACGTGCGCCGAATGAGCCAGCCGTGCTGGAGCGATTGCGCGAACTTCTGGCGCAATCACGCACCCGAAGCACCCCCTCGAAACCCGCATGAACACTGGATTAATTCAAAATTCAGGGTATAATCCGATTTTCAGCAAGCGCGACAGCAGCACCTCCGGCACCGGCCCCCTTTAACCCAAGGGAAACTCCACAGGAGACGGCCAACGCACCGCAAGGACTGCATTCCAAATGTTCGCCCAACCAGCTTGCCAAAATTTTGAGATTTTCTGTGCCATGGCACAAGCTGTCTTGATTTTTTACCGCATCCCTTTTGAATCCTGATTTTTTTTGTCTTCGGTGTCCTGACTGTGGTCGGGAAACCAGCGCGCCGATGATGTGCCCGGTTAAAAGGTTGAAAAACCTGGAAAAACCGCCATATCCATTCCAAGCCCGTGTTGAACCTGCCCCGCCGGGCAAAAGTTTCTTGAATTCTGCGAGACCGATATGACCCTGAAGAAAGTTCCTGCCGTGCAGCCCAAATCCACCCAAGCCCAACTTCTCGCCGCTGCAGACGCACTGCTCAAAGGCGCTGCGCCTGCCAAAAAGAAACCTGGCCGCCCGCCCAAGGCGCCAGCGGCTGAAGCCGCTCCAGCGGCCGCAGCCGTGCCGAAGCGGGGACGAAAAACCAAGGAATCCGGACTCGACGGCGATGAAGACCTGTCGGACATCGAGGCCGAGTTTGCCGAAGAGCCGGCAGCGGTCGAGGTGACGGTTACCGCTGAAAAGGTCAAGCCACTGCGCATGAAGATCAGCAAGGCCAAGGAACGCGCCCTGATGAAGGAATTCGGCCTGGACGAAACCGTCCTGTCCGAAGAAGACATCCTCAAGCGCCGCCAGCGCTTGAAAGCGCTGATCAAGCTCGGCAAGACGCGCGGCTACCTCACGCACGGCGAAATCTCGGACCACCTGCCCGACAAGCTGGTCGATGCCGAGACGCTCGAAGTCGTCATCAACATGCTCAACGACATGGGCGTGGCGGTGTATGAGCAGGCGCCGGATGCCGAAACGCTGCTGCTGAACAACACCGGCGCCACCGTGGCGACCGAGGAAGAAGCCGAGGAAGAAGCCGAAGCGGCGTTGTCGACAGTTGACAGCGAGTTCGGCCGTACCACCGACCCGGTGCGCATGTACATGCGCGAAATGGGCACGGTCGAACTCCTGACGCGCGAAGGCGAGATCGAGATTGCCAAGCGCATCGAGGGCGGCTTGATGCGCATGATGGAGGCCATCTCGGAAAGCCCGGCGACGATCGCCGAAATCTTGCGTCTGGCCGAAGAAATTCGCGAAGGCAAGGTCGTCATTTCGACAGTGGTTGACGGCTTTACCGTGGCCAACGAAGCCGATGACTATGTTGCCGAGGAAGACTTCGACGAATTCGACGAAGACGATGACGACGACGGCAAGGGCGGCTCCAAGGCGCTGACCAAGAAGCTGGAAGAGCTGAAGAAGGAAGCGCTCAACCGTTTTGAAAAAGTGGGCGATTACGCCGAAAAGGTCAGAAAGCTCTACGAAAAAGAAGGTTACGGCAGCCAAACCTACCTGAAAACGCAAAAGGCCCTGAGCGACGAGCTGATGACCGTGCGTTTTACCGCCAAGACGATTGAAAAGCTGTGCGACCTGCTGCGTGGCCAGGTGCTCGACGTGCGCAAAAAGGAACGCGAACTGCGCAAGATCATTGTCGAAAAGTGCGGCATGCCGCAGGAAACCTTCATCAAGGACTTCCCACCCAACCTGCTGAACCTGAAATGGGTCGAAAAGCAGGTCGCGTCCGGCAAGCCGTGGTCGAACGTCATGGCCCGCAACATTCCGCCGATCCAGGAACTGCAGACCAAGCTGGGTGAATTGCAGTCGCGCGTTGTGGTGCCGCTGGCGCACCTGAAGGACATCAACAAGCGCATGAACGAGGGCGAATCCAATTCGCGTGACGCCAAGAAGGAAATGATCGAGGCCAACTTGCGGCTGGTGATCTCGATTGCGAAAAAGTACACCAACCGTGGTTTGCAGTTCCTCGATTTGATCCAGGAAGGCAATATCGGCCTGATGAAGGCAGTGGACAAGTTTGAATACCGACGCGGCTACAAGTTCTCGACCTATGCGACCTGGTGGATTCGCCAGGCCATCACCCGCTCGATTGCCGACCAGGCGCGCACCATCCGCATTCCGGTGCACATGATCGAGACCATCAACAAGATGAACCGCCTGAGCCGCCAGCACTTGCAGGAGTTCGGCTTTGAGCCCGACGCCAGCATCCTGGCCGAGAAGATGGAGATTCCGGAAGAAAAAATCCGCAAGATCATGAAGATCGCCAAGGAGCCGATCTCGATGGAAACGCCGATTGGCGACGACGACGACAGCCACCTGGGCGACTTCATCGAGGACGGCGCCAACACCGCACCGTTAGAGGCGGCGATGCAGGCCGGCCTGCGCGATGTGGTGAAAGACATCCTCGACAGCCTGACGCCGCGCGAAGCCAAGGTGCTGCGCATGCGTTTCGGCATCGAGATGTCCACCGACCACACGCTCGAAGAAGTCGGCAAGCAGTTCGACGTGACGCGCGAGCGCATCCGCCAGATCGAGGCCAAGGCGCTGAGAAAACTCAAGCACCCGAGCCGCAGCGACAAGCTGCGCAGCTTCATCGACACGCTGTAAACGTCGGATCACGATAAAAAGCCAGCGCCCTGAAAAAGGCGCTGGCTTTTTTCATGGGCACGAATTTTTGCTATTGAATGAATAGCTGTCTGTGCAGTCCAGGTGTGCGCAAAAGGCTTGTTTGATGCTGAAAAGTCGTTCGCGCGCCAGAACGGATGCGCTCCATCAAATCATGATCATGTTCAATCCAGCTTGATGCTGGCCTGCTCCACAACCTTGGCCCATCGGACTTTTTCCTGATTGAAGAAACCATCCTGCTGCGCTGGCGTCATCGTGACCACCTCGGCGCCCTGCCCGGCCAGCTTGGCGCGAATGTCAGGCTGGCGGATGACCTTGATCAGCTCGCTGTTGAGGCGGTTCAGGATGGCGGGTGGCGTGCCGTTGGCCACCAGCATGCCCTGCCAGGTGCCGGACTCGAACCCGGCCAACCCTTGTTCGGCCAGCGTCGGCACGTCGCCAATCAGCGGCATGCGGCTGCCTTTGGAAACGCCGAGGATCTTGAGCTTGCCGCTCTGCACAAACGGCAGGGTCGCCAGCATGCCATTCATGAGAATCTGAGTTTGCCCGGCCATCGTGTCGGTGATCGCCTGCGAGCCGCCCTTGTACGGGATGTACTGCCATTTGGCGCCGCTGGCGCGCTCGACCGCCACGCCGGCCAGGTGCGGCGCACTGCCCATGGCGGTGACGGCAAAGTTCAGCTCGGTTTTTTTCGACAGCGCGACCAGTTCCTTCAGGTTGCTGGCCGGCACCGACGGATGCACCACCAGCAGGTGCGGCGAATAGGCCAGCATGGTCACGCCGCGCAGGTCCCGGGCCGGATCAAACGGCAGCTTGGTGTACACCGACGGGCTGATGGCCAGCGCCCCGGTGTCGCACAGCAGCAGCGTGTAGCCGTCGGGTGCCGACTTGGCGACGTAGTCCGCACCCAGGTTGCCATTGGCGCCGGCCTTGTTTTCGACAATGACGGACTGCTTCAGCGCTTCCGACAGCGGCTGGGCAATCGACCGGGCAATGATGTCGGACGAGCCGCCCGGCGGGTACGGCACCACGATGCGGATCGGCTTGGCTGGCCAGTTGGGCGACTGCGCGCTGGCAGCGCCCAGACCGAGGGCCAGCGTGGCCCCCACGAGATCACGACGGTTGATGGACATGGTTTGTCTCCTGCATTGAATGGATGCCCGGGTTGCCCGCCCTCAAGGCCGCAGCCCTGAAGGGGTTCGGAAACCGTTTGCCTGACGTGCTCAGGCGACGGTGTGGTTGGCCATGATTTCCAGGCTGCGCACCAGCGCGGAATGGTCCAGGTCCTGCATGCCGTTGGCAGCGCAGACCTGCATCAGCTGCGCCGCGCCGGCAGTCTGCGGCAGCGCCACGCCCAGCGTCCGGGCACCGGCCAGCGCCAGGCTCAAGTCCTTCTGGTGCAGGCCGATGCGAAAGCCGGGGTTGAAGGTGCGCTTGATCATGCGTTCGCCATGCACTTCCAGGATGCGCGACGCGGCAAAGCCGCCCATCAGCGCCTGGCGCACTTTGGCCGGGTCGGCGCCGGCCTTGCTGGCGAACAGCAGGGCTTCGCCGACGGCGGCGATGTTCAGCGCCACGATGATCTGGTTGGCGACCTTGCAGGTCTGGCCGTCGCCGTTGCCGCCAACCAGCGTGATGTTCTTGCCCATCAGTTCGAACAGCGGCCTGACGAGTTCAAACGCCGCCTCGGGGCCGCCGATCATGATGGTCAGGCTGCCGGCCTTGGCGCCGACTTCGCCGCCCGACACTGGCGCGTCGAGGTAGTCGCAGCCCAGCGCATTGATTTTTTCAGCGAATTCCTTGGTGTCCATCGGCGAGATGGAGCTCATGTCCACCACCGTCTTGCCCTGGCTCAAGCCGCTGGCCACGCCGTCGTCACCAAACAGCACCTTGGCCACATCGGGGGTGTCGGGCAGCATCAAAAAGATGATGTCGGCTTTTTGCGCCACTTCCTGGGCTGAAGCGCAGGCGCTGGCCTGGCCGGTCAGCAGTTCGGCAGGCACTTTGCTGCGGGTATGCAGGAAAACTTCGTGTCCAGCGGCGATCAGGTGGGCGGCCATGGGCGCGCCCATGATGCCGAGGCCGATAAATCCAAGTTTGCTCATTGTTGGCTCCAGTCAAAAAGAAATAATAAGTATCGCGAAATCAGTTGCGGTAGCGGTCGCACAAGGCCTGCGTGGCCGAGCGGAACGCGCCCAGGTCGCTGCCAACGCCGACAAAGGTCGCGCCCATCGCCATGTAGCGGCGTGCATCGGCCTCGACCGGCGCCAGAATGCCGGCCGGTTTGCCACAGGCCTTGGCGTCGGCGAACACGGCGGCAATCACAGCCTGCACGTCGGGATGTCCGGAATTGCCCAGGTGGCCCATGCCGGCGGCCAGGTCGGACGGACCGACAAAAATGCAGTCTACGCCGTCGATGGCGGCAATCTCGCGCGCCGCCGCCACGCCGGCATGGCTTTCGATTTGCACCATCACGCAGATGTGCTCGTTCACCGACTTGAAGTAGTCTGGCACGGTGCCGTAGCGGTTGCTGCGCTGCGACACCGACACACCGCGAATGCCTTGCGGCGGGTAACGCGTGGCGGCCACTGCGCGCCGCGCATCGTCAGCACTTTCGACAAACGGAATCAGGAAGTTGTAGAAACCCGCGTCCAGCAGGCGCTTGATTTCCACCGCGTCGTTGCAGGTGGGCCGCACGACCGGCGCACTCGCACTGTCTTTCAGCGCCATCAGCTGCGGAATGAAAGTGGTCACGTCGTTGGGCGAATGCTCGCCGTCGAGCAATATCCAGTCGAATCCGGCCACGCCCAGTACTTCGGTGGTGATGGCATTGGACAGTGACGACCAGCAGCCGATCAGCTTTTTGCCGGCCAGCAAATCACGCTTGAGGCTGTTGGGAAAACTCTGGTAAGGGCTTGACTGTGTCATGGAATTTCTCCTGTTGCCGCTGGCCGCTATGCAATGGCCTGGCTGTTGACAAATAAAAAGGGACTGCTTGCGCAGCGCCCCGGAGGGGTCCACAGACTGCTTTCCATTGCCAAATATGCCTTTTCCGCATATCTGGCGGGCGAAAGCAGCTATGAATTAAATAGCAAGAACATGCCTTGCCGGTGCATCGCCTTGAGGCGGGGCAGCTTTCATGCGGCACCAAAGATTCACGCCAGCGTGTAGGCGGTCTTGACGACGGTGTAGAACTCCTGCGCATAACGACCCTGCTCGCGCGGGCCGTAGCTCGAACCCTTGCGGCCGCCAAACGGCACGTGGTAGTCAACCCCGGCGGTTGGCAGGTTGACCATGACCATGCCGGCCTGGCTGTGGCGCTTGAAATGCGTCGCGTATTTCAGGCTGGTGGTGGCTACACCGGCAGCCAGGCCGAACGGCGTGTTGTTGGCTTCAAACAGCGCTTCTTCGTAAGCCTTCACGCGGATGATGCTGGCCACCGGGCCGAACACTTCCTCGCGGTTGATGCGCATGTCGGCGGTGGTGTCGGTCAGCAGCGCCGGGGCCATGAAAAAGCCATCGGTTGACAGCTTCAGGCGCTCGCCACCGGCCAGCAGCACCGCGCCTTCCTTCTGGCCGATATCGACATACGACAAGTCCTGCTCCAGTTGCGACAGCGACGACACCGGGCCGATGTCGATGCCGGCGGCCAGCGCATCGCCGACCTTGAGCGTGGCCATGCGCGCCTTCATCGCCTCGACGAATTTCGGGTAGATGCCTTCGGTCACGATCAGGCGGCTTGACGCGGTGCAGCGCTGGCCGGTCGAGAAGAACGCGCTTTGCACGCTGAGCTCGACGGCCTGCGCCAGGTCGGCATCGTCCAGAATGACCTGCGGATTCTTGCCGCCCATTTCCAGCTGGACTTTTTTCAGGTTGACCGCGCATTGCTGGGCAATGCGAGCGCCCACACCCTGCGAGCCGGTAAAGCTGATGGCGTCCACGCCGCTGTGGTTGACCAGCGGGTCGCCAATCACGCTGCCCCGGCCCATGACCAGGTTGAACACGCCGGCCGGAATGCCGCTGCGACTGATGATTTCGGCCAGTGCCCAGGCACAGCCGGGAACCAGGTCAGCGGGTTTCATCACCACGCAGTTGCCGTAGGCCAGCGCCGGGGCAATCTTCCAGGCCGGAATGGCAATCGGGAAATTCCATGGCGTGATGATGCCGACCACACCGACCGGCTCGCGGGTGATTTCCACGCCAATGCCGGGACGCACCGAAGTGACGACCTCGCCGGTCAGGCGCAGGCATTCACCGGCAAAAAACTTGAAGATATTGCCGGCCCTGGCAGCCTCGCCAATGCCTTCCGCCTTGGTCTTGCCTTCTTCACGTGCCAGCAAGGTGCCCAGTTCTTCACGGCGCGCCAGGATTTCGGTGCCGATCTTGTCGAGCGCATCGGCGCGGGCCTGGATGCTGGAGATGGACCAGGCCGGAAAGGCAGCGCGGGCGGCCTGCACGGCGGCGTCCAGTTGCCCGGCGCTGGCCTGGGTGTAGTCGCCGATCACATCTGACAGGTTGGACGGATTGATATTGGGCGTGTAGCCGGTGCCAGCGATCCATTCGCCGCCGATCAGGTTATCGTGTTGTTGGGTCATTTTTTATCCTTTAAAAATCGTTGTTCGGTAGTCGTTCATGCCATAAGACCATCAGGTCACCGGCGCAGGGTTGAACAGCACCAGCGCGTTGTGCAGCTTCCAGTGTTCGGCCCAGGTTTTCTTGCGCCCGCTGGCCACATCGAGCATGAACTGGAACAGCTCGCGGCCCACGTCCTCGATCGTCGCGTCGCCGTCGGCGATGCGGCCGGCGTTGATGTCCATCAGGTCGTGCCAGCGGCGCGCCAGGTCGGTGCGGGTCGCCACCTTGATCACCGGCACTTCGGCCAGGCCGTAAGGCGTGCCGCGTCCGGTGGTGAAGACATGCAGGTTGATGCCGGCGGCCAGTTGCAGCGTGCCGCAGATGAAGTCGCTGGCCGGCGTGGCGGCATAGACCAATCCCTTCAGGCCTTTTTGCTGGACTTTCTCGCCCGGCGACAGCACGCCGCTGATCGGCGAGGTGCCCGACTTGACGATGGAGCCCATGGCTTTTTCGACAATATTGGACAGGCCACCCTTCTTGTTGCCCGGCGTGGTGTTGGCGCTGCGGTCCACCTTGCCTTTTTCGAGGTAGGCGTCGTACCAGGCCATTTCGCGGATCATCGCCTGCGCCACTTCCGGCGTGCTGGCGCGCGATGTCAGCTGATCGATGCCGTCGCGCACTTCGGTGGTTTCGGAAAACATCACCGTGGCGCCGGCACGCACCAGCAGATCGGTGCAGAAACCCACCGCCGGATTGGCCGTGACGCCGGAAAACGCATCGCTGCCGCCGCACTGCACGCCGACCACCAGTTCACTGGCCGGAACGGTTTCGCGCCGGCGCGCATCAAGCCTTTCCAGGTGCAACTCGGCCGCGCCCATGATCGAGTCGATCATCGACATGAAGCCGACATGGTGTTCGGACTGCAGGCAGACCACATCGAGTGGCGGCTCTGCCGTCATGCCGACGTCGGCCACATTGCGCTCATCCACGATGGGAATGGTGCCGGGCGGCAGCAGGCGCTCGGGCTGCAATTTTTCGCAGCCCAGGCTAACCACCATGACCTCGCCGCCAAAGTTCGGGTTCAGCGTGATGTTGCGCAGCGTTCGGATCGGGATGATGGCGTCGGGCGCGTCAATTGCCACGCCGCAGCCGTAGCTGTGCTCCAGTCCCACCACGTCATCGACATTCGGAAAACGCGGCAGCAACTCGTTTTTGATGCGCTTGACGGCAAACTCGACCACGCCGGCCACGCACTGCACCGTGGTGGTGATGGCCAGGATGTTGCGGCTGCCCACCGAGCCGTCGGCATTGCGGTAGCCCTCGAAGGTGTAGCCCTCCAGCGGCGGCATGGGCTCGGGCTTTACCGTGGCGATGGGCAGGTTGTCCAGCCCGCGCGCGTCGGGCATGTCCAGCAGGCGCTCATGCACCCAGCTGCCGGCCGGGATGTCTTTGACGGCATAGCCGATGGGCACGTTGTAGCGCCGCACGATGCCGCCCTGCGGCAGATCGACCAACGCGACCTTGTGGCCTTGCGGCACCTTGTCGCGCAAGGTCAGTCCGCTGGCAAAAACGGTGCCTGCAGGCAGGCCGCCGTCATTCACGACGATGGCCACGTTGTCGGCCTCGTGCATGAGGATGTAACGGGCTTGCGAGCTGGGCAATGCGGTCATGCGAAAGGCTCCGGTGGATTGATTACTGCGGGCCGAGCGTCTTGATCAGTGCGGCCAGCTCTTCCATCTCGGCGGGCTTGAGGTCGATCAGGGGCGGACGCACCGGGCCGGCGCTGTGGCCGACAAGGGTGGCGCCGGCCTTGACGATGCTGACGGCGTAGCCTGGATTCTTGTTGCGAATGGCCAGGTACGGCATGAAGAAGTCCTTGAGCAGGCGATGCTGGGTCGCCATGTCGTCACGCGCCACGGCATGGTAGAAATCCATGGCGGTTTTAGGGATGAAGTTGAACACCGCCGATGAATACACCGGCGTGCCCAGCGCCTTGTAGGCAGCGGCATAGACCTCGGCCGTGGGCAGGCCGCCCAGGTACGAGAAGCGGTCGCCCATCTTCAGGAAGATGGAGGACATGGTTTCGATGTTGCCCACCCCGTCCTTGAAGCCGATCAGGTTCGGGCAGCGGTCGGCCAGAATGGCCAGAATGGCCAGCGAGTCGGCAGTGAGTTTGCAGACGTTGCGGTTGTAGACGATCACGCCGAACTTCACGCTCTTGCAGACCGCCTCGACATGGGCAATCAACCCTTCCTGGCAAGCTTCCATCAGGTAATGCGGCAGCAGCAGGATGCCGTGGGCGCCCAGGCGCTCGGCTTCCTGTGCGCAGGCCATGGCAAAACGGGTCGGGCCGCCAACGCCGGCGATGATGGGCACCTTGCCACGGCAGGTATCGACCGCCGTCTTGATGATGGCCGGGTACTCGTCGCCGGTGAGCGAGAAGAATTCGCCGGTGCCGCCAGCGGCAAACAGCGCGCTGGCGCCATAAGGTGCCAGCCATTCCAGACGCCCGGCATAGCCCTTGGGATTGAAGTCGCCCTGCGCGTCAAAGTCGGTGACGGGGAAAGACAGGAGGCCGGAGCTGACGATGGTTTTAAGGTCTTGCGGGTTCATGAATGGTTCTTCAAGAAAATTTTGTGTTGGATCGAGTGAAAATCAGAAAAAGCAGCGGCAAGCACGTCATGGATTTCACGCCGTGGTGATGGCACTCCTCCGGCTGGCCGCTAGCGGCTCGGCAGGAGGGGCTTGAAAACAAAAGTGTTTTGGCCGGCAAACACCTTTAAAAAAGTGCCTGTTTATTTCAGCAGCAGGTTCGGCAGCCACAAAGACAGTGCCGGGATATAGGTCACTGCCAGCAGCACCAGCATCAGCGCGCCAAAGAAGGGATACAGCGCCTTGACTACCTTTTCGATGGGCAGCTTGGCCACGGCCGCGCCGACAAACAGCACGCCGCCCACCGGTGGCGTGATCAGGCCCATGCCCAGGTTGACCATCATGATCATGCCGAAATGCACCGGATCGACGCCCATGGCGGTCACGACTGGCAGCAGGATGGGGGTCATGATCAGGATCAGCGGCGCCATGTCCATCAGCGTGCCCAATACCAGCAGCAGCACGTTGATCATCATTAGGACCACATACTTGTTGTCCGACACGCTGGTGAACAATGCGGTGATCTGCTGCGGAATCTGCATCATGGTCATGATGTAGCCGAAGCTGGCGGCAAAGCCGATCAGGATCATCACGATGGACAGCGTCTTGACTGTGCGGTGCACCAGCTTGGGCAACTCGTTCCACTTGTAGTCGCGGTAAATGCACATGGTGACAAAAAACGCCCAGATCACGGCAATCGCGGCCGACTCGGTGGCGGTGAAGATGCCCGACAGGATGCCGCCCAGAATAATCACCATGGTCATCAGGCCCCACAGCGCATCGACGCAAATCTTGATGGCCTGGCGCATGGGAATGCGCTCGCCTTTGGGGAAATTGCGTTTTTTGGCAATGAACAGGCACATGGTGGCCAGCGTCAGGCCCAGCAGCAGCCCCGGCAGGATGCCGGCCAGGAACAGCGCGGCAATCGACACGCCGCCGCCCGCTGCCAGCGAATAGATCACGGCGTTGTGGCTGGGCGGAATCAAGATAGCCTGCACCGAGCCGCTGACCGTCACGGCCGTGGCGAAGTCACGCGGATAGCCCTTCTTTTCCATCTCGGGAATCAGCACCGAGCCAATGGACGCGGTGTCGGCCATGGATGAACCTGAAATCGCACCAAAGAAGGTAGAGGCCAGAATGTTGACCAGCGCCAGGCCGCCCTGGATAAAGCCCACCAGCACAGCGGCAAAAGCCACCAGCCGCCGGGACATGCCGCCCTCGGCCATGATGGCGCCGGCCAGCACGAAAAATGGAATAGCCAGCAGCGAGAATTTGTTTACCCCGCTGGCAATGGCAATCATGATGGCGTCCAGCGGAATTTCAATCCACCAGGCGCCCACCAGGGCAGCCAGCCCCAGGGCGTAAGCCACCGGCATGCCGATGATCATCAGGCCCAGAAATGAGCCCAGCAGTACAAAAGCGTCCATCAGAGGGCTCCAGCTTCAATTTTTTCGTGGTCAAACGTCACCACCTCACGTTGGCCCTGATAACCCAGAAACATGTGTTCCAAGATGAAGACCAGCGTCAAAGCGCCACCCAGCGGCACCGGCATATAGGTTGCACCGACCGGCATGCCGGGCAAGTTGCCAATGGTTTGGTTCCAGGTTTCCATACACAGCTTGGCGCCGTAAAAGACCATGAAGATCGCAACAGTCAGCATCAGCAAATCAACCACACGCGTGCAGAGCCAGCGCAAGGACTGCGGCAGGCGGTCAGTCACCATGGCCACGGCAATATGAGCCCCTGCACGGTAGGTAGCGGCAGCACCAAAAAAGGTGAAGACCACCATCAGCAAAATGGAAACCGGCTCAGGCCACTGCGAGCCCGTGCCCAGCACATAGCGGGCAAAAATGCCCCAGGGAATGATCAGGGACATCACAAAGACCGAGGCACCGGAAATCCAGATGCAGGCCAGATAAAGGATGTCGTTGAAACGAAGAATGTTGTTTTTCATGGCGGTATCCGTTCGGACGCAACCGGGGCAAAGCCATTGCTGGCAGTCGCCCCGGCCTGGTCGCAGGTCTTAGTTGGACTTGGTGGCGTCGATGCGCTTCATCAGATCGGCGAACTTGGCGCCGTACTTCGCACGCACTGGGGCGGTTGCATCAAAAAAGACCTTCTGGTCAACCGGCACGAACACAACGCCAGCGGCCTTGAGCTTGGCGGTGTAGTCGGCCACGCTCTTGTCCCACAGCACGCGTTGCTCCATCTGGGCTTCGCGGGCGACTTTTTTCACCAGCACCTTGTCATCGGCCGACAGCTTGTCCCAGGTCACTTTGGACATCACCAGCAACTCCGGAATGATCAGGTGGTTGGTCTGGGCGTAGTACTTCATGCCCGTCGTGTAATGGTTGGAGGTGAAAAAGCTCGGGGGATTGTTTTCTGCCCCGTCAATCACACCGGTCTGCAGGGCGCTGAACACCTCGCCGTAAGACATCGAGATGCCGTTGCCGCCCATGGCATTCATGGTGTCCACAAACAGCGGATTGCCCATCATGCGGACCTTGATGCCTTTGAGATCGGCTGGCGTCTTGACCATGGTCTTGGTGTACAGGCTGCGGGCGCCGCCGTCCATCCAGCCCAGCGCAACCAGACGGGCCGGGCTGTTGGTGACTTTTTCGAGCAATTCGGCGCCAATGGGGCCGTCAATCACGGCACGCATGTGAGCAACGTCGCGGAACACGAAGGGCATGTTGAACACGTCCACATCAGGCGCGACAGGACCAACGACGCCCAGCGAGATGCGGGCAATCTGGATGGCGCCGATCTGGACCTGCTCAACGGCTTCTTTTTCCTCGCCCAGCACGGCACCGGGGAACATTTTCAAGGTGATGCGGCCATTGGTGGCGGCATCGAGTTTTTTACCCATGTTTTCGACTGCCACCACCGTGGGGTAACCTGCCGGATGGGTATCTGCTGCCTTGAGCACCATTTTTTGCGCCAGGACTGAAAAGGATGCGGAAAATGCCACGGCAGCGACAGCAGCGGCGATGAAGTTTCTACGGAAAGTCATTGTTGTCTCCTTGAAGGACCAGGTTAAAAGTTATGAACGGGAACAGGTGAAAAAACAGGCTCAGGCAGCCCGCGCACGCCGGGGCGCAGCGCAAACACACCGCCGGCCAGCGGCTGGTCAGATAAATCGATGCCTTCGGGGCGAATCGATGTCACGAACAGGGTGTCCAGGCCGGCGCCGCCAAAGGCGCACATGGCCGGTTTTTTGACAGGCACGGCCAGCGAGCGGTCGAGCCGGCCGTCAGGCGTGAAACGGTGAATCAGGCCGGCATCGTTGCCGCAAATCCAGTAGCAGCCGTCGGCATCCACGGCCGCGCCATCGGGCCTTCCGGGCAAAGGGTTCATGTCGATGAACAGTCGGCGGTTGGACGGCTTTCCGGTCTCGGGGTCGTAGTCAAAAGCCCAGACCGACTGCACAGAAGGGTGCGAATCCGACAGGTACATCGTGCAGCCGTCGGGACTGAAGGCCATGCCGTTGGGGGTGATGAAGCCGTCCAGCAGTTTGCTCAATCCACTCTCTTTTTGGTAGCTGTAAATGCAGCCCACGCTTGCGGCGGCGGCCATATTCATCAACATCGTGCCGGCCAGGAAACGGCCCTGGCGGTCGCAGCGGCCATCGTTGAAGCGCATGCCGGGCATGGCATGGCTCACGGGGGCCAGGCTTTCAAAGCCGAGTTGTCCGTCGTCCTGAAGTTGCAGCGCGAAAATTCCACTTTCGGCGCCGGCAATCCAGCCATTCGATCCGCCCATGCGCGCCACGCAAGCCAGCATCTCGGGCGCCCTCCAGCTTTGGCTCTCGCCGGTGGCGGGCGTCCAGCGGCACAGGGTGTGCGCCGGAATATCGACCCAGTACAGCGCCTGCTCGGCACCGTGCCAGACCGGGCTTTCACCCGTTCCGTTGCGCGCGTCGAGCACCAGCTCGGCCTTGATGTTGTCGTTAACCATGATTTGATCAGTCGCCGAACGGTCCGGCCACCACGAAGCCGCCGCCCTGGTACCGGGCCACCGGATCGTTCAGGTCCGGGTTTGGGGTGCGTGTGTAAACCGCGTCGCGGAACACGTCCGAGCTGTCCTGCGGCACAAAACCAATGTGGCGTGCGCGGCTGTTGTCCCACCAGGTCACGGCGTTGTCGGACATGCCAAAGATGATGCTGTGGCCGAGGATCGGGGTCGTGAGGCAGGCGGTGATCAGGCGGTGCAGGTCGTCAAAGCTCAGCCAGGTGGCCAGCATGCGGCGGTCCCTGGGCTCGGGGAATGACGAGCCAATGCGCACGCAGGCAGTTTCGATACCGTAGCGGTCAAAATAAAAGCGCGACAGGTCTTCACCAAAAGCCTTGCTCAAGCCATAGAAACCGTCAGGCCGGGCCGGATGGTCGGCAGTGATGGTTTCGTCCTGGCGGTAAAAGCCGGTCACATGGTTGGAACTGGCGAAGATGATCCGCTTGACGCCATGCTTGCGGGCCGCTTCATAAAGGTTGTAGACCCCCACGATGTTGGCCTGCAGGATCGGACCGAACGGGCCTTCGACCGACACGCCGCCCAGGTGAACAATGGCGTCCACACCCTTGACCATCGCATCAACCGCCGTGGCATCCGCCAGATCGGCCAGGGTAATTTCCTCGCCTTCAACGGCCTCGCCAAAGGCCTGGACATCGGACAGGCGCAAAACCGAGCAATTGGCTTTAAGCCGTTCGCGCAAGGCTTTTCCCAAACCGCCGGCCGCGCCCGTCAGCAGCAGTTTGTCATGAACTTTTATCGTCATTTTTCGAGGCCGTTTCTTTGTAAAACACTGGACAATTCCATCAGGTTTGATAGAGTCAAACCCATCGATCATTAGTCGTACGTTGTCTGATGACTCAAATTGTCCAATCGCCCTTTTAACCTGTCAATGGTTTTTAAATGAACTCATGGAAAACCCCTAGCACGATCCAGACCGCAGTCATCGGCAACGCTCACCCGATCGGGGATGTGTTGCCGCGTACACGCCGGCCGCGCGGACTGGTGGGTGAAATCGTCAACAGCCTGGCAGCCAGCATTCGCGCGGGACAGCTGAAACCGGGGGATAAACTCCCGACCGAAGCTGAAATCATGGCGCAGTTCGATGTCAGCCGAACGGTGGTCCGCGAATCCCTGTCCAAGCTCCAGGCGTCCGGGCTGGTCAGGACGCGGCATGGCATCGGCACCTTTGTGCTGTCGCCCGAGGAGTCGGGAAACTTCAAGATTGCAGCGGACGACTTCGCGACGATTACCGATGTCATTTCGGTGCTGGAACTGCGCATCAGCCTGGAAACCGAAGCGGCCGGGCTGGCGGCGCAAAGGAGAACGCCCGCCAACCTGGCGGCACTCGAAACGGCGCTGCACGCGTTTCGGGACTCGATCAACCGGGACTCGGATGCCGTGCCGCCCGACTTCCAGTTCCACATGGAAATTGCACGCTCGACCGGAAACCGTCACTTTGCCGACCTGATGACCTACCTGGGCACCATGATCATTCCGCGCACCCGGGTGAACACGGCGCACAACGCCCCCGAGGGACGGCTGAACTACCTGCAGCGCGTCAACACCGAGCACGAAAGCATCTACAACGCCATCCGCGATCAGGACCCTGAAGCGGCCCGCGCCGCCATGCGTACCCACCTGTCAAACAGCCGCGAGCGCCTGCGCCGGGGAAACAATGCGCACACCCTTCAGCCTTCGGATCAGCCTGAAAAAAGCGGCTTCAAGTAGGCTGCTTCGTATCCATGCATTGATGTAGAACACATTGAAGTTGTACGACAACTCATTGGTTTTACGTCCACAGACAACTGAACCCACACGGGAAACCGCTCAAGTGCATATGCAAAATCAACCGGCTGTTGCCGCATCTTCTCCAGACAGGCTGTGCCTGGCCGTCATTGGCGCCGGGCTGGGTTCGGCACCGCATTTCCAGAGCCTGGAAGACCTTGCCGGGGAAGCCGAAGTGACCTGGGTGTACGGGCGAAGCGCCGGGCGTCTTGCCGGCGTCCAGGTACCGGCGCACGCGCGCAAGACCACGCGGCTTGAAGACATATTGGAAGATGGCTGGGTGAAGGCTGTGCTGGTGCTGACACCACCGAACACGCACCTCGACATCGTCCAGCGGGCAGCCCGCGCCGGCAAGCATGTGCTGGTCGAAAAACCGCTGGAGATCGACCTCGACCGGGCCACCCGGCTGGTGCAGGCTTGCGAAACCGCAGGCGTCACGCTGGCGGTCATGCTGCAGCACCGACTGCGGGAGGCAGCCGTGGGACTGAAGGTTTTGCTTGACGCCGGCGAACTCGGCCGGCTGGTCAGCGCGAGCGCGTCAGTTCGCTGGTGGCGTGCGCAGAGCTATTACGACGAACCGGGGCGCGGCACGCTGGCGCGGGATGGCGGCGGCGTGCTGATCACCCAGGCGATTCACACGCTGGACCTGCTGCTCAGCCTCACCGGTTTGCCCGAGCGCGTGACCGGCCTGGCCGCAACCTCGCCGGTGCACCGCATGGAAGGCGAGGACACGGCAGCGGCGCTGCTGCATTACGCCGGCGGCGCCATGGGCGTGGTGCAAGCCACCACGGCGGCCTATCCGGGTTATCCGGAACGGATTGAACTCAATGGCACGCTGGGCACGGCAACGCTGGAATCCGGCGAGTTGCAGGTCATGTTTGCCAGCGGCAAGCACCTGGCGCTGGGCGCCCGTCAGGGCTCGGGCGGCGGTGCAGGCCGGACGAACGCCAGCGGTCAGTGGACGCTCCGCCCTGGGCGTGCAGCAGGTCATTGAAAGCATCATGCAATCGTCAAGAGCCGGCTGCCCGGTCACCTTGCCTGCCGCATTGCAGCGTGCATGAATGCGGCGCTGAAGCGGCCTGGATACCTGAACCGGTTGGTCCTGGCATTGCGCCATGACACCGGGGTATCTGCAAGACTCATAAGAGTTTTGTCTCGAAATCCACACAGCACGGGCATTACCAGCTATAAAACTCGTAGCAAAACGGATTTTGCGTTATATTTGGCGGCGGGCCTTTGCCGGGCCTGATTTTCCTTCCCTGTGACCCCGACCGACCTGAGGAGACAACCCCATGAGTGCCAAAGAAAACGCTGCCGTGAGCCTGTTGCTTGAACTGCTGGAGTCGCGCTACGCACTGCGCGTGCTGTGGGCACTGAAAGACGGCCACCCGCAAACCTTTCGCCTGCTTCAGGACAGCATTGGCAACATCACGCCCAATACCCTGAACACCCGCATCAAGGAATTGCGCGCAGCCGGACTGCTCGGCCATGGCGAAAAGGGTTATACCGTCACGTCACTCGGGGCCGACCTGCTCAAGCGCCTGAACGATCTGCAGGCTTTCGCCGGAAAATGGGTGGTCAGCCAGACCAAGGTCAACGCCGACAAGAGCACTCCGCAATAAGAAGACGGCTACTGCCGACAAGCAATCAAAAAAAACAGGCAAAAGGCCTGTTTTTTTGATTGCGGGCTACGCCGGCTTCGCGCGGTTGATGGCACATCGGCCAACGCCTTCACTGCCTTGCCCCTTGCCCGAAGGCCAGGGGCCGAATCTTCAAACGAAAGTTGAACCCGGGCGTTGGCCCTTCTACAATCCTGACGCATCGAGCCGGGATTGCTGCCGGCGTTGAGGCTGCCCATGCTGCTTGCAGCCCTCACGCCACCGGTTCAGGCGACATTTCATTACCAATCCTCAAATCCCTGTCTTGAAAAGGGGCTTGGGGTCCCAAGCTGATGAACTTAGCAGCTTCAAAAACCTCACCAATCAACATGTCCGAGAACAAACAACCCGAACAGAACAGCCACCTGACAGGCGCACCCAGCCCGGAAGAACTTGAAGCGGCGCAGGCCGCCAACGAGTACGACGCCATGAATACGGAGAATGAGGCGCAAGCCCAGCTGGCGATCCTGCAAGCCAAAAATACCGAACTGTCCGACAACTATCTGCGCGCCAAGGCCGAGGCTGAAAATGCCCGCCGCCGCGCCGATGATGAAATTTCCAAAGCGCGCAAATTTGCCCTTGAAAGCTTCGCCGAAAGCTTGTTGCCGGTGCTCGACAGCTTTGAAGCGGGTCTGGCACTGAAAGAAGCCACGCAGGAGCAGCTCCGCGAAGGCTCTGAAGCCACGCTCAAGCAACTCAAGAGCGCCCTGGAGCGCAATAAGGTCATCGAGATCAATCCAGCAGCCGGCGCCAAGTTCGACCCCCACCAGCACCAGGCCATCAGCATGGTGCCGGCCGCGCAGGAAGCCAACACGGTAGTGACTGTGCTGCAAAAGGGCTACCTGATTGCCGAGCGGGTGTTGCGTCCCGCACTGGTCACGGTAGCTGCATCGCAATAACGGCAAACCGTCAAAAAATCTGCTGAAGCACTTGAAGTTGAAAAACTAATCCGCAAGTCTTCAGCAGCTTGATGAACAGGGCAATCGACTGAAGCATGTGCCCGGCATCCAAACCTTAACGAAACAATAAACTGGAGTAAATCATGGGAAGAATTATCGGCATCGACTTGGGTACGACCAACAGCTGCGTCTCCATCATGGAGGGCAACACGCCCCGCGTCATTGAAAACTCGGAAGGCGCCCGTACCACGCCATCCATCGTCGCCTACCAGGAAGATGGCGAAGTACTGGTCGGCGCCTCGGCCAAGCGCCAGGCCGTGACCAACCCGAAGAACACGATTTACGCCGTCAAACGCCTGATCGGTCGCAAGTTCAGCGAGAAAGAAGTCCAGAAGGACATCGACCTGATGCCCTATTCGATCGTGGCTGCCGACAACGGCGACGCCTGGGTCGATGTGCGCGGCAAGAAGATGTCGGCACAGCAAGTTAGCGCCGACATTCTGCGCAAAATGAAGAAAACCGCCGAAGACTACCTCGGCGAGCCGGTCACCGAAGCCGTGATCACGGTGCCGGCCTATTTCAATGACGCTCAGCGCCAAGCCACCAAGGATGCAGGCCGCATTGCCGGCCTGGATGTCAAACGCATCATCAATGAGCCTACCGCAGCCGCCTTGGCCTTTGGCATGGACAAGCAGGAAAAAGGCGACCGCAAGATTGCCGTGTATGACCTGGGCGGCGGCACGTTTGACGTCTCCATCATCGAGATTGCCGATGTCGATGGCGAAAAGCAGTTTGAAGTGCTGTCCACCAATGGCGACACTTTCCTGGGCGGCGAAGACTTCGACCAGCGCATCATCGATTTCATCATTGACGAGTTCAAGAAGGACTCCGGCGTCAACCTGAAGAACGACGTTCTGTCCCTGCAGCGTTTGAAGGAAGCGGCAGAAAAAGCCAAGATCGAGCTGTCCAACAGCATGCAGACGGATATCAACCTGCCCTACATCACCGCCGATGCGTCGGGTCCGAAACACCTGAGCGTCAAGCTGACCCGCGCCAAGCTGGAAAGTCTGGTCGATGAACTCATCGAGCGCACGATCGCTCCTTGCCGCATGGCGATCAAGGATGCTGGCGTCAGCGTCGGCGACATCCATGACGTGATCCTGGTCGGCGGCATGACCCGCATGCCCAAGGTGCAGGAAAAGGTCAAGGAGTTGTTCGGCAAGGAGCCGCGCAAGGACGTGAACCCCGACGAAGCCGTGGCCGTTGGCGCCGCGATCCAGGGCCAGGTGCTGTCGGGCGACCGCTCCGACGTGCTGCTGCTTGACGTGACGCCGTTGTCCCTGGGCATTGAAACCATGGGCGGCGTGATGACCAAGATGATCAAGAAGAACACGACCATCCCGACCAAGTTTGCCCAGACCTTCTCGACCGCTGAAGACAACCAGCCGGCCGTGACGATCAAGGTGTTCCAGGGCGAGCGCGAGATTGCTTCGGGCAACAAGGCACTCGGCGAGTTCAACCTCGAAGGCATTCCACCGTCATCGCGCGGCACGCCGCAGATCGAAGTGTCGTTCGACATCGACGCCAACGGCATCCTGCATGTGGGCGCCAAGGACAAGGGTACCGGCAAGGAAAACAAGATCACCATCAAGGCCAACTCCGGCCTGTCGGAAGCTGAAATTCAGCAAATGGTGAAAGACGCCGAGCTGAATGCCGAAGACGACAAGAAAAAGGTCGAGTTCGTGCAGGCCAAGAACAGCGCCGAAGCCATGGTCCACAGCGTGAAAAAATCGCTGGCAGAATACGGCGACAAGCTTGACGCGGGCGAAAAGGAAAAGATCGAAACCGCCATCAAGGACATGGAAGAAGCCCTCAAGTCCGACGACAAGGACGCGATTGAAGGCAAGAATGCCGCCCTGATGGAAGCCAGCCAGAAACTTGGCGAAAAAATGTATGCCGACATGCAGTCTTCGCAGCCCGCTGGCGGCGACGCAGCTGGCGCGGCAGGCACCGAACAGGCTCAGGCCAAACCCGCTGCCGACGACAATGTGGTTGACGCCGAAGTCAAGGAAGTCAAGAAGGGCTGATAAAAGCCGGCCTGAAACGGCCTGCTGACTGCATGAAAATGCATCGCCAGTACAAGAGCGGAAACCAGGAGCAGTCCCGGCTTTCCGCTTTTGTCTTTTGCCGCTGCACCCAATGCCCGTGTCTTCTGTGCCACCTTTGCCTGGCCGACCGCTGAATTTTTAACAATGATTGCCTGACCTGACATGGCCAAAAAAGACTATTACGACACGCTCGGCGTTCCCAAGAACGCGAGCGACGAAGACATCAAGAAAGCGTACCGCAAGCTCGCGATGAAACACCACCCGGACCGCAACCAGGGTGACCACAAGGTGTCGGAAGAAAAGTTCAAGGAGGCCAAGGAAGCCTATGAAATGCTTTCCGATGCGCAAAAGCGAGCTGCCTATGACCAATATGGCCATGCCGGCGTGGACCCGAACATGCGCGGCGGCGGGGGTCCCGGCGCTGAAGGCTTTGGCGGTTTTGCCGAGGCTTTCGGCGACATCTTCGGTGATGTATTCAGTGGCCAGCGCGGTGGTCAGGGCGGCGGCCGTCAGGTCTACCGCGGTGGCGACCTGAGCTATGCAATGGAAGTCACGCTTGAGGAAGCGGCCGCCGGCAAGGATGCGCAGATCCGCATCCCGAGCTGGGACGATTGCGGCATCTGCCACGGCAGCGGCGCCAAGCCCGGCACCAAGGTGGCCACCTGCACCACCTGCCACGGCCATGGCGTGGTGCAGATGCGCCAGGGATTTTTCAGCGTTCAGCAGACCTGTCCGCAGTGCAAGGGCAGCGGCAAGCTGATTCCCTCGCCCTGCATGGCCTGCCACGGCGTGGGCAAGACCAAGTCGAACAAGACGCTGGAAGTGAAGATTCCGGCCGGCATTGACGACGGCATGCGCATCCGCTCGACCGGCAACGGTGAACCGGGCACCAACGGCGGCCCGCCCGGCGACCTGTACATCGAGATCCGGCTCAAGAAGCACGACATCTTCGAGCGCGACGGTGACGACCTGCACTGCTCGATGCCCATCAGCTTCACCACGGCGGCATTGGGCGGCGAGATCGAGGTGCCGACCCTTGCGGGCAAGGCGGCCATCGACATTCCCGAAGGCACGCAGGCCGGCAAGCAGTTCCGCCTGCGCGGCAAGGGCATCAAGGGCGTGCGTTCGAGCTATCCGGGTGATCTGTACTGCCATATCTCGGTGGAAACGCCCGTGAAGCTGACCGAGCACCAGCGCAAGCTGCTCAAGGAACTCGACGAGTCGATCAAGAAAGGCGGCGCCAAGCACTCGCCCAGCGAGGAAGGCTGGACTGACAAGCTGAAGAATTTCTTCGGCGCCTGACCCCTTCCGTCTGCCTTGATGAAATGCCGGATTCAGTCCGGCATTTTTTATGTCTGCGCGAGGCATGGATTTCAGTAGCTACTAACGCTTTTGATTGGATGGCTGCGGTTTCTGTTTCTGTTTCTGTTCTGGGGGCTTGGGGTGGGTTCTTCTGTGGTTTGAGGGGTGAGCGCCTTCCCGGCGGGGGGTAACTTTCTTTTCTGGCAAAAAAGAAAGTCACCAAAGAAAGTTGCCTGGGGAACGGGAGCGGGTTAGAGCTGAGCGCTCTGTCGGGCCTTCGCTTCGCTGGGCCCTGGGTTCTTTGATCGGCAGCCGGTGATCAATGCCGGAGGCTGGCTAGTTCTACCGCTCGTTCGCCAACAGCTTCACGCTCTGCTTAATCTGGCTGGCTGGTTTGCGCTGCGCGCTGCGCGCATCGCTGTCGGCTTTCGGCTGTGCCGTTTTCGTATTCCCTGCTGGGTTTGGGCTGGTGGATCAGTGGCTGTGGAACCACGATGGTTCTTTTTACCAATCGCTGTCAGCCCCTTCCCAGGCTGCCTGCCTTGGCCGAGAAAAAAGGGAAAAAAACTGCCAGCAGTGCTCGAGGCACAGAACAAACGATCAAGCAGAGCGTGAAGCTGTTGGCGAGCGAGCGGTAGAACTAGCCAGCCTCCGGCATTGAATCACCAGCTGCCGATCAAAGAACCCAGGGCCCAGCGAAGCGAAGGCCCGACAGAGCGCTTAGCTCTAACCCGCTCCCGTTTCCCAGGCAACTTTCTTTGGTGACTTTCTTTTTTGCCCGAAAAGAAAGTTACCCCCCGCCGGGAAGGCGCTCACCCCTCAATCCACAGAAGAACCCACCCCAAGCCCCCAGAACAGGAACAGAAACAGAAACCGCAGCCATCCAATCGAAAGCGTTAATAGTTAAGAATTTCAAGAAAAAACAGCCTTTTGCGCAATTCCAGCATGCATCAATAGCTATTAATTTCATAGCAAAAACCAATTTCAGGTCCAGCCGCAAAAACGCCCCCGTAAAATCTTCCGGGCATGCCCCTCGTCACCCTCATCCTCCTGCCCTTTATCGGCAGCCTCATTGCCGCGCTGCTTCCGGCCAATGCACGCAATACCGAATCCACGCTGGCGGGCCTGATTGCCGTGTTCTGCACCGTACAGGCGGCGCTGTACTTTCCGCAGATAGCCGACGGCGGCGTGCTGCGCCAGGACATCGCATGGCTGCCGGCGCTGGGCCTGGACCTGGTGATCCGCCTGGACGGCTTTGCCTGGATGTTCTGCATGCTGGTGCTCGGCATCGGCTCGCTGGTGGTGCTGTATGCGCGCTACTACATGGCGCCGACCGACCCGGTGCCGCGCTTTTTTTCCTTTTTTCTGGCATTCATGGGCTCGATGGTAGGCATCGTGCTGTCGGGTAACCTCATCCAGCTGGCCTTTTTCTGGGAACTGACCAGCCTGTTTTCCTTCCTGCTGATCGGCTACTGGCACCACCGCAAGGATGCGCGACGCGGTGCCCGCATGGCGCTGACCGTGACGGGCAGCGGCGGGCTGTGCATGCTGGCTGGCATGCTGGTGATCGGCCACATCGTCGGCAGCTACGACCTGGACGTGGTGTTGGCGGCCGGGCCGCAGATTCGCGCGCATCCGCTGTATTTGACCTGCCTGGTGCTGGTGCTGCTGGGCGCACTGACCAAAAGCGCGCAGTTTCCGTTTCACTTCTGGCTGCCGCATGCCATGGCCGCGCCGACGCCGGTATCTAGCTACCTGCATTCGGCCACCATGGTCAAGGCTGGCGTGTTTTTGCTGGCCCGCATGTGGCCGGTGCTGGCCGATACCGAACCGTGGTTCTGGCTGGTCGGCGGCGCCGGCCTGATCACGCTGCTGATTGGCGGCTATGCGGCGATGTTCCAGAACGACCTGAAGGGCCTGCTGGCCTATTCGACGATTTCGCACCTCGGCCTGATCACCTTGCTGCTGGGCCTGAACAGTCCGCTGGCAGCCGTCGCGGCGGTTTTCCACATCATGAACCATGCGACCTTCAAGGCCTCGCTGTTCATGGCGGCCGGCATCCTGGACCATGAAAGCGGCACCCGCGACATCCGGCGGCTGTCCGGCCTGCGCAGACTGATGCCGGTGACTGCCACGCTGGCCATGGTGGCCAGCGCAGCCATGGCGGGCGTGCCGCTGCTCAACGGCTTTTTGTCGAAGGAAATGTTCTTTGCCGAAACCGTCTTCATCCAGGCCACGCCGCTGGTTTCCCTGCTGCTGCCGGTGGCCGCCACGCTGGCCGGCATGTTCAGCGTGGCGTATTCGCTGCGCTTCACGGTGGACGTGTTTTTTGGCCCGCCGGCCACCGACCTGCCCCGGCAGCCCCACGAACCGCCGCACTGGATGCGCGTACCGGTCGAGTTGCTGGTGCTGGCCTGCCTGGTGGTCGGCATCTTTCCGGCCTGGAGCGTGGGTCGTTTCCTGGATGCGGCGGCGCGTCCGGTGGTGGGCGGCGAGTTGCCAGTTTACAGCCTGGCCGTCTGGCATGGCTTCAACACGCCCTTGCTGATGAGCATCGTGGCAATGCTGGGCGGTATCGCGATCTACCTGGTGCTGCGCCACTACCGTTCGCTCGGCCAGGTGGACGCGGCCGTCCTGATGTACCGCCTCAACGGCAAGCGCCTGTTTGACGGCACGCTGGCCCTGCTGACGCTGGCGGGTCGCCAGGGCCGGAGGATGCTGGCCACACAGCGCCTGCAGTGGCAGATGCTGTGGCTGGTCAGCGCCACGCTGGTGGCGGGCGTTCTGCCCTTGTGGACGCGGGGGCTGTATGTGGGCGACCGGGCGTCGCTGGCCTTGTCGCCGGCTTTCGCCCTGCTCTGGGCCGTCGGCGCGGTCTGCGCGGTCGCCGCCGCCTGGCAGGCCAAGTACCACCGCATGGCAGCGCTCGCGCTGATGGGCGCGGCCGGACTGTGTGCCTGCATCACCTTTTTATGGTTTTCCGCGCCCGACCTGGCGCTGACCCAACTGGTGGTGGAAATCGTCACCACCGTGCTGATCCTGCTGGGCCTGCGCTGGCTGCCCAAGCGGCATGAAAGCCTGCGGCTGCCGAACCGGGCCGAGCGGCGCGGCACGCGCTGGCGCCGGCTGCGCGACCTGCTGCTGTCGGTGGGGGCAGGCACCGGCATGGCGCTGCTGTCCTGGGCCATGATGAGCCGGCCTTTTCCCGAAAGCACCTCGACCTTCTTCCTTGAGCGCGCCTTCACCGAAGGCGGCGGCAGCAACGTCGTCAACGTCATGCTGGTGGACTTCCGGGGCTTTGACACCTTTGGCGAAATCGTCGTGCTGGGCATCGTCGCGCTCACGGTCTATGCGCTGCTGCGGCGCTTTCGCCCGGCGCTCGAAACCATGGACCTGCCCGAGCAGCAGCGCGCCCTGCCCGCCGACCTGGCCACCGACCTGCTCAACCCGCGCCAGGCCACGGACACGGCCGTGGGTTACCTGATGGTGCCGGCGGTGCTGGCCCGGCTGCTGCTGCCGGTGGCCGTCATGGTGTCGGTGTTTTTCTTCATGCGCGGGCACAACGAGCCGGGCGGCGGCTTCGTGGCCGGGCTGGTGCTGTCGGTGGCGCTGCTGCTGCAATACATCATCTCGGGCACCCAGTGGGTCGAGGCGCACCTGCCGCTGCGGCTGCGCCGCTGGATGGCCCTGGGACTGCTGACCGTGCTGGGCACCGGACTGGCCTCGCTGGCCTGGGGCTATCCCTTCCTGACCAGCCATACAGCGCACTGGGACCTGCCGCTGATCGGTGAGCTCCATGTGGCCAGCGCAATATTTTTCGACCTCGGCGTTTTTGCCCTGGTGGTGGGTTCGACGCTGATGATCCTCACCTCGATTGCCCACCAGTCGGTGCGCGGCCATCGCCACCACGCCCGCATGGCCGAGGAAACCCGCGAGGCCGCAGCCTTGCCTGCTGCATTGGAAACCCGCTGATGGAAATTGTTCTGGCCCTTGCCATTGGTGTGCTGACCGGCTCGGGCGTGTGGCTGCTGCTGCGCCCGCGCACGTTCCAGGTGATCATGGGCCTGGCGCTGCTGTCGTACGCGGTCAACCTGTTCATCTTCAGCATGGGCCGGCTGGGTCTGGCCCTGGGCAAGGCGCCCCTGCTCACGCCGGGCGTGCCGCAGGACCTGCTGCACTATGCCGACCCGATGCCGCAGGCCTTGACACTGACGGCGATTGTCATTGGCTTTGCCATGACGGCGCTGTTCCTCGTGGTATTGCTGGCTTCGCGCGGCATGTCGGGCACCGACCATGTAGACGGCAGCAAGGCCGACGACGCCCAGGAACTGCAATGAGCGCAATACATGCGATAAGTGCCCTGAACGAAGTCATTGCGCCGCTGATGCCGCACCTGATGCTGGCGCCCATCCTGCTGCCGCTGCTTACCGCCGCGCTGATGCTGCTGATGGGCGAAGACCAGCAACGCACCAAGCTGACACTGAACATGGCCTCCACGCTACTGGGGCTGGGCGTGTCGGTGGCGCTGCTGGGCTGGGCCGGCCAGCAGGGCCCGGCGTCCACCATGGACGTTTACCTGGCGGGCAACTGGCCGGCGCCCTTTGGCATCGTGCTGGCGCTGGACCGCCTGTCGGCCATGATGCTGGTGCTGACCAGCACCATCGCGCTGGCCTCAGCCATGTTTGCCGCCGCCCGCTGGCACCGCGCGGGCGTTCACTTTCACCCGCTGTTCCAGCTCCAGCTCATGGGCCTGTGCGGCGCCTTCCTGACGGCCGACCTGTTCAACCTGTTCGTGTTTTTCGAGATCATGCTGGCGGCGTCCTACGGGCTGCTGCTGCATGGTTCGGGCCGGGTCCGGGTGCAGTCGGGACTGCACTTCATTGCCATCAACCTGGCCGCGTCGTCGCTGTTCCTCATCGGCGCCTCGATGCTCTACGGCATCACCGGTACGCTGAACATGGCCGACCTGGCGCAAGGCATTCCACAGGTGGCTGAGGCCGACCGGGGCCTGCTGCATGCGGCGGCCGGCATCCTGGCGACGGCCTTCCTGATCAAGGCGGCGGTGTGGCCGCTGAATTTCTGGCTGGTGCCGGCCTACAGCGCGGCGACGGCACCGGTCGGCGCGCTGTTCGCGCTCATGACCAAGGTCGGGATCTACGTCATCCTGCGGCTGTGGCTGCTGCTGTTCGGCTTGGATGCCGGTCCTTCGGCGCACTTCGGCAGCCTGTGGCTGATCGTCGGCGGCATGCTGACGATGGCTTTTGGTGCCATCGGCATGCTGGGCTCGCAGCGGCTGGGCTACCTGGCCGGATACGGCGCCATTGTCTCGTCAGGCACCTTGCTGGCCGCCGCCGGATTTGGCCAGCCTCTGCTGACGGCCGGCCTGTTGTACTACCTGCCCAGTTCGACGCTGGCGATCAGCGCGCTGTTTTTGCTGGCCGACCTGATGGACCGCTGGCGCAACGACGGCGCCAGCCTGGCGCCCTTTGACCACGACGATGCGCCCTTCCTGACCGCCGAGCTGATGCCCGTCAAGGGGCTGAACCTGGACGACGACGAGGAAGTGCTCACCGGCCGGGTGATTCCTGCCGCCGTGGCGCTGCTGGGACTGGGCTTCATGGCCTGCACGCTGGTGATTGCCGGCCTGCCGCCGCTGTCTGGCTTTGTCGGAAAGTTTGCCATGCTGACGGCCTTGCTCAATCCGTCCGGGCTGGGCCTCTCTGGCGGCCAGGCGCCAGGCGCGGCCGGCTGGACGCTGCTGACGCTCCTGATTGGCACCGGCCTGCTGGCGCTGATCGCACTGACGCGCGCCGGCATCCTGCATTTCTGGGCCACCTACGACCGGGCCTCACTGCAGCTGCGCGTGCTCGAAGGCCTGCCCATCGCCTTTTTGCTGGGCGCCTGCGTGCTGCTGACGCTGCAGGCCGGCCCGGTGATGGGCTACATGCAGGCGACGGCCGATGCGCTGCACACGCCCGAACTTTATGTGCGGGCGGTCATGTCCGCCCGCCCGATACCGGGGCCGCAGGCGCCACGGGCAGAACCCGCCCAGGAGGCGCCATGAAAAAAATGCTGCCCGCGCCGCTGCTGTCCGCCGCGCTGTTCGTGCTGTGGCTGCTGCTCAACCGCACGCTGGGCGTGGGGCACCTGCTGCTGGCCGGACTTCTGGCAGTGGCCATTCCGCTGCTGACTGCCGGGCTGCGGCCGGTGCGGGTGCGCATCAGAAAGCCGGGCGTAGCGCTGCGCCTGCTGCTCACGGTCGCTGGCGACTCGACGCGCTCGAACATCGCCGTGATGCGCCTGCTGCTCAGGCCAGGCAGCCGGCGCCATCCGCCCGGTTTTGTGCAGGTGGCGCTGGACCTGCGTGATCCGAACGGACTGGCAGCGCTGGCCATGATTGTCTGCCTGACGCCCGGAACGGCCTGGGCCGAGTTGTCGCTGGACCGCGCCACCTTGCTGCTGCATGCACTGGAAGTCGATGATGCCGGCGCCATGGCCGCGCAGATCAAAACGCGCTATGAGCGCCCCCTGATGGAGATTTTTGAGTCATGAACCCGATTCTTTCCTGGGCACTGCCGCTGGCGCTGTTCATGCTGGTGCTGGCCATGCTTTGCACCATGGTCCGGCTGATCAAGGGACCAGCGGCGCAGGACCGGGTCCTGGCGCTGGACTGCATGGTCCTCAACGGCATGCTGGCGATGCTGGTGCTGGGCCTGATCTACGGCAACCGGCACTACTTCGAGGCGGCGCTGCTGATCGCGCTGCTGGGGTTTGTCAGCACCACGGCAATGGCCAAGTTCCTGCTGCGCGGCGAGGTGATTGAATGACGGGGGCCGGCGTTGCCCTGCCGCTGTGGGCGGAGATCGTCGTCGCTGCACTGGTGCTGGCAGGCGCGGCAGTGGCGCTGCTGGGCTCTTTCGGCTTGCTGCGCCTGCCGACTTTTTTCGAGCGCGTCCACGTGCCGGCCATCATTGCCACGCTGGGCTGCTGGTGCGTGATGTGGGGAACGGTGCTTTTTTTCTCGGTCCAGCAAGGTGAACTGGCGATTTTTCCGCTGCTGACGGCGCTGTTCATTGCCATCACCGTGCCCATTCCGACGATTTTCCTGATGCGCGCCAGCCTTTTCCGGGCCCGGCAGATGGGCAAGGATGTGCCGCCCAGCGTCAGCCGCATCGTCCCGCCGGGAGTCAAAGACTCCTGAATTGATAGCTTCTTGTGCACACCCGTCTTGCGCAAGAGCTGATTTGACTTATAAAACCTTGGTTCAAACCGCGTAGCGCGCCACAAACTGGCGGTCGATGCGGTCTTTCCAGCGCCAGACCCAGGCGCCTTCGACGCTGAGCCCGCCCCACACGGCAATCGCATGGCGACCGCCGCACGACAGCAGGTTAAGCGTGCGCTGTTGCGGCGCATAGGGCTTGAGCGGCTGGCCCTGCCATGCGGCGCGCAGGTTGGCCAGCAGCGGCGGGCCGGCGCGCACCGCGTACACGCCGCTTCGCGCATGCGGCGCATCGACGCGGCTGGCGACATCGCCGGCAGCAAATACCGCCGGATGGCTGGTGCTTTGCTGAAAGGCGTTGACCGCCACAAAACCACCCTCGTCCAGCGCCAGGCGGCTGCCAGCCAGCCATGCCGGCGCCTGGGCGCCCAGGGCCAGCAGCGGTACATCGCAGGCCAGATGCTGGCCGTTGCCCAGCCTCATGCCGCCTGCGTCCAGACCGACGCAGGATTCAGGCAGCACCTCGATCCGAAGGCGTTGCAAGGCCCGGGCAATGCGGCGCTGCACGCTGGCAGGGTAGCTGGCACCCGGTGGCTGCGCACCGCTGAGCAGCGTCACCCGGCTGCCTTTCGCGTACGACGCACCGCCCAGTGCATGGGCAGCGGCCATGGCCAGTTCCAGACCCGCCGCACCCGCGCCGACCACGGCCAGGTGAATTTTTTTATCTCGCGCCATCGCCATCACCCGGGGCCAGAGCTGGCCGAAGGCTTCGATGGGCCGCACGAACAAGGCATGCTCGCGCGCGCCCGGCATCTGCGCCTCGATCTTTTCGCGGTCCATGACCGGGCCGGTGTCCAGGCTCAGCCAGTCGTAAGGCAATGTGGCGCCGCTGGCCAGGGTCACAGTGCGCGCATCGACGTCCAGCCCCTTTGCGCTGCCTTGCACATGGCGCACCCCGCTGCGGGCAAGCAGCCCGTCGAGCGGAATCATGCAGTCGGCCAGCGTGTAATGCCCGGCGACAAACCCCGGCACCATGCCCGAATAAAGCTGGCGCGGGTGCGGCGTAACGAGCGTGATGCTCAGGTCAGCCGGCCGGTCTTGCGCCAGGCTGTGCAGCACATGCACGTGGGCATGGCCAGCCCCCAGCAGCACAAGATGCCGCCCGCCCGCTGGCGCGGGGCTTGCCGGAAGAACGCCGGCTTCATCGGCAGGCTTGGCCTTGTTTTCAACCGGCGTCATGGCGACAGCGTGATATCGCCGACATAGCCCAGGCTCTGGCCGGCGGTGTTGTCCGAGTCGCCGCCCACCAGCAAGCCCTGCAAAGGCGGCACGGTAGCAGACTCCTTGCCGAAGGCGCGCCGGAAGTCGGCTGCCAGGTCCTGCGAGTGCGCAACCCACTGGCCCAGATGCAGTTCGCCGCTGTCCGCCACGATCATGCGCATGCGGTGCGTGAAGGCGTTGTCGAGCAGGGTTCCAGCCGGCAAGCTGGCGTCCCAGACATAGCACAAGGTGGCGGCAGGCAGGTTTTCGCCGCTCGACAAACGGGCGGCACGCAGCAGGTTTCGCTCGACGAAGCCAAGCTGCTCCAGCGGCATGTCGAACAGGGCGCAGACCTTGAGCGGCGTGTCGTCGCCGGCGCGTTGCCGCAGGTCGGTGCCTCGCAATGGCTGGTCCAGCCGCCAGCGCCAGCGCAGTTTCATGCCAGGCGCCAGCGCAAAGTCCGGCAGGTCATGCACCAGGTTGGCATAGGAATGGTCGGTCTGCACCCGCAGCACCGGGTGGCCGTCGAGAGGCACCAGGTCAAAGCGGGTCAGCGGCTTGGTGGCCTTGGGCAGGCCGACCACGCGCCAGGGTGCGGGCGGCACGGCACCGCTGGCGGACGAAAAGGGATGCAGATTCGCTGCCGTCGTTGTCAACGCGACCAAATCTTCAGCAAATACCGGCTTTGCGCACAGCCACAGGGCACCAGCAGCTATAAAAAGCATAGTGGGATAAAATAAGGGAAAGCGCCTTGTGGCGGGAGGCAATGTCATGTCAGCTTCGTTTCCAGTCGTGGTATTTGCGCACCCATTCCAGCAGCCGCACGGGCTGGTGCGCGCGTTTCCATTCACCGGCTGCGTATTTGTTGGCTTCCGACAGCGTCGGGTAGGTGTGAATGGTCGAGAGAATCTTGTTCAGCCCCAGCCCGTGCCGCATAGCCAGCACGTACTCGGCCAGCAGATCGCCGGCGTGGGTGCCGACAATCGTCACGCCCAGGATCTTGTCCTTGCCCGGCAAGGTCAGCACCTTGACGAAACCGCGCGCCTCGCTGTCGGCAATGGCGCGGTCCAGGTCATGGATAGGGTATTTCGTGACCTCGTAGGCCACGCCTTTTTCCTTGGCCTCGGCTTCGCTCAATCCGACGCGGGCGACTTCCGGGTCGATGAAGGTGGTCCACGGAATGACCGAATAGTCGGCCTTGAACAGCCTGAACTCGCCAAACAGCGCATTGACGGCGGCATACCAGGCCTGGTGCGCTGCCACATGCGTCAACTGGTAAGGCCCGGCCACGTCGCCCGCGGCATAGATGTTCGGGTAGATGGTCTGCAGATAGTCGTTGGTGGGCACCGTGCGCTCTGTCGAGATGCCGAGTTCTTCCAGTCCGTAGCCACTCAAGCGCGCCGCGCGGCCGACGGCGCAGAGTAGCTGGTCGAATTCGATGCGCTTTTCAACGCCCTGGTGCGCAACCACCAGGGTCTTGACGCCGCCCACGTTCTCGCAGCGCAGTGCCTCGTGGCCGGTCAGCACCTGCACGCCGTCGGCTACCAGTGCGTCACGGGCCAGCGCCGACACTTCCTCGTCCTCACGGCTCAGCAGGCAAGGCCCCTTTTCTACCTGCGTGACCGTCGCGCCCAGCCGCGCAAAAGCCTGTGCCAGCTCACAGCCAATCGGCCCGCCGCCCAGCACCACCAGGCGCTTGGGAACGGCGTCAAGCTGGGCAAACACGTCCCACAAGGTGTCGCTGGTGACATAGCCCACCTCGTCCAGGCCCGGCAGCGGCGGCACGAAAGGCCGGGCGCCGGCCGCAATCACGATGCTGCGGGTGGTCAGCGTTTGCGTGCCGCCATCGTTCAGCGCAATTTCCACCGTCCACGGATTGACAATGCGGGCATGGCCTTTCAGCACCTCGACACCCAGGCTGGTGTAGCGCTCCACGCTGTCGTGCGGCGCAATGGCGCGGATCACGTCCTGAATCCGCTGCATCACGGCCTTGAAGCTGAATTCTGGCGTGGCGTTGCTCAAGCCGTAATTGGCGCCGTGGCGCATCTGGTGCGCCAGCTTCGCGCTGCGGATCAGCGCCTTGGACGGCACGCAGCCGTAGTTCAGGCAGTCGCCGCCCATCTTGTGCGCTTCGACCAGCGTCACCCTGGCCTTGACCACGGCGGCAATGTAGGCCGACACCAGCCCGCCCGCACCGGCGCCAATCACGACCAGGTTGCGGTCAAAACTTGACGGTTTCACGCCCTTCCAGCGCGCATACACCTTGCGACGCTTGACGAGCGCCAGCACCTTGCTGACCGCCAGCGGCAGCAGCCCCAGCAGCACAAAGGAGCCAATCAGCCCCGGCGACAAAATCGACTGCAGCGAGTCGATCCTGGCGATTTGCGTGCCCGCGTTCACATAGGCCACGGTGCCTGCGAACATGCCCAGCTGGCTGACCCAGAAGTAGGTCCAGGTCTTGATGCGGCTCAAGCCCATCAGCAAGTTGAGCGCAAAAAACGGCACCACCGGGATCAACCGCAGGGAGAAAAGATAGAACGCGCCTTCTTTTTCAATGCCCTTGTTGATTTCTTCCAGGCGCCGGCCAAAGCGCGCCTGAATCGTATCGCGCAGCAGGTAGCGCGCCGCCAGCATGGCCAGTGTGGCCCCGATGGTCGAGGCAAAGGACACCACCACCGTGCCCCACACCAGCCCGAAACTGGCGCCGCCCGCCAGCGTCAAAATAGCCGCGCCCGGCAGCGACAGCGCGGTGACGGCCACATAAAGAGCGAAAAACACCAGTGTCACCATCACCGGTCGTTCATTGAACAGCGCCGTGAAAGAAGCCTGGCTGTCCTTGATGAACGCCAGGCTGAAATAGCGGCTCAGGTCCAGCACAAAGAAAGCGGCGATGCCTGCCAGCAGCAGCGCGGCAATCAGAAATTTGCGTAGATTCACGGGGTCCTTGGGGTTGTTCTTCTGCTTGATTTGGACCGACGCCTGATTCTCACAAAAAAAGGAGGCTGCATCTGTAGGAAGAAGCCAGGTTCGTCGCCCAATGAGGTAAAGGGACATCGGACCGGGACACGCCTGCTTTCTGGAAAACTCGCACAGAATCAGGGACTGTGCGGCAAATAGCCCACCCCCAGACGCTCAAGCAGTCTAACTTCAACCAGGAATTCAAAGCATGAACCAGGCATTGGTCGGCATCATCGGAGGCAGTGGCCTTTACCAGATGGACGCACTCGAAGGCGCGCAGGAACAGGTGATGGACACGCCGTTTGGCGCGCCATCCGACGTGCTGGTCACCGGCCAGGTGCATGGCGTGCCAGTGGCCTTCGTGGCCCGGCACGCGCGCGGCCACCGCCTGCTGCCCTCCGAGGTGCCCTACCGCGCCAACATCCACGCCATGAAGCAGCTGGGTGTGCGCTACCTGCTGTCCATATCGGCCGTGGGTTCCTTGAAGGAAGATGTCAAGCCGCTGGACATGGTGCTGCCCGACCAGTTCATCGACCTGACCAAACGCCGAGAAAGCACGTTTTTTGGGCGCGGCGCGGTTGCCCATGTGTCGATGGCGCAGCCGGTCTGTCCGGCAACCGCCGGCGTGCTGGCGCAGGCGGTGCGCAACGTGCTTGCACGCGAAGCCCCCGGCCACGGCGTGACGCTGCACGAAGGCGGCACCTATGTGTGCATCGAAGGCCCGCAGTTTTCCAGCCTGGCCGAATCGAACTGGTATCGCAGCATGGATGGCGGCGTGATCGGCATGACCAACATGCCCGAGGCCAAGCTGGCCAGAGAGGCGCAGATTGCCTACACCACGCTGGCGCTGGTGACCGACTTTGACTGCTGGCACCCGCGCGAGGCGCATGTGAGCGCCGACATGGCGCTGGCCAACCTGTTCAAGAACGCCGGCCGGGCGCAGCAGGTGGCCGCCGAAGCCATCCGCCTGCTGGGCGCCGAACAGCCTGCAAGTCAAGCGCACACGGCGCTTCAAAACGCGCTGGTGACCCAGCCGGACGCCATGGCGCCCGAGGTCCGCGCCCGCCTGGCCGCGCTGCTCAACTGAACTTTCCGCCCGCACAACGACCTATAGACGCATGCACGCTACCTTACCCCTGCTGAAAAAAATCCGCTTTCCGGCGATTGACCGGGCACGCCTGGACACGCTGCAAGTCAACCTGGGCTACCGCTGCAACCAGAGTTGCGTGCACTGCCACGTCAACGCCGGACCGCATCGCACCGAAATGATGGACGCGGCCACCCTGGCGCTGATTCCCGAGGTGCTGGCGGCGCGCGGCCTGTCAACGCTGGACCTGACCGGCGGCGCGCCCGAGTTGCACGAAGGCTTTCGCGGCCTGGTGCGTGCCGCGCGGGCACAGGGCGTTCGCGTGATCGACCGCTGCAACCTGACGATCCTGTTTGAACCCGGCCAGGAAGGGCTGGCGGCATTCCTGGCCGAACAGCGGGTCGAGGTGGTCGCGTCCATGCCCTGCTATTCAGCCGCCAACGTGGACAAGCAGCGCGGCGAGGGCGTGTTTGACCTGAGCATTGCCGCGCTCCAGCAGCTCAACGCGCTGGGCTACGGCCAGCCCGGTTCCGGCCTGGTGCTGAACCTGGTCTACAACCCGCAGGGCGCGTCGCTGCCGCCCGACCAGCAAATGCTGCAGGCCGACTACAAGCGCGAGCTGCTGGCCCACTTCGGCATCGTCTTCAACGAGTTGTTTGCGCTGACCAACATGCCGATCCAGCGCTTTGGCTCGACGCTGGTGTCCAAGGGCTCGTTTGACAGCTACATGGAGTTGCTCAAAAACAGCTACCAGCCACAGAACCTGCCAGGGGTGATGTGCCGCAGCACCGTCAGCGTGGACTGGCAAGGCTGGCTGTCGGACTGCGACTTCAACCAGCAGCTCGGCCTGCCGCTGGGCACGTCGGGGCTGCAGCGCCACCTGCGCGATTTGCTCAGGCATAGCCTGGACGACCAGGCCATCCGCGTGGCAGGCCATTGCTACGGCTGCACGGCAGGCCAGGGCAGCAGCTGCGGCGGCGCGCTGGAACACTGAACGCGACATGACGCCCGCCCGCCTGTCGGTGGTGATTCCCGCGCTGAACGAGGCTGCGGGAATTTCGGCTATGTTGCAAGCACTGGCCCCGCTGGTGGCATGCGGCGCGCAATTGCTGGTGGCCGATGGCGGCAGCGTCGATGGCACCGTGGCGCTGGCGCAGGCCGGTGGTGCGCAGGTGGTCCACGCCCCGCGCGGGCGCGCACTGCAGATGAACGCGGGCGCGCATCAAGCCACAGGCGACGTGCTGGTGTTTTTGCACGCTGACACACGACTGCCGCCCGATGCCGACAGACTGATCCAGCAGGCACTCGCCAGCGGCCCGCAGGTCTGGGGCCGTTTTGACGTGCGCATTGAAGGCAAGCACCGGATGCTGCGCGTGATTGCCGCGTTGATGAACCGGCGCTCGCGCTGGACCGGCATCGCCACCGGCGACCAGGCGCTGTTCATGACCCGCGCCGCGTTTGACGTCGTTGGCGGATTCCCGGTCCAGCCGCTGATGGAAGACATCGAGATGTCAGTCCGGCTGCTGAAAATTTCGCGCCCGGCCTGCCTGTGCGCGCGCGTCGTCACCTCGGGCCGGCGCTGGGAAAGGCATGGCGTGTGGCGCACGGTGCTGCTGATGTGGCAGCTGCGCCTGGCCTACTGGCGCGGCGCGGCGCCCGAGCGACTGGCCGAGCGTTACAAGTGAAGGTTACCGAGAGCCCCAGGCTGGTGGTGTTTGCCAAGGCGCCGCAAGCAGGCACCGTCAAGACCCGGCTGATTCCGGCCCTGGGCGCCGAGGGCGCCGCCGGGCTGGCGCATCGCATGCTGGCGCACACCTTGCAACAGGCGCTGCAAGCAGGCGCCGGGCCGGTCGAGCTGTGCATGAGCCCGTCGCCCAACGACCCGGCTTGGGAAAACATCGCCATTCCCGCTGCGGTGTTGCGCACCGCCCAAGGCGAAGGCGACCTGGGCGAACGCATGGCCCGCGCAGTCCGGCGCGTGACGGCTGAAGAGGGCCAGACGGTGCTGCTGATGGGCAGCGACTGCCCGGCGCTGACGGCTGCGGTGATCCACGAAGCCGCACGCCGGCTGAAGACGCATGATGCGCTGCTGGTGCCGGTGGCCGACGGCGGCTATGTGCTGATCGGGCTGAAGTCGCCCTGCCCCACACTGTTTGACCGGATGCCGTGGAGCACCGCTACCGTCGCCGCCGAAACGCTGTCTCGCATGACCGCACTGGGCCTCAAGGTCTGGCGCGGACCGTTGCTGCACGACATCGACGAGCCGGCAGACCTTGCGCACTTGCCTGCGGGCTTTCTCAAGCCTTGATATGCGAAAAAAACAAGGGTTTCCGCTTTACTGTATTGGGTTTATAGCTATATATTCCATAGCATCAATCCCAACGGCAAGCACAGGGTGTTGAACACTACTGAATTGATAGCTGCAAGTGCTCGCGCCATATGCGCAAAGGGCTTGCTTCATGCCAAAACATTCCGCAACCCATTGGACTGCCACGCATCAAGCCACGCCGAAGCCCCCACCGCCCGGCGTGTGAATCTCGAACACATCACCCGGCTGCATCTCCGCCTGCCCGATATGCGCCAGTTCCTCGATCTGGCCGCCAGCCCGCACCACCAGGTTGCGGCCGACCGCCCCCGGCTCGCCACCGGCCATGCCAAAAGCACCATGTTTGCGGCCATTGGACAGGATGCTCGCCGTCATGGCTTCCAGGAACCTGACCCGGCGCACGCCGCCATTGCCGCCCACCCAGCGCCCGGTGCCGCCCGAGTCAGGGCGAATCTCGTAGCTTTCCAGCCGCACAGGAAAGCGGAACTCCAGCACCTCCGGGTCGGTCAGCCGCGAGTTGGTCATGTGGGTTTGCACCACCGAAGTGCCGTTAAAGCCCTCGCCCGCCCCGGAGCCGCCCGAGATGGTTTCGTAATACTGGTGGCGCTCGTTACCGAAGGTGAAGTTGTTCATCGTGCACTGGCTGGCCGCCATCACGCCCAGCGCGCCATACAGCGCATTGGTGATGCAGGTCGAGGTTTCCACATTGCCCGCCACCACTGACGCCGGCGGATTCGGGTTCAGCATCGAGCCTGCAGGAATGATGACCTTGAGCGGCTTCAGGCACCCCGCATTGAGCGGAATGTCGTCATCGACCAGCGTGCGGAACACATACAAAACGGCGGCCATACAGACGGCGGTGGGTGCGTTGAAGTTGTTGGTCTGCTGCTCCGACGTGCCGGTGAAGTCGATCTCGGCGCTGCGGTTTTGCGTATCGACCCGAATCGCCACCTGGATCTGCGCGCCGTTGTCCAGCGGCAGGGTGAAGGCACCGTCCTTCAGCCGTGTGATGACGCGGCGCACCGATTCTTCGGCGTTATCCTGCACATGGTTCATGTAAGCCAGCACGACATCCAGGCTGAACTGCTCGACCATCTTGCGCAACTCCTGCACGCCTTTTTCGTTGGCGGCAATCTGCGCTTTCAGGTCGGCCATATTCTGCTGCGGATTCCTTGAAGGGTATTGGCCGCTCTTGAGCAGCGCCACCATCTCGGCTTCGCGCAGCACCCCGCGATCGACCAGCTTGACGTTGTTGATCTGCACGCCCTCTTCTTCAATGCGCGTGGAGAACGGCGGCATCGAGCCCGGCGTGATGCCGCCGATGTCGGCATGGTGGCCGCGCGAGCCGACGTAAAACGTGGGCGTGTCGTGGTGCGGCGAAGCGCCCAGGTACACCGGCGTGATCACGGTAATGTCAGGCAGGTGCGTGCCGCCGTGATAAGGATCGTTCAGCACATAGACGTCGCCCGGCTGCATCTTGCCGGCGTTCTCGCGAATCACCGTCTTGATGCTTTCGCCCATCGAGCCCAGGTGTACCGGCATGTGCGGCGCGTTGGCAATCAGGTTGCCTTCGGTGTCAAACAGCGCGCAGCTGAAATCCAGCCGTTCCTTGATGTTGACCGAGTAGGCGGTGTTTTGCAGTTGCAGGCCCATCTGCTCGGCGATGTTCATGAACAGGTTGTTGAACACTTCGAGCAGCACCGGATCGACCGTCGTGCCGACTGCAAATTTAATCGCACGCTCTGCCCGCCGGTCCAGCACCAGATGGTCCAGCGCCGTCAGATTCGCTTCCCAGCCGGGTTCGACCACGGTGGTGGCATTTTTCTCGGCAATGATGGCCGGACCGGAAATGATGTCGCCCGGCTGCAGGTCTTCGCGCACCACAAGTGCCGCATCCAGCCACTGGCCGCCCGAATACATGCGCACGGTTTCACGGCGCGGCACTTCGCGCGGCTCGTGCAGCGCGTGACGCGGCTCGGCCGGCGCATCGCCTGCTACCACCGCTTCGACCGACACGGCTTCGACGACCAGGCCCTTGCCCTGCATCAAAAAGGCAAAACGCTGGCGGTAAGCTGCTTCAAAGCTGGCTTCGATCTGCGCCAGACTGCCAAAGGGCACGACCAGCGCCGAATCGCTGCCTTCATAGCGCACATGCACGCGCTGATGCGTGGTGATGGCGCCCGTGCTGACCTGCTGGCGCTGCAACTCGGCTTGCGCGGTGGCGGCCAGCGCATTGAGCGCGTCGGCAATCTTGGGCAAGGCCGCGTCTGTCAGTTTGAGTTCCACGGCTTGCTCGCGAATCACGTTCTGGTCGGCCAGCCCCATGCCGTAGGCACTCAGAACCCCCGCCAGCGGATGCACGAACACCTTGGTCATTCCGAGCGCATCGGCCACCAGGCAGGCATGCTGGCCGCCCGCGCCGCCAAAACACTGCAGCGTGTAACGCGTCACGTCGTAGCCGCGCGCGACCGAAATTTTCTTGATGGCGTTGGCCATCTGCTGCACCGCAATGTTGATGAAACCTTCGGCCACTTCTTCGGCGCTGCGGCCGGTCTGCGTCGCCAGTTCGTCGAACTTGATCTGCACCGCCTCAAAGCTCAGCGCCTCGTCGGCCTGCGGGCCGAACACCTTGGGAAAGTAGCGCGGCTGGACTTTTCCGACCATCACGTTGGCGTCGGTCACGGCCAGCGGACCGCCGCGCCGGTAACTGGCGGGGCCGGGGTTGGCGCCTGCGCTCTCGGGGCCAACCCGAAACCGGGCGCCATCAAATGCCAGAACCGAACCGCCACCCGCTGCCACGGTGTGAATGCTCATCATCGGCGCGCGCATGCGCACGCCGGCCACCTGGGTTTCAAATTCGCGCTCGAATTCGCCGGCGTAATGCGACACGTCGGTCGAGGTGCCGCCCATGTCAAAACCGATCACCTTGGCAATGCCGGCAATCGCGGCGGTGCGCGCCATGCCGACGATGCCGCCGGCCGGGCCGCTCAGGATCGCATCCTTGCCCTGGAACACATGGGCATCGGTCAGGCCGCCCGAGGACTGCATAAAGAACAGCTTCACGCCGGGCATTTCGGCCGCCACCTGCTCGACATAGCGGCGCAGGATGGGCGACAGATAGGCATCGACCACGGTGGTGTCACCCCGGCTGACAAACTTCATCATCGGGCTGGTTTCATGCGATGTGCTGATCTGCGTGAAGCCGACTTCCTGAGCCACGCGTTTGGCCGCCTTTTCGTGCTCGGTGAAGCGGTAGCCGTGCATGAAAGCAATCGCAAGGCTCCGCAGCCCTTTCTGGTAGTGCGCAAGCAGCTCTTCTTTCAAGCGCACTTCATCCAGCGGCTGAAGCACTTCACCCTGTGCGCTGACGCGCTCATGGGCTTGCACCACGGCGCTGTAAAGCAGTTCGGGCAACACGATGTTGCGGTCAAACAGGCGCGGGCGGTTCTGGTAGGCGATGCGCAGCGCATCCCTGAAACCCTGGGTGGTGACCAGCAGCGTCGGCTCGCCCTTGCGCTCGAGCAGCGCATTGGTGGCCACGGTGGTGCCCATCTTCACGCAATCGACCACGTCGGCACTGACCGCCTCGCCGGCTTTCAGGCCCAGCAGATGGCGAATGCCGGCAACCGCCGCATCACGGTACTGCTCTGGGTTTTCGCTCAGGAGCTTGTGCGTGACCAGCGAGCCATCGGGCTTTTTGGCCACCACGTCCGTGAACGTGCCGCCCCGGTCGATCCAGAATTGCCAGCGCTTGGTGCCATTTTTTTCCATGAGGTGCCCTGAAGGTAAAGAAGATTAGAGGCTGGCCGCAGAGCGCGCGGCCTGGTCGTAAATGCCTGAAAGCAGGCGCAGCAGGCGCGCCAACTCGCCAATGTCGCGGTTCAGCCCATCGTCGGCATTGAGGGCATTGATCAGACAGGACTCACGAATCTCGCGGTAGCGCATCACGTAGTCAAGCCCCGTATCGGTGCACGCATAGGTCACGTCCTTGCCGTTTTTGCTCGATACCACCACGCCCAGGTTCTGCAGTTTCTTGAGCGAATAGTTGATCAGGTGGGTGTCTTCCACATTCATGATGAAACAGATGTCGGCCAGGCGCTTGTTGCGGGCGCGGTGCGTGACATGGTGCAGCACCAGCACATCAAGCGGAGTCAGGTCTGGCAGGCCGGCCGCACTCATGCAGTGCACCACCCAGCGGTGAAAGGCGTTGCCGGCCACGATCAGGCCGAACTCGAACTCGCTCATCTCGGCGCTGCGGGGCGACACCAGGTGCGCCGACGAGACGATGGAAGAAGCTGGCGTGGCCCGGGGCGCCGGGGGGTCGGTTTTTTTCATGGCGGGCAGGCTCCGGGCTGGCATCTTTGTTGCATGGATAAATTGTAGGCAGTTAAATCACAATTCATCAACGTTTTATTGACATTCAGGGAAAACACCCAGCCAGTGCCCCTCAATCCCCCTTACATTTAGCTGCCGACCTTGCCATTCAATAATTGGAGTCTTCATGAAACGTCGCCTGTTTGCACTGACCACCACCGCAGCCGCGCTGACCCTGGCCCTGGCCGGCGGTGCGGCTTTTGCCCAAACCAAATGGGACTTGCCAGCCGCTTACCCGGCCACCAACTTCCATACCGAAAACCTGGTGCAGTTTGCCGCCGATGTCGACAAGGCCAGCGCGGGCAAACTCAAAATCACGGTGCATGGCAATGGCGCGCTGTTCAAGGCGCCAGAAATCAAGCGCGCCGTGCAGGGCGGGCAGGCGCAGGCCGGTGAAATCCTGCTGGTCAATTTCCAGAACGAGTGGCCGCTGTTTGGAGTGGATGGACTGCCTTTCCTGGCCGACAGCTACGACGCGTCGCAAAAACTCGCCAAGGCGCAAAAGCCTTTCCTGGAGAAAAAGCTCGCCGAGCAAGGGATGGCGCTGCTGTACACGGTGCCGTGGCCTACCCAGGGCATTTTTGCCAAGAAAGTGATCAATTCAGGCGCTGACCTGAAGGGCGTGAAATGGCGTGCCTACAGCCCGTCCACCGCGCGCATCGCCGAGCTGGTGGGCGCCCAACCCGTCACCGTGCAAGCCGCCGAGTTGTCGCAGGCCATGGCCACCGGCGTGATCGAGTCGTACATGTCTTCCGGCTCCACCGGCATGGACACCAAGACCTACGAAAGCCTGAAGTATTTCTACGACACCCAGGCCTGGCTGCCGAAAAATGCGGTCATCGTCAACAAGGCCGCTTTCGATGCGCTCGACGCATCGACCAAGCAGGCGGTGCTCAAGGCGGCAACGGACGCTGAAGTGCGCGGCCTGGCCGCCTCTAAAAAGACCAATGCCGACTCGCTCGACAAGCTCAAAGCCAACGGCATGAATGTGTTGCCGCCGTCGCCGCAACTGAAGGCCGACATGAAGAAAGTCGGTGACGTGATGCTCAAGGAATGGCTGGAAAAAGCCGGCCCCGAAGGCAAGGCGCTGATCGACGCTTACAACAAGCCCTGAAGCAACGCTGATGCGAAAAGCGCTTGATGCCCTGTACGACGGCGCGGCTGCCCTGGCTGCGCTGTGCATCGTCGGTCTGCTGGCGATGGTGGTGCTGTCCATCGTCAGCCGGCAGCTCAATTTCCATGTGCCGGGCACCGACGCTTACGCAGGTTACCTGATGGCGGCCAGCGGCTTTCTGGCGCTGGCCCACACCTTGAAGCGCGGCGAGCATATCCGCGTGACGCTGATTCTGGGCGCACTGACCGGGCGCTGGAAAAAAGGGCTCGAACTGTGGGCGCTGGGCTTTGCCAGCGCGTTAAGCGCCATGTTCGCCTGGTACTGCTGCCGCCTGGCCTGGCAATCGCACAGCTTTCACGACATTTCCACGTCGAGCGACGCGACACCGCTGTGGATTCCGCAAATCGGCATGGCGGTGGGCGCGGTGATCCTGGCGATTGCCTTTGTCGATGAGCTGGTGCTTGAAATCATGGGCAAGCGCGTCGCCTACAGCAGCGGCGAAGCGCTGCGCAATGAATAAATCGATCCACTTTTACCCCACAAGCGCTTTTTCATGAACGACCTTGCCATCACCGCCGCCCTGCTGGCGGCCCTGTTGCTGATCCTGGGCAGCGGCGTCTGGGTTGGCTTGAGCCTGACCGGCGTCGCGTGGATAGCCGTCACGCTGTTTTCGTCGCGCCCGGCCGGTGACGCGATGGCCGTGACGGTCTGGGGCTCGTCTTCGAGCTGGACGCTGACCGCCCTGCCCCTTTTTATATGGATGGGCGAAATTTTGTTTCGTACCCGGCTGAGCCAGGACATGTTCAAGGGACTGGCACCCTGGGTGCAGGCCCTGCCGGGGCGGCTGCTGCACACCAACGTGATCGGCTGCACGATTTTTGCTGCCGTGTCGGGGTCAAGCGCCGCAACCTGCGCCACCATCGGCAAGATGACGCTGCCGGAACTGACGCGGCGCGGCTACCCCGAGCACATGGTCGTCGGCACGCTGGCTGGCGCCAGCACGCTGGGCCTGTTGATTCCGCCGTCGATCATCATGATCGTCTATGGCGTGGCGGCCGAGGTGTCGATCTCCAAGCTGTTCATCGCCGGCGTGTTTCCGGGGCTGCTGCTGGCCGCGCTGTTCTCTGGCTACATCATGTTCTGGGCGCTGCGCCATCCGGAACAGGTGCCGGCCGCCGACAGCAAGACCAGCTTCATGCAAAAGATTGCCAGTTCGCGCAGCCTGATCCCGGTGGTGCTGTTGATTGCCGCCGTGCTGGGCTCGATCTATTCCGGCGTTGCCACTGCCACCGAGGCGGCGGCTGTCGGCGTGGTCGGCTCGCTGGTGCTGTCCTCGCTGCAGGGGTCGATGAACTGGGCGACGTTTCGCGATGCGCTCATGGGCGCTACCCGGCTGTACTGCATGATCGGGTTGATTCTGGCGGGCGCGGCCTTTTTGACACTGGCCATGGGCTATGTCGGCCTGCCCCGGCACCTGGCCGAATGGATTGGCACACTGGGCCTGAGTCGGGCGCAACTGATTGTGGCCCTGGCGGTGTTCTTCATCATCCTGGGCTGCTTCCTGGACGGCATTTCGATGGTCGTGCTGACCATGGGCGTGCTCATGCCTACGGTGCAGGCAGCAGGCATTGACCCGATCTGGTTCGGCATTTTCGTGGTGCTGGTGGTCGAGATGGCGCAGATCACGCCGCCGGTCGGCTTCAACCTGTTCGTGCTGCAAGGCATGACCGGGCGCCAGCTCACCTGGATTGCCAAGGTCACGATGCCGATGTTTTTGCTGATGTGCGCGGCGGTGGCGCTGATCTATGTCTTCCCGGGCATCGTCACCTGGCTGCCGCAAAAAATGGCGAACTGAAGCTATGGGCGCAGTGCTGGCCATCTGCATCGGTGCCTCGGTGGGCGCGCTGTCCCGCTGGGGCCTGGCGCTGTGGCTGTCGCCCGGCGGCCTGATCCCCTTGGGCACGCTGGCCGCCAATCTGCTCGGCGGCTACCTGATCGGCATCGCCATCGCGGTGTTCCAGGCCATGCCGCAGATTGACCCGGTCTGGCGCCTGCTGCTGATCACCGGTTTTCTGGGCGGGTTGACGACGTTTTCGACCTTTTCGGCCGAGGTCGTGACCTATCTGCTCGAAGCCCGCTACGGCATGGCCACGGGCGTCGCCCTGGTTCATGTGATGGGCTCGCTTCTGATGACTGTGGCAGGCATCAAGTCTGCTGCGTTTTTCATAGCTAGCCGCGCAAGCTAGACATGCGGGAAAACACTATTTTCCTTAAATTTCAGAGGTTGCCCCATGGCCCCGGCGACTGCCGTTTTGCGACCCGGACGAATCAGCTGTCGCCCAGCCCAATCGGCGCCGGTGCCCGCATCACGATGCGCGTGAACAGGCGGTCGTAGGCCGGGTCAGGCGGATATTTTCCTGTCAGCGGATCGCAGTTCTTTTCGAAGGCCGCATCCAGTTCCTTCCAGTCGGCATCGGTCAGCACCTTTTCGGCTTCGGGCAGGATGACGGTTTCCTCCAGCCGCATGTGCTCCAGATAAAAGGAAGCGTATTGCTTGCACTGGGCCGTGAATGCGGGCCGGCGTGGCTCGCCCAACAGTTCCCAGGCCAGCAGCAGGTGCTGGAGTTCGCGAACGGCCTTTTCGCCATTCATGTGGTCGCTTTCAAGCCGCTGCACGGCGGACATGACTGACGGCGAAGCCCGCACCACGCGCGGAAACAACAGGTCCGACTCCTTCGGATGGTGCAGACGCTCGGGAAACTCGTCGATGTAGAACAGCATGGCGCGCAGCACGTCGAAAAACTGCTCCGGATTGTCTCCGGGGCCGCGCGCGACCATCATGGTCATGGACCGGAGCATGGCGGCCAGTGACGAATGTTCGTCGCGGATGATTTGCAGGCTGGTGTGTTTGATGGCAATCTCCTCAAATTTTTGTGACGAGCAAACAGCATGCCTTGTACCCGGTCAGCAGGCCATGACACAGGTCAAGTTTTCATCAACTTCAAGGCCTGCGCAAACACAGAGTTACAGGCGACACCGGCAGTGTCCAAGGCCCCGACTCCGTTCAAATTCAGGCATCCTGCCCACGCAATCAGGGCTTGTGGGCGCCGTGGCCTGCCGCTTTTCCTGCCATGTTGCCTGCCGGGGCCGCCGTGCTGACAGGCACGCTGACCTCCAGGCGGGTTTCCACGCCCTGGGCATCCTGAAGGCGCAGCGTCAGCGGCACCGTGCTGCCCTGGGGCAGCGGCTGCTTCAGGTCCATCAGCATGAGGTGGTAGCCGCCGGGCTTGAGCTGCACGCTCTGTCCGGCCGGAAGGTCCAGCATGGGCAGCGCGCGCATCTTCATGATGTCGCCCTCCATCTTCATTTCATGCACTTCAGCAATGCCGGCCACGGGCGAGGAAATGCCGACCAGTTTGGCGCCGTCCTTGGCGGTGATGCTCATGAACGCGCCCGTGCCTTTTTGGCCCGGCACGGTGGAGCGAACCCAGGCGTCTTTGACTTCGACGGTTTGGGCATGCAGGGCGCTGCAGGCGAGCAGCAGGGAAGCGGTCAATACTTTCAATTTCATGGGAGTCTCCAATAGCGAGGGTAAAAAATCCAGCCCGGAATTATTTCCGGCTGGGCGGGGATCAGTGTTGATGCGCGCCTGGCGCGTGCACCGGGGCGGAATCCATAGAGGCGGCACCTTCTTGGCCAGTGACTTCCAGCAAAACAGCGGGAAATTCCAATCCTTTCGAGGACGCTCCTGCGGCGGGAAGCTCGCTCCAGTCAAGGTTGCCGCTTTCGCAGCTTTGCAGCACCTTGAACCACAGCGGCCCGGCCGCTTCAGGCAGCTTGCCGCGCAGCGTGAACTCATCAAAATGCGCATCCTGCAGCGCGGCGTCCTTGCTGGACGCCGTCCAGCTCACGACGGTGACGTCTTCGCTGATCTGCTTGCCGTGGATGTCGTAGGGTTTGACCAGTTTGCCAAGTTTGGTGACCAGTGCCCAGCCGGCCTTTGGATAGGGTTTGGCACCCTGAAAGCCGGTGGGAATCTGGACCGATATGCCCGTGGTAGCCGAGCCCTGGCAGCCATGGCCGACCTGAAAAACAGCTTTGTAGGCGCTGCCAGCCGGGGCAGTTTTAGTCTCCAGAACAATGTGAGAAAAAGCGGGTACGGCCAGCATGCAGATTGCGCCGGCAGCTAGTTTTTTTGTGGCAAATGAGAATTTCATGATCAACTTTCGTGAAGAATGGGAGTGTGGGATGCCGGGCTCGCTTACAGGTCGAACTTCAGCTCAGCCGAGTAGGTGCGCTGGGGATAGGGATGGAAATTCCAGTACTGGTAGTTGTTCAGGTTGTCGATGCCCAGGGCGGCGCTCACCTGCTTGCTGATCTGCCAGCGCAGGCGCACATCGGTGGTGAAGTACTTGCTGGTGCCCATGTAGGCAAAGCCGTTGACGTCGCTGTTGTCCAGGCTGGAAAACTGGCTGCCGCTGTAACGCGCGCCCAGTGTGCCGGTCCAGGCCGGATTGAAGCGGTAGCTGACCAGGGCCGTGGCCCGCCAGGCCGGCACGCGCGGCTGGTATTTGCCCAGCGTGTCACCGGGCGTGGCGACAAAGCCGCTGTTTTCCTTGATGCGCGAATCGGCATAGGTCGCGCTGCCGTTGAAGTCCAGCCCCCGGGCCAGCACATCGGTGCCGTTGAGGGCCACTTCCATGCCGTGGGTCTTGATGCGGCCCACGTTTTGCACCCGGCTGACGTTCAGGTTGGCCGCCGGGTCGAACGTGGTTTGCGAATACAGCGAGTCGCGCACGTTTTCGGTGAACAGCGTGAAGCGCAGCAAGGCATTGCCCAGGTCTTTTTCAGCGGTCAGTTCGCTGGTCCAGGATTTTTCCGGCTGCAGGTTCGGGTCGTTGAGATAGCGGGAATTGACCGACGCCGTGGCGCCGTACAACTCGCCCACGGTGGGAAAGCGCACCGCCCGGCCGGTCGCGGCTTTGAGCACGGTGTCCGACGCCCACTGGTATGACAAGGCTGCCTTGGGCGAGACAAAGCTTTCACTGCGCGAGGCATAGCCGGTGTTGGCCGCGTTGCCGGCACCAAAACGGGTGAAGCCATTGGACGCGTTCCAGTATTCGATGCGGGCGCCGAGCACGGTTTTCCATTTCGGTGCAAACGCCCAGGCGTCCTGCGCATACACGCTGCGCAGTTGCGTCCTTCCGCCCACCTCGTTGACCAGCGCCCCGGCCGGGCCGCTGATCCAGTCGCCGACCACGCTGGACTTGAGGATGTGCAGCTTGTAGCTGTCTTGCTGGTAGCCAAAATCAGCGATGTGCGCGCCCTGCAGGCTGTCGGGCCGCCAGATGCCCTTGAACGCCAGGTTGTTCCAGCCGGTGCCGTCCTGGTCCTGCAGGGTGCCAGCACCTCCATTCAGGGAACCGGGCTGGGCGGTCGTGCCCGCGCGCAGTTGGTCCTTCTGGTAGCTGTAAACGCTGGCGGCGACTTCCCAGTCCCACACACCCCGGATGTTGGACTTGACCGACAGGCCGTGCATCACATGCGTCAGCGCTTCGTTGCTGACGCCAAAGTCGGTGGCTGCCAGGTTGTAGCCCCGGCCGTCGATGCTGACATTGCCGCTGTAAACCGGCGCGCCGGCGGCATTGCGCAGGTAGCTTTCCGAGCGGTTTTGCGACGTGTTGTCCCAGTAACCCAGCGTGTAGCTGGCGCGCACGGTGGGTGAAAAATCGTAGGCCAGTTTGAGCTTGGCATGCGCCTGCTCGGTGTCGTATTGCGTGGCGCCGCCGACCAGCAGCCAGGGCACATTGCGGGTGTTCAGCCCCGGCACCGCGCCGGTCACTGCCACCGCGCCGGGCGCAGGCGCGGCGGTGCTCAGGAGCTTGGTCGTAAAGGTCAGTGGCTGGCCCGCGCTTTTAGTGCGGTTGACGTTGATGAACCACGACCAGTCGCCGTTGCGATTGCCCAGCGACGCACTGGCCTGCGTGCCGCCATAGCTGGTGTCGGTGCCGTAGAGCTTGAAGTTCTGGTTGAAGCCGCTGAGCTTGGCATGCGATTCCAGCTGGGTCGGCATGCGCGTGACGTAATCGACCACCGCGCCCACCGAATTGCCCGGATAGGCGGCAGAAAACGGGCCGTACATCACGTCCACGCGCTCGATTTCCTCGGGTGTCACCAAACCCCAGCGCGGCGCATAGTTGGTGCCGTTGGCAATGCCGTTGCCCAGGTAGTTCGACAGCAAAATGCCATCGGCATAAACCGCCGAACGGGCGCTGTTGCCGGTACCCGAAGCGCGGCTCGACAAGATGGCATGGTTGTAGTCGCCGATGTAACGCTTGCGCACCAGCAGGCTGGGCAGGTATTTCAGCGCGTCCTCGCTGTCGGTAGCGTTGATGGTCTGCTCAATCTGCTCGCGGGTCACGCCCTCCATGGTGGTCGGGATTTGCGTCGGCAGCGACGTGGGCTGGCCGCTGCTGATCGTGACCATGCCCAGAGATTTGACGGGCGCACCGGAAGCAAGCGGCAGCGGCACATCGGGCGCGGTTTGAGCGAAAGCCGCCTGGCTTGCCAGGGCGGCAAGGGCAACTGCAGTGCGCGTCAGGGAAAACGGGAAAAAGACAGGGAAAGACTGCTTAGATCGGATGGGTCTCATGAAATCCACGCTTTGAACGGAACGATAAAAGGCGTGCTGGCCGGAACACGGTCAACACGCAATACGCCTCAAAAGAGGCGGGTCAGTTCAAAGTGCGGGAGGCCCGCGGCTGAAAGGCAGCCCGGGGATGGCGGCGGTCAGATCCGCCGGAACATCAGCTTCGGCCACATGCAGGCCGGGAAAGGTGGGAATGGCCAGCACCGCCAGCGGCGGCGACGCCCAGCCCAGCGATGCGCACAAATTGCAGTGCGCGCCAGCCGGCGGCGCATCATCCAGACCCGCATCGGAAGCGCTGGCCAGGTTGGTGTTGACGCTGCAAATGCCGCTCAACTGGCCGCTGCGCACGTCCTGCGCCAGCGCAGACACCGGCGCCCACAACGCCGACAGCACGGCGAGAAAACTCAGCCAGGCTGCCAGGCGTGCCCATACGGCAAGTGTCGGGCGGGAATGGGGTTGGTAGGGCACGGCGAGATTATAGGGACAGGCGCCACGACCCCCGCAACCAAACCTGCAGGCTTCTAGCCGGTAACAGCGATCACCACGGCAGACTCGTCAATGAATGCCAGCGCCGGGCGGCCCACCTTCAAGCCGCTGTCCGCGCCGCAAAAACCCACCAGTTGCAGGCCACCGGCCAGTTCCAGCGCGACTTCGCCACCGCCGGCAGCGCGCGAAACGCGTGTCGCCCGGCCCTGCAGCCAGTTGCCGGCTTCAGTCGGCATATCACCGGCGGACACCTTGACGGCCGTCGCCTTGCACAAGGCCAGCACTTGCTGGCCAGGGTGCAGCGCCAAAAGTTGCGCGCTTTCCCGGGTGATGCGGGACACCAGCCGCATTCCACCGGCCAGTTCCAGTTGCACGCGCACCGCCTGCCCCTGCGCGCGCAGGCGCACGATGGTGCAGGGCAGCTGGTTGCGCATGCTGGTGCGCAAACCCAATGCGGCCAGCGCAGAAGCCTTGGGCAAATGGTCGCCCTCGCCTGCGCGTCGCGCCAGTCGGGCCAGCACTTGCGCGCGCGCCTGCGCCAGTTCGTCCGCAGCACGCAGCAGTTCCTGGCCCGCATCACTCAGGCGCGCACCGCCGCCGCCCGCACCGCCCACCACGCGCTCGACCAGGGCCACACCCGCCAGGTTGCTCAATGTGTCAATCGCCTGCCAGCCGGCCTTGTAGCTGACGCCGGCGGCGCGAGCCGCTTCGGAAATCGATCCGGCCTCGCCAATGCGGCGAAGGATGTCGATGCGCTTGTCGGCAGCCTCGTGGCCCAGCGCACCCGCCAGCTGCAGTTGGGGTTTCTTCATGCCTGCATTGTCGGTCTCCAGAACAGCGGCTGGCTATACTTTCGCTATTCCATTTTTGAATAGCGAGCAGCTGATGATGAAATTTTCCCGCCTTCTTGCCGCTATGGCTGTCCTGACGCTGGGTATTAGCCATGCGGCAGAGGTCACGGTTGCCGTCGCCGCCAACTTCACCGCACCGATGCAAAAAATTGCCGAAGCCTTTGCGCAAGAGACCGGCCACAAAGCAGTTTTGGCCTTTGGCGCGACCGGCAAGTTCTATGCGCAAATCAAGAACGGTGCGCCCTTCCAGGTACTGCTGGCGGCCGACAATGAAACCCCCGCCAAGCTGGAAAAAGAAGGCTTTGCCGTGGCAGGCACCCGTTTTACCTATGCCACGGGCCGGCTGGTGCTGTGGAGTGCGCAGCCGGGTGTGGTCGACGAAAAAGGCGACGTGCTGCGCACCAGCCAGGACGGCAAGGTCGCGCTGGCTGATCCCAAACTCGCCCCTTACGGCGCTGCCGCCATCGAAACACTGGCCCAACTGGGCTTGCTTGAGCGCCTGCGGCCACGCTTTGTGCAGGGTGAAAGCATTGCCCAGGCCTACCAGTTCGTGGCCACCGGCAATGCGCTGATGGGGTTTGTCGCGCTGTCGCAGGTCATGGCCGGTGGCCGCATGGCCAAAGGCTCGGCCTGGGTGGTGCCGGCCACCCTGCATGCGCCGATTCTGCAAGACGCCGTGGTGTTGAACCCTGGCAAGGACAATCCCGCGGCGCTGGCGCTGACACGCTATTTGCGCAGCGAAAAAGTCCGCGCCATCATCCTTTCCTATGGCTACGAGTTCTGAGTCACCCGTCCCGATGCCGTTCAGCGCAGAAGACCTGGCCGCCGTCTGGCTCACGCTCAAGCTGGCGAGCCTGACCACTGTTTTGCTCTTACTGCTGGCCACACCGCTGGCCTGGTGGCTGGCGCGCACATCATCGCGCCGGTGGGTGCGGTGGTGGCGCTGCCGCTGGTGTTGCCACCCACGGTGCTGGGTTTTTACCTGCTGGTGTCGCTGGGCCCCAACGGCTGGGGCGGGCAGTTCACGCAGGCGCTGGGGCTGGGCTTGCTGCCCTTCAGCTTTGGCGGGCTGCTGCTGGGCTCGGTGATTTATTCGCTGCCTTTCGCGGTGCAGCCGCTGCAGCACGCGTTTGAAGCCATTGGCAGCCGCCCGATGGAAGTCGCCGCCACCTTGCGGGCGCGGCCGCTGGATGCTTTTTTCAGCGTCGCGCTGCCGCTGGCCAAGCCAGGCTTCATCACCGCCGCGATCCTGAGCTTTGCGCACACGGTCGGCGAGTTTGGCGTGGTGTTGATGATTGGCGGCAACATTCCCGGCCAGACGCGGGTGGTGTCCACCCAGATTTACGGCCATGTCGAAGCCATGGAATATGCGCAGGCGCATTGGCTGGCCGGCGGCATGGTGCTGTTTTCATTCACTGTGCTGCTGGGCCTGGCTTTGTTGAACCGGCGCAATGCGCGCGTGCTGGCGTGACCGGCATGGACAGCCACCGCATTCGCCTGTCGCTGCAGCGGCCCGCCTTCACGCTGCAGGCCGACCTGTTGCTGCCGCCGCGCGGCATCACGGTGCTGTTCGGCCCGTCAGGCTCGGGCAAGACCACGCTGCTGCGCTGTGTCGCCGGCCTGGAGCGGGCCGATGGCGCGCTGATCGAGATTGCCGGCCAAGCGTGGCAGGACGACAGCCGCCGCATTTTTCTGCCCACCTGGCAACGCCCGCTCGGCTATGTCTTTCAGGAAGCCAGCCTGTTTGACCATCTCGATGTGCGCGGCAATTTGAGCTACGGCCTGCGCCGCGTCAAGTCAGGCGAAACCGCGCTGGCGCTGGAAGCCGCCATCACGCTGCTGGGCATTGGCGGCCTGTTGGCGCGCCGCACCCACCAACTTTCGGGTGGCGAACGCCAGCGCGTGGCGATTGCCCGCGCACTGGCGACCCAGCCCCGGCTGCTTTTGCTCGACGAACCGCTGGCCGCGCTGGATCATGCGCGTCGCCAGGACATCCTGCCCTGGCTGGAGCGGCTGCGCGACGAGCTGCACATTCCGATGCTCTACGTCACCCATTCGGCCGATGAGGTGGCACGGCTGGCCGACACGCTGGTCGTGCTGGACCAGGGACGCATCGTGTCCGCTGGCGCCGTCGCCGATGTCTTGTCACGCGTCGATCTGCCGGTGGTGCTGGGCGAAGACGCCGGTGCGCTGTTGGAAGGCGAAGTAGTGGAACGCGATGCGCGCTGGCACCTGATGCGCATGGCGTTTGCCGGCGGCAGCCTGTGGCTGCGCAACAGCGGACTGGAGACTGGCACCCGGGTCCGGGTTCGCGTGCTGGCACGGGACGTGAGCCTGTCCACCCAAGCCCCCAGCGCCACCAGCATCCAGAACCTGTTGCAGTGCGAGGTCAAGGCCATCGTGCCGGACACCCATCCGTCGCAGGCACTGGTTCAGCTGACATGCGGCGAATCGGTGCTGCTGGCGCGCATCACCGCGCGTGCCGCTGATGCGCTGGGCCTGGAGCCCGGCAACCCGGTCTGGGCGCAGGTGAAGTCAGCCGCGCTGGTCGGTTAAGCCCGCACAAGCGCATGGCAGAAAAATGTCCCCATCAAGGCGGACATTTTCTCAAGGCTGGCCGAAGCCGTAATGCTTCAGCACCGCCTGCGCCGGGGGCGACAAGATGTATTGCACCAGTTGCGCCGCAGCCGCATCGCCCTGCCGGGCCGCCACACCGTAACGGGCCGCGACCTGCAACTCTGGCGGAACGCCGATGATCGTCAAGCTCGGCATATCCTGCCGGGCGGCCACGGCATTGGTGCAATAGGTGACAAACACATCCGCCTTGCCCTCGCCCATGATCCACGCATAGGTGCTGCGCCCCGGCGGCGGTCGGGGCGAATCCGCGCCGCCGGTCAGCTTGAGCGCCTTGGCATCCAGCAGCGCATAGGCGCCCGGCTGCAGCACCTCGGCTCGGCGGAACAGTTCCCAGGCGTAGTCGCCCGACGGATCGGCTTTCGGCGTCGAAGTCCCGACCCGTATCCCGGGCTGAAGCATCGTCGCCAGCAGCATGTCCGGGCTGGCCGCCACCGAAGGCGCTGCCAGCACGCACATCTGGTTGAGCGCGAACACGCTGGGCGTCGTCCAGCCGCCGGCCTGCGCCAGCCGCTGCGGATGGTCCATGTCGGCCGATGCAAACACCTGGGCCGCTTCACCCTTTTCAATGCGCGCACGCAGCAAGCCGGAGGCGCCAAAGGTCAGCCCCACGGTCTGACCGGTCTGCGCTTCAAACTGACCCGTCAACTCGGTCAACGCGTCGCGCAAGCTGCCCGCCGCATAAAGCTGGACGGGCGAAGCCTGGGCATGTGCGCTGGACATGGCAAACGAGGCGGCAAAGGGCAACAACACACTCAGCCAGCGGCGCATCATTTGTCTGCGTTCGGGAAAAAGAGCTGTTCGCCACCGATTTTGTAGCTGGCAATCACGCCCTGCCCGGTTGGCGAAATCACCCAGTCCACAAACTTCTGCGCTTCTGCGGCCTTGACCTGCGGATGCTTGGCCGGGTTGACGACCATCACGCCATACTGGTTGAACAGCCGGTTGTCGCCCTCGACCAGCACCGCCAGATCAGCGCGGTTCTTGAAGTTCAGCCAGGTGCCACGGTCGGCCAACACATAAGCGCCCAGGCTGGACGCCATGTTCAGCGCCGGCCCCATGCCGCAACCGCAGGCCTTGTAGCCCGAAAAGGCGGTGGGCTCGACACCCGCGGTTTTCCAGTAACGCAATTCGGCCGCATGGGTGCCGCTCTTGTCGCCGCGCGAAATAAAACCGGCATTGGCCGCATTGACCTTTTTCAGCGCTTCAGTGATGTCCTTGCCCTTGACCTTTGCCGGGTCAGCGGCCGGGCCAATCAGCACGAAGTCGTTGTACATGACCGGGTAGCGCTTGAGGGCATAGCCTTCGGCCACTACTTTTTCTTCGGCCACCTGGTCGTGAACGAACAGCACATCGGCGTCGCCCCGGCGGCCCATGTCGATGGCCTGGCCGGTGCCGACGGCGACCACTTTCACGTCAATGCCGGTGGCTTTCTTGAACTCCGGCAGCAGATAGGGAAACAGCCCCGACTGCTCGGTCGAGGTGGTGGACGCCATCACGATGCTGGGTGTCTGCGCTATCGAAACAGTAGCTGTCAACGCAATAGGGAGCAGCGCAAAGAGCCTGAAAGGCTTGAAAAACCTGTTAAAACCATTCATCCGAGTTCTCCTTTTAAAAAGTTGTCTGCCGCTGGGGGCAACGGTCCGTTGAAAAAATCATGCGTCGGCAAGTCGGCCACCAGCCGGCCCTGCTCCAGATACAGCACACGGCTGGCCAGGCGCTTGACCTGGCCCAGGTTGTGGCTGCTGAAAATCAGAGTCATGCCGTCGCCCGCAAATTCGGCGATCAGCCGCTCGACCTCGCGTTTGGCCGACGGGTCCAGGCTGGACGTGGGTTCATCCAGCAACAAGACCTGCGGCTTGAACGCCCAGGCCCGCGCCAGCGCCACGCGCTGCTGCTGCCCGCCCGACAGCGCCTTGGCATGGCGGCCAGCCAGGTCGGCCAGCCCGACCCGCTCCAGCGCCTGCAGCGCCTGCGCCTTGGCCGGTTTCCAGGCCACGCCCCTGAGCCACAAGCTCAGGGCCACGTTTTGCAGCACGCTGGCGCGCAGCATGTAAGGGCGCTGGAACAGCATCGCCTGGCGCACCCGCGCATCCCGCTGCAAGCGGCCTTCCGCTGGGGCCACCAGCCCGTGCAGCGTTCGCAGCAACGTACTTTTTCCGCTGCCATTGGAGCCCACCAGCGCCAGCCGTTCGCCAGCGCTGATGCGCAGCGTGCAACGGCGCAAGGCTTGGACGCGTCCAAAATTCACGCTGACGGAATCCAGGCTGAACATCGGCGTCATGGCGCAGCGCGTCCGGTCGCGGCTTGCGCCGGCAGCACTTTTTCAGCAGCGTGCAGCGGGTCATCACGCCGCTCGCTCCAGCGCCGCACCCCGGCTAGCAACACATTGAGCAGCAGCACCACGCCCAGTAGCACAATGCCCAGCGCCAACGCCAGCGGCAAGTCGCCCTTGCTGGTTTCCAGCGCAATCGACGTCGTCATCACCCGCGTGAAGCCTTCAATATTGCCGCCCACCACCATCACCGCGCCGACTTCCGAAACGGCCCGGCCAAACGCCGCAATCAGGACCGTTAGCAAGGTATAGCGCTCGTCCCACAACAAAATCAGGCTGCGCATGAAACGCCCCGCGCCCAGTGACTGGAATTGCTCGCCGTGGCTGCGGTCGGCGTCGTCAATCGTCTGGCGCACCAGCGCCGTCACCATCGGCAGCACCAGCACGCTTTGCGCCAGCACCATCGCCTTGAACGAGAAAAGCCAGCCCAGAAAGCCCAGCGGTCCGCTGCGCGACAGCAGCAAATACACCACCAGCCCGACCACCACCGAAGGCAAAGCCAGCGCGGTATTGAGCAAGGCCAGCACGACGGCCCGACCGCGAAAGCGCGCCACGCCCAGCCAGGCGCCCAGCAGCAGCCCGGCGCTGCAGGCGATCAGGCACGCCAGCGCACTGACGGCCAGCGACCGGCCGACGATGCCGGCAAACAGCGGGTCCAGTGAAGTGATGAGGGAAAAAGCGGTGACGACGCTGTCGGAAAAGGTGTTCATGGGTCAGGTGGTGGCGAGACTGTAGCCCAGCTCCCCTCTTTTCTGAGCCCCTAGGTACTTGTCGTTAGGAAGCTGTTTGCATAGGAAAAACGGACTGCGACAAGCCGTGCAGCGCTGTAGGCCGCATCGATAATCCGTAAACACCCCATGCACAAAGTCGAACTCTCCTACCTCCTCAGCCCCCAACGCGGCAAAGACGCGCTGATCCGCAACCCGATGATGGACATCCTGCATGCCGTCAGCGAGCAGGGCTCGATTTCAAAAGCGGCCAAGGCACTCGACTTTTCCTACCGCCATGTCTGGGGCGCGCTTAAAGACTGGGAACAGACGCTGGGCCGCAGCCTCATCGTCTGGGACAAAGGCCAGCGCGCGCGTCTGACCGAATTCGGCGAAAAGCTGCTCTGGGCCGAACGCCAGGCACAGGCCCGGCTTGCGCCGCAGATCGAAGCCTTGCGCGGAGATATCGAACGCGCTTTTTCCACCGCGTTTGACGACAACGCGCATGTGCTGACGCTGTTTGCCAGCCACGACGCGGCATTGTCGGCGCTGCGCGACCAGACCAGCGCGCACGGTTTGCACCTGGACATCCGCTTCATGGGCAGCGTCGACGCGATGGCGGCGCTGAACGACGGGCGCTGCATGATGGCCGGCTTTCACGTGCGCGACCAGCCGGCGCGGCATTCGGCGGCAGCGCGCAACTACCGCAGTCTGCTCAAGCCGGGCCTGCACAAGCTGATCGGCTTTGCGCACCGCCAGCAAGGCCTGATCGTGGCCAAAAACAACCCGCTGCAGATTGAAAGCCTGGCCGATCTGACGCAACCCAGCATGCGCTATGTGAACCGCTCCGAAGGCACGGGAACGCGCGTGTTGCTCGACGACCTGCTGGCCGAAGCTGGCCTGACGCCGTCGGCTATTCACGGCTACGACAGCCAGGAACCGTCGCACACCGCCGTGGCACAAGCCATTGCCAGCGGCGCGGCCGATGCCGGCCTCGGCATTGAAGCCGCCGCCCGCGAAAAAGGCCTGGGGTTTGTGCCGCTGGTGCGGGAGCGCTACCACCTGGTCTGCCTGAAGTCCGAACTGCCCACCCCGCAAGTGCAGGCGCTGATCAGGGAACTGCAAAGTGACGAATGGCAAACCACGCTGAACCAGCTGCCCGGCTACAGCGGCAAGCAGGCCGAGAGCGGCAAGGTGCTGTCCTTGCGTGCGCTGTTGCCTTGGTGGAGCTACAGGAAAGCGAAGGCGGCTTGAGGGTGGGTTGGGCTTCACGGGTCCGAATTACGAGGAAAATCAGGCTCTTGCGCAATAGAGACGGTCGTTAGCAGCTATTTTTTTTCATAGTAGTTGGGATATCAATTTACGGAAGCTATGGCATCAATTCAGTCTGTTTCAACACTTTTCATTACGTCAGAAACGCAATGGATCAGCTTCGTCGTCCATTAAATTCACACCGGCGCAGCACTAAGTCATAGCTTGTCTCACGGGGTTTCTGTAGATACACTAACCACATGACAATCACCTACTATCCAGCCAAGTGCGCAAGGACGCTGGCTGAACGGGGGCTGCACTTCGCCGACGCCGAGTTGGTTTTTGCCGGTGTCACAACTGGAAGTTGAAGACACACGCAAAGACTATGGCGAAAAGCGCATTGTTTGCTATGGCCTGCTGGAAGGTCGAATGGTTGTTTTGGGTTACACGCCGCGTGGCGCGGATCGCCACATCTTCAGTATGAGGAAAGCCAATGAACGCGAACAAGCCCGCATCACCCCCCTCTTTGAAGTCTGATCTGGCGCGTGTTGATGCGCATGTGGTGAAGGCTGAGGAATATGACGAGCTTCCTGAATTTACAGACGAAATGCTCGCACGCGCAAAGGTCAACAAAGGTGGCCGGCCTTTGTCTACAAATCCACGCAAACTGATCTCGCTGCGACTGCCCGTCAACGTGATCGAACAATGGAAATCCACCGGCCCCGGCTGGCAAACCCGGATGGCGGAACGGCTGAGCAAGGTGTGAAGACATAACCTGCCTTGGTTGCAGCGACTTTTCAAGCCATCAAATAGCGGCTGCGATATCTTTCCTGTTGATGGCTGCATGTTTGAGAAATTCGATGCAGCCGACGCAAGGGTCAAGCTGATCACCAAATCTGACGCCAGCATCGCCTATTTGTATTAAATCAGCCTGATTAGCGACTTACCTCAGAGCACCTTGAACCTTGCGCCATTGCTGTACTCCAACAGCAGATGCCGAGTCATCGGCCAAGGAGCAGGCA
>NZ_JAAFGZ010000049.1 GCF_010365105.1 Polaromonas sp. | reverse complement strand
GCGCTGGTGACAGCCGCTCCCGCGCCAGACGTGGTTGCCCGGGAGGTCCGCGAGCCTGCGACACCGGCCAGCAGGTCCGCAGCGCCCGCCCTCCCGTCCACGGTGGATTCCCGCGCTCCAGCGCCTGTCAGCCGTCCGCCAGTCAACGCAATCCCTGCGGTCGCTGCGGCCCCTGCCGTCGCCGCCCGCGCCGCCCCCCCGGCCGCGCCGCGCGCCGAGCAGCTTTACCAGCAGGCGCTGGCGCAAAGCAGTCAAAGCCAGCCCGAGCTGGCACTGAAGTCCCTGCGTGAAGCACTGGAAACCCAGCCCGGCCATGTGCAGGCACGGCTCACCCTGGCCCGGCTGCTGGTGGACAGGAAGCAGGCCGATGCGGCAGCGGACCTGCTGGCCGACGGGTTGATGCTGCTGCCGCAGCAGTCGGGCTTTGCCTTGGCGCTGGCGCCGCTGTGGTTCCAGTCAGGCCGGCAGGACGATGCCATGGGCCTGCTGGCACAAAACGCGAAAAGTGCCGGCAATGCCCCTGACTACCATGCCTACTATGCGGCCCAGCTGCTGCGGCTGCAGCGCCATGCGGAAGCAGCCAGGCAGTACAGCATTGCGCTGGGCAGCAATCCGGGCATGGCGGACTGGCTGATCGGTTTGGGACTTTCCCTGCAGGGCAACCGCAATGACAAGGATGCACTGGAGGCCTTCAGGCGGGCCTTCGACACAGGAAGCCTCACCGGGCAAAAGCGCGAACTGGTGGAACAAATGATCGCCGGACTCAAGTCGCGGCTGGGGCTGTGAAAGTCCGGGGGCAGCGCACATGGCATGTTGACGCGGCAACTCAAACCGTGTTTGAACGTCCATGAACATCACCGAGCCCATCTGGCGCCATTGCCATTCGCAGCCGGACAGCACAGCGCTGATTGCCGATGGCCAGCACACGAGCTATGGCGAGCTGATGGAAAAGGTCTGGGTGGTTTCGACCCGCCTGCGCCGGGCGGGCATCCGGCAAGACGACCGGGTTTCGGTCGGCCTGGAATTTCCGGCAGCCCTGATCGTGGTGGTGCTGGCCCTGGCGCGGCTGGGCGCGGTGATCTCGCCATTCAGGAATTCATGGCCACCCGCCAGAAAACGCCTGCTGTTGCTGCGCCACGAGGTGCAGTTTCTCATCCACGAACCGTCCGCCGGCTGGTATGGCGAAGCGCTGCCGGGTTTTTGCAACCTGGAGGCCGGCTTGCTGCTGGCACCCAGAATGGCCACCGAAACCCTGCAGACGCCGGACATGGCCTGCAATGTTGACGATGCGTACTGGTGGCTGGGCCTGTCAGCGTCTGCGACGGGCGCGTTGCGAAGCGTGGGCAAGACCCACCGCCGGGACATGCTGTCTGTCGCGCTGAGCAGGTATGCAAGAACCGCTACGCCCCTGCGGGTGCTGGTATACGGGGATGTGACCGGGCTGGGGGGTTCCATGCTGCGCTGCCTGAGTGCGGGCGGCACCCTGATCCTGACGGCCAGCACCGACCCCCGGCACTTTTTTGATGTCGTGGAAACGGACCGACCCACCCAGCTGGTCACGTCCACAGCGACGGCTGCCTGGCTGGTGGCCAATGGCAGCCAGCATCTGACAGACAGCCGGCAGCGCTGCGCCAGCATCACCTCCGTGGTTCTCATGGGCAATGTGGTTCCTACCATGTTGATGGAAAAAATACAGCAGCATGTCTGCCGCCAGGTCGAGATTTATTACGGCGCGTCCGAAGTGGGCCTGATCGCGTCGCTGGACCAGGATTCCTACCATGCGCACCCCGGCGTGCACGGGAAACTTCTGCCCTGGGTCAAGGCCGAGGCGGTCAGCGCAAACGACAGGCCGCTTGAGGCGGGCCAGACCGGCCTGCTGCGCTTGAAGACCCCGGTGATGGCCGAAAAGTACCTGAACGATCCGCAAGCCAGCCTGTCGAGCTTTCGCGAGGGATGGTTCTATCCCGGCTATGCGGGCTCCGTCGATGCGCAGGGTTACCTCCGGCTGGCCGGCGGCGCAGGCCGCCTGCCGACGCATCACAGCGCCCAGGCCGACGGGTTTCAGACCCTCAGCGCAGGCAGGCCGTCGTTTTTGACCACCGCCTGATCCCCGGCGGGCAGCGCCATGCCGCCCGCTTCAACGCAGTCGAAGTCAACTCGTCGTTTTACCAGCCGCACCCGAGCGCCACCCAGGCGCGCTGGACGGCCAGCGTGCCGGAGCACTTGCGCTTTTCAGTTAAGCTGCCCGGGGCCCTCACGCACCCGCAGCGCCTTGCCGATTGCGCCGTGCTGCCGGACGGCACCCTGTACACCGTGCAAGTGCCGGCCCGCCGCTGAAACGGCGCGGCCGAACCGCAAAAAATAAACCAAGGATTGCCGATGCCCGTCCTGTTCACCGCCGACCCTGCCGTGGCCGGCCCCAGCCCGGACGACCTGACCGGCGACAACGTCGAGTCGATGCGCCGGATGGAAGCGCAGGCCATGGACAAGCGCAGCCGGGCCGACCGCATCGCCGCCTTCGTGGCCAACTTTTGCGGCTCCATGCCTTTTGTCTGGCTGCATGTGCTGATTTTTTGCGGCTGGCTGGCCTGGAATTCGTGGCCGGGGCTCAGGCATTTCGATCCCTACCCGTACACTTTTTTGACGCTGGTGGTGTCGCTGGAGGCGATTTTTCTGTCGGCGTTCATTTTGATCAGCCAGAACTACGAGCTGCGCATCAGCGACCGGCGCAACCAGCTCGACCTGCAGATCAACCTGCTGACCGAACAGGAAAACACCAAGACGCTGCAGTTGCTGGAGCAGATAGCCGCCAGGCTGGGGGTGGATGTCAGCGCGGACACAGACCTGCGCTTTCTCAAGCAGGTCACCCATCCCGAACAACTGATTGCCCAGATCGAGCAGGGCCAGCAGAAAAGCCCGGCGAAGCCGCCTTCGGCCTGAGCGCCTGGTGTTCCGGGCCCTTCCGGTCAGTGTCTGGTTCAGCTGTGATCGTAGGGAACGCTGCCGCCGTTCCTTGCCTGCATGCGCAGTTCAGCCTGCACTTCAGAGCGGCTTTTGCCCGCGCTGCCATTCATGACAGCAACGCTGGCATAGCCGTGGTCATTGGCCTGGCTGAACGCCGTGCCGTTTTGCTGCGCCTGGACCAGTTCGGACTGGACTTGCGCCCGTGTCAGAGTGCCTGACATGGCGCTGACGGCGGGATACTCATGGTCAGGGGCTTGCGCAAAAGCGTTGCCGGCCATGGCAGAAGCCAGAGCGATGACGGTAGAAGCCAGGATTTTGGTGGTGTTCATGATGTCGTTTCTTTCAAATTAAGTGAATGGTTGCATTGAATCGGGAACCCTTTTCGGCATTGGGCACTCAGTCAGGCCCGGCTTTGCCGAAGACGCGATTCGCAGGGTTTTCAACCTTGCGTCTCTTGTGATTAGCAGGTAGGCGTTTAGTTGCTCTTTTAAATACGATGAAGCAGAACCACTCTGTTTCAGACATGGAAACAATGGACACCCTCAAACTCATCAGCACCTTTCGCGAAGTGGCCGCCCGTGGCGGTTTTTCGCGCGCCGCGGTCGCGCTGGAGGTCTCCAAGGCCAATGTCAGCAAATACGTTTCCGAACTGGAAAGACAGCTCGGCACGCGCCTGCTCAACCGCAGCACGCGCACCATCAGCCTGACCGATGCAGGCACCCTGCTGCTTGAGCGCAGCGCGCCCTTGCTGGAAATGATGGCCCTGACGCGCGACGAGTTGCTGCACCGTTCCCGGGAGCCCAGCGGACGCCTGCGCATGACGGCACCGCATGGTCTCGGCAGCGTGGAGTTGTCGATCTTGCTGTCCGCTTTCATGCAGCGTTATCCTGAAGTGCAGATCAGCCTGGACCTGAGCAACAGCGTGCGGGACATGGTCGAGGAAGGCCTGGACCTGGCGCTGCGCGTCGGCGCGAGTCCCGATCCCAATCTCATCGTGCGCAAGCTGCGGCCCATTCACATGGTGATTTGCGCCGCCCCGGAGTACTGGGAACAGCACGGCAGGCCCGCGCATCCGGACGAACTGGCGAAGCACGATGCACTGACACTGTCGCTTTCCGGCATGCAACCTGCCTGGTCATTCCAGGTGGACGGAAAACCGCACAGCGTCGCCGTGCGCAGCCGCATGGACGCGACCGACTCCCTGACACTGATGCAGATGGCATTGCAAGGCATGGGCGTTGCCCGACTGCCTTGCCTGCAGGTGAAAAAACTGCTGGACGATGGCAGCTTGCAGCACGTGCTGTCAGACTTCAGCCTTGAACCGGTCTGGCTGTATGCCGCTTATACGCAGCGCCGCCAGAACAGCGCGGCGCTAAAGGCGCTGCTGGCATTCCTCGAAGAGCGCTGGAAGATTGACTGAATCTTCTTTTCGGTTTCTTCGGCTTTTGCGGACACAGGAGGCGCCCCGAGGCGGAGCAGAGCATGCAAACCCGCTGACCAATCGGAGCAGCCAGGCCGTCCGATCAGGTGCCAGCGGGTAATCTGCTAACCCTGCGATAGCTTCCAGCGCTTGCTTGTCTTGGGCAAAAGGCTCAAATTTTTCAGCCGATACCCGCCTGACGATCAGGCAAGCTGTTCGGCCAGAAAAGCCAGCGTGCGTTCCCGCGCCAGTTGGGCCGCCGCTTCGTCGTACGAGCCGCGCTGGTCGCAGTTGAACCCGTGATGCGCCGCATAGACATGCACTTCAACCTCGGGGTGCGCCTTCCTGAACGCCTCGATGCCTTCCAGCGGAATCCAGTGGTCCTGGTCGCCGAAATGCGCCATCACCGGGCACAGCGGCTGGCGGGCGATTTCGGCTTCGGCCGTCATGCCGCCGCCATAGTAGGGAACTGCCGCCGACAGGCCCGTGAGCAGTGCGGCAGATTTCCAGGTCAGCAGCCCGCCCCAGCAAAAGCCGATGATGCCGACCTTGCCGCCGCTGAGTTCGGCCGCGTGGTCGATGGCGGCCTGGATGTCTTGCAGCACCCCGGCGCCCGGCAGCGCATCGACAGCGGTCTTGAGCTCAAACCCCGCCGTCATGTCGGCATCAAGGTAGCCCAGTTCCACGCCGGTCTTGACGCGGTCAAACGTGGCCGGCGCCACCGCCAGGTAGCCCTGGGCGGCAAAACGGTCGGCCACGGCGCGGATGTGCGAGTTGACACCGAAGATTTCCTGCAGCACGACGATGGCGGCGCGCGGCTTGCCTTCGGGCGTCGCCACATAGGCGGAAACCGTGAAACCGTCGGCAGAGGTGAGGTTGGTGAATTGACCCATGGTGTGAAAAGCTCCTGTTGGAAGGTTGTGTTGAAAACGGGAAAACATAAAAGCGGAAAAACGGAAAAACGGCAAAGCGGGGAAAGCGCAGAAACGAAAAAGCCGGATGTTTCCCTCAGGCGGCCTGGAGCCGGCGCTCGACAAAATCAAGCCGGTCCTGGCCCCAGAACAATTCGCCATCGATCACGTAGCTGGGCGCGCCGAACACGCCGGCCTCGATGGCCTGCGCGGTATTGGCCTCGTAGCGCTCCTGCACCGCCTGGCTGTAGGACTGTTCCAGCCGCGCGGCGTCCAGGCCGCATTCAGCCAGCAGTTCGGCCAGCACCTTCTCGTTGGCAATATGCCGTTCCTGCGCCCAGCAGGCGCTGCAAACCGCGCTGCTGATCTTCATCGCGGCGTCCACGCCGTCATGCAGCTCCACGGCAATGATCAGGCGCGAGGCATCGTCGCCCGAGACCGGAAAGAATTTGGGCTTGACATGCAGCGGCAAGCCCAGAAAGTCTGCATGCCGCCTTAGTTCCAGCAGCCGGTAGGCCTGGCGCTGCGGCGCGCGCTGGCCCAGCGGCAGGCCACCTGAAATCGGGAACACCTTGCCGCCCAGATCAATCGGCAGCACGCGAACCGTGGCACCAGTGCGGCGGGCGATGTCTGCGAAACGCTCGTGGCCCAGGTAGGTCCAGGGGCTTTGCGGGGTGAAGTAGTAGTCCACGGTGATGCTCAAGGTTTTTCTCCGGTGAGGGTCAGGAAGTCATTACAGTCAGGGGTTTCCAGCGCGATGCCCTTTGTAACCGGGATTGCCATTTTTTGCAGGAGACTGGTTTGTCCCAACTTGTTTTGATCACCGGCGGCTCGCGCGGCATTGGCGCGGCCACCGCCCTGCTGGCCGCCCGGCACGGCTATGCGGTCGCCGTCAACTACACCGCCAACTCGCTGGCTGCCGACGAGGTGGTGCGGCAGATCCGCCAGGCCGGCGGCCAGGCCATGGCGGTGCAGGCCGACGTGGCCAACGAGGCGCAGGTGGTGGCGATGTTTGAAAAAATCGACGCCAAATTCGGCCGCTTGAGCGCGCTGGTCAACAACGCCGGCGTGGTGGACCAGACCACGAGGGTCGAGGCGATCACGCTGGCGCGCCTGCAGCGGATGTTTGAAATCAATGTATTCGGCTCCTTTTTGTGCGCCCGCGAGGCGGTGCGGCGCATGAGCACGCGGCACGGCGGCGCGGGCGGCTCCATCGTCAATGTGTCCAGCGTCGCCGCCCGGCTGGGCGCGCCCGGGCAGTACGTGGACTATGCGGCGGCCAAGGGCGCGATTGACACCTTCACCATCGGCCTGGCCAAGGAAGTGGCGGCCGAAGGCATTCGCGTCAATGCGGTGCGGCCGGGCATCATCGAGACCGACATCCATGCCTCCGGCGGCCTGCCCGACCGGGCGCGCGACATGGCACCGCAGGTGCCCATGCAGCGCGCCGGTAGCGCCGAAGAAGTGGCCGAATCCATTGTCTGGCTGATGGGCGCGTCGTCCAGCTACACGACCGGCGCCTTTCTCGACGTGACGGGCGGCAGGTGAATTGCCCCCACGCTTGTCGCTTCGCGTACTGCGCTGCCCCCCCGAGGGGGCCGCTGCGCCTGCGGCCTGGCAAAGCCAGTTCCGCGGCCCCTGCTTGCAGAAAGTCTGCGCTCGTTGCTTGTCCAATGTTCCCCGTTTAAAAAGAGTTGATTCGTGGACTTCAAACCTTTGGTGACGCTGCTGGCCATCGTCAACCCGCTGGCCATCGTGCCGTTTTTCATCCATTACACGCAGGGCTTTTCCAAACCCCAGCGCCAGCGCACGGTGGCGGTGGCGTCGTTCAGCGCCTTCGTGGTGATTGCCGTCAGCGCCCTGCTGGGCTTGCAGATCCTGGAATTTTTTGGCATCTCGCTGGCCAGCTTTCAGGTCGGCGGTGGCCTGCTGCTGCTCATCAGCGCCATGAACATGCTCAACGCCCAGCCGGCCGAGGCCAAGCCGCTGACCAACGAGTTTGAAGACGGCGCGGCCAAGGCGGCCCGGGGCGCCAGCATCGCCGTGGTGCCGCTGACCATTCCGCTGCTGACCGGCCCGGCCACCATGTCCACGGTGGTGATCTATGCCGAAAAAGCCAAGACTTTCCTGCAACTGGGCACGCTGGTCGGTTACGGCATGGTGATTGGCCTGGCCACGGCGGTCTGCTTTTCACTGGCCGAGCCGATTTCACGCGTGCTGGGCAAGACCGGCATCAATGTCATGACGCGGCTGATGGGCTTGATATTGGCCGCGCTGGCCGTCGAGGTGATGGCCGACGGCCTGGGCAAGCTGTTTCCCATCCTGCGGCATTGAGCACCACAAAGGAGATTACCGCCATGACCGATACCCCCCTTCAAGCGGCCATTGACGCTTTGGTTCAGGCCCGGGCGCACCACGGCCTGGCCAATGCGCAATCCCTGGCGGATGCCGTGTCCAGCCCCGAGCGCGCCTATGCCGTGGAGCAAGGCGTGGCCGAGCGCCTGGCGTGGTTCAGCCCGGGCGCGCCGCAATACTGGAAATCGGGCGGTCCGTCGCGCGGCGCGGTGCTGACGCACTCCCGGCTGCCCGATGGCGGCATCTGGCCCAGCCCGGCCATCACGGCCTGGCCGTTTGCCCTGCGCGGCATCGAGGCGGAAATTGCCCTGCGCCTGGCCGTACCGGTCGATGCGCAGTGCGCCGCCAGCCTGAACCCGGCCAGCGCCTGCCGGCTGGTCGATGCCATGGCGGTGTCAATCGAGGTGGTCGATTCGCGGTGGATGCAGGGCCTGGAGGCGCCGGTGCTGCTCAGGCTGGCCGACCTGCAGTCGCATGGCGCGCTGGTGCTGGGAAACTGGCAGCCTTTCGAGGCGGACCGTGACTGGTCGGCCCAGCGCTGCCGGGTGCATATAGCGGATGCGCCGGCACATGAATTTCGCGGCACGCATTCACTTGGCGACCCGGCCCATGGCCTGCCCGCCCTGCTGCGCCATGCCACCCTGGGCGGGCGCGTCGTGCCAGCCGGCAGCGTGGTGACAACCGGCACCTGGTGCGGCCTTTTGCATGCCCGGCGGGGCGACAAGGTCACGGCTACGTTTGACGGCATCGGCGAGGCGCGCATCAGCTTCGCGGCCTGACCGGGTCGCTGCCGTGGCAGCCGCCGCGCAGGAAGGTTTGACTCCGGCGATTCAGCGTACCGGCATCTGCCGCAGCCACTGGTCCAGCTCGTCGATGGCGGCGTCGGTGGCGGCGGTCAGGGCGCGCACGCCGCCGGCGGCGTCGGCACTGGTGGCGGGCCGCTGCACCGACAGGTTGCGCTGCGCGACCAGCCGTTCTCCGGCGGGCGTGATCTCGACGAGCGTGGCATGCAGCCGGATCAGGCCGATGCTGGCGTCGGGCGCGCTGAACAGCTGGCTGAATTCTTCAAGCTCCAGCCGCAGCATGGGCAAATTGGTGTTCTGGCTGCGGTTCAGCGCCACGCCTTCACGCGCATTGAGCACCACGCGCTGCTGGCTCAGGCGCTCGCGCATGCGCTGTCGCACCAGCTGCGCCGGCGGCATGGTCCAGCGCGCCTGCGAATAGGGGCGCAGCTGCTGGTCGTCCACATAGCCCAGCCGGTAAAGCACGGCCTGGTTTTCCAGCGCGCCGCCCGAGGTGGCAATGTCGGCAATCGCCAGCGGCGACAAGGCCGGTGCACTTGCGGGCACGGCCGCAGCGGCGGGGGGCGATGCCAGGGCCTGGGTGGACAGTGCGCCGGGGCCGAAGTCGTACATCGTGGCGCGGGTCGGCTTGTCGATGACCGAGCACCCGGCCACGAGCGCGAGTACGCTTATCAAGCAAAAAACCCTGCTTGCGCGATGCTGGCGTGCATTCATAGCTACTGAATTCATAGTATCAAAAGGAAACTTGAAAGCCATCATGGTTTGTCTCCGTTGGCGTTGAAGCCGGTTTCGCCGGGGCCCGGAACGGCGGGGCCGTTGCCGAAAATCAGCGCTTGCGGGTTGTCATCGACGGCGTTCACGGTGCGGCGCAGCTGGCGCATGGTGCGCGCCGTTTCGTCGGCCACCTCGCCCAGCTTGGGCAGCGTGGCCGCGCTGAAGGTTTCCACCCCGGCGGCCAGCGCCTCGCCGCCGTCTTTCAGCCGGTCGAGCGGGCCGCCTTTTTCATTCAGGCGGCGGGCGGTGAGGGTGACTTCATCGGTCGCGCCCTTGACCGAGCGCAAGGCGGCCTGCGCATCCCTGGACAGCGCGGGCAGCGTCGCCACGGCTGGCTCCATCGCCTTGGCGACGCGGTTGATGCTGCCGGCGGCCTCGGCCAGCTGGGTGACAGCGGTGTTGATGGCCGCTTCGTTCTGGCTTGAGAGCAGCTGGTTGATGCGCGTGGTCACCTGCTCGGCCTGGTTGAAGATCACGTCGGCCTGCTTGAGCAGCTTGTCGATGCCGCCCTGCTTGAGCGGAATGCGCGGCGGATCGTCGTCGTTGGGCACCAGCCGCTGGTCGGAGCTGCCGTCGTCGTCGAGCTGGATGAAGCCCAGGCCGGTGACGCCCTGCGACGCCACGGTGGCAAAGGTGGAACGCATCACCGGCGCGGCCTCGTCGATGGACACGCGGATCAGCACATTGCCCTTGACCTTCTGGTCAAAGCCGATGCGCTCGACCTTGCCGACGGCCACGCCCCGGTAGCGGACCGTGGCCTGCGGCTGCAGGCCGGAAACGGTCTCGGAGGTGCTCATTTCGTACAGGTTGCGCGCGGTGTTGTCGCGCGTGAGCCAGATGGCCAGCACCGCCAGCAGGGCGGTGACCAGCACCACGAAGGCGCCGGCAATCAGCGCATGGGCCTTGTTTTCCATGATGAAAACCTTTCTAGATCGAAGGGACGGTGGGGTTTTTCAGCAGCGCCATGGCGCGCTGTCCCCGTTCGCCCAGAAAAAAGTCGTGAATAAAGGGATGGTCAAACGCCACCACCTTTTGCGGCACGTCGTTGATGATGACTTTCTGCGATGCCAGCACGGCAATGCGGGTGCTGAGCTCGAAGATCGTGTCCAGGTCGTGCGTGACCATGACCACCGTCAGCCCCATGCCCTGGTGCAGCGAGCGCAGCAGGGTGCAAAAGCTGTCGGCGCTTTCGGGGTCCAGCCCGGCGGTCGGCTCGTCAAGCAGCAGCAGCGGCGGGTCCATGATCAGCGCGCGCGCCAGCGCCACCCGCTTGATCATGCCGCCCGAGAGGTCGCTGGGCATCTTGTCGGCCGCGTCGGCTGGCAGGCCGACCATCTGCAGCTTGACCAGGGCGGCCTCGCGGATCAGTTCGCGCGGCAGCGTATTGAGTTCGCGCAGTGGAAAAGCGATGTTTTCCAGCACGGTGAAGGCCGAGAACAGCGCGCCCTGCTGGAACAGCATGCCGACCCGGCTGGCCGCGCCGCGCTTGCCGAGTTCGGCAGCCGGCTTGCCGAGCACGGTGATGTCGCCTTTGGTCGGCGTTTCCAGCCCCAGCATCTGGCGCAGCAACACCGTCTTGCCAGTGCCCGAGCCGCCCACCAGCGACATGATTTCGCCACGCTCGACCGTCAGGTCAAGGTCTTTGTGAACCACCGACTTCTTGTCACCGTTCTCGAACACGGTCCACAGCTTGTGGATTTGAACAACGGGTTCGGTCATTTCATCCTCCCCGTCCGTACCAGCATCGGCCGCGGAACTGGCTTTGCCAGGCCGCAGGCGGGGCAGCCCCCTCGGGGGGCAGGAAGCCACACGAAGTGGGCGACCGTGGGGGTCATATACCCACGCTTCTGAACAAGATGGCGAACAGCGCATCGACCAGGATAACGACGGTGATTGAGGTCACCACCGACGCCGTGGTGCCTTTGCCCAGGCTTTCGGTGTTGGGTTCGACGCGCAGGCCGTAGTGGCAGCCGACCAGCGCGATCAGCAGGCCGAACACGACCGACTTGGCAGTGGCCAGCGTCAGGTTGGACACGCTCACGGCCGCCGGCAGCGAGTTGATGAAATATGACGGCGTCACATCCATGGCGACATTGGCCGCCAGCATGCCGCCGAGCAAGGCGGCAATCGTCGTCCAGACGCTGATCAGCGGCATCACCAGCGCCAGCGCCATCGCACGCGGCATCACCAGCCGAAAGCCCTGCGCAATGCCCATGACGCGCATGGCGTCGAGTTCTTCCGTCACGCGCATCACGCCAATCTGCGCGGTGATGGCCGAGCCGCTGCGACCGGCAATCAAAATGGCGGCGAGCACCGGTCCCAACTCGCGGATCAGCGAAATGCCCAGGATGTTGACGATGAAGGCATCGGCGCCAAACTGGCGCAGTTGCTGCGAAATCAGGTAGGCCAGCACCACGCCGATCAGAAAGCCGACCAGCGCCGTGATCGGCAGCGCCGTCGCGCCGAAATGGTAAAGATGCCCCGACAGGTCGCGCCACGGCCCCTGCTGCGGATGGCGAACCAGCCGCAAAACGTCCAGCAGCAACTGGCCCAGCAGGCGCAGCAGCCCCTTGACATGGTCGATCAGGCTGAGCAGCCGCTCGCCAAACACCACCAGCGGTTCGGACCAGGGCGAGCGGCGCGGCGGCGCCAGACCGACGGTGAATTTTTCAACCGTCTGCAGCATTTCCCGCTGTTCAGGCGCCAGCTGCACGTCGGCCGGCCACTGATGGCGCCATGCCGTCCACAGCACCTGCGCGCCCAGGTAGTCGAGTTTTTCAATGCCTTCCAGGCTCCACCGGGCGGGCGGGGACGCAGCAGGCGGCGGGGCGCTGCGCAGGCTGTGGAGCTGTGCGTCCAGCGCGGCCCAGTCGGGCGCCAGTGTCAGTTGGGCGGCAGTCCAGCTTCCCTGCAGGCGCACGACCGGGCCTTCAGGGGAATCCTGAATGTCAAGGCGCGGCGGTGAGTCATCAAGAGGCATGCGGGCTACAGGGTGGACAGGCACCGATGGGAAAAGGAGGATTTAACGCAAGGCAATCATGGTAACTGCTGGAAATGCAGAAGTCCGGCGTCCGGTCGGGTTTCGCCATGGTCCTACAGGGCTTGGCGGCTGCCGGCCCGGCTGGAGGGCTTTGGCAGGCCAGGCGGGCCAGGGGGTAATCCCCGTCACGCCGCACGGCCGGGTTTTGCCACAATCAAGGCGAGCCCACCAGAACCCTATTTCATGCACGACCCCAACCTGACTTTCGACTACATCATCATCGGCGCCGGCACGGCCGGCTGCCTGCTGGCCAACCGGCTGAGCGCCGACGCGTCCAAACGCGTGCTGCTGATCGAGGCCGGCCGCAAGGACGACTACCACTGGATTCACATTCCGGTCGGCTACCTGTACTGCATCGGCAACCCGCGCACCGACTGGCTGTTCAAGACCGAGCCCGACGCGGGCCTGAACGGCCGCTCGCTGCGCTATCCGCGCGGCAAGACGCTGGGCGGCTGCTCCAGCATCAACGGCATGATCTACATGCGCGGCCAGTCGCGCGACTACGACCGCTGGGCCGAGCTGACGGGCGACAGCGCCTGGACCTGGGACAACGCCCTGCCCTGCTTCAAGCTCCACGAAGACCACTACAAGGGCGCCGACGCGTTGCATGGCGCGCGCGGCATGGCGCCGGCCTTGATGGAAGACAAAAACCAGCCCTACCAGAAAATCCTGCGCCACCGCAACGCCGGCGGCGAATGGCGCGTGGAAAAGCAGCGCCTGCGCTGGGACATCCTGGATGCCTTCGCCGAGGCGGCCACCCAGGCGGGCATTCCCCAGACGCCGGACTTCAACCGGGGCAGCAACGAAGGCGTGGGTTACTTTGAAGTCAACCAGAAGAACGGCTGGCGCTGGAACACCGCCAAGGCCTTTCTGCGGCCGACCTGCCTGGGCCGGCCGAACTTTGAACTCTGGACGAATGCGCAGGTCAGCCGGCTGGTGATCGAGCCGCAGGCCGACGGCAGCCAGCGCTGCACCGGCGTCGAGGTCTGGACCGGCCAGGAACAGGTCACGGCGCTGGCGACGCGCGACTCGGGCCCCATGGGCGAGGTGCTGCTGTGTGCCGGCAGCATCGGCTCGCCGCACATTTTGCAGCTTTCCGGCATTGGCCCGGCCGGTTTGCTGAAGGAACATGGCATCCCGGTGGTGCAGGACCTGCCGGGCGTGGGCGCCAACCTGCAGGACCATCTGCAGATCCGCTCGGTGTACAAGATCCGCGGCGACCAGGACAGCAAGCGCTGGGGCCTGTCGCTCAACACCATGGCCAATTCGCTCTGGGGCAAAGCGCGCATCGGCATGGAATACGCGCTGCGCCGCACCGGGCCGATGAGCATGGCGCCGTCGCAACTCGGCGCCTTCACGCGCAGCTCGCCCGACCAGCCGTATCCGAACATCCAGTACCACGTCCAGCCGCTGTCGCTCGACGCCTTCGGCGAGCCGCTGCACAGCTTCAATGCCTTCACCGCCAGCGTCTGCAACCTGAACCCGACCAGCCGGGGCAGCGTTCGCCTCAAGACCGCCGCCTTTGCCGACGCGCCGGCCATTTCGCCGAATTACCTGAGCACGCCAGAGGACCGACAGGTGGCGGCCGATTCGCTGCGCCTCACGCGCAAGATTGTCAGCCAGGGCGCGCTGGCCCGGTACCAGCCGGAGGAATTCAAGCCGGGCGTGCAGTTCCAGACCGACGAAGACCTGGCGCGGCTGGCCGGCGACATTGCCACGACCATCTTCCATCCGGTCGGCACGACAAAAATGGGCCGGGCCGACGACCCGATGGCGGTGGTCGATTCGCACCTGCGGGTGCGCGGCATTCGCGGCCTGCGCGTGGTCGATGCCGGCGTGATGCCGCTCATCACCAGCGGCAACACCAACTCGCCGACCCTGATGATTGCCGAGAAGGCCGCGCAATGGATACAGGCCGGCATTTGAGCGGGTGTGGGAGGGTCACAACAATTCGCCATCGGGGAGCCCTCACCCCGGCCCTCTCCCGGAGGGAGAGGGCGTAAGACGGGACGGTATTCGGCAAGCTGGGCAGTTACCTTTTCAGCCTAAAATATGCATTTTGCGCATGTTTGGCGTGCGCAAGCAGCTATAAATTCAATAGCAAAACGTTGTCAGGCATCCTGAGTGCTGCGATGCCGCGCTAGCGCAGCCCCTTCACATAACGTGGCGCGCTCGGCCGTTGCGTGCCGTCCGTACCCGACCGGCTGTCGCCAAACGTGCTGTTGCCGCTCGGCTCAAAAGGCGGTGTCGGCTGGCCGTCCAGCGCGCGGGCATGGTGCGCCCTGGCGGCATCCGACACCCGCTGGGCCAGCGGCCGGTAGGCAGGCGCGAAGGCAACCGCCATGGCCGCCTCCAGCCGGTCGGCCAGCAGGCCCAGGTCGTCATGGCCCCCTTCCGCCGCCTTCTGATGGGCCAGGCGAATGATTTCAGCCGCATAGGCCGGGTCGCTGGCCATACATTCGGTGTCGGTCACGCGGCCGGTCTTGCGGCGCATCAGCACATGCAGGTGGGCGGCAATCGCCAGTTTTTCATTCGAGGACATCGTCGGTGCTCCTTGTTGAAGGTCAGCCAGTCGGTCAGGTTCCCAGGCGCTCGGCGTGCTGGTCAATGTCCAGGCCGTCGCTTTCAGCCGTTTCGTCCACGCGCAGGCGCACGCACAGCGATGTCAGCCACAACAGCAGGCCGGTCATCACCAGGCTGTAAACCATGACGCTGGCAACGCCGACAAACTGCACCAGCACGCTGCCTTCGACGCCTGAAATGGACTTGCTGGCAAACACGCCGGTGAGCAGGGAACCAACGATGCCGCCGACGCCGTGTACGCCAAACACATCGAGCGAATCGTCGGCCTTGAGCAGGCGTTTCAGGCCGGTGGCGCCCCAGTAGCAGGCCACCCCGGCGACCAGGCCAAAGACCACCGCCGAACCCGGCGACACATAGCCGGCTGCCGGCGTGATGGCCACCAGTCCCGCCACCAGGCCCGAGCACAGGCCCAGCAGCGAGGGGCGACCGCGCGCCAGCCATTCGGCCGCCATCCAGGACAGGGCGCCGGCGGACGCGGCAATGTGCGTGACCGCCATGGCCAGCCCGGCGCGCCCGTCGGCCGCCACGGCAGAACCGGCATTGAAGCCGAACCAGCCGACCCACAGCAAGCCCGCGCCGGCCATCGTTAGCCCCAGGTTGAAGGGCGAGAAGGGCTCGACGCCATAGCCCCTTCGCGGCCCCAGCGCATAGGCGCAGACCAGCCCGGCCACGCCAGCGTTGACGTGGACCACCGAGCCGCCGGCAAAATCCAGCGCGCCCAGGCGGGCCAGCCAGCCGTTGGGCTCCCAGACCCAGTGGGCGATCGGCGCATAGACCACGACCGTCCACAGCGACATGAAGATCAGCGTGGCTGAAAAGCGCATCCGCTCGACAAAGGAGCCGACCACCAGCGCTGCCGTGATGATGGCAAAGCTGAGCTGGAACATGGCATAGACCGACTCCGGAATATTTGGCGCGATGTGGCTGACCGCCACCTTTTGCGCGTCCTTGAGGTAGTCAAGACCGGAAAACCAGAGTCGTCCGGTGCCGCCAATCACATGGCCCAGCGCACCACTGCCGGGGGTGAAGGCGATGGAATATCCCACGGCAAACCACAGCAGGCTGACGATGGCGCAGATGGCCACCACGCAGGCCATGACATTGAGCACGCTCTTGCGCCGCACCATGCCGCCGTAAAACAGCGCAATGCCCGGCAGCGTCATGAGCAGCACCAGCGCGGTCGCGGTCATCATCCAGGCGGTGTCGGCACTGTTGATGGTTTCGATGCCGACCTGGCCCGGATGTGTCATGGGCGCGGCAGCCACCGCCACGACAGAGGCGGGTGCGCCGAGTGAAACGCCCGACGGCGCCTGGGCACGGGCCTGCTGTGTGGCCAGGCCCATGCCCAGGCAAAAACACAAACTCAGTACCAACCATCGCATTGCATGCATACAGGCCCGCTTTCATGGTGAGATGCTTACAACAATTTCAAATCGGTGACAAAAAAGCATGATCTGTGCCGGATTGTCAAAACCGGCAAAAAAACAGCGCCGAATCAGTGAACGCACAGACGAGAAGCCGTTGTTGGCTCTGCGGCCAACGCTCCATGGCACTCCCCAAACGACGCGCCTTGCGCTTTTTTCCTGCGGGAAATCCCTGATGCACTGTCTCAGTGCATCCGCTACATTGGAGAACTTGCTGTCGGGCCTTGCTGCTCGCAATGCGGGGAGTTGAGGAGACATTTAAAAATACAAACTACGGCATTCAAAAAATGTTTTGTTTTGCAAAAAGCGCTGGCAACCCCAGCGCTTTTTTTCGTCCGGGCCTGGCTTTCCAGCATGAAAAATGGCCTTTACGCTCGCTGCGAAAGCGTTTATTGCTATTGATAACTGAGCTTTAAACCAACTTGGCGGGTGCGACAATCGCCGCCATGGAATTGCTGCTTGTTTCGATGGCTTCGCTGCTGGCCGGTTTTGTGGACGCCATCGTCGGCGGCGGCGGGCTGATCCTGGTGCCGGCGCTGTTTGCCGTGTTTCCGACCACGCACCCGGCGACCTTGTTCGGCATCAACAAGGGGGCCTCGGTCTGGGGAACGGCGGTGGCCACGTCCCAGTACGCGCGCCGCGTCCAGATGCGCTGGTCGGCGCTGCTGCCGGCGGCGGGGGCCGGGTTTTGCGGCTCGCTGGCCGGCGCCTGGCTGGTCACGGTGATCGATCCGGGCTTCCTGCGCAAGGTCCTGCCATTTGTGCTGCTGGCTGTGCTGGCCTACACGCTGGTCAAAAAAGACCTGGGCAGGCACCACACGCCGCGTTTTACCGGCCACACCGAAACCCTGGTGGCCTGCTGCATCGGCCTGGTGCTGGGGTTTTACGACGGGTTTTTTGGTCCCGGGACGGGCAGCTTTTTCGTCTTCCTGTTCGTGCGCTGGCTGGGCTACGACTTCCTGAATGCATCGGCGTCGGCCAAGCTGCTCAACACCGCGACCAACCTGGCGGCGCTCGGCCTGTTTGCCTGGAAAGGCCATGTCTGGTGGCATTTCGCGCTGACCATGGCCGTGGCCAATGTGGCGGGCAGCCTGCTGGGCACAAGGCTGGCGCTCAGGCACGGGGCAGGTTTTGTGCGGCTGGTGTTCATTGCCGTGGTCAGCGCGCTGATCCTGAAAACCGGTTTTGACGCGTTCCTGAAATAACCTTCATCGCCTTCACGCGCTGGCAGCTTGGCCACGCTAAGGCGCGCTGTCGCCCGCAGGAATGACCGCAGAAGCCGGCCGGGCCGGTTTCTGGACGGGCGTGGCTTTGGCGGCCTTGACCGGCTTGGCGGCCTGTTTTTCTGCCTGCACGGCTTTGCCCTTGGCGCCAGCCGGCTCCACCTTCTGAACGGTGACGGATTTTGGGGCGGGAGCCGACACCATCGCGCCGGGCGTGTCGCCAACCAGCAGTGCATTCATCTCGGCGGCCAGGCGGGGCTTGCCGATGGGTGCCGCAGCCCGGCCCGCCTGCACCGCGAGCATGTCTTCCTCGCTCGGGTACTGGCCCAGCAGCACATAGTCGAACACCCTGCGCGCAATCGGCGCGGCCACGCCGCCGCCCCAGCCGGCATTTTCCACAATCACCGCCAGCGCAATCTTCGGGTTGTCGGCCGGGGCAAACGCCATGTACACCGCATGGTCGCGCTGGTGCTCTTCCATGCGCGCCTTGTTGTAGCGGTCCTTCTGGCCCATGCTCACCGCCTGCGCCGTGCCGGTCTTGCCGCCGGAGAGGTATTGCGCGCCGGCAAACACCTTGGTCGAGGTGCCGCCCTGCGTCACGCCGACCAGGGCCTTGCGGATGATGGCCACGTTTTCGGGCTTGTAGTGCAGGTCGACCGGCGGGTCGGCGGGCAGCGGGTGCAGCGCGCGCGTCACCGTGTCCTGCGTGCCCATCACCAGCCTGGGCTTGTGCTTGATGCCGTTGTTGGCCAGCGTCGCCGTGGCCTGCGCCAGCTGCAGCATGGTGAAGCTGTTGTAGCCCTGGCCGATGCCCAGCGAGATGGTTTCGCCGGCAAACCACTTCTGCTGCTCGGGCCGCTTGAAGTAGCCCCGCTTCCAGGCCTGGTTGGGCAACACGCCACGCACCTCGCCATTGATATCGATGCCGGTGGCCTGGCCAAAGCCCAGCGGTGCCATGAAGTCGTGGATCGCCTCGACGCCCAATTCATTGGCCAGCGTGTAGAAATACACATTGCTCGACTCGACGATGGCGCGGTTCATGTCCATGGCGCCGCCGCGCTCGTTTTCCGGACTGCCGAAACGGTGGCCGCCGAACATGAAGAAACCCGGGTCGTTGATGATGGTCGTGGGCGAGCGCTTGCCGGTCTGCAGCGCGGCCATGGCCATGAAGGGCTTGTAGGTCGAACCCGGCGGATAGGTGCCGCGCAGCGCGCGGTTCAGGAGCGGCTTGTCGATGGATTCGTTCAGCGCCTGCCAGCTTTCCTGGTCGATGCCATCGACAAACAGGTTGGGGTCGAAAGTAGGCTTGCTGACAAACGCCAGCACCTCGCCATTTCGGGGGTCCAGCGCCACCAGCGCGCCGCGCCGCGCGCCGAACATGTCCTCGACGAGCTTTTGCAGGCCGATGTCGAGCGAAAGCATGACGGTGTTGCCGGGCGTGGCCGGGCTGGTGGCGAGCTTGCGCAGCGCGCGCCCGCCAGCCGAGGTTTCCATCTGCTCGACGCCGGTCTGGCCGTGCAGCTGCTGCTCGAAGCTCTGCTCGACGCCGAGCTTGCCGATGTAGTCGGTGCCGCGGTAGTTGCCTTCTTCCTCGCGTTCCTCGATAGCGTCTTTTTCGGCCTGGTTGATGCGGCCGATGTAGCCCACGACATGGCTGCCCAGTTCGCCATAGGGGTAGTTACGGAACAGCCGGGCCTTGATGTCCACACCGGGGAAACTGAAGCGCCGGGCGGCAAAGCGCGCCACTTCCTCGTCGGAGAGGCGGGTGCGCAGCGGAATCGATTCAAAGCTTTTTGATTCTTCGCGCAGGCGCTTGAAGCGGCGCTTGTCCCGGGGCTGGATCTCGACCAGCTTTTCCAGCGCGGCAATGGTCTCGTCCAGGTCCACCACCTTGGACGGCGTGATTTCCAGCGTGTAGGCCGAATAGTTGGACGCCAGCACGATGCCGTTGCGGTCCAGGATCAGGCCGCGATTCGGCACGATGGGAACAATCGCCGTGCGGTTGCTTTCGGCCTGCGCGCGCAGATCTTCGTGGCGATGCACCTGCAAAAACACCAGCCGGGCCACCACCAGCCCAAAACACAGCACCACCAGCAGCCCGGCCACCACCACCCGGACGCGAAAACGCGACAGCTCGGCTTCAACGTTTCTGAGTTCAGTCATGGATGTGGGATTCGGCGCAGATTAAAAAGTGCCGGAGAAGAATGCATTTGATCAGTTGGGAGCAGGATAAAGCACAGGGTCGGTCTGAGCCGGGGTAAAAGACATCTGGGCAGTTGGGGACACGGGGAAGCAGCGGGTCCTTCTGGGTTCGGAGTGGAAGGCATCTGAGCAGTTGGGGACAGAGCTTGCCGCTGGCCTTCGGCTGGCGGACTGCGGTCTGCCCCGCAAGGCCTCACAAGGCCTCACAAGGGTCGATTTTCATCCCTGTCCGGTGTGCGAAGCTGCGGCACCAGCAGCAGCACGCTCGCCACCGGCCACAGCAATGCCTCGGCCAGCGGCGCGACCAGCACGATCCAGCCCGGAAAAATGCCGCCGCCGAGCAGCCGCAGGACCATTTCGGCGGCATGCGCCGTTGCAAACAGCGGCAGCACCTGCAGGGCCTGCAGCGGCACCTTGAACCACAGCAGCCGGCGCTGGATCATGGAGGCAAAAAAGCTCAGCGCAACATAGGAAAAGGCGTGCTGCCCCAGCAGCGACGTCTGGTGCACATCCATCGCCAGGCCGAACATGAAGGCGATGCCGATGCCCACCCTGTGCGGCTGGTGCACGCTCCAGAACAACAGCACCAGCGCCAGGAAATCAGGCATCCACGGCACCCGGCCCAGCGGCAGCATGTTGAGCAGCAAGGCGGCCACCAGGCTGCTCCAGATGAACACCGGACTGGCGGGCAGCAGCAGTTGCTGGCCTGAGCGCATGATCATTTGGCATACCCCCTTCGGGCGGGCACGGCCGGCACGGTGCTGGAAGGCGGCAGCGCCAGGTCCGTCGTGACCGGCTGGACGACGATGACATGCCGCGCGCCGGTGGTGAGCGCCTGCGGCACGCAGTAGATCTTGGAAAACGCCGACTCGGCGCGGTGCTCGATCCGGCTGACGCGCGCCACCGGCAGGCCGGGCGGGTACACGCCATCGACGCCGCTGGTGGTCAGCAGGTCGCCTTCCTGGACATCGGCATTGCTGCCCATGAAGCGCAGCTCCATGCCGGTGCCACCCACCGTCGGGTCGCCATAAGCCACGCTGCGCGCGCCGGTGCGCACATTGAGCACCGGGATCGCCAGGTCGCGGTCGACCACCAGCGTGACCTCGCTGACCAGCGGATGCACCCGTGTCACCTGTCCCAGCACGCCGGACTCGTCAAGCACCGGCGAGCCCAGGGCGACGTGGTGGGTCTGCCCCTTGTCGATGATGACCTTGCGGGTGTAGAGATCGGCGGCGTCGTACACCACCTCGGCGGCGATGACCGGCGTGGCAAGTTGCTCCTTGAGGTCGAGCAACTTGCGCAGGCGGTTGTTTTCCTGCATCAACAACTCGACCTGTCCGGCGCGCAGGGACTGCAGCGCCAGCTTTTCCCGGGCCCGGGCGGTTTCCAGCTGCGCCTGGCCCAGGTCGGTGAAATAACCGCTGGCGCTCTGCACGGCATGAACTGGCTGCAAGGCCAGCCACTGCACCGGATACAGGGCGGTGGCAATGGCGGCGCGGATCGGCTGCGTGACGTTGAAGCGCGCGTCGGCCACCATCAGGAACAGCGACAGCGCGCCAAAGAAAATCAGCTTGGAAAATACCGACGGCCCCTGGTTGAAAAAGGGCGGCAGGGATCGGTCGAGGGTTCCTAAAGCCATGGTGCGTGGTCAGGCCGGTCCGGTGTCGTGCTGCAGACGCGCTGCATGGGACGGGCTTGAGGATGGCGTGGTGAAAAAGCCTATTCCGTGGTGAAGATCGAGCCCATGCGGTCCATGCGCTCCAGCGCGATGCCGCAACCGCGCACCACGCAGGTCAGCGGGTCCTCGGCCACCAGCACCGGCAGGCCGGTTTCCTCGGCCAGCAGGCGGTCCAGGTCGCGCAGCAGCGCGCCACCGCCGGTCAGCATCATGCCGCGGTCGGAAATGTCGGCACCGAGTTCGGGCGGCGTCTGCTCCAGCGCATTCTTGACGGCCGAGACGATCTGGTTGAGCGGATCCGTCAGGGCTTCGAGGATTTCGTTGCTTGAAATCGTGAAACTGCGCGGCACGCCTTCGGACAGGTTGCGGCCCTTGACTTCCATTTCCCGCACTTCGGAGCCCGGAAAGGCCGAACCGATGGTTTTCTTGATGACTTCAGCCGTCGGCTCGCCAATCAGCATGCCGTAGTTGCGGCGGATGTAGTTGATGATGGCGTCGTCAAAACGGTCGCCGCCGACGCGCACGCTGCCCTTGTACACCATGCCGCCGAGCGAGATCACGCCGACTTCGGTGGTGCCGCCGCCGATGTCCACCACCATCGAGCCGCTGGCCTCCGACACCGGCAGGCCCGCGCCCAGTGCTGCGGCCATCGGTTCCTCGATCAGGTACACGGCAGCAGCGCCGGCCGCCTCTGCGGCGTCCTTGATGGCGCGGCGCTCGACCTGGGTGGAGCCGCAGGGCACGCAGATGATGATGCGCGGGCTCGGCGTGAGCAGGCGGCGTGGGTGCACCATCTTGATGAACTGCTTGATCATCTGCTCGGTGATGACGAAATCGGCAATCACGCCGTCCTTCATCGGGCGGATCGCCTCGATGTTGCCGGGAACCTTGCCCAGCATGGCCTTGGCTTCGCGGCCGACGGCCTGGATGACCTTTTTGCCATGGGGACCGCCCTCATGGCGGATCGCCACCACCGACGGCTCATCCAGCACAATACCCTTGTCGCGCGCAAAGATCAGGGTGTTGGCAGTGCCCAGATCAATCGCCAGGTCGGTGGAAAAGTACCGACGGAATGCTTCAAACATGTTCAGGAATCCGGTTGCGGCATGGGCAAACTTCGTTGCCGCATCGCCTTTTATTATTAATCAGCAGTGAAAAGGGAGGACGTTGGAGACCAGGTTGCGCAACCTGTTTGAAGCGTCTAAAAAGCGCCTAAAGGGTGGATCGGGCCTTGAATTCACGCCAAAGGCGGGATAATAACGCATCCACCTTGGTTCAGCGTGGCACAATGCCCGTTTTTTTTGGGTTACAGCTGGTTTCAATTACCCGTTCCGCGCCCTTTCCAAGGCACTTTTCTCTTCTTCTGCATCACTTCACAAGCGCTTACCGGGATTTATCGCATTTATGGCATTGACATTTAAAGACATCGAACGCGTGGCCAATCTGGCGCGGCTGGAACTCCGGCCCGATGAAACCGAGCACACGCTGAGCCAGCTGAACGGTTTTTTTGCACTGGTCGAGCAGATGGACGCGGTCAATACCGACGGCGTGGAGCCGCTGGCGCATCCGGCGGCACTGCTGGGCGACGTCGCCCTGCGGCTGCGCGATGACATCGCCAGCGAACCGAACCAGCGCGAGGCCAGCCAGGCCAGCGCCCCGGCTGTCGAGCGCGGCCTGTTTCTTGTGCCGAAAGTGATCGAATGAGCAGCTTTTCATCCAGCCCCCTGAACCTTGACCTGCACGACCTCGGCGTGGCGCAGCTCGCGACCAAACTGGCCGCCGGCGACGTCTCCAGCGTTGAAGTCGCGCAGCACTTCCTGAAGCGCATCGGGCAGCACGCCGGCCTGGGCGCCTTTCTGGCCGTTGACGCCAATGCGTCGCTGGCCCAGGCACGGGCCGCCGACGCCCGGCTGGCCGCCGGCGAACGCACGCCCTTGCTGGGCGTGCCGCTGGCGCACAAGGACGTGTTTGTCACCCGCGACTTCCCGACCACGGCCGGCTCGAAGATGCTGGAGCACTACCGCAGCCCGTTCGATGCCACCGTCGTCAGCCGGCTGGGCGTGGGCCCTGGCGGTGCCGGCATGGTCACGCTGGGCAAGCTCAACTGCGACGAGTTCGCCATGGGCTCGGGCAACGAGAACAGTGCCTATCAAAAAGTGCAGAACCCCTGGGACGTGAGCCGCGTGCCCGGCGGCTCGTCGGGCGGCTCGGCGGCCGCCGTGGCAGCGCGCCTGGTGCCCGCCGCCACCGGCACCGACA
>NZ_JAAFGZ010000048.1 GCF_010365105.1 Polaromonas sp. | reverse complement strand
CTGCCGCCCGGCGAGCCGCGCGCCCAGGGCGCCGGCGATGCGGCGCGCGCGCAGAGCAGCGGCGAATTCGACGGCGTGCGCGGCTACCGGCGCGGCGATCCGCTGAAGAACGTGCTCTGGAAAAAAGCCGCCAAGGCCGGCGACCAGGGCGGCGAAAGCGCCGGGCTGGTGGTTCGCGACACCCAGCAGGCCCAGCGCCACGAACTCTGGCTCGACATCCGGCAGGCCGGTCCGCCGGACCTGGAACGCCAGCTGTCGCGCCTGTGCGCCTGGGTGCTGCAGGCCGACCGGCTGGGCCTGCGCTACGGCCTGCGCCTGAGCGCCGGCGACATTGCTCCGGCCAGCGGCGAAGCGCACAAGCGCCATTGCCTGGAAGCGCTGGCCACATGCTGATGCCCGGAATGGCCACATGGCGAAGCCTGCCGCGCGACGGCCGGGACACGCTGTTCCTGCTGGCGGTGATCGGCTGGGTGCTGTTGCCGCAGGCCGACCGCCTGCCACTGTGGTGCAGCCTGGGCGCCGGCGCGGTGCTGCTGTGGCGCGGCTGGCTGGCGCTGGACGCCCGCGCCCTGCCGCGCAAGCGCTGGCTGGTGCTGCTGCTGATGCTGACACTGGGCGCGACCTATGTCAGCCATGGCACGCTGCTGGGGCGCGACGCCGGCGTGACATTGCTGGTGGTGCTGATCACGCTCAAGACGCTGGAGCTGCGCGCCCGGCGCGACGCCTTCGTTATCTTTTTCCTCGGCTTTTTCTGCATGCTGAGCAACTTCTTTTACTCGCAGTCGCTGCTGACCGCCGTCAGCATGGTGATCGGGCTGCTGGGCCTGCTGACGGCGCTGGTCAATGCCCACATGCCGGTCGGCAAGCCGCCGCTGGTGCAGGCCGCCAGGACTGCCGGCAGCATGGCCCTGCTGGGCGCGCCCATCATGGTGGTGCTGTTTGTGCTGTTTCCGCGCATGGCGCCGCTGTGGGGCGTGCCCAGCGATGCCATGACCGGACGCAGCGGCCTGAGCGCCAGCATGGAAGTGGGCAGCATCGCGACGCTCGCGCTGGACGACAGCGTGGCGATGCGCATCAAGTTCGAGGGCGAGACGCCGCCGCAGCGCGAGCTCTACCTCCGGGGGCCGGTGCTGTCCAGCTTTGACGGCCGGCAGTGGCTGCCCTTGCGCGCCAGCCTGCCAGAGCGCTACGCCCTGCCCGCCGACCTGCAGGTGTCCGGCCAGCCGGTGCCCTATGAAGTCACACTGCAGCCGACCAACCGGCCGTGGCTGTTCCTGCTCGAAGCGGCGGCGCAAAGCCCGGTGCTGCCCGGCTACCGCACGGTGATGCAGGACGACCTGCAGTGGCTAACCAACCGGCCCATCACCGACCTGGTTCGTTACAAGGCCGTCAGTTACCCGAACTTCAGCCATGGGCCGGCGCAGCAGGTGCTGGGGCTGCAGGAGTTTGTCGATCTGCCTCCGGGCTTCAACCCGCGCACGCTGGCGCTGGCCGCCGAACTGCGGCGCGACCCGCGCTATGCCCAGGCCGGCGCCGCTACGCTGGTACAGGCGGCACTTGACCGGCTGCGCCTAGGGGGCTACAGCTACACGCTGGAGCCCGGCGTCTATGGCCGGGACACTGCCGACGAGTTCTGGTTTGACCGGAAGGAAGGTTTTTGCGAGCACATCGCGTCGAGTTTTGTCATCCTGATGCGCGCGCTCGACATACCGGCGCGACTCGTCACCGGCTACCAGGGCGGCGAGATGAACGCCGTGGACGGCTTCTGGGTGGTGCGGCAAAGCGACGCCCATGCCTGGGCCGAGGTCTGGCAGGCCGGACGCGGCTGGATGCGTGTCGATCCGACCTCGGCCGTGGCGCCCGGACGCACCGGCGCCTTCCAGCGGCTGACCCCGCCCCGGGGCGCGGTGGCGCAGGCTTTCGGCAATTTCAGCCCCAACCTGTCGGCCCGCGTGCGCGCCACCTGGGAAGCGGTCAACAACGGCTGGTCCCAGTGGGTGCTCAACTACACCCAGGGCCGGCAGCTGAACCTGCTGAAAGACATCGGCTTTGAATCCCCCGGCTGGGAAGACCTGGCCACGCTGCTGATCGGCGCCGTCGTGCTGGCCAGCATCGTCGGCGGTGGCTGGGCCTGGTGGGAACGCAGCCAGCACGACCCGTGGCTGCGGCTGCTGGAGCAGGCACGCAAGCGGCTGGCCCGGGCCGGCATCGACAGCACGCCCGCAACGTCGCCACGCCAGCTGGCACGGCAGGTGCTGCAAAAATACGGCCCCCCGGGGCAGCCGCTGCATGACTGGCTGATGCAGCTGGAAATGCAGCGCTATGCTGGCAGCATCCCTTCTGCCGACGCAACCCTGCAGCAGGCACCCGCCCTGCACCGCCAGCTGGGCCAGCTCCGGCAGCAATACAGCCGCCTGCGCTGGCCTGCCTAAAATCCGCCTTCAGCCTGTTTACTTCTCCGAATGACCCTTCACACCCCTTCCCTACGATTCAAGTTTGCTCTGTTTTTTATAGCTGCAAGCGCATGCCTGGCCAGCGCAGAAGCCGCAAAACCCTCTAAAAACAAGGTTTCCGCCAAAACCGCGCAGTCGCAGGGCGCGCTCTACGCCACCCGCGAAGACGCGATGCAGTTTGCCGACGACCTGGCCAGCCGCCGCAACCTCGACCCCGCGTGGGTGCGCCAGGCCATCGGCCAGTCGCGCTTCAACCCGACCGTGGCGCGGCTGATGCAGCCGCCCACCAAGTCTTTCGTGAAAAACTGGCGCGTTTACCGCAGCCGTTTCATTGACCCGGTCCGGATTCGCGCCGGTGTCGATTTCTGGCAGGCCAACCGCAGCACCCTGGCGCGCGCCGAAGCCGAATACGGTGTGCCGGCCGAGATCATCGTCGGCATCATCGGCGTGGAAACCATCTACGGCCGCAACACCGGCAACTTCCGGGTGATGGATTCGCTGGCCACACTGGCCTTCGACTATCCGTCCAGCCACCCGCGCATGCAGGAACGCAGCGACTACTTCAAGGGCGAAATCGAGCAGTTCCTGACGATGGAAAGCCGCCGCAACGCCGACCCGCTCAAACCGCTGGGCAGCTATGCCGGCGCCATGGGCATGCCGCAGTTCATGCCGTCCAGCCAGGCCAAGTACGCGGTGGACTTCGACGGCGACGGCAACATCGACTTGTGGAACAGCCCGGCCGACGTGATCGGCTCGGTTGCCAGCTATTTCAAGGCCTACGGCTGGCAGCCCGGCATGCCGACACACTACCCGGTCAGTTTTGACACCAGCCGCCTCGACATGGACGCCCTGATGGCGCCGGACATCCTGCCGACCTTCGGCGTGGCCAGCTTCATGGCCAAGGGCGCGATGCTCGAAGGCCCGGCACTCGAACACCAAGGCCCGCTGGCGCTCATCGAGCTGCTCAACGGCCCGGACGCCCCGAGCTACGTGGCTGGCACCGAGAATTTCTATGCCATCACGCGCTACAACTGGAGCAGCTACTACGCGCTGTCGGTGATCGAGCTGGGACGCGAAGTGGCGCAGGCAATGGGCCAAGGCAACGGGCGCTAGCGTGTGAAGCCTGGGTTCGGCAACGGCGAGGGATCACGAAGTTACGCCCGCGCCGGGGTTTGAGGATTTGGCAGGTGCCACGGGCCACCGCAAGCAGTCCAATCCGTGGCATTGAAAAATAACAGGTCAACAGGCTGTTTACGCAATACACACAAGCACGAGCTGCTATTCAAACAATAGCGGGCATGCGCGGTGAGCCTAAAGCAGCCCACCGGACCATGCCTGCCGTTTCATTCCGCCAGCTGCACCCGACCGGCCTGTTCCGCAACGATTTCCAGCGCCAGCAGCCGGTCAATCGCTTCATCCGTGCGCGCTTGTGCGTCGGCCGGGATGCGTGTCATGCCCAGCAGCCGGCAGACCGAACGGGCCACATCCTGCCGGGACGAGGCGCCGGCCTGTTGCAGCACATGGTGGGCCAGCGCTGAAATCTCTTCCAGACAGACTTCGTCGATGCGCCGGCGTGTCAGCTCGTCGCCGGCGTCGGCTATGCGCAGGCGCTCCCATGAGCCGATGTCCGACCCGGCAGGCCAGTAGAAAATTTCGTCCTCTTCAATCGTGCGAACCACGCGGTCAGGCACCAGCACCCTGAGGCGCTCGACCACCCGCGCGCCGCATCGCTCCAGCCCCCAGGCGCGGGCAACCCGGCGAAAAAGATTGCCTTCGGTGACAGGACCTTCGGCGTCGATGACCGCTGTCAGGTGCTCGATCAGTCGTCCCGATGCAGCAGGGGCATGGAACAGCAAGGGGTCGCCGGCAGGCAACAGGGTGGCGCGGTAGATTTCCAGCGCTTCGCCCGGACCGGCCAGCGCATCTGCAACCGCCTCGCGGACCGTGGCCGTTGCCCCGGCAACTTCGGGCGGCTCATGGGCTTGTGCATCGGTGTGTTCATCGGCTTGCTCATCCGCCAGCTCCGATTCCGCCTCGACCTCTACCGGCGCCACCTCTACCGGCGCCGGCAGGGCGGCTTGCGTGTCGGCGGCTTCGTCGGTCTGCGCTGCACTCGGCAAATCCTGCAGTGCCTTGAGCCGCTGCCCGATCTTTTCCATCTCGCCTTCGGCGTCGAGCCACCAGTCGGTGGACCAGATGCGCAGGATGGTCCAGCCCAGGCCTTCGAGCACATGCTGGCGCAACCGGTCACGGTCGCGTGCGCTGGCGGCCGAATGGTAGGTCGCGCCATCGCATTCGATGCCCGCCAGGTATCGCCCGGGCGCGCGCGGATCGACCACGCCGATGTCGATGTGGTAGCCCGAGCAGCCGACCTGCGGATGCACCTCCCAGCCCTGGCTGCGCAGCAGCCGGATCACCGCCACCTCGAACGGGCTGTCGGGCTCGCGGCCGGTCGGCACGCTTTGCGCGGCCAGCGCGCGGTAGCCGTTGATGGCGAATTCCAGGTAATGCTTCAGGTCGCGCACGCCCGCAGCGCGGACCCGGGCCAGGTCGATCTGCTCGGGCAGCAGGGTGCTGTAGATCACCACAGCTTCGCGTGCCCGTGAAATCGCCACGTTGAGCCGGCGCTGGCCGCCCTCGCCGTTCAGCGGCCCGAAGTTCATCATCGTCTTGCCGGCGGCATCGGTGCCATAGGTGATCGAGAAAAAGATCACGTCGCGCTCGTCACCCTGCACGTTTTCCAGGTTCTTGATGAACAGCGGCTCGCTGGCGCGCGCTGCGATGGCCCGGTCGAGTTCCGGATGGCTGCGGCGCCGGGCATCAAGCAGCGTCTCGATCAGCAACTGCTGGGTCTGGTTGAACGTCACCACACCGAGCGTCAGCTGCTTTTTCCCGGGCGCCAGGTAATGCGCGCTGATGCCTTCGACAATCGCATCGGCTTCAGCCCGGTTGGTGCGGCTGCCACCGCGGTCGTACACCCCCCGGATGTGCTCGAAGCGCACCGCACTGTCGTGGGTGACCGGCGAGGGAAAGGTGACCAGGCTGGACGCGTAGTAGTTGACATTGCTGAAGGTGATCAGGCTTTCGTGGCGGCTTCGGTAGTGCCACTGCAGGCTCAGGCGGTTCATGCCGGCGCCCAGGCATTCGTCAAGGATGCTTTCCAGGTCTTCGACCTGCTCGTCGCCTGCGCCGCTGCCGTCAGGGTCGCTGGACTTGCTGAAAAAGCTGGTCGGCGGGAGCTGTTTCGGGTCGCCCACCACCACCAGCTGCCGGCCCCGGGCAATCGCGCCGATGGCGTCCCAGACCGGAATCTGCGAGGCCTCGTCAAACACCACCAGGTCGAACGGCGCATAACCGGCGTCCAGATACTGCGCCACCGACAGAGGCGACATCAGCAAACAAGGCTTAAGCCGGGGCAGCAATGTCGGCAGACCGTGCACCAGCTGGCGCACCGGCATCTGCCGGCGCTGCTTTTGCAGCTCGCGCCGCAGGCGGCCCAGTTCGCTGTCGGGGCCGACGGCATCGCCGGAAATCGACGGGATGCGGGCAGACAGGGTGGCAACGATGTACTGCGCGGTCAGCGTCTGGAAACGGGCGTCGAGTTCACGGAACTCGTGTATCTTGCGCGCCTGGTCGGCACTGGAAAAACCGCGCAGCAGCGGGTCCTGGTCGATGGTCCGTTTGAGCCACCAGTGGCGGTAGCTGTAGTTGAAGTGCGACACGACATCTGCCAGCGGCACGGTCCCGCTTTCAAGGCGGGTGACCAGCGCCTGCAAACCCTGGTCGATGGCTTGCCCGCGAACGTTGCGCCACAGGCACCAGGGCTGGAGTTGCCGGCGGCTGGCTTGCCAGGCGCCCAGCACGCCCTGGATGTGCGCCAGCGCAGCGCCGGCGCCCACCGGGCCTTGCAAGGGTTCGACCGGCTGCGCCAGCGCGGCCAGGGCTTCGAGTTGCTGGCTGAATTCACGCCAGGCGTTCCGGTACGCCAGCAAGGCAGTGCCGGCAGCGCCACTGGCGGACAAGGCCGCCCGGCCGCCGGACACCAGCGGCGCCAGCGCCTGGTGCAAGGGCGCGAGCCGCGCCAGATCAGCGCCAGCCACCCGCGCGACGGCGTCGCCGAACTGCTTAGCCCACTGCTCATGTCCGGCCAGGCTGGCCCAGTCGGTCGCCAGGCCGGCATACGATTCCTGCAGCAGCGCCTCGGCGTCTGGCTGCATCGCGCGCAGGGCACGGTCTTCCTCGTTCAGCGCCGCCAGCGGGGCCAGCAGCGCCTGCACATCGGTGTCCAGCGGCCGCTGGCTGTCGCGGCGAAAACCACTCAGGCGGCCAGTGACGGCGCGCTGCGCCAGCATCGACTTGGGCCACCAGTCGGACCGGGCCTGCGCCCATTGCGCCTGCAGCTCGGTGGCATCGAGCGTGGCAACCTGCTCCGTCCAGCCGGTGCCGACCTGCTGCCAGTGCCGGTTGCGCGCCAGGCCATGCTGCGCCAGCGCATGCACCCGGGCGCGGGTGCCCGGCTCATGCGCCTGGCCGGCCACCCCGGCGGGCACGTTGGGCGCCTGCAGCAGCACATCGGCCAGTTCGTCCAGCGCGGCATGCGCCTGCAGGCTCAGGCCGACTGCCGGCTGCCCGGTCAACACTTCGAGTGCAGACGATTTTTCCTGCAGCGACACGCTTGCTGCATCCAGTAACCTGGCGGCGTCCAGCAGCTCATCCTGCCATGAGGGCGACCAGTCGGTCTGGCCCATGAGGGCCAGCGGATGCGCCTGAAGCGTTGGCAGCGCGCCAGCCAGCGAGGCCATGCGCCGCACGGTTTCCTCCAGCCGGTCCAGCGCCGCCCGGTCATGCGTCAGCGGGTCGCTCCACGGCATGCTTGAGGCCTCTTCGCCGCTGTGCGCAATGCAGATGCCGGTCGCCTCAAAAACGGTGAAGCCATTGGGGTATTCGCGGTGCAGCGAATCGACCAGCCCGTTGAGCGACTGGCGCATCTGCCCCAGCCGGTCGGCCTCGCGCGCCCAGTCGTCGGCCGTGCGCTGGGCATTGATGGCCAGCGATTGGCCGAGTTGCTGGAGCACATCGGTCTTGCGCGCTTTGGATGAGTGCAGTTCCAGGCAGAACGGACCGAGCCCGATGCTGCTCAGGCGCCGGTGCACCACTTCCAGCGCAGCCATCTTTTCCGAGACAAACAGCACCGTCTTGCCCTTGGCCAGGCTGTTGGCGATCAGGTTGGTGATGGTCTGGCTCTTGCCGGTGCCGGGCGGGCCTTCAAGCACCAGGTCGCGGCCGGCAGCCACCGCGCAGATCGCCTTGAGCTGCGACGAGTCGGACAGCAGCGGCGCCAGAATGTCCTGCGGGCGATGGGTGGCATCCAGCCGGTCAAATTCGCCGGGCGTGCCTTCGCGCGGAAAAGCCTCGCCGGGGTGGTCGATCAAATGCCTGACGACCCGGTTTTGCCTGAGCTGCTCGGTGCGGTCCTGCAGGTCTTTCCACATCAAATACTTGGTGAACGAAAAAATGCCCAGGTGCGCCTGCTCCAGCACCTCCCACTGGGCAATTTCTCGCACCGCCAGCCGGAACGACTGCAGCACCTGCGCCACGTCAATGCCCTTGTCGTCCGACGGCACCGACTCCAGGCCGGAGACCTTCAGCTCGAAACTGGTTTTCAGCAGGTGCAGCAATGTCGGGTTGACGATGGCCTCGTCGTCGTGGCGCAACAGGCGAAAACCACTGCGCACCGACTGACGCTGCAGCGTGACCGGAATCAACAGCAGCGGCGCGAGGTGCACCGCCTCGGAATTGTCGGCTTCGGTCCAGCGCAGCAGGCCGACGGCCAGGTACAGCGTGTTGGCGCCACCCTCTTCCAGCCCGGTCCGGGCCGCGCTGTAGACGGCCAGCAGGTTGCCGTCCAGCGCGTCCTTAGTGGCCCGGGCCAGCAATTCGCGGTTGCCCAGGGCCTCCAGCGCCATGTCGTCCAGCGGCGTGCTGCCGGCGCGCTGCGTATGCACCTCTGCCATGCGCGGGTCGGCGCCTTCCATCAGTTCAGGCAGCGGGCGGATCCTGAATTCGGCGCCCTCGGCCAGCGCGTCTTCCAGCCGGGCCAGGTCGGGCGCGACGAACTGCAGCGTGGCCTTGGTCGGCTTGAAGTTGAGCAGCCGGTTGCGCAGCGTCAGGTCGAGCAGCCGCGATTTCCAGGTTGACAGCCGGCCCTCGGGCGTGTCGTCTGCGCGCGCATCGAGCGGCGCCAGCGAATCGGCGTCGAGCGGCGGCAGCAGAGGCATTGCTTCGATGGCTGCCGGCGCAGCCTCTGGCAGCGCCTCGCCTGGCACGGCGGGAAGCGCGCGCGACGGCAGCGGCTTGATCTGCGCCTCGCGGGCGCGGTGGATGTCCACGGCATAGCGAAAGCTGGCGTCTTCAAGCAACTGGGCATGGCCCTGCTCCATGGCGACCCGCAGCGACGGCCGCTGGCTGGCGTGCCGGGCGACGCCGGTGGTTTCAAACACCAGCAGTTCGCCACTGTCCACGCGCTTGCGAATGGCCTGCACATCGTCGACCAGCACATCGGCAAAAGACGCCAGGTGCAGCCAGACGCCGACCCAGGCATGGCCTTCCTTGATCAGGATGACCGGTCGCAGGCCGGCCTGCTCAAGGCACGAGGCAAACAGCATCGCCAGGTCCAGGCAGGTGGCGACACGTGCCTCCAGGATGCGGTCGGGCGTGCGGATTTTCTGGCCATCGCTGCCAAACGATGCGGGCGGCTCGACATACTGCAGGTTTTCCGCCGCAATCGTGCTGTAGAGGCTGGACACCTGCTTCCAGACGACGTCGCGGCTTTTCGACTGGTAGCCGTTCATCGACAACTCGGGATGGCTGGTGCGCAGCAGCCTGGACGCCTTGCCGATCAGGCTATCGACCGCCGGATGGTTAGGCATGCAAAAGGCCGCGAGCAATTCGGGCAGCGCGCGCGTTCCGGCCCACTGGTCATAGGCCAGCACCTGCACGGGCTGGCTGACGCTGGCCAGTTCCTGGCTGCCGGCGATGGCCACCACCCGGATGGAGCCGTTGACCGACTCTTTCAGGTCGGCCAGAAAATCATGGTCGGGGTGCAGGTCCAGCGGCGAGATGCGCCGGGTTTCACCTGGGGCCAGCTTGTCGAAACGCAGCGTCAGGCAGCGGGCAAAGGCGGGGCTGCATGCCATCGTCACTTCAAGTTGTTCGACGGCCTCCGGTTGCAGGTTGGTCAGGCGAAGCGCGCGCACCACCGGCACGGCATTCTGGATCGCGGCATAACCGGTCGTGGCGTCGGCCTCGATGTCGATCCGGATTTTTTCTTTGGTGGCGGCTGCAGGCACGAGCGTCATCGCGCTGTCCACGGCCAAGGGTTCGTTCTGCAAATAACTCATCAAGGCTCAACTTTTCGGGGAATTTTTGGCGGGGCGAATGCCCCCGGATTCCGGGGCAGCCCACAGGCGTGAAGGACAGCGGAATTATGCGGCGAGTTGCCCGATGAAACCGGATGCGCCAGATGCAACGGCATGAAACAAAGGCGGACAGTGCGCCGGCAGTGCATCGATTTTGACGCGGTACGATGTTTGCGCGAGCCAACCAGGAATTCAACCCCGAAGCCAAAGGAAATTACATGTTCAAAGCCCTGTTGCTGACCAAAACCCCGGAAGGCGCCACGCTCGCCGACATCACTTCGCTGGACGAGGCACAGTTGCCCGAAGGCGAGGTGCTGGTCAACGTGGCGTATTCGACCGTCAACTACAAGGACGCGCTGGCCATCACCGGCCAGTCGCCGGTGGTGCGCAAGTTCCCGATGGTGCCGGGCATTGACTTTGCCGGCACGGTGGCCGAAAGCCGGGATGCGCGTTTCAAGCCGGGTGATGCGGTCATCCTCAACGGCTGGGGCGTCGGCGAAGGCCACTGGGGCGGCCTGGCGCAAAAGGCGCGCGTCAAGGCCGACTGGCTGGTGCCCATGCCGCCGGGCATGGATGCGCGCCAGGCCATGGCCATCGGCACGGCGGGTTACACGGCGATGCTGTGCGTCATGGCCTTGCAGGACCGGGGCGTCACGCCGGCAGCGGGCCCGGTGCTGGTCACCGGCGCGAACGGCGGCGTCGGCAGCATTGCCATCGCGCTGCTCGCCCGCCTGGGCTTTGAAGTGCATGCCTCGACCGGCCGGATGGGCGAGGCCGAACACTTGAAGCAGCTCGGCGCCACCGAACTGATCGACCGCGCCACCTTGAGCGCGCCCGGCAAGCCGCTGCAAAAGGAACGCTGGGCCGCTGCCGTGGACAGCGTCGGCAGCCACACGCTGGCGAACGTCTGCGCCAGCCTGAAATACGGCGGCACCGTGGCGGCCTGCGGCCTGGCGCAGGGCATGGATTTTCCGGCCAGCGTGGCGCCATTCATTTTGCGCAGCGTCACGCTGGCCGGCGTTGACAGCGTGCAGGCGCCCATGGCCAAACGCCTGCTGGCCTGGGAGCGGCTGACGCACGAATTGCCTGTCGATGTGCTGGAAGCCAATACCGAAACCATCGCACTGGAAGCGGTGGCCGCGCTGGCGCCGCGCCTGCTGGCGGGTCAGGTGCGGGGCCGGGTGCGGGTGGATTTGTCGGCCTGACGCGGCGTTGTTTTTGAGGGTCTTTGGCTTTGGTGGTTTCTTCTGTGGCTTGAGGGGTGAGCGCCTTCCCGGCGGGGGGTGGCTTTCTTTTCTGGCAAAAAAGAAAGTCACCAAAGAAAGTTGCCTGGGGGCGGGATCGGATCAGAGCTGGACGCTCTGTCGGGCCTTCGCTTCGCTGGGCTCTGGGCACCTGGAGGTGGGGGCTGGTAGCCATGCCGGTGGCTGGCTGGTTCTACCCTTCATTCGACAACAGCTTCACGCTCTGCTTGATCTGGTTGGCTTGCGCTGCGTGCGTCGGCACTGTTCCATCAAAAAGTCTTCATCACAGGCACAACGCCTTGGCTTCATCCTGGTAGGTCGGGTTAGCGCAGCGTAACCCGACATCGGCGATGGCGCTTCTACCTTGTCGGATTACGCCTGCGGCTAATCCGACCTACGAAACCGAGAAACCGCCAACAGTGCTTGAAGCACAAAGAATCGATCAAGCAGATCGTGAAGCTGTTGGCGAATGAAGGGCAGAACCAGCAAGCGAGGCCATTGGCTCCTGGCCAGCGATCAGAGAACCCAGGGCCAAGCGAAGCGAAGGCCCGTCAGAGCGTTCAGCTCTTCTGCGACCCCAAGGCAACTTTCTTTGGTGACTTTCTTTTTTGCCAGAAAAGAAAGTTACCCCCGCCGGGCAGGCGCTCCACACCCAAAATCCAAAACCAGCAAGCAAAAGACACAGCAACACAAAAGGCATCGACCTGCACAGCAAGTCAAGTAGTTAATTTCAAGGACGAAATATGCCAGTCCCGCACATACTACGTACTCTTGATGCTATGAATTCAGCAGCAAAAGCAACCAGTCATCCAGCCCAACGCAAGGGCAAAAACCAGGCTCAGGCCGGCTCGATGGTGATGCTGACCGTCATCGATTCCTCGCCGCCGCCGTGCCGCACGCCCTTGATGGGCGGGCAGGCGCTGTAGTCGGTGCCCATCGCCAGACGCACATGGCGCTCGTCGATCACGCAACTGTGGGTCACGTCGATGCTGACCCAGCGCCGCCCGGCCACGTCGAGGCAGACATCGGCCCAGGCATGGCTGGCCAGGTCGGGCTCGTTGGCGGCATAAAAATAGCCGCTGACGTAGCGCGCCGGAATGCCAAGGCTGCGGCAGATGGCCACCATCACATGCGCCTGGTCCTGGCACACGCCGGCGCCGGCCTCGAACGCCTCCAGCGCGGTAGTGTTAACGTTAGTGCTATTTTTTTGATAGCTGACAGCGTCCGCCACACCTGCGGACAAGGCCAAAATCGCTTGTAAATCGGTTTTTCCGTCAAGCGCCGGAGACGCGATGAAGCGGCGGCCGAACCCGGCCAGGCTCGGATGCGGCCGGGCCAGCGGCGACTCGCGCAGGTAAAGCTGTGGCAGCGGCATGGTCTGCGCGTCGGTGAATTCGGCAACGCCCAGGGTTTCGACCACGCCGGCGGCGTTCACCAGGCTCCAGCGCACGTTGTCGGCCACCTCGCCGACAAACGTATAGGAATGGATGCTGTTGCCAAACGCGTCGGTCTGGGGAAACAGTTCCTCGGGCGCGCCCAGGCTCCAGAAGTCCACGGTTTGCGCCGGCCCGGTCAGCGGCGTGAGCCACAGCGTCTGCAGGGCATAGCGCAGGGGCTCGGTGTAGCGGTAGTCGGTGGTGTGCTTGATGTGCAGCTTCATGGCAAGGCCTTCGCAAGGGGTGCGGCCGGCATCACGCCCACCGCGATCAACGTGTCACCGGAACCAGGAACTCGCGGCTGATATGCGCGCCGAGTTCGTTCACGCGGTCCAGGAACTGCATCAAGAAAGCATGCAGGCCGGCCGACAAGATCTCGTCGATGCGGGCGTACTGCAGGTCAGAGCGCAGCTTGCCGGCGCGGCGCTGGGTTTCGCTGAGCGGGTCGCTGGTGACCATCGACAGGTTGATGATCAGCTCGTTCAGGCAGGCCAGCAGCGAGCGCGGCATGTCCGGGCGCAGGATCAGCAACTCGGCCACCCGCTCGGGCTTGATCACATCGCGGTACACCTTGCGGTAAACCTCGAAGGCCGAGACGCTGCGCAAAATCGCGCTCCAGTGGTAGAAATCATGCTCCTGCTCCTCCTCACCGGCCACGGTGGGGAAGTCGCTCTGGATGGCGTGGAATTTCACATCGACCAGCCGGGCGGTGTTGTCGGCGCGTTCCAGAAAAGTGCCCACGCGCAAAAAATGATAGGCCTCGTCCTGCAGCATGGTGCCGGCGGTCACGCCGCGCGACAGGTGCGAGCGAAACTTGACCCATTCGAAGAACTTGCCCGGGTCGCGTTCAAAGTCGCCGGCGCGCAGCATGCGGATGACCTCCAGAAAGGTCTGGTTCTGGGTTTCCCAGACCTCGGTCGTCAGCGTGCCGCGCACGGCACGGGCGTTTTCCCGCGCATTTTTCAGGCAGGAAACGATGCTGGACGGATTTTTTTCATCGCGCACCATGAAATCCATGACATCCTGGGCGGTGATGTTCTCGCCGTAGCGGGCCGCATAGGCGGGCTTGAGCTCGCTGATGCTGAGCAGGCCGCGCCAGCCGGTCTGCACATCGGCCGTCGATTGCGGCAGCAGCGAGGTCTGGTAGTTGACGTCGAGAAGGCGGGCGGTGTTTTCGGCGCGTTCGGTGTAGCGGGACATCCAGAACAGGTGATCGGCGGTGCGTGACAGCATGTTCAGCTTCCTTCGGCGACGGTGACGGTGACGGATTGCGACTGAGACTGCGACTGTGATGGTGAGGGCGTCTCCGGGGGCAGAAAGGCGCTGGCTTCGGCCTCCAGGATCCAGGTGTCCTTGGTCCCGCCGCCCTGCGACGAGTTGACCACCAGCGAGCCGTCCTTGAGCGCCACCCGCGTCAGGCCGCCGGGCACCATCTGCACTTCCTTGCCGCTCAGCACGAAAGGCCGCAGGTCGATGTGGCGCGGCGCCACGCCGCTTTCGACATAGGTCGGGCAGGTGGACAGGCTCAGCGTCGGCTGGGCGATGTAGCCCGACGGATTGGCCAGGATGGCGCGCCGGAAATCCTCGATTTCAGCCTTCGACGCCGCCGGCCCCACCAGCATGCCGTAGCCGCCCGCGCCATGGACTTCCTTGACGACCAGTTCCTTGAGGTGGGCCAGGGTGTACTTCAAGTCTTCCGGGTTGCGGCACATGAAGGTCGGCACATTCTTGAGGATGGGCTTTTCGCCGAGGTAGAACTCGATCATCTTCGGCACGTAGGGGTAGATCGACTTGTCGTCGGCGACGCCGGTGCCGATGGCGTTGCAGATGGCAACATTGCCGCTGCGGTAGACATTGAGCAGGCCGGCACAGCCGAGCGTTGAATTGGGCCGGAATGCCAGCGGGTCGAGGAAGTCGTCATCGACGCGGCGGTAGATCACATCGACCCGCTTGGGGCCGCGCGTGGTGCGCATGTAGACAAAATTGTCCTTGACGAACAGGTCCAGGCCCTCGACCAGTTCCACGCCCATCTGCTGGGCCAGGAAGGCATGCTCGAAATACGCCGAGTTGTGCATGCCGGGTGTCAGCACCACCACCGTCGGTTGGGCGGTGGCTGGCGGCGCCATGCCGCGCAGGGTTTCCAGCAGCAGGTCGGGGTAATGCTCGACCGGCGCGACGCGGTTCTTGCTGAACAACTCGGGAAACAGCCGCATCATCATCTTGCGGTCTTCGAGCATGTAGCTGACGCCGCTGGGCACCCGCAGGTTGTCCTCCAGCACGTAATACTCGCCTTCGCCCTGGGCGTTGGGCGCGCGCACGATGTCGATGCCGCTGATGTGCGAATAGATGTTGCCCGGCACGTTCACGCCGATCATTTCGGGGCGGAACTGCGAGTTCTGGAAAATTTGTTCGGACGGAATGTGGCCGGCCTTGATGATGTCCTGGTCGTGATAGACGTCATGGATGAAGCGGTTGAGCGCGGTGACACGCTGGATCAGGCCCTTTTCCATCGACGCCCATTCGTGCGCCGGAATGATGCGGGGAATCAGGTCGAACGGAATCAGCCGCTCGGCGCCGGAGCCGTCCTCGTCCTTGTCGCCATAGACGGCAAAGGTGATGCCAACCCGGCGAAAGATCATTTCCGCCTCGGCGCGGCGCGCCTGCATGACGTCGGCCGGCTGCTGCGACAGCCAGCGCTGGTAGCCCTGGTAGTGTTTGCGCACGCTGGTCGTGCTGGCATTCATCTCGTCAAACATCGGTGGGCTCATAAGCTTGAATTTCCGTCTGGGTTTGGAAGGGGTATTGGGTTCAGCATAGCTTAGCAAGTTATGCGCCATATGAGTGCATCAGTCCGCATTTTTGAGGGGCTGCGCGGGCTGCCAGTAGCGCGGTTCGGCCTGGCGCTGGCAGCGGATTTCTGCGGGTTTCAAGCTCTGCCAGGTTGCCGCGCCGCAGGCCGGCGAGCGCACCAGCCGGATGCCGCGTTCGTCATAGCGCGCCACCACGCCGGCGACCGGATGGCCGAAGCGGTTGCGGTAGCCCGCCTGGGCCAGCGCCAGCCGGGGTTGCACCGCGTCCAGGAAGGCCGGGCTTGACGAGGTCTTGCTGCCATGGTGCGGCACCAGCAGGAAGTCGGCCTTCAGGCGGGCCGCATCGCCGGCCACAAGCCGGGCCTCCTGCGGCGCTTCAATGTCGCCGGCCAGCAGGGCCGTCTGGGCGCCATTGGAAATGCGCAGCACGCAGCTCATGGCATTGGACTTGTTCGGCACGTCGTAGTCGCCTGCCGCTGGCGCCAGCACCTCGAAATCGACGCCGTCCCAGGCCCAGCGCTGGCCGGCGACGCAGCGCGTTGACGGGCGCAGGGCCTGGAGTTCATGGCCGTCCTCGATCGAAGCCAGCAGACTGGCCTGCGGCTGCATCGCCAGCACGGCCGGGGCGCCGCCGGTGTGGTCGCTGTCGCGGTGGCTGAGCACCAGCATGTCGATGCGTTCGCCCAGCGCCCGCAGCAGCGGCACCAGCACCCGGTGGCCGGCATCGCTTTCGCGGGAAAAGCGCGGCCCGGTGTCGTACAGCAGGCTGTGCCCGGCCGTTCGCACCAGGACGGCATTGCCCTGGCCGATGTCGGCCCCGAGCAATTCGAACTGGCCCGGCGCAACGCGGGCCGGCTGCCACAAAAGCACCGGCAGCAGCAGCGGAATACCCAGCAGGCGCCAGTGCCAGGGCAGGCGCAGGGCGATCAGCCCGCCGCCCAGCACGCCGGCCAGCGCGCACCACAAGGGTGCGGCGGCGACGCTGACCGAGGCCATCGGCCAGCCGGCCAGCCCCTGCAGACCCCCCGCCAGCAGCCCGACCGCCCAGGCGGCCGCATCCCATATGGGTGCATAAATGACACCCAGCAGGGCCAGCGGCGTGACCAGTAGCGTGACCCATGGAATGGCGACGGCATTGGCCAGCAGGCCGACCAGGGACACCTGGTTGAACAGCAGCAGCGACAGTGGCGTGAGCGCCAGCGTGACCACCCATTGCTCGCGCGCCCCGCGCCACAGGCTGGAGAGCGGCCGGTGCAGCCACCAAGGCACGAATTTTGAATGGAATGCGGGCTCTGCGCTTTGCTGGCTTGCATCACTAGCTCCTGAATCTGTAGCAAACAGCACGCCGACCGCCACAAACGACAGCCAGAATCCCGCCTGCAGCAAGGCCCAGGGGTCGAGCATGACGACCACCGCCATCGCCAGCAGCCAGGTGTGCTGCCACGGCCACTGCCGGCTGCTTTGCCGCAGCAGCACGACGGTGGCGAGCATCCAGATGGTGCGCTGCGCCGGAACGCCCCAGCCCGAAAACAGGGCGTACAGCGCCGCCAGCAGCAGCCCGCCCAGCGCGCCGGCCGTGCTGGCGGGCAGCACCAGGCACAGCCGGGGCGTCAGCCGCACCGAAGCGCGCCACAGCCGGCCGATGAGCAGCGATGCCACCCAGGCGAACATCGTGATGTGCAGCCCCGAGATGCTCATCAGGTGGGCCACGCCGGTGGCGCGAAACACGTCCCAGTCGGCGCGCTCGATGGCGTTCTGGTCGCCGACCACCAGCGCGGCCAGCACGCCGGCCAACTGCCGGTCGGCCACCTGTTGGTAAATCGCCTCGCGGACCGACTGGCGTGCGCGTTCCACCGGATGGCGCCAGTTGCTGGACAGCCTGAGCGGCGGCGCATCGCGCGGCCCGGCGCGCACATAGCCGGTGGCCTGGATGCCCTGCTCCCAGAGCCAGAGTTCGTAGTCGAAGCCATGCGGGTTGCTGTTGCCGTGCGGCGCCTTGAGCCGCACCGTCATCTGCCAGCGCTCGCCGGCACGCAGCGGCTGCGGCTGGCGCTGCAGGTCGAGCGCCAGTTCGGACGCGTCGCTGCTTTCGACCGATGTGGCTTTTGTCTCGCGCGCTGCGAAACCCGCATACCAGCCGAGCATGATCTGCGGCGGCAGCGTGACCGGCTGGCCGTCCAGACGCGCCGAATCTACGTCCAGCCGAAAGCGCACCGCATCCTCGCCGATCTGCGGCATGGCCAGTACCGTGCCGGTCACGGCGATGTCACGGCCTTCGAGCGACGGGTTCAGCGCGGTCGCCTGAAAATCAACGGCACGCCAGCCGGTCAGCCCAAAGCCTAGAAGGGCGGCCATGAAGAACACCAGCAGCCCAGCCATGCGCTGGGCCGGTCGTTCAAGGCGCCTTGCCCTGAGGGCATAGCCGCCAGCGGCCAGCACCACGGCAAGTGCCGCCAGCGCGGCATAGCGGTCGGCAGGCCACAGCGCGGGCTGCTGCAATTGCCAGGCCACGCCCGCAACCAGGCCGGCCAGCGCAGGCCCGAAACCTGGACGGCGGGTAGCAATGGAAGAGCGCAAGGAGGTCTTTCTGGACAAGTGGCAGGCACGCGCCGGCTTGAAAAAAACCGGTCCATGGCAGAGCTTACATGGCTTCAAGCGCGCAATTGCAGTGCGTTAATATGCCAAGGCAACAGCGCCGACAGCGCTTTGCTATTGATAGCAGGATATGCCCGTGGATAGTGCGTAAACACCCTATTTGATATGTTTTATGCCGTTTACTGACTTGAGAATCCCGACTTTTCCGCGCAGGCGAAACACCAGCCTGGTTTTTTCCCCTTTAACCCATACACACCATGACCACCAGCACCCATCCCGTCCATGCCAAGCTCAAGTCCCTGGGCATCACCCTGCCCGAAGTCGCCGCGCCGGCGGCTGCCTACCTGCCCTTCGTGCGCACCGGCAACCTGGTGTTCCTGAGCGGCCACCTGGCCAAGCGTGACGGCCAGGTCATCGTCGGCCAGCTCGGCAAAAACGTGACGACCGACGAAGGCAAGGCGGCCGCCCGCCTGATTGCCATCGACCTGATGGGCACGCTGCAGGCCGCCACGGGCGACCTGGGCAAGGTCAAACGGATCGTCAAGGTCATGAGCCTGGTCAACTCGACCGGCGATTTCACCGAGCACCACCTGGTCACCAACGGCTGCAGCGAACTGCTCGGCGAGGTGTTCGGCGACGCCGGCAAGCATGCGCGCAGCGCCTTTGGCGTGGCGCAGATTCCGCTGGGCGCCTGCGTCGAGATCGAGCTGATTGCCGAGGTGGAGTGACGCGTCGCAAACCTGACGAAATGGCGCCAGCCGCCGAAATAGCGGCTGCTGCCCAGCTTGAAAGCGCATCCGTGCGGGTGTAGAGTGGGCGCCCACTCGTCAAAGGGGCGCGCCATGCCGACACCCACCTTCCAGCGTTTGTCGCCAGATCAGTTCGAGCAGCTTCTCCAGAAGTTTCCCTTCACCCGGAAAATCGACGCAGTGCACATGCACCACACCTGGCGGCCCCGGCACGCCGATTTTCGCGGCCACGACACGATTGTCTCGATGTGGCGCCACCACACGCAGGTCAACGGCTGGAGCGACATTGCCCAGCACATCACCATCGACCCCGACGGCATGGTCTGGCTCGGGCGCAACTGGAACCTGCCGCCGGCCAGCGCCGCCGGGCACAACGGCAACAAGGCCTTCGGCCCGTTCATGTTCGAGATGATCGGCGACTTCGACACCGGCCGCGACCCGTTCGGCGGTGCGCAGAAGGACACCGCATTGCGGGTCGTGGCGCTGGTCCAGGCGCGCTTTCACCTGCCGGCCAGCACGCTGCGCTTTCACAATTCGATGTCGCCCAAGTCGTGCCCCGGCAGCGCGCTGGTGTATGCCGACATCCTGGACGAGGTCGAAGCCGTCCGGCAGGCGATGCAGGCCGGTGCCTCGCGCGGCGCGGCCCAGCCGCAGCCTTTTCCCGATGAAACCGACCGCTTCGTCGCCGAGACCATCCGCTCGCTGTCCCGCACCCTGGACAATGCGGGCGAGCGCGGCGATGCCGAACTGTCGCATGACGAGCACGAAGCCGGCCAGGATGCCACCGCAAGCCGCGCAGGGGCCAGTGGCGATGCCGGCGACGCATCGGCTTCTGCGCAGCAAAGCCGTGATTCAGGCCTGGGCACGGCAGCGCTCAACGCCATGCGGTCGCACCTGGTCAACCTGCGGGTCGGCCGCCTGTCGGGCGAAGGCGAGGCGGCCTCGACGGCCGGGGACATTGACGCGATCTTCGAGCAGCACCTGCCGCAGGCGGTCAGCGAACTGCCTGCGGGCCACAAGCTGCGCCTGGTGTTCTACGCGCATGGCGGGCTGGTGTCCGAATCGAGCGGCCTGCAGATCGCCCACAAACACATCGACTGGTGGCAGCGCAACCATGTCTACCCGATCTACTTCATCTGGGAAACCGGATTTTTCGAGACCATCGGCCAGTTGCTCGGCCGCGCGCAGCGGGGCAGCCGCGCCCTGGCGCGGGACCTGGCCGACTTCACCACCGACCCGCTGGTCGAGGTCGGTGCGCGCGCCCTGCAGGCGCCGCGCATCTGGGGCGGCATGAAGTCCAGCGCCGAGCATGCGATGGATGCGCCGGCAGCCAGCGGCGACATCGGCGGCGGCGCATATTACGTTGCCTGCAAGCTCAAGGCGCTGTGCGACGACCATGCCGACCGCATCGAACTGCATGCGGTCGGCCACAGCGCGGGCTCGATCTTTCACAGCCATTTCCTGCCGCTGGCCCACGCGCTGGGCGTGCCGGGCTTCAAGACCGCGCATTTCCTGGCGCCTGCGGTGCGCGTGGACACTTTCCGGCAGCGCCTGCTGGAGCACATCGGCCCGGGCCGCGCGGCCGAGTCGCTCACGCTCTACACCATGCAAAGGGACTTCGAGCGCAAGGACAACTGCGCGCAGATCTACCGCAAGTCGCTGCTCTACCTGATCTTCAATGCGCTGGAAGACCGGCGCGCCACGCCGATCCTGGGGCTGGAGGAAAGCCTGCGCGGCGATGCCGACTTGAAGCGCCTGTTCGGCCTGGCAGGCGCGTCGCCATCGCCTTCAAGCGTGGTCTGGTCGCCCACGCCGGGCGACACCGGCCGGTCGGCCAGCAGGTCGCTGTCGCACGGCGGCTTCGACGACGACGCGCCGACCATGAACAGCATCGTGCGCCGCATCCTGGACCAGCCCGATGCGGCCGATATCGCGGCGTTCCCGGTCAGCCGCAGCGCATCGCGGCCCTGGATCGACGAGGTGGACTGGCCCGCCGAGTTCGGTTTCAGCGCACTGCCCGCAGCCTCAGGCGCCACGTACGCGATGCCTCCGGTCAGCCTGCCACCGTCGATGCCAGTCACCGCAGCGATGCCGCCTTATCCGCTTCCCCCGGCGGCTACCGTGCCCGTGCCGGCTACCCAGGCAGGCAGCGGCGGCCGGCGCGTGGCGCTGTGCGTCGGCATCGACGCCTACCCGGCGCCGGAGCACCAGCTCGCCGGCTGCGTCAACGACGCCCGCAACTGGGCGCGCACCCTGGGGGCGCTCGGTTTCGAGACCCGGCTGCTGGTCAACCTTGACGCGAGCCGCGCCGCGCTGGACCGCGAACTGAACCGGCTGGTCGGCGAATGCTGCGCCGGCGACGTGATCGTCTTCCAGTACGCCGGCCACGGCACGCAGGTGCCCGACCTGAACGGCGACGAGGACGACGCCATTGACGAGGCGCTGTGCCCGGTTGACTTTGCCAGCGGCGCGCTTTACATCGACGACGACATTGCCGAGCTGTTTGGCCGCATCCCCGACGGCGTGAACATGACCTGCTTCATGGACTGCTGCCATTCGGGCACCAACAGCCGTTTCGCCGTCGGTTTGTCGCCAGGCGAAATGGCCGTGCCGCCCGGCACCAAGGCGCGCTTCGTCAGGATGACGCCGGAGATTGCCGAGGCGCACCAGCGCTTTCGCCAGCAGTCGCGCAGCGCCACGCGCGCCCTCAGCAGCGGCGGGCCGCAAGGGATGCGCGATGTGAAGTTCTCGGCCTGCCTGGACCACCAGGTCGCGCTGGAAAGCGGCGGCAATGGCGACTTCACGCGGCGCGCCACCAAGGTGCTGGCCGCAGGCATCCAGGGCCTCAGCAACGAGGAATTCCTGCGCCGCGTGCTGGCCGAGTTTGGCAGCGCGGCACGCCAGGCACCGATGCTCGACTGCGCCGAAGCGGCGCGCCAGGGCGCCCTCCTTCAGCCGCTGGCGGCCGGCAGCCGCGCGCCCGCCACCCGGGAATTGCCCGGGGCAGCAGCCCCCGGCGACACCGGCTTGCTGCAAGCCGTGAACGAACTGGCGCAGGCCGTGAAAGCGCTCGCGCCGGGCAGGCGCTGATGGCCTCCGAGCCTGCGCCCGCAAGCGCAACGACCACCGAGGCTGTCGCCGCCGATGCCGCCAGTCGCGCAGAAGGCCCCGCAGCAATCGCCCCTCACGTCGCGAAACTCCTTCCGGGCGACGGCGAAGACTATCTCATCGGCACCGGCGTTCGCCAGCCGCCGGTGGTTCCGTATGAACGCCGGCACGGCGACCCGCTCTACCGCCCGCTGCGCATCTACACGGTCGATCCGTCGGTGTCACGGCTCGAAGGCTCGATCGCGACCATCAACGTGCCGTTTGAACCACTGCAGCCGGGTCCGGTGGGCAAGCTGTTCGAAGTCGACACGAACGATGGACAACTGGGCGTTCACTACCGCGAGGCCGACCTGGAAGACCGCAAGGTGCTGATGGCCAACGGCTACGACCCCTCGCCTTCGGACCCGCGCTTTCACCACCAGATGGTCTATGCCGTCTGCAGCAATGTCTATTCGACCTTCAAGACGGCGCTGGGCCGCAACCTGGGCTGGGGCTTTGGCGACGGCAACACGCCGGCGCGGCTGGTGCTCAGGCCGCACCATGGCCAGGAGCAGAACGCCTACTATGAAAACAGCATCACCACGGGCGAGTTGCGTTTTGGCTATTTCCCGGCCAGCGAAAAGCCGACCAATCGCACCATGCCGGGCGGTTATGTCTTCACCTGCCTGTCGCACGACATCGTGGTGCATGAGGTGACCCATGCGCTGCTCGACGGACTGCGCGCGCACTTCATCGTGCCGACCAACGCCGACGTGGTCGCGTTCCATGAAGCCTTTGCCGACCTGGTCGCCATCTTCCAGCATTTCAGCTATGCCGAGGTGGTGCTGGCCGCCATCCGGCGCTGCAAGGGTTCGCTGCAGCACGCCGAGATACTGACAGAACTGGCCGGACAGTTCGGCCACACCACCGGCCAGAACGGCCCGCTGCGCAGCGCGGTTGAAAAAGACAACGGCAACCCGACCCGCTACCAGCCCGGGCTGGAGGCGCACCAGCTCGGCACGGTGCTGGTCAGCGCCGTGTTCGACGCCTTCGTGCAGGTCTACAGGCGCCGCACCGAGCGCTTCGTGCGCCTGGCCACCGGCGGCAGCGGGCTGTTGCCGCCGGGCGAACTCTCGCATGACCTGCAGACCATCCTCGCCGAGCGCGCCAGCAAGCTGGCCAGCCAGTTCCTGGGCATCTGCATCCGCGCCATCGACTACTGCCCGCCGGTCGGCATGACGTTTGGCGACTACCTGCGTGCCATGATCACCGCCGACTACGACCTGGTGCCCGACGACCCGTGGGACTACCGGGGCGCGCTGATCGACGCCTTCTGGCGGCGCGACATCTATCCGCGCAGCGCCAACCACCTGTCGCAGGACGCGCTGCTGTGGCACCGGCCCCGGCTGGAACTGCCGCCGGTGCCGGGGCTTGATTTCGCGGCGCTGCGCTTCAGCGGCGACCCGGCCAATGCGGCCGGGCTGGACGAGTTGTACCGGCAGGCCTGCATGCTCGGCCACTACGTCACGCGCCCCGGCCGCACGGAGGAATTCGGGCTGGTGGCGCCTGACGACGCGCGCCTGGACGGCGACACGGTCAGCCTGCCCTGCGTCGAATCCATCCGATCGGCGCGCCGCGCCGGACCGAACGGGCAGATCGTGTTTGACCTGGTGGCCGAAATAACCCAGGAGCGCCATGTGCGCGCCTCGGCCGAAGGGCCGGCCTTCACCTACTATGGCGGCTCGACGGTGATTCTCGGGCCAACCGGCGAAATCCGTTACGTGGTGCTGAAAAATGTCGTCGGTGCCGGCCGGCGGGAACGGCGGCGGGAATTTTTCGACACCGCCTGTGGCCAGAAGTACTGGCATCTGGCAGGCCAGCGCTGGCTGCCGCGCGAGAGCCTTTTTGCGCTGGTGCATGACGGGCATTGACGGCTTGCGTCGGTCTTGCAGCAATGGATGGCCGCACTGGAGCGCCTGACACATAAGCTGCTATCAAATAAATAGCTGCTTATGTTCGCCTGTATTGCGAAAGCATGCTGTTTGATTGGAAATTTGTAACTGCTGACGCTTGCGGTTTGATCGCTGCGTTTTCTGTTTTGGGGCTTTGGGTGGGTTCTTCTGTGGATTGAGGGGTGAGCGCCTTCCCGGCGGGGGGTAACTTTCTTTTCTGGCAAAAAAGAAAGTCACCAAAGAAAGTTGCCCTGGGAAACGGGAGCGGGTTA
>NZ_JAAFGZ010000010.1 GCF_010365105.1 Polaromonas sp. | reverse complement strand
GAAGAAGTCGGCATGTCGCTCGAAAAAGTGACGCTGGCTGACCTCGGCCAGGCCAAGCGCATCGAAGTGGGCAAGGAAAACACCATCATCATCGACGGTGCTGGCGAAGCCGCTGACATCGAAGCCCGCGTCAAGCAGGTTCGCGTCCAGATCGAAGAAGCGACCAGCGACTACGACCGTGAAAAACTGCAAGAGCGCGTGGCCAAGCTGGCCGGCGGTGTTGCCGTGATCAAGGTTGGCGCTGCCACCGAAGTCGAGATGAAGGAAAAGAAAGCCCGCGTTGAAGACGCACTGCACGCCACCCGCGCTGCTGTGGAAGAAGGCATCGTGGCTGGCGGCGGCGTGGCTTTGCTGCGCGCCAAGCAGACCGCTGGCGTCATCAAGGGTGACAACGCTGACCAGGACGCCGGCATCAAGCTGGTCATGCGCGCCATCGAAGCTCCCCTGCGCGAAATCGTTTACAACGCAGGCGGCGAAGCCTCTGTGGTGGTGAACGCCGTGCTGGCCGGAACCGGCAACTACGGCTTCAATGCCGCCAACGACACCTACGGCGACATGATCGAAATGGGTATTCTGGACCCCACGAAAGTGACCCGTACGGCACTGCAGAACGCGGCTTCCGTGGCATCGCTGATGCTGACGACCGAATGCATGGTCTGCGAGTCCGCCAAGGACGACGCACCTGCCGGCGGCATGGGCGGCGGCATGGGTGGCATGGGCGGCATGGGCGACATGGGCATGTAAGAAACAGCGGGGACGAGTCTGCCGGGCTTTGTTAAAAAGCCTGGTGGCAGGCCCCGCATTTTTTGCCTTCAGCCAAAAGGGCCACAGCGCGCAAGCGTTGTGGCCCTTTTTTTATGGATGAGCAAAAACCGAAAACGTCAGGCCAGGTTGGAGCCGTAGCTGCTGACGTTATCTTCCGTGGGCTGGACCCACCAGTAAATCAACACCAGGAATCCGATTCCCGAGATCATCAGGAGCTGCCACCAGCCGCTCTTGCCAATGTCGTGCAACCGGCGCGCACCCACCGCCAGCGCCGGCAGCAGCAAGCCCAGGCTGACCAGACCGCCCAGTTTCTCGCTGATGGTGTTGGCAGCCACCGAAACCAGTACCTGGAACAGAAAAAACCACCAGAATTCCGAACGCGATGCCCGCCCCGAAAACGTTGCATAGTTGCGCAGGCAACTGGAAATGGCTTGGCTAAAATTCATGATTTCCTTCTCCGGGTTGATTGGAAAACTCAAGGGATTACCCTTGCTTCATCATAAGCCGATGCGCTGACAGCCAACCAGCCGAAACCGCACCCTTGTCAACGCAGGCGCTGTAGCAATCCGGCGGTCGAGCCGTCAAGCCCCGAAATATCGCCGCTTTGCAGGCGTGGCTCAATGTCTTTGGCCAGTACCTTGCCCAGTTCGACGCCCCACTGGTCAAAGCTGTTGATGCCCCAGATGGCACCGCTGACAAACACGCGGTGCTCCTGCAGCGCAATCAGCGCGCCCAGGCTGGCGGGCGTGAGCCGCTCCAGCAGCAGGAAGGTGCTGGGCCGGTTGCCGGGAAAATCGCGGTGGCCGTCGGCGTCAGGCTTGCCGTGCATCAGCGCCTGCGCCTGCGCCAGTACGTTGGCCAGCAGCTTGCCATGGTGGCCGGGCAGGTCATCCGGCGCATGCGCGGCTTGCTTGATCGCCACGAATTCGACCGGAACCACCGAGGTTCCCTGGTGCAGCATTTGAAAATAGGCATGCTGACCGTTGGTGCCGGGCTCGCCCCACAGCACCGGCGAGGTGTCAAACGGCAAGGGCTGACCGTCCTGGTCCACGCGCTTGCCGTTGCTTTCCATTTCCAGTTGCTGCAAATACGCCGGCCAGCGGCGCAGGGCGCTGCTGTAGGGTGCGATGCTGCGGCTGGAAAAGCCGTGAAAGTTGCGGTACCAGACATCAAGCAGGCCCAGCCTCACCGGCAGGTTGTACTCAAGCTCCGCCGTGCGGAAGTGCTCGTCCATCGCATGCGCGCCAGCCAAGAAGTCGCGAAAGCCTGCCGCGCCAATCGCAATGGCGATGGGCAGACCGATGGCCGACCACAGCGAATAGCGCCCGCCCACCCAGTCCCAGAAACCGAAGGTGGTGGTGATGCCGAAGTCGTTCGCCGCCGCCACATTGGTCGTCAGCGCCGCGAAATGCCGGGCGATGTCGTGTCCGCCCTGCGCTTCAAACCAGGCCTTTGCAGAATGCGCATTGGTCATGGTTTCGGTGGTGGTGAAGGTCTTGGATGCCACCAGGAACAGCGTGCTCTCAGGCTTCAGAAGGCGAAGAACGCCGGCCAGCTCATCGCCGTCGATGTTCGACACAAAGTGAATCCGCTTGCCGGCCGTGGCGAATTCACCCAGCGCCAGCACTGCCATCTGCGGCCCCAGGTCCGAGCCGCCAATGCCGATGTTGACGATGTCGGTGATCCCCGCGTCGGCGCGCACCTGCTCCGCATAGTCCAGCATGGCGTTCAGGGTCGCTTCCACCTCAGCTTGGGCATCCGCTATTTTATTGATTGCTACTTGTGCAGGCACGTATTGCGCAGAAGGCGGATTTCGCAATAAAAAGTGCATCACGGCGCGGTTTTCGGTGCGGTTGATGCGTTCCCCGGCAAACATCGCGTCGCGCTGCGCCTCCAGCCCGCACTGCCGCGCCAGCGCCAGCAGCAGCGACTGGCTGTTGGCATCGATCAGGTTCTTGGACAGGTCGGCAAACACATGCGGCGCTTCCTGGCTTAAGGCCTCGAAGCGGCGCGGGTCGCGCGAAAACGCCTCGCGCAGGTCGAAATGCCGTCCACTGACTTCAAAACAGGTCTTGAGTTCTCCCCAGGCGGGGGTCCGGTCGCAACGCACTGATTTCATGAAAATTTCCTTGTGTTCAGACAGCCTGCATCAACTGCTCAAGCTTGACCGCGTCCACGGCAAAGGCGCGAATGCCTTCGGCCAGCTTTTCCGTCGCCATGGCGTCTTCGTTGAGCGCATAACGAAAACGCGCTTCGTCAAAGTCCACTACGTCCAGATCCAGCGAATCGACGGCACTAGCATCCAGCGCGCGCGGCAAGGGCGCGTCACTGGCGGCCAGCTGGGCCAGCAGTTCGGGGCTGATGGTCAGCAGGTCGCAGCCGGCCAGCGCCGTGATCTGGCCGACGTTGCGAAAACTCGCGCCCATGACCTCGGTGGCAATGCCGAAATGCTTGTAGTAGTGGTAGATCTCGCGAACCGACTTGACGCCGGGATCGTTCGCGCCGGCATTCGCGACTTCAACCCAGCCGCTGCCGGCCGACTTCTTGTACCAGTCGTAAATCCGGCCGACGAAGGGGGAAATCAACTGCACCCTGGCCTGGCCGCAGGCGACGGCCTGGCAAAAGGAAAACAGCAGCGTCAGGTTGGTGTGGATGCCGCGTTGCTCCAGCAACCTGGCCGCCTGAATGCCTTCCCAGGTGGCGGCCACCTTGATCAGCACCCGGTCGATGTGGATGCCTTCGGCCTGGTACAACTCGATCAGGCGCTCGCCCCGGGCCACGGTGGCGCTGGTGTCAAAACTCAGGCGCGCATCGACTTCGGTCGAGACGCGGCCCGGGATGATGGACAGGATTTCGCAGCCAAAGCGCACCAGCAGCCGGTCCATGGTTTCGTCCAGCGCCCGGTCCTTGAAACGCGCCACCATGTCATGCATCAGCGGCGCGTAATCGGATTTTTGCACCGCCTTCAGGATCAGCGAAGGGTTGGTGGTGGCGTCCTGCGGCTTGAACTGCGCCAGCTGGTTGAAGTCGCCGGTATCGGCCACCACGGTCGTGAATTGTTTCAGGGCGTCGAGTTGGTTCATGGGCTTAAGGCGCCGGGCAAGGGCGAAAAGTGGATCAGGAAGCCCGAAAACCGCACCGTGCCGACACAGGGGGCACAGCAGGTCACCGGGTGTAGTTACCATTATGCCCATAGAATATGAAACTTTATTACCATCACAAGTCCTTTCCATGAGCTTTGACCTCATCCTGTTTGGCGGAACCGGCGACCTGGCCTGGCGCAAGATCATGCCCGCCCTGTTCCAGGCTTTTCGTCACGGCTCGCTGCCGGCCGACGGCCGGATCATTGGCGTGGCCCGCGACGATCTGTCGGACGACCAGTACCGTGCGCTCATCAAGTCGCGCTTTGACCATGTCGAATTGTCCAAGCGTCCGAACGAAGAAGAATTCAAGCGTTTTGCCCAGATGCTCGGCTACCTGCGCATGGACCTGTCAAAACCGGAAGACTATGCGCGCCTGGCAGACCGGCTCAGGCAGCGGCCGGCCGATGTGGTGGTGATGTACCTGGCGACCGCGCCCGGCCTGTTCACCACGGTCTGCGAACAGATCGCCGCCGCAGGCCTGAATGGTCCGCAAACCCGCGTGGTGCTGGAAAAACCGCTAGGCCACGACCTGGCGTCGAACCGCGACATCAACCGCACCGTTCGCAGCGTGCTGACCGAGCAGCAGATCTTTCGCATCGACCATTACCTGGGCAAGCCTTCGGTGCAGAACCTGTTTGCGCTGCGCTTTGGCAATTCGCTGTTCGAGCCGCTCTGGCGGCGCGAGTACATCGCCAACATCCAGATCACGATTGCCGAGGAACTCGGCGTGGAAAAACGCGGCGCTTTTTACGACAGCACCGGCGCGCTGCGCGACATGGTGCAGAACCATGCCCTGCAGTTGCTCTGCGCCGTGGGCATGGAGCCGCCCATCAATTCGCATGCCGACGCGATTCGTGATGAAAAACTCAAGGTCCTGCGCTCGCTCAAGCCCTGGACGCCTGAAACCCTGAGCCAGCATGCCATTCGCGGCCAGTATGCTGCTGGAACCATCGACGGCGAGGCGGTTGAGGCCTATCGCAGCGCGCCGGGCGTGAACCCGGAAAGCCGCACGGAAACCTTCGTCGCGCTGCGCACCGAGATTGAAAACTGGCGCTGGGCCGGTGTGCCGTTCTACATCCGTACCGGCAAGCGGCTGGCAGGCCGCGACGCGCACATCGAGGTCAACTTTCGCCCCACGCCGCACGCGATTTTCAAATCGCGGCAGGACTGCAGCACCGGCAACCGGCTGGTCATCGACCTGCAACCCCGGGACGGCCTGGAGCTGCACCTGCTGGCGCAGGGCGCCGACCAGCGACTGCGCCGTGGCACCCCGACGCTGGAGCCGGTGCAGCTTGACCTGGACTTCGACAAGCGTTTCGGGGCCGAGCGCGTCGGCGCCTACGAGCGGCTGCTGCTCGACGTGATCGACGGCCGGCTGAACCTGTTCGTGCGCAGTGACGAGCAGGAGGAAGCATGGCGCTGGGTCGAACCTATCCTGGACCGCTGGAGCCACGACCCGACCGCACCACGCCCGTATGCGGCAGGCACCTGGGGACCGAGCGCCTCCAGCGCAATGATCGCCCGCGACGGCTACTGCTGGAGCGAGGAACGCTAGCATGCTCGACCGTATCAAGGCTTCCCTTCCTTCGCTGGCCCCGGCGGAACAACGCGTGGCGCGACTGGTGCTGGCCGACCCGCGCGCCTTTGCCAGCCTGCCGATCACCGAGCTGGCCAGCCGCTCGCATGTCAGCAAACCGACGGTGGTGCGCTTTTGCCGCAGCGTCGGCTACGACGGGCTGCTCGACTTCAAGCTCAAGCTGGCCGGCAGTGTCAGCGAAGGTGTGCCCTTCATTCACCGCAGCGTCGATGTGGACGACAAGACCGGCGATGTGATGGTCAAGGTGATCGACAACACCGTGGCGGCCTTCCTGAAATACCGCAACGACGCCAGCCCGGTGGCGATTGACAAAGCCGTTCTGGCGCTGCTGGGCGCCTGCCAGGGTGGCAAGCGCATCGAGTTTTTCGGCGCCGGCAACTCCGGCATCGTGGCGCAGGATGCGCAGCACAAGTTCTTCAGGCTGGGCGTCCACAGCATTGCCTACAGCGACGGCCACATGCAGGTGATGAGCGCATCGCTGCTGGGGCCGGGCGACTGCGTGGTGGTGATTTCCAATTCGGGCCGTACGCGCGACCTGATGGACGCCTGCGACATCGCGCGCAAGAACGGCGCCACCACCATCGTCATCACCGCCACCGCATCGCCGCTGGCCGCCGCCGGCCACATCCACCTGGCCGCCGACCATCCCGAAGGCTACGACCGCTACAGCCCGATGGTGTCGCGCCTGCTGCATTTGATGATCATCGACATTTTGGCGACCTGCGTGGCGCTGCGCATCGGCCCCAAGCTGCAGCCACTGCTCAAGGAGATGAAAAACAATTTGCGCAACAAACGCTACACCTGATGCGTCGCCAGGCGTGGACATCAAGGCGGGGCGGTCCTGCGCAGATCCAGCACCTGTTTTTATTAGGAATACCACCTTTGCGCAAGATGGGTGGATACTTGTAGCTATTATTTAAATAGCAATCACTCAACAACGTTCACATTCACGCCATCGGCATTGAGCGTTCAACAATGCCGGCAAACAGCGCCGCGCCCAAAGGCAGCACGCTGTCGTTGAAGTCGTAGCAGCTGTTGTGCAAAAAGTGGCTGCCCACGCCACCGACAACGCTGCCTTTGCCATCGGAAAGCTGCTCGCCCTGGCCCAGCCGAAAATAGGCTCCTGGCTTTTCCTTGAGCATGAAGGAAAAATCTTCCGACCCCATGCTGGGCTCCAGGTTGCTCACGACATTTTCGGCGCCCACCAGTTGCTCGGCCACCCGGGTCGCCAGCCGGTATTCAGCGGGCGAGTTGATCGTGGCGGGATAAATGCGTTCGTAGTTCACCGTGGCCGTGGCACCAAAACCATCGGCCACTGCAGCGCAAAGCTGTTTCAGGCGCTGCTCGACAAAATCCTGCATCTCGGGCTTGAAAGTACGAACCGTGCCGACCAGCGTGGCATGACCGGGCACCACGCTCATGGCCGCCATATCCCCGGCCTGCATGGCGCACAGGCTGACCACGACGTTGTCCATGGCCTTGACGTTGCGCGACACGATGCTCTGGACGGCCGTGATGATGTGCGCCGCCACCAGGATCGGATCGACGGTCAGGTAGGCGTGGGCGCCATGGCCACCCTTGCCGGTGATCTCGATCGTGATGCGGTCGGCCGCCGCCATCATGGGACCGGAATTGATGCCGATGGTGCCGGGCCGCATGGCCGGCCAGTTGTGCATGGCGTAGATGGACTGGACCGGAAAGCGCTCGAACAAGCCGTCATTGATCATGGCTTCGGCCCCGCCGCGCCCTTCTTCCGCCGGCTGAAATACCAGCACGGCATCGCCGGCAAAGTTCCGGGTCTCGGCCAGGTAGCGCGCGGCTCCGACCAGCATGGTGGTGTGGCCGTCATGGCCGCAGCCATGCATCAGGCCGGGCTTGGCTGATTTCCAGCCAAACTCGTTGCGCTCGGTCATGGGCAGCGCATCCATGTCGGCGCGCAAGCCGGTCATGGGCCTTGCATGGCGGGGATTTCCGGGCTGACGGCCCTCGATGATCGCGACCACGCCGGTTTTTCCGATGCCGGTGTGTACAGCGTCCACCCCGCACAGCTTGAGCGCCTGGGTCACACGGCTGGCGGTGTAAACCTCTTCAAAGCCCAGTTCCGGATGCGCATGCAGGTCCCGGCGGAAGGCTGTCAGTTCGGGGTGGAAGCGGGCAATCTGGGCAAAAGCCCGGCCGTTGATCTGCAACGGGCGTGGCCGGCCAAGAGTGACCGAATCGCTCATGTCCGCTGACAGCGGCGACAAGGTTTTTTCAAGAAGAGCCGGAGTGCGCATGTCTGTTGGGTCCTGATGTCAGCAATTGGTAAATACTATGGCGAAACTTTGGCAGCGTAAACATCAGCGCGTCCAGTCCTGCGGTATTTGCGTACAAACGACAGTCTGGCTGCAGGAACCGGCAAATAACGCAACAATCCCAGTGCCAAAAGTCGACACGACCACGGGAAAGTTCAGCACCCCCAGCAGCGGGCCACCCATAAAAAAACCCCACCGTGTCGCCACGGCGGGGTTTTGTTTTCTGTTTTAACCGCTAGCTTGCGCTAGCAGAGAAATTAGAACGAGTGGCGAACACCCAGACCGTAGACGGTGGTTTCGGTTTCAGCTGCTGCAAAAGCGATGTGAGCCTTGGTGTTTTGTGCACCAAGGTACAGGCCGGTGCGCTTGGACAAAGCGTAGGTGGCCAGTACGGAGTAACCCTTGCCAGTGCGATCGGTGCCCAGGCCTTCGCTCTTGGAACGGGCGTAGCCAGCGGAGATAGCAGCAGCGCCGAACGGAACCACTACGCCGATCTGGCCTTCCTTGTCCTTCAGGACGTTGTTCTTGGCCGTGTTGTAGCTGGCTGTCAACTTGGCCACGCCGAAGTCATAAGAACCGCCAACCAGGTTGTACTTGTTCTTGTCCTGAACGCCACCAATGGCAGCCAGTTTGTCTTGCTGGTAGGCGTAACCAACCAGGATAGGGCCGTTGGCGTACTTGATGTGAACGCTGGCGCTGTCGGTTGCGTCGCCATTCACGTTACCGACGGTGTTCTTGTTTTCGCCAAAGCCGTAAACCACTGCGCCGCTGAAGCCGCCGAAGTCAGGCGAAGCGTAGGCAACCGAATTGCTGATACGGTTGGTGTAGTCCTGGATGCCGTTGGCAGCAACACCGCCATTGACGCCGCTGCGTGCATTGAAGCTGAACGCATCGTAGTTCTGGTTGGTCGCGCCTTGCAGGTTGTCATACGCAGAGTACTGACGACCCACGGAAACGGTACCGAAACCGCTTTGCAGACCAACAAAGGCTTGACGGTCAAAAATGCTGCCAGCCGTCTTTTGCGCGCCGGTGTCCAGATTGAAGCCGCTTTCCAGCGTGAAGATGGCCTTCATGCCGCCGCCCAGATCTTCAGAACCCTTCAGGCCCCAACGCGAACCGTTGACACCAGAGGTGCTGACGTTGGTTTGACGCTGGCCAATGCCGGCGATTTGGGTTTCGGTGCTGCCGACGAAAGCGTCAGCGATGCCGTACAGGGTTACCGAAGATTGAGCCATTGCGGCGCCGGATGCTGCCAATACTGCCAGAGCGATGAGTGATTTTTTCATTGAGAATTTCTCCAAGGTTAAACATAGGGCTCCGGTAAGAGGACTGCCCAATACTTTCGCATTTGCAGCTCCCCCAGAGACCCGGGCCAACCCCCTTTCGGGAAGTTGGGTCTATTGCACCAGAACGAACCTTGATCCGCAAAGAAATGCGCCACAAAAGCGCTTTTTTGTTGCAGCGACGCGACAAACAAGGCTGCTGCGTGGAAGGAAAACAACGTTGATGCGCCGACTCGTGAAGACGTTCAGGTTTCAATGATTCAAACCAGGTGATCAAAAAAACGAAAAACCGCTTCAGGTTTTCCCAAAACGGTTTCAAAAAGCTCAGCGTCCTGGCTTCACGCCAGGAACCGGTCAGAACTTGTGCTGAACGCCCACTGCGAAGGTGTCGGTCTTGACTTCCGAACCGGCGATTTCGTTTTTAGCCAGCTGAAGGCCGGTGTACAGGAAGGTCCGCTTGGACAAGTCGTACTTGGCAGCCAGGCCAACACCGGTGCTCTTGACTTCGCCGCCGGCACCGAGCGTGACCTTGGAACGTGCCACGCCGCCCGAGACGGTGACTGCGCCCAGGGGCACGTCGACACCAACCTGGAATTCCCTGGCCTTGTCGCCGCCATCTTTCACATGGCCGTATGCAGCCAGCAGCTTGGCAGGACCGAAGTCATATGAACCATTCAGTTGCGTGAACTTGGTGGTGTCGGTGTTGAGCGAAGCACCGCCGTCTTTTTCGGTCTGGTACGCCAGTGCCGCTGCGAGCGGGCCGCCGGCATACTGCACATTGAAGCTGGCAATCTTGCCTGCGCTAGCGGTTGTCGTCTTGTTCTCGCCGAAGCTGTACATGGCGGCAGCGCTGAAACCGCTGAAAGAGGGCGTTGCGTAATAAAGCGCATTGCCTGGACGGTCCTGGTAGCCGTTGCTCGACCAGACACCGGTTGCGGGTGCAAAAATGTTGGCATCAAACGCGGCGGCGCCGCTGCCTTTGACTTCGTCATAAGGCGTCCACATCTTGCCGACGCGAACTTCACCGAAACCACCTGACAGGCCAACCCACGACTGGCGTCCGAAGGTTGCGCTGGATACCGCACCGGTGAACGGATTGGTGTAGTTGTTGGCAGCGCCGGTGTCGACGTTAAAGCCAGCTTCCAGCATGAAATTGGCTTTCAAGCCGCTGCCCAGGTCTTCCGAACCTTTCAGGCCGAAACGGCTGGTATTGAAACCGCCACTGTCCATCACGGTCTGGCGCGTCGATGTGGTCGCGACACCTGGCGATGAAAGTTTGACCCTGCTGGTGCCCACATAGGCATCGACCAGTCCGTAGAGAGTCACGCTGGACTGAGCCGATGCAACGCCGGATGCGGCAAGAACGGCCAAAGCAATCAAATTCTTTTTCATTAAAAACTCCAAAAGGTGGAAAACAAAAAGACTGGTTCAAAACATTGCGCAAGGGCTTTATGGTTAACCCTTAGTTGATTTAACCAAACTGTTACATCAAAGGCAAAGTCTTTTAAAAGATAAGCAATTTATATGCCTTGAATGTTGGCGACAGCCAACGCCATTCGCTGCGCAAACAGATTCATTGGCAGAGCATGAAAAAGAATGCTCGACAACAGGGCGTTTTTACCCAATTCCTGCATCCCAAAGCACCAAGACCGTGCATGCAGTGATAAAAAAGTTAACCGGTTAAAGCCAATGAATCATGGCAAAAAAAAGCGAACACATCACATCAGTTGTTCGGTCAGCGGACCTTTTTGAAACACGCAATTCAAAAACGAAACACTTTCAGAACTCAACGTCTCTTTATTACAACGCCTATTGAAAATGTAATTTGCCATCTGGAAAACTTACTTGACCACACCCCAACGCAAGGAGCGCGCATTGAGATGAGATGGCCGATGCTGATTAGCGGGGCAAATCCCGACATCACGACTTTAGAGCGTTCACGTGTGCGCCTGCAAGTGGCTGAAAGCACAGGGTTTTCCCCTGTCCCTAAAGTGATACGCCTGCGTGATTACGCTCTTTACGGGTTTTTGCTTCGCCATTAATCTTGCCCTGTCGATACCACCGACACAGTAACTGACGGCGCGTTGAAAACCTTCCCTTATCAAATCAAGAATCCTGGAGACTTCATGAAAAAACTCACTCTCGTTGCAACTGCCGTGATGGGGCTTTTGTCTGCTACCGGCGCCATGGCCCAAAGCACGGTGACGCTTTACGGCCTGGTGGATGCAGGCTACAACCACGTCAGCGGTCTGAAAAATGGCTCTTTCAGTGGCATTGCCAGCGGCATCATGGAAGGTTCGCGCTGGGGACTGCGAGGCAACGAGGACATTGGTGGCGGCTACAAGGCCATTTTTACGCTGGAAAGCCGGTTTGAGGCGGATACGGGTTCGGTGACGAACCGGCCTGCATCGGGCAACCAACTTCCTGATCGCGTTGGAGCTACAGTGAACGCCAACCTGCCCGTTGGTCTCGCCGGCACCCCACTTGCACTCGGTACTATCTCGGCCATTAACAACGCGATTGGCACCAACGCATTTGGTGTCAATCTGGCTGGTAATCTGTTTGATCGCCAGGCATTTGCCGGATTGATCACACCATTCGGCGCTTTCACGCTGGGTCGCCAATACACACCCGCCTACCTCACCACGGCCACTTTCGACGCTTCAGGCACCCAGTCAAGCCTGGCAGCCGGGCAGGTTGCGAGCCTGCCTGCAGCGTTTGACATCCGCCTGAGCAACACAGTGCAATACGCCATTCAAACCAGCGGCGTCACTGCTACCTTGATGTATGGAGCAGGTGAAGTCGCAGGCAGCAACTCTGCCAATCGTTTCCTGGGCGGCATGGTCATGTACAAGGCCGATGGATTCTCAGTGGGTTTTGGTCACAACGAGAAAAAGAATGAGTTTGGACAAAAGTCGCTGACCAACAACGTTTTGGGTGCCAATGTGAATATAGGGCCTGGGACCCTCTATGGCATGTACGCGACGATCAAGGACGAAAATCCTTCAGGTCTTTCGCCATTTTTTGTGACCGCCGGCCCTGTTTTCCAGAACGCCTACAACACCGCTTTCCGCCAGGATGCCCGCCTGATGCACATCGGCTACAAGTTCGTCACCGGCCCGCACACCATCGTGACGGCCTTCAACCGGCTCGACGACAAGCGCGCCGTCAATGCCGACACCGACTCTTACGGCGCAACCTACACCTACGCCCTGTCCAAGCGCACCAACCTGAATGCGGTGCTGACGCGCTTTAACAACAAGGGCCAGGGCCAGATTGCCCCGGGCGGCAATGGCTTCCTGGGCGGCGTGACGGCTTCTGCCGGCACGGACTCGACCAACGTGGCTTTCGGTATCCGCCACATATTCTGAAGACCGCACCGGCCTTGTCGCCGGATGTCTTTCGCCTCAAGCCCCCTTTTGGGGGCTTTTTCAATTCTGTGCATCTTGGCGCGCGGGCGCTAACATGGCGGCAGCAACACAGCTTGCGCAACCGTCTGCCTGTGCCCAATGATCAGGCAGGCCTTGCAGCATTGCCCATTGTCCTCACCCAGCACGTAATGATGAAAGCAGACCATGACCACTGCCCTTGACCTTGCCCTGAATGCCGCAGACGGTGCCTTGCGAACCCTGTTTGCCAAACCGCATGCCAGCCGCGTCTGCCCCACGGTGCCGGCCCAGGCAACCGACTTGAGCGTTGAAGACAAAGCCCTGTCAGGCGCGTTGATGCGTGTCAACCATGTGGGCGAGGTTTGCGCGCAGGCGCTGTATGCGGCGCAGGCGCTGGGAACCCGCGATCCGGTGCTGCGCAGGCATTTCCTGGACGCCAGTCGGGAGGAAGGCGACCACCTGGCCTGGACCAAGGACCGGCTGGACGAACTGGGCGCCCGCCCTTCCCTGCTCAACCCTTTATGGTACGCAGGCGCGTTTGGACTGGGCCTGGTGGCGAGCCGCCTGGGCGACCGGCTCAGCCTGGGCTTTGTGGTGGAAACCGAGCGCCAGGTCGAGGCCCACCTGGCCAGTCACCTGGAGCATCTGCCACAGGGCGATCACGAATCGCGCGCCATTGTGGCGCAGATGAAGGACGACGAGTCCAAGCATGCCAAGGCAGCAGAAAATGCGGGCGGCGTGCAGTTGCCCGCACCGGTCAGGTTGATGATGCGCTCTGCCGCCAGGGTGATGACGACGGTGGCGCACCGGATTTGAGGCCCTGGCGTACTCAGGCCTCGTGAAGCTCAAAACTGGTGGTGATGTCCGCCGTCTTGCCCAGCATGATGGTGGCCGAGCAGTATTTATCGTGGCTCATGGCAATCGCGCGCTCGACGACGCTGTCGCTCAGCTTGCTGCCGGTCACGACAAAATGCATGTGGATTTTGGTGAAGACCTTGGGGTCAACGGACGCCCGCTCGGTGCTCAACCTGACCGTGCAGCCCCGCACATCATGGCGGCCGCGCTTGAGGATCAGCACCACGTCGTACGCCGTGCAGCCGCCGGCGCCGGCGAGTACGGTTTCCATTGGCCGGGGAGCCAGGTTGGCGCCACCGTTTTCAGGCTTGGCGGCGTCGGGCGCGCCATCCATGACCAGCGTGTGGCCGCTGCCGGTTTCGGCCACGAAGGTCATTGCCGATTTCGATCCATTGACCGCATTGCTGCCGGTCCAGCTCACTGTGCATTCCATAACTGCCATTCCTTGTCCGAGATGATGGGTGTTGCCGAGCCTACCTGCATTCATGGCGCTCACCACTGAGGCTGCGCTTTGTAGGTAAAACCCCTTAAACCCTGTAATTGTGCGACTTTCGCCACAGCGCATTGTGCAGTGCAGCATTGACTCCGATATACTGAACCCATCGCATCAGTACACAGTCCTTACCGACCCGCTGTATTTTTGCACTGGTTGTCTCCTCCACCTCCTCAAAGGGTGGATTTACAGGCCCAGACCGCATGGTCTGGGCCTTTTTTTTCGTGCGCCTATGATCCTCTGGTTCTGCTGCGAGAAAAAAACATGCCTTCTGCTAAAAAATCCCTTTCCGGCGCTGCCTCTGCAGTTGCCATCCCCTCCCGCCCCAAAGCTTCTGCCAAATCAGTTCTCAAGCCTGTGGCCAAGCCGCTCAAGCCCGCTGACTACCTGAAAAAAATCCTGACGGCACGGGTCTATGACGTGGCGGTTGAGTCGGCGCTGGAGCCGGCCAAAAACCTGAGCCGGCGCCTGAACAACACCGTGCTGCTCAAGCGCGAGGACCAGCAGCCGGTGTTCAGCTTCAAGCTGCGCGGCGCCTACAACAAGATGGCACACCTGACGCCGGCGCAGCTCAAAAAGGGCGTGATCTGCGCCTCGGCCGGCAACCATGCGCAAGGCGTGGCCATGAGCGCGCAAAAGCTCGGCACCCGCGCCGTCATCGTCATGCCGACGACCACGCCGCAGCTCAAGATTGATGCGGTCAAGGGTTGGGGCGGTGAAGTCGTGCTGTACGGCGACAGTTATTCGGATGCCTACACGCACTCGGTCGCGCTGCAAAAAGAGCAGGGCCTGACCTTCGTTCATCCCTTTGACGACCCGGACGTGATTGCCGGCCAGGGCACGATTGCCATGGAAATCCTGCGCCAGCTGCAAACCCTGGGTTCGCGCAGGCTGGATGCGGTGTTCGTGGCGATTGGCGGCGGCGGGCTGATTTCCGGCGTGGCCAACTACATCAAGGCAGTACGTCCCGAGATCAAGGTCATCGGCGTGCAGATGAACGACTCTGACGCGATGATCCAGTCGGTGGCCGCCAAAAAACGCGTTACCTTGAGCGACGTGGGCCTATTTTCGGACGGCACGGCGGTCAAGCTGGTGGGCGAGGAAACCTTTCGCATCAGCCGAGAACTGGTCGATGAATTCATGACCGTGGACACCGATGCGGTCTGCGCCGCCATCAAGGATGTGTTTGTCGACACACGCAGCATCGTCGAGCCGGCAGGCGCGCTGGCCGTCGCTGCGATCAAGCAATACGTCGCCAAAAACAAGACCCAAGGCGAGACCTACGCCGCCATCCTGTGCGGCGCCAACATGAACTTCGACCGCCTGCGCTTTGTCGCCGAGCGCGCCGAAGTCGGCGAGGAGCGCGAAGCGCTGTTTGCCGTGACGATTCCCGAGGAGCGCGGCAGCTTCCGGCGCTTTTGTGCGCTGATTGACAAGGCGCCCGGCGGGCCGCGCAGCGTGACCGAGTTCAACTACCGCATCAGCGACAACGCCATGGCCCATGTGTTTGTCGGCCTGACCACCTCGACCAAAGGCGAGAGCACAAAAATTGCGGCCAATTTCACTCGCCACGGTTTCAAGGCGATCGACCTCACGCATGACGAACTGGCCAAGGAGCACATCCGTCACATGGTCGGCGGGCACAGCGCGTTGTCGAAAGAGGAGCGCCTGCTGCGCTTCATCTTTCCCGAGCGGCCAGGCGCGCTGATGAAGTTCCTGAGTCTCATGCGGCCCGGCTGGAACATCTCGCTGTTCCACTACCGCAACCAGGGCGCCGACTATGGCCGCATTCTGGTCGGCCTGCAGGTGCCCAAGGCCGACAACGGTGCGTTCAAGGAATTTCTGGACACGCTCGGCTACCCGCACGTGGAAGAAACCGACAACCCGGTGTACCAGCTGTTCCTGAAAAGCTGAGCGTCGCCGTGGCATCAACTGAACTGAAGGCCAATACCTCAATCTGCCCGCGCTGTAGTGCGGGCCTGCGCTGCGGCATGGTGGCGGGCGATGCCGAATGCTGGTGCGTCCAGTTGCCGCATGTGATGCCGGTTCCCCCTGCCCTGCCTGAACAAGCGCTGCCCGAGAGCGGTGCAGCCTTCTGCTTTTGCCCCGCCTGCCTGAAACAGATCACCGATGAACAACAACACCCGCTTTCAACTTCCGTCGATTGAATCCACCGCCGACGCTGTTCTGGAATCCAGGCTGCGGCACAAGATTGACCACAAGACCAAGCCCCTGGGCGCGCTTGGCCAGCTTGAAACGCTGGCGCTGCAGCTGGGCCTGATCCAGCGCAGCGAATCGCCTGCGCTGCACAGCCCGCAGATGGTGGTGTTTGCTGCCGACCACGGCATTGCTGCTGAAGGCGTGTCAGCCTATCCACAAGCCGTGACCGTGCAAATGGTGGGCAACATGCTGGCCGGCGGCGCGGCGATCAATGTATTTGCCCGCCAGCACGGCTTTGCGCTGCAGGTGGTCGATGCCGGTGTGGCCGCCGAGTTGCCAGCGCATCCGCAACTCCAGCCGCGAAAAATCGCCATGGGAACGAAAAACCTGTGCCATGAACCGGCCATGTCACGGCTTGAAGCGCAGGCAGCGCTCGCGGCTGGCATGGACGTCATGCAGGCGCTGCCTGGCAATGTCGTCGCCTTTGGCGAAATGGGCATTGCCAACACCTCGCCCGCCGCGCTGCTGCTGGCGCGGCTGACGGGAGCCAGCATTGAAGACGCCACGGGACGCGGCACGGGTTTGGACGACGCGCAACTGCGGCACAAGCAGGCGGTGCTGGCGCGCGCCCTGGTGCGGCACCCGGCTACCGAGCCGTTCGATGCCGTTGGCGAACTGGCGGCGCTGGGCGGTTTTGAAATCGCCATGATGGCCGGCGCCATGCTGCAGGCGGCCAGCGAACGCAGGGTGGTGCTGGTCGATGGCTTCATTGCCGGTGCAGCGGCGCTCATCGCGCAGGCATTGGCGCCGCAAGTGCGCGACTACCTGGTGTTTTGCCACCGCTCCGCCGAAACCGGCCACCGTCTGCTGCTGGCTTATCTGGACGCCAAGCCGCTGCTCGAACTCGATCTGCGCCTCGGCGAAGGCACCGGCGCGCTGCTGGCCTGGCCGCTGGTGCAGTCGGCGGCGAACTTCCTCAATGACATGGCGAGTTTCGAGTCGGCCGGCGTGAGCGAAAAATAAGGACGTTGATGGTCCGGTTCATTCGCCACTACCTGCTGGCCCTGCAGTTTTTCACGCGCATCCCGGTCACCGGCCGGCTGGCTGAATGGGTGGGCTACAGCCCCGAGATGCTGCGCGCCAGCGCCGCGCATTTTCCAGGCATCGGCGTGGTGATTGGCGGTGCGGGGGCTGGGGTCTTTGCGCTGCTGGTGCTGTTCCTGCCCGACACCGCCTTCACGCCGCTGGTGGCTGCAGCGCTGTCCACCGTCGCCACGGTCTGGCTCACCGGCGGCTTTCATGAAGACGGCCTGGCCGACGTGGCCGACGGCCTGGGCGGCAGCTACGACCGCGAGCGCGCGCTGGAAATCATGAAGGACTCGCGCGTCGGCGCATTCGGCGCCATGGCGCTGGTGCTGGCGCTGCTGTGCAAGGTGGCGCTGCTGGCGCTGCTCGGCTCGGTCGAGATGATTGGCGATGCCGGGGACACACCGGCTTTTGGCGGCTGGTATGTGTGCGCCGCACTGTGGCTGGGTCATGTGGTGTCGCGCACCCTGCCGCTGGTGATGATCCGATTGCTGCCGCATGTGGGCGACACCGCCACGTCCAAATCCAAGCCGCTGGCCGACCAGATCTCGGGGGCCGGGCTGGGAATTGCATTTTTATGGTGTTTTTGTACCCTTGCGCTTGCCAGTCCTGTGTTTGATGCTATCAATTTAACGTTTGCCTGCGGCCTGTCCGTGCTGGCGCTGCTGTGGCTGCTGCGCTTTTTCAGGCGCCGGCTGCAGGGCTTCACTGGTGATTGCCTGGGCACCACGCAGCAGGTCTGCGAAATCGCGTTTTACCTGGGGCTGGCCGTTAGCCTTTGACCGCATGAACCTCTGGCTGGTCCGCCATGCGCAACCGCTGATCGATGCCGGCACCTGCTACGGCCGGCTGGATATGGCGGCGGATGCCGATGCCACCGCCGAATGCGCTCAAGCGCTGGCCGAGCGGCTTCCCGTCGGTAGCCGCGTCATCAGCTCGCCGCTACAAAGATGTGAGCAGCTGGCGCAAGCCCTGCATGCGCTAAGGCCTGATTTGGCTTATAAAACCGATACCCGGCTGCAGGAAATGGATTTTGGCCAGTGGGAAGGCCGCGCCTGGCAGGCCATTGCCCGCTCTGAACTTGAGGCCTGGACAGGCGACTTTGCGCATTACAAAGTGGGGCATGACGGCGAAAGCGTGACGGCGTTCATGGCGCGCGTCGGCGCAGCGTTCGATGACTTGACGCCGCCGTCGCAGACCCTCACCCCAGCACTCTCCCAAAGGGCGAGGGAGCAAGAAACAGGCGGCGTGCTGTGGATCACCCATGCCGGTGTGATCCGGGCGGTCGAACTGCTGGCCCAAGGCCAGCGCCATGTCGAGCGCGCTGACCAGTGGCCGCTGGACGCGCCGAAATATGGACAATGGCGGCTGGTCAAGCGGCACGCCGGCCCGTGACGGCGGCGCGCCAGAGTTCATAAAAAACAACGCAATAAGGGGCAAACCCATGTCGGCAAGTCTTGAAGGCCAGCTCGTGGTGGCGATTTCCTCGCGCGCGCTGTTTGATTTCGAGGAAGAAAACCAGGTGTTTGAAACCGGCCTTGACCCAGCCAGTAACCCAGCCATTGACCCAGGCATTGACCCGACCATGCCGCCGGGCGTGAAGAAAGACGCGGCCTACATGAAGCTGCAACTGGAGCGGCTAGATGTACCGGCCAAACCCGGCGTGGCGTTTTCGCTGGTCCAGAAGCTGCTGGCCTTCAACGATGCGCCCGAAAGCATCGGGGAAAGCGCAAGTCCAGGCGCGCCCCGCCAGCGTGTCGAAGTGGTGGTGCTGTCGCGCAACGACCCGGTCTCGGGCATGCGGGTGTTCCGCTCGGCGCAGCATTACGGCCTGAACATCCAGCGCGGCACCTTCAACCGCGGCGCGCCGCCGTGGCGCTACCTCAAGCCGCTGCACGCCAACCTGTTTTTGTCCACGCATCTCAGCGACGTGCGCGCCGCCCTGCAGGCGGGCGTGCCGGCGGCGCAGGTCTATCCACAATCGGCCCGGGCCAGCGACGCGCATCCGAACCAGGTGCGGATTGCCTTTGACGGCGATGCGGTGCTGTTTTCGGACGAGGCCGAACTGGTGTTTCAGGCCCAGGGCCTGAGTGCTTTCCAGGCGCACGAACGCGACAAGGCCGCGCAGCCGCTTCTGGCCGGTCCATTCAAGCCGCTGCTCGAAGCCCTGCAGCGGCTGCAGCAGGCCGGCACCTCGCGCATGAGCATCCGCACCGCACTGGTCACGGCGCGCAGCGCGCCGGCGCATGAACGGGCGATTCGCACGTTGATGGACTGGAACATCGAGGTCGATGAAGCGATGTTCCTCGGCGGCCTGGCCAAGGGCGAATTCCTGCGCGAGTTCGAGCCCGATTTTTTCTTTGACGACCAGACCGGCCATGTCAACTCGGCCGCCCTGCATGTGCCTTCGGGCCATGTGGTCAGCGGCGTGTCGAATCCGCTGTTGTGACTTTTTCCAGAGAATCCTGAATGAACCTGCTTTCACGCATTGCCCAAAAGCTCCGCGACTTCAACCATTTCAAAAGCCGCGTCTGGGCGCTGTCGGCGCCCTACTTCCGCTCCGAGGACAAATGGAAGGCGCGCGGCCTGCTGGCCGCCATCGTGCTGCTGAACCTGGGCGCGGTCTACATGCTGGTGCTGCTCAACGAGTGGAACCGGGTGTTCTACGACGCGCTGCAAAACAAGGATGCGGCGGTGTTCTGGACGCAGCTTGGACGTTTCACCTACCTGGCGTTTGCCTTCATCATCATCGCTGTCTACCGCTTCTACCTGACGCAACTGCTGGAAGTTCGCTGGCGCGCCTGGATGACGGCGCATTATTTGAAGCGCTGGCTGAGCGACCATGCGTTCTACAAGATGGAACTGGCACGCTTCACCGGTGAGGGCCATGCCAGCGCGGGCCCGCCGGACAACCCGGACCAGCGCATTCAGGAAGACATCAACCTGTTCACCACCTACAGCATCTCGCTGAGCATGGGGCTGCTGAACGCGGTGGTCACGCTGGTGAGTTTTGTCGGCATTTTATGGACGCTGTCGGGCGCATTTGCGTTCAATTTCAACGGTGCCAGCTATTCGATTCCCGGCTTCATGGTGTGGATGGCGGTGCTGTACTGCGTCATTGGCAGCGTCATCACCCACTACATCGGCCGGCCGCAGATCAAGCTCAATTTCCAGCAGCAGCAGGTCGAGGCCGACTTCCGGCACCACATGGTGCGGGTGCGCGAATACAGCGAATCCATCGCGCTGGACAAGGGCGAAGCGGTGGAACGGGCGCAGCTCGACACGCGCTTTGCCGCCGTGCTGGCCAACTACCTCAAGCTGATCAAGAAGCAGAAAAACCTGGTCTGGTTCACCAACTTTTTCGGCCAGGCGGCGGTGGTGTTTCCCTTCATCGTGGCGGCGCCGCGCTTTTTCAGCGGCGCCATCCAGCTCGGCGAGCTGATCCAGATTTCATCCGCCTTTGGCCGCGTGCAGGACTCGCTGAGCTGGCTGGTTGACAACTACAGCAGTCTGGCGGCCTGGCGCGCCACGACCGACCGGCTGACCAGCTTTGAAGACAATATCAGTGCCGTAGCGCAACAGGGACGGATGCAGGCAGCTAGCAATTCAGTAGCAAATTCTGCCAAGCCGCTGGCAGCGGGCACGCTGGCCGTCAACGATTTGTCGCTCAGGCTGCCGACCGGCGCGACCCTGCTCAGCAGCGTGTCGCTGCAGGCCGGGCCGGGCGAAAGCATCCTGCTCAAGGGTCCGTCGGGCAGCGGCAAATCGACGCTGTTCCGGGCGCTGGCGGGCATCTGGCCTTTTTTCACCGGCCAGACGCAACTGCCCGCAGACGCCATGTTCATTCCGCAGCGCCCCTACTTTCCCGATGGCAGCCTGCGCAATGCGCTGGCCTATCCGCAGCCCGCCGCGCAATACGACGACGCGGCCCTCAAGCAGGCGCTGATTGACGCAATGTTGCCGCAACTCACTGGCCGGCTCGACGACGAAGACGCCTGGAGCCAGAAGCTGTCCGGCGGCGAGCAGCAGCGGCTGGCGATTGCCCGGGTGCTGCTGAAAAAACCGCGCTGGATCTTTGCCGACGAAGCCACCAGCGCGCTCGACGAAGCCGCAGAGAAAACCATCTACCAGAAGCTGCTGGCCAGCGTCAGGTCGGCCCACGGCAGCCTGGTGTCGATTGCCCACCGCCCCACTGTGGCAGCCTTTCACGACAAACTCTGGGAACTGGAGAAACTGCCCGAAGGCGCGCCCGCCCTGTACCGGGTGCATGAAACCCCTCACAGCGGGTTGGCCGAAAAGGTTTGAGAATGTCAGGCCATGCCTGAAGAAGCCACTTCCCCCTCATCGCCCGCCGAAGCACCGTCCCTTTCGCCCTGGGGACCGATCAAGCGGCCGGCGTTCCGCATGCTCTGGACGGTCTGGCTGACAGCCAACATCTGCATGTGGATGAACGACGTGGCGGCCGCCTGGATGATGACGTCGATGACCAGCACGCCGCTCTGGGTGGCGCTGGTGCAGTCGGCCTCCACCTTGCCGGTGTTTTTGCTCGGCCTGCCCAGCGGCGCACTGGCCGACATCCTGGACCGGCGGCGTTACTTCATCATGACGCAGTTCTGGGTGGCCGGCGTGGCCACGCTGCTGTGCATTGCCGTCATTTCAGGCGTCATGACGCCGGCGCTGCTGCTGGCGCTGACCTTTGCCAACGGCATTGGCCTGGCGATGCGCTGGCCGGTGTTTTCGGCCATCGTGCCCGAGCTGGTGCCACGCAGCCAGCTGCCGGCGGCTCTGGCGCTGAACGGCATTTCGATGAATGCGTCGCGCATCGTCGGGCCACTGGTGGCCGGCGCGCTGATTGCCAGCGCCGGCACCGAATATGTGTTCGTGCTGAACGCCGTGCTGTCCATCATTTCGGGCTTTGTGATCATGCGCTGGCGGCGCGAGCATGTGCCCAGCCCGCTGGGCCGCGAGCGCCTTGTCAGCGCCATGCGGGTCGGGCTGCAGTTCGTCAGCCAGTCCACCCGGCTGCGCGCGGTGCTGCTGCGGGTGGCGCTGTTTTTCCTGCATTCGACCGCCTTGCTGGCGCTGCTGCCGCTGGTGGCGCGCGGCCTGCACGGCGGGAACGCGGGCACCTTCACGCTGCTGCTGGCGTCGATGGGATCAGGCGCCATCGCGGCTGCCCTGTTCCTGCCGCGCCTGCGCCAGATGATGACCCGAGACACGCTGGTGCTGCGCTCGGTCATGCTGCAGTCGGTGTCCACTGCCATCATGGCCCTGGCGCCGAATTCCTGGGTGGCCGTGCCGGCCATGATGCTCAATGGCATGGCCTGGATCACCTGTGCCAATTCGCTCAGCGTTTCGGCGCAACTGGCGCTGCCCGACTGGGTGCGGGCGCGCGGCATGTCGATGTACCAGATGGCCATCATGGGCTCCAGCGCGCTGGGCGCAGCGCTGTGGGGCCAGGTGGCCACGGTGACCGATGTGCCGACCGCTCTGCTCGTGGCGGCCGTGAGCGGCACCGTCACCATGCTGCTGGCGCAATACTGGGTGCGCGACCTCAGCATCGAGGAAGACCTGACGCCCTCGCGCAAATTCAAGATGCCGGTAACCGATGCGCCGCCGGGCGTCGGCCGGATGGTGATGACGATTGAATACCTGATCGATCCGGCGCGGGCCGACGATTTTCACAAAATCATGCGGATGAGCCGCCGCAGCCGCCTGCGCCAGGGCGCGCTGGAATGGGAACTGCTGCGCGACATGAACCAGCCGGGGCGCTTCATTGAGCAGATCGTTGATGAATCGTGGACAGAACACCTGCGGCGTTTTGACCGCGTCACCGCAAGCGACGTGGCACTGCGCGAGCGCAAGCTGGCCTTTCACATTGGCGACGGGCCGCCGGTGGTGACGCGCTGCGTGGTGGAAGCGCTGGCACGGACCTGACCGGCTACAGGAACCAGGCTCAACCTTCTCCCTGAAAAACGTATCTTGCAAGCCAAATAGGCCCATTGCGCACGCCTGTATTGCGCAAGAAGCTATAAATTTAGGAGCAAAACTGCCGCGCATCTTGACTACCTTGAGGCAGAGCCAAGTTGATTTTTCCAGTGAATCTCAGGGCGGGCCCAGGACAAACCGCTCAAAGCCGCGCGCCCGCAACTCGCAAGCCGGGCACTCGCCGCAGCCGTAGCCCCACGCATGGCGATGGACACGGTCGCCCAGGTAGCAGGTGTGGGTGTGCTCGATGATCAGGTCCACCAGCGGCTGGCCGCCCAGCGACTCGGCCAGCGCCCAGGTGTCGGCCTTGTCGATCCACATCAGCGGGGTTTCAACGAGAAAGCGCTTGTCCATCCCGAGCGACAGCGCCAGCTGCATGGCCTTCATGGTGTCGTCGCGGCAGTCGGGATAGCCCGAAAAATCGGTTTCGCAAACGCCTGTGACAAGCACCTGCAGGTCGCGCCGGTAGGCCAGCGCCGCTGCCAGCGTCAGGAACAGAAGGTTGCGCCCCGGCACAAAGGTATTGGGCAAACCGGAGCTTTCCATCTTGAAAGCCACGTCACGCGTCAGCGAGCAGTCGCTGACCTGGCCCAGCACCGCCAGGTCGAGCAGGTGGTCGTCGCCGAGTTTTTCAGCCCATGCCGGAAACTGGCTTTTGAGCTCACGCAGCACGTTCAGCCGGGCATCGAGTTCCACCCGGTGGCGCTGTCCGTAGTCAAAGGCAATGGTCTCGACGCGCTGGTATTTGCTGAGTGCCTGCGCCAGGCAGGTGGTGGAATCCTGCCCGCCTGAAAAAAGGACCAGGGCAGAAGTGTGGGCGCGGGAAGTGGAGGCAGGAAGGTTCATGACAAAGGCGAAGGGAAATTTTCCTTATTGTCGCCTGCCCTCCGCGCTGTTGAATTCAAGGCCTGGGCCTGAACAGCCGTTCCGGCGGTTCAGGACCATGCGGAATGCTCAGGCTTTCCGGCCGGTCACCATGCGGTAGAGGAACAGCAAAATGATCGAACCCAGGACAGCGGCAATGAATCCGGCGGACTCCCCGGGCCGGTAAAACCCGAGTGCCTGACCCAGATAGGTGGCAATGACGGAGCCGACGATACCGATGATTGCCGTGATGACAAAACCGCCCGGGTCGCGGCCTGGCATCAGGAACTTGGCAACGATGCCGACAATCAAGCCAATGATGATGGTCCAGATAATGCTCATTTTTTTCTTTCAGGATGGTTAAAAAACTCGGGACGTTGCAGGGTCAGGCGGCTACGGACAGTTTGGCAGCCGGCGTGGCCGCTTTGTGTTCTTCCTGCGCCATCAGTTCGTCCTTGCGCTGCTTGAGCTGCCCGGCCATGCCGACCAGGTCCAGCTTGCTGGCGCGCGCCTTGGTGAACATCTCGGCACGCTCTTCCTTGACATGGTGGTCGATGTATTCGCCCAGGACCGTTACCTTGGCATCGAACAGGTCGTCGCCCGTGTCCATGCCCTTAATCTGCGCGATCAGGTCCTTGGCGCTGGCATGCTCCACCGTGGCTTCGTTCATCAGGCCGTTGTCCTTGATGGCCTTGCGCACTGCCGGGTAGAAGATTTCTTCCTCGATGGTGGCGTGAACGGTCAGTTCCTTGCAAATCTGGTCAGCCAGCTGGCGCTTCCTGGCGGTGGAACGGCTGCGGCTTTCGGTGAGGCTTTCGTATTCCTTGAACAGGGCCTTGACGGCCTTGTGATCCGCATCGAGCAGGTCGCAGGCGTCCTTTTCCCGTTTGGCCCTGGCAGGTGCCCGGGCCGGTGATTTCCTGGCGCTGGCCGTTGATGGCTTTTTGGCGGCGGCTGTAGTTGCCATGGTGGTTTCCTCGTGGTTGCTTAAGTCATGGGCCGACACATGCCGGACAGACAGAGATTCCCACGACAGCACTTGCAGACCCTGTCGGAAAACGCGCAAACCAGCGTAGGAGCAGGCACAATCCGCGCGCCCGCCGCTGTTCGGCAATTGATGCACAACCGGAAAAGGCATCGGCCCACGGCATGTGCTAACTTGCAGGCCATGCCCAACATCCATTCGCTTGACCAGGCCCGAACCCTGGTCGGCGCCCTTGCCAGCAGGCTGGGGGCCGACCTGATCGAAACCCACATCTCCTGGGTTTTGCTGGCGGGAGACAGCGCCTACAAGATCAAGAAACCGGTGCGGCTGCCGTTTGTCGACTACACCGCGCTGCAGGCGCGCCGGCATTTTTGCGAGGAGGAACTGCGGCTCAACAGCCGGCTGGCGCCTTCGCTCTACCTGGGCCTGGCACGCATTACCGGCACCCGGCAGGCGCCGCAACTGGACGGCAGCGGGGCGGCACTGGAATACGCGGTGCATATGCGCCGTTTTCCAAAAGGTGCGCTGTTTGCCGAACAGCTCGCGGCCGGAACGCTGTCCAGCCTCGACGTTGACAGGCTGGCCGCGCTGCTGGCCGATTTTCACAACAGCCAGGCGCCGGCCGAACCGGCAGCGGGATTCGCCAGAGCCGAAGCCCGGCACACGGCGGCGCGGGCCGCGCTCCAGGGCGCGCTGGCGGTGGCCAGCCCGGCCGAACAGGTGCAGTTGCACGACTGGATCGAAGCCCAAGCGGCCGCCCTGCAATCGCTGTGGACGCAGCGCCGCCATGCAGGCCGGGTTCGCGAATGCCACGGCGATTTGCACCTGAACAATGTGGTCAGCCTGGCGGGCGGCGTGGCGGCGTTCGACGGCATCGAGTTCGACCCGGCACTGCGCTGGATCGATGTGCTGGACGACATCGCCTTTCCGGTGATGGACTTCATGGCCCGCGGCCGGGCCGACTTTGCCTGGCGGCTGCTCAACCACTGGCTGGATGGCACCGGCGACCATGCCGGCCTGCCGGCGCTGCGCTTTTCTCTGCTGTACCGCGCCCTGGTGCGGGCGCACGTCGAACACCTCAACGGCGCTGGCCATGAAGCCGATGCGCGCCGCTACCTGGACACCGCGCTGGCGCTGGCGCAGCCCGGCCAGCCCCGCCTGTTCATCACCCACGGCCTGCCGGGCTCGGGCAAGACGTTTGCGTCGCAAAGGGTGCTGGAGCGCGAAGGCGCCATTCGGCTGCGCTCGGACGTGGAGCGCAAGCGCCTGTTCGGGCTCAGCATGCTGGCCGATTCGCGTGCCAGCGGGCTGGACGTGTACACGCCGGAGGCGACGGCCCGCACCTATGCGCAGCTGTTCAGGCTGGCAAGGGGGTCGCTGGAGGCGGGCTGGCCGGTCATTCTCGATGCCGCTTTCCTGCACCGCGACGAGCGTGCGCAGGCACGGGCGCTGGCCGGCGACCTGGGCGTGCCGTTTTCAATCATCGACTGCCAGGCGCCGCCGCAGGAGCTGCGTGAACGCCTGCAGGCGCGTCGCGGCGATGCGTCGGAAGCCACCGTCGAATTGCTTGACCCGCTGCGCCTGTCCGCCGAGCCGCTCACCGGCGACGAACTGCGGCACGTCCTCCCGGCATCCAGCTCCTGAAACCAGCCTGCGGCATGGAACACAACATCCCCCTCATCACGACCATCGCTGCCGGCTTCGGCATGGCGCTGATCCTGGGCTTCATCGCCGAGCGACTGAAGGTGCCGGCGCTGGTCGGCTACCTGGTTGCAGGCATCCTGATCGGCCCGGCGACACCGGGTTTTGTCGCCGACGTGCACATCGCCTCGCAGCTCTCGGAAATCGGCGTCATGCTGCTGATGTTCGGCGTCGGGCTGCATTTTTCGCTCGCCGACCTGATGGCGGTCAAGCGCATTGCCATTCCAGGCGCGGTGGTGCAGATGACGCTGGCCACGCTGCTCGGCATGGCACTGTCATGGTGGTGGGACTGGAGTTGGAGCGCCGGCCTGATCTTCGGGCTGTCGCTGTCGTGCGCCAGCACCGTCGTGCTGCTCAAGGCGCTGGAAGCGCGTGGCGTGCTCGACACCATGAACGGCCGCATTGCCGTGGGCTGGCTGGTGGTCGAAGACCTGGCCACGGTGCTGGTGCTGGTGCTGCTGCCGCCGCTGGCTGGCGTGCTCGGTGGAGCGCCGGCCATGGAAGGCGCCGCGCCGCTGTGGCGCACCATCGGACAGACGCTGCTCGGCGTGTCGGCGTTCATCGCGCTGATGCTGATCGTCGGCCGCCGCGCGCTGCCGTGGATGCTCTGGCAGGTGGCGCGCACCGGCTCGCGCGAGTTGTTCACCCTGGCCGTCGTGGCGTCGGCCATCGGCATTGCCTACGGCGCGTCGGCCTTGTTCAATGTGTCGTTTGCGCTGGGCGCCTTCTTTGCCGGCATGGTGATGCGCGAGTCCGAGTTCAGCCACCGCGCGGCGCATGAGTCGCTGCCCTTGCGCGATGCGTTCTCGGTGCTGTTTTTCGTGTCGGTTGGCATGCTGTTCGAGCCGGCCATCCTGGTGCAGGCGCCGGCCCATGTGCTCGGCGTGGTGGCCATCATCATCGTTGGCAAAGCCATGGCCGCGCTGGTGCTGGTGGTGGCGTTGCGCTATCCGCTCAACACCGCGCTGACCGTCGCCGCCAGCCTGGCGCAGATTGGCGAGTTCTCGTTCATCCTGGCCGGACTGGGACTGTCGCTGGCACTGCTGCCAACCGAGGGCATGAGCCTGGTGCTGGCCGGCGCGCTGATTTCGATGGCGCTCAACCCGCTGCTGTTCGCCGGCATTGTCCCGTTGCAGCGCTGGCTGCTCGAACACTCCGGTCTGGCGCGTCGCCTGGAGCAGCGCGGCGACCCTTACGCCGAGCTGCCGGTCAGCACCGACAACCAATTCCTGCACGGACAGGTCGTGCTGGTGGGCTATGGCCGGGTGGGGCGGCGCATTGCGGGCGCGCTGCAGGAGCGCGGCATTCCCTTCGTGGTGGCCGAGCAGAACCGCGAACTGGTCGAGGACCTGCGCAACCAGGGCATGGCCGCCGTGTCAGGCAATGCGACCGACCCGGCGGTGCTGGTCCAGGCGCACATTGCCAACGCCGCCATGCTGGTGGTGGCCACACCCGACACCCTCAACGTCCGCCAGATGGTGGACACCGCCCGCACGCTGAACCCGTCCATCGAAATCGTGCTGCGCACCCACAGCGAGGACGAGTTGCAACTGCTGCGCCGGGACGGCATTGGAACGGTTTTTCTGGGCGAGGAAGAACTGGCCCGGGGCATGGCCTGCCATGTGCTGCAACGCTTCGAGCCGCCGCCCAAGCCAGCGGCGGCCGGCCATGCATAAAAGTATCCCCGAAGCCGGAGACACTCACCGGTACCCTTGCGCCGCCCTGCGCTCTTCTTTGCCCTTCCCCGCCTGTTGACCCGCCATGAACCCTGAACTGCTGCAAACCTATGACCACTACCTGTATGCGCTGGTCGCCGTGGTCGGGACCGGCCTGGGTGTGGCGGGCCTGCAGTGGCTGCTGTGCCGGTCGCGCTGGGCGGCCTGGGCGCGGTCGCTGGCCGGCGTGGCGCCGCCCTTCATCAACATCATCGGCGTGCTGTTCGGGCTGACGCTGGCTTTCCTGGCCAACGACACCTGGAGCGCGCATGACCGCGCCACCAATGCCGTATTCCGCGAAGCCGATGCGCTGCGCAGCCTGGTCACGCTGTCGGCATCGCTGCCCGAGCCGCTGCAGGGCCGGGTGCGCGCGGCCGTTGCCGGCTACGGCCAGGCCAGCGCTAGCGAGTGGCCGCTGCTGGCGCGGCGCCAGTCCGGCGCGCAGGTGCCCGAGCGGGCCGATGCCCTGCTCAGGCTGCTGGCCAGCCAGGACATCGCCAGCGCCCTGCCGGACACGGTGCATGCGCTGATGCTGCGCAAGGTCAGCGACATTCAGGGCGAGCGCGACCAGCGCATCGGCCTGTCGCAAACCCATGTCAATCCGCTCAAGTGGCTGGGCATGGCCTTCCTCGGCTGGCTCACGCTGGTGTCGCTGGCCGTGGTGCATGCGGACAACGCGCGCGCGGCTCTGGTGGCGATGGTCCTGTTTGCACTGGCCGCCGCGCCCACGGCGGCGATTGTGCTGATACAGGGCAACCCCTTCCAGCCGCCGGCGTCGGTGTCGCCTGCGCCAATCGCGGCGGCGGTGCACGGTTTGCAAAGCGCCGCGCCGGTGTGGCTGCCAGCGCTGGAAAAGCCCTTGGCCCAGAAGCTCAAAAAGGGTTCTTGACGACCTGCGCAGGCTTGACCTCGACGGTCTCGGGGAGCTTTTCTTCGGCCTGCAGCGCCTGGACCACCTGGCCGATCAGCGCCTGCAGTTCCCTGGCCAGTGCCAGGCCGGCCTGGTCCCGGGTCAGCACCACGTCGCCGGTGAGCGAAACGCGGTCGGTGCGGTTCTCGATCTCCAGCGCGCCGATGCGGATGACATCACTTTCGTTGGCATAGGGTTTGAAGTGGTTCATGGCATTTTTCCTTAATGTTTCATCGCGCGGTTAAGGGCATCCATCAACAGGCTGGTGAAATCGCGCAGGGTGAATTCATCTTGCGGCTTGATTTTCTTTCGCCGGTCCTGCCGGGGCTCGGGCTTGGGCAGCGCCATGCCGGCATCACGCACCTGTTGCGGCAGACCGGGCAGCAGGCTGAGGCCGACCATCTTTTCCAGCTTCGAGACGGAGACCACCGCATAGTCGCGGGTGTCGTCGTTGGTGATCAGGTAGGCGCCGGCGCGCTGCTGCGCCGGGCTGTAGATCACCTTCCAGACGTGCGTGGGCACCAGCACATTGCCGATTTTCTTCAGGTTGCCGCCGATGAAGGCCGGGCCCGAGACGACATAAATGTCGCCTTCGGCGCTTGCCAGCTGGCGCGTCGCGCTCTCGATGCCGGCCCACACGCCGGCATTGCTCTCATGCGCCTGGGGCACCATGTTGGCCAGAGAAAACGACTCGGCCTGGGCCTTGCGAGTGGCAAAGTTGGCGTTCGGCGCCATGTCGCCCCGGTCGTAGCCCGAGCGTTCGTAATCGCTGAGTTCGGCCCGGTCGCTCTCGGGCAGAGCATCCTCGGCATGAAAGGAATCCTTGCGCGACAGCTTGGCCGCATTCTTCACGTTCTGGCGCGTCAGGTGCTCGGCCGCATACAGCGGCGTGCGGGTCAGGCCTGAATGCAATACGGCAAACGCCCGGAAACAGAGTTCTTGGGTGCGCGGCTGGAGTTTAGGGTTGATGAGGACCGGGGGCTGGCCGGCGGCGAAGTGCTGGGGGCAGGCAGTGCCCGCTAAAACGGATGCGCTGACCAGGACGGACAGCGAGAAAACCAGTGAACGGAGCATGTGTAAAAACCGGGGAATAACTTTCAAAGGGCGGCCAGTGTGCCTCAAGCGGGCAACGCCCTTCAGGACCGCCTGAAACCACACCGCGCGCAACCGGTCGGGAGGGGCCGAATTGACCGCCCCGGCGGCGTAACGTACAGACGTCGGTGACAGCATCATTCATGAATCCCGGCACGCATGCGCGCGATGACCGGCTGGACGCGACGCGCATGCAGCAGATCATCACGAAAGCGCAGCAGCCGCACTGGCCATTGCTGCGCAATGGCAGTTTGCTGCCGGCACGTCGGCCCGTGCAGGACGAGCGCGCGCAGTGCAACGTCATGAACGCTGCTGCCTTCAAATCAGTCTGCTTGCATTGAACAGCGAGAATGGCAGCAATGCAAAGACCCTATCGCTTTTCCGTGTCAGGCCACAGCAGGCTTGTTTCCACATTGCTGGCAATCTTCGCGGTTGCGGGTTGCGCTTCGGCCCCCTCAGTCGCCCCCGCGCTGACAGCCCCATCGACGGCCGGCGTCAATCCGACGCGCGCCGAATCCGACGAGGTAGCGCACAGCCAGAAATTTGCCCGATGGGTGGCTGAATTCAGCACCTTCGCACGGGCAGCCGGCATCGACGAAGCCACGCTCCACATCGCCTTTGACAACGTCCGTCTGGTACCACGTGTCATTGAGCTGGATCGGGCCCAGCCCGAGTTCACCCGCACGGTATGGGACTACCTCGACAACGCGGTGTCACCGCAGCGAATAATGCGCGGCCAGGACAAGCTGCTGCAGCTGCGTCCCCAAACCGATGCCCTTGCAGGGCGCTTCGGCGTCCCGACAGAGATTCTCGTCGCGATCTGGGGGATGGAGAGCAATTACGGTGGCTACGTCGGCGACATCCCGACCATTGACGCCCTGGCAACGCTCGGTTTCGAGGGAAGACGCGAGGCATGGGCGCGTGACCAGTTGCTTTCCGCATTGAAAATCCTGCAGAACCGTGACATTGAACGCGCGCAAATGATCGGTTCGTGGGCCGGCGCGATGGGCCAGACCCAGTTCCTGCCTTCAAACTTTCTGGCCTATGCGGTCGATGCCGATGGCGATGGCCGTCGCGACATCTGGGGCAGCGTCGCCGATGTGATGGCGTCAACCGCCAACTTCCTGGCCAACTCGGGCTGGCAAGCCGGCCAGCCGTGGGGACTGGAGGTGACATTGCCGCCCGGCTTCGACTATGCGCGCGCCGACGACGGTGTGCGACAGCCCGCTTCAGCATGGACGAACGAAGGTGTGCAATCGATGGACCGCACGCCGCTGCCTGCGCTGGCCGACGGCTCCATCCTGCTTCCGGCCGGTGCGCGCGGGCCGGCCTTCCTGGTCGGCGCCAACTTTCGCACGATCCTGCGCTACAACAACTCGACCAGCTATGCGCTCGCCGTCGGCCTGCTGGCACAACAGCTGGTCGGCGGCCCTGCGGTGCAGGCATCCTGGCCGCGCAATTTGCCGGCACTGACGCGCAGCCAGTTGCTGGCATTGCAGACGACGCTGAATGCACGTGGCTTCGACAGCGGCACGCCCGACGGAATGATGGGCCCGGCCACGCGGGACGGCATTCGCAGATACCAGCGCAGCCTGGACCTGCCGGCGGACGGCTATCCGACACAAGACCTTCTGCAACGCCTGCAGTGAGGCGACATTCGTAGCGCCTTGACGTTGAGGTTTGGCAGGCGTGCAGCCGCTTGCCACCAAATCGTCACGGTTGTTGGTGCCGATAATAATCTGCCCACTATGCCGATCTCATAACAACCAGCCAATTTTCTGGATTGTCATGGCCAGCAACCGTCTGCAAAATGATTCGTGTGGTCACGCCAGCGTTTGCGCATGCCATGCCCGGCAGTTCAACGATGGGTGACTTGTGTGCAATGGCATGCAAGTCATCATCTCCCGGCAAAGCCGAGGGATTGCCTATTGGATATAGAAACGGAATTAGAACCGGCTTTGATTACATCCCACCCTTTATCGGTCACTCCTTGATTGGCTAGGTAGACGATTGGGCCGTCAGCCAATGGGCGTTGCGGCTCACCAGGACCAGATGAGGCAGCGTGACAGCGGTCAGAGCAACCAGCAGCCCGTTAAGCAGACTATGGTGCTCACTGGCGGCGATAGACGCACTTTGCAGGTACCACGCCAATGTAAGCAGTAGCAGTAAAGTGGTCAGGCTGGTGACGACGATAGCCATGCCGATCGGCTGATTGATCTTGCTATTTGTCCCGTTTGCCTTCTCGATTGCTGCGCCGTGATGGTGCCTTGCAGCAATCCTGAAAATATGTGCAGCGGAATGAAGAGCGCCAAAGTAAACTGAAAACGCCATGAGCGGCGATAGCACCAGATTGAGTACGAAAACCACGGCGACCTCTGCCCAAAGCGGTTTATTGAACAGCCGTTGGCGCAACACGGCGAGACTTAATACGCACAGGCCTATCCACAGCCAGGCAAGGGTTTGCCAGATCGTCCACGCCCACGCTGCGTCCAGGCCAACAGCCATTGGCATAACAGCTTGCAGCGCTTGGGCTGACAGCAGTGCGGGCAACAGAACAGGTGCGCCACCGGCAATGACGCGCTGCGTCCATGCGCCCTGTTTCCACGTGCTGAGCCCCCAGCGCCCATACGGTTCGCCGAAATGCCAGATCGACATGGCTAGCAACACCAGCACCATCAACCAGCCGCTGTGCGCGCATAACATCGCGAGCAGCACGACCGCCCCAACATACAGAACCAAAGCGCTTGCCAACCGGCGTGCGCCGACAAACTCGTGCTGCATCAACACGATATCAAGAGCACCGTGGAAAAAACCAGTCGTTAAAGTCAGACTTACAAAGAACCATAGCCCAGCTCGCGCAAAGTTTTGGTCTAGGTAACGCAACGTGGCTAAAGCCAGTATGGCCAGCACCGTCAGCGAAAGCATCACAAGTGGCTGCTTAAAAAATAGTCGGGAGGGCATCAGCGACGGTCTCCCGAGAATCTCGGCGCTCGGTCAATCCCTATTGACAACGCCTGCGCCGCGAAAGGTAAGGTTGGCAGCGCACCAGCCACCAACAGACGTTGCCGCCAGCTTGCCCTGCCGCTTAAAAACGCAACCATCGTGTCGGCATCGAGCCGCTCAAACAGTTGCATGAAGTACCACGAGCTTTTACTCCAGTCGCGCTCCAGCACTTGTAAAAAAACCGTATCCATCCACTCATCCAGCGCCCGTCGCTTAAATGCCACGGGTACCCAATGGTTCAGTTTTTCCATGCTGGCATGGCTTTTAAGGGAGGCAGCTATTTGCGCTGCGTGCGCCAGCGTCTCTAAAAATGCGTACCCGGTTGAAGCGCGCAAGGTTCCGGCCCCGCGCCCCAAAGGTGCTACGTGCAACGCATTGTTGGGCGTGGTGGCGCGCAAGCTTAGGTTCAGAGCGCCTTTTTCTTCATACACCACTTCATAGGCGGCCGATCCGAAAAAGCTTGCTGTAAATTGCTGCAATTCAGCGCCGAAGTTCGGCTTGAATGATGCCGGGGAAATCCAGGTTGTCTCAATCAGGGCGTTGCGCGGGCTGTAGGGCAGCACATAAAAAAAGTGCAAGCCAGCAGTACTGGGCTGAAAATGCATGAGTTCAACCGTTGTGGGGTCGAACACATCACTGCCAGTTTTTATCTCGTATCCGACAAACTGCTGCACCAAGCTGTTTGCGGTGGTTTGTGCAGGCGGGCGGGCGTCAAATACCCATGCGGCATGTATCACTTCGCCTTCGCTGGTCTCTACGCTCGGCGTGTCTCCACCCGTTATTTGCCGCACCGATGTGCCCAAACGCAACTCAACATGAGCGCTTTGCGAGATGGCGCATTGTGCCGCTGAATAAAAGGCGTCGGCATCAAGCGTGCAATAACATGCCCCTTTAGCGTCCTTACCGTCTTTTGTGACAGTGGGTGACGCTTGCTGGTGGATGCGCACGCCTTGCCGCACGCACCATTGGCTCCACTGGTGCCGCTCTAAGTGGCTGTAGCGATGTGCCACGTTGTTCGGCGTTTTCCAGTAACTCCACGTACGGTCACGTACATAGCTTTTACGCTGCTCCAGCACCAGCACCCGCAGCTTTGAAAACTCGGCTTGCGCCAGTTCAGCCGCTAGCGCCAAACCGCTCAGTCCACCACCCACAATGACGATGTCGAACGCCATGGGTAGGGCATCAGACGTTGGCCGGAAAACCCGGAACCAGCGCTAGGTGTTTCAAGTCGTTGCCCATCACATCTCTAACAGCAGTGCTGGGAAATTGGTCTGCGTCCGCGTAGCAAGCGAGGATCAATTTTATTTTCTCAAACCATCCAAGCGATGTTCTGCCGCGCCAATAACGGTCTGCGCCTCCACCCAAAATCTTTTGTCCTATGCCGCGATACAGGGCCGCTGCAACGCGTATGGCCCGGCGATTGCCAGCAGGTATGTACACCAAGCCTTTTTGCGAATAGGCGTAAAAGTCATCTGCCAAGTGCAGCAGCTTTTGGATGGTCGCAAAGCTCTGCACGGCTTGTGCTGGGGTTTTTGGTGCGCGTAACGCTTGTGCGCTCACGCCCCACTGCGCGGGGATGTAGCAGCGCCCGCGCACTGCGTCTTCAACCACGTCTCGCGCAATATTTGTGAGCTGCATCGCCACGCCCAAAGCCGTAGCGTAAGGTTGCCCTTTGTTGGAAGCGCCCAGAATGGGACACATCATTTGCCCGACCGTGCCTGCAGCGCCATACGCAAACTGTAGAAGTTCTTCTGTGGTCTGGATGCATCGCGGGCTGGCGTCTTGAATCAAACAGTCCATAAAATTGCGAACCACCTCGGTGTTAACGCTCTTTGAACGCAGCATCTTGCCCACTTGATGCCCCAGTTCGCTACCCGCACCGGGATTCAGCACATTGCTTTCCAACGCTTGCAATTGCGCCATGCGTTCGGCCCATTCACCAAGTGCATCTTCATCGGCCAAGTCATCTGCCAATCGGGCAAACGCATAGAGTTGCGCGGCATCGCGCCGAGCTTCGGGCAATAAAAACCGCGCAGCCCATGAGAAAGACTTGGCATGCAAATCCATCACGTGTTGCGGTGTCATTGCACAGATCCAAACATCAACCGCTCTACCACCTTGGCAGAAGTCATCACGCCGGGAACGCCCGCACCCGGATGAGTGCCTGCGCCGACGAAATAAAGATTCGGGATGGTTTTTGACCGGTTGGGAAAGCGAAATCCCGCAGATTGCAGCAGCGTCGGTGTGATGGAAAACCCCGCACCCCACGGTGACAGCAGCTCTTTTGAAAAGTACTCGGGCGTAACGTAAAAATCATCAACGATGTGCTGCTCGAGATGGGGTAGTGCACGCTGCGCCAAGGTTGCTTGCAGCGCTGCCTTGAATGTCTCGGCCACCCCCTCCCAAGCGATACCGCCTCGCAAGTTGGGTACAGGCACCAGTGCATAAAAGCTGTCATGGCCCGCAGGTGCGCAAGTGGGGTCTGTTGCACTGGGGCGGTGCAGGTAAATGCTCAAATCTTCAGGCAATTCGAGCGTGTTGAAAATTTTGTGGAGTACCTCGCGGTAGGTTTGACCAAACAAAATTGTGTGGTGCGCAACGCCGGGGTAGGTGATGTTGGTGCTGAAGTACCAAACAAACAAACTCATGGAATATTGTTTGCGGTCTATTGCATCGATTTTGCGGTGCGGGCCGGCGAGCAAGTGGGTCAGCACATAGCCCGGGTCTGCATTGCAAACCACAGTGTCGGCCTGAACCGTGCGGCCATCACGCAAGCGTATGCAACTCGCCAAGCCGTTGCTCACCTCGATGGCCGCCACTTCGGCATTCCATAAAAAATGCACACCATGGCGAGTGGCAAGCGCTACCAGTGCGTCTACCAACCTCGCCATGCCGCCACGCACAAACCATACCCCCCATTTGCGTTCAAGGTAGTGAATCAGGCTGTAAATGCTGGTGGTATCAAACGGGTTGCCGCCAACCAAGAGCGGCTGGATACTGAAGGCTTTGCGAATGTGCTCATGCTTGAAGTACCGTGCCGTCAGCGCGTAAACCGAGCGGTCTGCACGCAGCCGCGCCATGGCGGGCAGCGCCGTGATCATGGCGCGCCAGTCCAAAAACGGCTGCGTGCCCAGTTCTTCATAGCCTTTTTCAAAAAGCTTCTTCGAGTGCGCCAAATAGGCCGGGTAAGCCGCAGCATCGGCTTGGGAGAACTTGGCAATTTCTGACTGAATTTGCTCAGTAGTGCCGCCGTAGTCCAGGTGCGAACCATCGGCGAATTGCATCTGGTACCAAGGCTTGACGGGCATGAGTTCGACATGGTCTTCAAGCCGCTCACCCAGCAATGAAAACAACTCCTCAAACAGGACGGGTGCGGTGAGTACCGTGGGGCCCGCGTCGTATCGAAAAGTTTGGCCTTCAGCATGACGAACAAACTCAGCTGCCCGTCCACCGGGCATGCCCAAACGGTCAACCACCGTTGTGTGCACGCCGCGTGCGGCAAGACGCAGCGCTGCAGCCAGACCACCAAAACCTGCCCCGACGACAACAGCCGTGTGGGTTGCAGCCGGGACGCTATTTTCACGGTTAGCGTCAGAAAGAAAATCAGTTCTCAAGCTATCAACTGCCACCTGTCAATGCCTCTGATTTATGCCCAACCAAGACATGGCGAAGCTGCTGAGCGTAGTCTCTCAGACGTTCTCCAATGTTGTAAGGTAAACGCTTCGCCAAGACGATAGCAAGATCAATTTTTTCAAGCCCGAGCAACTTCGCTTTTTCTATTGAATCGTTTACGGAGCCCGTTGCTTCAAAAACGGAAACGATGTTGTAGCCACTTACCGCAGCGCAATTAGACACATTGCTTCGAAAGTCATGCAAATCATCGACGATTTGATAACCGACCGCAAAGGCCTCGGCGGCGCGCCATGCGTGCGGTAAATATACTTGCTGGCCTGCCGCCAGAAGCACCAATTCAATAGGTAAGCTGAGCAAGGCGCCAGACTTTGCCATTGCAATTTGCTGGTATCGCACGAGCGCTGTTACGTCATCACTCAATGTTGACGCGCCAGCAGCCAGGTCAGCGCTTTGACCGTCTATGGCTGTAGCTACACGTTCGTGTACCAATAAAATCATGTTGGCCAATGCCCGCGAATCTTCAAGATTGCAAAGCGTAGCGTAGGCTGCAGACAACAATAAATCTCCGGCGCAAATGGCCGTATTCACACCAAAACGGACCCATACCGCTTGCTGGCCACGTCGAACCTCATCCCGATCTTGGATGTCATCATGAACCAACGACGCGTTATGCAGCAGTTCTACAGTTGCCGCGATAGTGACTGCGTTAGTCGTGCTCAAACCAATGGCAAGCCCTGCGTGAAGAGCCATCTTGGCTCGGACGCGTTGCCCACCTGTACTCAAATGGTATGCAGCAGCGTTGACGCCCCCCATTGTTTCTCTTGAAAACTTAGGTGCGTTGGATCGGATGGATCCAAGCATTTTTTTCTCTACTGCGTGCAGTAAAGGTAATAGAGGGTCCAGCACCGATGGTTGCTGGGCTGCGATGCAAGTTTGCATGGTTAAACGAGATTAAAAGGCTGCATGTGTGCATGAACCCAGTCTTGTGCATAGACTTTTCATGTTCTCGATAAGCCTATGCTTTAAGAACTGCGCACAATTTATTTCTTCGAATTTTCAGTTTCGCTCACTGCAACCTGCCAAATAATCAAGCCGAACGCGATTTTGTTAAGCACGTCTGCCAAGTTATAAATGATATTCAGGGCATTGGCGCTGTTTTCAGGGCTGCTACCAGTTAGATAGCCGAAGAAGTAACCAACCGGGTAAATTGCCCAACCAAAGGTCACGATCAAGCGCATCGTATTGAATGCAGATTGCACAGAAGGAGGAGCGCTTTGGGCGTTAATTTTGCTGGCTTCGCCTGCAAAAATTTCATACAAAATATATGCCCAACCGACCATGCCTATGATGAAGGCGATCCATGTATTGAGGTAACCCGCCTCACCCACATAGCCCCCAACCAGCATCACCAGGGTGCCCACCATCAGGCGCCAGAAAACGCCAGCGGGTACCTTGGCGATAGCCGACAAGATCAAGTAGAACTCGATCATCAACAGCGGCACGGTGATTAACCAGTCGATGTAGCGAAACACAGTGGGTGTCGAGCCCGTGGTGACCCATACTTCTCGCATGTAGAAATAATGGACCGCTGCGACCAACGTTACCAGGCCAGACACCGTGAGTGATGTTTTCCACTTCGCCGACACCCTGTCGCGCTCTAAAAAGAAAAACACGGTAGAAGCAATCAGCGCCATGGAAATCAGCCAGAAACTGATTCCGACGAAATCGTCTGGCTTTAATACAGATCCTGATGCAGCGCAGGCTTGGCCAGTAACTAAAGCCAGGGATGCGCCGATACTAGAAATCGCTGTAGTTTTTGATTTAATGAACTTGAACATCATGCGGTTCTCCAAAAAATGCATGACCGGTTAAAACAAAGAATCCTAAGGTTCTCCACCAATCATGATTTCAGTGATCTCACATGAACGAGTCCAGACTAATCATGAATTTTCAGTGTATCTGATCTTGCAACTTCACTTGAAAAAACATGACAGATAACCGTAGAAATAAGGTCTTTCGGATCTCCCAGAAGGCGGCAAAATCATCTTAAAAAGCAAAAGTTCCTGTCAGACAGGTCATCACATTTAACTCTACCGATGGGTCGCCGGAATAAGGTCTGCCGAGACGTGCTACAGGCAATATTTTGAGATCCGTGAGCGCTCTGCGTCACTCTAAACGGCTCCGTATCGCTTTGCCGGTCTGGCTAGTCGGCGGACTGTTCATGAAATCCCAACGAACAACGCGCAGGTGTCATGAAATGGTCAGAACTCTACAACTTGGCTTGGTCGAAGTCGATGACCAGGATCGCCAAAAAACTCGGTTCTCGGAGGTGGGCATGCCGCCTGCATCACCTTGCTAAAAACGTCGAACGCAAGGTGGCCTCCGGAGAACGCTCATGGACCGCGGACTGGCGCTGATAAGCGTCTGGCAGTGTCCAGCCATTCCGTTCATCGCGCGTGCTGCTTGATTGATCGCCGCAGTCAACAATGCTGCGATAGCAGTCATCCAACTTGCCACGCCATTGAGGGGGCAGATTAGTGAAGTGGCACGCCGATATAGGACTAATTGCCCAATAAATGCCCGGTTTTCACAAAGATGGTGGAACCTTCTTTACTGAACGGCTTGTGCATGCTCATGTGCGGACTCCTGATCTATGAGCCGACCGGGTAGCGCCCAAGCTCATCTTCAACACGCCATCCACGACAAAAATCTCTTCTCCACCAAAATGCCTGTGCGAGTTGAAGTAGGTTTGTGGCGCCCACCGAACGAGTGTGGACCCCAGACCCTGCCGCATCAAGGGCATGACGGCGAGGCCCGGCACCATTCCTTTAAGCCACTGCGCAGTTCGTGTATCGATGACTTCTCTTTGTTGTTGATCAGCCCCCAGATGCCTAAGCTTTACAAAGAGAACACAACCAGAATTGCTGCGTGGGGCGTGTGATGAACCGGGAGGATTCATCATGAAGGTGCCCGCTGGATACTCACCGTTTTCATAATTGAATACGCCTTGGAGCACCAGTATTTCTTCGCTAAATTCATGCGTATGCAATTCGAATTTTGAGCCCGGTTGATAGCGCACGACAGAAGTTGCTTTGGCAACCTCATCACCTACACGGTCAAGCATGCGGCGCACGACGCCTGCCTGTGGACTTTCAACCCTATCAAGATCGTGATGATTGAGAACAATACGTTGGCTGTACTCTGAATTTGAGTTCATTGAATTGATCCCTGTTGCCGATTACCTTGATGGACAGTCAACCAAATTTTTCGAATTACTGTTTGAAAAGAATCTGTATCAGTCAGCTGATCAACCCCCTGGATAAAAGGAAGGTTGTTGCCAGGTTCTGCCTGTTGCCGCAGTCAAGAATGACTGAAAAAGGAGCCAGGCAACTGGTCTGATCCGATCCGATCCGATGCGATGCGATCCAGGAGAACTACCGAAGTAATCAAGGCTGACTCAGAAACTTGCTCCAGGTTCCGATGTTATGAACATTCTGTTAGCCCTTCCTCTTGAGCATCAGTTTTGCCATTCCACTTTGTGTTCCGCTCACACAGCTGTTCACGCAGGGCGTGCAAAGCTCGGGCTGGGGGGTGCCAGACACACTGCCCAAACCCACGATAGCCACCAGGCGGGAGTCACCGGATTGACCGTGCCGATGGCACAACCTATAGTGACGGTGGTCCAAAGAGACCTCATGCCATGGGCACTGGCCGCATGCGCGCAACCAGGAGACAAGCTATGCAGACGCACCAGCGCGAGCACATCGACAGGGTTCTGCAGACGGTGACAGGCCGCGACATCGGCCCGCCCGGCGCAGCCGGCGAAGGCCTCATCCACGAATCATGGCGCCGCTGCGCGCGCGACTACCGGCTTGACCCGACGCGCATGCAGGACGCCATCATTTTGCCCAGCCAGCGCCTGCGCGAGCACCAGGAGCAGATGGACGAGTTTTTGCAGATCGCGCGCAGCGGCATGCAGGCGCTCTACCAGCATGTGGCCGGTCTGGGCTATGTGGTGCTGCTGACCGATGCTCGCGGCGTGACCGTTGATTTCATCGGCGACCTGAACAGCGACCATTCGCTGCGCCGCGCTGGCCTCTACCTGGGGTCGGACTGGAGCGAGCCGCTGGCCGGCACCTGCGGCGTCGGCACCTGTATCAGCACCGGTCAGGCGCTAACGGTGCACCAGGGCGACCATTTCGACGCCACCCACATTCCACTGACCTGCACCACCGCGCCGGTGTTCGACGGACGCGGCCGGCTCAACGCGGTGCTGGACATCTCGGCGCTGCGCTCGCCGCAGAGCAAGGAAAGCCAGCACATGGCGCTGCAGATGGTCCAGATTTATGCCCAGCACATTGAAAATGCCAGTTTCCTGCGCCAGTTCAGGCACGACTGGGTGCTGCGCCTGTCGGCCTCACCGCAGTTCCTGGAAGTCAACCCGGACTATCTGCTGGCGCTGGATGCGGCGGGCCGGGTGATCGGCCACAACCGCCGGGCGCAGTTGCTGCTGCAGGACTGCGTCGCCGGACCGCTGATCGGCGTCGCATTCGAGCGCTTGTTCAACGCGCGCCTGGACGAGCTGGGGCGCTTTTTGCACGCCTGCCCGGCAGACCGCCGCGCCGTCACCGTGGCGGGCTCGGGTCAGTTGCTGTTTTTGCTGGCCTCGCCTGCGCCCACTGCGCCCGCCGAGCGTCCAGCTGCATCGGCCCGCGTGGAACCGCCGCCCGCGCCCCTGGCAGCCCTGTGCGGCGGCGACGCGGCGCTGACGCGGCAGATTGCGCGGGCGGCGCGCTTTGTCAACTCACCCATCGGGCTGCTGCTGACGGGAGAAACCGGCAGCGGCAAGGAATTTTTCGCCAAAGCGCTGCATGCCAGCGGCGAGCGGCGCAACCGCCCGTTTGTGGCGGTGAACTGCGCCGCCATTCCCGAAGCACTGGCCGAGAGTGAGCTGTTTGGCTACCTGCCCGGCAGCTTCTCTGGCGCGGGCGCGCGCGGCAAGCGCGGGCTGGTGCAAGAGGCCGACGGCGGCACACTGTTCCTCGATGAGATCGGCGACATGCCGCTGGCGCTGCAGGCCCGGTTGCTGCGCGTGCTGGCCGAGCGCGAGGTGCTGCCCGTGGGCGCCACGCGGCCGGTGCCGGTGAACATCCGCGTGATCGCCGCCACCCACTGCGACCTGGAGGCGCTGGTGCGCGAAGGCCACTTTCGCGCCGATTTGTATTACCGCCTCAACGGCGCGCAACTGGTGCTGCCATCGCTGCGCGAGCGCACCGACCTGGACTGGCTCATCGACCGCCTGCTGGCGATCCCGCGCGAGGGCGACGAAACGGCCCCGCTGGCGCTGTCCCTGGATGCGCGCGCGCGGCTGCTGGCGCACCGCTGGCCAGGCAACCTGCGCGAGCTGCACAACGTGATCGAATACGCGCGCAGCCTGTGCAGCCACGGCTGCATTGCGCTGCACGACCTGCCCGACAACCTGGGTGCCACACCTGTTTTTCGGGCGCCAGCAGCGCTGACTGTCCCGGCATCGGGCGAAGCGGCACAACTGCGGCAACACCTGGCCGCCACCCGCTGGAACGTGGCCGAAGCGGCCCGCCGCATGGGCCTGTCGCGCATGACGCTGTACCGCCGCATGCAGCGCTGGGGCATTGCCTCGCCGAACCAGCGCGACGGCGGCGCTGACGCCTGAGCCGCAGCGCCTTCAGGACGCCTGACGCCCCAGCCGCTTGAGGCGTCCTGCGCGCGAGGTATGACGCCCGCCGCGTGACAGGTGTCACGCCCGGCATCCGTGACACCCGTCACGCTGTGACAGTCTGCACGGCGCGCGTCAAGCCGTCTTTTTTAAATAAAAAATGTCTTTTGCGCAATACCGACGGGCGTTGGTAGCTATAAATTAAATAGCGTTTAAAAAATTTCTCAAGCTGGCACATGCTTTGCAATAAGCAATACACCGGAACCCCACCGGCGATTGACACCACAGCAAGGAGACAAGACACATGACCGACACCGTGACCGGCGCGCCCCCTGCGGCCCAGCCCAGCGCCCTCAGCCCCAGCGACGAAATTGCCCGCTGGCTCGAACTGTTCGATGCCGCGCTCACACGCGGCGACGTGCAGGCCGCCACTCAACTGTTCACCGCCGACTGCCACTGGCGCGACCTGATCGGTTTCACCTGGAACCTCAAGACCGTCGAAGGCCATCAGGGCGTGCAGGATTTGCTGACCGCCACACTCGCCACCACGCAGCCCGGCGGCTGGGCGACCGAAGGCGAAGCCAGCAACGCCAACGGCGTGACCGAAGGCTGGTTCACCTTCGAGACCGCCGTGGCGCGCGGGCGCGGCTATGCCCGCATCAAAAACGGCCTGTGCTGGACACTGCTCACCACGCTCTACGAGCTCAAGGGTTTCGAGGAAAAGAAGGGCCGCGCCCGCATCAAGGGCGCCGAGCACGGTGTGCAAAAAGGCCGGCAGAACTGGACCGACCGCCGCGAGCAGGAAGAAGCCGAACTGGGCATCAGCGTGCAACCCTATGTGCTGGTGATTGGCGGTGGTCAGGGCGGCATCGGGCTGGGCGCGCGCCTCAAGCGCCTGGGCGTGCCAGCGCTCATCATCGACAAGCACCCGCGCCCCGGCGACCAGTGGCGCAGCCGCTACAAGTCGCTGTGCCTGCACGACCCGGTCTGGTACGACCACATGCCCTACCTGCCGTTTCCGGACGACTGGCCGGTGTTTTGCCCCAAGGACAAGATCGGCGACTGGCTGGAGATGTACACCAAGGTGATGGAGCTGAACTACTGGTCATCGACCGAATGCATCAAGGCGAAGTACGACGAAGCCACCAAGGAATGGGAAGTGACGGTGGTGCGCGACGGCCAGACGATCGTGCTGCGTCCCAAGCAGGTGGTGTTTGCGCTGGGCATGTCAGGCGTGGCCAACGTGCCGCAGATCGAGGGCGCTGACACCTTCAAGGGTAAGCAGCACCATTCAAGCCAGCATGCGGGCGGCGATGCATTCAAGGGCAAGAAAGCCGTCGTGCTGGGCGCCAACAACTCGGCGCACGACATCTGCGCCGACCTGTGGGAAAACGGCGCCGACGTGACCATGCTGCAGCGCAGCTCTACGCATATCGTGCGCTCGGACTCGCTGATGGACCTGGCGCTGGGCGGGCTGTATTCAGAACAGGCGCTGGAAAAAGGCATCACCACCGACATGGCCGACCTGATCTTTGCGTCGGTGCCGTTTCGCATCATGCACACCTTCCACATCCCGGTGTACGAGGAAATCCAGAAGCGCGACGCCGACCTGTACGACCGGCTGCGCAAGGCTGGCTTCATGCTGGACTTTGGCGACGACGGCTCGGGCCTGTTCATGAAATATCTGCGCCGGGGCTCGGGCTACTACATCGACGTGGGCGCCTGCGACCTGGTGGCTGACGGCGACGTGAAGCTCAAGAGCGGCGTGGACATCGCGCGCATTACCGAAAACTCGGTGATCCTGAGCGATGGCACCGAATTGGAGGCCGATCTGATCGTCTATGCCACCGGCTACGGCTCGATGAACGGCTGGGTCGAGCGGCTGGTGTCGCCCGAGATGGCGGCCAAGGTCGGCAAGTGCTGGGGCCTGGGTTCGGACACCACCAAAGACCCCGGCCCATGGGAAGGCGAATTGCGCAACATGTGGAAACCAACGCAGCAGGACGCGCTGTGGTTCCACGGCGGCAACCTGCACCAGTCGCGCCACTATTCGCGCTACCTGGCGCTGCAGCTCAAGGCGCGCATGGAAGGGCTGGACACGCCGGTCTATGGCCTGCAGGAAGTGCATCACACCGAGTGAGCGCAGCGCCCGCACGGCTTTGAGGCGAGCGGACAGCCCTGGCCGTCCGGCGCCTCACTCCACCGTCACGCTTTTCGCCAGGTTGCGCGGCTTGTCCACATCGGTGCCGCGCGCGCAGGCGGTGTGATATGCCAGCAACTGCAGCGGCACGACGTGCAGCAGCGGGCTGAGCGCGCCGTAATGCTCGGGCATGCGAATGACGTGTACGCCTTCGCTGCTGTCGATGCGGCTGTCGGCATCGGCCAGCACATACAGCACGCCGCCCCGGGCGCGCACTTCCTGCATGTTGCTTTTGAGCTTTTCTAGCAGCGCGTCGTTCGGCGCGACGGTGACGATGGGCATGGCGCTGGTGACCAGCGCCAGCGGGCCATGCTTGAGTTCGCCGGCCGGATAGGCCTCGGCATGGATGTAGCTGATTTCCTTGAGCTTGAGCGCACCTTCGAGCGCAATCGGGTAGTGCATGCCGCGTCCCAGGAACAGCGCGTTTTCCTTTTTCGCAAAGTCTTCGGACCAGCTGATGACCTGGGGTTCGAGCGCCAGCACGGCCTGCAGCGCGGCGGGCAGGTGGCGCAGGGCTTTGAGGTGGCCGGCTTCCTGCTCTTCGCTCAGGCGTCCCTTGGACTGGGCCAGCGCCAGCGTCAGCAGGAACAATCCAGCCAGCTGGGCGGTGAAGGCCTTGGTCGAGGCCACGCCGATCTCGACGCCGGCGCGGGTGATGTAGGCCAGCTTGCATTCGCGCACCATGGCCGAGGTGGCCACGTTGCAGATGGTCAGCGTTTGCGTCATGCCCAGGCTTTGCGCATGGCGCAATGCGGCCAGCGTGTCAGCGGTTTCGCCGCTCTGGGTGATGGTGACAACCAGCGTGCGCGGATTCGGTACCGAGGTGCGGTAGCGGTATTCGCTGGCGACTTCCACCTGTGTCGGGATGCCGGCGATGGATTCCAGCCAGTACTTGGCGGTGCAGCCGCTGTAGTAGCTGGTGCCGCAGGCCAGGATCAGCACCGAATCGATGTCCTTGAAGGTTCGGTATGCCTCGTCGCCGAACAGCTCGGGCACGATGCCGACGACGCCTTCGAGCGTGTCGGCAATGGCGCGCGGCTGCTCAAAGATTTCCTTTTGCATGTAGTGGCGGTAGGGGCCGAGTTCGGCCGCACCGCTGTGCGCATGCACCGTCTTGACCTCCCGCTCGACGCGCTGGTGATGGCGGTCAAAAATCCAGTACTTGCCGAGTTGCAGATCGACCAGGTCGCCTTCTTCCAGGTAGACGATCTGGTCGGTGACGCCGGCCAGCGCCATCGCGTCGCTGGCGAGGAAGGTTTCGCCCTGGTTGTCGCCCGTGCCCACGCCCAAAATCAGCGGCGAGCCGGCACGCGCGCCGACGACGCGGTGCGGCTCGTCCTTGCAAAAAGCGGCAATCGCATAGGCGCCGTGGAGTTGCGCCACGGTGGCTTTCAGTGCGTCGAACAGATCGCCGTCGTACACGCTGTCCATCAGATGCACGATGACTTCGGTGTCGGTCTGGCTTTCGAACACATAGCCCCGGGCCTGCAGCATGGCGCGCAGTTCGTCGTGGTTTTCAATGATGCCGTTGTGCACCAGCGCAATCTTGCCGGGCCGGGCTGAACTGCCGGGGCCGATACCGTGGCTGAAATGCGGGTGGGCGTTGTGGACCGCCGGCACGCCGTGCGTAGCCCAGCGCGTGTGGGCGATGCCGGTGCCGCCCTGGATGTGCTCGCTGGCCACCTGCGCCTGCAGCTCGGACACGCGTGCGGTGCTGCGCGCACGTTTCAGGCCATTGGCGTACACCGCCACGCCACAGGAGTCGTAGCCCCGGTACTCCAGCCGCTGCAGGCCCTGCACCAGGATGGGAACAATGTTTCGGCTGGAAACCGCTGCAACGATGCCGCACATAAAAAGTACTCCTGAAAAATGATGGGCTGATGCTACGGATTAACTTCTTTTCAAGGTGTTTGATTTTTTGCTATTTTTGGAATTAAATTTCAATAATCATTCGCTATGAAATTTAATTTCTTCGATAATGGTTTTATGGAAGAAATAAACCTCGATGCAACCGACATCAAGCTGCTGGAATGCCTGCAAGCCGATGCCAGCCTGAGCAACCAGACGCTGGCCGAACGCGTGCATGTGTCGCCGCCGACCTGCTTGCGGCGCGTCAAGCGGCTGCGCGATGCGGGGCTGATCGAGTGTGAAATTGCGGTGCTCAACGCCGACCGGCTGGCGGCCGCGCTGGGCCACGGGCTGACCGCGCTGGTCGAGATTTCGCTGGACCGGCAGGGTGCCGAGGGGCTGGAGGCGTTCGAGGCGCGGGCGGTGGCGGATGACGCGGTGCAGCAGTGTTACCGGGTGTCGCCGGGGCCGGACTTCATGCTGGTCGTGCATGTGGCCGACATGCCGGGTTATCTGGCGCTGGCGCAGCGGCTTTTTACCAGCGATGCGAATGTTCGCAATGTGAAGGCTTTTTTCAGCGTGAAGCGGGCCAAGTTCAGGCCTAAAGTGCTGTTTGCGCAATGACTGCTTGCATGTTCAGCTATTGAATTCATAGTTCTACTTTTGCTGGCTAGCTGTTTGATGGGTGGCTGGCGTTGCAGGGCTTGGCTGGCCAGGGGTTGCCCGGCCAGCAAAGCCATGCAAAGAAAACAGAGCTAAAAATTCGATAGCAGCCAGCGCACGACAGCATTGCGCCAACAGCCAAAACCCCCTCAACCCTTGGATTTCTTCAAAGGCCGCGACCAGTTAGCAAGGTTCACCTGCTTGCCCCGCGCCACACTCAAACTGCCCGCCGGCACATCCTTGGTAATGGTCGAGCCGCCACCCACCGTGCTGCCCGCACCAATCGTTACCGGTGCCACCAGCACGCAGTTGCTGCCGATATGCACATCAGCCTCGATCACCGTGCGGTGCTTGTTGGCACCGTCGTAGTTGGCGGTGATACTGCCCGCGCCATAGTTGACACGCTCGCCCACCACGGCGTCGCCCAAGTACGCCAGGTGATTGGCCTTGGCGCCCCGGGCCAACGTGGAATTCTTGACCTCGACAAAATTTCCGATATGCACCTCGGCGCCCAACACCGCACCGGGCCGCAGGCGGGCAAACGGGCCGACCAGCGCGCACTCGCCGACCTGCACGCCAAGCTTTTCGCCATCGATGTGGGTGAACGGATGAATCACCGCGCCGGCCGCAATCACGGCGTTGGCAATCACGCAGTTCGCGCCGATGCGCACGCCCTGCCCCAGGCTGACCTGGCCGTCAAACACGCAGTTCACGTCGATCTCGACATCCGTGCCGCAGGTCAAGCTGCCGCGCACATCCAGCCGCGCCGGGTCCGCCAGACGCACACCCTGCTCCATCAGGCCAACGGCCAGGCGCTGCTGGTACACGCGCTCCAGCTCGGCCAGCTGCACCGGGCTGTTGACGCCGGCAACCTGCGCGGCGTCCGTGATCTGGTGCGCCACCACGGCCACGCCATCAGCCACGGCAAACTTCACGATGTCAGTCAGGTAGTACTCGTTTTGCGCATTGCGGTTGTCCAGCCGCTCCAGCCAGCGGCGCAGCAGTCGCGTCGGCACGGCCATGATGCCGCTGTAGATTTCATGGATGGCGCGCTCGGCTTCGCTGGCGTCCTTGTGCTCGACGATGGCGCGCACTTGGCTAGAGGCCTGCGTGCCGGCGCGAACGATGCGGCCGTAGCCGGTCGGATCCACCATGCTGAGCGTCAGCAGCGCCAGCCGCTGGCCGCCGCATTGTGCCAACAGCGCCTCCAAAGTTGCCGCCTGCGTCAGCGGCACGTCACCCGACAGCACCAGCGTGATGCCGTCATCAAGCAGAAAAGGCATGGCTTGCTGCACCGCGTGGCCGGTGCCCAGCTGCGGCTCCTGGCGCGCGAACTTCAAGCTTAAACCGGCTGAAGCGCCCGTCCGGCCTTCGCAGGCTGCTTCAACTTGCATAGCACCGTGGCCGGTGACGACGACCGCCTGGCGCGCCGACAGCTGCGCGGCGCAGTCCATGACATGCGCCAGCAAGGCGCGTCCGCCCAATCGGTGCAACACTTTGGGCAATGCGCTTTTCATCCGCGTGCCTTTGCCTGCGGCCATGATGACAACGTCAAGAGGGTTCGACATGAAATTTCCTGTGAATTTTGGACTGCTAAAAAGGGACAAAGCTCGGCCCGGCCGACGCTTTCACTCCCGGATTATCGGGGTGCTCGGCCTGCTGGCCGTGGCCGGCGTGCTGCAGGCCTGCAGCGTCGTGAAGCTGGCCTACAACCAGGCGCCCGACCTGGCTTACTGGTACCTTGACACTTACCTGGACCTCACGGGCGAGCAGAGCCTGCGGGTCAAGGCCAGCTTGAATCAGCTTCAGGCCTGGCACCGCCAGACGCAGCTGCCGGTCTACATCACGGCGCTGCAGAAGCTTCAGCAGCAACTTCCGTCGGACACCACCGCTGCTGCGGCCTGCGCGGTGGCCGCCGACGTGCGCAACAATCTTGGCGCGGTGGCGCGGCAGGCCGAGTCGCTGGCGGCCGGGGTGGCCGTGATGCTGCAGCCAACCCAGATTGGCCACCTGGCGCAAAAGTTTGCCAAAACCAATGCCGAGGCCGAAGACGAGTTGCAGGACGACAGCGGTAAAACCCGGCAAGGCAAGCGCTACCGGCAGTTGCTCAGCCGCGCCGAGAGCCTGTATGGCACGCTTGACGAGCCGCAACGCGCAGTCATTGCCCGGCGCCTGGAGCAGTCCCGGTTTGACCTGCGCGTACTGTTCGCCGAAAGACAGCGCCGTCAGCGCGACACGCTGCAGACCCTGCAGCCGATGGCGGCAGGTCAGTCCTCGCCTGCGCAGGCGCAAACCGCTCTGCGCGGACTGATCGAACGCACGCTGAACCCGATGGAGCCGGCCTACCGGCGCTATCTGGACCAACTGGGCCAGGAAAACTGCCAGGGCTTTGCCGAACTGCACAACAGCACAACGCCGGCGCAGCGCAGCAAGGCCGTGGAAACCCTCAGGGGTTACGAGCAGGACTTCAGGATTCTGAACGAGCGCAAATCCTGACGGACCGGTGGTCAGGGGTTACGTCGTGCCGCGCTATAAAAGCGGCACCTTGCGTGGCGGCGTGTCGTAGTAGTCGGCCAGCCGCTCCAGCGCCTTGGGGTTGCGCAGCCACAGCCGTCCGCCGTGAATGTCGTGCAGCCCGAGCAGCTTCAGGCGCCGCAGCGTCTTGTTGGTGTGCACCAGCGACAGCCCCAGGGTGTCGGCGATGTGCTGCTGGTTGATGGGGAACGCCACCGAGCCCTCATGCGCCAGCCCGAGCCGCTCCAGCCGGCGGTACAAATGCATCAACAGCATCGCGACGCGCTCGGCGGCATTGCGCTGGCCGGTGGTCAGCAGGTTGTCATCGACCATGCCTTCCTCGCGCGCGGCCAGCCAGGTGGTGTCGTAGCCCAGGCTGGGGAAGCTGCGGAACAGCTCCCACAGGCCTTCGCGGGGAAACATGCACAGGCTGACATCGGTCACGGCCTCGATGCCGTGCATGGCGCCGTCGCTGAACTCCTGCTGCAGGCCGATCAGGTCGCCCGGCAGCAGGAAATTGAGAATCTGCCGGCGCCCGTCGCTCAGGGTCTTGTAGCGAAACGCCCAGCCTTCGTACAGCGTGAACAGCCGCCCGTTGGGCTTTTGCTCATGGATCAGGATGCTGCCGGCCTGACGGGTCAGGGTGCTGCTGCGAAACGATTCGATGAACGCCAGTTCTTCGCCCGACACCGCCGTGAAGGCGCCGGTCTTTCGCAGCCGGCATGCCGCGCAGGGCGGCGGGCAGGAAACCGGAGCTGGCTGAAAAATGCGCATTGATTCACCTGTAAAAATAAACCCGACCATTGTGTCTTTTGACATGGTCCCGAAACACGCGGCGCCCTATATTCTGCCGTACCGCCATGCACATACATCTTCCCGACCTGCACGAAATCATTTACGTCAGCACCCTTGCGGATGACGCGCCGGTCCGCGTGGTTGCCGACATTGCCATCAAGTCGCGCAGCAACAACCAGCGGGCGGACATCACCGGCCTGCTGGTGTTCGACGGCCTGCATTTTTGCCAGCAACTTGAGGGCTGCGCCCGGGAAGTGGCGGCGGCCATGGCGCGCATCCAGGGCGATCCGCGCCACTGCAATGTCGAGGTTTTGCACCAGGGGCCGCTGGAACAGCGCCGCTTCACGCGCTTCAGCCTGGGCTACACATCGGTGGAAGATATTGAACTGCTGGAGCGGCTGCAGCGACTGAAGGGCCAGGCGGCCGTGGAGGCCTTCGTGGGCCTGCTGGCTGGCCTGGACGTGGACGCATGAAACGGATGGATGCGTACTGCCACGCTATGCCGCCAGGCCCAGGGCATGGCGCAGGCGGGCCAGGAGAGTAAGCGGGGCGTCGGCTTGCCAGCTGACGCAGGCTGGCGTTGCAGCGCCCTGCGCGCATTCTGCGCCGGGTGCGGCCTCAGGCCACGACTCCATGACCACGGTTTGCCCGGCTGACAGCCGCAGGCTTTCGCCCCAGCCCAGGAAGTGGTCGCCAGCCGGCACGCGAAGATCGCGCGCCGCTTGGCTGAACGTCACCCACAAACGCCCCTGGCCGACGCGCAGCACGCCGGACTCGCGTGCCTGCACGGTCATCGCCTGACCGGCAGGCAGGGTGTAGCTGACGGCCGGCCTGATGCCGCCGCACGCGTGGGTCTGGCTGGAAAAGCGGGCGCTCTGGACGGCCCCGGCCAGCGCATGGGAAGCCGAAAAAGAAGTCATGGTGTGCTCCAAAAATACCGGGAATTCGTTTCCCCAGGGCAACCATGATCGGGCGGGCAGGATGTGCAGTCCAATGAAATCGCGGTACGCTATTCATGCTTTCATCGCATCAATCCGCCCACCTCTTCTATCCATTCCCATGCTGCCCCCACACCCTCATTTGCGTTCCCGCCCGATTGCCGCCGGACAGTTGCGCGCCTTCGAGGCGGTAGCCCGCCACCTCAATTTCCGCGCCGCCTCCGAAGAGCTGTCGCTGACCCAGTCGGCCGTGAGCCGGCAAATCCAGGGCCTGGAGGACGATGTGGGGGTCAGCCTGTTCCTGCGCCACACCCGGGCGGTGGAACTCACCGGCGCGGGCGCGCAGCTGCTGCGCGCCGTGCTGCCGTCGCTGGAGCGCATCGACGGCGCGGTGCGCATGATCCGGCAAAGCGCCGGCCGCAAAAGCGTGGCCATCAGCACCTGGGCGTCGTTTGCCTCGATGTGGCTGATTCCCCGGCTGGAGGCCTTTCAGCGCGAGCACCCCGACATTGACATCCGCATCGATGCGACAGACATACCGGTGGACCTGGACACCACCGACGTGGACCTGGCGCTTCGCTACAGCATGGTGCAGGCTAATTTGCCGGCGCAGGCGCGGCGCCTGTTTGGCGAGCAGCTCACGCCGGTCATCAGCCCCTGGCTGCTCAAGAGCGGACCGCGCCTGCAAGATGCACAGGACCTGGCCCGGTTTGCGCTCATCGAAGCCAGCGACGCGCACCGCAGCCGGCAGATGGAGTGGCTGAGCTGGCAGCGCTGGTTCGAGGTACAGGGATTGATGCGTTTCGAGCCCAAGCGCTGGATGTATTTCAACTATGCCCACCAGATCGTCCAGGCGGCGCTGACCGGCCAGGGCGTGGCGCTGGCGCGCATGCCGCTGATCGCCGAGAGCCTGGCCAGCGGCGATCTGGTCGAGGTCTTGCCGGACCGGCGCATGGACTCGCCGATGGCCTACTGGCTCATTGTCGGGCCGCGCAGTGCCGCGCGGCCCGAGGTGCAGGCGTTTTGCAGCTGGATCACGGCACAGGCGGCGCAGACGCGCGAGGCGATTGGCGATGTGTCGCCAGAAGCGCCAGCTTGAAAAAATGCATCAAATCAGCCGTTATCGCACATTCAGCGGGCGCAACCAGCTATTTATTCAATAGCAACCCGCAAGACACGCTATGCTTTCACAGCGGCCAGGCCACGCCCTGATCATTGAGCAGCACATCGAGCGCAATGTCGTGCGGCTCGGGCATCAGGTCGGGCAGCCAGCCGTGGCTGAAACCCAGGCCGACCGTGACCGGGCGCGGTGACAGCGTGGCCAGTGTGCGGTCGTAGAAACCGCCGCCATAGCCCAGCCGGTAACCGCCCGGCCCGTAACCCACGCAGGGCACGAACAGCAGCGTGGGAACGATGATTTCGGTGTCCTTGGGCTTCGGAATGCCATAGGCGTCTTCTTCCATCGGGCAGCCGGGGTACCAGGCATGAAAGGTCAGCGTCTTGTGCAGCTTGTTGACCACCGGCAGGCCGATCTTGCGCGGTGACCGGCCCGCTATGCTTTCTGTAGCTAGCTGTGCCCGCCCATCTTGCGGAGAAAGCGTATTTTCCTGAAATTCAGGGCTCAGAACGGCATCCTCCTGCCAGCGGTACAGCGCCGGCAGCGGGTCGAACTCGCCCTTGATCGGCCAGTAGGCGCCAATCACCTCGTGCTTTGATCCGACCAGCCAGATGCGCATCACCCGCTGGAGCAGGTCGGCCCGGGCCAGCCGGTCGGGCATGTCGAGGCGCGACTGCACCAGTGCTTTTCGTGTGCTTAATTTGTCCATAATCCTCCGATGCTATACAAAATTCTATGCAGCGCGGCAATTTCAGCCGCACTGGCCGCGCCAGCCCTGGCGCAAAGTCCTTCCAGCGCCTGGACGCCGGGTGCCAATCCCGAGGGCGACAGCCTCATCGTGGAGATGAGCAAAGCCTTTCGCAGCAGCAACAAGGGCCGGCTGGCGCAACTGCTGCCGCAGGCCCGGGGCCATGCGCTGGAGCCTTGGGCGGCCTACTGGGAACTCAAGGCCCGGCTCGGCGAGGCCAGCCCGCAGGAGGTGCAGGGTTTCCTGTCGCGCCATGCCGGCAGCTACCAGGAAGACCGGCTGCGCAACGACTGGCTGCTGCTGCTCGGCCAGCGCCGCGACTGGGCCGCCTTTGCCGCCGAATACCCGAACTACCGCATGAACGACGACCGCGAGGTGCGCTGCTACGCGCTGCTGGTCGAGCACCTGAAGCATCCGGCGCTCGATGCCCGGCTGTCCGACGAGGTGCGCAAGAACTGGTACGCCCAGCGCGATGCCGACGACGGCTGCAACGCCGCCGCCGAGCGGCTGGTCGGCAGCCAGAACCTCACGCCGCTCGACGTCTGGCAAAAAGCCAGGCTGGCGATGGAGGCCAACCGGCCGCGCGCCGCCAGCAATGCCGTGGCCATCGTCGCGCCCGAAGCGCTGGGCATGGTCAACGAGCTGAACAGCAGCCCCATCAAGTTCCTGGCCGGCAAGTACCTGGCGGTGCGCACGGTGCGCAAGGAAATCATCACGCTGGCGCTGGTGAAGCTGGCGGTCAGCGATTCGGAAGGCGCGGCTTTTCAGCTTGACGGCAAATGGTCGCTGCAGCTCAGCGCCGAGGAACGCAACTGGCTCTGGGGCCTGATCGGCAAGCAGACGGCTAGCCGCATGGGCACCGTACCGGCCGGCGATGCGCTGGCCTATTACGCCCGCGTCACCAAGGACACTGACCTGACCGACGACATGCTGGCCTGGAAGGCGCGCGCCGCCCTGCGCGCCGGCACCCTGCCCAGCTGGCAGCTGGTGCTCCAGGCCATCAATGCCATGAGCGAAGACGGCCGCAAGGACCCGACCTGGACCTACTGGAAGGCGCGTGCGCTGCTGGCCACGTCGCCGCCCGACATCGCCAGCGCCGCCATCACGCCGCAAGGCCCGGCGACCACCACGGCCATCGCACCGCAGCGCGCCGAGGCACTGGCGCTGCTGCAGTCCATCGCCTCGGTGCGCGGCTTTTACGAGCAACTGGCGCTTGAAGAGCTGGGCCTGAAGATTTCCGTGCCGCCCCGGCCCGCGCCCCTTACCGCCGAGGAAAAAGAAGCTGCGCGGGGCAACCCAAGCCTGATGCGGGCAGCCTACGCGATCCAGACCGGGCTTCGCTCAGAAGGCGTGCGCGAATGGAATTACGCGACCAACCTGCATCGCAAGGGTGGCATGAACGAGCGCGAGCTGCTGGCCGCCGCCCAGCTGGCCTGCGACCGCCAGATCTGGGACCGCTGCATCAACACCAGCGAGCGCACCACCAGCATGGCCGACTTCGAACAGCGTTTTCCGATGCCGTTTCGCGAGGCCGTCGTCAGCCGCAGCCGGGCCATCAGCCTGGACCCGGCCTATGTGTATGGCCTGATCCGCCAGGAAAGCCGCTTCATCATGGACGCCCGTTCGGGCGTCGGCGCCTCCGGGCTGATGCAGGTCATGCCGGCCACGGCGCGCTGGACCGCCCGGAAAATCGGCCTGGAAGGTTTCACGCCCGACCAGATCAATGACCGTGACACCAACATCACCATCGGCACGGCCTACCTCAAGCTGGCGCTGGACGACCTGAACGGCTCGATGCCGATGGCCGCCGCCGCCTACAACGCCGGGCCGGGCCGGCCGCGCACCTGGCGCAACGGCCCGGTACTGGACGCCGCCATCTGGGCCGAAAACATTCCGTTTGCCGAAACCCGCGATTACGTGAAAAAGGTCGTTTCCAACACCACCAGCTATGCCGCCCTCCTGACCGGGCAGCCGCAGTCGCTGAAAAGCCGCCTGGGCAAGGTCGGACCACGAGACGCAGCCACGCCCGAGCCTTACAAAGACCTGCCCTGAAGCGCCGCAGGGTCGCCGCCGTGGCCTGGCGCCGGCCTTTTTCGGGATGGCAAAGCGCAATGAATTCACAGACTGCGCATTGACCTACAGGTAAACAGCCCGCCATCTGCTATGGTTTTCGGATGTCCATGACCCCTGAAAACCTTCCCCGCATCACGCCCGAGACGGCACTTTTTCTTGACTTTGACGGAACGCTGGTGGCGCTGGCCGCGCAGCCCGATCTGGTGCAGGTCCCGCAAGGCCTGGCCGGCACCCTGGCCGAACTGCACCGGCGGCTGAACGGCGCACTGGCGCTGGTGTCGGGCCGGCGATTGCTTGACCTGGATACTTTCCTGGCGCCGCTGCTGCTGCCGGCGGCTGGCGAACATGGCGCACAGCGCCGCACCGCCGACGGCCTGATGATCAGCGCGCCCACGGCGGACCTGGAGTTGCTGTTGCAGACGGCAGAAGGCCTGGTTGCCCGCCATCCCGCGCTGAAGCTGGAACGCAAGAACCTGGCGCTGAGCCTGCACTACCGGCAGGCGCCTGAACTCGAAGAGCTGTGCCTGCAGGTGATGCGCGAAGCGCTGGAACGCAGCCGGGGCATCGAGCTGATGCAGGGCAAATGCGTGATCGACCTGAAACCCGAGGGTTTCAGCAAAGGCACGGCGATCACGTTTTTCATGAGCGAAACGCCATTTGCCGGCCGCGTCCCGGTGTTTGCCGGCGACGACGTGACCGACGAGGCCGGCTTCGAAGCCGTGCAGCGCATGGGGGGGCACGCCATCAAGGTCGGTCCGGGGCCGACGCTGGCTAGGCACCGCTGCAACAGCGTGTCGCAGCTGGCCGAGTGGCTGCAATCGGCCGTGGCGTCCCTGCCCGGCAACGGCTCGCCCGCCCGTCAACCGGGATTTGCGGCATGAGCGCCCCGGCATCTTCTACCCCAAATTTTTCGCCGCCGGCGCCGCCGTCGCTGTCGCTGGGCGTCATCGGCAACTGCGCCTTCAGCGCGCTGGTTGATGCGCGCGGGCGCATCGTCTGGTGCTGCCTGCCGCGCTTTGACGGCGACCCGGTGTTCAACGCGCTGCTCGACGACACTGACCAGGCCAGCGCTTTTTCCATCGAGATCGAGAACTTTTCCCACTCCAAGCAGTGGTATGACCCGAACACCGCTGTGCTGCGCACCCAGCTGTTCGACAAGAGCGGCCAGGCGGTCGAGATCACCGACTTTGCGCCGCGCTTTTACAGCCGCTCGCGGTTTTTCAAGCCCATGATGCTGGTGCGCCGGGTGCGGCCGATCCACGGCGCGCCGCGCATCCGCGTGCTGCTCGACGTGCTGTTCGACTGGGGCCGCTCGCGCCCGGTGGTCACCCAGGGCAGCAACCACCTGCGCTATGTCGGCGATGCGCTGACGCTGCGCCTGAACACCGACGCGCCGCTGTCGCACCTGCTGGCCAAGCGGGCATTCGTGCTGACGCGCGAGCACAATTTCCTGCTCGGCTCCGACGAATCGCTGTCCGACGGCATTGCCGACACGGCGCGCCTGTTCGAGCAGGAAACGCTGGCCTACTGGCGCAAGTGGAGCCAGCGGCTGCACGTTCCGCTGGAATGGCAGGAAGCGGTGATCCGCGCGGCCATCACGCTCAAGCTGTCGCTGTTCGAGGACACCGGCGCGATTGTCGCGGCCATGACCACCAGCATTCCCGAGGCGCCCAACAGCGGACGCACCTGGGACTACCGCTTTTGCTGGCTGCGCGATGCCTTTTTCGTCGTTCGGGCGCTCAACAGCCTGTCCGAAGTCGGCACCATGGAGGACTACCTGCGCTGGCTGGGCAATGTCGTGGTGCAGGCCGACGGCGGGCACATCCAGCCCCTGTTCGGCATCGGCATGGAGCTGGAACTGCCCGAGGCGGTGTACGGCCACCTGGGCGGCTACCGGGGCATGGGGCCGGTGCGCGTGGGCAATCAGGCGCAGGAGCATTTCCAGCACGATGTGTACGGCAACGTGGTGCTGGGCGCGGCGCAGGCCTTTCACGACCACCGGCTGCTGCACCGGGCCGGCGCGGCCGAATTTGCCCGCCTTGAAGCGGTCGGCGAGCAGGCCATTCGCTGTTACGACAAGCCCGACGCCGGCATGTGGGAACTGCGCACCCGCGCCCGGGTGCATACCTCGTCGGCGCTGATGTGCTGGGCCGCCTGCGACCGGCTGGGCAAGATCGCCGTCACCCTGCAGCAACCCGAGCGCGCGCTGTACTGGAGCGGCCATGCGCAGGTCATGCGCGAGCGCATCCTGCGCGAGTCCTGGAGCGAGGAACGCCAGGCCTTTGCCGAAAGCTTTGGCGGACGCGACCTGGACGCCAGCGTGCTGCTGATGATCGAGGTCGGCTTCATCGAGCCGAAGGACCCGCGCTTCGTGGCCACCGTGGACGCGCTGGAAAAGTACCTGTGCGACGGTCCCTACATGCGCCGCTACGAGGCGCCCGACGACTTCGGCAAGCCCGAGACGGCGTTCAACATCTGCACCTTCTGGCGCATCGACGCGCTGGCGCGCATCGGCCGCAAGGACCAGGCCCGGGCGATTTTTGAAACCATGCTGGCCGCCCGCAACCATGTCGGCCTGCTGTCCGAGGACACGCACCCGGTCACCGGCGAGATGTGGGGCAACTTTCCGCAAACCTATTCCATGGTCGGCATCATCAATGCCGCGATGCGCCTGTCGGCGCCCTGGGACAGCCAGGTATGACCCCCACGCTCCGCCGCTGCGCGGGTCGCTGCCCCCCGAGGGGGCTGCTGCGCCTGCGGCCCGGCAAAGCCGGTTCCGCGGCCCCTGCCGGGTTGGGGAATGGTGCCCCCACGCTTCCCACTGCGTGTGGTTCGTTGACGCCCGTGGAGCCTGCTGCGCCTGCGGCACGGCCGAGCCAGTTCTGCGGCCCCTGCCGGGTTGGGGCGGCTGCCCGTGCGCGCCATGAAAGGTTCGCCTTTTCCATCCCCGCATGGCTCCTTCTCCCTTTGGGAGAAGGCTGGGATGAGGGCTTTCCCCGGCCCATAGCGATTGCACAGTCCGCTGACAACTGCACAGGAGAAGCCCCATGAGCCGTTTGGTTGTTGTTTCCAACCGCATCGCCGACCCGCGCAAGTCGGCGGGTGCCGGTGGCCTGGCGGTGGCGCTGGGTGATGCGCTGTCGGCCAATGGCGGGCTGTGGTTTGGCTGGAGCGGCACGGTGGTCGAAAACGGCACGCCGGGCGAAGGCGAGGTGCATACCCACCATTCGGGCAATGTCACGCTGACCACGGTGGACCTGTGCAAGGAAGACCACGACAGCTACTACCTGGGCTACAGCAACGGCGTGCTGTGGCCGGTGTTCCATTACCGGCTGGACCTGGCCGACTTTGACGCCGGCTACATCGGCGGCTACCGGCGCGTGAACAAGCTGCTGGCGCGCAAGCTGATGCCGCTGCTCAAGCCCGACGACCTCATCTGGGTGCACGACTACCACCTGATCCCGATGGCGGCCGAGCTGCGCGCCATGGGCTGCAAGAACCGCATCGGTTTTTTCCTGCATATTCCGCTGCCGCCGCCGCTGATCCTGGCCGCCGTGCCGCAGCATGAATGGCTGATCCGCTCGCTGTTTGCCTATGACCTGGTCGGCTTCCAGGCCCAGGCGGATGTCGAGCATTTCTCCCGCTACGTCGGCAAGGAAGTCGGCGCCGAGACGCTTGACGAGCACCAGTTCCGCGCCTTCGGCCGCAAGGTGCAGGCGCAGGCCTTTCCCATCGGCATCGACGTGGACGAATTCGCCGCGCTGACGCATGCCAAGGAAGGCCGCGACATGTACGAGCGCATGAAAAACGAATATTCGCGCCGCCGCATTTTGCTGGGCGTCGAGCGGCTGGACTATTCCAAAGGCCTGCCGCAGCGCGTGAAGGCGTTTCGAGAACTGCTGAAAAACTATCCGGAAAACATCAACAGCGCCACCCTGATCCAGATCGCTTCGCCCAGCCGCGAAGCGCTGGACACCTATGCCGACCTGCGCCAGGAACTGGAAAGCCTGTGCGGTGCCATCAACGGCGACTACGGCGAGCTGGACTGGATGCCGGTGCGCTACATCCACCGCAACGTCGCCCGAAAGCGGTTGCCGGGGCTGTACCGCGTCGCCGACGTGGCGCTGGTCACGCCGCTGCGCGACGGCATGAACCTGGTGGCCAAGGAATTCATCGTCGCGCAGGACCCGGCCGACCCCGGCGTGCTGGTGCTGTCGCGCTTTGCCGGCGCGGCCGAGCAGCTCAAGGAAGCCATCCTGGTCAACCCCTACGACGTGCACGGCACGGCCGAAAGCATCCAGCTGGCGCTGCAGATGCCGCTGATTGAACGCCAGCGGCGACACCAGCAGTTGCTGGAGCGGGTGCGCAACCAGGACGTGCACTGGTGGCGAAAGACCTATCTGGACGCGCTGGCCGCCTGCGAGCCGGATTAGCGCCGGCGCAGCTCACACCGCTTCAGGCCACCAGTGCCAGCGCGGCGTAGTCGCCCACCTTGTCGCCCAGGCCCGCAGGCACCAGCGTGCAGCCGTCGGTCAGCGCGGGCAGCTTGCCCTGGATGTTCGCCTGCAGGCGTGGCAACAGGAAGTCGCGGTGGTGCCAGAACACGCTGCCGCCCAGGCTGATGCGCTCCAGGTCGAGCAGCACGATGAGGTTGTACAGCGCCCGGCCCATGACCCGGCATATCTCATCAATAATGGTGTTTGCGCTTGTATCGCCTGCCTTGGCAGCTATCAAAATACTAGCAGCATCGGGATAAGCCGAAAACCGGCGCGGCAAGGCGTTGCCGGCCACCAGCGCCTCGACATCGCCGACATTGCCGCAGCCGCACAGCGCGTCATCGTTGTCGCTGACAAAGATGTGGCCCGCGTGGCCGGCGTTGCCGTTCTTGCCGCGCAGCACCCGGCCATCGACGCACAGGCCGGTGCCGATGCCGGTGCTCCAGGTCACGTAGGCGCAGTTGGCGATGCCCTGCAGCGCGCCCCAGCGGCGTTCGGCCTGCAGCGCGGCCACGCCGTCGTTCTCGACCACCACATTGGCAAAAACCTCGCGCAACGGCGCTTCGAGCAGCGCCGTGGTCCAGTCGTTGGGCAGCCCGCGCCCGCTGCCTGCCAGGCCGCCGCAGATATTGGGCGTGGCCAACTCGACCAGGCCCTGGCGCATCACGAACGGCCCGCAAGACGCCACGCCGACCGCCGCGATGTCGCGCGGGCTGATGTGTGCGTCATCGCAGCTCGCGCCAATCATGCGCAGCACCTGCCGCGCCAGCGAATCGGGCGCGCCTTCCTTGACCGTCGGCTCGACGCGCCGGCCCAGCGCCCCGCGCACATCAACCACGTTGACCGCGACCTTGGTGCCGCCGATATCGACGCAGGCCACGGGCGCCGCGCCGTCAGGCAGGCGAAGTTCGGGTGGCATGGCCAGGGAAAGTGACGGAGCATTCATGGCAGGCGGGTCCTTGGTGTCAGATCAGATCAGATCAGATCAGCTGGCTGACCAGGCTGGCGACAAAGCTCAGCAAAATGGTGGTGGTGACCGGAATGAACCATTCGCGGCCAAACAGGCGAAAGCGCAAATCGCCCGGCAGCTTGCCAAAGCCGAGTTTTTGCAGCAGCGGTGAAACCCAGCTGATGAGCATCAGCGCGAGAAAGATGACGATGAACCAGCGGATCATCGGTACAGCTTACAGCGTATGCAGCCGGTCGCCCGCCGCGAAACCCAGTGGCGTCCAGACCGGCTGGCCCTTGGCGCCAAAGGCTATCACCTTGAACAACTCGCCCATCTCGTGCTCGTTGACCAGCTTTTGCGCCATGGCGCGCTCGGCCAGCGAAGCGTCCTGCAGTCCGTCCAGCAAACCGCAGTTCAGCAAGAACCGCCCCTGGCTGGTGTAGCCCAGCACTTCGAGCCCGGCGTCCTGCCCGGCCAGCGCAATGCCGGTGAAGTTGACGTGGGCGGTGATGTCCTTTTCGCCAACATCGGCCAGCGCGTCGCCGTCAGCCAAATGCGCACGGTGGCACATCACCGTGCCCATGCTGCGCTGCGGGTGGTAATACTCGTGTTCGGGGAAGCCGTAGTCGAGCAAAAACACGGCGCCCGCCTCCAGCCGGTCGGCCAGCGTGCCCATGAAACCTTCGCCCTGCGGATGGATCTCGGTGAGGTAGTCGTGCGTGCCGGGAATTTCCAGCGGCGGGCGCAATTCGGTTGGCATGTCGGCGGGGGTGAAACGGCCCTGGTGCAGCGCCACCCCGCGCTCGTGCCAGACACCGTTCAGGCGCGCCAGCAGCTTGACCGGCATGGCATCGAGCACTTCGTTGCCCAGCACCACGCCGCGCATCCGGGCAGGCAACCCGGTTGCCCACGCCACCTTGCCGGCGTGCGCCGCCAGCCGCGTGCGCTGGCGTTCGCGCAAGGCGCTGGAGAGATCGACAATCGTGTAACGCGCGACCTGGTCGCCCAGCGTGTCGAGCAGCTGCTGCGCCAGCGCACCCGAACCGGCGCCGAATTCCCAGATTTCGTGGGTTCCTGACGCTTGCAGCGCCTCGGCCAGCTGCCGCGCCAGCGTGCGGCCGAAATGCGGCGACAGCTCGGGCGCAGTCACGAAATCGCTACCGCCGGCCTGCGCGCCATCGATCGCACGGGTTTCCGCAGGCATCCGTCCGAATTTCTGCGAGTCGTTGGCGTAGTAGCCCAGGCCCGGCTGGTAGAGCGCCAGCGCCATGAAGACATCAAAACCCAGCCAGCCGCCAGCCTCGTCAATCGCCTTGGCTATCAGGGTTTGCAGGGTGGTCGTTAAAATAGAGGGGTTCGTCATGTTTGTCACCAAACCTGATTGTCTGCGATTCCCCCTGCCCTTTGGCCGCCCTCCTGACCTCACCTTTTGCGCCATCCGATGACACCTTCTCTGCCCCGACCCGTGGTCCTTGTGACCGGCGCTGCCTTGCGGCTGGGCCGCGAAATCGCGCTGACACTGGCAGCCGCTGGCTGGCAGGTGGGGGTGCATTACCGCAGCTCTGCAGAAGACGCTCTTAAAACCGTAGCTGACTGTGACCGCCTGACGAGCGGATCGGCCGCTTTTGATGCTGATTTGTCAAACGAAGCCGCCGTGCGCGGCCTGCTGCCCCGCGTCGTCCGGCATTTTGGCCGCATCGATGCGGTGGTCAACAGCGCCTCGACCTTCGAGCACGACAGCGCCGCAAGCTTTGGCTTTGCCGCGCTGGACAAGCACCTGCACAGCAACGCCGGCGCGCCCATTTTGCTGGCCCAGGCGCTGCATGCGCATGTCGTGTCGCGCGCCACACCCGACCATGCCGGCCAGTGCGCGGTCGTCAACCTGCTGGACCAGAAGCTGTGGAACCAGAATCCCGATTTCTTCAGCTACACGCTGTCAAAGGCCGCACTGGAAGCGGCCGGAACCATGCTGGCGATGGCGCTGGCGCCGCAGGTGCGGGTGGTCGGCGTCGCGCCCGGCCTGACGCTGACCAGCCATCTTTTGAGCGACGCGGAGTTCGCCGCGCGCCACAAGCTTTCGCCGCTGGGCCGCTCGTCCACGCCGGCCGATGTGGCCAATGCGGTGAAATTTGCGCTGGAGAATTCTTCAATCACCGGCACCACGCTGCTGGTCGATGGCGGCCAGCACCTGATGCGCTTCGAACGCGATTTTTCGCTGATGTGAGCCTTGCCACGTCACAAGCGTCGGCAATGGCTGACAGACCCCTTTCATTACCTATTACAGACTGTCAACATGTTCACCACCCGGGGCACCCAGATCCTGAACCTCACCGGCTTGCGCTTTGACGCCAACCTGGGCATCCTGGAGCACGAAAAAAACGCGCCACAACCGATCCAGGTCGATGCCGAACTCAACCTGGGCACGCAGCCGCTGCTGCCCCACGACGATGACATTCACCATGTGCTCGACTACCGCAAGGTACGCCAGATCATCATCACCGAATGCACCGCCGAGCATGCCAACCTGCTGGAAAGCCTGATCGGCAAGCTGGCGCACCGGCTGATGCAACTGCCCGGCGTGCTGGGCGTGCGCGTGAAAATTGCAAAACTTGAAATCTTTGACGACTGCGAAGTGGCCATTCGCGTCGAGACAGGACAGTGGTGAACGGCATGAATGCACTCTGGATAGACGAACAACTTGAGACTTCAGCCCGCGTGCAGAACTCGATGAAGATCGAGCGCGAGGACCACAAGCTGGAAAAGCGCCTGTGCCGCGAGGTCGGGCGGGCGATTGTCGATTTCAACATGATCGAGGAAGGCGACAAGGTCATGGTCTGCGTGTCGGGCGGCAAGGACAGCTACGCCATGCTGGACATTTTGCTGAAATTGCAAAAGCGCGCGCCCATCAACTTTGAGCTGGTCGCCGTCAACCTCGACCAGAAGCAGCCCGGCTTTCCCGAGCATGTGCTGCCCGAGTACCTGGCCAGGCTGGGCGTGCCGTACCACATCGAAAACCAGGACACCTACAGCATCGTCACGCGCGTGATTCCCGAGGGCAAGACGCTGTGCTCGCTGTGCTCGCGGCTGCGGCGCGGCATTTTGTACCGGGTGGCGGGCGAACTCGGTTGCACAAAAATAGCGCTCGGCCACCACCGGGACGACATGCTGCAGACCTTCTTTTTGAACATGTTCTTTGCCGCCAAGCTCAAGGGCATGCCGCCAAAATTGGTCAGCGACGACGGCAAGAATATCGTCATCCGGCCGATGGCCTACGTGACCGAGAAAGACCTGACGCGCTGGGCCGAAGTGCAGGACTTCCCGATCATTCCGTGCACGCTGTGCGGCAGCCAGGAAAACCTGCAACGCAAGCAGGTCGGCAATATGCTGCGCGACTGGCAAAAGCAGTATCCCGGTCGCATCGAGAACATGTTTTCCGCGCTGCAGAACATCGTGCCGTCGCACCTGATGGACAGCAAGCGCCACGATTTCAAGGGCATCAGGACGACCGGCGTGGCCGACCCCGAAGGCGACAAGGCCTTCGACGCCGAGGAGTTCACGGAAGTCGTCCCTCCGGGCCGGGCCGTGATCGGCATCAGCCCGCGAACGTCCAGCTGACCGTTTTTTTCACTGATTCCTACAGGAGGCCTTATGAAACGAGCAATTGCCGCCATTTTTTCAATTGCCATGCTGGGGTTTTTCATGGTCGGCTGTTCCGGACTGCAGCTGGTTGAAAACAATGTCACCGCATTCCACAGCTGGAACGCGCCGCCGCCCGGGCCCGGCACGCCCTACCGCTTCGAGCGCCTGCCGTCGCAGCAGGTGAGCGCCGCCTACCAGGACCGCGTCGAGGAAACCGCACGCGTCGCGCTGGCCAGGGTCGGGATGGAACTGAACCCGGCAGCGGCGCGCTTCAGCGTGCAGGTGCGCGTCAGCACCCAGGTGATCGAAGCCCTGCCCTATGGCCCCGGTTATGACGGCTTCGGATTTGGCATGCCCGGCGTTTTTCTGGGCGGCGGCAACCGGGGCGCGGCCTTCGGCCTCTCCTTCCCGCTGGGTTATTCAGCGCCCAGCCCCTACTTTCACCGCGACCTGACGCTGCTGGTGCGCGACCTGGGCAACAGCCAGGTTGTTTTTGAAACCCGTGTCACCAACGACGGCATTCAGAACGAGTCGCCTGCGGTGCTGTCGGCCATGCTGGACGCGGCGCTGCAGGGCTTTCCGCAACCGCCGCCGGGGCCACGCCGCATCAGCGTCCAAATACCCAGATGAATGTGGCCCCCACGCTCCCCACTTCGTGTGGTTCGCTGCCCCCCGAGGGGGCCGTTGCGCCTGCGGCCCGGCGAAGCCGGTTCCGCGGCCCTGGCTGGGTTGGAGCGCCCACGCTTTGCGCACTGCACTTTTTTTCTTCGCATGTTTTGTGAACGTACCCTCACCCCATGATTGAACCGACCCGCATCATTGCCATCCGCCATGGCGAAACCACCTGGAATGTGGACACCCGCATCCAGGGCCGCCTTGACATTCCCCTGAACGCCACCGGCCGGGTGCAGGCAGCCCGCATGGCGCGGGCGCTCAGGCATGAGCCGATCGCGGCGGTGTACGCCAGCGACCTGGTGCGCGCCTGGGAGACGGCGGAGTACCTGGGGCGCGCACACGGGCTGCCGGTCAACGCTGAAACCGGCCTGCGCGAACGCGGTTTTGGCGACTTTGAAGGCAAGACCTTTGCCGAGATCGAAGCCCTGCTGCCCGACCAGTCGATGCGCTGGCGCAAGCGCGATCCGGAATTCGCCCCCGCCGGCGGCGAGTCGCTGGTGGACCTGAACCGCCGGGTGGTCGAGGCCGTCGAGCGGCTGGCCGCCAGGCATCCGGGCGAGCTGATCGCGGTGGTCGGCCACGGCGGCGTGATGGATGTGCTCTACCGAGCGGCCACGCGCCTGCACATCCAGGCGCCGCGCACCTGGACGCTGGGCAACGCGGCCATCAACCGCCTGCTGTGGACGCCGCAGGGCTTCAGCCTGGTCGGCTGGGCAGACACCCAGCACCTGGACGACGAATCGCTGGACGATGGTCTGTTCGCCGCCGGACCGGCTGTTGCGGGCGCAGGCACCTGATGGGCAAACTCACTGTGCACCTGTCCGGATTGATCGGCAAATCCGTCCAGGACATCGACACCCCGGCGCTGGTGATAGACCTGGACGCCATGAAACGCAACCTGGGCCGAATGGCAGAATTTGCGCGAAAGCACCAGGTCCGCTGGCGCCCGCATGCCAAGCTGCACAAAAGCGTGCTGCTGGCGAAGATGCAGGTCAAGGCCGGCGCCGTCGGCGTGTGCGTGCAGAAGACCGCCGAAGCCGAGATCATGGTTGCCGGCGGGGTACACGACGTGTACATCAGCAACGAGGTGATCGCGCCGGCCAAGCTCGCGCGGGTGGCGGCCCTGACGCAGGCAGTCGCCGCGCATGGCGGACAGATCGCCATTGCCGTGGACAGCCGGGAAGGCGTGGTCCGGCTGGCTCAGGCGATGACCGACGCCCGGACGGGCGCGCACAACGGCACGCCCAGCGCGGCCACGGTAATTGACGTGTTTGTCGAGATCGACGTCGGCCAGGGCCGCTGCGGCGTCCAGCCCGGACCGGACGCGGTCATGCTGGCTCTGGAAATCCGCAAGCATCCGGCATTGCGTTTTGCCGGACTGCAGGCCTACCACGGCAAGGCCCAGCATCTGCGCAATGTGCAGGAGCGGCGCATGGCCTCGGCCAGTGCCATGAAGGCGGTCGAGCTGACCTGCCAGTTGCTCAAGGCCCAGGGCATTGCGCCCGGGCTGGTGACAGGCGCCGGAACCGGCAGCTTCGCGCTGGAGGCCGCCAGCGGCATTTACGGCGAGCTACAGGCCGGCTCCTTCATCTTCATGGATGCCGACTATGCGCAGAACCAGCGCGACCCGGTGCAGCCCTATTTCGAGCATTCGCTGTTCGTCCGGACGCAGGTCATCAGCCGCAACGCCAGCCACGCGGTATGCGACGCCGGCCACAAAAGCCACGCCATTGATTCGGGCCTGCCCCGGGTGCATGATTTCGATGGCCAGGGCGGGCTGGACTACTTCAACGGCGGCGACGAACACGGCATCTTGCGGCCCTCGGCCGGCCACGACCGCCTGCCCGACCTGGGCCAGCCGCTCTGGCTGATTCCCGGCCATTGCGACCCGACGGTGAACCTGCACGACGCGATGATCGGTGTCAGCGGCGGGCTGAAAAGCGGCACCGTCGAACGCATCATCCGGGTGGATGCGCGCGGGGCGATGACCTGAAATTCAAGTAAAAAGTGGCTTTTACGCAATGCGGCCGGTCGCAAGCAGCTATCAAATAAATAGTAAATGCCACTTATTACGGCATCACGGCAAGGTGAAACAAGGCCGTGATCGTTTTTCATGCGGATTGCAAAGCGCCGTCAAATCCCCCCGCCAGGAAAAGGCCACGCAGTCAGCCATCTGGATGCATTCCGGATGCAGACCCCGGACGGTCAGGCGGGAGACGTTCAGCCATTGCAACGACTTCATACTGAATTTACGCCTTCCTCCAGCATGTAAGACAGGCGCCGGTGCGTCGAAATCTCAGGCTTGCCGAAGCGTGCGAAATGCTCGCACGTCCTACAGTGCAGGGCCGGGGGACTGCGTATGATCAAACCCAATGACTGGAGACTGATCTTGAAAAACGTTTTTGCCATGCTTGCGGCCTGCTGCCTGACGATGTCGGCCCATGCCGGCTGCTACAGCGTGTACAACCCTGCCGGCAGCCTGATCCACCAGTCCAGCGACGCACCGGTGGACACACGGTATGAATACCACCGGACCGTGCCTCAGCGCTTTGGCCGGGGCGCGACGCTGGTGTACGTCAACGATGACCAGGGCTGCCCAGGAGTGGGCACGCTGGCCGGCGTGTCGGACACCGTTACTGGCCGGACCGCAGGCAGGGGCGGAACCGAGGTGCGTCCGCGCCGGGCAGACAGGGGCTGAACCGGCGGTCGGGCGGCTTGAAGGTATTGCCTCGCGACAGGGACGCCAGTATCGTTGAGGGTGCAACCAACTCAGAGGAGCCCGACATGCCCGACCATCCAATCCCCTTCAAACCCCTGGACCCCGGTCGCATCGACATCATCGACCGGGAGGAACTTGCGTACTGGAGCAAGGAATTGCACTGCACCGAGCCCGAACTGGCACAAGCGGTGACCCAGGTCGGCGAACACGTCACGGCCGTGCGCGAGTATCTGGCGTCGCACCAATAAGCGCAGCGGAGCATGTCATCTTCCGTCACGAAAAATGCCATGCCGACTGTTGAAGTGCCCGCCAACGGCTTGTTTTTTCTGCGCTTGTTCAAGCCGATGGCCTGGACATGCCTTGCCGCATCCGCTTGTCTGAACGCGGCGGCGCAGGATAAAACCGGCGGGAATCTCCCAACGGTCACGATCTCCGCCAAGGCGAACCCAGACCCTGTCGAAAAATCATATCGAAAAATGATCAGGGGAATGGACCTGTTCGAGCAGGAGCGCGGCCTGCACTCCCCCGACGCATCGCTGCGCTTCAAACTGCTGCCGCGCCGGCCGGACACCGACATGCAGCGCATCGAAATGGAAGTGGTTGGCACCACGGTGGATTTTGTGGTGCCGATTGCGCCGGACCAGACCTTCACGCTGGCGCGCAGCCAGCAGGCCTACGACGAAAATGCCCAGGTGTCGCCCAACCGCAGGGCGCAAAGCATGACCTGGCGCAGCGAGATCAAAACGCCCGGTCTGCCGCCCTACACGCGGCGCCTGGGCGACCTGCGGATGGAATGCCGGGTGGGCATGGAAGCCGGCCTGATTTCCAACCGGAGCAACATCGTGGGCCGGATGGTCAAGGCCTTGCTGGACACGCCGGCCTACTGCGACCGGCAGGCGCCGCTCTACCTGTTCTTTGCCGACCGGCCGCTGTTCAGCGTCACGCTGGTCGCCGGCCAGCGGCGCGAAATCCTGCCTATCGACATGCTCTACGCGGCCGCCAGCGACGATCCGAAGCTAAAGGACGAACTGCCCTATTGCGATTGCGAGGTGCTGGTGGACCGTACCTATGTGCTTCCGCTGGGCGACCGCAGCTGGCCTGACGACACGCGGGTCGAATTTGAGTACATGGAGGATGAATGAGGGTTGGCTCCGTGCTGCCTTGGCTGTTGACCGTGTGCCTGTGGCTGGCCGGTTGCGCCGGGCCGTTCGGCCCTGCGGGCACGACCGGCCCGTTTCGTGATTCCGGCCTGTCGATGCAGGCCGCGAGCGGGGCAGTCGTGATTGGCCAGTCCCGCAAAGCAGATGTGGTGGCGGCGCTTGGCCCGGCCACAGTGGTCCGGTTCGACAGCGCCTATGAGGTCTGGGTTTACCGAAGCAATCCACTGAGGAGCGAGCCGAAGAATGCCGAATTCGTCATTCTGTTCGCACCGTCCGGGATCGTGAAAAAAATGCGGATTCGGCCGGCATATGTCCGGCAGAACTGGTGATCCGATCCGCACATGGGCGCAACGCCGTGCATTGCCTTGCCTTGCCGTCTCATGGAACAAAAATCCGGATCTCTTTCTGCATCATGACCGCTGGAATGAACTGGCGCTGGCCGGTCGTGTACAACAGAAAACGTGCAGCCCGACCATAAGGGCTTGGAAGTCCATCACAAGATACCTGTGGCAAAAAAGGGGCACATCCCGTTCAGCCTGCACCATCAGTGTGCATAGCAACAAGCCTGATCGTTTCACTGAGGTTCCGCCCAAAAAAACTCATCCGCAACTGCATGCACTTCCTTCCGGGCAGGTAGCTGGAAAAAATCTTCCCTTTACTTGGGAAATTTCGACAAGACAAGGCCATCCCAATGCATGGCAAGGGTTCGCCCTAATGGAAGTCGAGTCACTCCTGTCTAGACTGGCGCAACAATTGCTATGTAAAAATTACACATAAGTGAAAATTTAACACGCTACGCCCATAGACATGAGTCAGCCCCCTTCCCCCACTGCCGAAGCCCCAGCCGAACAAATCGAGCCATGGAAAGCTACGCCTGTATCTCCTGCGTTTCCTGCGCAGCGGATCAATTCCGTGATTGACCTCTGGCTGGGAGAGCAGGTGCGCCACCGCAGAAAAGCGCTGGGACGGCCCCTGCAACAGGTCGCCCAGGGTTGCGGCATTTCAGTCAGCCTGCTCAGCCAGATTGAACGCGGATTGCGCTCGATTTCGCTGCGAACGCTTGAAGCGCTGTCCAACGAGTTGCAATTGCCGCTGGAAACACTCATCCGAAACACCCAGCACGACCAGAACGAAGGCGCATCGGAGCGTGCAGTGGTACGCGCCGGCAAGCACCAGCGCATTGATTTGGGCGACAAGGGCATCCACAAGGAAAAGCTGACGCCGCCGGGTTCGACCGGTGGCGTTGAACTCTACCGGGCCGTGATTGAACCGGGCGGCTCAACAGGCGATGCGCTGTTTTTCACCCACAAAGGCGAGCAGGTCGGCTATGTGGTCGAAGGCCAGCTTGAACTGTTCATCCAGGACCACCTTTACCGTCTGCGGGGCGGCGACAGCTTTTGCTATGACGGCGTAACACCGCGCCGGTGGCGCAACCCAGGTCCCTCGGTCACCACAGTGCTCTGGGCTATTTCCCGCGCGCTGAAGTAGCCGACAACTCTTACGGCCACCCCATGAAACGCCGCCAGGTCTGGCCCCCTTGCAACAGCGGCATGATTTTTTATCTGACTGAAAAAAGGAAACGCACCATGAAACTCGCAACGCTTGCATCGGCTCTTTTTGTGACCTTTACGCTGTCCATGGCCGGCACCGCCTCGGCTCAGACGGTTTTGAAGGTCGGCTCCACGCCAACAGGCACGCCGTTCACCTTCCTGGACACCAAGACCAACACCATTGACGGTGTGATGGTTGACATCGTCAATGCGGTAGGCAAGGAAGCCGGCTTCGGGGTGCAGATCGAGCCCATGCAGTTTTCAGCCTTGATCTCCTCGCTGACGTCCAAGCGCATCGACATGATCTCCGCAGCGATGTTCATCACGCCCACACGCCAGGAGGTGGTGGACTTTTCCTTGCCCATCTACAGCTACGGCGAGGGTGTCGTCGTGCTGAAGCAGGACACAGTCGCCTATCAGAACATGGCCGATCTCAAGGGCAAACGGGTGGGGGTGCAGGTTGGGACCGCTTTCGTCGATCCGCTGCAAAAAAGCGGCCTGTTTTCCGAGGTCAAGCTCTACGAAACAACCTCTGACCTGATGCGCGATGCCAATGCAGGCCGTATCGACGCGGGCGTTCTGGACTACCCCATCGCTGCCTTTGCCGTCGCCAAGGGCCAGTTTCCCAACCTGCGCATGGTCACGACCTTCAAGCCGACCATGGTGAACAGCATCGGCATGGCCACCCGCAAAGGTGACACCGAACTGATGGGCAAGATCAATGCAGCGCTGACCAAACTCAAGGCCAATGGCGTGATCGACGGCATCCTGAAAAAGTGGGGCCTGTGAGTCCCGGCTGAACCCTAAAGCGCTACTTACCGAAAAAGACTACCTATGCTTCAGTTCCTGCACCATGCCCTGGAGTTCATGCCCATCTTGCTACAGGGTGCCTGGCTTACCATTTTGGTAACGCTGGGCTCCCTGCTGCTGTCGACCGTCCTGGGCCTGGTGTGGGCCATCATGCGGGTGTCCGGTATTCCTTTGCTGGCCAATCTGAGCGCCGCCATCATCAATCTGCTGCGCGGTATTCCGATCATCGTGATTTTGTTTTTCCTGTACTTCGTCATGCCTGACGTAGGCATCTCGCTCTCGGCGCTGCAGGCCGGCATTCTTGGACTGGGCATCGCCTACTCGGCTTACCAGGCCGAGAACTTCCGCGCAGGCATTGAAGCAGTGGATCCCGGCCAGCTGGAAGCGGCCAGGGCCATGGGCATGGGCTGGGGGCTGATGATGCGGCGGGTGGTATTGCCCCAGGCCGTCAAGATCGTGCTCCCGCCCTACGGCAACATCATGATCATGATGCTCAAGGACTCGTCGCAAGCCTCGACGATTACCGTGGCTGAACTGGCGCTGCAGGGCAAACTGATCGCCACCTCCACTTTCCAGAACGCGACCGTGTTCACGCTGGTCGCGCTGATTTACCTGGTCATGTGCGTCCCACTGATCCTGCTGGTGCGCCATCTTGAAAAGAAGAACAGGAAATGATTGAAATACGCGAGCTGCAAAAATTCTATGGAACGCACCAGGTTCTCAAGGGCATCAATGCCAGCGTTTCCAAAGGCGAGGTGGTGTGCATCATCGGGCCTTCAGGCTCGGGCAAATCAACCATCCTGCGCTGCATCAACGGGCTGGAAAGCTACAGCGGCGGCAGCGTCGAGATTCACGGCCAGCGCGTGGACAATCAGTCTGCCTCCATCAAGGCCATCCGCACCGAGGTGGCGATGGTGTTTCAGCGCTTTAATCTGTTTCCGCACCGCACGGTGCTTGAAAACGTGATTGAGGGGCCGGTCTACGTCAAGGGCGAAAAGCGCGAAACCGCCATCGCGCGGGCCCGCGAACTGCTTGCCAGCGTGGGACTTGCGGAAAAGGAAAGTGCGCATCCACCGCAACTGTCAGGCGGCCAGCAACAACGTGTCGCGATAGCGCGCGCCCTTGCCATGCAGCCTGAAGCGATTCTGTTTGACGAGCCCACGTCGGCACTCGACCCTGAACTGGTGGGCGAAGTGCTGGGCGTGATGCGCAAGCTGGCCGAAGCCGGCATGACCATGGTCGTGGTCACCCACGAGATGCAGTTCGCCCGTGAAGTGGCCGACCGGGTGATTTTCATCGACGGCGGCATCATCGTCGAGCAAGGCCCGTCAAAAGAGGTGCTCAACAACCCGCAAAACCCACGTACGCAGGACTTCCTGCGGCGTGTTCTCCACCCCATGTAAAGCACCAAAATGTCACAGGAATTCTTTCCCCTGAGTCCGTCCCTGTGGGCCGCCACGGCAGCGCCCGCGCCTGACACCACACCGCTGCAAAGCGATACCAAAGCCGACGTGGTCGTCATCGGGGCGGGCTACTGCGGCTTGAGCACGGCGCTGCACCTGGCGGAACGCGGCGTTCGTGTCGTGGTACTGGAAGCGCGCGACATCGGTTTCGGCGGCTCCGGCCGCAATGGCGGACAAGTCATTCCAGGGATGAAGTTCGACCCGAGCGAGCTGATGGCGATGTTCGGACGCGAGAAAGGGCAGCGCCTGGTCGATTTTGCTGCCAGTACGGTCGATGCCGTGTTCAACCTGATCGACAAGCACCAGATGGACGTGCCGCAGGTGCGCCGTGGCTGGATTCAAGGCGCACACACGCCGGCCGCGCTCAAGATGGCCGAGCGGCGCGTGCGCGACTGGAGCGCGCAGGGCGTCGGCGCAAAGCTGCTGGATCGGGCCGAAACCGCCCGGCTGCTGGGCACCGACAAATACCTGGGTGGCTGGATGGACCCGCGCGGCGGCGGGGTGCAACCACTGAGCTACGTGCGTGGCCTGGCGCGTGCGGCCATTGCTGCCGGCGTGGTCATTCACACCGACAGCCCGGCGACGCAACTGCAGCATGACAAGGGCCAGTGGAAGGTGGTGACCGCAGGCGGCGCCACTGTCAGCGCCGAGCGCGTGGTGCTGTGCACCAACGGCTACACCGACGGGCTGTGCCCGCAACTGGCCAAGTCGATCATCAACGCCAACTCCTTCCAGGTCGCGACCGAGCCGCTGCCCGAAGCAGTGCGAAAAAGCATCCTGCCCGAAGGCCATGTGTCGTCGGATGCTCGAAACCTGCTGCTGTATTACCGCATCGACCACAGTGGCCGCTTGTTGATGGGAGGACGCGGTACCTTCCGGGAACCCGACTCCACTCAGCCCGCAGACTGGTCGCATCTGGAAAACGTGATTGGCAAGCTGTTCCCGCAGGCAGCCGGCATTCCCATTGATTACCGCTGGTGCGGGCATGTCGCCATCACCCGCGACTACCTGCCGCATCTGCACGAACCGGCGCCGGGCTTGCTGATCGACATCGGCTGCCAGGGACGAGGCGTGGGGTTGCAAACGCGCATGGGCCAGGCGTTGGCCGAATACATCACCAGCGGCGACAAGCGGGCGCTGCCGGTTGCGCCGTCGGTCATCAAGCCCTTCCCGCTTTACGGACTGAGGCGCCTGTACGTCTCGGCGGTGATCGGCTGGTACCGGATGACCGACGGCGGCGTTTAAGCCGCCCAGAGTTTATGGGAGGCAGGAATCAAGCGCCACCCGATTTCATTCACGCCTCGAACAAGGTGTCACCATTGCTGCGCGGCGGCGCCACGCCCAGGTGCCGGTACGCCGCCAGCGTGGCAATGCGTCCGCGCGGGGTGCGCTGGATGAAACCCTGCTGGATCAAATAGGGTTCGATCATGTCCTCGATGGTGCCCGGCTCCTCGCCAATGCTGGCGGCGATGTTGTCCAGCCCGACCGGGCCGCCGTCGAAGCGGTGGATCAGCGCTTCCAGAAACTTGCGGTCCATCAGATCAAACCCCAGCGGATCGACGTCCAGCATGGCCAGCGCGCGGTTGGCAATGTCCAGCGTGATGGTGCCGCTGCCCTTGACGTCGGCATAGTCGCGCACCCGGCGCAGCAGGCGGTTGGCGATGCGCGGCGTGCCGCGCGAGCGCCGGGCGATTTCAAAGCCGCCCTCCTCGTCCATGGGCGCATTGAGCAAGCCGGCGCTGCGCTTGACGATGCGCGCCAGTTCTTCGGGCGTGTAGAACTCCAGCCGGGCGACGATGCCAAAGCGGTCGCGCAGCGGATTGGTCAGCATGCCGGCGCGCGTCGTGGCGCCGACCAGCGTGAACGGCTGCAAGTCAAGCTTGATGGAACGCGCTGCCGGGCCTTCACCGATCATGATGTCGATCTGGTAATCCTCCAGCGCCGGATAGAGGATTTCCTCGACCACCGGGCTCAGGCGGTGGATCTCGTCGATGAACAGGACGTCGTTCTTTTCCAGGTTGGTCAGCAGCGCCGCCAGGTCTTTTGGCTTTTCCAGCACCGGCCCAGAGGTTGAGCGCATGTTGACGCCGAGTTCGTGCGCGATGATGTGCGACAGCGTGGTCTTGCCAAGGCCCGGCGGGCCGAACAGCAGCACATGGTCCAGCGCCTCGCCGCGCTTGTTGGCCGCGCCGATGAAGATTTCGAGCTGCTCGCGCGCCTTGGCCTGGCCGACGTAGTCGTCGAACAGTTTGGGGCGCAGTGCGCGCTCGATGGCCTCTTCTTTCGGCGAAGCCGGGGCGGACGACAGCATGCGCCGGGCAGGCGGCAGGTCGGCCATGTCGAAGTCGTCGGTTTGGATGCTCATGGTGTTTCAGACCTTCAAGATGGGGCCGGGGTAGCTGGCCAGCAGGGCATCGGCCGTGACCAGCGTCAGGTCTTCGCGCATCGCCTGGGCCAGCAGCAGGCGGTCGAAAGGGTCTTTGTGAATATCGGGAAGGTTGCGCACGTCCATGGCGTGCAGGGAAATGATCACCAGTTCCTGGTAGCCGTTGTGCAGCATGCCGGCTCGCCACTCCTGGACATCAATCGCCAGATCCTTGCGTGGCCGGCTCAGCTTGATGCTGATTTCCCAAATGCTGACGGTGCTGAAATACAGCGTGTTTGCCGTATCACGCATCAGCCGGTCTGCTTGTTCAGGCAGGCGCTCCGGAAACAGGGCCGCCCATAGCAGCAAGTGGGTGTCGAGCAAAAGGCGCTGGCTCAAAGCGTGTCATCGCCATTGAACAGGTCTTCGATTTCCTTGGCGTACATCGTGTCGAAATCTTCAGGAATTTTGCCCTTGCCTTTCATGAACCCCAGACGCTGCGGAATGTGTGGCGTTTCGGGTTCGATCGGCACGACCCGCACCATCGGCTTGCCGGCCTTGGCAATGATGAAGGATTCGCCCTTGGAAGCCCGCTCGACCAGCCGCGACAAATGGGTTTTGGCTTCGTGGATGTTGACGGTTTGCATCAAAGACTCCTGCTGGACTAAGTCGGGTTAGTTTAACCAATCCAATCGAAATTGGATCAAGCTGACCGGCCGGATTTATTTCCCAAGGCTCTTCAGCGCCAGCTTGATGCCATCGCTCACGCCCACGTCCTGCGGCAGGGCTTTCAGCGCCGACGCGGCGTCCTTGTCGCTGTAGCCCAGCGCGACCAGCGCCTGCAGGATGTCGAGTTGCGCCTCATTGGTCACGCTGACATGCGCACCGATGTCGGCACCGAGCTTGCCTTTCAACTCCAGCAGCAGCCGCTCGGCGGTTTTCTTGCCGATACCGGGCACCTTGATGATGCGGCCGGTTTCTTGCAGGGTCACCGCCTGCGCCAGGTCAGCCACGCTCATGCCGCTGAGCACGCTGAGCGCCATGCGCGGACCAATGCCGGTGATCTTGATCAGCAGGCGAAACGCGGCGCGCTCGGCAGTGGTGCCAAAGCCATACAGCAGTTGCGCATCCTCTCGCACGATGAAATGGGTGTGCAGGCTGACCTTCTCGCCCAGTCCCGGCAGGTTGTAGAAGGTGCTCATGGGTACCAGCACTTCGTAGCCGACACCGTGGCAGTCCACCAGGATTTCGGGGGGATTTTTTTCGGCCAATTGGCCAGTGAGTCTTCCTATCATGGGCAAATCTTAGCAGCCGGCCAGTGACACGGATTTAGGCAGACAATCGCGTTTTGCCGCCCTGTTTTGACTGCTTTAGGAAACCCCGACCTTGATGCTTCGCCACACCTTCACGCCGCCCAACAACACCCGCATGGCCAATCTGTGCGGACCCATGGACATCCACATCCGCACCATCGAGGCGGGCCTGCAGGTGACGATTGCGCACCGCTTCGAGCAGTTCAAGATCGACGGCACCAAGCTGCGCGCGACCCAGGCGCTGGAAGTGCTGCAGGCGCTGTATGAAATTGCCCAGCGGCCGATCGAGCCTGAAACCGTGCAACTGATGCTGGCCGGCGACATGGCGCTCAACACGCTAGAGGGCGGCATCACGCTGACGACGCGCCGCGCCGATCTGCGCGCGCGCACCGTCAACCAGGGTACCTACCTGGAAAACATTGCCGCACATGACATCACCTTCGGCATTGGCCCGGCCGGCACCGGCAAGACCTATCTGGCCGTGGCCTGCGCGGTCGATGCGCTGGAACGCAGCACGGTGCAGCGCATTGTCCTGACGCGCCCGGCGGTCGAGGCTGGCGAGCGTCTGGGCTTTTTGCCCGGCGACATGGCGCAAAAGGTCGATCCGTATTTGCGGCCGCTGTATGACGCGCTGCACGAGCTGATGGGTTTTGAGCGGGTGCAAAAAGCCTTCGAGCGCCAGCAGATCGAGATTGCGCCGCTGGCCTTCATGCGTGGCCGCACGCTGAACCACGCCTTTGTCATCCTGGACGAGGCGCAAAACACCACGCCCGAGCAGATGAAGATGTTTTTGACGCGGATCGGTTTTGGCAGCAAGGCCGTGGTGACGGGCGACGTGAGCCAGGTCGATCTGCCGCGTACGCAGATGAGCGGGCTGATCGATGCCGAACGCGTGCTCAAGCGCGTGCAGGGCATCGCCATTACCCGATTGACCAGCGCCGACGTGGTGCGCCACCCGCTGGTGGCGCGCATCGTTGACGCCTACGACAAGACGCCCAGCAACCGGGACGATGCCAAGGCCGTGGTTGAAGCGGCAGAAGACGCTATTGATTTAGTAGCTACTCCCATCCGCCGGACAAGCGCAAGGAGCCGAAATGGCTCTTGATGCACTGAGTTTGTCACTGCAGTTCGGACAATTCCCCGACGCCGCCCTGCACCGCGCCGCCCTGCCACGGCACAGCGTCACCCGCTGGATCCGCCATGCGCTGCAAAGCGATGCCGAAATCACCGTGCGCATCGTCGGCCAGGAAGAAGGCCAGACGCTGAACCGCGATTACCGGGGCAAGGACTACGCGACCAATGTGCTGACCTTCGATTACACGCAGGAACCCGTGGTCACCGCCGACCTGGTGCTGTGCGCGCCGGTGGTGGCGCGGGAAGCGCAGGAAAACGGCAAGACCCTGCAGGCACATTACGCACACCTGCTGGTGCACGGCACGCTGCATGCCCAGGGCTGGGACCATGAAACCAGCGACGAGGAGGCGCAAGAGATGGAAGCCTGCGAAATCGAGATTCTGACCAGACTCGGCATTGCCAATCCCTACCTCTGAGGTTTTGCATCAAATCAGGTGCTTGCGCTTGTTCCAAGGGCATCTTTAGCTATTTATTCAATAGCAAAACAGAGGCCATGCCACGGCATTCAGGCCGTGCAAGAATGCCGCATGACCCGCAAGCCCCAACGCTTTTTCATCCCCGCCGTCCTGTGGCTGGCCATCAGTGCGCTGGGGGGTGTGGCGCTCGCGCGGCTTGAGCTGAACCGCTTGCGTGATGATTTTGAAACCAACGCGCGCATTGCCCACCGGCTGCTGAGCCAGCGCGCCGTGCAGCATGACGCCGTGATGGCCATGCTGGCGCTGATTCAACCGCCGCACGGCGCCTCGCAACCCGAGCAGCGCCTGCCATCGGTTTACCCGCAGATCATTGGCGTGCAGCGGCGTGATCGCGATGCCGCCTGGACCGATGAACGCCTGGCTGCTGCCGAAGCCTTGTCGCATGCCTTGCAGCGACCCGTGCTGGCAGTTGCCGACCTGGCGCGTGGCCGTTACCAGCTGGTACTGGCCGCCGCGCCCACCAGCTTCAGCATTCAACTGGACCTGCACGCCGTGGTGCCCTGGAGCGAATGGCCGATGGCGCCTGACACCAGCCCCGTGCGCATGACGCTAAGCGACGGCAAACAAAGCTACGTATTGCAGCCTGGCCGTATCGGCGAAGGCGGCTGGCGGTTTGAATTTCATAAACACCTGGCCACCGACAGCCAGCCTTTTGAGGTGGTCGGGCTGCGCCAGGTCGGCTGGGGCGAACTGCCCTGGGCCTGGATGCTGGCCTGGTCACTGCTGGTGGCCGTGATGGTGATGGGCACGGTCGCCCTGCTGCGCCAGCGCGCCGGAAAACAGCGTGCCGAAGAGCTGCTGCGGCTCGGCCAAGTCGGGCGGCTGAACACCCTGGGCGAGCTGGCTGCGGGCATGGCGCACGAGCTGAACCAGCCCCTGACTGCCGTGCTGGCCAACACCCAGGCGGCCAGCCGCTTGCTGGACGAAGACCCGCCCGAACTGGCCATTGCCCGCAACGCCATGGCGCAAGCTGCCGAACAGGCACGCCGCGCATCCAGCGTCGTGGGCCGCCTGCGCCGCGCCGTCGAGCGGCCCGCGATGGCGGTGCAAAGCGTCAGCGTGAGCCTGGAAGACGCCGTCAACAACGCGCTTTACCTGCTGGAGCCAGAGCTTGCCCGCCATGGCGTCGTGCCCACAGTCAGTTGGCAGCAGGCATCACCCCGCGTGCTGGCCGACCCGGTCGCGCTGGAACAGGTGATTCACAACCTGCTGACCAACGCCCTGCAAGCACTCGACAAAGTGCCCGCGCCAGAGCGCCAGCTGACCTTGCAGCTGGGCACAGAGGGCGACTCCGGCATCTTGAAGGTAAGCGACACCGGGCCCGGCATCGCACCCGACGTGCTGCAGCGCATTTTTGAGCCCTTTTTCAGCACGCGAGAAGGCGGGCTGGGCCTGGGCCTCAGCCTGTGCGAGACGCTGGCCGGCAGCATGGGCGGCAGCCTGTCGGCCACGCACAACACGCCACGCGGCGCGGTGTTTCGCCTCTCATTGCCACGGGCCAACAAGTCATGAACAACGCCTCAAAAACCATGTCATCCCACGGCGCAAACCCTGTCAACAGATCAGCAGGCAGCCCCTTTTCACCGCTGATCCAACTGATTGATGACGACGAAGCCGTGCGCGATGCGCTGTCGCTGCTGATCGGCACCGTCGGCCTGCGCGTGCAGCCGTGGTCCGACCCACAAGCCTTCATGCAGGGTTTTGACCGCCAGGCGATTGGTGCCATCGTGCTCGATGTGCGCATGCCCGGCATCAGCGGGCTGACCGTGCTGGAAACCCTGGTCAGCCAGGGCGTGGACCAGCCCGTCATCATGCTCACCGGCCACGGCACGGTCGACATGTGCCGCCGCGCCTTCAAGTCGGGCGCGGCCGAGTTTCTTGAAAAACCCGTCAATGACGAACACCTGCTGGAAGCGTTGCAAAACGCCGTGCGCCAGCACGTCAAGTCACGCGAACGCAACAAAACCGACCGGCAAGCGCAAGAACGGTTTGCGCAATTGTCAGAACGAGAACGCGAAGTACTGGGCCTGATCGTCGCCGGCCTGACGAACAAGGAAATTGGCCGGGCGCTGGAGGTATCGCCGCGTACGGTGGAGACGCATCGCGCCAATTTGTTTGCCAAGCTGGAGGCCGAATCGCTGGCGCAGTTGATCCGGCGGTTTGCGGGGTTGGTGGAAAACAACCCTTGAATTCCCCTGCGGACGATTCTCGCCCACCTCCTGCTGCTCACTTCCAATGTTGGGAATTTGATGAAAACTACACACGACCTTTAGGACGCTTTCTTGATCCCGATGTGGTGCCGATAAAACCCTTGCTCAACCCCACAACTCATCAGCACGAAGATACGGTAAAATGCCGTATCGAAATCTGACAAAAGAATCCATCATGCTTGCCAGCGCCCGCTTTGACTTGAAGATAGACGCAGCTGAAAAAGAACTGGTTTCACGCGCTGCGGCCTTGATGGGCACAACGATGGCGTCTTTTGTGCGAATGGCAGCTAAAGAAAAAGCAGCAGCCCTGCTTGAGCAAGAGTCACGCATCACCATGACAGCCCATGATTTTGATGCGTTCACAACCGCCATCAACGGCGCTTTCACCACGGGGTTCACCCCCAACCCGGCACTTGCGTCGGCCCTGCTTGAGGCCGAGCAAGTCAAGCGTGTTTGAAGAACATGTGCTGGACCCCAACCAGCACCAGCGTCACGGCTTTACCTGCGGCGTGGCTGCACTGGATGACTATTTGCACCGCCTGGCCGTGCAACAGAGCAAAAAGGGCGTAGCCGCAATCAGGGTGTTGGTCGACTCGCAGGCGCCACAAACAATTCTGGGCTTTTACACGTTGAGCGCCGCTCAGGTGGGACTAACCCAACTCGATGAAAAAGCCCAAAAAAAGCTGCCCCGTTATCCCGTACCCTGCTTTCGCATGGGACGTTTTGCGGTGGCATCAACCCATCATGCCCAAGGCATAGGCAAAGTGCTGATGGGTTGCGCCGTGGCACGTTGCCTTGAGGCAAAAAAGCAGGTCGCAGCCTATGCCTTGCTGGTGGACGCCAAGAACGAGCAGGCCAAAGCCTTTTATCTGCACTACGGATTCACGGTGTGCAACGACGACCCCATGGTTTTGTATCTGGCACTGGGCGCATGAGAAGAGTCGATGTTGATGGCTTGCAGGTTTGCAGGTTTGCAGGTTTGCAGGTTTGCAGGTTTGCAGGTTTGCAGATTTGAAAGAATATCTCCGAAAAATACCGATAAATCGGATTATTGCGCTGGTTTGGCGGGCAGGAGTTGCAAGCGTGGACCTGGCTTCCTGCTGACACGCCTCCCCACACTCGTTCTGGTGGCTGCCGGCTTCTTGGGTGCAATAACCAGATCTGCTGCCTGACATATCGGTCAAGCCGACACCCCTCCGTATTTCTACGGAGCCCTACGCGTAGCGCTACGAATGGGCAATCTGCCCTCCATTTCTTAAAGTTCATCCACGGTGAATCAAACCGGTAACGAACAAATTAATCAAATGGAGAACCCCATGCGCAACATCCTCAAAGTCTCAGCCCTCGCCCTGTCCCTGATCGCCGCAGCCGGCGCCAGCGCCCAAGCCGTTCGCACTGAAAAGAACATGTCGCTTGAATTGGCCAACCAGCTGGCCTCGGCCAGCGTGGCGGCCTGTGCTGCCAACGGTTATGCCGTCAGCGCCACGGTGGTTGACCGGGCTGGCACTGTCCGTGCCGTGCAGCGTGCCGACAATGCGGGCCCGCACACCTTGGCTGCCAGCCAGCAAAAGGCATTTACCTCGGCATCGGCCAAAAACACCACGCTGGCGATGATGGAGGGCTCGCAAAAGAACCCGGCGGCGGCCAACCTGGTGTACATCCCCGGTTATTTGTTGCTGGGTGGCGGGGTGCCGGTCAAGGTGGGCAATGAAGTGATTGGCGCGGTGGGTGTGGGCGGCGCGCCGGGCGGCAACCTGGACGAACAATGCGCCGTGGCCGCCATCGACAAAATCAAGGACCAGCTGAAATAAGCAGGCCGGTTCAGTCCAGGACAACACCATGCGCAGCACGCACCTTTATTCGGCACGCACGCTGTTTGCAGCCATTGCCATCGGCATGGCAGCCACAGCAGGAGGCCCTGCCCTGGCGCAGGTTGCGCCGACGGCAGCAGAAGCGGCGGCCTACACGGGCCTTCACGCGGCCGCCCAAAAAGGCGACGTCGCCAAAATCGACCGCCTTGCCGCCGCAAACGCTGACCTGAACGCTCGTGACGGCAACGGCCGCACGCCGCTGCATGTCGCCGTTTTTGCGGGCCAGCGCGAGGCCATCAAGGCGCTGGTCAAGCGCGGTGCCGACCTCCACCTGCTCGACAAGGACCGTTATGACGGCGTGACGATAGCGGCCGTCGCCAATGATGAAGAAACCCTGCGTGTGCTGCTGGCGCAGGGCGCCAGCGCGAAGCTGGTGACCAGCCGTTATGACGGCACCGCACTGATTGCGGCTGCGCACCTGGGGCATGCGGGCGTGGTCGAACAACTGATTGCCGCCGGCGCGCCGCTGGACCATGTCAACAACCTGCACTGGACCGCCGCGATTGAAGCCGTGGTGCTGGGCAACGGCGGGGTGCGGCACCAGCAAACCCTGCGCGCCCTGATCAACGCCGGCGCCAATCTGCAGCTGACCGACCGGGAAGGCAACACGCCGCTGCAGCTTGCCAGGTCACGCCGCTACCAGGACATGGTTGACCTGCTGGAGCGGGCTGTCACAGCCAAGTGAAAAAAAAGAACCGGAAAGGGCTGAAGTCAGGTTTTCAGCATCAAATCGGCCTTTCCCGCACGTCTGACGGGCATGAGCAGCTATTGATTAAATAGCAAAATCAAAACTGCAAGGGAATCGTCACGGGCCCGTCATTGACCAGATGGACCTTCATGTCTGCACCAAACTGGCCGGTTTGCACCACCGGATGCGACATTTTGGCCTGGGTCACAAAAAAGTCATACAGCTTGCGGCCCAGTTCGGGTGGCGCTGCAGCGGTAAAGCTGGGGCGGTTGCCGCCTGACACGTCTGCGGCCAGGGTGAACTGGCTGACGATGAGCAGGCCGCCCGCCACGTCCTGCACGCTGCGGTTCATCTTGCCGGCGTCGTCTGAAAAGATGCGCAACTTGAGCAGTTTGGCGAGCAGTTTGTCAGCTTGCGCCTCGCTGTCGCCGTGTTCTGCGCACAGCAACACCAGGAGGCCTTGGCCAATCTGGCCGGCAACTTCGCCGTCAATCACGACACGCGCTTCGGCCACACGCTGCAACAAGGCTTTCATGAACGCTGGCCCCGGCGCATCAGCTGAGCGTGACACGCGCAAACTTGCGCTTGCCGACCTGCACCACATACACACCAGCTGGCAATTTCAGCGACTTGTCGCTCACCACACTGGAATCAATGCGCACGCCGCTGCCTTCGATCAGGCGCGTGGCTTCGCTGCCCGAAGGTGCCAATCCTGCAGCCTTCAGCAGCGCGCCAATGCCCAGCGGCGCGCCCGAAAGCGTCACCTCGGGAATCTCGTCGGGCACGCCGCCCTTGCTGCGGTGGATGAAGTCCTGTTCGGCGGTGTCGGCGGCGGCGGCTGAGTGAAAGCGCGCCGTGATTTCCCTGGCCAGGGCCACCTTGGCATCCTTCGGGTTGCGCCCGGCCGCCACTTCGGCCTTGAGCGTGGCGATGTCGGCTTCGCTTTGAAACGACAGCAGCGTGTACCACTTCCACATTAGCACGTCCGACACCGACAGCACCTTGGCGAACATGCTGTTGGCGTCTTCCGAAATGCCGATGTAGTTGTGCTTGCTTTTCGACATCTTCTCGATGCCGTCCAGGCCTTCGAGCAGCGGCATGGTCAGGATGCACTGCGGCTCCTGGCCGTATTCCTGCTGCAGGTGCCGACCCATCAGCAGGTTGAACTTCTGGTCGGTGCCGCCCAGTTCCAGGTCGCTCTTGAGGGCCACCGAGTCATAGCCCTGCATCAGCGGATAAAGAAACTCATGCACACTGATCGACTGGCCGGATTTGTAACGATCGTGAAAATCATTGCGCTCCATCATGCGGGCCACGGTGTAGCGCGACGCCAGCTGGATCATGCCGCGCGCGCCCAGCGGATCGCACCATTCGCTGTTGTAGCGGATTTCGGTTTTTTCCGGGTCCAGCACCAGGCTGGCCTGGCGGTAATAGGTCTCGGCATTCACCTTGATCTGCTCGGGCGTCAGTGGCGGACGCGTGCTGTTGCGGCCCGACGGGTCGCCAATCAGGCTGGTGAAGTCACCAATCAGGAAGATCACCGTGTGGCCCAGGTCCTGCAGCTGGCGCATCTTGTTGAGCACCACGGTGTGGCCGATGTGGATGTCGGGCGCGGTCGGATCGAGCCCGAGCTTGATGCGCAGCGGCACGCCGGTGGCTTCGCTGCGGACCAGTTTGCGGGTCCATTCGTCCTGCGGAATCAGCTCGTCGCAGCCCCTCAGGGAGACAGCCAGCGCCATCTTTACACGCTCGGACAGGGGGTTATTTGTAACAAGCTCTTGATTCATAAGGGTTTTTCCAGCGGCCGCGTAATGTCTTACAGATATAATTCCGACTTTCCTACGTCGGAACGCCATTTTAAAGGCGCTACTCATTGCTGGCGGGGAAGCCAAAATTTTCGAGTTCGATGCTTCCTGGCGCTGGCAAAACGCCCGGAGACGGTATCGATTGACCTGTCATCACTGTCCGGCTGCTGTCCAGAAGCCGGTGCACTTTAGTTGGGATTCACGTTTTGCGCCTGCCCGTCGCCGCCCATACCCTGCTCACCATTTCACGCGTACTGACCGCTGTCGGCGAAAGCCTGCGCCGCCACCCCCGGCGCATCACCGGCAGTCTGGCCGTGCTGCTGCTGGGAACGGGCGTGACGGCTTTCGGTGTTGCGCCGCTGGCGCCAGACGCCGCCGATCTGCCGGTCCGCCAGGTCCTCGAAGCCATTCAGCCGCTGGCGCCTGCACTGGCGCAGGCCCAGACCGAGGCGCTGGCCGACTTCCGCTTCAAACTGTTCCGCACCGAGGCCACGCGCAGCAGCGACACGGCTGCCTCGCTGCTCAGGCGGCTCAACCTCGATGACGCGGCCGCTGATGACTTTCTGCGCAGCGACCCCAACGCGCAGCTGATCCTGGCCGGCCAGCCTGGCAAGAATGTCACCGTTGAAGCCAGTGACAGCCAGCAATTGCTCAAGCTCAGCATGCGCTGGGCGACCGATGACGAACAGATGTTCCAGCGTCTGGTCATCGAGCGCAGCAGCGCCGGTTTCACGTCGCGCATCGAGACTGCGCCCTACACCCGCTCGGCCCAGCTGGCCAGCGCCGCCATCCAGTCCACGCTGTTTGCCGCCATTGACGATGCACGCATTCCCGACGGGGTCGGGGTGCAGATCGCAGAAATCTTCTCGACCGACATTGACTTTCGCCGCTCGCTGCGCAAGGGCGACCGCTTCAACGTGGTGTACGAAACCCTGGAAGCCGATGGCGAAACCATGCGCGCCGGCCGCGTGCTGTCGGCCGAGTTTGTCAACAGCGGCAAGACGTTCCAGGCGATGTGGTTCCAGCCACCGGGCATTGACGCCGCCGGCTTGCCGCTCAAGGGCGGCTACTACACGCTGGACGGCCAGAGCCTGCGCCGCGCATTCCTCAGCGCCCCGGTCGAGTTCTCGCGCATCAGCAGCGGTTTCTCGATGCGCTTTCATCCGGTGCTGCAAACCTGGCGTGCCCACAACGGCACCGACTTTGCCGCCACCACCGGCACACCGGCCCGCACCGTCGGCGACGGCGTGGTCGAATTCGCCGGCGTGCAGAACGGTTTTGGCAACGTGGTGTTCATCAAGCACCGCAACAACATGGAAACCGTTTACGCCCACCTGAGCAAGATCAATGTACAGCTCGGCCAGTCCGTGACGCAGGGCCAGACCATCGGCCTGGTCGGCGCCACCGGCTGGGCCACCGGGCCGCACCTGCATTTCGAGGTGCGCGTCAACGGCGTGCAGCAAGACCCGATGACGACTGCCCGGCAAAGCGACGTGGTTCCGGTGCCCACCGCCGCCCTGCCGCAGTTCCGGCAACTGGCCAATGGTTTTCGCAACCAGTTGCTGGCCGCCGCCACCATCGACCAGACCCGCGCCGAATAAGCCGCAACAGGCGCTGGCGGCGGCTGCGGCAAAATCGCTGCATGCACGACTATTTCATCGGCCTGATGTCAGGCACCTCTCTTGACGGCGCCGACGGCGTGCTGGTCGATTTTTCCGGCGACAGGCTGCGCGTCGTCGCTAGCGCCAGCGAAGCGTTTGCCGGCAGCTTCCGGGCCGAACTGCTGGCGCTCAATGTGCCTTCGCACAATGAACTGCACCGGGCCGCGCTGGCGGGCAGCGAACTGGCAGCGGTGTATGCGCGCGTGGTCGCTGCCCTGCTGCAACAGGCGCAAGCGCAGGGAATTTGCGCCGCCCAGGTCCAGGCAATAGGCGCGCACGGGCAGACCGTCAGGCACCAGCCACAGCGAACGTCCGCTGCGCCCTCAGGCGTGGGCTACACACTCCAGCTCAACCACCCCGCCCTGCTGGCCGAGCTGACCGGGATCGATGTGGTGGCAGATTTCCGCAGCCGCGACGTCGCTGCAGGTGGCCAGGGCGCACCCCTGGTGCCGGCCTTTCACCAGGGCGTTTTTGGTCGCGACGATAGCGGCGTGGCGGTGCTGAACCTGGGCGGCATTTCCAACCTCAGCGTGCTGCCACCCGCCGGTTCTACTGCTGAAGTACGGGGTTTTGACTGCGGGCCGGGCAATGCGCTGATAGACGCCTGGTGCCTTCAGCACACCGGCGAGCCGTTTGACGCAGGCGGCGCCTGGGCAAAAAGCGGCCGGCTGATTCCGGCGCTGCTGTCCAGCCTGCTCGACGAGCCTTACTTTGCGCAGCCTGTTCCCAAGAGCACCGGGCGCGACCTGTTCAGTCTGGCGTGGCTGGCTGAAAAGATCCAGCCCTTTGCGCAAGAACGTCCCGGGGATATTCAAAATACCTTGACTGAATTGACGGTTTGCGCATGCGCTGCGGACGTCAGAAGCTATGGAAAAGAGAGCATTGAGCTGATTGTCTGCGGTGGCGGCGCTTTCAATGTGTATCTGCTGGAGCGCCTGCAGGCGGCCTTGCCCTGGCTGCGCGTCAGCACCTCGGACGCGCACGGCTTGCCGCCGCTGCAGGTTGAAGCAGCCGCCTTTGCCTGGCTGGCCCGCCAGATGCTCAGGCGCCAGCCGGGCAACCTGCCCGGCGTGACCGGAGCAGCTGGTGCGCGCGTGCTGGGTGCGCTGTATCCGGCCTGAATCGGCTTCAGGTCACCAGGAGAAATTTCCCCGGAATTGAAAAAGCCACCCTGAAGGTAGCTTTTTCGCAAAGACGGCGTTAAACGCCTTTATATCGTGCGTTCAGACCGAGAAGCTCGAACCGCAACCGCACGAGCTGCTGGCGTTCGGGTTCTTGATCACGAACTGCGCGCCTTCCAGGTCGTCCTTGTAGTCGATTTCCGCGCCTACCAGGTACTGGTAGCTCATGGCATCGATCAGTAGCGACACGCCGTTCTTGGTCATGGTGGTGTCGTCTTCATTGGTGATTTCATCAAAGGTGAAACCGTACTGGAAGCCCGAACAGCCGCCGCCCTGCACGAACACACGCAGCTTCAGGTCGGGGTTTCCTTCCTCGGCAATCAGTTCGGCCACCTTGGAGGCCGCGCTGTCGGTAAACACAAAGGGGGAAGGCATTTCAGTCTGGATATTTTCGGCAACTGCGCTCATGGGGAACTCCGTTAATCATTGGGCAATGGGCTAAATAGTACAGTAAATCAATCAACCATACCGCCCGCGCGTCTTAGCGCCCAAAGGGACTGCCCATGAAAAAAGCCGCCAGGCGAACCAGGCGGCTTTTTTGCGAAGCAGGGAAAGCGGAATTAACGCTTGCTGAACTGCTTGCGACGGCGGGCTGAGCGGAAACCGACCTTTTTACGTTCGACTTCACGGGCATCGCGGGTCACGAAACCGGCCTGGCTCAACGCGGGCTTGAGCGTTGCGTCATAGTCGATCAGGGCGCGGGTGATGCCGTGGCGCACTGCGCCGGCCTGGCCGGACTCGCCGCCGCCGTGGACGTTGATCATGATGTCAAACGTCTCGACGTGGTTCGTCAGGAACAGGGGCTGGCGGCAGATCATGATGGAGGTCTGGCGACCGAAGAACACCTGGATGTCCTTGTCGTTGACCGTGATCTTGCCAGTGCCTTTTTTCAGAAACACGCGGGCAACGCTGGATTTGCGACGGCCGGTGCCGTTGTTCCATTCACCGATCATTTGGCGACTCCTGCGATTTCCAGCACTTTAGGCTGTTGGGCGGTATGCGGATGCTCTGCACCGCCGTACACCTTGAGTTTCTTGATCATGGCGTAACCGAGCGGGCCCTTGGGCAGCATGCCCTTGACGGCTTTTTCCAGGGCGCGGCCCGGGAACTTGGTTTGCATGTCACGGAAATTGGTGGCAGTGATGCCGCCTGGATAACCGGAATGGCGGTAGTAAATCTTGTCGGTTGACTTGGCACCGGTCACGCGCAGCTGGGCTGCGTTGATGATGATGATGAAATCACCGGTGTCGATGTGAGGCGTGAATGGCCTTGTGTTTGCCGCGCAAACGGAGAGCAACTTCGCTGGCTACTCGTCCGAGGACCTTGTCGGTCGCGTCAATCACAAACCACTCGTGCGTCACATCAGCGGGTTTGGCGCTGAAGGTTTTCATGAGTTTTCTTTTCGAAAAAAGGGGTTTGTCGGGTTCTTTTCCACGGTCGGCGTTCCTCTGATGAGAACCTCTTAGGTGGTCATTTGCCCCTGAAGGCAACTCTGTCGCGGAACCACATGTGCGCTGCAGAGCCCTCGATTATATGAAGAATCAGGCGTTGGCGTCAATTCTTGGGGGCCTTCGCGTGCAAGAAGGTACGATAGAGGGATGTTTTCCTACCGCCACGCCTTCCATGCAGGCAACCATGCCGACGTTCTCAAGCACACTTGCCTTGTTGCGTTGATGAAGTACCTGACCCAGAAAGACACGGCACTGACCGTGATCGACACCCACGCCGGCGCCGGACTGTACCGCCTCGACGGTGACTACACCGAGACCAGCGGCGAAGCCAGCGAAGGCATCTTCAAGCTGATTTCGGCCTCAAAAGCCGCTCCAGCGCAAGCAGGACGTGCCGGCGCAGCTATCAAAAAAGTAGCGCCTGATGCCAAGGCCGCGCCGGCTGCAGCCGATGCAGCCACGCCTGCGGCCGGCAGCTACGACTGGGCGCCGGCCTTGCTGGACTACCTGGAACTGCTGCGCAGCCTGAACCCGCATTTCGCCCAGACCGGCGACGCGGCGCATCTGAAGATTTATCCGGGTTCGCCCTTCATCGAACAAAAATTCCTGAGCGGGCGTGACAAGCTCAAATTGTTCGAACTGCACCCAACCGATTTCAAGTCGCTTTCCGGCAACATCGAACAACTCGGCGTCGGCCGCCAGGTCGTGGTGGCCCGCGAAGACGGTTTCGAGGCGCTGAAAACCTTCTTGCCGCCGCCAGCCCGGCGCGCCATGGTGCTGTGCGACCCGAGCTATGAAATGAAGAGCGACTATGCGCGCGTGGCCGCCTGCATGGCCGACGCCGTCAAGCGCTTTGCCACCGGCACCTACGTGGTCTGGTACCCGATCATTCCGCGTCCCGAAGCCCACGACCTGCCGCGCAAGCTGAAAACCCTGGCCGTCAAGGCGCACCGCAGCTGGCTGCATGCCACGCTGACGGTCAAGTCCAGCAAGCTGACGACTGACACCGAAGGCGAGGTGGTTCGCCCCGGCCTGCCCGCCAGCGGCATGTTCATCATCAACCCGCCGCACACGCTGAAGGCTGACCTGAACGCCGCCCTGCCGCAAATGGTCGCATTGCTAGGGCAGGACCGTAACGCAGGATTCACACTCGAACACGGCGGCTGACCGGAAGTTAAAAGCTCTCGGAAAAAGGGAGCTATCGCTCCCACCCAGCCGGGGCCACGGAACCGGCTTTGCCGGGCCGTAGGCGCAGCGGCCCCCTCGGGGGGCAGGGAGCCACACGCAGTGGGCGACCGTGGGGGCCTAATTAATACTTCAGAGCTGTGCTCTTGCCCCAGAACACCCGGTAGGCAAATACCGTGTAGCCGATGATCATCGGCAGCACGACCGCTGCGCCGACCAAAATGATGCCCATCGATTCCGGTGAAATGGCGGCTTGCCAGATGGTGATCCGGTCAATCACCAGCCAGGGGAACAGGCTGTAGGCCAGGCCATAGAACGCCAGCACAAACACCCCGATGGTTGCGCCGAAGGGCACCCAGGCGCCGTATTCATTGCCCTGCGCCAGCCGCGTGGGCAGGCGCTGCAGGCTGCGGTGGATCACCCAGAACAGCACGGCCGTGGCCACAGGAATCGGCAACAACAGCACGATGTTGGGAAAGACAAACCATTTGTCAAAGATGTTCTGGCTGACCAGCGGCGTGGCGACTGAAATCGCGGCAATGCCGGCCATGGTGAAGAACAGGCTGGCCCGCGCCCAGCGCACCGCCTGCAATTGCAGTTCGCCCTCGGACTTGATGATCAGCCAGCCGGCGCCCAGCAGGCAATAGGCAGACACCAGCGCCGCGCCAATTACTGCGTTGAAGGCGATGACCCAGCCGCCGTCGTCAAAACCGGTGATCAGCGAGCCGAGCATGTAGCCCTGGCTCCAGCTGGCCAGCACCGAGCCGGCAAAAAAAATGCGGTTCCAGAGCGGCTTGAGCGCAGCGCGCGCCTTGACGCGGAAGTCGAAGGCCACGCCGCGCAGCATCAGGCCGATCAGCATCATCGCCACCGGCAGGTAGAGCGAGCCCAGGATCACCCCGTGTGCCATCGGAAACACCGTCAGCAAGATACCCACACCCAGCACCAGCCAGGTCTCGTTGGCGTCCCAGAAAGGACCGATGCTGGCAATCATGCTGTCCTTGTCGTCTTCGCTGGCGCGGTTCATCAGCACGCCGACGCCCAGGTCGTAGCCGTCGAGCACCACGTAGGCCAGCATCGCCAGGCCCATCACCACCAAAAACACCATCGGCATCCAGCCGGCGGCCTGCGTCAGGTCGGGAGCGAGGTCAAGCATGGGCGACTCCTGCGGGTTTGACTTTGCGGGCGGCGCCGGGGTTCGGGTAGTTCACCGGATTGAGCGTGTCTTCCATGCCGGCCTCGAAGGGCTTGTCGGCATGCGTGCGGTGGCGCGCCAGGTAGAACACCACCGAGACATAGGCCACGATGAGACCCGCATACAAGGCCAGGTACAGGAAAAGCGTCAACGCGATCTTGGGCGCCACCACCTTCGAGGCCGCGTCAGCGGCGGTCAGCACACCCGACACCAGCCACGGCTGGCGGCCGATTTCAGTGGTGTACCAGCCGGCAATCAAGGCCACCCAGCCGGCAAACGTCATGGCCACCAGCGCCCTCGCCTGCCAGGTTTTGAGCGTGCGCGCCGGGTCTTTCTTCCACGGGGCCAGTTGGAATACGCTGCTCCAGCTGACTGCCAGCATCAGCAGGCCCATGCCGACCATGATGCGAAAAGCCCAGAACACCGGCGCTACAGGTGGATGCTTGCCCTCGAATTCATTCAGCCCCTTGACCTCGCCATCCAGGCTGTGGGTCAGGTAAAGCGACGCGAGCTTGGGAATGGCAATTTCATAGCGGTTGGTCCGGGTTTCCTCGTCCGGCAGCGCAAACAGCACAGCGGGAACGCCTTTCTGGGTTTCCCAGATGCCTTCCATCGCGGCCAGTTTGGCCGGCTGGTGCTCCAGCGTGTTCACGCCGTGGAAGTCACCGGCGACGATCTGCAGCGGAATCAGGAAGGCGGCCAGGTAGATACCGGTCTTCAGGCTGGCGATCACATCGGCCATGCGGTCCTGGCGCAGCCAGCGGTAGGCTGAAATGCCGGCCACCAGAAAAGCCACCGTGAGGCCCGACGCCAGCATCATGTGGGTGAAGCGGTAGGGAAACGACGGGTTGAAGATCACTTCAAACCAGCTGGTCACATGCGCCTGGCCATTGACCATTTCAAAGCCGGCCGGTGTGTGCATCCATGAATTGAGCGCCAGGATCCAGAAGGCCGACAGCGTCGTGCCACCGGCCACCAGCAATGTGGCGATGGTGTGCGTGCGTTCACTGACACGCGCCCGGCCAAACAGCATCACGCCCAGCATGGTGGCTTCCAGGAAGAACGCTGTCATCACTTCATAGGCCAGCAGCGGGCCGGCCACATTGCCGACGGTTTCCATGAAACCCGGCCAGTTGGTGCCGAACTGGAAACTCATGGTGATGCCGCTGACCACACCGAGCGCAAAGGTCAGCGCAAAAATCTTCACCCAGAACTGGTAGGCGTCCATCCAGTGCTGCTGGCCGGTCCTGACAAAGCGCAGCTTGAAAAACAGCAGCACCCACGCCAGCGAGATGCTGATCGTCGGAAACAGGATGTGAAAAGTCATGTTGGCCGCGAACTGGATCCGGGCCAGGACAACGGGGTCAAGTGTGTCCATGGTCAGCTTTCGTTTTTGTCAGAAGAAGACGTGATGGCCGGCTTGGGCGCAGGCGCTGAAATTGGCAAGGCACGGCCCTTGAAGCCGGCTTTTACGGTGCTGGCCACCCGGTCCTTGGCTTCGAGCAGTTTTTGCACCTTGGCGCCCATCTTCATCAGGCTGACCAGCGTGGTGGAGTCCATCTTTTGCACATCGGCCAGCCAGCCGGTCATCAGCTCGATCAGGTCGTGCATCTGCTTCATGCGCGCCTGGGCATGAATGTCGTCCTCGCCGCTGGGCTGCTCCATCAGCGCGTCGCGCAGCATCGACAGCGTCGGGTCGATCTCGCGCTTGCGCCGCTCTTCGGCCAACGTGCGAAAGATCGCCCAGACGTCTTCTGGTGCCTGGAAGTATTCGCGCCGGTCGCCGGGCAGGTGCTGCAGCCGCACCAGGTTCCACGACTGGAGTTCCTTCAGGCCCATGCTGACGTTGGAGCGCGAAAACGCCAGCGCGTCGCCAATGTCGTCGGCGTTCAGTGCCCGGGGCGAGACATACAGCAGGGCATAAATCTGCCCCACGGTGCGGTTGATGCCCCAGCGGCTGCCCATCTCGCCGAAATGCAGGACAAAACGCTGGGTCAAAGGAGCAAGGTTCATGGTACGCAATCTACTGAAGTTTCAGGAATTACTGAAATTCTAGTAAAGACGCTATCGATGCGCTGGCGGTTTTGTTTGACCCTGCACGAAAACGGATAAACCGGCAAGACCGGCTGCGCCAAGCCCATCCATGCAGTAGATGGCGGCCGCCGGATGGCCGGATGGCCGGACGGCTGGAAACGGCAGAAAGACTAGTGGCGGTAGGGATCAGCAGGCTTGCGTGCGGTGCGACGCGGCGCGCTTTTTTTGCCTGAGCGCGAAGGTGCGATGTCGCCGGGTCTTTTGGCGACGTTCAGCGACACCTCGGCGACGCCAGCGCCCATCAGCCCCAGCGCCTCGGCGGCAGCCTGGCTCACGTCAATCACCCGTCCCGGGGAAAACGGTCCCCGGTCGTTGATGCGCACATCGACTTCGCGGCCCAGCGCCAGGCTGCGCACCCTGACGATGGTGCCGAAAGGCAGCGTCTTGTGCGCCGCCGTCAGCGCGTATTTGTCGTAGTTCTCGCCGCTGGCGGTGCGGCGGCCGTGGAACTGCGCGCCGTACCACGATGCATGGCCGCGCTCCAGTTCGCGGGCCGCCTCGCCGGTCAGCTGGTATTTTTCATCCAGGGGCATGTCTGGCGTCACTGGCGCTTCAGCCTCGACTGCAGGCACGGGGGGCTCGACTGGCTTGCGCAGGCGCCTGGCAATGAAATCCGTCAGGCGTGACGGTCGCGGAGCATTGGCAACAGGCGCCGATTGCGCGGGCGCTGGAGCTGTTAAAACCAGCGCCGCATCAGCCGCATCAGCCGGCACTGGCGGTGCAGGGAGCGTGGTGCAGCCTGCCAGCAGGCCCAGAAGGCCTGCCGCCAGCCCGCGCTTGATCCAGCACGTCACGGCAACCGGCAACGCGAAAACCGTTCCCGCCATCAGGCCGGCTTCAACCGGCGAATGATCTCGGACGTCGCGGCCGCCTGGTTCATCGTATAAAAATGAATGCCCGGCACGCCCGCCGTGCGCAACTGGTCGCACAAGCCGGTCATCACGTCCAGGCCAAAGCTGCGGATCGATGCCGTGTCGTCGCCAAAGCCCTGGAGCCGCAAGCGGATCCAGCGCGGAATCTCGGCGCCGCAGGCGTCCGAAAAGCGCATCAGCTGGGTCGAACTGGTGATCGGCATGATGCCCGGCACCACCGGCACCTCAGCGCCCAGGCGCTGCACGTCATCGACAAAGCGGAAATAGGCGTCAGCGTTGAAAAAATACTGGGTGATGGCGGAATCGGCGCCGGCCCTGACCTTGGCCACAAAAGCCTGCAAATCGGCCTCGGCGGATTTGGCTTGCGGATGGATTTCCGGGTAGGCAGCCACCTCAAGGTGAAAGGCATCGCCGGTCTCACGCCGGATGAAGGCCACCAGGTCGCTGGCGTAATGGAACTCGCCGCCCGCGCCATAGCCACTGGGCAGGTCGCCGCGCAAGGCCACCAACCGCTTGACGCCCATGGCGCGCAAGGTAGCCAGCTGTTCGCGCACCGTCGCCCGGGTGGCGCCGACGCACGAAAAATGGCTGGCGGCGGCCACGCCCTCGTCCAGAATCGCCTTGACGGTGCTGAAGGTGCCTTCCTGCGTCGAGCCGCCGGCGCCAAAGGTGACCGAGCAGAACTCGGGCTGGCAGGCGTACAGCGCCTGGCGCGTCAGGCGCAGCTTGTCGACGCCTTCGGGCGTCTTGGGCGGAAAAAATTCAAAACTGACCGGAATGTTCATCGCGGGCTTTCTAGTCGCTGGAGTCGTTGTCGTCGGCTTTCTTGCCGCGCCGCTTGGCCGGACCATGCTGGCCGGCATGCGCGGCCTCGGCCGCTTCGGAGTCTTCATGCGGCTCGCGGGAGGCGCGCATTTCGCTGCGCGACACGCGCTTGGCGACTTGTCGTTTCGGCGCGGCGGCCAGTGGCTGGTCTTCGCCCTGCACTTCGTGGCCCTTCTGGGCATGGATGAAGAATTCGCGGTTGCCGTCGCCGCCGGCAATCGGCGACGCCAGCCAGTCCTTGACCTCCAGCCCCAGCGCGGAGCAGGCGTCACGCAGGCGCTTTTCCACAAACTCGAAATGCGCCGCGTCGCGCACGATGCCGCCCTTGCCGATCTGGCCGGGCTGCAGCTCGAACTGCGGCTTGACCAGCATCAACAACTGGCCGTCGGCCTTGAGCAGTCGCGCCACGGCGGGCAGCACCAGCGTCAGCGAGATGAAGGACAGGTCGCCGGTCAGGAAGTCGAACACCGGATCGAACCCGTCCATGTCCTGGTCGCTGTAGCCGTCTTCCTCGACATCGGCAAACGTGTCGTCCTCCAGGCTGCTGCCATGCAGGGCGCGGCGGTAATGCTCGGTCAGCTCGTCGGCGGTCAATGAACGCGCATTCACGCCCTCAATACAGACCACGCGCTCGTCGCTGCGCAGGCTGTCGTGCAACTGGCCGTGACCAACATCGACGCCCACAACCTGCGCAGCGCCGTGCTGCAGCAGGCAGTCGGTGAAGCCACCGGTGGACTGGCCGATGTCGAGGCAGCGCAGGCCGGTCACGTCCAGGCCGGTCGCCTTCAGTGCGCCTTCGAGCTTGAGGCCGCCGCGCGAGATGTATTTCGCCTCGGTGGTGTCGAGCAGCTGGAGTTCGGCAGCAGCCGGAATCTCGTCGCCGTTCTTGGCAATTTTTTTCCACGCCACCGCTTCGTCAACCCGCCAGTGGACGCCAGAGGCGATCAGGCGCTGGGCCTGGGAACGGGTGGTGGCATGGCCGTGTTCGACAAGAAATAGATCAGCGCGCATAAGGTTCGGGCAACGTCAAGGTTGCGTACAGTGAAATAAAACTATCATTTTGATAGCTGCCAGCGCAAGCACGGCATGCGCCAAAGGCCAATCTGGCTTAAAAATGCCCCTGCATCGGAATGCAGGGGCCGCCAAGCATCTCAATACCGGTAGGTGTTGGACTTGTAAGGACCCGCCTTGGACACGCCAATGTACGCGGCCTGCTCGTCGCTCAGTTCGGAGAGCATCGCGCCGACCTTTTTAAGGTGCAGGCGGGCGACCTTTTCATCGAGGTGCTTGGGCAATACATAGACCTTGCCGGCGTCGTATTCTGCCTGCTTGGTGAACAGCTCGATCTGCGCAATCGTCTGGTTGGCAAAGCTCGACGACATCACGAAGCTCGGGTGGCCGGTGCCGCAGCCCAGGTTCACCAGCCGGCCCTTGGCCAGCAAAATGATGCGCTTGCCGTCCGGGAAGATCACATGGTCCACCTGCGGCTTGATCTCTTCCCAGGTGCATTTTTCCAGCGCCGCCACGTCGATCTCGTTGTCGAAATGACCGATGTTGCAGACGATGGCCTGGTCCTTCATGGCCGCCATGTGCTCATAGGTGATGACGTTCTTGTTGCCGGTGGCGGACACGAAGATGTCGCACTTGTCGGCGGCGTATTCCATGGTCACGACCTTGTAGCCTTCCATGGCGGCTTGCAGCGCGTTGATCGGGTCGATCTCGGTGACCCAGACCTGGGCACTCAATGCGCGCAGCGCCTGGGCCGAGCCCTTGCCGACGTCGCCGTAACCGGCGACCAGGGCGACCTTGCCGGCAATCATCACGTCGGTGGCGCGCTTGATGGCATCGACCAGCGACTCGCGGCAGCCGTAGAGGTTGTCGAACTTGGACTTGGTGACCGAGTCGTTGACGTTGATGGCGCGAAACGCCAGCGTACCCTTGACCGACATTTCGTTCAGGCGCAACACGCCGGTGGTGGTTTCCTCGGTCACGCCGATGATGTTGGCCAGGCGGCGGCTGTACCAGGTCGGGTCTTGCGCCAGCTTGGCCTTGATGGCGTTGAACAGGCAGGTTTCTTCCTCGCTGCCGGGGTATTCCAGCAGGCTGGCATCGGTCTCGGCCTGGGTGCCCAGGTGCATCAAGAGCGTAGCGTCGCCGCCGTCGTCCAGGATCATGTTCGGGCCTTCCTCGGGCGTGCCCTTGTGGCCGGTGAACTCGAAAATGCGGTGCGTGTAGTCCCAGTAGTCGGCCAGGGTTTCGCCCTTGACGGCAAACACCGGCGTGCCTTCGGCGGCAATCGCAGCGGCGGCATGGTCCTGCGTCGAGAAGATGTTGCACGACGCCCAGCGCACTTCGGCGCCCAGCGCCTGCAGCGTTTCGATCAGCACGCCGGTCTGGATGGTCATGTGCAGCGAGCCGGTGATGCGCGCGCCCTTGAGCGGCTGGGCAGCGGCGAATTCCTGGCGGATCGCCATCAGGCCGGGCATTTCGGTTTCGGCGATCTTCAACTCCTTGCGGCCCCAGGCGGCCAGCGTCAGGTCGGCAATGATGTGGTCGGTGTTCAGGATGGTCTTCAATACGGCGTTCATTTGGGGAATCTCCAACATCAGGGTCAAGCGGGCAAAATGGCCACGACCGCATGGCCTGACAGGGAAGTGTGGAATTCACTCACCCGGCATCAAGGCACATGCGGGTGAGCGTGGTTGCAAGAGAAAGTCCTGAGCCTAGACCACATGCCGTGGGTTGCAACGCTCCTCAGGAGAGCATGCATTGTACAGAACGAGACCCAAGCCGGCCTGCGCCCAAAAGCATGCCCTGCGCATGCGAGAATTTTGCGATGCATCCCCTTCACGACTGGCCGCTGGCCGCCCGACGCCGCATCGCCGGCGTTTTCACCGACATCGACGACACCCTGACCACTGAAGGCGCCATCACGCCCGACGCGCTGGACGCTCTGGCCGCGCTGAAAGCCGCCGGCCTGGACCTGATCGCCATCACCGGCCGGCCGGTGGGCTGGAGCGAGCCGTTTGCGCGGGACTGGCCGGTCGATGCCATCGTGGCTGAAAACGGCGCTGTGGCCCTTATTCCAAGCAAAAAAGGCTTTTTGCGCACGTCCGGATTGCATATGCCGCTATCAAAAAGATACCAGCTGGATACCCAGACCCGCGCCGGCAACCAGGCGCGCCTGCAGACGGTGCTGGCGCGCATCGAGCACGAACTGCCGGGCGCACGCCGTGCCACCGATTCGTCCGGGCGAGAAACCGACATCGCCATCGACCACAGCGAATTCGCGCACCTGGGCCCCGCGCAGATTGCGGACGTGGTGCGCATCATGCACAGCGAAGGCATGAACGCCAGCGTCAGCTCGATCCACATCAACGGCTGGTTCGGCAGCCACAACAAGCTGCAGGGCGCGCGCTGGATCGTTCGCAAACTGCTGGGACGCGACCTTGAAGCCGAAATGGACCGCTGGGTTTACGTCGGCGACTCGACCAACGACCAGCTGATGTTCGAGGCCTTTGGCAACAGCATCGGCGTGGCCAATGTGCGGCGCTTTGAAGCGCAACTGGGCCACCTGCCGCGCTATATCACCCAAGGCGAGCGCGGAGCAGGCTTTGCCGAAGTGGCCGCCGCCGTGCTGGCGGCACGCGCCGTTTAAAGGTCGGGCTGACGCGTCAGGACGGCTTGCCCAGCCCCAGCTTTTCGACCAGCGCTTTTTCCTTCAGGAAGGTTTCCTGGGCAAATTTGCCATAGTCGGCTGTGCTCATGTAGTTGGGCAGCATGTCGTAGCGGCCCAGCGCGCTCGCGTAGCTGGGTTCTTCCATGGCTTTCTTGAACGCATCGTGCAGCCGCCTGACCACATCGGGTGGCGTGCCTTTGGGCGCGCCGATGCCGAAGGGTGAGTTCTGCACGATGTCGTAGCCCAGTTCCTTGAGCGTCGGCGCATTCGGAAACTTGTCCAGCCGCTTCTCGCCCCAGGTGTTCAGCACCCGCAGCTTGCCGGCTTCCACCTGCGGCGCAAAGCCGGTGCTGTCAGCCGCCGCCATCAGCTGGCCGCTGACCACCGCCAGCATCAGGTCGGCGCTGCCCTTGTAGGGAATGTGCAGCAGCTTGATGCCGGCCTTTTGCGCGATCAGCTCGGTGGTCAGGTGCGGACTGGTCAGCGTGCCGGTCGAGCCGTAGGTCAGTTCACCCGGATGGGCCTTGGCATAGGCGACAAAGTCGGCCCAGGTCTTGAACGGCGAGTCGGCCGGCACGACGATGCCGAAGGCATAGCCGGTGAGGTTGAGCACATAGGTGATGTCCTTGACCGGGTCCCAGTTGATCTTGGTGGTGTAGGGCAGGCGGAACACGCCCAGCGGAATCTGCGCCAGCGTGTAGCCGTCGGCCGGCGAGGATTGCAATTGCTGCGCCGGCAGCGTGCCGCCGGCGCCGGGCTTGTTGTCGATGATGACCGGCTGGCCGAGGATTTTCGACGCGTTGTCAGCAAGCGAGCGCATGGTGATGTCGGTCGGACCGCCGGCCGGAAAGGCGACGATGAGCTTGATCGGCCGGACCGGAAAGCCCTGGGCCTGGGCGAAGGCAGTGCCCAGCGAACCCAGTGCGGGAACGGCCAGGGCGGCGGCGGATTGGAGCAGTTGGCGGCGTTGCATGGAAGCGTCTCCTGAAAAGTCTGGCGGTTGGCAAAACCCCATGATGCGCCGCCCCGGCCCCGGGCACATCAGGGCAACACCTGAAGCGCTGTCGCCATGGCGTCATCTGGTTTTACAAGCCTTTCAGGGCTTTTTCGCAGTCTGCACGGGCGCAAGCAGCTATTTATTTAATAGCAGTCAAGTTTTCATAATCCGCGCCAGCACACTCGCCAGCGCCTTGCCGGTCGGCGTTCCGAGCGCCACCACGGCCTCGGGCGGCGCGGAAGCCACCACGCTGCCACCGGCATTGCCGCCGTCCGGCCCCAGGTCGATCACCCAGTCGGCTTCGGCGATCACGTCCAGGTCGTGCTCGATGACGATCACGCTGTGGCCGCCGTTCACCAGCCGGTGCAGCACATGGATCAGCTTTTCGACATCGGCCATATGCAGGCCGACCGTCGGCTCGTCGAGCACATACAGCGTGTGCGGCGCTTTCTGGCCGCGCCTTGTGATGTCGTCGCGTACCTTGCTGAGTTCGGTGACGAGCTTGATGCGCTGCGCCTCGCCGCCCGACAGCGTGGGCGACGGCTGGCCGAGCGTGAGGTAGCCGAGGCCCACATCTTTCAGCAGTTGCAGCGGGTGGCCGATGGCGGGCATGGCGGCGAAGAAATCCACCGCTTCATCGACTTCCATCTTCAGCACGTCGCCGATACTTTTGCCGCGCCAGGTAACAGCCAGCGTTTCCGGGTTGAAGCGCGCGCCGTGGCAGGTTTCGCACAGCACTTTCACGTCAGGCAAAAAGCTCATGCCGATGGTGCGCACGCCCGCGCCTTCGCAGGTCGGGCAGCGGCCTTCGCCGGTGTTGAAGGAAAAGCGCCCGGCTGCGTAGCCGCGTGCGCGCGCTTCCAGTGTGTCGGCAAACAGCTTGCGCACCGTGTCCCAGAAGCCGATGTAGGTTGCCGGGCAGGAACGCGGGGTTTTGCCGATGGGCGTCTGGTCGACCTCCAGCACGCGGTCCACGACGCGGTAGCCTTCGATGCGCTCGCAGCCGGTCCAGGCCGGGTGTTTTCCGGCATCGTCGGCTTCGCGGCCGGCCTTGGTCGAGCGCAGCGCGACAGCGGCGTGGACGTTGGTCAGCAGCACGTCGCGCGCCAGTGTGGATTTGCCCGAGCCCGAGACGCCGGTGACGGCGACCAGCCGGTACAGCGGGACATCGACCGAGACGGCTTGAAGGTTGTGCAGGCTGGCGTTTTCGACTTTCAGCCACGAGGTGTATTCGCTGGCGGCGGTGGGCGCGGCGTTGTGCAGGACGCTGGCTGTGGCGGCTGCGGCTTTGAGGGCTGCCGCTTTCAGGGCCGCTTGCTTGGCTTTGCTGACGGGTTTGGTTGGGGGCGGGGAGCCCTCACCCCTGCCCTCTCCCTGAGGGAGAGGGAGTAAGTCGGGGCGGTGCTCGACAGCGGTGGCGGAGTTGTCCGTTTCGCTCCCTCGCCCCTCCGGGGAGAGGGCTGGGGTGAGGGGCAGCTTCGTCACGCGCCGCGCATGCAGCGGATGAATCAAGGGATTCGCCAGATAGCGCCCGGTCAGCGACTCGGGCACGGCAGATATCTGCGCCGCCGTGCCTTGCGCCACCAGCGTGCCGCCGCGCTTGCCCGCACCGGGGCCGATGTCGATGATGTTGTCGGCGCGGCGAATCGTGTCTTCGTCATGCTCGACCACCACCAGCGTGTTGCCGCGCTCGCTGAGCTTGCTTAAAGCGCCCAGCAAAATCTGGTTGTCGCGCGGATGCAGGCCGATCGTCGGCTCGTCGAGCACGTAGCAGACGCCCTGCAGGTTCGAGCCCAGCTGCGCGGCCAGCCGGATGCGCTGTGCCTCGCCGCCCGACAGCGTGGGCGCACCCCGGTCGAGCGTGAGGTAGCCCAGTCCGACGTCTTCGAGGAATTCGAGCCGGCTCTTGATCTCGGGGATCAGATCGCGGGCAATGCCGGCTTCGCGGCCCGTCAGCGCCAGCGTGTCCACCCAGGCGCGGATGTCTGTCACGCTCAGACGGGCAATGGCGGTGATCGACCAGCCTTCGATTGGGCGAAGCGCGCTGCCCTCACCCCTGCCCTCTCCCTGAGGGAGAGGGAGTAAATCGGGTATCGCCTGCGCTACTGTTTTGGCTTTTTTCCCGCTTGCGCCTTCATTTGCCTTCATCCCTTGTTGTTCATTCGCGCCTCCTGATTCACGCGCGGCCTCTTGCTCCCTCGCCCCTTTGGGGAGAGGGCTGGGGTGAGGGACTGCCCCCGCGCCGAACAGGACAGCGCGCGCCGTGGCGTTGAGCCGCGTGCCGGCACATCCCGGGCAAACGGCATCTAGCACGTCGTCGATCTCCGGCTCGCCGAAGGTCTGTTCGCGACCCTTGTTCTCGTCGGTGTTCAGCACCGAATCGTCAAAGGCCTGGCGCTGGTCTTTCGTCAGCTTGACGCCGGTGCCGACGCAGTCCGGGCACCAGCCGTGCTTGCTGTTATAGCTGAACAGGCGCGGGTCGAGTTCCGGATAAGAGGTCGAGCAGACCGGGCAGGCGCGTCGCGTCGAAAAAGCGTCGATGCGGCCAATTTTCTGCGTGCTGCTGCCTGACTGCATCGCGTCCGCCAGCCCGTCGAGCGGTGCCAGCACATGCACCACGCCCTTGCCGTGCTCCAGCGCGCTGGCCAGGAAGGCGCGCAGTTCGGCCTCGTTGTCGGGCGTGACATGAATGTCGGCAATCGGCAGCTCGACCGTGTGTTCCTTGAAGCGGTCGATGCGCGGAAACTTCGTCGTCGGCAGAAATTCGCCATCGACGCGCAAGTGCGTGTAGCCGCGCGGCCGCGCCCAGTCGGCCAGTTCGGTGTAAACGCCTTTGCGGTTCATCACCAAGGGGGCCAGCAGGCCGATGTGCTGGCCGCGGTAATGTTTCAGCAACTGCGCGGCAATGCTCTCGGGGCTCTGCGGCATGACCGCCGCGCCATCCTTCACGCAATGCTGGATGCCGAGCTTGACGTAGAGCAGCCGCAAAAAGTGCCAGACCTCGGTGGTTGTGCCGACGGTGGACTTGCGCCCGCCGCGCGACAGGCGCTGCTCGATCGCCACGGTCGGCGGAATGCCGTACACCGCATCGACCTCGGGCCGGCCGGCCGGCTGCACGATGCTGCGGGCGTAGGCGTTCAGCGACTCCAGATAGCGGCGCTGGCCTTCGTTGAACAGGATGTCGAACGCCAATGTCGATTTGCCCGAGCCGCTGACCCCGGTCACCACATTGAACTTGCCGCGCGGAATATCAACCGACAGGCTTTTCAGGTTGTTTTCCTTGGCGTTGACGATCTGGATCAGGTTGGAAAACGCCGGCCGTGCCTTCCACGCCCGGGGACGCTGTTCCTCGACCTGGTGCGTCTGGTTCATGGTCAGTTCGTACTCGCGCAACGCCAGCGCGGTGTGCGAGGTGGGATGCTGGCGAACGATTTCGGGTGGCCCTTCGGCGACCAGCAGGCCGCCGTTCTCGCCGCCTTCAGGACCCAGGTCGATCAGCCAGTCGGCCGAGCGGATCACGTCCAGGTTGTGCTCGATGACGATCAGCGAATGGCCAGCCTCCAGCAGCCGGCGCAGTGCGCGCATGAGCTTGGCAATGTCATCGAAATGCAGGCCGGTGGTCGGCTCGTCGAACAAAAACAGCGTGCCGCGATACGGCCGCATCAGCGCCAGCCCCTGCCGGCTCAGGCTGGGTTTGGCCGCCGACTTGCTGGCGCCAGCCAGGAAGCCGGCGAGCTTGAGCCGCTGGGCTTCGCCGCCCGACAGCGTGGGCACGGGCTGGCCGAGCTTGACGTATTCCAGCCCCACATCAACGATGGGCTGCAGGGCGCGTATGACTTCGCGGTCTTGTGCAAACAGCTGCACCGCCTCGCTGACCGTCAGGTCGAGCACATCGGCCACATTCAGCAGCCGGGGCATCAGTTGGCCAATGGCTTTTCGCTCGATGGTGACTTCGAGGATTTCGGGCCGGTAACGCTTGCCGTCGCAGTCGGGGCAGCGCAGGTACACGTCGCTCAGGAACTGCATCTCGACATGCTCGAAGCCCGAGCCGCCGCAGGTCGGGCAGCGGCCGTCGCCGTTGTTGAAGCTGAACTTGGACGCGGTGTAGCTGCGTTGCCGGGACAGCGGCGACTGCGCAAACAGCTCGCGCACGGCGTCCCACGCGCCCACATAACTGGCCGGGTTGGAACGCGCGGTCTTGCCAATCGGCGACTGGTCAACAAACACCACATCCGTCAGGTGGTCGGCGCCCAGCAGTCGGTCATGCAGGCCCGGCGTTTCGGTCGCCTTGCCGAACTGGCGCAGCAGCGCAGGCGCGACGATGTCCTGCATCAGCGTCGATTTTCCGGAGCCGCTGACGCCGGTCACGCACACCAGGCGCTGCAGCGGAAACTCGATCGTCAAATTCTTCAGGTTGTGGTCGCGTGCGCCTTCCAGAATCAGGCGTGGCGTGCTGTCTGTCACGGCGCGCTTCAAGCCCATGCCGACGTGCTTTCGACCGCCCAGGTAGGCGCCGGTCAGCGTATCGGCATGCCGGACATCCTCGGGAGGGCCGTCAAAGACGATCTGGCCGCCGCGCTCGCCCGGTCCCGGTCCCATGTCGATCATGCGGTCGGCGGCCAGCATGACCGCCGGGTCGTGCTCAACCACGACCAGCGTGTTGCCGGCGTCCACCAGCCGGCGCATCGCCTGCGTGATGCGGTTCATGTCGCGCGGATGCAGGCCGATGGACGGCTCGTCGAGCACAAACAGCGTGTTCACCAGCGAGGTACCGAGCGCGGTCGTCAGGTTGATGCGCTGCACCTCGCCGCCCGACAGCGTGCGGCTCTGGCGGTCCAGCGTCAGGTAGCCAATGCCGACGTCGCAAAGGTATTTCAGCCGGGTCTGGATTTCCTCGAACAGCGACTTGAGCGCTTTTTGCTCGGCATCCATGTCCTCGGCGGTCAGCGACAGGCTGCCGGAGAATTTTTGCAGCCGGTCAATCGGCAGCCGCATCAGGTCATGCAGGCACAGCCCCGGCATGGCTTCGAGTTGCGCGCGCGTCCATTGCACGCCGACCGGCATGAAGCGCTCGGCGGGCGGCAACACCGCGTCGGCGGCTTCTTTCGTGCCGAGCCGCCATTGCAGCGATTCGAGCTTGAGGCGCGCGCCGCCGCAGGTCTCGCAGGTGGTGTAGCTGCGGTACTTGGACAGCAGCACCCGGATGTGCATCTTGTAGGCCTTGCTTTCCAGGTAGGCAAAAAAGCGCTTGATGCCGAACCAGTGCTTTTCCCATTTGCCCTTCCAGTGCGGCGAGCCGTTGATGACCCAGGCCTGCTGCTCGGGCGTGAGCTTGTACCAGGGCGTGTCGCGCGGAATGCCTTCGGCCTCGGCATGGCGCATCAGGTCGTCTTGCGCTTCCTTCCAGGCCGGCGTCTGCATGACCTTGATGGCACCGGCGCGCAGCGTGAGCTTGTCGTTTGGAATGACGAGCCCGTAATCAACGCCAATCACCCGGCCAAAGCCCTTGCAGGTTTCGCAAGCACCCATCGCCGAATTGAAGGAAAACAGTGACGGCGTGGGCTCGGTGTAGCGCAGGTCGCTTTCCGGACAATGCAAACCCGTCGAAAACCTCCACATTTCTTCAGTGGCACTTTCTTCACCCTTTTGGACATAGACATTCAGCCGACCACCGCGTTTCAACGCCGTTTCAATCGCCTCGATGGCGCGGATTTTCTCGGTGATGTGCAGGCGAAAGCGGTCGGCCACCACGTCAAGCAGCTTGTGCGGCCCGGCGGGCGTGGCGACTTCCCGTTCCGCATGGACACGGGTGAAGCCGCTGGCCGACAGCCACTGTTCGACCTCTTCGGCGCTGGTGTTGCCGGGCAGCTCGACCGGGAAAGTCATGATGACGCGCGGGTCGCTGCCTTCGGTGCGCGCCATCAGTTCGGCGTAGATCGATTCGGGCGTGTCGTGCCGCACCGCCTGCGCGGTCTGCCGGTCGAACAATTGCGCGGCGCGGGCGTAGAGCAGCTTCAAATGATCGTTGAGTTCCGTCATGGTGCCGACGGTCGAGCGCGACGAGCGCACCGGATTGGTCTGGTCGATGGCAATCGCCGGCGGCACGCCTTCGACCTTGTCCACCGCCGGCTTGTCCATGCGGTCGAGAAACTGCCGCGCATAGGCCGAGAAGGTTTCCACATAGCGGCGCTGGCCTTCGGCAAACAGCGTGTCGAACACCAGGCTGGACTTGCCAGAACCGCTGGGGCCGGTGACCACCGTCAATTCATTGGTACGGATATCCAGATCGATATTTTTAAGGTTGTGCTGGCGCGCGCCGCGAATGCGGATGGTTCCCTGGGGCATCGGTAGAAGTCTTTCCTGAAGAGGTCGGACATTCTAGGCAGAGCCCCTGCAGATGGCTGGCCGGAGGTGCAAAGGCCCTCGATGGCATCTGTATGGTGCACGGTGGCGCGGCGACACCCGGCTGCGCCGCCCAGGACGCCTGGCCGGTCTGCCTGCCGGCTGGAATGAAAACCGTTTAACGGGCAACAGTGCCCGTCAGGAAATCTGCCATTTTTGCTACTTTTTCAATAGCTTCCAATGCATGTGCAGCCTGCGCAAAAGGCATTTTTAATGCTGAAAATTCGTTTTACGGCCGACGCGAAGACATTTTGGCACTGGCCCGGCTTTTGCGGATTCGTTTGGCAGGAAGCAAGGCGAAGAAGCGACTGCGCTGGCGAAAAACGGGCTCAGTAATACAGCGCGTTTTCAAGCTCAAGAAACTTTTCAGGCCCTACTGCCTCGCGGATCCTGGGGGCGAGTTCCTTGAGCTTGTCGAGATTGCCAGCCGACTCCACGGCCAGGTTGAGCCTGAAACCGCGCAAGCCCAGGCCAGCCGTCAGGCGCGCGGCAATGGGATAGGCCTTTGAATAATGGGCCTGGGCGCTGACCGTCGGCAGGCCGTCGGCATTGACAGAAAGCGCGGCCGACGACGGCACATTTGGCACATCTGCGCCGTTTTTGTCTGCATTTGCGCCCGGAACCGGCGTTGCAGCGGCAGAGCTTGAAGGCGCAAGCAGTCCCAGTGACACCAGATGGCTCACATCGTCGGGCGTGATGCCCAGACCGGCCGTCGCTTTGAGGACTTCATGGATTCCGCGTTTTCCATCGAACAGGATGAAGGCCGAGCGCTGGCGTGGCGTCAGCGGGACCGACCGGCTTTGCAGGGCAGACTGACCCAGTGGTGTTTTTGAATAGATCATCGGCAGGACTTTCTTCGACTACCGGCCGCCCTGTTGACTGCGGACGGTCATTGTTTGTTTTAGGGAACGAATTTCTTTGTTTTTTTCATTGTCAACAAGATTTTTACATCTTCAGAAAATTTTCCTGCTTGTCAATGCAGGTTAATCCGCACAGTTGGGCGGACTTCCTGCCGTGATGGCGGGCGGCAAGGTGGCGCCAACCGGCTTTTCTTTTGCAGACTGCCCGCACGCATGAAACAAAGGCTCCCGTCATGTGACAGGAGCCTTGAGGATTTATAAAAATCCCGGCGTGAAGCCCGCCAGCACCGGCGGCCGAATCGCCTGGTCAGTCGTTGGCATAGATGTCAACGTCCTTGGTTTCCTTCACAAACAGCGTGCCAACCACAAACGTCATGCCGGCAATGATGATCGGATACCACAAGCCGTTGTACATGTTGCCGGTTTGCGCCACGATGGCAAAAGCAGTGGTCGGCAGCAAGCCGCCAAACCAGCCATTGCCAATATGGTAGGGCAGGCTCATGGAGGTGTAGCGGATGCGCGTCGGGAAAAGTTCCACCAGCATGGCGGCAATCGGGCCATAGACCATGGTCACCAAGAGCACCAGATAGAACAGTATCAGGGTCACCGTGAACTTGTCCACCTTGTCGGGGTCGGCCTTGCTGGGGTAACCGGCAGTTTTCAAGGCATCGGCCACGGCCTTCTTGAATTCAGCGTCTTTTTTCCTGGCTTCTTCAGCAGACAGGCCCTTGGCGGTATAGCTGGCGATCTCGGTTCCGCCGATCTTGATGGTCGCGGGCGTGCCTGCCGCACCGGCGGCGTTTTCATAGCTCACCGATGCGCCGGCCAGCACCTGTTTGGCAATGTCGCAGGAACTGGTGAACTTGGCGGTGCCGGTCGGGTTGAACTGGAACGAGCATTCCGACGCGTCGGCTGTCACCACCACCTGGTTGGCGGCCTGTGCGGCGGCCAGGTCGGGGTTGGCAGCCTTGGTCAGCGCGGTGAACACCGGAAAGTAGGTCAAGGAAGCCAGCAGGCAGCCGGCCATGATGATGGGCTTGCGGCCGATCTTGTCCGACAGCATGCCGAAAATCACAAAGAAAGGCGTGCCCAGGATCAGCGAGTAAGCCACCAGGATGTTGGCCGTCGGGCCATCGACCTTGAGCGCCTGCGTCAGGAAAAACAAGGCATAGAACTGGCCCGAGTACCAGACCACGGCCTGGCCGGCGGTCAGGCCGATCAGCGCCAGGATCACGATTTTCAGGTTTTTCCACTGCCCAAACGACTCCGACAGCGGCGCCTTGGAGGTGCGGCCTTCCGCCTTCATTTTCTGGAAGGCGGGCGATTCGTTCATCGACAGACGGATGTACACCGAGACCGCCAGCAGCAGGATCGAGACAATGAAGGGAATGCGCCAGCCCCAGTCGGCAAACGCGGCTTCGCCGACGGCGGTTCGCACGCCCAGAATGACCATCAGGCTCAGGAACAGGCCCATGGTCGCCGTGGTCTGGATCCATGAGGTATAGGCACCGCGCTTGTGCTGGGGCGCGTGCTCGGCCACATACACCGCCGCGCCGCCGTACTCGCCGCCCAGCGCCAGGCCCTGCAGCATGCGCAGGGCAATCAGGATGACCGGCGCGGCAACCCCGATGGACGCATAGTTGGGCAGCAGGCCGACGATGAAGGTGGACAGGCCCATGATGACGATGGTGACCAGAAACGTGTATTTGCGGCCGATCATGTCGCCCAGTCGGCCGAACAGCAGCGCGCCGAAAGGCCGGACGATGAAGCCGGCGGCAAAGGCCAGCAGCGCAAAAATGAAGGCCGAACCGGCGTCCAGTCCGCTGAAAAATTGCCTTGCAATGATGGCCGCCAGCGAGCCATAAAGATAAAAATCGTACCACTCGAAAACCGTACCCAGCGAAGACGCGAAGATCACTCGCCTTTGCTCCGATGACATCGGTCTGTTGTCAATTGCGGGTGTTGCCATTGTCTTGTCTCCAAAATAATAAATGCCTCCTAACTGGAGGCTAGGGTTAGTATTTTGGACACGCCTGTCACAAGTCTGACGTGAAAATAACAAAACCTTTCATGAGACTTTCATCAGTCTGACAAGCCAAGGGCTAACCCTGGAGACATTTTTCAGCATGTGAAGCTCGTCGGTACAAACCCTAGCGGCGACGCGTGATGGCTGACGAAACCGCATGCACCCCGTTCCAGTCCGGCCCGTCAAACCAGGGGTCGCCCAGCAGGTAAGCGCGCAGCATGGGAAGCGCATCCAGTCCCCAAAAAAGCTTGTCGTCAACGGCGAAGGTTGGCACGCCGAAAACGCCGTGTGCAATGGCGGCATCGGTATTGCTCTTCAGCTGCGCCTTGACGGCGTCGCCTTCGGGATCGTGCTGTGGCCGAAGCTGCGTCGCCAGCGCCTGCAGCCGCTGCGCATCGACGGCTTCGGCGCCACCGCGCCAGACATGGCGAAAAATGGTTTCGCAGACATAGCGGTTGGGCGCTCCCGGCGTCGCCTCGGAACTGCTGGCCAGCGCCAGCCGCAGCAGCGCCAGGGGATTGAACGGATGGCTGGCGGGCATCTCCAGGGCAATGCCCCGGCTGTGCGCCAGCCACAGCACCTGGCGGTAGGTCCATTCGCGCTTGGAGGCGATCTCGGCCGGCCCCAGCTGGCCATGGTGCTTCAGCAGGCCGGCGAACAGCACTGGCACATGGCTGACGCGGTAGCTCACGCCCATCAGCGCGTCGGGCAGTGCTTCAAACGCCAGGTGGGCATAGGGCGAGATGAAGTCGAGATAAAACGTGATGTGTTTCATGGCGGAAGGTCCTTGTCTGAATCAAGCATAGCGGCAAGGCCCGGCACCGGCACACTGGGGCGTTGGCCCTGCATTGACCTGGCGCAAGATGCACCAGGTGCGCCCGGGCAGTGGGCCTGCAACAATGCAGCATCTCCCGGCTTTGCGTTTTTTCCACCGGCCTGCCATGAAAAAAAACCCTGTGTCTGCGCTCCCTGCGCTGGAATTCCTGTCACACCTCCGGGTGTTCCGGCAGGTGCCGCACGATGCACTTGCGACCCTGGCCAGCCACTGCCAGTGGACCGGTTTTGCCGCAGGTGCCATGGTGCTGGCGCAGGGCCAGGTGCCGGATCAGCTGGTGCTGGTCGTCAGTGGCACGGTGAACCTGCAGGACACGGATGTGGGCTGGACAGTGGCCTTGCAGACAGGCGACTACTTTGGTGCTGGCGTGACGCCGGTTTTTCAACAGGCGAGCTGGCAGGCGGTGGCCGCCACCAACGTTTCGCTGGCCATTTTGCCGGCCGATGCCCTGAATGCGCTGTGCCGGCACCAGCCTGAACTGGTGGTTTTCTTTCCTTCACTGCCGGCCTTTTCCGGCGAAGCGCCTTCAGGCAGCCCGGCCCTGCCCGAACAGGCCGGCGAACCCGGCCTGCTGGGCACGCCGATTCGCCTGCTGATCCGGCGCGAAGCCGTCACCTTGCCGCCAGCCACCCCGATCCGCGCGGCCGCAGCGCTGATGCAGTCGCAGCGCGTGTCGTCGGTGCTGCTGGTCGAGAACGGCCAGTTGTGCGGCCTTGTCACCGACCGCGACCTGCGCAACCGCGTGCTGGCCCAGGGCCTGGACACCGGCCGCCCGGTGGCCGACATTGCCACGCTGGTGCCGCTGACGCTCGACGCGGCAAGCCCCGCCTTCGAGGCGCTGCTGCTGATGGCGCGGCACAACATTCACCATGTGCCGGTGATGGACGGCCAGCGCCTGGCCGGCATACTCACCGCCACCGACCTGGCCGAGCAGCACAGCACCTCGGCGGTGTACTTGGTGGGCGACATCCACCAGCAGACCGATGTCGAAGGCCTGGCCCGGATCAGCACGCGCATCCAGCGCCTGCAGCAGCACCTGGCCGGCGCCAATGCCAGCGCCTACAGCACCGGCCACATTGTCACCGCCATCACCGATGCACTGACCACGCGTCTGATCCATCTGGCCGAGGCGAAACTCGGCCCCGCACCCATCGACTATGTCTGGGTGGCGGCCGGCTCGCAGGCGCGCAGCGAACAGACCGCCAGGTCCGACCAGGACAACTGCCTGGTGCTGGACGACCGTTACGACGAAGCCGCGCACGGCGACTATTTCCGCACCTTTTCCAGGTTTGTCTGCGACGGCCTGGCAGCCTGCGGCTACATCCACTGCCCGGGCGAGATGATGGCCATGACCGACACCTGGCGCCAGCCACGCCGGCGCTGGATGCAGTATTTCGAGCAGTGGGTGCAACAGCCCGAACCGAAGTCGCTGATGCTGACCTGCGTGTTCTTTGACCAGCGCGCCATCCACGGCAAGGCCGAACTGCTCGACACCTTGCGCCAGGGCGTATTGCAGCGCACCCGGGGCAACAGCCTGTTTCTGGCCTACATGGTCAGCAATGCGCTGAAGCATCGGCCGCCGCTGGGCCTGTTCGGCAACATTGCGCTGATTCGCGGCGGCGACAACTCCCGCACCATCGACCTGAAGCACAGCGCCATCGTGCCCATCGTGGACCTCGCGCGGGTGTATGCGCTGGCTGGCGGCCTGCAGGCCGTCAACACCAGTGACCGGCTGGCCCAGGTGGCCGAGGCCGGCGAGGTAAGCCTGCAGGGCGCGCGCGATTTGCGCCATGCGCTGGAGTTTTTAAGCAAACTGCGCATCGACCACCAGTCGCGCCAGACGCTGCGCGGGCAGGCGCCGGACAATTTCCTGGCGCTTGAAGACTTGTCGAATTTTCAACGCAGTCAGCTGAAGGACGCCTTTCTGGTGGTGCAGACGCTGCAGGGCGTGCTGGCACAGCGTTACCAGTCGGGACGCTTCTGAGTCGCTGCGCCATCGGTGGCCTTGAGCCTGATGCGCTATGAATTAAATAGCTGCTTATGCACGCTGATATTGCGCAAGCGACATATTTCATCAATAAATTCGTAATTATTAACGCTTTCGGTTTGATGGATGCTTTGTTGGTTGACTGCCTTTGGCTTTGGGTAGGTTCTTCTGTGGTCTGAGGGGTGAGCGCCTTCCCGGCGGGGGGTAGCTTTCTTTTCGGGCAAAAAAGAAAGTCACCAAAGAAAGTTGCCCGGGGTCGGGAGCGGGTTAGAGCTGAACGCTCTGTCGGGCCATCGCTTCGCTGGGCCCTGGGCACCTGGATCTGAGGGCTGGTGGCGTTGTCAAAGGCTGGCTGGTTCGACCGCTCGTTCGCCAACAGCTTCACGCTCTGCTTGACCGTTTCATTGATGTTTCAAAGACTGCTGGCAGTTTCGTAGGTCGGGTTAGCCGCAGGCGTAACCCGACATCGGCGATTTGCGTCTTTACTTTGTCGGATTACGCCTGCGGCTAATCCGACCTACCCTGACAAAGCTGAGCAGTTGCGCTTCTGATGAAGAAATTCTTAATGGAACAGCGCTGATGTGCGCAGCGTAAGCAAACCAGATCAAGCAGAGCGTGAAGCTGTTGGCGAACGAGCGGTAGAACCAGCCAGCCTCCGGCATGGCTACCAGCCCTCACCTCCAGGTGCCCAGGGCCCAGCGAAGCGATGGCCCGTCAGAGCGCTCAGCTCTAACCCGATCCCCAGGCAACTTTCTTTCGTGAGTTTCTTTTTTGCCCGAAAAGAAAGTTACCCCCCGCCGGGAAGGCGCTCACCCCTCAGACCACAGAAGAACCTACCCAAAGCCAAAGTACAAAAACCGCAGCGATCAACCCGCAAACATCAGCAGCTGCAAAAAACTCAATACTTGAGCCGCGCATAGTAGGTTTCCTGCGCCGCCTCCCGCGCCTGCCGCAAGGTGTGGATGCCCATGCCCTGCAGCAGCGGCAGCAGGCGCAGCAGCACTTCGGCGGTCACCATGGCATCCCCCAGCGCCGTGTGCCGGCCCAGCACGGTGATGTTGAAACGCCCGGCAATGGCTTCGAGCCGGTGCGATTCCTGGCTCGGATGCACCACCGCCGACAGCAGCAGCGTGTCGAGCACCGGCTGGTGGAAGGCCACGCCGGTGCGCGCCTCCTGCAACTGTAAAAACTTCATGTCGAAGGCCGCGTTGTGCGCCACCAGCACCGTATCCTGCGCAAACGCGTGAAAGGCGGGCAGCACCTCGGCAATCGTCGGCTGGCCGGTGACCATATCCTGCGTGATGCCGTGGATGGGAATCGAGGCGGCTGAAATCAGCCGGCCCGGGTCCACCAACTGCTCGAACGACTCCTGGCGCAGCAGCCTGCCGTTGACGATGCGGGCCGCGCCGATCTGGATGATCTCGTCGCCTTGCGACGGACTCAAACCGGTGGTCTCGGTGTCGAACACGGTAAAGGACAGCGACGAGAGCAGCTGGTCATCAAGCGCGCTGGCCTGTTCGCTGACCTGGAACAGGTCAAAATCGTAGTATTCGGGTCGGCTCTCGTTCTGCATGATCTGCGATGCTTCGAGCTGCTCCTGCTTGCTGGCCAGCGGCAGCAGGAAACGGAAAAAAGCCTGGTGCCGCACGCGCTCGCGCTCGAACCACATCTCGCCGCCGTGGCGCTCGACCACGTCGCGTACCGTCAGCGGCGTGCTCTGTGTGCCAAAACGCATCGGGTCCATTTCCCAGGCCATGACGGTTTCGGTGCTCATCACCTGGCCGGACCAGATCAAATCGAGTTGCGCGCGCTGGCCCACCTGCTGCAACCGCAGCTGCAAAAACTTCACGTCGAATTCATCGACCAGCCGGCTCGCCAGGTAGGTCAGTACCTGCAGCAGCGTGAAGCTTTCGACCTTGAGCCACAGGCTGGCATCTGCGCCTTCGACCGCCACGCCGCGCTGGCAATGGCTTTCGATCTGGCGCTGGGCGGCGGTGACAAAGTCGGTGCCGAGCATTTCCTCCAGCGGCCAGCGCGTCTTGAGCCCCTGGGTCGAGCGCTGCACCAGGTCGGTGATGCGCATGCTCATGGCGCTGACTTCCTCGCGCACCACGCGCAGAAACCGCTCGCGCATCTCGGGCTCCAGGTCGGCGTAACCGAGCATGTCCACCGCCGCCTGCATGTTGGCCAGGGACGAGCGGCTGCCCTCGGTCAGGCCGTGCAGCAGCTGGTCGCGCACCGTGGCCTCCTCGAAACTCTGCGTCACGTTGTCCAGCATCAGCACAAAGCCGCTGATGCCGGCGTCCGGCCCGGCGCCTGTCGCCGGGTCGCGCACTGGCGCCATCTGCACGCGGATCAGCTGGCCGGAGCGGGTGGCCGTGACAAACTGCGCCGACGGGCTGGCCGCGCCCCGGCGCAGGCGCTGGTGGATGGTTTCCAGCGCATGGGCTACCAGCTGGCGGTCGAACACGGCGTAAATCGAGCGGCCGATGCCCATCAGCTCGGCGCCATCGGCCAGTGTCGGCGCCTGCGACAGGGCGCGAAACTGCAGCCGGGCGCGGCTGTTGTAGAGCAGGATGCGGCCGTCGAGGTTGCAGACCACCACGCTTTGCGTCAACTCGGCCATCAGCGCGGCCAGGCGATTTTTTTCCTGCTGCACGTTGCGGCTGGCCAAAGCGATCTGCTCGGCCATGTCTTCGCGCAGGCGGTCGCGCTGGCCAGCCAGTTCGTTGATGCTGCCGGCCAGTGCGCGGAGTTCGGTGCTGCCCTGGGGCGTGAGCTGATGCGCTTCGCTGGCGGCGAGCAGCACGCGGGTGGCTTCCAGCAGGCGCACCGGAGCGCTGGCGTAGCGCAGGTAGAGCCGATGCATCCCGTACGCCACGCCCGCCAGCGCCGCCAGCCAGCTCATGCCAAGCAGGGCGATGCGCGGCCCCAGCACCGCACCCACGGTTTCGCGCTCGTCAGGTGCCAGCGTGGACCAGACCAGCGCCCCGCTCACGACCAGCCAGGCGGCCAGGGCCAGCCCGACAGCGGCGATCGCCAGCATCAGCCTGCGGTCGGGCTGCTTCATGGTTGGACGCCGAGCATGTCAGCCACCTTCTGCACCAGTTCACGCGTGGAAAACGGCTTGGTCATGTAGGCGTCCGCGCCCAGCGCCAGACCCTTGGCCAGGTCGGTGTCACGGCCCTTGGCGGTCAGCATCAGGATCTTGGTGGCCTGCAGTTCCTCGCTGGCGCGCACCGCCTGGCAAACCTCGAAGCCGGATTTTTTGGGCATCATCACATCGAGCAGCACCAGGTCGGGCCGGTCACGCGCAATCATGTCCAGCGCTTCCTGGCCGTCTCTAGCCACCAGCACGGTGTAGCCTTCGCGCTTCATCAGGTATTCAAGCGAGATCACGATGTTGGGCTCGTCGTCGGCCACCAGTATTGTCAAGCTCATGTCTTGTCTCCTCTTGTTGTAGTTGGCGCCTGCGGCACGGGCGCGTTCCAGGGCAGGTGAAACGCAAAGCAGGCGCCCTGCCCGCTGGCGGCCTCCAGCCACAGGCGCCCGCCGAAATGCTCGACGATCTGGCGGCTGATCGGCAAGCCCAGGCCGGTGCCCTGCGGCCGGTTGAGGCCATCGCCGCCCTGCCGGAAGCGCTCGAAAATCAGGCCCTGCTGTTCTGCCGGTACGCCGGGCCCATTGTCCAGCACGCGCACTGTCAGGCCGCTGACATCGCTGGCCAGGCTGACCACCACCCGGCCGCCGGGCACCGGGACAAACTTGACGGCGTTCGACAGCAGGTTCAGCACCACCTGCAACAGGCGGTCCGGATCAGCCCGCAAGTGCGGCACGTGCGGGGGCAGGTGCAGCTGCACCTCGCACTGCCGTTCGCGGAACATTTCGGCGGTGGTTTCGACGGCCCGGGACAGCAGCGCGCCCAGGTCCACCTCGGCGTTGTGCCACTCGGCGTTGCCCGACTCGATCTTGGCCATGTCCAGCACCTGATTCACCAGGCGCGTCAGGCGTTCGGTTTCCGAGACGATGATCAGCATGAAATGCTGGCGCTGCGCCAAGTCCATGCCGGCGTCGTCGCGCATCAACTCGGCAAGCGCGCGGATCGAGGTCAGCGGCGTACGCAGCTCGTGCGTGACCGAGGACATGAAATCGTCTTTCAGGCGGTCCAGGCTCTTGAGTTGCTCGTTGGCCTGGCGCAACTCGGCCGTCGCGCGTTCCAGCGAATGCGACTTTTCTTCCAGTTCACGCGAATAGGCGCGAATTTGCGACGATTCATCGAGAATGCGCAGCACGTCCTCGGGCGTGAGGACTTCTTCTTCAACGACCGAGGCCACCAGCACCCGGGCCGAGGCGCTGCCGACGGCGCCAGCCAGCTGGGTTTCGACAAACTGCACCAGCCGGGCATCGGGCCGGATGCTCTCTCCCTGGCGCACGCCGGCCGTGCGCGCATAGGACGCGAACAAGGACCTGGCCTTGGCGGCGCCCATGAAGCGCTCGCACAGGCGCAGCAAATCGGGCACCTTGGCCTGGCCGCGCCAGAACACCGGACTGGATGCAGCGGTGCGCTGGAACACATCGACAAACAGCAGCGCCTGGCTGGCTTCCTGCCCCGACGGCGCGCGCCACAGCGACAGGCCGACATAGGCGCCCACGTTGACCAGCAGGCTCCAGAACAGCGCATGCGTGAGTCCGTCCAGGCCCTGCAGGCCGAGCAGCTGCTCGGGCCGCAGCAGTGTGATGCCCCAGGGCCCCAGTGTCAGGAAGTCGGTGCCGAGCCAGCCTGACTTGGCAATTGACGGCAGCATCAGCGTGTAGGCCCACATCAGGAATCCGGCCAGCAAGCCCGTCAGCGCGCCCAGCCGGGTGCCGCCCTTCCAGTACAGCCCGCCCAGCACTGCCGGCGCGAACTGGGCCACGGCGGCAAAGCTGATCAGGCCGATGCTGACCAGCGCATAAGCCTCGCCCGCCAGGTGAAAGTACACATAGCCCAGCACCAGCACGCCCAGGATGGCGGCGCGGCGGATGCCCAGCAGCAGGCGGCTCAGGTCGTGCCCGGCGCCGCCGTGAAAGTGCCGCGAGCGCAGCAGCAGGGGCAGCACCAGCTCGTTGCTGACCATGGTGGACACGGCAATCGTCTCGACAATCACCATGCCGGTGGCCGCCGACAGGCCGCCAATGAACGCGACCAGCGCCAACCCATGCTGGCCGGCAGCCAGCGGCAGCGACAGCACAAAGTTCTCGGGGTTCATCGGGCTGGCGCCAAAGTACAGCAGCCCGCCCAGCGCGATCGGCAGCACGAACAGGTTGATCAGCAGCAGGTAGAGCGGAAACACCCAGACCGCGCGGCGCAGGTGGCTTTCGCGCACGTTTTCCACCACCATCACCTGGAACTGACGCGGCAGGAACAACACCGACAGCATCGACAGCAAGATCAGCGCAAACCATTGCGTCCAGGCAAACTCGGCACCCTGCTCCAGCCGCACCAGGCTTTGCAGCGCCGGAACGGCCCGGGCGCGGGCGAACAGGTCGGCCAGGCCGTCGAACAGGCCATAGACCACGAACAGGCCGACGGCCAGGAAGGCCACCAGCTTGACCACCGACTCGAAGGCGATGGCCGCCACCATGCCCTCGTGCCGCTCGGTGGCGTCCAGGTGCCGGGCGCCAAACACCATGGTGAAACCGGCCAGCACCAGCGCGACATAAAAAGCGCTGTCCTGCATCCAGGGCGGCGACCCCGACGCGGTGGTGCCGGCAGGCGCGGTCAGCAGTCCATAGCCTGCCGACACGGCCTTGAGCTGAAGGGCAATATAGGGAACCAGGCCGACCACGGCAATCAGCGTGACCAGCCCGGCCAGCAGGGGGCTTTTGCCATAGCGGCTGCCGATGAAGTCGGCGATCGACGTGATGCGAAAGGTTTTGGCAATGCGGATCATCTTGCGCAGCACCATCCAGCCCAGCACCATGGCCAGCGTCGGCCCGAGGTAAATCGGCAGGAACCACACGCCGCCCGATGCCGCCCGGCCGACGCTGCCAAAGTAGGTCCAAGCGGTGCAGTACACCCCCAGCGACAGCGCGTAAGTCCAGGGGTTGGCAATGATCGAGCGCCCCTCGGCAGCCCGCCGGTCGCCGTAGTACGCCACGGCGAACAGCAGCAGCAGGTAGGCCAGCGAGGCGCCGATGACCCAGACAGGCGACAGCATGCCTAATCGTCCGGATGCGTCTGGCCCGGCCGCTCCATCTGCCAGGCCAGCACGGCGATCAGCAGCGCCCAGAGAATGAACAGCGCGGCAGGAAACAGCGGAATGCCCCAGAGCATGGCGTCCCGGTCCCACAAGCCCAGCAAGGGAAAGTTGAACAAAAGCCAGCCGCCAGCAAAGAAGGCCAGCAGTCGTTGCGCACCCAGTCCTTTGAACACCAGCGTCTCCTTGTCCCGTTAGCCGGGTTGATGCAGATCAGTTCTTGGTGCTGGTTTTGGCGACGCCTGCATGGGCGTGGCGGGACAGCGCGAAGTCAGCAAAAAACTTGCACCAGATGGTGCTGCCGGCAATGGCCGACCAGGTGGCGTAGTCCAGTTGCCCGAGCAACACAGCGACGATGACGACCACGACGACGGTACCGGCGACCAGGTTGACCGCCATTTCGTAAGGCGCAAACTTTTCCGGATGTGGCGGCGACTGGCCACCCTTGAGCGCGACCTCGGAAAAATCACGCCTGACCAGAATGCGCCAGGCCCGGCGCAGCCAGTAAAACGCCATCGGGAACAGCGCCAGAAAAAGAATCCACGTCAAGGCAACGCTGAAATCAAAAACCATGCAGCACTCCCTGAAACCGGCGCTGCACCATGCAGTGCCGAAGCGGTTGAATTGAAAAGAAAAGGCCCTGCCAGCACAGCCAGCAGGGCCTCCATTGTCACTCCCTGCCCGCCTGAACGGGCAAAGGGATTCGCATCAAATCGTGGCGGGTCAGGCTCAATGACTGCCAGTGACCAGTTTGGAGCCGCGCGGAATACGCACTGCTTCGACCATCGCCTGGATATGCGCGGGCGGCTCTTTGGTCACCTTGTCCACCAGGTAGGCCACCCCGAAATTCACCATGGCGCCGACCGCACCGAAAGCTTCCGGCGTGATGCCGAAAAAGCTGTTGGCGCCGCCGATCATCGGCAGAAAGTCGGTTCCCTTGATGAAAAAGATACCCTTGTGCGCAAACACATAGAACAGCGTGATGAACAGGCCGGCCAGCATGCCGGCAATGGCGCCTTCCTTGTTCATCTTCTTGCTGAAGATGCCCATCATGATGGCCGGGAACAATGTGCTGGCAGCAATACCAAAGGCCAGCGCCACCGTGCCTGCGGCGAAGCCCGGCGGGTTGAGTCCCAGATAGCCGGCCACCACGATCGCCACCGCCATGGACACCTTGCCCGCCATCAACTCACCCTTTTCACTGATGCCGGGCATGAAGATGTTTTTCACCAGGTCATGCGACACCGCTGACGAAATCGCCATCAGCAAGCCCGCCGCCGTGGACAGCGCAGCGGCCAGGCCGCCCGCCGCCACCAGCGCAATCACCCAGTTGGGCAACAGCGCAATTTCAGGATTGGCCAGCACGATGATGTCGGGATTGACCGTCAGCTCGTTGCCCTTCCAGCCGGCAGCCGCTGCCTTGGCGGTCGCCGCTGCGTTCTGGCTCTTGTCGTTGTAGTACTGGATGCGGCCGTCGCCGTTCTTGTCCTCGAACTTCAGCAGACCGGTTTTTTCCCAGCGCTTCATCCAGTCGGGGCGCGACTCGTTCAGGATGCTGGCTTCAGGTGCATACAGGTCACCGCCCGTCTTCACGGCGGTATTCACCGTCGCGTGCAGGTTCAGCTTGGCCATGGCCGCCACGGCGGGTGCCGTGGTGTAGAGGATGGCGATGAACACCAGCGCCCAGCCGGCAGAACTGCGGGCATCCTTGACCGAAGGAACGGTAAAGAATCTCATGATGACGTGAGGCAATCCGGCAGTTCCGATCATCAGCGACAGTGTGTACATGAACATGTTCAGCGTGCTGCCGGCGGTTGTCGTGGTGTACTGGCCAAAGCCCAGGTCGGTCACCACCGAATCCAGCTTGGACAGCAGCGACACATCACTGCCAGCATAGTTTGCGCCCAGCCCCAGCTGCGGAAATGCATTGCCTGTCAGTTGCAGCGAGATGAAGATCGCAGGTATGGTGTAGGCCAGGATCAGCACGATGTACTGGGCGACCTGGGTGTAGGTGATGCCTTTCATGCCCCCGAATACGGCGTAAGCAAACACAATCGCCATGCCGACATAAATACCGACTTCACTCGATACGCCGAGAAAGCGCGAGAACGCCACACCTACGCCGGTCATCTGTCCGATGATGTAGGTCAGCGATGCGATGAGCAGGCACACCACGGCCACCGTGCTGGCGCTCTTGGAGTAGAAACGGTCGCCGATGAACTGCGGCACCGTGAACTTTCCGAACTTGCGCAGGTAGGGTGCCAGCAGCATGGCCAGCAGCACATAGCCGCCGGTCCAGCCCATCAGGAAGAGCGCGCCGCCGTAGCCCATGTTGGAGATCAGACCGGCCATGGAAATGAACGATGCGGCGCTCATCCAGTCGGCAGCGGTGGCCATGCCGTTCATCACCGGATGAACGTTTCCGCCAGCCGCATAAAACTCGCTGGTCGAGCCAGCGCGCGCCCACACGGCAATGCCGATGTAGAGCGCAAAGCTCAGGCCGACAAAAAGGTAAATAGTGGTTTGAAGATCCATTTTGATGCCCTCAGTCTTCGTGTACGTCAAACTGACGGTCAAGGTCGTTCATCTTCTTGGCGTAATAAAAAATCAGCACAATGAAGATGTAGATGGAACCTTGCTGGGCAAACCAGAAGCCCAGCGGATAGCCGCCCAGCTGAATCTTGTTGAACCAGTCGACAAACAAGATACCGGCACCAAACGAGACCAGAAACCAGATGATCATGATCTTGGTTAACAGGGCCAGCGTGGCTTTCCAGTAGGCTTGACTACTTAAGTCTTCCTTCATGAAATCCCCTTTTTTAAGGCAACGAAACCAGCGGCGCAAGCCACTGAACGAACACCGACCATGGCCATCGCCAGGCAATGCGGATTCACTTTCGCGTTGATTCCTTACAGCTAACTGATAAGAAATCGAGATTCCGGGCTAACCCCTAGGCATTCCGGGAAAACACCTATTAACACTTTTTACATTAAAAGTTCCTGGCAACCGCCTGCTTGTTGCGCCCGGAAATCACTCCGGATGCGGCTTCGTCAGTTCTGCAAGGTCTGCATGCGCTGACCAATCGTGCGCCAGACGGCGCGCTTGCCGGCGTCGTCCGCGACGCTCCAGGCGGCAATTTCGTCGCGCGTGCGAAAGCAGCCGTCGCACAGCGCTGTCGTGGCATTCATGCGGCAGATCGATATGCAGGGTGATGGAACATCGGCGCCGTCTTCCACCATTTGTGCACGCAGCGTGACCAGGGCAATGGCATGGCTCAGCGCTTTCTTTTCCACATCCTGATCGACGGCCAAGTCGGCCACTACGGCGTGCGTCAGGCGCTCGAGCGCCAGGGGAGACAGTTGAAACACCGCGTGCGGATGGCCGGCTGCCGCCCAGAGTTCATCGAACCGGAACAGCGACCGGTCGATTAGCACGAGCACCGGCGAGGCATGGGCAAGCGGCGCCACGCCGCCAATTGAAAACCCGGTGCGTGCCTTGACGAACGCGGCATCGGCCCGGCCCAGCCGCTTGCCAGCGCACACCAGCGCCTCGACCTTTTTCTCGTCCACGCGCTGGTCGCCGGACGTGACCACCAGCACGGCCGCATCATCCAGCTTGCGGCGAAACACAATGCTTTTGGCAATCTGGCCGACCGACACGCCCAGCGCATCGGCCGCCTGTTGCGCGGTTCGGGCGGCATCGCTCAGCATGACAGGGGCATGCGCATGTCCGCTGGCCCGAAGCACCGCAGCCACCCGCTGCACGCCTTCGGGCAAGGCCAGGATTTCTGCGCCACACATCATGAAGATGCCCGTTTGTTGAACAAGGCTGTGCCGGCGCGCGAGCCGGATTTGCGGCCGAGAAAATCGCTGATGAACTGGCCGGCGTCGATCAGTTTGTCCAGGTCGATGCCGGTGGCTATGCCCAGGCCATGCAGCAAATAGACCACGTCTTCGCTGGCCACGTTGCCCGTCGCGCCCTTGGCATAAGGGCAGCCGCCCAACCCTGCAACCGACGTATCAAACTGCCACACGCCCATTTCCAGGCTGGCCAGGGTGTTGGCCAGCGCCTGGCCGTAGGTGTCGTGGAAATGACCCGAGATGTCGTCGATGTCGAAGTGGCGCAAGGTCGCCTCCAAAGCGCGCTGTACCCTCAGCGGCGTGCCCACGCCGATGGTGTCGGCCACGCCGACATGCTGCACGCCGATGCCTTTCATCAGGCGCGCCAGCATCTCGACCCGCTCGGGCGCAATCTCGCCCTCGTACGGGCAGCCCACGGTGCAGGACATCGCGCCCCGCACATGGATGCCCCGGGCACGCGCGGCTTCGACCACCGGGCGGAAACGTTCGATGCTTTCGGCAATCGAGCAATTGATGTTGCGCTGGCTGAAAGCCTCGCTGGCGGAGCCGAACACCACGATCTCGTCGGGTTGCGAATCCAGCGATGCCTCGAATCCCTGGAGGTTGGGCGTCAGCACCGAATAGCACACGTCCGGCTGGCGGCGGATGCCGGCCATCACCTCGGTGTTGTCGGCCATCTGCGGCACCCATTTGGGCGACACGAAGCTGGTGACTTCAATGTTTTTCAGCCCTGCGTCCTGCAGGCGGTGGACCAGTTCGATCTTGATGGCGGCGGGCACCGGCTGCTTTTCATTTTGCAGGCCGTCGCGCGGGCCGACATCGACAAGTTTGACATGGGCGGGGAGTTTCATAGGGGGTTCCTTCTGGACTGAAGTATCGCAAAAACCGGGTCTGCGATGAATGCGGCCTGCGTATTCAGGACAGGCAGCAGGGTCGGCGAAGCGTTTGCATGGACGGCAAAACGGTTTCAGCCTGGAAGCTTGTAGCGCAATTGCAGGTGCTGCTTGAAGCGCTTGATGATGGCCAGCGAGTCTTTCAGCAGGTCACGGTCCAGCGTTCCCAGGCTGGACAAATGCGACAGGTTGTCAAGCGGTTGCCCCAGCTGTTTTTGCCGAAGATTACTTTTGAGCTTGACGCCCATCAGGAAATACAGCGCGTCGATCAGGTCGCGGGCCAGATCGGCCGGAATATGCTGGCGGCTCACCAGCACCTGCAGGCGGGCTGCCGTGCCAACCTCGTCGAGCCGATGCTCAAGCGCCAGCGAACGCACGCCATGCACGATGGGAAAAGTGCCGAGCTTTTTCAGATCGAACACCTGTTCTTCGCGGCCGCGCAGCGTGGCCAGGCGCACCCACCAGCCACCTGGTTCGCTGAACTGGTCAATGGCGGCGGCAAAACGGGCAAAAAATGCATCGCTGCCGGCCATGATGTGGTGGGCATAGCTCCTGGCCTGCCGGAGCAGCGACGCGTCGCCAGCGACGGCCCGGGCATCCATGAAGATGGCCAGGTTCATCGGCCCTTCCACATCGGCCCCATAAAGCCATTGCAGGATGCTGTCCTGAAAGCCGGCCAGCGGCTGGCACCACAGCGGATTCGTCACCATGATGTTGCCCGGACAGGGCGGGTAGCCAAACCCGGTCAGGGCCTGGTTGAAACGCTGCACGCTCTGCGGCAGTTCGGCGCACACAAAACCGTCGCGCAGCAGCAGGGCATTGTCCTGGTCGGTCTTGAGTATCTGCTCGCCACGGCCTTCGCTGCCCATCACGATCAGGCAGCTGTTGGCCACCAGTTCGGCCGGCGCGACAAACGACCACAGGCGGGCAAAAATCTGCTGGTTCAGCTCGCTTACCAGGCTGGAAATGAGCTCGACCCGGGCGCCGCCGCTGTGCAGCAGCGCAATCAGCCCGTCCATCTGCAAGGCAGCAGCCTTCAACTCGTCGATGGAGACGGCCTGCTCGACCTGCAGCGCCACCAGGTGCGAATGGTTGGACACAAAGCTCATCAGGTCGAGCTGGCTCAGCACGCCCAAAATAGCATCGCCATCGCGCACCAGCACGCGGTGCACGCGATGGCGAATCATGGCCAGCAAGGCCTCGGACAGTTCTGCACCGGCCTGAACCGATACCAGCGTGAACTGCGCGACCTCGCGCACGGCCAGCGCATGCGGCGGCACCGGACTCAGCAGGGCATCGCGCAAATCGGTGGTGGTGAACATGCCGATGCGCTGCATGCCGCCGTGGGTATCGCGCACCAGCGCATTGCCCAGCCCCTGCGCCGACAGTAGGCGGCAGACCGACACCAGGTCCAGACCGCCATCAACAAAAAAGGGCTTGCGAATGTAGGCGTCCCTGACCCGGACCATCATCAACGACAGGAATTCACGGCTTTTGCGGTTTTCTGCCGCAGCCGAAAGCCGCTGCGACAGGTCGGCAAACACCAGCGCGCTGAACAGGGCGTTGCCTGCAATGAGCGCCCGCGCCGTGGCACCGGGCAACTGCCAGGCCTCGACCTCGTCCAGCGCCTGCAGCACGCCGCTGGCGCGGCCCGCCATCACCGCGCGAAAGGCAAAAAAATCGGGCGGCCCATAGACCGCCACCACCTCGCCCGCTTCCATTTGCTGCACATGCCCCTTGAGCAGCACATACACATATGCAGGGTCCATGTCGGGCGTCAAAATCACCGCACCCTTCGGGAAAGACACCCGGCCCAGGCTGCCCCGCACCAGCGCTTGCTGCTCCGGGCTCAGGCAGTCAAAAGGTGGCGCATCGAAAGAAAAGGGTTCTGAAAAATCGTCCGGCATGGCGGGCATCCCATGAAAAAAGGACTGCAGGCAATGGTCCTGCAGTCCTTTTGAATTATCGCCAAGCGGGCCGAGAGCCCGCCTGGTCAGGCAAACATCCTCAGTGGCCGGATGCACCCGAAGCGCCGATGCCGGTTTCAGAGCGCACTTGCTGCGCCAGGAAACCAGCGCGGTCGATCTTGGCCTGCTTGCTGTTGTCCATGATGGAGAATAGCCAGATGCCCAGAAAGCCGATGGTCATCGAGAATAAGGCCGGCGAAGCGTAAGGGAACAGCGCCGAACCCTTGGGGTTGCCCAGCGTGGCTTCCCACACGGAAGGCGACACCACTGTCAGCGCCACCGACGAGATCAGGCCCAGGAAGCCGCCAATCACCGCACCGCGTGTGGTGCAGTCTTTCCACAGCACGGACATGAATAGCACTGGGAAGTTGGCTGACGCTGCGATGGCAAAAGCCAGGGACACCATGAAGGCGATGTTCTGCTTCTCGAAGGCAATGCCCAGCACCACGGCAATCACGCCCAGGGCGACAGTGGTCATTTTGGAGATGCGCAGTTCCGAGGCACTGTCGGCCTTGCCCTGCTTGATCACGGTGGCGTACAGGTCATGCGACACGGCAGAGGCACCCGACAGCGTCAGGCCAGCGACCACCGCGACGATCGTGGCAAACGCCACCGCCGAGATGAAGCCCAGGAACACGTTGCCGCCCACGGCGTTGGCCAGGTGAATAGCCGCCATGTTGCCGCCGCCGAGCAGGGCGCCCTTGGCGTCCAGGAAGGACGGGTTGGTCAGCACGAAGGTGATGGCGCCAAAACCGATGATGAAGGTCAGCAGGTAGAAGTAGCCGATCCAGCCGGTCGCCCACATCACCGACTTGCGCGCTTCCTTGGCGCTTGGCACGGTAAAGAAGCGCATCAGGATGTGTGGCAGGCCGGCGGTGCCGAACATCAGCGCCATGCCGAAGGAAATGGCCGAGATCGGGTCTTTCACGAAGTTGCCCGGGCCCATGATGGACTGTCCAAGCGCTGCGGCGGCTTCGGCAGTCTTGCCGTCTTTCAATGCCAGATCGGTCTTGATCGCCACCGCGCCGGCAAACATGGCTTCAGGGCTGAAACCGAAGTGCCAGAGCACCATGATCGCCATGAAACTGGCGCCCCCTAGTAGCAAACAGGCCTTGATGATCTGCACCCAGGTGGTGGCGGTCATGCCGCCGAACAGCACATACACCATCATCAAAGTACCGACGATGACCACGGCGATCCAGTACTCCAGGCCGAACAACAGCTTGATCAGCTGGCCCGCACCCACCATCTGGGCGATCAGGTAGAACGCCACGACGACCAGCGTGCCCGATGCCGCAAAAATGCGGACCGGCGCCTGTTTGAAGCGAAAAGCCGCCACGTCGGCAAAGGTGAACTTGCCCAGGTTGCGCAGGCGCTCGGCCATCAGGAAGGTGATGACCGGCCAGCCGACCAGAAAGCCGATGGAGTAGATCAGGCCGTCAAAGCCGCTGGCCATCACGGCAGCGGAAATACCCAGGAAGGACGCGGCCGACATGTAGTCGCCGGCAATCGCCAGGCCGTTTTGAAAGCCGGTGATGCCACCGCCGCCGGTGTAGAAGTCAGCAGCTGACTTGGTCTTGGACGCGGCCCACTTGGTGATGAACAGCGTCAGCACCACGAAGCCGCCGAACATGCCAATGGCTGTCCAGTTGGTGGGCTGCTTTTCAGCCTGGCCCAGGTCTGCGCCGGCGGACCAGGCCGCAGCCGATACGCCAAGCAAAGCCAGCAGCGTCAGGATGCGCCGCACGTTGTCGGATTTGAAATTCATTTGAGCACCGCCTTGGTCACTTCTGCCGTCAGGTCGTCGAACTCTTTGTTCGCGCGCTGGACGTAAATGGCCGTGATCACGATGGTGAAGACAATCACGCCAAAGCCGATGGGAACGCCTATGGTCATCACGCCCTCGCCCATCCGCTGGGAAAGAAAGGGCTTGTTGAAGGCCACCAGCAGGATGAAGCCGTAGTACACGACCATCATCGCCAGCGTGAGCCACCAGCCGTAGCTGGTGCGCTTGGCCTTGAGCTCCTGGTATTTTGGATTTCTTGCAATCCGTTGGACCAAATCATCATCCATATCACTATCTCCTCTGAGTAAATTTCGTGAGATGAAGATTAAGGAGGAGGACTTACCGCCTACTTACTCGGCGACTAGGCACTTACCCTGTAGTCGCCTGCAATGCAAGCAGCGGAAAACCCGAAACTTCGTCGGCGAAGGTTCAGGCAAAAAGCAGCACGCTTGTCCTGCAATGGGCAAGGCCTGCCCTGCCAAACCCCGCCGTATCAGTAGCCGCGCAGATGATTGACGACGCCGGCCACCGGTTCGCCGCGCTGGAGCGCACGGATCTTGCCGGCAATCTGCGCAATGCTTTCCTCGCGCAGCGTGCGGGCCGACGTGTGCGGGGTGACGGTAATGTTCGGATGCGTCCAGAAAGGATGCTCAGCCGGCAGCGGCTCGGTGCGAAAGACATCGAGCGTGGCGCCGGCCAGGTGGCCGCTGTCGATCAGCGCCATCAGGTCGTTGTCCACTAGGTGGTGCCCCCGCGCCACGTTGATCACATAGCCGCCCGGCTGCAGGCGGGCCAGCGTATCGTGGCGCATGATGTTTTCAGTGTCCGGCGTCAGGGGCAGCAGGCACACCAGGATGCGGCTGGTCGCCAGAAAATCGTTGAAGCCGGCCTCGCCTGAAAAGCATTGCACGCCGGGAATCGTCCTGGCGCTGCGGCTCCAGCCCTGAACCGGAAACTCGAATTGCGCCAGCGCCCGGCTGACGCGCTCGCCCAGGATACCCAGCCCCATGACACCGACCGGGAAATCCTGGCGCATCCGGGGTTTTCGGTAAGTCCATTTGCCTTGCGCGGCATCTGACTCATAGCCGTCGAATTCCCGAAAATGCCGGATCACCGCATGGCAGACGTATTCGGTCATCTGCACCGACATGCCGGCGTCATCCAGCCGAACGACCGGTATGCCGGATGGCAAGCGCAGTGTCATCAACGCATCGACACCGGCGCCAATGTTGAAGATGCCTTTGAGTTGCGTTTGCTCGTCGATAAACTGCTGTGGCGGCGTCCAGACCACGGCATAGTCGGCAGGAGGCTTGCCCGCCGACCAGACTTCCACCTCGGCGCCGGGAAAGGCGGCATGCAAGCCATCCAGCCAGGGCTGGGCTTTGGTACCGGTACAGCAAAAACTGATGCGCATTCAGGATTCCCGTTAATTTCAGACCGTTATTTTGAGCAGTTCCGACCCTTCGGTCACCTGGTCGCCCGGGGCGTACAGCAGTTCCTCGACCACGCCGTCGGCGGGTGCGGCAATCGTGTGCTCCATTTTCATCGCTTCCATCACCGCCAGCGGCTGGCCTTTGGTGACCTTGTCGCCGGCCTTGACCGAGAACGACAATATCTTGCCGGGCATGGGTGCAGTCAGGCGGCCGCCTTCAGCGTGACTTTCGCCGGCATGCGCCAGCAAATCGATCGCCGTGATCTGGGTCGCGCCACGCGCGGTAAAAACATGATCAACCTCGCCCTGGGTGTAGACCGTTGCCGTCAGGCGCTGGCCGGCGAACTGAATGTCGATGCCATGCGCATTTTTGGCAAACACCAGCGGCCCCGACACGTCGCCGACAGCCAGTTGCAAAGCGCCGTCATGGCCGTAAGTCAAGGTGGCTTTAGCCGGCTCGCCCTTGAAGTCAAATTCAAAGGGCCGCTGCGTGACGCCATGCGTTTGCCAGCCGTCGCGGCGGCTGAACGGGTCGCTGCCTTCAGCGGCTTTTTCGCTCAGCAGCGTCTGGGCAATCGCGCTGGCTGCCGCCATCGGCAAGCCGACAGGCTCCTGTTTGAACAGCACGGCTTCTTCGCGCGGAATCAGGGCCGTGTCCAGATTGGCCTCGGCAAACGACGGGCTGCGCACCACATAGCGCAAAAACTGTACGTTGGTAGAAAGTCCGACGATGCGGGTCTGCGCCAGCGCCTCGTCCATGCGGGCCAGCGCTTCTTCGCGTGTCTGGCCATGCACGATGAGCTTGGCGACCATCGAGTCGTAGAACGGCGAAATCGTGTCACCCTGACGCACGCCGTCGTCGATGCGGACCGCAATGCCCGCGTTGCTCAAGTCCGCGCGTTCAAACGCCGTGCACACCGGCTTGTCGTACACATGCAGCGTGCCGGTGGTCGGCAAAAAATTGTTGTCCGGATTCTCGGCGCAGATGCGCGCTTCAATGGCATGGCCGTTGATCTTCAGCTGGTCTTGCGCCAGCGGCAGCGGCTCGCCCGATGCCACACGCAATTGCCATTCGACCAAATCCAGCCCGGTGATGGCTTCGGTCACCGGATGCTCGACCTGCAAGCGCGTGTTCATTTCCATGAAAAAGAAATTCATGCTGCCGTCGGCGCGCTGCTCGACGATGAATTCCACCGTGCCTGCGCCCACATAGTTCACAGCACGGGCAGCGGCCACGGCGGCTTCGCCCATCTGGGCGCGCATTTCCGGCGTCATGCCGGGTGCCGGCGCTTCTTCGAGCACCTTCTGGTGCCGCCGCTGCACCGAGCAATCGCGCTCGAACAGATAGACGTAGTTGCCGTGCATGTCGCCGAACACCTGGATTTCGATATGGCGCGGGCGCTGTGCGTATTTTTCAACCAGCACCGTGTCATTGCCAAAGCTGTTGATGGCTTCGCGCTTGCAGGAGGCCAGCGCCGCTGCAAAATCTTCGGATTTCTCCACCGCCCGCATGCCCTTGCCGCCGCCGCCTGCGCTGGCCTTGATCAGCACCGGGTAGCCGATGCGGTCGGCTTCGCGCTGGAGCATGACCGGGTCCTGGTCCGCGCCGTGGTAACCCGGCACCAGCGGCACGCCGGCTTTTTCCATCAGTTGCTTGGACTCGGCTTTCAGGCCCATCGCTTTGATGGCGGACGCGGGCGGGCCGATAAAGACGAGCCCGGCGTTGGCGCAGGCCTGGGCGAATTCCTCGTTTTCGCTCAAAAAACCGTAGCCGGGGTGAATCGCCTCGGCACCCGTCGCCTTGGCCGCTTCGATGATTTTTTCCCAGCGCAGGTAGCTGTCTTTAGGTGCGCTGCCGCCGATGTGGATCGCTTCGTCGCAATAGCCTACATGCTTGGCGCTGGCATCGGCGTCCGAATAGACGGCCACGGTCTTGATGGCCATGCGTCTAGCGGTGGCGGCAACGCGGCAAGCGATCTCGCCCCGGTTGGCAATGAGGATTTTTTTAAACATGAGGGTCATTCTTTGAAAAAGGGGACTTCAGGGTAAAAGCAGGCGACAAGCCGGGATCAGGCTTGCCGCTGAAAATACGCGCCACGCGGGAAAACAGCTGGGTCAAAAAGCGCCAACACAGGCGGATCAGCCAGACGCTGAGCACCAGCACCACGACCAGCACGGGCAGGAAGACAAAGGGATGGGCGACCGCCAGCCACAGTCCCGCCGGCACCAGGCTGTCCTCGACCAGCGAGGTACCGATGTTGCTGAACGGCTCGGGCGAGGTGTTGATCGCCGCCCGCGACGTGGCCTTGGCGGCAAAACTGGTGCCAGCGAGCGTACCGCCTACCAAAGCCGCTACCAAACTCATCGCAGCGCTGTCGGCACTGAACACGCCGGCCGCCAGCGCCGCACCCGCCGGAATACGGATGACGGTGTGCACCACATCCCAGAGCGAATCGAGCCCCGGAATCTTGTCGGCAAAAAACTCGACAAACACCATGAAGCCGCTGGCGCCCAGCACCACCGGATTGGCCAGCAGGTGCAGCCCCTGCGGCAATTGCATCCAGCCCATGTAACCTGCCAGACCGGTCAGCAACAGCACCAGGTACAGGCGTATGCCGCTGGCCCAGCCCACGGCGCCAGCCAAGGCGACAAGTTGCGCGGTGTCAAGTGCATTCATAAAACCCCCACGCTTGTCCCTTCACGTACTGCGCTGCCCCCCGAGGGGGCTGCCTCGCCTGCGGACGGGCAAAGCCAGTTCCGCGGCCAGTGCTGGCACGAACGGACAAAAGGACGAGCTTGCGCAAGCATCATTAACCTCAAGCGAGCCATGACGGCTTGCGCTTTTGCAGGAAAGATTGCACGCCCTCCCGGCCTTCGCTGCTGGTGCGGATATCGGCAATGCCTTCTACGGTGCGGCCAATCAGCAGCGCCTCGATGTCACGGCCCGCCACTTCCTGCACCAGCGTCTTGCAACTGCGCACCGCGTTCGGACTTGCGTTGACCAGCGCGCCTGTCAATTCCGCCACCTTGGCATCCAGTTGTTCGGCGCTGACCACCTCATGCACGAAGCCGATGCGGTGCGCCTCTTTTGCATCGAAGCGCTCGGCGGTCAGAAAGTAACGGTGCGCCGCGCGTGCGCCCATCGCACGGATCACATACGGGCTGATGGTGGCCGGAATCAGCCCCAGCTTGACTTCGCTCAGGCAAAAGTTCGCCGTGTCGACGCTGACCGCCATGTCGCAGGCCGCTACCAGCCCCATGCCGCCCGCATACACATCGCCCTGAATGCGGGCGACGGTCGGCTTGGGGCATTCGTACATCACGCGCAGCATTTCGGCCAGCGCGGCGGCATCAAGCAGGTTTTCGTCGCGCGTGTAGTCGGCCATGCGGCGCATCCAGTTCAAGTCAGCGCCGGCGCAAAAGGCCGGCCCAGTGGCCGCCAGCACCACGGCGCGCACCTCGGCTCTGCTGGCGGCGTCCTGAAAGGCGGCAGTGATTTCAGCAATCACCTCGTCGTTGAAGGCGTTGCGGATGTCGGGGCGGCTGAGCGTGAGCGTGAGCACGGCGCCGTCTTGGGTGGTTTGAAGGGCACTCATCATTTACATCCTGAACAGGCCGAACTTCGTCTCGGGAATCGGCGCATTCTGCGATGCGCTCAGGCCGAGCGCCAGCACGCGGCGCGTGTCGGCCGGGTCGATCACGCCGTCGTCCCAGAGCCGGGCGGTGGCGTAATACGGGTGGCCCTGGTGTTCGTACTGGCTGCGGATCGGCGCCTTGAAGGCTTCTTCTTCTTCTGCGCTCCAGGCGCCGCCCTTGCCCTCGATGCCGTCGCGCTTGACAGTGGCGAGCACACCCGCCGCCTGGTCGCCGCCCATGACGCTGATGCGCGCATTCGGCCACATCCACAAGAAACGCGGCGAAAACGCGCGGCCGCACATGCCGTAGTTGCCGGCACCAAAACTGCCGCCGATGATGACGGTGAACTTGGGCACCGCCGCCGTTGCCACGGCCGTGACCATCTTGGCGCCGTTGCGGGCGATGCCCTCGTTTTCGTATTTGCGGCCGACCATGAAGCCGGTGATATTCTGCAAAAACACCAACGGAATCTTGCGCTGGCAGCACAGTTCGATGAAATGCGTCGCCTTGAGCGCCGACTCGCTGAACAAAATGCCGTTGTTGGCGATGATGCCGACCGGCATGCCTTCGATGTGCGCAAAGCCGCAAACGATGGTGGTGCCGTAGCGCGCCTTGAACTCGTCGAATTCGCTGCCATCGACGATGCGGGCGATAATTTCGCGCACGTCGAAGGGCTTGCGCACATCGACAGGAATAACGCCGTAAAGCTCTTCTGCTACGAATTCAGGAGCTACTGATGTCCGTCCAGCATGCGCAGAAACCTTATTTTTATTCAAATTCTTGACCGAGGCCCGCGCCAGCGCCAGCGCATGCAGATCGTTTTGCGCCAGGTGGTCGGCCACGCCCGAGAGGCGCGTGTGCACATCGCCGCCGCCCAGGTCTTCGGCCGTCACAACTTCGCCGGTCGCTGCCTTGACCAGCGGCGGGCCGCCCAGAAAAATCGTTCCCTGGTTCTTGACGATGATGCTTTCGTCGCTCATGGCGGGCACGTAGGCGCCGCCTGCGGTACACGACCCCATCACCACGGCGATCTGCGAAATGCCCAGCGAACTCATGGTCGCCTGGTTGAAAAAGATGCGGCCAAAATGGTCACGGTCGGGGAACACCTCGTCCTGGTTGGGCAGGTTGGCGCCGCCCGAATCGACCAGGTAGATGCAGGTCAGGTTGTTTTGCTGGGCGATTTCCTGTGCGCGCAAATGTTTCTTGACGGTCAGCGGGTAATAGGTGCCGCCCTTCACCGTGGCGTCGTTGCAGACGATCATGCAATCGACGCCGCTGACGCGGCCAATGCCGACGATCAGGCCGGCGCAGGGCGCGTCGCCCTTGTACATGCCAAGCGCGGCCAGCGGTGCGACTTCCAGGAACGGCGTGCCGGGGTCGAGCAGCATCTGCACCCGGTCGCGCGGCAGCAGCTTGCCGCGCGCCGTGTGCCGGGCGCGGGACACTTCGCCTCCGCCGGCGGCAGACTTGGCAAGCTGCACATGCAGGTCGTCGACCAGCGCGCGCATGGCGGCGGCGTTGGCCTGGAAGTCGGCGGAACGGGCGTTGAGTTTGGATTCGAGCGTGGTCATGTTTCCGTGTTCTTTCAGGCGTATCAGGCGGTTTTGTCTTCTTCCAGCCCGAGCTGGTTTTTCATTTCGTCGCGTATCTTGAACTTCTGGATCTTGCCGGTCACCGTCATCGGGAAACCGGGTACGAAACGAATGTAGCGCGGCACCTTGTAGTGCGCAATCTTGCCCTTGCAGAACTCGCGCACCTCGTCTTCGCTCAAGGTTTCGCCGGGCCGCGTGACGACCCAGGCGCAGAGTTCTTCGCCGTAGCGCTTGTCGGGCAGGCCGACGACCTGCACGTCCTGCACCTTGGGGTGTCGGTAGAGGAATTCCTCGATCTCGCGCGGGTAGATGTTCTCGCCGCCGCGAATCACCATGTCCTTGATGCGGCCGACGATGTTGACGTAGCCCTCGGCGTCCATGGTGGCCAGGTCGCCGGTGTGCATCCAGCCGTCGGCGTCAATCGCCTCTTTGGTTCGGGGCGCGTCGTCCCAGTAGCCGTGCATGACCGAATAGCCGCGCGTGCAAAGTTCTCCCGACACGCCGGGGGCGACGATCTGGCTGCTTTCGGGGTCGATGATCTTGACCTCCAGATGCGGCTGCACCAGGCCGACGGTGGACACGCGTTTTTCCAGCGGCGTATCGACCGAACTCTGGCAACTCACCGGGCTGGTTTCGGTCATGCCATAGGCAATCGTGATCTGGCCCAGGTTCATGTCGTTGACCACGCGCTTCATCACCTCGGTCGGGCACGGCGAGCCGGCCATGATGCCGGTGCGCAGGGTCGATAGGTCGAACTCGGCAAAACGCGGGTGATCGAGTTCGGCGATGAACATGGTCGGCACGCCGTGCAGGCCGGTACATTGCTCGTCCTGCACCGTCTGCAGCACGCTCAAGGGCTCGAAGCCGTCGTTCGGGTAGATGATGGTCGCGCCGTGCGTCAGACACGCCAGATTGCCCAGCACCATGCCGAAGCAGTGGTACAGCGGGACAGGAATGCACAGCCGGTCGGCCGGCGTGAGCTTCATGGCTTCGCCGATGAAAAAGCCGTTGTTCAGGATGTTGCGGTGCGTCAGCGTCGCACCCTTGGGGAAACCGGTGGTGCCGCTGGTGAACTGGATGTTGATCGGGTCGGTGGCCTTCAGCGTGGAGGCAATCTCAACCAGCCGCGCGTCATCGGGATTGCCGCTGGCGACCAAGCTGGAAAAGCGCGTCAAGCCGGGCTGGTCGTCGCCCTTCCCGGCTTCATCGATCCAGACCACGGTTTTCAGATGTGGCAGCGTCACGGATTCAAGCTGGCCGGGCAGGCCGTGCGCCCACTCGGGCGCCAGTTCGTTCAGCATGCCGAGGTAGTCGCTGGTCTTGAACCGGGCCATGGTGACCAGCGCCTTGCAGCCGACCTTGTTCAGCGCGTACTCAACCTCGGCGGTTCGGTAGGCCGGGTTGATGTTCACCAGGACCAGGCCGGCCTTGGCCGTGGCCAGTTGCAGCAGCACCCATTCGGCATTGTTGTGCGACCAGATGCCGACGCGCTCGCCGGGCTGCAGGCCCAGGCCCAGCAGCGCGCTGGCCAGGCGGTTGGCCTCGCGCTGCAGTTCACGGTAGCTGTAGCGGCGGCCCTGATGCACGCTGACCAGCGCTTCGTGGTCGGGCTGGCGTGCCGCGATGACATCGAAAAATGCGCCTATGGGCTGCTCGATCAGGGGCACATCGGTGGCGCCACGGGCGTAGCTGCGCGTGAAAGGTGGCGTGAATGACGCGGCGGCGGGACGCGATGCGGAAAGTTCTTCGCTCATGGTTGTCTCCTTGCGACCGCCGGCACGCGCGGCCAGCGACAGTATGGCGCATCCAACGCGAACCGCACCATCCGGAAAAGCCACGATGGTTGCAAATCGTGCCACGGTCTCCGACACTTGTGCCCATGCCAACATCCCTGCCTCCCACTGCCGTCATGCCCCCTCAGGGCGCGTCCGCCGTCACACCGATTGCCTTCGTCCAGGCGATCTTGCTGGCCTATCAGCGGCGCGGAATGAATCCGGCTGGCGCGCTGGCGCAGGCACAAATTGCGCCGGCGGCCTTGCTTGACGCGTCATCGCGCATCACCGCCTGGCAGATGGAACGCATCTCGGACGTGGCGATGCAGGAACTGGATGACGAAGCGCTGGGCTGGTTCAGCCGGCGCCTGCCCTGGGGCAGCTACGGCATGCTGGCGCGGGCTTCGCTCAGTGCGCCGACGCTGGGCGTGGCGCTCAAGCGCTGGTGCCGGCACCACGCACTGATTGCCGACGACATCATCCTGACGCTTGGCGTGGCAGGCGACACGGCCAGCGTGTCCATCACCGAACAGCACGGCCTGGGCGCCCTGCGCGAGTTCTGCCTGGTTTCGGTGCTGCGCAACATCCTGGGCGTCGCCTGCTGGCTGATCGACTCGCGCATTCCGCTGCTGGGCGCACAACTCCCGTTTGCCGCACCGCTGCACCGCGAGGTGTACGCCGTGCTGTTTTCCGGCCCGACGCTGTTCGACAGCGCACCGGCAGCGATCCGCTTTGACGCGCGTTATCTGGCACTGCCGCTGCGGCGCGACGAACGCGCCTTGCAGCAGATGCTGCAGCGCGCCCTGCCGCTGACGGTGCTGCCCTACCGGCGAGACCGGCTGCTGGTGCAGCGCGTGCGTCAGGCGCTGGCCGCGCATCCGGCGCAAACCCATGGCGCCGAAGCGCTGGCAACGATGCTGCACGTCTCGCCGCGCACCCTGCACCGGCAACTGAAGGAAGAAGGCGCGTCATTGCAGAGCCTGAAGGACGAGGTGCGGCGCGCGCGGGCGCTGGAACTGCTGCTGCGCACCCGCCGCCCCATCAAGCAGGTGGCCGAAGCCGCCGGCTTTCAGAACGAGAAAAGCTTCATGCGGGCTTTCAAAGGCTGGACCGGCCAGTCGCCTGCGCAATTTCGGCAAAACCAACAAGGCCTGGGGACTGAAAATCCATGAGCAGCAGCAGCATCCCGTGCCGCCCTGTCCGCTATTTCAAAAAGAAAGGCGGCGTTCCGTAGGTGGATGCCGGGAGCACATCGGAAACCGGCGTGGCGTCGGTCGGAAACGCCCCGCGAATCCCGATCTGAAAGCACACATTGTTCGAATAGCTTGAATGAAGGGTCACGCGGGTCGTATCGACTGCCTTGAAAAAATACAGATATGCCCCGCCACTGTCCACCACCGGAACACCCAGGTAAGGCGTGCCCACGGCGCCGGACAGCGAATAAGGCAGGCCGGTGCAATCTGGCGTGGTGTAGTAAACCGATTCGAACTCCGACCACCGGGCGCCGTTGCTCGGGTAAGTGCACACGCGGTTGGCATCGCAGGTCTGGTCCGGATAAAGCCCGGTGATCGTCGCCAGCTGGTTGTCGAACGTTGCCAGGATGGCATAGTTTCCGATGGCCCGTCCCATCGTCCGGCCGGTTGAATCGACCCATTTGATCGCGGCGGAGTCGGCTTTTTCGCCTCTGTCGCCTCTGTCGCCCTGCTGCCTGGCCTTGCCGGCCTTGCCCGAAGTGGCCCACGTCCGCGAGCTGGTCCGATTCGGACTGGCGACGCGCTCCGATCTGGACACGTCGGGCTTGCCAGAAGGGGCATTGGCTTCAGGCGGCAGTTGCGCATGACTTCCAAAGGCCAGGGTGAAAAAAGACAGACCAATGACAGAAGATTTCATGGCACGTTTCATGGGTGTTGTTCTTGTTTAAGAAGCACCGATTTGGAGGCAATTTCAAAGCAAAAACCAGAAAAAATTTGAAATTCAATGAAACTTGTCACATTTGACGTTAACAGCAAAAATATCAGCACTTTTTTCAGCCTCAGGCAATGCAGTGACTTCCTCTGCCAGGGCCGGCAACTCGATAAGCGTCGCGTATAAAACCCAGCCACCCAGCCACCCAGTCTTCGGTGAGCGGCCGGCTGGTACGCGCCTCCATGAAGGCGCGCTCGTCGCGCACCCTGTCCCGGCAGTTGAAGGAAGAAGTCGCGTCCTTGCAGGCACTGAAGAACGAGATGCGGCGCGCGGTGGAACAGCTGCGGTGCACACGCCGCCCCGCAAGCAGATGGCCAAAGCCGCCAGCCTTCAGAACAGGACAAGCTACATGCGGGTTTTCAAGGGCTGGACCGGCCAGTCGCCTGCGAAATTCAGGCACGGCGGACAGTCGCTAGACTCCACCGATTAATACTGCCGGGTAAGCCGCATGCTCATCGTCATTTTTGCCTGCGTCATGGTGATTGCACTGACAACGCTCATTCATTTTGAAATCCTGAGCAGCCTGAACACCCGGCTGCCCACGCTCAGCATCCCAAGCCGCAGCAAGCTGCTGATCGTTATTTTTGCGGCATTCACAGCCCACGCGCTGGAAATCGCGCTGTATGGTTTCGTGCTTTTTGGCCTGATCCATTTCACCGGCACGGGCAGCCTCAGCGGCATTGGCAGCTCCTCACTGGAAAACTGCCTGTATTTTTCAGCAGAAACCTTTTCCTCGCTCGGCTTCGGTGACCTGATACCAAATGGCCCGATCCGGCTGCTAGCGGGTACAGAAGCGCTGAACGGATTGCTGCTGATAGGCTGGTCGGCCTCGTACGCCTACCTTGCGATGGAGCGGTTCTGGGGTGTGGGCATTCCAGATGGCGAGTCCTGACCGCCACGGCGAGCCCCCGTTCATCACGCTGCGGCCACCGAGAACATGCCTGCATTCCGTCCACATCTTCTGTGGACAACTTTGTGCAGCACTCCAGGGAAAACCCTTGAGACCCTTGTTTGACGGGAACTTCAACAGGATGCCTGCCAAACAGGCACAGTGGACAACTTGCGCTTTCGAAGTGACTTCAGTGACCCGTCAAACGCCCGCCAGCAAGCCAGGCAAATCGGCCATATGGGTAAAAAGATGGCTGGCGCCCGCCTGCTTCAGGGCCGGGCCTTGCGCGGGAAGCGGGCAATAGGCCCAGACCGTCGCCCCGGCGGCAATACCCGCCGTCACGCCGGTCGTCGTGTCCTCGATCACCAGGGAGCGCGCGCCTGTCGCACCCAGGTGCGCCGCCGCTGCCAGGTACACATCGGGCGCCGGTTTGGAGCGCGGCATTTCCTGGCCGCTGAAGATGCGGCCGTCAAACCAGGGCATCAGCCCGACCTGCGCCAGCTGCATCTCGACCTTGAAGCGGTCGGCGCCGGACGCGCAGGCAATGCGCTGGGCGGCATGTGCGTGCGCGGCCTCCACGGCATCATGCGCGCCCGCGATAGCCGTCAGCCGTGCCTTTAACTCGGTGTTGCGCCGCGCATAGAACTCGGCCATCCAGTCTTCGGTCAGTGGCCGGCCGGTGTTGGTTTCGATCAGCACGCGTTCATCGCGCACCGCCTTGCCGACAAAAACGCGCATGCATTCCTCGGGCGAAAGCGTCCAGCCGCTTTCTTCCAGCAGTTCGCGCAGCACGCCGTTGGTGATGGGTTCGCTGTCCACCAGCACGCCATCGCAGTCGAAAAGAATGGCTTCAAATTTCATTGTTACTCACTTATTAATAGCTGCTTGCGCACACCAGCCGTGCGCAAGTGCCTTATTTGGTACTAAAACTGGTCGCCATCGACGTAAAACCAGCGCCCCGACTCGCGCACGAAGCGGCTGCGCTCGTGAAGGCGCGTGGCACGGCCCGCTTCGCGGCAGCGGGCGACGAATTCGACTTCGGCGTGATCGGCGTCCTGCAGCGTGTGCGAACGCACTTCCAGCCCCAGCCATTTGGCGCCGGGCGCAAAGTCCAGCGTCGCCGGGCGCGTGGACACGTGCCAAGTCGCCAGCAGGTAGTCAGCCCTCTCCAGAACGAAGGCGCTGTAACGCGAGCGCATCAGGCTTTCGGCGTCAGGCGCGGGCACGTTTTGCGTCAGGTATGGGCCGCAGCAGGCGGAAAAAGGCAGGGGCTCGGCGCGCTTGGACGCGGCAGGCTGACTGGCGCGGCCGCAGGGGCACGGTTCATTCATCGCGACAGCCAAGCCCGTCAGTTCCTCGAAACCATCAGCCCGCCACCGTCTCGGCCACCGGCGCCACCACCCCAATCCGGTCCAGCGCCGCCGCCAGCTGCCCCACAGTACGATCCACTTGGTGCCACTTCTCCAGCCCGAACAACCCCACGCGAAAGCTCATGAAATCCGCGCCCTCGTCGCACTGCAGCGGCACGCCGGCGGCGGTCTGCAAACCCTGGTCGAGGAATTTCTTGCCGGACTGGATGCCGGGGTCGGTGGTGTAGCTGACCACCACGCCGGGGGCCTTGAAACCGTCGGCGGCGACGCTGGGCAGGCCACGGCTTTCAAACAGGGCGCGTACCTTTTGACCAAGCATTTGCTGCTCGGATTTCACCTTGGCGAAGCCATAGGCCTGCGTTTCCTGCATGGCGGCGCGCAGTCGCGTGAGGGCGTCGGTGGGCAGCGTGGCATGGTAGGCGTGGCCGCCTTTTTCATAGGTTTCCATGATCTGCAGCCACTTTTTCAGGTCGCAGGCAAAGCTGGTGCTGACAGTGCCGTCGATGGCCGTGCGGGCGCGTTCGCTGAGCATGACCATGGCGCAGCACGGCGAGCTGCTCCAGCCTTTTTGCGGTGCGGAAATCAACACATCGACGCCGGTCGCCTGCATGTCGACCCACATGGCGCCCGAGGCGATGCAGTCAAGCACGAACAGGCCGCCCACGGCATGCACGGCGTCGGACACGGCGCGCAGGTAGTCGTCGGGCAGGATCATGCCGGAAGCGGTTTCGACATGCGGGGCAAAGACGACAGCGGGCTTGTGGTGGGCGATGGCTGCCTGCACGTCGGCGATGGCGGCGGGCGCCCACGGGGCTTGCGCACCGGGGCCGGTTTGCCGGGCCTTGAGCACGGTGGACGCGGCGGGAATGTTGCCCATGTCAAAGATTTGCGTCCAGCGGTAGCTGAACCAGCCGTTGCGCAGCACCAGCACGGGCTTGCCGGTGGCGAACTGGCGGGCAACGGCTTCCATGCCGTAGGTGCCGCTGCCGGGCACCAGCGCCACGGAATGGGCTTTGTACACATCCTTGAGGATGCGGGAAATGTCGTTCATGACACCCTGAAAGCTGCTCGACATGTGGTTGAGCGCGCGGTCGGTGTAGACGACCGAAAATTCGAGCAGGCCTTCAGGGTCGATGTTGGGCAATAGTCCGGGCATGGTGTTGTCTCGCAATCGTTAAAAAATTGAAGGGTCGCGGCAGCTTGGAATGCCGCACGATTTCAGCTTGATAGCTCACTTATTGATAGCTGCTTGCACATATGGGTATTGCGCAAAGTGCCTATTCTTCTTTAAAAATAGCGACTTGGCAAGCGCACCCAGGGGCTGCGCGCCGGCCATCGTTTGTTCAGGGTGTTCAGCCCTTTTTGGCCTTGCGCGCTTCCAGCGTTTCGGTTGGGGCGCCCTGCTTTTTCCACTCGGCATAACCGCCGTCGATGTGGGCAACGTTGCGCATGCCCATGTCCTGCAGTGTCTTGGTGGCCAGTGCGCTGCGCCAGCCGGCACCGCAAAACAAGATGAACTCCCGGCTTTCGTCGGCAAACACCGGCTTGAAATACGGCGACGCCGGGTCAACCCAGAACTCCAGCATGCCGCGCGGTGCCAGCAAGGCGCCGACCACGGTGCCGTCACGCTCCAGTTCGCGCGGGTCGCGGATATCGACGATCTGCACGTTCGGGTCTGACAGCCGGGCTTGCACCGACTCGACCGAATAGGTCTTGACCTCTTCCATGGCCTCATCGACGAGAACCTGGAAACCTTTGGTAATGGGCATGCTTGACTCCTTATTTTGAAAAAATCATTATCGACACTGCAGACAAATCGCGATTGTCGCCCTGCCCCGCCTTTGCCTTTTTTAAAAAAGCAAAGGCAGCCAAGCCTATTTGCGCCAGAACTGGCCGGTGAACAGCACCAGAAACGACAGCAGTTCGAGCCGGCCCATGAGCATGGCAAAGCTCAGCACCCACAGCTGGAAGTCGTTGAGCACGCCGAAATTGCTCGCCGGCCCGACCAGGCCCAGGCCGGGGCCAATGTTGTTGACGGTGGCAATCACGGCCGAAAACGCCGTGACCATGTCCAGCCCGGTGAGCAGCAGCACCATCGTCAGCCCAACAATCACCGCGCCGTAGATCAGCATGAAGCCGAAGGTGGCGGTCATGACCGACATGGGCAGCACCACGCCGCCCAGCGTGACCGGATTGACCACCCGCGGATGCACGATGCGCACCAGTTCGCGGCGCGCCTGCTTGATGAGCAGGATCATGCGAATCAACTTGATGCCGCCGCCGGTGGAGCCGGCGCATGACACAAAGCAGCCCAGGAACAGCAGCAGCACCGGCGCAAACACCGGCCACAGTGCGTAGTCAGCGGAGGCGTAGCCCGTGGTGGTGGCCACCGACACCACGTGAAAGGCGCTGGCGCGCAAGGCCTGCGCCACATCGGGATAGACACCGTGCACCCGCAGCACCCCGGTGATCAAGGCAATCGAAACCAGCAGCACCATCACGTAGGTGCGGAACTCGCGGTCGTGCAGCAGCGGGCGGATGGAGCGGTTGCGCAGCACGATGAAATAGCGCAAAAAGTTGATGCCGGCCAGCGCCATGAACAGCGTCGCCACCAGCTCAATCCGGGGCGAGTTGAAATGCCCCAGGCTGGCGTCGTAGGAAGAAAAGCCGCCCAGCCCCATGGTCGAGCACATGTGCATGAAGGCATCGACCCAGCTCATGCCGGCCCAGCGGTAGGCCAGCATGCAGGCCACGGAAAACACAAAGTACACGCTCCACAGGCCGCGCGCGGTTTCGGAAATGCGCGGCGTGAACTTGGCGTCCTTCATAGGTCCCGGCGTTTCGGCCTTGTAGACCTGAAAGCCGCCCAGCCCCATCATCGGCAGCACCGCCACCACCAGCAGCATGATGCCCAGGCCGCCCAGGTACTGCAAAAAGCAGCGCCACACATTGACCGAGGCGGGCAACGCATCCAGGCCGCTGAGCGCGGTGGCACCGGTGGCGGTGATGGCGCTCATGGCCTCGAAATAAGCCTTGACCCAGGTGATGTCGGGCACGGTGTACATCAGCGGCAGCGCCGCATAGGCCGGCAGCACCAGCCACACCAGGTTGACCAGCAAGAAGCCGTCGCGCGGCTGCAGCTCGCGGCGTTGATGGCGCGTGGCCAGCATCAGCACCAGCCCGCTGGCCAGCGTCAGGGCGAAGCAGGCCGTCCACAGCAGCGCCTGCTCCTGCGCGTCAAGGGCAATCGCCCAACCTAAAGGAACAAAAAAGGCCGGCGAAAAAGCCAGCAGAATGCGGGCAAAAACGCCCAGGACAGGGAGCAGGCTGTACATGCCGGGCGCGATCAGCCGAAGAAGGTCGCGCTGACCTGGAACAGCTTTTCGACCTGGCGCACATCGCGCTTGTTCGGAATGAAGATGATGATGTGGTCATCGGTCTGGATCACCGTGTCGTGGTGCGGCATCAGCACCTCACATTCGCTGCCCTGCCCGCGCACGATGGCGCCAATGGCTGCGCCCTTGGGCAACCTGATTTCCTCGATGCGCCGGCCGACCAGCTTTGAGGTCTTGGCGTCGCCACGAGCCACGCCTTCGAGCGCCTCGGCCGTGCCGCGCCGCAGGCTGTGCACCGCGGCCACATCGCCGCGTCGAAGGTGGGTCAGCAACTCGCCAATCACGGTATGCGCCGGTGAAATGGCGATGTCGATGGTGCTGCCCTGCATCATGTCGGCATAGGCGCGGCGGTTGATGAGCGAGAGCACGCGCCCGGCACCCAGCCGCTTGGCAAGCATGGCCGACATGATGTTGTCCTCGTCGTCGCTGGTGAGCGCAAGGAACATGTCCATCATGCCCACGTTCTCGCCACGCAACAGGTCCTCGTCGGCGCCGTCGCCGTGCAGAATCAGCGTGGAAGACGGCAGCTGGCTGGCCAGGTAGTCGCAGCGCGCGGCGTCGCGCTCGATGATTTTCACCTCGCACTGGTCCAGCAGGCTGCGCGCCAGGCGCAGGCCGACCCGGCCGCCGCCGGCAATCATCACGCGCTGCACCGGCTTGTCGCGGTGGTGGATGGCATGCAGCACCTGCCGGATCTGGCGCACATCGGCCAGCACAAACACCTCGTCGCCGGTCATGATGCGGGTGTCGGGCGTGGCTTCTATCTCGGTATCTAACCGGTACAGCGCCACGATGCGCATTTCGATGTCCGGGAACAGCTCGCGCAGTTGGGCAATGGTGCGGCCGACCGCGTCACCGCTGGACGCACGCACCACTGTCAGGCACGCCCGCTGCTGCGAAAACGTCACCACCTGCAGAGCCTCGGGATGGCGGATCAGCTGGTGGATGTAGCGCGTGACGGACTCCTCGGGGCAAATCACGTGATCGACGGCAAAACCGCCCTTGCCCAACAGTTCGCTGCCCTCGACAAAGTCGGGCGAGCGCAGCCGCGCCACCGTGTTGGGCACGTTGAAGATCTGGTGCGCCACCTTGCACACCACCAGATTGGTCTCGTCGTCGGCAGCGCAACCAATCACCATGTCGGCGTCTTGCGCGCCGGCCTCGCGCAGCACCGACGGCTGGATGCCGTTGCCCACCACGCCGCGCAAGTCAAAGCGATCGCCCAGTTGGCGCAGCCGCGCCGCATCGGTGTCAATCACGGTGATGTCGTTTTGCTCCAGCGCCAGGCTTTCAGCCACGGTTTCACCGACGCGTCCCGCGCCAAGAATAATGATGTTCATGGAACAAAATAATACGTTAACGCCTTGCCGGCCCCGCGGGCAGGCAAGGCGTCAGGGTGTCACAGTGGCCAGACCAGCAGCAGCAGTGGAATGCTGACCGCCGCCACAAGGATTTCCAGTGGCAGCCCCAAGCGCCAATAGTCGCCAAATCGAAAGCCCCCGGGGCCGAGGATCAGGGTGTTGTTCTGATGGCCGATCGGCGTCAGGAAGGCGCACGACGCACCGATGGCCACGGCCATCAGGAAGGAATCCGGGTTCACCCCGAGCGCAGAAGCCGTACCCAGGGCAATCGGGCACATCACAGCTGCGGTGGCGGCGTTGTTCATCAGGTCGGACAAAAACATGGTCACCACCAGGATCAGCGCCAGGCCGACGATGGCGTGGCCCTGCGCGACGTTTTCCAGCAGCACGCGCGCAATCAGGTCTGCCGTGCCGGTGGTCTGCATCGCGCCAGCCACGGGAATCAGCGCGGCCAGCAGCACCACCACCGGCCAGTCGATGGCCTCGTACACGCCGCGCGGCGGCACGGTGCGCAGCGCCATGGAGGCCAGCACGCCCATGGCAAACGAGATGGCTGCCGGCAACAGGCCAAACGCCGCCATGCCGACCGAAAAGGTCATGATGCCGACGGACAGCCAGGCCTTGCGCTGGTTCGGGATACGCAGTTCACGCTCGGCCAGCGGCACGCAGCCGTTGTCGGCGGCAAACCCGGTGATGGCGTCGGGCGGGCCCTGCATCAGCAGCAGGTCGCCAGGCTTGATCGGCAACAGGCGCAGCCGGACCCTCAGGCTATGGCCCTGGCGCGACAGCGCCAGCATGTTGATGCCGTAGCGCGTGCGCAGGAGCACATCGCTGGCCGAGCGGCCCGCCAGCATTGACCCGGGCAGCACCGCCAGTTCCATCAACACGATCTCGCCCGCCGTCTCGGCCTTGCCGCCGTCGGGCTCATCGTCTGCCTTGTCTTCGTCTTCAACCTGCGCCACGACGGCGCCAAGGCCCTGGCCGGTCTTGGCGCTGCGCTGGTCCGGTGGGAGTTTGTTGGCTCCGGCTTTTTCCAGATCAGCGGAATCCGGGTTTTCGTCGTCGTCTTGCACCGGCGGGCGTACGGATTCCTCAAGCTTGAGCCCCAGGCTGGACAGCAGTCCGGACAGTGCATCGGCCTCGGCCTCGATCACCAGGATGTCCCCGGCATGGACCCGGCGCCTCAGGCCGGGCGCGGTCATGCGAATCTCGTTGCGCACCAGTCCGACGACCTGTGCGCCGGCTTCGTCCAGCACCTTTTCCAGCTCCAGCAGGCTTTTGCCCACCGACATGCTGTCCGGCAGTACCCGGGCCTCGGTCAGGTAGGAGCCGGTTTCAAAACCATCCAGGCCGGACTGCTTGCGCGCCGGCACCAGCCGCCAGCCGGCCAGCGCCACAAACGCCACCCCGGCCAGCGCCACGGCCAGGCCGATGGGCGTGAAGTCGAACATGGCAAAGCCGCCAGCGCCCGTCTGGGCACGAAAACCGGAAACGATGAGATTAGGCGGTGTGCCGATGAGTGTCGTCATGCCGCCCAGGATGGTGCCAAAGGCCAGCGGCATCAGCACCTGGCCTGGCGTCAATTCCAGCCGCTGGGCCAGCTGGATCGCCACCGGCATCAGCAGTGCCATGGCGCCGACATTGTTCATGAAACCCGACAGCACGGCACCGAGTCCCATCAGCGCGAGCAGGCTGAGCGTGGGGCCGGCTTTTTTCGGCAGCACATGGCGGGTCAGCACATCGACCGCGCCCGACGTCAGCAAGCCACGGCTCATGACCAGCACGCAGGCCACCGTGATCACGGCAGGGTGGCCAAAGCCGGCGAGCGCATCGCCTGCCGGCAGCACGCCGGCCAGCACGCACGCCAGCAACGAGCCCATGGCGACCATGTCGTGCCGCCATCGCCCCCACAGAAACATGCCCACCGTGCAGGCCAGAATGGCAAGAATGAGTATCTGGTCGTGGGTCATGGGCGCTTGGTCGGCTGCAGGATGAAAACGCCCGGCCCCTACTGGACCGGCGCCACGGCGTGGGCGTCAGCTATGGCAAGGGCCTCAAGCCAGCGCGCGCTGGATGATGATCTTCTGCACGTCGCTGGTGCCCTCGTAAATCTGGCAAACCCGCACATCGCGGTAGATGCGCTCGACCGGGAAGTCGGTGACATAGCCGTAGCCGCCCAGCGTCTGGATGGCGACGCTGCAGACTTCCTCGGCCATTTCGCTGGCGAACAGTTTGGCCATCGCGGCTTCCTTCAGGCACGGCCGGCCGGCGTCGCGCAGGCTGGCAGCGTGCCAGATCAGCTGGCGGGCGGCTTCAAGTTTTGTCGCGCATTCGGCCAGACGGAATCCGACCGCCTGGTGGTTGAAAATGGCGGTGCCGAAACTCTGGCGGTCCTTGGCATACGCCAGCGCGACGTCGAACGCACTGCGCGCCATGCCGACGCTCTGCGCAGCAATGCCGATGCGCCCGCCTTCGAGGCCGCCCAGGGCGATCTTGTAGCCTTCGCCTTCGGCACCGATCAGGTTTTCAACCGGGATGCGGCAATTGTCGAAGTTGACCTGCGCCGTGTCGCTTGAATGCTGGCCGAGCTTGTCTTCGAGCCGCGAGGCCGAATAACCCGGCGCGTCGGTCGGTACGATGAAGGCGCTCATGCCCTTTTTGCCCGCGCCCTTGTCGGTCACGGCAATGACGATGGCGACCTGGCCGTTCTGGCCGCTGGTGATGAACTGCTTGACGCCGTTCAGCACATAGGCATCGCCTTGCTTGACAGCCGTGGTGCGCAACGATGAAGCATCGCTGCCGGTGTGTGGCTCCGTCAGGCAAAAAGCGCCGAGCATCTCGCCCTGCGCCAGCGGCATCAGCCACTGCTGCTTTTGCGCTGGATTGCCGTAGCGCATCAAGATGGCGTTGACCGGGCAGTTGGTCACGGAAATCGCCGTGCTGGTGCCGCCGTCGCCCGCCGCGATTTCTTCCAGCACCAGCGCCAGCGTCACGTAGTCGAGGTTGGCGCCGCCGTATTCCTCGGGCACGCAGATGCCGTATGCGCCCAGCGCGGCCAGCCCTTTGTGCGCTTCCTTGGGGAAATAATGTTCCTTGTCCCAGCGCGCGGCATGGGGCCAGAGTTCGGCTTGGGCAAAGGCGCGCACGGCGTCGCGCACTTGTTCTTGGTCGTTATTGATTATCAAATCAGTCTCCTGCGCATATTGCGCGTGCGTTAACAGCTATTAAATTCAGAGCACCTCAATCGCCAGCGCCGTGGCTTCGCCGCCACCGATGCACAGCGTGGCGACACCCTTTTTGAGGCCGCGTGCCTTCAGCGCATAAATCAGCGTGACGAGGATGCGCGCGCCGCTGCAGCCAATCGGGTGGCCAAGTGCGCAGGCGCCGCCGTTGACGTTGACAACGTCGTGGCTGATGTTCAGGTCAGCCATCGCGGCCATCGGCACCACGGCAAAGGCTTCGTTGATTTCCCACAGGTCCACGTCTTTTACGCTCCAGCCGATCTTCTTCAGCAATTTGTTCACCGCGCCGACCGGAGCGGTCGAGAACCACTCGGGCGCCTGCGCAAACGTGGCATGGCCGACGATGCGGGCAATCGGCGTGGCGCCGAGTTCCTTCGCCGTCGATTCGCGGGCCAGTACCAGCGCCGCAGCACCGTCGCTGATCGACGAGCTGGAAGCGGCAGTGATGGTGCCGTCTTTCTTGAAGGCGGGCTTGAGCGAAGGAATCTTGTCGAGCTTGATCTTGCCCGGGCCTTCGTCGATGGAAATGACGGTCTCGCCGGCACGGGTCTTGACGGTGACGGGCGTGATTTCAGCCTTGAACGCACCGGACTCGGTGGCCGCCTTGGCGCGCTGCACGCTGGCGGTGGCAAAGGCGTCCTGCTGCTCGCGGGTGAAGCCGTATTTGGCGGCGCAGTCTTCTCCAAAGGTGCCCATGGAGCGGCCGGGCTCGTAAGCATCTTCCAGGCCGTCGAGCATCATGTGGTCCATGACGCGGTCGTGCCCGATGCGCATGCCGCCGCGTGCCTTTGGCAGCAAGTACGGCGCGTTGCTCATGCTTTCCATGCCGCCGGCGACCACCACGTCGCGGCTGCCCGCCAGCAACTGGTCGTGCGCCAGCAGCGTGGCTTCCATGCCGGAGCCGCACATCTTGGACAGCGTCACGGCGCCTGTAGCTGCCGGCAGGCCGCCCTTGAAACCGGCCTGACGCGCAGGCGCCTGACCCTGGCCGGCCATCAGGCAGTTGCCGAACAGCACTTCGTCGATGCTTTCGGGCGCAACACCCGAGCGCTCGACGGCGGCCTTGATGGCAGCGCCGCCCAGGTCGTTGGCGGACAGGCTGGCAAATTCGCCCTGAAAAGCGCCCATGGGGGTGCGGGCGGCGCCGAGGATGACGATGGATTCAGACATGTGGTTCTCCTTGAAGGGGTTGGAAATAGAGGAAATAAAGAAACTGGGCTGCGCGGCTTCAACCGGCCTGCGCCAGGGCATGCATGACGGCAAAGCGTTTGTTCTGGTCATACGGAAACACGTCGTAGACATGGCCGGCCTGGATGCGCGCCTGGTGGCGTTGCCAGAAGGCGGCGTCCAGCAAGTCGGCGTGGTGCTTCATGAAGACGTCGCGCACCGCGTCGTTGCCGAGCAGGAAGGGCTCGAAGGTCTCGGGAAACACGTCCTTGGGTCCGACCGAATACCAGACCTCGCCGCTCATTTCTTCTTCTTCGTTGCGTGCAATCGGCACCTTGCGAAACTTGCAGTCGGTGATGTATTCGATCTCGTCGTAGTCATAAAAAACGACCTTGCCGTGGCGGGTGATGCCGAAATTTTTCCAGAGCATGTCGCCCGGAAAGATGTTGGCCGCCACCAGGTCCTTGATGGCGTTGCCGTATTCGACCACGGCGCGCCCGATCTGCGCCTTGGCAGCGGGCTCGTTCACACCCATGTCGAACGCTTCCTGCAGGTAGATGTTCAGCGGGATCATGCGCCGCTCGATATACACATGCTTGATGATGACTTCCATCTGGCCGTCACCGTCGCGATCGCTGATTTCCAGCTGGCTGGGCGCGAATTTCTCGATCTCGGCAATCAACTCGTCGCTGAAGCGGTCGCGCGGAAACGCCACCAATGTGTATTCCTGCGTGTCGGCCATGCGGCCCACCCGGTCGTGCTGCTTGACCAGCAAATATTTGCCCTTGATCTGCTCGCGCGTGGTGTCTTTTTGCGGCGGGTAGTAGTCCTTGATGACCTTGAACACATATGGAAACGACGGCAGGTCAAACACCAGCATGACCATGCCCTTGATGCCGGGGGCAATGCGGAACTTGTCCGTGCTGTGCCGCAGGTGGTGCAGAAAGTCGCGGTAGAACAGCGTCTTGCCCTGCTTGGCCAGCCCCAGCGCGTTGTAGATTTCGGCACGCGGCATGCGCGGCATCATGCTGCGCAAAAACTGCACGTAGGCCGAAGGAATGCCCATGTCAACCATGAAGTAGGCGCGCGCAAAGCTGAACAAAATCAGCAGGTCGTCCTCGCCAAACAGCGCCGCGTCAATCACCAGCCGGCCGGCGTCCGACTGGCCGGAGATGCCCCGGGTCTCGGTCAACAGCGCCTGCCCGGGTGCCGGCTGGTGATGCAGAATAGGCAGGGCAAACGCAATCTCGCTAAAGCCGTTGATGAGCTTGCCGACGACGTAGGCGCCTTTGTTGCGAAAAAACAGGCCCGAGAGCACCTGGATCTGGAAATTTGCCCGCAGCTTGACGTCGCCCAAACGCCCGGTCATGGCGTCAGCCACGTATCCAGCATCACGCGCAAGGTCTTCAAATTCGCAGGACAGGCCAAAGTCGTTCACCAGCGCGACCAGCGTCCCGTGCATGCTGGCGCGTGTCGGGTAGTAGGCGCGGTAGGTCGGCTGCGCGGTCGACTCGTCGTTCTCGATGTACTCGGTGCTGACGGCGGGCCGGACAAAGATGAAATCGTTCTGAAAATAGCTGCGGTGCAGGATCTTGGTGGTGACGGAATTGAAAAAGGTTTCGGCCAGCTCGGGCTGGTGGTGGTTGACCAGCAGCCCGATGTAATGCAGCTTGACCTGATGCCAGACATCCATGGGCTGCTCGCCAGCCTTGAACTCGCGCTCCAGCCGGATCGACGCTTCGCGCACCCGCAGGTCGTAGAACTCGATGCGTTCGCGCTGGGCGCGCTGCTGGCCGTGCCAGTCGGCGGTTTCAAAGCGGTGCTTGGCGCGGCTGGATTCGGTGCGAAACAGCTGGTAGTGCCGGTTGAAACCGTCAATCATCGCCTTGGCGATGGCGTAGGCGACGGTGGAATCAAGGCGCTGGGGAAACATGGCGGGGCGGTGTTGATGTTGCAGAGATTGCGGATTCAGGCAGTGTCAACGCCGGGTTTCCGACACACCGGCAATGGCGGCACGGTACAGGGACGCCATGCCGTCAAGGCTGTCCAGCGTGATGTGCAGGTCCTGCAGCAGCCCGTCCTTCAGGCCATACACCCAGCCGTGCAGGGTCACGCGCTGCCCGCGCGCCCAGGCGTCCTGCATCACGGTGGTTTGCGCCACGTTCATGACCTGCTCGATCACATTGAGCTCGCACAGCATGTCAACCCGCGCTTCGGGCACTGCCGCCTCAAGCATCGCGGCATGGCGGTCACGCACATCCTTGACGTGGTGAAGCCAGTTGTCCACCAAGCCCAGGCGCAGGTTGTGCAGGGCCGCCTTCACACCGCCGCAGCCGTAGTGGCCGACGACCATCAGGTGCTCGACCTTGAGCTGGTCCACTGCAAACTGGATGGTGGACAGGCAATTGAGGTCGGTCGGCACTACCACGTTGGCCACGTTGCGGTGGACGAACACCTCGCCCGGGTCAAGTCCGGTGATCTGGTTGGCGGGCACCCGGCTGTCGGAGCAGCCTATCCACATGTACCTGGGGTTTTGCTGGCTTTTGAGGCTGGTAAAAAATCCGGGCCGCTCACGCTCCATTCGCGCAGCCCATACGCGGTTGTCGGTGAAGAGGTCTTGAAGGGAGCTGGTCATAAGGGGGTGTAGTTGCCGGGTGCGGTCACATGGTTTCGGCAAACAGCTCGCGGCCGATCAGCATACGGCGGATTTCACTGGTGCCGGCGCCAATTTCATACAGCTTGGCATCGCGCCACAGGCGGCCCAGCGGGTAGTCGTTGATGTAGCCGTTGCCGCCGTAGATCTGGATGCCTTCGCCGGCCATCCAGGTGGCTTTTTCGGCGCACCACAAAATCACCGAGGCGCAGTCCTTGCGCACCTGGCGTACATGGTCGCTGCCCAGCATGTCCAGGTTCTTGGCCACGGTGTAGGCGAACGAGCGACCGGCTTGCAGCACGGTGTACATGTCGGCCACCTTGCCCTGGATCAGCTGGAACTCGCCAATGCTCTGGCCGAACTGCTTGCGGTCGTGGATGTAGGGCAGCACGCTGTCCATCACCGACTGCATGATGCCGAGCGGCCCGCCGGTCAGCACGGCGCGTTCGTAGTCGAGGCCGCTCATGAGCACCTTGGCGCCGCCGTTGAGGTTGCCCAGAATGTTTTGCGCCGGCACTTCGACATTGTTGAAGACCAGCTCACCGGTGTGGCTGCCGCGCATGCCCAGCTTGTCGAGCTTTTGGGCGACGGAAAAGCCCGGCATGCCTTTTTCGATCAGGAAGGCGGTGACGCCGCGCGCGCCCAGTTCGGGCTCGGTCTTGGCATAGACCACCAGTGTGTCGGCGTCGGGACCGTTGGTGATCCACATCTTGCTGCCGTTCAGGACGTAATAGCCGCCCTTGTCTTCGGCCTTGAGCTTCATCGAGATCACGTCGCTGCCCGCGCCCGGCTCGCTCATGGCCAGCGCGCCGACATGTTCGCCGCTGATCAGCTTGGGCAGGTATTTCTGGCGCTGCGCTTCGGTGCCGTTGCGCTTGACCTGGTTGACGCACAGGTTGCTGTGCGCGCCATAGCTCAGGCCGACCGAGGCGCTGGCGCGGCTGATTTCTTCCATGGCAATCATGTGCGCCAGGTAGCCCATGCCGGCACCGCCGTATTCCTCGCCGACGGTGATGCCCAGCACGCCGAGCGCGCCCATCTTTTCCCACAGGTCCATGGGAAACTGGTCGGTGCGGTCCAGCTCGGCGGCACGCGGCGCGATTTCAGCCTGCGCAAAGTCGCGCACCGCATCGCGCAGGGCGTCGATGTCTTCGCCGAGCTGGAAATTGAGTCCTGGCATGTTGTTCATGGTTGAAATCTTTCGCTAAGGAGGTTGAAGGGCGCGCGGAAACTAATATTTTTTGGGCACGGGCGCAAGGGTTTGCTGCATCAGCGCGCAGGCGCTGGCCTTGCCGCTGTCGTCCATGTGCATCACGTCAGCGGTGGTCACGATGATGCGCTTGCCGGCCCGCAGGACACGTCCCACGGCACGCAACTCGCCGTCGCCAAAACCGGCCAGAAAATTGATCTTGTATTCGACGGTGGTGACTTCCATCTCGTCCGCCAGCTGGGTCAGTGCCGCATAGCCGCCGGCGATGTCGGCCAGCGCGCCCATGGCGCCGCCATGAAAGCCGCCCTGCTGCTGGTTGACACGCTCCGAATACGGCAGCGCCACCTCGCACAGGCCGGGCTCGACCCGCACCAGCCGTGCACCCAGGTGCCGCATCAAGCCCTGGCGCAGGAAACTCGCTTCGATTCGCTGGAACAGCGCTGATGGCGCCGTGGATGCATCCATGAAAATTCCCTGTAGAGGTTGATCGAAGATGTTCTTCGAACCGGGGGTTTTTGGTTGACGTTTACGTAAACGTCAATTATCACTTATTTTGACTTTTCAGCCTTTGAAAGCAGCATTCTGGTTTCTTTTTCATGGACGCGGAGCTCGTCCAGGTTGGCCTGCAGATCGACCATCTGGGCTTGGAGCTTTTGGCGGTGGTCGGTCAGGATGTCCAGGAATTTTCTCAATTGTGGCGCCGTGTCGCGCGGGCTGTCATAGGAGTCGATGATTTCTTTCGCTTCCGTCAGCGACAGCCCCAGGCGCTTGGCGCGCAGTGTGAGCTTGAGCCGCGTGCGGTCGCGCGCCGAATACACGCGGTTGCGTCCACCCGGCCCTTCGCGCTCAGGCTGAAGCAGGCCCATGTCTTCGTAAAAGCGCATGGCGCGGGTGGTCAGGTCAAACTCTTTGGCGAGATCGCTGATGGTGTAGGTAGTGGCCATGAGAGGAATTAAAAGCCCGACTGAGGCGACAGCACAAAAGCAAAATCCGATAACGTGCTGCGGCCGTGATCCGCAGCTTCTTACGTTGACGTAAACGTCAAATATAACGTGGATGGAGCAAGACGGTCTGCGGGCACAACGCAAGCCGTTCAACGGCCTGCCGACTGCCCCGTCCAAGATCCGATTTTCAGGATGCGCGCCCTGTAAACGGTCCCGGGTCGAGATGCACCGCCGATGGCGAAAAAACCGGACTCAGGAAACGACGGGTTGCGCCTGCGGCAGCGACATGGAAAAGCTCGCGCCCATCTGTTCAGGGCTTTCAGCCCATACCGTGCCGCCATGCAGCTGCGCCACGCGTTTGACGATGGCCAGCCCAAGGCCATTTCCGGTGAAGTCGGCAGAAGAGTGGAGGCGCTGAAACGCCGTGAACAGATTGCCGCTGTAGACCGGATCGAACCCTGCACCGTTGTCAGCCACCAGCAGGATCATTTCGCCTGGCAGCTTGCCAGGCAGCAGCCCGACCTTGATCCAGGCTTCGCTCTTTTTGGCGGTGAATTTCCAGGCGTTGTCGAGAAGACAGAACAAGGCAGTGGTCAAAAGACCCCGGTTCCCGACAAGCATCAGGCTGCTGTCCATCTCGATCGTCACATCCCGGTCCGGATCGATCTTGCGCAGATCGGCGAACAGGGAACGACAGACGGGCACCAGGTCAACCATTTCCAACGTTCCGGAACGAAGCGGCAGCTGGGCCAGCGTTCGCAGGTCATCCACCAGCCTGGCGAGCTGGCTGATGCTGGCCTGGATGCGCCTGACGTAGTGCAGACCCTGATCGTCCAGTACCGGTGAATACTTTTCAGCCAGCCTGGCCGCAAAACCCTGGGCCACATGCAGCGAATCCTGCAGGTCGGTGGATACCGCCTGGGTGAAGGTCAGCAGGTCGTGCCGGGCATTTTTCAGTTCAGCCTGCTGCGCCAGCAGGGTCTGCTGCAGCTCGGCATTGGACTTCTTGAGAACCGTGTCGGCCATGTGCCGGTCGCTGATATCGGCCAGGCTGACCAGCACCGCCTCGTGGCCATTCCACTTGACCTGGCTCCAGGCGAGTTCAACCAGGACTGCCTTGCCGTCCATTTTTTTCTGCCGGCACAGCCGCATCTCGGACTGGCCTTCCTTGCCGGTATGCAGCGAATGCAGCAGTTCAGCGCCCTCTCCTTCAGGAAAAAGCGCATCCATTCCGAGCGTCATGAAGGTCTTGCGTGCAATGCCGTAAAACCGGATGGCGGCCTGGTTGACCGCAAAGATTTGAAGCGAAGTCCGGTCGAACACCCACATCACATTCGGATTGGCTTCAAAGATCAGCTGGTTGTAGCGTTTGCTGTCTTCCAGCAGGCGCTGGTACTTTTGCGCCGGCCCCGCTTCGCGCAGGTTGGCGATGTAACCGGCAGCGCAGCGCCGCAGGGTGTATTCAACCCAGCTGTTTTCAAAGCTTTCATGGACAACGAACACGTATTGATCCGAATCCACGAGTGCCTGTTTGGCCGCCTCTTCATGCTGGCTGGCGGTTTCCTGGGACACAACATCCCACAGGCTGTAACCGCTGATGACGGACAGGGAGGTGTGCAGAAACCCGAGCGCCCGTGGATTGGCGTCAACAACGACGAGCTGGTGGTCAAGCAGGACAATGCCGTCCAGCGTCAGGTCCTCGATGCCCCATTCATGCCGTACTGACGGAGCGATGACGTTGACATCTTGGGGGCTGTTCAGGGGCACGTTGCCGGGCGGGTTTACCCGGAACTTGTCCAGAAATCGGGTCATGGCAGGCAAACCGGCATAGGTGGTGAGAAGCTGAAATACGCATCGGCGAGCAGGTCAGCGCCACTTCGCATTGGCCATGACCAGTGCGGTGACATAGCCCTGCAGCCAGTCGAAATTGACCGGCTTCTGAACCAGGCGCGCCTGTGGCGGAAGACCGCCGCGCGCGGCAATGGCATCCACCGCCATCCCGCTGATCACCACAATCTGCATGTCTGCCAATTGCTGGTTGCGCTTGATGGTCCTGAGCATCTCGATCCCGTCGACGCCCGGCATGGACAGATCGGCAATCAGCAGGTCCGGCCGCATGCTGGCAATGTCCATCAGGGCGTCCAGCGCCGATGTCATCCAGGTGCAGTCGACAGGCAAGTCCCACTCGTCAAAATGGCATCGGTAGAGGTCACGTGTTGACTCGTCGTCCTCAACCACCAGCACGCGCAAGCGGTGCTTGGGGTGAAGATCGGCACGCGAAAGCTGCGGGCTGTGCTTGGTCAGGTAGGCGTTAAGCGACTGCAAGGCAATGCGCCGGTGACCACCGAGCGTTTTCCAGGCATCGATTTCGCCTTTTTCGACCAGTGACTGGACCGTTGCTACAGACAAGCCCAGCATTTTGGCTGCATAGCTGGTCCCGCAGTAATCTTCACTTGAAAAATCGCTGGCGGTAATGGCAGCTTCGAAGGTTTTTGGTTCACGCGACATCAAGGCACTTCAAAATAGTTTAAATTTGTCACAGATGTAATCTTAATCAAATTAATAAGTTTTATTTGGATCAACTCAAAATTCCTGTCTATCTACACAAAGACACAACACTTGACGGGCCGCGGCGAGCCCTGGACCCGTGTCGCGTCATGCGAAAACTGCCGGTTCTCGCTGGCCCTCGGCGCGCATCGCGGCATTGCATCCCTTGCCAAGACTTCAGCCTTGACCAGGGATACACGTCGATGGCGACGCGATCCCCCGACTCTTTGCGCACGGCGCAACACTAGGACAGCGTGAAGAAAAACGTGGTGCCCTGCGACAGCACTGACTCTGCCCATATGCGCCCACCGTGCCGCTTGATCACGCGGCTCACGGTGGCCAGTCCGATACCGGTTCCAGAAAACTCTGAATCGCTGTGCAGCCGCTGGAAGGGATGAAACAGTTTGTCGACGTAAGCCATGTCAAAGCCTGCGCCGTTGTCTTTTATAAAAAAGACCGCCAAACCGGCAGGGTCGGATTGCCGGCCGACCTTGATTTCAGCCTGCGCCTTTTGCCCGGTAAATTTCCACGCGTTGGCCAGCAGATTCTCCATCACCACCCGAACCAGCCTTTCATCCCCATGGGCCAGCAGTCCGTCTTCAACCGTCACCATCACCTGCCGGTCGGGCTGGCGTGTTTTCCAGTCCTCCAGCAGCTTGCGCGCCAGCAGCGACAGGTCCACCGGCACGGTATGCAAGGGAGCACGAGAAACCTTTGACAGGGACAGCAAATCCTCGATCAACTGGCCCATTTGTGCCACGCCTGCCTGGATGCGCATCAGATAATGACTCGCCTTGACACCGGCGTCGCCCGCTATTTGTGGCGTTAGTTGCTTGGCAAGCAGCCTGCTGAAGCCGTCGATGGTATTGAGTGGCGAGCGAAGATCATGCGACACGGAATATGAAAAGGCTTCCAGTTCCTGGTTTGACAGCCGCAATGCCGCCTCAATGGCCTTGATTTCCGTGATGTCTGCATCGATTCCCACCCAAAAGGCAACGTCACCGTGCGCATCAAGCACCGGGGACGCCCGGTAAGCCATGGTGTGGAAACTGCCATCGGTGGCCCTCAGCCGCCGGAGTCCCGCGTAGGGGGAGTGGTTTTCCCTGGAAACGGCCCATGTGCTCTTGATGGCAGTGACATCGTCCGGATGAACAGCCGCCAGCCATTGGTAGCCGGTCCAGTCCGTCAATGCGCCGCCCATCAGGTCAAACCATGCCCGGTTGAAGTAGGTGGCGCGCCCGTCCGGGCTGGCAGTCCAGACCATCTGCGGGGCCTGCTCGGCCAGCGCCCGGAACAAAGCTTCCTGTCGAACCAGCGCAGCGGTGCGTTCCGCCACCTTTTGTTCCAGCCCCGCATTGAGCTGGCTGATTTCTTCGAGGAGTTTCGAGTTTTCCAGGCCGGCCGAAGCCAGGTGGCTCAATTCCAATGCAACGTATTCATCCTGCTTGGTGAACTCGCCTTCGTATTTGTCGGACAGCTGCAGGACACCGAAATTTTTTCCGTCCCGACCCATCAGCGGAACGGCCAGCAAGCCGCGCATGGGAGGAGCCGTCCGACCGTAGCTGCCAAAATTCCGAAGTGCGGGGTGAGCTTCAAGCTCGGCCTGGCTCATGCGTACGGATCGGTTGTTCTCGCACACGACCTCATGGATGGCGCTGCCGTCAGTCGGTTTCATCAAGCTTCGATAGGTTTCATACTTTTCCGAGAGCGAAAGCGCATGCATGGTTTGCGGATGCAGGCTGTCGGCGCTCAGGCAAACGACAGCCTGGTGCGCGCCGATGACGCCTCGCGCCTGGTCGGCAATCTCCTGCATGGTTCCTTCGAGCGTGCGATGCCAGGTGATGGCCTGGGCGGCGTCTGCCGCGCGCTGAAGGGTGAACAGGTATTCCTGCGCCTCCTTTTCGGTTTTTTCCTGGACGGTTTTGTCCAGCGCAATGACAAAGCGCGCATTCCGGCCGGCATAGTGAACCGGCCGGGACACCGTTTCGACCGCGAACAGCGAGCCGTCCTTGCGCACATCGTGCCAGACGGCATTTTTTCGCAGGGGATCACTCAGCCACTGGCGCAGTCCCGCATGCTCGGCGGCGGGCCGAATGTCAAAAATGCTCATCGACAGGAATTCCGTTTCCGAATAGCCATAAGCCTGGCAAGCCGCCTGGTTCACGGCGAGAAAACGCATCGTCGCAATGTCATATACCCACATGGAAACTGGCGCCGTATTGAACAGCGCGGCGTAGCGCTGCTCGCTGCTGGCAAGGGCTTGCTCGGCGCGTTTGCGCTCGGTGATATCGCGCTCAACGGCCACCCAGTGGGTAAACCAGCCTTTTTCGTTGGTGATTGGGACAATGTCCATCTCGACCCAGAACTCGCTTCCGCCTTTGGTGTAGTTGATCAGTTCGGACCGGACAGGCTGCCACTTTTTGAGCTTTCCCCGTATCCGGTCAAGTTCGTTTCGTTGGGTGTTGCTGCCTTGCAGCAAGCGCGGCGACTTCCCCAATACCTCTTCACGGCTGTAGCCTGTCATACGCTCGAAGGCGTGATTGACAAACACAATGCGCGGCCCCGGCGCTTCAACCGACTCGGCGTCGGTGATCATCACCGCGTCATTCTGGTGGGATATACAGGCTTGCAGCAGGCGCGCATGCGCGCTCGCCTGGTGCTGCGCGGTGAGGTCCTGGATCGCCCCCATCAGCCGCACGACCTTGCCGTTTTCGAGTAGGGCGTATCCCTGGATGCGCACCCAGATCGGCTTTCCTGCAGCGGTGACCAGAGGAAGCTCGATGTCCCATGGTGCGGCGTCGTCGATGGCTGACCGGACGGCCGCATTGACGGCACGCTGGGCGTCGGTTTCAAAAAAACTGAGGCCGTCTTCAAAGCTCACGTCCCGTGAAGGATCGACGCCATGAATTCGGTAGGTTTCTTCCGACCAGCAAAGCGTCATGGTGTCGACAAGCAACTCCCAGCTCCCCACCTTGGCCAGCGCGCCCGTGCGGTTCAATAGCTCGGTGCTGCGAAACAGGGCCAGTTCGGCATTCTTGCGCACGGTGATGTCCTGGATCACCCCGGTGCGCTGCAAGGATTCCCCGGCTTCGCGGCTGTCACTGGTCAGGCCGAATTGATGAATCCAGCGGACATGCCCGCCAGGAAGGACCACGCGGAATTCGATGTCGAGGTTGGTTCCGGTTTGAATGGCGGTGTCGTACGCAGCCTGGAAAGCCTGCCGGTCGCCGTGGTGGACCCGGGTGAGCAAACTGCCATGGTTCCCCTCAAACAACGAAGCGTCGATACCGAAGAAATCAAAAATCTCGCTGGACAGGCAAAGCTGTCCGGTCGGCAGGTCAAACTGCCAGTAGCCAATGCGCGCCAGGCGTTGCGCATCCTGCAATTTTTCCTGGATTGACCTGCTGCGCGCCAGCTCGGCTTCAAGCGCCAGCTGACTCGCCTGCATGGATTCGGCCATGCGGTTGAAACCCGTCGAGATTTGCGTAAATTCACCCGGCGCATCTTCAGATTCCAGCGCAATGCGCACATCAAGCCGCCCCGCCTGAAGCTGGCGCGTGGCAGCCAGAATTTCAGCGACGGGTTTCACAATGGCACGGCCACCCAGCACCCAGGCAATCCAGCCCCCGAGAGCGGCAACCAGCGTCAGGGCCAGATAAACCAGCACCAGCCGCTGACGGGCCGGCGCGAGCACCTCGTCCTTGTCCACGCTCACCGCCACAAAAAATGGCGCTTCAGCCGACTTGCCGCTGGGCTGAAATGCATAGATCTGTTGTGCACCCGCAAAATCCTCGCCTTCGTGCCTCCCCGCTACACCCGCTTTTACCGCCGCCAGAAGTGCTGGATCACGCAGCGCTTTCCCGATCGCCATGGGGTTTTCGAGATTGGCGGCCAGCACAATGCCCTGGCGGTCCGTCACGACAAAGTGGGTCCCGTTTGGCAAGGGTGCGTCGGAAAGGGACTTTGAGAGTTCTGTCAGGTTGACAGCAGCGAAGGCGACAGCGCTGATGTTTCCCTGTTTATTGACAACGGGCTGCGCAAAGAAAACAACAGGGTTTCCAGTGCCGCGACCATGCAGAAAACCACTCGCCACAAAACCCTTGCGCGCAATGGCGGTCTGGAAATACGGGCGGTCCCCGGCGAATTCACCCCGGCGTTCCCCCACGGCGAGGCAGCGTATATGCCCGTCAATTCCCACAATACCCAAATTGGCATAGCCCAGCGCCTGCGAATTCACAAGCTGCAGATATTGCTGGCAATCTGCGTCCCGGTCTTCCTGCACGAGCGGCATACTGGCAATGGCGGTCAGTAGCTGATGCGCAGAGGCAGCAACGCGCTCCTGGTTGGCGGCAACCAGCGATGCGGAAAATTCCAGATTTTGCCGGGCCTGGCTGACAGCTTTGCCGGATGTCAGCACCGCGCCGACGATGGCCAGGCCAAACAGGGGAATGGTGGCCACCAGCACGAGCATGACCAGGCGAGTGCGCAGCGTGATGTCAAGCTTCATCGCATCAAGCTTTTAAACGGGTAAACAGCCAGCGGCGCAGCAACACAAAGCCGGCCGGCTAGCCAGCCGTGGCATTAAACAGCCGCCAGTGACTCATTCACGCCCAGCCAATAGGCTTGCAGGCGGTTCAGCTTTTCGGTGAAGTCGACGAAATCAACAGGCTTGCGCACAAAACTGTTGGCCCCGCTCTGGTAGCAGCCCACCATGTCCGAGTGTTCACTTGACGACGTCAGCATGATGACCGGCACCAGCGTGGTCAGCGGATTGCTGCGAACGCTGCGCAGCACGTCCAGCCCCGACAGCTTGGGCAGCTTCATGTCCAGCAAAATGAAGGACGGTTGCCTGCGGACATCCCGACCGGCATGCTTTCCCTGACCAAAAAGGTAGTCAAGCGCGGCAGCGCCATCGCAGGCCACGGCAATCTCTGCGCCAACGCCCAGTTCCTCAAGGGTGAGTACCGTCAGTTCCAGATGGTCCGGGTTGTCTTCTACAACAAGTATCAGCTTATCGGACATGCTTGGTTCCATAGTTAATCATGAATTTTAGCCAGTTTTGGTTGTTTGATGATTTATTAAAGTTTCATTGTTTTCAACTTTTTACACAATACCGCTGTCTAATTTTTTGTTTTCATCTGTTCAGCAGCACTTCGTCCCGGAGTTGCCGACGCAGGGCAGCATGCCCGGGCATGACGCCTTGCACGGTGGCCCAGAAACGCGGGCTGTGGTCCATGAATCGCAGGTGGCTGAGTTCATGCACCACCACATAGTCGATCAAGTCCTGCTTCAGGTGCATCAGCCGCCAGTTCAGCCGGATGGCACCGCTGCTGCTGGCGCTGCCCCAGCGGGTGCCGGCGCTGGAAAGGCTGAGTTTGCGCCACTGCACCCCCAGTTGCGGTGCGAAAAAGTCCAGCCTGGCAGTAAAAACCGGCATCGCCTGTTGAAGCAGCCAGGCATGGACGCTGGCCTGGATCTGGACAGGCGTGGCGTCGGCGGGCAGCTTGAGGCGCAGGGCGCGAGCAGCCCCGTTGCCAGCCGCCTCGCCGTCCAGGGCGCTGTGCGGCTGGCGCCCATCGAGCACCAGACGCACCGGCTCACCCAGGAAAGGAAAAACGGCGCCGTCCTGCCAGTCGATCCGCTGCGACACCTGCTGGCGATGCCGCTCGCGCGTTTCATGCAGTTTTTTAACAATCCAGCCTGACTTGCCCCGCACCGCCTGATCGATTTCGGGGAGCGGCACCCATTTCGGCGCGCTGACGGCCAGACCTTCGCGGCCCACGGAAAACCCGATGGTCTGGCGTTTTCGGCGCCGGACTTCATAAGCCACCCAGTGACCGTCCAGCAGGATTTCGCGCGTGGCGCGCGGATGGCGAAAACCGCCTGCCGCCGGGACCACCGGCGTTGCTATTACTTCCATAGCTTCAGGCGCCCCATCCACAAGCGGAGAGTGCCTTTTTGATGCCGAATTTGGCGATTTTTTGGCGCCAATAGCCAGGTCGGGCTCGGGAGCGAAAAAGTCCAGCGCCAACTGGACAAGCCTGCGCGCCTTGGCGGCGGGTTGACGTGACGGACCAGCCACCCAGGCCTCCTTCAGGAACGCGGCCTGGCGGCTGCGGCGTCGCGGCCGGCATAGGCTTCAGGGTCGAGCCGGCGCATTTCCGCCTCGATCCAGGCTTCGACTTCGCGCATCAGTTCGTCGGGCTTGCGGCCGGCGCTGGGAATCGGCTTGCCGATGGAAATATCGACGATGCCCGGCTTCTTGATGAAGGCCTTGCGCGGCCAGCATTTGGCCGAGGTCACGGCAATCGGTATCACCGGCGCGCCGGTCTCGATGGCCAGTCGGGTGCCGCCCGATTTATAGACGCCTTTTTGCCCCCGGTTGATGCGCGTGCCCTCGGGGAACATGATCACCCAGGTGCCCTGCGCCATCAGGCGCTTGCCCTGCGCCACGACCTTGCTGAAGGCCTGCGTGCGCTGGCTGCGGTCGATGTGGATCATGTCCATGCGCGCCATGGCCCAACCGAAAAACGGGATGTAGAGCAGTTCCTTCTTGAACACATAGGCCAGCGGGTGCGGCATGATCGCCGGCATGGTCAGCGTTTCCCAGGTGGACTGGTGCTTGCACAGCAGCACGGCGGCGCTTTTCTCGCCGGTCGGCAGGTTTTCCATGCCGGTGATCCGGTTCTGGATGCCCAGGATGACGGTGCCGCTGTCCACCGCCAGCTTCAGCCAGCGCGCGCACATCCAGTACATCGTCGTGCTGTTGACGAACAGCGAGGCAATGACGACAAACAGCGCCCAGGGAATGACGGTCAGGATCAGCCACAGCATGTGCAGGAGGGAGCGAATCAGGGGCATGGCGGGGCTTCCGGCGGTTAAGTAGGTATCGTGTCGAGCCTGATGCGCTGCAGGCGTGCTTTAAAAGCAGGACTCAGGGTTTTTTAGCCCGTTTACGCATACAGGACGGGCGCAGGCAGCTATCATTTTCATATCTTCATCGGGCAGCAGCTTCTGACTGCGCACTGCGCGCCAGGATGAAATCGGCAAACGCCGACAGGTCCTGGTGCACCAGCGTGCCCGGCGGCAGGCCTTCGGGCGGCGCCAGGCCCCGGTATTTTTCCGACTTGCCGGTGAGCACCAGGTGCGGCTCGCAGCCAACCGCCGCGCCGGCCTGCACATCGCGCACGGAATCGCCCACGGTCGGGACGCCCTTGAGCGGAACGCCAAAACGCATGCCGATCTGCTCGAACAGCCCGGACCGGGGCTTGCGGCAGTGGCAGTTTTCGTCGGCGGTGTGCGGGCAGAAAAACACCGCATCGATGCGCCCGCCCTGCACGGCGAGCAGCTTTTGCATCTTGGCATGCATGGCATTGAGCGACACCACGTCAAACAGCCCGCGCCCCAGCCCCGACTGGTTGGAGGCAATCACCACATGCCAGCCGGCATGGTTGAGCCGGGCAATTGCTTCAAGCGCGCCGGGCAGCGGCAGCCACTCGTCGGGCGTCTTGACGAAGTCGTCGCTGTCGCTGTTGATGGTGCCGTCGCGGTCAAGGATGACGAGTTTCATGGGGCTTTCACCAAGGGGGAAACGGCCGGCACAGCCTGCCAGCCGGTGACGAACAGGCCGTTGAAGCGGCCGGGAGCGAGCTGCAGCGCCAGCGTGTCGCCGGGTTTGAGCGATGCGGCGCCAGCATCGTCCAGCAGCAGCCGGTTTGGAATATCCAGGTCGTCAATCTTCAGCACCAGTTCGGTGCCGCCCAGGCTGCGCAGGCTGGCCGGCTTGAACAGGGCGGTCACCACCCGCGCCTTCACCGGCACGGGCGCTGCGGCGGTCATGCCCTGCAAGACCAGTCCCTGGCAGTTCAAGTGGCGCTGCAGCAACGCGCCGCTGCCGAGAAGCCAAAGCAGCAGCCAAACAGCGCCGATCACCGGCATGACACGCCGCCAGCCCAGCCGGTAAATGATCAGCCCCGCCGCGATTAGCAAAGCCAGCGCCAGGGCGAACGGCCAGAGCAGGTCCAGCGCGCCGGCCGTGGTGGACACCGGCACCAGCGGCAGCGCCGGCACGGTGTTCTGGCGGTCGTCCACCAGTTGCAGCAGCCAGCGCACCGCAACCATGAACGCGGGCGGACCAAAGATCAGCCAGGCGGTGCGCTGCGAAGTCCAGCCGTTTCCGGCGGGATTCGGTGCGCTGCGGTTCAGGGAATCGGTCGAAGGCATGGCCGCCTCAAACCGCCAGACGCGACAGGTCGGCCACCCGGTTCATGGCGTCGTGCAGGCTTTTGAGCAGGCCCTGGCGGTTCAGCCGCAGGTCGAGTTCCTCAGCATTGACCATCACGCCGTCGAAGAAGGCATCGACCGGCGCGCGCAGGGCGGCCAGCGTCTGCAGCGACGCGGTGTAGTCGCCGGCGTCGAACTGCGCGTTGGCAGCAGGAACGATGTCCTTCATTGCCGCATACAGGGCAATCTCGGCGGGCTCTTTCAGCAGCAACTCGCTGACATGCGCGTCCACTTCCTGGGCTTTTTTCAGGATGTTGCCGATGCGCTTGTTGGCGGCGGCCAGCGCGGGGGCTTCGGGCAAGCCGACAAAGGCGCGCACGGCGGACAGGCGCCTGGCCACGTCGCCCAGACGTTGCGGCTTTTGCGACACCACCGAATCGACCTCCTGCGCGCTGAAGCCCTGCTCGCGCAGGGAGCCGGCCAGGCGGTCGTAGATGAAGTCGGTCAGGGCAGGCGTTGCGGCGGTGATCCTGTCGCCAAAAACGGCGGCGGCATCTCGTGCCAGCGCCGTCACATCCAGCGGCAGGTCTTTTTCGACCAGCATCCGGATCACGCCCAGCGCATGGCGGCGCAGCGCAAACGGGTCCTTGTCGCCCGTGGGCAAATTGCCTATGCCGAACATGCCGACCAGCGTTTCGAGCTTGTCGGCCAGCGCGACGACCACGCCCACAGGGTTGCGCGGCAGTTCATCGCCAGCAAAGCGCGGTTTGTAATGGTCTTCAATCGCGTCGGCCACCTCGGCGTCCAGGCCATCGTTGAGCGCGTAGTAGCGGCCCATGGTGCCCTGCAGTTCCGGGAATTCGCCGACCATGTCAGTGACCAGGTCGCTCTTGGCCAGTTGCGCGGCCTGATCGGCCTGCTGCGCCAGCGCCTCGCCGCCGAGTTGCCGGCCAATGGCGCTGGCAATCGCCCGGACGCGCTCGACGCGCTCGCCTTGCGAGCCCAGCTTGTTGTGATAGACCACCTTGTCCAGCCCGGCCACGCGCGACGCCAGCGTTTTCTTGCGGTCCTGGTCAAAGAAAAACTTGGCATCGGCCAGGCGCGGGCGTACCACGCGCTCGTTACCGCCAATCACGGCACTCGCATCGTCAGGCGAGATGTTGCTGACGACGAGAAACTGGTTCGTCAGCTTGCCATCGGTATCGAGCAGCGGAAAGTATTTCTGGTTGGCCTTCATCGTCAGGATCAAACACTCCTGCGGCACGTCCAGGAATTCTTTTTCAAACGCGCAGACCAGCACGTTGGGCCGCTCGACCAGCGCTGTCACTTCGTCAAGCAACGCATCGTCGTCAATCGGCATGACGCCACCACCAACTTCCGTGGCCGCTTCGGCCAGCTGGCGGGCAATCTCGGTCTTGCGGGCAGAAAAACTGGCGATGACGGCGCCGTCGATTTCCAGCGTGACGGCGTAGCTGTCGGCGTCCGGCAAGACCACCGGGTCCACGGCCGCTTCAAAGCGGTGGCCGTGGGTGAAGTTGCCCGCCTTCAGCCCCAGCACCTTGACCGGCACCACGGTGCTGCCATGCAGCGCGACCAGCCCGTGCGCCGGACGCACGAAGTTCACGCTGGTCCAGCCGGGCAGTTCGCAGTCGGTTTCCAGCTGATAGCTCATGACCTTGGGAATCGGCAGCTTGGCAATCGCTTCTTCCAGCGCCTTTTGCAGGCCGGTGTCGAGCGTGGCGCCCGTTGCCAGGCTGTCGTAGAACAGCGCTTCGGCCTTGCCGTCAGGTGCGCGTTGCAGCGCGGCGACGGCGGCTACCGGATCGGACACGTCAGCACCCAGCGCTTGAAGCCTTTTGAGCAATGCGGGCGTGGCGTGGCCGGCGCTATCGAGCCCGACAGACACCGGCATCAGCTTTTGCCGCACCGCCCTGTCCTCGGCCTTGCGCCAGACCCGGCTGATGTGCGCGGCCAGCCGGCGCGGCGAGGCATATGCCGTGACGACCGATTCGGCGCTGGCCAGGCCCAGCGCGCGGAGCTGCTCGGCCAGCACGCCGGCAAAGGCATCGCCCAGCTTTTTCAAAGCCTTGGGCGGCAATTCTTCGACAAACAATTCGACCAGAAGGTTTTGGGTGGTCATGGTTCAGGCACCCTTCTTCTTGGTCGTGGCCGTGGATGTTGTTGTTTTTGCCATCTGCTCTACCCATTCGCGCGGTGCCATCGGGAAACCCAGGCGTTCGCGGCTTTCAAGATAACTCTGCGCCACCAGGCGCGAGACATTGCGGATACGGCCCATGTAGGCGGCGCGCTCGGTCACGCTGATGGCGCCGCGTGCGTCGAGCAGGTTGAAGCTGTGCGCGGCCTTGAGCACCTGCTCGTAGGCTGGCAGTGCGAGCTGCTGCTCGATCAGGTATTTGGCCTGCTTTTCATGCGCGGTGAAGGCGGTGAACAGGAAATCGGTGTCGGAATGCTCGAAGTTGTAGGTCGATTGCTCGACCTCGTTTTGCTTGTACACGTCGCCGTAGGTCAGCCCTTCGGTCCAGGTCAGGTTGTAGACGTTGTCCACGCCCTGCAGATACATCGCCAGGCGCTCCAGTCCGTAGGTGATCTCGCCGGTGGCCGGCTTGCAGTCGATGCCGCCGACCTGCTGGAAATAGGTGAACTGGGTCACTTCCATGCCGTTGAGCCAGACTTCCCAGCCCAGGCCCCAGGCGCCCAGCGTCGGGTTTTCCCAGTCGTCCTCGACAAAGCGGATGTCGTTTTGCTTCAGGTCGAACCCCAGCGCTTCAAGCGAACCGAGGTACAGCTCCAGGATGTTTGATGGCGCCGGCTTGAGTACCACCTGGTACTGGTAGTAATGCTGCAGGCGGTTCGGGTTTTCGCCATAGCGGCCGTCTTTTGGCCGGCGGCTGGGCTGCACATAGGCCGCCTTCCACGGCTCAGGGCCAAGCGCTCTTAAAAACGTAGCAGTATGCGAAGTCCCGGCGCCGACTTCCATGTCATAGGGCTGTAAAAGTGCGCAACCCTGGTCGGCCCAGTAGGACTGCAGCTTCAGGATGATTTGCTGAAAGGTAAGCATAGGAGTTGTTCTTGTCTAGGGCGGGTGCAGCGTCACGGCACCGGGAAATCAGGGAGTTGGCAACGCCAGGGGCGGCATCGCACAGGCATTCATTTTACGCGGCCACGGTTCAGCCCCGACGCCTGGAAACCAGCGCCAGCCCGAGCGCGGCCAGGCCCAGTGCCCACAGCGGCCAGAGCCCGAAACGCCCGGCCCACCAGGCATAGGGGGTGATGCCGCTGCGGCCCTGCACGTCGCCACTCAGCGCGCCCCGGGTATGGCGCGGCAGGGCATGCGTGACCTCGCCCCGACGGTTGATGATGACGGTGGCGCCGGTGTTGGTGGAGCGGATCATGGGCCGGCCAAACTCCAGCGCGCGCATGCGCGAAATCTGCAAATGCTGGTCAATGGCCACGGTGTTGCCGAACCAGCCGATGTTGCTGATATTGACAAAAATCGTCGGCGCTTGGCGCCCATCGACAAAGCGCGCGGCCAGTTCCTCGCCAAACAGATCTTCATAGCAGATATTCGGCGCCAGCCGCTGGCCTTGCCAGGCAAACGACGGCTGGCCGACCGCGCCGCGGTTGAAGTCGCCCAGCGGAATGCTCATCAGGCGGATGAACCAGTGGAAACCGGGCGGAATGACCTCGCCGAAAGGCACCAGGTGGTGCTTGTCGTAGCGGTAAAGTGCGAGCGGCTCCAGTGGGACCGGCTGGCCAGCGGGCACGGGCTTGAACCCCAGCACCGAATTGGAATAGCCGGTGTTGAAGTCGCCCAGCGGCAGGCCGATCAGTGCGGCCTGGTCGCCGCTGGCAAAGCGCGCCTGCAGCGCCTGCCAGTAGCCGTCGGGCAATTGCTGCGGCAGCAGCGGCAGCGCCGTCTCGGGCGCAACCACCAGCGCGCCGGTAGCGTTCTGCAGTTGCTCGCCATACCAGCGCAGCGCGGTGGCCACGCCAGTGCCGCTGACGAATTTTTCGTCCTGCGGAATGTTTCCCTGCAGCAGCGTGACCGACATCGGCCTGATCAGCGCCGGGTCGGGCTCGACATCGCCGACATTGAAGACTGGCAGCCAGGCGATGGCGGCGCTGGCCAGCACGCCGGCCAGCGCCGAGCGCCAGCGGGTCCGGGGCGCCAGCAGGCTGAACGCCAGCCAGGCGGCGACCGACGCCGCCATAAAGGTCAGGCCATGCACGCCGACCCATGCGGCCAGCGGCCTGGCCCAGCCGTCCACATGGGCATAACCGCCCTCGCCCCACGGAAAGCCGGTGAAGAACTTGACCCGTGCCAGTTCGGCCAGCAGCCACATAGCTGCAAAAAACAGAGCACGCCATGCAGTCTGGACGGGCGCAAAAGCCACAAACAATGCAGAAGCGGCAGCATAGTAAAGCCCCAGGAAGGCGGCCAGCAGCACAATCGCCAGCACCGTCAGCGGCGCGGCCAGTCCGCCGTACACATGCAGCGAAATGAACAGCCACCAGTAGGTCGCGCACTGCATGGCGACGGCGAACAGGCCGCCCAGCCAGGCGCCTCGTCGCCAGTTTTTGGCGCCATCGAGCTGCCCTGCCAGCAGCGCCAGCGCCAGCAACTGCAGCCACCCCACGGGCTGGCCCGGAACCAGGCCGAGCACGGACGCGCCGAAGGGAAAAGGCCAGGCCATGCTCGCGGCATGAAAAATGCCGGCGGCCAGGACGATGACCAGCTGAAGCCATGCCAGCCGGTCGCTGGTCGGCTGGCCGATGCGCCGCGTGCCTGGCGCGCCGAAACGCACCGCCGCTGAAGACCTCATGCGCCCGATGGCCCGGGCAGGGTGCCCATCAACCGGTTCACGGCGCGTCGTTTGCCGGGACGGCCGTGGCGGCCGCTGGCGACACCTTGAACCAGCGCACCGCGCCGCCCTTGGTGTGCAGCACGGTGAACTGCAGGCCGGCCAGCGCGTAATGCTCGCCGCGCTTGGGGACATGGCCCATTTCGTGCGCGACCAGGCCGCCGATGGTCTCAAAGTCGGTTTCCGGCAGCAGCACCTCGAACGACTCATTGACCCGCTCGACCGCCGTGTCGCCGCTCACGCGGTAGGTGTGGTCGGTCAGGGCAAAGATGTCGCCGGCGTCCTCTTCGATGTCGAATTCATCCTCGATCTCGCCGACGATCTGCTCCAGCACATCCTCGATGGTGATCAGGCCGGCGACGCGGCCAAACTCGTCGATGACGACGGCCAGGTGGTTGTGGTTGACACGAAATTCGCGTAGCAGCTCGTTCAGACCCTTGCTTTCGGGCACGAACACTGCCGGGCGCAACAATGCACGGATGTTGAGTTCGGGCGCGCGCTGCAGTTTCAGCAAATCCTTGGCCATCAGGATGCCGATGATGTTTTCCTTTTCGTCCTCGTAGACCGGAAAACGCGAATGCGCGGTGTCGATGATGAGGTGCAGCAGTTCGTCGAACGGCGCATCAATATTCACCAGGTCCATGCGTGGCGCGGCCACCATCACATCGCCGGCCGTCATGTCGGCCATGCGGATCACGCCTTCGAGCATTTCACGGCTTTGCTGGCCAATGACATCGTTGCCCTGGGCTTCCACCAGCGTTTCAATCAGCTCGTCTCTTGAGTCAGGACCGGGGTGGAGCATTTCCGCAAGCTTTTGCAAAAAGCCGCGTTTGTCTTCAGTCTTGGAAGACCGACTGGGAGGAACATCGGACACGTAAGGGCGGTCGGTAGTGGAGAAGCGGTCTAGGATAGCCGAAATTTTTTGACCGCCCGCAAGTTTGGGTAACTCAAGCCCGCGATTGAAACAGCGGAACAGCCCGCGAAGCACCACGCCGGACCATAAGCGCAGCACCGTTCACAGAGGCGGCGAACCGCACGAGGCAGTGAGCGCGAATGCTCCCGCCCAAAACCAGCAGGGGCCGCAGGACCGGCTTGGCCGGACTGCAGGCGCAGCGGCCCCCTCGGGGGGCAGGGAGCCACACGCAGTGGGCGACCGTGGGGGTTCTACTTCCTTATGCGATCGCGGCTGTCGCGAACGCCCTGCCTGATTTCCTGCAGCGTCGCCAGAAAATTCCAGAACTGCCTGGCCTGCACCTTGAGCCGGTAGTCGGTTTGCGCGATCTGCTCGTCGAGCATTTCGCTCATGCGCGAGTCCATGTCGGCGGGCAGAAGCTTGAGGTAAGCCTCGGTTTCCGATCCGTCGCGCTCGACCGTGGCGCCGGCCTTGCGGGCGATATTGAGCATGGCGGTGTTTTCGCTCAGTGCATGGATGAACATCATCTGCACGCCTTCGTTGCGCGAGTGCATCGCGGCCCGGTCAAACAGGCGCGCGCCATAACCCCGGCCGCGCGCATGGGCCAGCACGGAAACGCCAAATTCGGCGCAACTCTGGAGTTCGGGATCGGTGGAAAAGGCCAGGTGCGCCATGGCGATCAGTTCAAGCTTGCGGTTGTATATCCCGAAGATCTCGTCGCGCTCGAAATTGAGCCCGGCAACATAGCGCCGGATCTGCTCGTCGTTGGCCGAATAGCCAAAGCGCAGATAGCGGTCCCGGGGCTCAAGCGCCAGCAGGTGCGCGGAGATGCGCCCGGTGTGGCTGGGGCCGATGGAGCGGATCGGAACGACGACAGACCGCACAGCGTCGGCTGCCGGGAGGCGGGGCGCACCACCCTGCCCTGGCGAGCGGAAAAACGCCATGCTTGCCATGAAGGAAGCTTTTAAAAGTGAGCCTGGATGAACCATGGCCCAAATATAAGGGTTATCCCTAGGAACCTGACTTCAACAGCGTAAAGCCCTACAGCGTCGGGCTCGTCCTGATTCAGCAAAAAATCAGGCTTTTGCGCAATGCCTGCAAGCACTTTAAGCTATAAATAAAATAGCAACTTTGCGCCCGTGCTAGGTAATACTACCGACGCAAAAATGTTGCAGTGCAGCAACGCCATTTGGTCGCGCTGGCGGGCAGGGCAAGCGCGGGCCTGATGCGTCCGACCATCCCGTGCATCGCGTCACAGGGGAACGGCAGTGGTGCACTTCACCCGGTCCAGAACGAAGCTGGTCTTGCAGTCCTGCACGCTGGCGTGCCTGAGCAGCGTGTCCATGATGAAGCGGCTGTAGTGCGCCATGTCAGCCACCAGCACGCGCAGCAGATAGTCCATCTCGCCGGTCAGCGCCGCGCATTCGACCACCTCGGGCCAGGTCTGCACGCTGGCGCGAAACAGGTCCATCGGGCTGCGCTTGTGGCCCTCCAGGTGCTTTTCAAGCCGCACCGTGATGTAGGCCGTCAGCCCCAGCCCGACCGATTCGGGCTTGACCAGCGCCACGTAGCGGTCGATCACGCTGGTTTCCTCCAGCCTCTTCACCCGCCGCAATACCGCACTGGGCGACAGGCCGACCTGGCCGGCCAGCTGGTCATAGGTTTCCCGGCCGTTTTCCTGCAGGCGTCGCAGGATGGCCTTGTCCAGCTTGTCGAGGGTGTGCTGATCGCTCATGGCGCCATGGTAGCGCCGGCGGCGTTTGCTTAGGGTATTTACTCCTCGCGGGTAACTCCTGATGGCAGTTTTTCACAATTATTGAAAAACTCTCTCCTGGAAAAAAGCACGTTCGTTCGTTTTTATAAAAGGAGACTTCATGTACCGCTACCTTGTTCGCCGCCTTCGCGCCGTTGCGCGCCTTGTGGGTTTGATGCTGGCCATCGGCCTGTCGCTGGCGGGGGCGACGGCCCAGGCGCAGACCGGCTACACGCAGACGCGCTACCCCATCGTGCTGGTGCATGGACTGTTCGGTTTTGACTCGTTCCTGGGCGTGGACTATTTCTATGGCATTCCCTCGGCCCTGCAACAAGGTGGCGCCCGGGTTTTCGTTGCGCAGGTTTCTGCCGCCAACAGCACCGAAGTGCGCGGCGAGCAACTGCTGGCGCAGGTCAAGAACATCATGGCGATCACCGGCGCGGCCAAGGTCAACCTGGTCGGCCATTCGCACGGCGGCCCGACCATCCGCTACGTGGCCGGCGTGGCGCCTGGGCTGGTGGCGTCGGTCACCTCGATAGGCGGCGTCAACAAGGGCTCGCGCGTGGCCGACATCCTGCGCGGCACCGTGCCGGCCGGCACGCTGTCCGAAACCGTCGTCAACAATGCCGCCAAGGCGTTTGTCGCGCTGATCAACCTGGGATCGGGGGCTACCGGCCTTTCCCAAATGCCGATTGCCGCGCTGAACTCGCTGACCACGGCCGGCTCGCTCAAGTTCAACCAGCGCTTTCCCCAGGCGCTGCCCAGCGACTGCGGCAGCGGTGCCGAACTGGTCAACGGCGTGCGCTACTACTCCTGGACCGGCACGCAGCCGGTGACCAATGTGCTCGATGTGAGCGACGGCGCGCTGGGCATCATGAGCCTGACCTTTGGCCAGGCCAGTGACGGCCTGGTGTCAGCCTGCTCGTCGCGCCTGGGCAAGCACCTGGGCGACTACCGGCAGAACCACCTGGACGAAGTCAACCAGGTGGTCGGCCTGCGCGACTGGTTCTCAGCCGATCCGGTCACGCTGTACCGCCAGCATGCCAACCGGCTCAAGCTGGCCAACCTGTGAAGCATCCGCGCGCGGCTGCCCTGGCAGCGACGCTGGCGGCCTTGCTGGGCGTGAGCTGGTGGCTGGCGCCTGACGACAGCAGCACCCCGGCATTGCGCCCGTTGCCGACGCAGGCGGTCCTGGCCGCCAGCAGCGCCGCTGGCGCGTCCTCGGCCAGTCAGACAGGCCGGCCGCTGCTGCCAGGCCAGCGGCAACCGGGCACGGCCGATCCACAGGTCGATGCCTTCCTGACGGATGACCTGCGTTTCAAGCTCGAAGCCCTGCTGCTGGAGGCCGGCGAATCAGACTCGCCTGCGGCCCTGAAGCAGCAGCTGGCAGCGTTGGTGCTGCACCAGTTCCTGGCGGCTGACCGGGAACGCGCCCTTGCGCTGCTGAACCGGTATGTAGATTACCGGGTGGCGCTGGGCGACGTGAAGGCGCCGGCCGACCCGAATGACCCACGCGCCTTGCGCACGGCGCTGGAGGCGCGCCAGCGGCTGCGTGAACAACATTTCGACAGCAGCGAATACACGGCGCTGTTTGCCAGCGAGGAAGCACTGGACCGCTTCACGCTGGCGCGCCTGGAGATAGAGCGCAACAGCGCGCTCACAGCGACCCAGCAACAGGCGGCAGTGCATCAGGCCGAGAGCGAATTGAGCGATACGCAGCGCGCTACCCGCGCCGGTGCGCTGGCGCACGAAGGAGTGGCCGCGCAGACCGCCGCCTTTGACAGCCAGGGTGTCAGCCCGCAGGAGCGCCATGCCCAGCGGCGCGCCCAGTATGGCGACGCGGCGGCGAACCAGCTGGCACGACTCGACCGCGAGGAAAAGCACTGGCAGGCGCGGCTGGACGACTATGCCAGTGCCAAAAACGTCAACGCCAGTCCGGCGCAGCTGGAGCAGCTGGGCCAGAAGCTGTTTTCAACCGAGGAACAACTGCGCCTTGACGCCGCCCTGGCGCTCAGGCAGCAGCCCCAGGCGGCAACGCCGGAAAAGCGCTAACCAGCGGCAATGCGCAGTCAGGCGCATGAATCCTGCACACCGGGCTTCCCAAGCACCTGAAGAAACCGAAAAACTGAGCGCCATCCCTCTTACAGTAAACAGCATTGCATCATCTGCCTGGCTTTTACCTACTGGAGACACCCATGAATTCACTGGAAACCACTTTGGCCCCAGCCCCCGGCGCTGGCGAAGCCATCCCGGCGCTGCACGACAACCCGATGGGCACCGACGGCTTCGAATTCATCGAATATGCCGCGCCCGACCCGAAGGCCATGGGCGAGGTGTTCGAGCGCATGGGCTTCAAGGCAATTGCCCGGCACCGGCACAAAAATGTGCTGCTGTACCGCCAGGGCGGCATCAACTTCATCCTGAATGCGGAGCCTGATTCGTTTGCCCAGCGCTTTGCGCGCCAGCACGGCCCCAGCGTGTGCGCCATCGCCTTCCGGGTGCACGATGCCAAGGCGGCCTACGAGCGCGCCATTTCACTGGGCGCCTGGGGCTATGCGCCGACCTCGGCGCCGGGCGAGTTGAACATTCCGGCGATCAAGGGCATTGGCGACTCGATCATCTATTTTATCGACCGCTGGCGCGGCAAGAACGGCGCGCAGCCGGGGGCCATCGGCAACATCGGCTTTTACGACGTGGACTTCGAGCCCCTGCCCGGGGCCGAGCTGAACCCGGCCGGCCACGGCCTGACCTACATCGACCACCTGACGCACAACGTGCACCGGGGCCGCATGGCCGAATGGGCGGGCTTTTACGAGCGGCTGTTCAACTTCCGCGAGGTGCGCTACTTCGACATCGAAGGCCAGTCCACCGGCGTGAAAAGCAAGGCCATGACCAGCCCCTGCGGCAAGATCCGCATTCCGATCAACGAGGAAGGCAACGAAAAAGCCGGCCAGATCCAGGAGTACCTGGACAGCTACCAGGGCGAAGGCATCCAGCACATCGCGCTGGGCTCGGACGATCTGCCGGCGACGGTGGATGCGCTGCAGTTCGCCGGCATGAAGCTCCTGAGCACCGGTGACACCTACTACGAGCTGCTCGATGCGCGCATTCCCGGCCATGGCGAGGATGTGGCGGCGCTACAGGCGCGCAACATCCTGGTGGACGGCAAGCCGGGCGACCTGCTGCTGCAGATCTTCAGCGAGAACCAGCTCGGACCGATCTTTTTCGAATTTATCCAGCGCAAGGGCAACCAGGGCTTTGGCGAGGGCAACTTCAAGGCGCTGTTCGAAAGCATCGAGCTCGACCAGATGCGCCGCGGCGTGCTGGAAAAAGCGTGATGTCGGGCGGCGAAGCACGCGCAGCGAAGAGCGCGGGGGCTGCAAAAGTGCCTGCTCCAGACCAGTCGGGGCCGCAGGACCGGCTTTGCCGGACTGCAGGCGCAGCGGCCCCCTCGGGGGGCAGCGAACCACACGAAGTGGTGAGCGTGGGGGCCACCTCCTACGGGGACTCCAGCCGGCCGCCGCGAGGTGATTACAGCCGCGCCGGCAGCGACTACACCTGCGCGCAGGACCATTCCGCCTACACCGACGAGCACCACGACACCTACCGCCGCCTGTATACGCGGCAGTCGGCGCTGCTGCCGGGGCTGGCCTGCAGCGCCTTCATTGACGCGCTGCCGCACCTGGGCGCCAGCGACGCGATTCCGCGCTTCGAGGACATCAACGCGCGCCTGTTCCCGGCGACCGGCTGGCAGCTGGTCGGCGTGCCGGGGCTGATTCCCGAGGTGCCCTTCTTCAGCCTGCTGGCGGCGCGCAAGTTTCCGGTGACCGACTGGATCCGTACGCCGGCCGAGTTTGACTACATCGTCGAGCCGGACCTGTTCCACGACCTGTTCGGTCATGTGCCGCTGCTGTTCGAGCAGCGCTATGCCGACCATATCCAGGCGTACGGCGAAGGCGCGCTGAAAGCGCATGCGCTGGAACACGGGCCGGAGCCGGTGCCCGGCGCCGTGGAAATGCTGTCGCGCCTGTACTGGTACACCATCGAGTTCGGGCTGATGCGCGACGAGCAGTCCGGCGGCCAGGTGCGGGCCTATGGTGCGGGGCTGCTGAGCAGCCCCGGCGAGCTGGCCCACTGCGTGCTGTCGGACCAGCCCCGGCGCACGCCGCTTCGTGACACGGCCGACCTGCTGCGCTGCATGGCGTCAAGCTACAAGATCGACAGCTACCAGCAGCAGTATTTCGTGATCGACAGCTTTGACACGCTGCGGGCACTGACCCAGCCCGACTTCAAGCCCCTGTACCAGACGCTGAATGCAGGGCGTTCGCAGGCCGGTTAGGCAACGGCCTGCGCAGCGGGCCACTCGCCGAGCAACTCGCTGGACCTGCCAGCCAAGGCCATCAGCCTGGCGACTTGAACGGCTCCATCTGCCGGCCACTGGCCCTGCAGGCATGAATGCTCCAGCGCCGCGCAGGCATCGCTCAGGGCTTGCGCACCCACATTGGACGCCGCGCCCTTGAGCGCATGTGCGGCCTGCGACAGCACGGCGCCGTCGCAAGCGGCCAGAGCGCTGCGGATGTCGTCGGTGCGCTGGGGCAACTCTGCGATGAAAAGCAAAACCACCTCGCGCGTCATGCTGAGGTCTTCATCGTCAAACTCCCGGAACTGCTCCAGCCGGCTCCAGTCGATGAGCACGGACGCCGGCGCCAGGCCTGCAGGCCCTTGCTGCGCAGCAGACGTGGCGTCAGGCGCGATGATTTCTGCAGCATTTTCATGCCCAGGCTGCCGGGCATAACGCGCCAGCGCCTCGGACAGCTCGTCCATGCGCAGCGGCTTGGGCAAAAAGCCCACCATGCCGGCCTGCAGACAGCGCTGGCGGTCCTCTTCCAGGACCGAGGCGGTCAGCGCGATGAGCGGCGGCGCCGATGTGCCGTGCGTGGCAAGAATGAGGCGCGCGGCCTCAAAGCCGTCCATCACAGGCATGTTGGCATCCATCAGGATCGCGGCGTACTGGCGCGGCGGGTCGCCCGGGCCGGTGCGCAGGGACGCATCGACCTGGTCCACCGCTTCGCGGCCATTGACGGCAGTCGCGGCCTCGTAGCCCAGTTTGGCCAGCATGGCCAGCGCGACCTTGAGGTTGATGGCGTTGTCGTCGGCCACCAGAATGAACTGGTCGCGGAATGCGGCCGGCTCGGCCCTTGCTACTTTTTCAATAGCTGCTGGAGCAGATGTGACACGCGCAAGCGCCTCAAACAATTGCGACTGGCGATAGGGCTTGAGCAGTCGCGCATCGAACACCCGCGCTGGCTCGCCGGTCGGCATGGTGCCCGAGGTCAGCAACACAATGGGCGTGGCTGGCGTGCGCTCGCGCAACAGGCGGGCAAAGCTCAAGCCGTCCATCTCGGGCATGTGCATGTCGCTGATGACCACATCGACCGGATGCGCGGCCAGCCAGTCCAGCGCTTCGGCGGCACGTTCGAAAAGCATTGGCGTCATGCCCCAGCGCCTGAGCTGCTTGTCCAGAATGCGCAGGTTGAGCGGCGTGTCGTCGACCACGGCGACCTGCTTGCCGGCCAGGCTGACCAGGTGCAGCTCCGACAGCATGGCGACTTCGGGTGCATCCGTGTGTCCCAGCCGGGCGGTGAACCAGAAGGTAGAGCCTTCGCCGGGTGCCGACTCCAGTCCGATCTGGCCGCCCATCAGCTTGACCAGGCGCTTGCAGATCGCCAGGCCCAGCCCGGTGCCGCCGTATTTTCGGGTGGTGCTGGCATCGACCTGGACGAAGGACTGGAACAGCGCGGCCTGACGATCCGGCGCAATGCCGATGCCGCTGTCCTTGATCCGGAACTCGATCAGCGCGCCCTGCTCCGGACTGAAGTCCTCAAGCATGTGGGCCGAGACCACCACCTGCCCCTTGTCGGTGAACTTGACCGCATTGTTCACCAGGTTGAGCAGCACCTGGCGCAGTCGCGTCACGTCGCCGCGCACCCAGCCGGGCAAGTCGTCGCCCAGGTCCACCAGCAGTTCCAGTCCTTTTTCACGGGCGCGCGGCGCACCGATGTCGCAGGCTTCCTCAATCGTGGCCAGCAGGTTGAGCGCCTCGTCCTCAAGTTCGAGCTTGCCCGATTCGATCTTGGAAAAATCCAGCACATCGTTGATCACGCCCAAGAGCTGGTCGCTGGAAATGCGCATGGTGTGCACATAGTCGCGCTGCTCGGCGTCCAGCGGCGTGTCGGCCAGCAGCGTGGTCATGCCGACCACGCCGTTGAGCGGGGTGCGGATTTCATGGCTCATGGCGGCCAGAAACGCCGCCTTCGCACGGGCGGCGCCCAATGCTTCGTCGCGCGAGGCGTTCAGCTCGGCGGTGCGGCTGGCCACCCGGTCTTCCAGCGTTTCGTTGGCCTCGTGCAGGGCCACGGTCTGTGCCTCGATGTCAGAGCGGTTGCGCTTGAGCTCCCGGGCGCTGTCATGCAGTGACCGGGACAGCTGACGCACTTCGTCGATGCGGCTGGCCGGGTAGGCGGGCGGCACCTGGTCGCACGCCAGCAGCGCCGTGGCTTCGCCCAGGCGCCGGAAGTGCAGGCTCAGCCGCCAGGCCAGCGCAATCGCCAGCAGCGCGCCCAGCGCCAGGATCAGCGCGGTCACGGCCAGCGTGTCCTTCAGGGCCGCCTGCGTCGAAGTGGTGAAGTCGCTTTCGGGGGCTGCCACCACCAGACTCCAGCGCACGCCAATGTTTTCACCAAAGGGTTTCAGGGCCACCACCAGGGTATCGCCCTGGATGGGAATGCTGCGCAGGAAAGACACGCGCTGCACGCTGGACTCCAGGGTTTTCCCCAGGCTGGAAACGGTTTCGCCGTAAGCCTGCCGGATGATGGCGTTGCGGCTTTGCAGGGGTTTGAAGCGCTGCAAAAGACCGTCGTTGCTGGAAAAGAGTTCGTCGCCGGTCGAACTGGCCACGGAAAACCCCTGTTCGTCCACCAGGAACACCGTGCCATGGGAACTGATCCGCATGCTCTGGAGCATCTGGTTCAGGCGCTTGAGCGGAAGGTCGACGGCCAACACCCCAAGGGGACCGCCATCGGCGCCATAGACGGGCTGCGCCAGCGTCAGGCGCAGTTGCGGGTCGCTCGAAGAAACCGATATGGGCGTGAAGGCCCGCCCCTTGTTTTCCATCGCCGCCTGGTACCAGGGCCGGTTCCGGGGGTCAAAATTGCGGGTTTCTGCAGGCAGTTCATGCTGGCGGTCGCCTGGCGACGCAGCCATGAAAAAGCGTCGGCCCTCGCCGCTCGCCTTGCGCTCGCTCACGCGCACCATGGTGGCGGCATCCCGGGTGAAGGTGTCAATCGATAAAAAGTCCCCGCGCTGGCTTCCCAGGTACATCCGGGGAACATCGGGTGTCATGCGCGTCATGGCAAACGCGGACAGTTCGAACAATTCGGGCGATGCGATCAGCTGGCGCGCGCGCAGCACGGCCGACGCATCGGGTTGCGCGTGAACCATGCCATTGAGCACGACATGGGCCTGCACCAGATGGTTTTCCACATCGGTCTTGATGCGTTCTGTCATGTCTTCGATGATTTTTCCCGACAGAAGCTGCACGCTTTGCACATTGCTTCGGTACAAAAACCAGCCTACGGTGGCGGCAGGAAGCAGCGAAAACAGCAGCAGGCTGACGATCAGCACCGTCCGCAGCGAGAACGTCCGGGGTGGCTTCACGCTTGAATTCATGCAAGTCCCAGGATTTCCAGCGCATCCATGGGCTGGTTGCGCCCAGGCAACTGGACCAGGGCACGTTCACCGGTGCGAACCGCCCCGGTGACCAGGCGATAGGCCTGCACGCTGGCAGCCACCGACCAGGGCAGGCGCGGCTCGCCCTGGAACAGCTTGAGCGCCGCCGTAACGGTGTCGCCGACCGGCGTGGTCTGGCCGGTGCGGCTGATCAGGCCGTCCAGGTGGGCAAAGGCCACCGGACCGCTGTGCAGCGCCACGCCCAGCGAAAACTTCGGCAGTCCACGGCCGGCCAGGTTTTTTTGCACATGGGCGTCAATGCGCCGGGTCGCATTCGTCAGCCCCAGCGCGGCGCGGACCGCCCGCAGCCCGTGGTTCACCGAGTGGGTGTCGGCGGCATCGACAAAAATGCACAGCATCCCGTCGCCGACGAACTGCATGTAATGCGCGCCGAACAGATACACCGTGTCGCCGACGCTGCTGTAGAGCAGCTGGACGATCTCGCTGAGTTCGCTGCTGCTCAACGCCTGCGTCCACAGGCCGTAGTCGCGCATGTCGGCATACAGCACCGTGGCGCTGGCAAATTTCTCGCTGCTCGACGTCGTGCTGCTGTCCGGCCACTGCGCACTGAGCGCCTTGACCATGCGGCTTTCGTACAGTGCGCCAATCTTGTGGCGCTGCTCGTCCAGCGCCAGCTGCACCGCCTTGTCCACCACCTGGGTGCGCATGGCGTCGGCACGGTCCCGCTTGTGCAGCTGCGCGCTGACGGCTTCGCGCAGCTCCTGCGGTGCAAACGGCTTGGTCAGGTAGTCGTCGGCACCGGTGGTCATCCCCAGGCGCATGTAGCTGCGGTCCTGCAAAGAGGTGAGCAATATGACCGATGTCGCCGCGAGTACAGGGTCGCTGCGCACCTGATCGAGCACTTCGAAGCCATCCATCAGCGGCATCTGCACGTCGCTGACGACCAGATCGGGCTTGTGTTCGCGAACCAGCGCCAGGCCCTTGGCGCCGTCTTCAGCGGCCAGGACCTGGTAGCCTTCCTTCTTCAAGACCTGGGTTACCAGCAGGCGCGTGCCGGCATCATCATCTATCACCACGATCACAGGCATAACAATTCTCGCTAATTTTTGACAGCCGACCGTGCATGACGACTACCGGGCAATTCTTTTTCGACCAAACCCCAGGGTGCCGGTACAACCTCCAATGCATGCGGCTGTTGGCTCATGATCAAAAGTATCTTTTTGTTTTTTTAGAAAATTGGCAACCCGAGAAATTTTTTATCTCATTAATGTCAATTGTCACAAATAAACAAAGGTTTATTTGAAACATTACAAATTTAGATTGTTTTCCAAGGCGGAAAGTGTAGTTTTTCGACGTGCCGGGGGTGACCGAGACACTCCATGCGCTTGCAGAAACTCAGGCGAATGCCGGGTCCAGCAAGGCCAGCGTGGCATGCATGATGTCTGGCACAAAGGCCATCTGCACATGCGCCGCGCCGCGAACCAGCCGGTTGCGGGCGCCTGGCAGCGTGGCGGTGGTGGCCGGGAACACGATGTTGTCGCAGTTCGAATACCAGCAGGTGAACAGCGCAGGGCGGCCAGCGGGCATTTCATGGTCCAGCGCGGTGTTCCATTCTGACAGCAGGCGCATCTGGCGGCCATTCAGGCCATGGCCGAAACGCGCCAGCCACGTGCCCCGGTGCGGCGTGCCAATCGTCACCACATGGTGCACGCGTGCATCGGCATTCATCAGCTTGAGCCAGGCCCGGGCGGCCAGGCCGCCCATGCTGTGGCAGACCAAGAGCGGAGTCAGCCCGCTTGCTTCGGTGACGCGCCGGACGGCCTCGTCGATCTGTGGCGCGTAGTCGTCAATCGAGCCGAAGACCGGCTCCAGATTGACGGCGATGAAGGCGTGGCCACTGCCCTGCAGGCGTTCAAGCCACGGCGTCCAGAGACCGCGGTTGCAGAAAAACCCGTGCACGAACACCACGCCGCGCCGTCCTTGGACTCGCGCGGGCGGGCCGAGCCGGTCTGCGATGGCATTTGACCGAAAAGGCTGTCGCCAGCAAAAAACCCGGGGTGCGGTCACGGTTTCGCCCCGCCAGGCTGCGAACAGTTCGCGCCAGCCCGGCTGGGGCACCGGATCGCTTTTGTTCAGTTGTCTTGAAAGTATTAATTCAATAGCAAGAAACCCAGAGTAAGCAAGCGTAATTGCCATAAAACCTGCAAAAGCCAGAAGGGGCGCGCTGCGGCCGAAGAACCACAGCCAGCCCGCAGCCGCAGCGATGATCGACAGGGTGATGAGCCGTTGCAGTGAGGCAAGCATAAAGGCGGTCAGGCAGCGCGCGACCGCTGCTCAGGCCAGCGCCACGTCGCGGCCCGTCAGCGTTTTGGCCAGGCCCTGCGCCAGCCGGTTGACCGCGCCATACACCGACAACTGCGGATTGGCGCCTATGCTGGTCGGAAAAATCGAACCGTCGTGAATCGATAGATTGTCCAGCTGCCAGTGCACGCCGTCCGGCCGGGTCACGCCCTGGCGCGCGCTGCCAGCCAGGCCACAGCCGCCCATCACATGCGCGCTGACCATCTTCACCAGGCGCGGCTTCATCGGCAGCGCCAGCACCGCCTCGCGCGCCTGCGCCCAGGAGGTGTAGGGAACGGCCATTTCATGCAGCGGCAGCACCTGCCGGGCGCCAGCGGCGAACTGGATTTCCATCATCGACAGCAGCGCCCGGCGCGCGCCCTGCATGATGTAGTCGCCCAGCGGGTAATCCAGCTCGGCGGAGCCGTCGCTGCGCAGCTTGACCTGGCCGCCAGGCGCTTCGTCGTGGAAACCGTCGCGCAGCAGCGCCAGCAGGGTGTGGTTGTGCGGAAACGAGCTGAGCAGGTCATGCTGTCCCTGGCCAAAACCCGGCACAGTGGAGGCAAAGATCAGAGGATGCAGCGGCGGCGCTTCCAGCTTGTAGCCCATGGCGCCATCGATCGGCTGGGTCTGCAGGAAATGGTCGGTGTAGATCGACTGCGGCGCGCCGCTCCAGGCCTCGACCTTCTGGTCAAAGATGCTGGACGACATCACCACCGGGTGCAAAAAGGTCCGGCTTCCCAGACGGCCGTGCGGATCGGGTGCGCCAGAGCGCAGCAGCACCGCCGGCGAGTTGATGGCGCCACCGGCCAGCACATAATGTTTTGCTATTATTTTAGTAGCTTCATGAGTAGATGCAGACTGCGCAAGTGCCCCATTTGACTTGATATTTCGGCATATCAGCGAGGTGACCCGGCCGTTGGCCAGCTCAAAGCGCTCGGCGCGGGTTTCGGTCAGCAGTTGCGCGCCCAGGTCCAGCGCTGCCGGAATGGTGGTGACCAGCATGGACTGCTTGGCATTGGTCGGGCAGCCCAGCCCGCAGGAGCCCAGGTTCCAGCAGCCCTTGACATTGCGCGCGATGGGCTCCGCGTGAATGCCGAGCTTGCGCGCCCCACGGCCCAGCAAGGCATTGTTTTCATTGGGTGCCATCTGCCATGTCGCGATGTTCAGTCGCTGCTCGGCCTGCGCAAAATACGGTGCCAGGGCGGTTTCGGTGTAGCCGGCCAGGCTGAAGCGGTCCTGCCAGAACTTCAGCGTAGACGCCGGTGTTCGAAAGGAACTCGTCCAGTTCACCGTCGTCGAGCCGCCGACGCAGCGCCCCTGCAAAATGTTGATGGCCTTGTCCGCGGTCTTGCGCGCCGCACTTTCCTGGTAGAGCGCCGGATAGGCTTCGGACTCCAGCTGGTTGAAGTCGCTGCTGCTTTTGAGCGGTCCTTCCTCAACGATCACCACCTGAAGCCCGGCCTTGGCGAGCAGTTCGGCACTGATGCCCGCGCCTGCGCCGCTGCCAATGATGGCGACATCACAGACGATTTTTTCTGGAATGGCCCCCAATGCGCCTCCAAGGACTTTCCAGCCGCGCTGCAGTCCGTCCTTGATCGGATCGTTCAATGAACTCATGGGTGGGGTGCTTTTCAGGAAAGGGGTGTCAGATGTTCATCGGTCCGGGATAACCCAGCAGGGGCCAGGTCGCGGCATCGGCAAAATACGCCCCGGTCGCAATGTCGTGCAAGGCCGCATACGCCTGCTGGCGCAGGGCCAGCCCGGACAGCCGCATGTCCTGGAGCGTCAGCTGCAGATCGATGATGGACGCCTGCTCCCAGGGCTGGCCAAGGCCCGCCAGAGCAAGCCGGCCCGGCGCACTGGCCAGCACCGCCAGCAATTGCGACAGCTCGGCCTGCGCGTGCGGCGGCAGCGCCTGCACCAGCGAGTCGATCCGTGCCAGCATTCCCGCCAGGGCCTTGTGACGTTCGCCCGCTTCCGCTGGCAGGCTCTTGTCCAGCACGGCACGGCCGACGGCGGCAAACACGCCCTGACCTGCCGGCGAAAGGCGGCCGTCCGGATGCAGGCCGGGTTGCAGCAGCCAGCCCGCAGCCCCGCCCGCCACCGCCAGCGCGGCAGCCGAGGCCAGTCCCAGCTTGAGCAATGTTCGTCTATGCATGGCTGGAAGTTTCGCATGCCCCTGCCGGTGCCAATAGAGCACGGTCTCTAGAGCTGCTGGCTACACTGGCAGCCACTATGGCGACTCCGGCACAAACCATTCAGGATGCATTGCAGCTCGTGGCGCAGTTTCGGCAGCAGCATGCCGGCGATCCGGCGCTGGCCAGGGCGGTTGCCGAGGTCAAGCGTTTTCAGGCACGCCGTTTCCAGGCCACCTACTCAGACCTGCTTCATAACCCGCGTTACGCCAGGGCGGCCCGTTTTTTTTTGCAAGAGCTGTACAGCGACAGCGACTATGCCAGCCGTGACCATCAGTTCGCCCGTATTGCCAGCACCATTGCCAGGCTGTTCCCGCAGCCAGTCGTTGCCACGGCAGCAGCGCTTGCCGAGGTGCATGCGCTGACGGAAACGCTGGACGACCAGATGGCCCACGCCTGGCGCGCAGACAGCCTGGTGACGCCGCAAGATAGCCAGCCTGCCCGCTATGTTCGTTGCTGGCGCCAGTCGGGCGACCGGGCTGCGCGCCAGCATCAGCTTGACGTGGTGCTGCAACTGGGGCGGGAACTTGACCGCCTGACCCGCACGCGCGGGCTGCGCACCCTGCTCAGAATGATGCGCCGCCCGGCCGCCGCCGCAGGCCTGGACGCGCTTCAGCAGTTTCTGGAAACCGGCTTTGACGCCTTTGCTCAGATGGATGGCGCAGAAGAATTTCTAGCGCAGGTCCAGCAACGCGAATCCGAATGGATCCGCGCCCTGTTCGACGATGGCGATGTCGCCTGCGCGACTAAATTGAGCCATTTGCTGGCAGCCGACGGCGCGCATTAGGACAAGCCCGCTGAAGCTTCGGCAGCCAGGCTTTCACAATGGTCCGCAAGGAGTGTTTATGGACCGACATTGGCTCAAGAGTTATCCCGAAGGCGTACCGCACGACATCCATCCGGAGCAGTTCACTTCGCTGAACCAGTTGCTGGAAGAATCTTTCAAGACCCACGCGGACAAGCCGTTTTCAGTCTGTATGGACCGCTGGATGTCCTACCGCGAACTGGACCAACTGTCGGCCGCCTTGGGCGCATGGCTGCAGCAGCTTGGCCTGGAGCCTGGCGCAAGGGTCGCCATCATGCTGCCCAACGTGCCGCAGTTTGCAGTCGCCATGGTGGCGGTCCTGCGCGCCGGCCATACCTGCGTCAACGTCAATCCGCTTTACACGGCGCGTGAACTGGAGCATCAGCTCAAGGACTCCGGTGCGACCGCGATCGTCATTCTTGAAAACTTCGCGGCCACGCTGACCGAGGTCATCAAGCGCACGCCGCTCAAGCATGTCGTCATGGCGTCGATGGGCGATCTGCTTGGCGCAGCGTATGGCCAGTGGATCACTTTCGCCGTCAGGCATCTGGCGAAAATGGTGCCTGCCTACACCTTCAGCCTTGACGGCGGGCTGACGGTCACGCCGTTCACGCGTGCGACGGCCGAAGGCAAGCGGCACACGCTCAAACCGGTGCAATGCACGCTGGACTCCATCGCTTTCCTGCAATACACCGGCGGCACGACCGGCCTGTCAAAAGGCGCTGTGCTCACGCACCGCAATATCGTGGCAGCCATCCTGCAGGCGGAGGCCTGGTTTACGCCCGCCTTGGGGCGTATCGGCGATGTCAGCCGGATCAACAACATCGCAGCGCTGCCGCTGTACCACATCTTTGCGCTGACCCTGTGCCTGTTGAGCATCCGCTGGGGGGCGCACCTCACGCTGATTCCCAATCCCCGCGATGTGGGGAAATTCATCGAGGTGTTGAAAAAACGTCCCTTTCACATGCTGCCGGCCGTCAATACGCTGTTCAACGCACTGCTTCAGCATCCGCACTTCAAAACCGTCGATTTTTCAAGCCTGTGCATTTCACAGGCCGGTGGCATGGCGGCGTCTGAAGGGACAGCACGGCAGTGGCTGCAGGCCACCGGTAGCCCCATGATTGAAGGCTGGGGAATGAGTGAAACCTGCGCCATTGGTACCAACAATCCGGTCAACAGCCAAGAGTTTTCAGGCACCATCGGTCTGCCTTTACCCGGCATCGGGATTGCCATCAAGGATGACGCAGGGAACAATCTCGAACCCGGACAAGGTGGCGAAATCTGCATCAAGGGTCCGCAGGTCATGACGGGCTATTACCGGCAAGCGCTGGAAACAGAAAAAGCATTTACCACTGATGGCTTCATGCGCACCGGCGACATCGGCACCATGAATGAGCACGGATACATCAGGATCATTGATCGCAAGAAAGACATGATCATCGTTTCGGGCTTTAATGTCTTTCCCAACGAACTTGAAAATGTCATTTCCCTGTGCCCTGGCGTTGTCGAGTGTGCAGCGATCGGCATTGCCGATGAGAGGCAAGGCGAGGCCATCAAGGTCTTTGTGGTTAAAAATGTTCCGGCGCTGACGGAAGACGACATCAGCGCTTATTGCAAGCAGCACCTGACCGGCTACAAAAGGCCCAAATACATTGAATTTCGCGATGCACTCCCCAAGACCAATGTTGGAAAAATCCTCAGACGGGCATTGCGTGACAAAGCCTGAATCAAGTCAAGCGATTGGCTTGTGATGGCGGCGCACGTTCTGCCCGAAGGCATGCATGTTTTTGAAAGAGGCTGGCTTTCAAGCAACAACATTTTGTTTACCGGCGGCGACAAAACCCTGCTGGTTGACAGCGGCTACTGCACGCACGCGGAACAAACGCTGTCACTGGTTGAGGCCGTCTTGGGCAGTTGCCCGCTGGATGCACTGGTCAACACCCACCTGCACAGTGATCATTGCGGAGGCAATGCCGCCTTGCAGGCGCGCTACCCAGTGCTTGAGACATGGATTCCGCGGGGTCAAGCTCGGCAGGTCGCGCAATGGGATGCCGTAGCGCTCACTTATGCACCGACCGGCCAGTTGTGTCCAAGATTCAATTTTGACCAGACGCTTCAGGCGGGAACCGACATCCGATTCGGCAAAGTTGACTGGCAGATTCATGCGGCCCCGGGGCATGATCCGCATTCAGTTGTCTTTTTTGAGCCTGTTACCCGAGTCTTGATTTCAGCAGACGCTTTATGGGAAAACGGCTTCGGTGTGGTGTTTCCAGAGCTTGAGGGAGAAAACGCCTTTTCTGAAGTTGCCGCTACGCTGGCCCTGATCGGCCGGCTCAATCCAAAAACCGTCATTCCGGGGCATGGAAGGATTTTCAGTTACACGCCAGAGACACTGTCCAAAGCGTACCAGCGCCTGGATGCGTTCACCACCAGTCCGCTACGGCATGCACGACATGCGGTAAAGGTATTGCTCAAGTTCAAGCTGCTTGAGGTCCAACGCCAGTCAAACACTGAATTTACACAATGGGCCGCAGCAACCCCCTATTTTCAACAGATCCGGCAGCGTTTCTTTGCAGATATACCGATGCGTCAATGGATTGAGCAGTTATGCAATGAACTGACCACCACTGGCGTTGCGGGACAAGAAGGCGAATACATCGTCAATTTATGAGAACAACGCTGTCCAAGCGAATAAACGCGAGCCAAAAGAAAAAGCCCGGTCAATCGTGAGATCAACCGGGCTGGTTCAGGGGGCTATAAGAGCCTGACGATGACCTACTTTCACACGGGAATCCGCACTATCATCGGCGCTGAGTCGTTTCACTGTCCTGTTCGGGATGGGA
>NZ_JAAFGZ010000009.1 GCF_010365105.1 Polaromonas sp. | reverse complement strand
CGATGATGATGGTGTTTTCCTTGCCCACTTCGATGCGCTTGGCCTGGCCGAGGTCAGCCAGCGTCACTTTTTCGAGCGACATGCCGACTTCTTCAGCGATGACCTTGCCGCCGGTCAGGACAGCGATGTCTTCCAGCATGGCCTTGCGGCGGTCGCCGAAACCAGGGGCCTTGACAGCCACAACCTTCAGGATGCCACGCAGCGTGTTCACGACCAGAGTGGCCAGGGCTTCGCCCTCGACTTCTTCGGCAATGATCAACAGCGGACGGCCAGCCTTGGCGACTTGTTCCAGGGTAGGGAGCAGGTCACGGATGTTGCTGATCTTCTTGTCGTAGAGCAGCACAAACGGGTTGTCCAGCAGTGCGGACTGCTTTTCAGGGTTGTTGATGAAGTACGGGCTGAGGTAGCCGCGGTCAAACTGCATGCCTTCGACGACGTCGAGTTCGCTGTCGAGTGACTTGCCGTCTTCAACGGTGATGACGCCTTCCTTGCCGACCTTGTCCATCGCGTCAGCGATGATCTTGCCGATGGTTTCGTCGGAGTTGGCAGAGATCGAACCGACCTGTGCAATTTCCTTGGAAGTGGTGGTGGCTTTGGAAGCTTTCTTCAGCTCTTCAACCAAAGCCGCAACAGCCTTGTCGATGCCGCGCTTCAGGTCCATCGGGTTCATGCCCGCAGCCACGTACTTCATGCCTTCGTGAACGATGGCTTGTGCCAGCACGGTGGCCGTGGTGGTGCCATCACCAGCGATGTCAGACGTCTTGGAAGCGACTTCCTTGACCATCTGCGCGCCCATGTTCTGCAGCTTGTCTTTCAGTTCGATTTCCTTGGCCACGGACACACCGTCCTTGGTCACGGTAGGGGCGCCGAACGAGCGCTCCAGCACCACATTGCGGCCTTTAGGGCCCAGGGTCACTTTAACGGCATTGGCCAGGATGTTCACACCCTCGACCATGCGTGCGCGGGCTTCGCCGCCGAAAATTACGTCTTTTGATGCCATGATTCGGATTCCTTAAGATTTATGAATGAAATAGGCTGCTTACGCACGTCCGGCGTGCCTAGGCAGCTATTAAATAAGTAGCAATATCGAAGAGCGTAAAAGATTACTTCTCGACCACTGCAAACAGGTCTTCTTCTTTCATGACCAGCAATTCATCGCCGTCAACCTTGACGGTCTGGCCGCTGTACTTGCCGAACAGCACGCGATCACCGACCTTGACGGCCATGGCGCCAAGCTCGCCCTTGTCATTTTTCTTGCCTGGGCCCACAGCCAGCACTTCGCCTTGATCCGGCTTTTCAGCAGCGCTATCAGGAATGACGATGCCGGAAGCGGTTTTGGTTTCGTTTTCCACGCGTTTGACAATCACGCGGTCGTGCAAAGGACGAAGATTCATGAAAAGCTCCTTGTTTTTAACAATGGTTTTTGGAATTCAAGTGCAGCCGCTGAACAGCAACTGCCTGTCGATTGGGCGGTGTGTGATGCTGTTAGCACTCCACACCATCGAGTGCTAATAATAGGGGCATTCATGCCTGTTTTCAAGGGGTGCCTGTTTAATTCATGTGTCTGCCTGTGAACTGACAGGTAGCCAGGCTCCCGGCCACTGCTATTATTCGGCCCGTAATGCCTGCGGCCAAGGCGCCTTTGCCGGACGGTTTGCGCCATGGCATGGTGTCCCACGCAGATCCCGTGTTCATGATTTATTGACACTTTCTGCCTTTCCCTTATGTCCAGCGAAATTCCCCATCTGAAAGAACGTCTTGCCGAGGCGGCCCGCTATGCACTCATGCGCCGGCTGCTGCCGGCCATCCGCCACAACCTTGCGGGGACGCTTCAGCCAATCGGCATGATGTCGGCCATGCTGGAAAGGCGGCTCAAGGGCGTCGCGCCCGACATGGCCCAGCTGGTCAAGAACAGCCAGGCATTGACCACCTTGTCGCGGGAAGCCGCCGCCACGTCGCTGAACCTGATGACCTGGCTGGCGCCCAAGGACAACGAACTGATCGCGGTGAACAGCGCAGTCGAGGAATCCCTTGGCCTGATGGCGACCGAGCTTTCGTTTCGCGGGTTTTCGCTGGACAACCAGGCGACACAGGCCGTTGCCAAGCTGCCCAAGGGAATGCTTCGCAGCGTGCTCACAGCCAGCCTGATCGCCCTGACCGATACGTTCGAGCAACCGGCCAGCGTGGTGATCAGCGTTGAAGGCGAGGCCGGTGACACCCGATTGCGCATCACGGTAGCGCCCACCGCGCCGAATGAAGGGCTCACCGGTGTCAACCGGATGCCGACCTATCGTGCACTGCAATGGGCCGATGTGCAGGCACTTGCCGATGCAGAAGGCGTGCATGTTGAACATGCAGCCGACTTTGTGCAGCTCGGGTACGCGGGCGTGAATGCAGTTCTTTCCCAGCCTTGAACTGCCGGCTTGCCGTCGCTTCTAGGGAATGGATGAGCATGACATGCCGCGTGTCCTACAGTCATTTCCTTGCATTCCGATGGAAGACCGGAAAACGCTGGCCTAAAGTGAATTTCTGTTGACTCTTGAGCAAGAATTCACCATGCCCAAAGATAGCTCGTGCCTTGGCGATTCCAGCGCGCCGATCTCGGTTTCAAATTTTCCGGTACGCAGCGAAAGGCCCGCCATTGGCAGGTTGCCCAGCCGCTGGCCGTTTACCGTCGAAAGGAGTAGCGCCGTGATGCACTCGCCAGCATGCGACAGCTTGCCGCTGGCACGCATGGAAAGCAGTCATTTCATTACCTGACGGAGTGCCGGACATGGCCAAAACGCCTGATTCACCAGATGCCCACGACCCGCAAGGGGCGCAAAAAGCCAACCCTTCACCTGATGCAGGCCCCAAGCGCCGAGGCAAGGACTTCGGGTTTGAGGGAACCAACAAGACCGTCCCCGTTCCGCAGCCCGATGCAGAACCTGCCGCTGAACTTCAGGGCACCAAAAGCAAGTTCATTCCGGACTCGCCTTACACCCGGGGATAGCGCCAGCGTCTCATGGGTGTTTTTGCCCTGAGATTGACGCAAACCACGTGCGGCCTTGAGCAAGGACGCAAAAAAACACCGTTTTTCTGATCGCTTGTCGGGAACTGCAAGCCATTGATCCGGTGCTCCTCTTTGGCCAGCCCCCACAGGACCCGGCCAAAGAGATGGCTTCACAGGCCGGCGGCGTTGCGCAAAATCGCTGCCTTGTCGGTGCGTTCCCAGGTGAATTCAGGCTCGTCGCGGCCAAAGTGGCCGTAAGCGGCGGTCTTTTCATAAATGGGGCGCAGCAGGTCCAGCATCCGGATGATGCCGTTCGGGCGCAGGTCGAAATGCGCCTTGATCAGTTCTGCAATCTGGCTGTCCGGAATGACGCCGGTGCCTTCGGTATAAACCGTCACATTCATCGGTTTGGCCACGCCAATCGCATAAGCCACCTGGATCTGGCATTGCCGGGCCAGGCCGGCGGCCACAATGTTCTTGGCCACGTAGCGCGCCGCGTAGGCCGCCGAGCGGTCCACCTTGCTCGGGTCCTTGCCGCTGAAGGCGCCGCCACCGTGGGGGCAGGCGCCGCCGTAGGTGTCAACGATGATCTTGCGCCCGGTCAGGCCGCAGTCGCCCTGCGGGCCGCCGATGACAAAGCGGCCGGTCGGGTTGATCAGGTAGCGGGTATTTTGCAGCCACTCCTTGGGCAACACCGGCTTGATGATCTCTTCGATCACGGCTTCGATAAAAGAGGCCTTCATCTTGTGCGCCGTCTCGCTCTGGTCGGGGCTATGCTGGGTGGACAGCACCACGGTGTCGATGCTGTGCGGCTTGCCATCGACATAGCGCATCGTCACCTGGCTCTTGGCGTCAGGCCTCAAAAACGGCAGGCGGCCGTCCTTTCGCAACTGCGACTGGCGCTCGACCAGGCGGTGCGCGTAGTAAATCGGCGCGGGCATCAGCTCGGGCGTCTCGTCGCAGGCGTAGCCGAACATCAGGCCCTGGTCGCCGGCGCCGGTGTTCAGGTGGTCGTCGCTCGCATGGTCCACGCCCTGGGCAATGTCCTTGCTCTGCTTGTCGTAGCAGACCATGACCGCGCAGCCCTTGTAGTCGATGCCGTACTCGGTGTTGTCGTAGCCAATGCGCTTGAGGGTGTCGCGCGCGACCTGGATGTAGTCGACATTCACGTCTTCACGCGCAGTGATCTCGCCGGCCAGCACGACCAGGCCGGTGTTGGTCAGCGTTTCGGCAGCAACGCGCGCATGCGGGTCCTGCTTGAAGACGGCATCCAGGATGGCATCTGAAATCTGGTCGGCAACCTTGTCGGGATGGCCTTCGGAGACGGATTCGGAAGTAAAGAGAAAATCGTTCGCCATTGCGTACACTCCATAAGTTTTGCTGGCGCGTTGCCAGCAGGAAGTGCTTTGGCGAACGCTTTAGCAGTTTGGTTTAATGTCGCCCTGCAAGTTGTTCAGTAACTCGGCGACAGACGCAATTATAAGACGCTCCCTTTTTTGGCTTCATTAGCCCTTTAGCACCCTTTTCATGCTCTGGTTATTCCGTTTTTTCTCACGCTGGCCGCTTCCGGTGCTGCACGCGCTGGGCGCGGGGCTGGGCTGGCTGGTCTGGTGGCTGAGTGCCCGCTACCGCGCCCAGTTCCGGGCCAACGTGGCGCAAGCCGGCCTGCCGTTTGAAGCCGCCCGGCCGGCGATTGCCGAGACCGGGCGTTTTGTCGGTGAGTTGCCCAAGCTCTGGATGCGGCCGCGTTCGCAGTCGTGCCTGGGCAATGTCCGGCTCGAAGGCCAGGCGCATGCCGACAAGGCATTTGCGCAGGGCAAGGGTGTGATATTTTTCGGACCGCACTGCGGCAGTTTCGAGCTGGGGCCGCAGGCGCTGGCAGAGCTGTACGGTCCGATCACCGCCATTTACCGGCCCGCCCGCAAGGCCTGGCTGGCCCGCCTGGAAAGCCTGGCCCGCGACCGCCATAACCTCACCGTCGTGCCGGCCAGCCTGAGCGGCATCCGGCTCATGCACAAGACCCTGAAGGCCAACCAGGCTGTCGCCATGCTGACCGACCAGGTGCCGCCTGAAGGCTGGGGCGTCTGGGCGCCATTTTTTGGCCGGCCGGCCTACACCATGACACTGGCGGCCCGGCTGGCCCTGCAAACCGGCGCGGTCCTGCTGCCGGTCAGCTGCGAGCGCCTGCCCCGGGGCCGGGGCTATTTCCTGAAGATATGGCCGGCCGTCTCCTGTCTGGACGTCGTTGAAAAAGGTGAAAAGCCCGACATGCTGCAGGCGGTGACGCGCATCAACCACGCGATCGAGGCCATCGTGCTGAGCCAGCCCGGCCAGTACCTGTGGGGCTATGCGCGCTACAAGACACCGCGCAAGGACGCTGCTTGAACAATTTTCGCGCTTCGGTCGGCCATGCGATGACGCGGGTTGGCATTGCCTTCATGAAAGCGCTGGCGTGGTTGCCGCTGCCGGCCGTGCGCGCCCTGGGAACGATGCTGGGCTGGGTGCTGTATGGCCTGATCGGCGCGCGCCGGCGCGTCGTGCATGCGAATTTCTCGGTGTGCTTTCCGGCGCTTTCGAAGGCAGAGCGGCGCAAGCTGGCCATCAAGACCTTTGTCTGTTTTTCTCAAGCCTGGCTGGACCGCGCCTGGCTGTGGCATGCGCCTGAACAATGCGTGCGGCAGCGTGTCCGGCTGACCGGCGCCACCCACGAACTTGCGGGCAATGACGCGACGGTGATTTTTCTGCCGCATTTCGTGGGCCTGGATGCGGCCTGGGCGGCCACCGCGCTGGCCATGCCCCGGCCTTCGACCACGATCTACACCGACCAGTCGAACAAGCTCGTGGACCAGTGGATCCTGCAGGGCCGGCAGCGCTTTGGCCATTTGCGCCTGTTTGGCCGCATCGAGGGCGTCAAGCCCATCGTCGCGGCGCTGCGCGAAGGACAGCCGCTGTATTTGTTGCCTGACATGGATTTTGGTCCGGACGAGTCGGTGTTCGTGCCATTTTACGGCGTCACCACCGCCACCGTGCCGTCGCTGTCGCGCTTTGCCCGCCTGGGACGCGCCAAGGTTGTGCCGCTATTGCCGCGCCTGACGCCTGACGGCTATGAGGTTCAGGTGCTGCCTGCCTGGACCGATTTCCCCAGCAGCGACCCTGTGGCCGACACCGCGCTGATGAATGCGCGGCTGCAGGGCTACATCGCCACCATGCCGGCGCAATATTACTGGGTGCATAAACGGTTCAAGACACGACCCGAGGGCGAGCCTTCGCTGTACTGAGTGGACGTTAGGCCATGGCAACTCGTTTTTTAAGCCTTTTAGTGCGTTTCCGCTCTACGGACATACACTTTCAGCTATTTTTTTAATAGTATTCTGCATGCCGTCGCTGTTTCAGCGAAGAAAATCCTGCAGGTAATCGATGACCCGTTCGGGCTGCTCATGCACGATCCAGTGGGTGGCGCCTTCGACACGGTGCAACTGCATTTGCGGCACGAAGTCTTCAAGGCCGTCCAGCAAGGCCGGGGGCAGAGCGGTGTCGCCCAGGCCCCAGATGACCAGCGTCGGCATCTGCACTTCCAGCTTGTCGCGCGCAATGACCACGGCGGCCGCGGCCGGGTCGTGGTGCGGTGGGCCGGGCCGTGGCGGGCGCAGCGGCGAGGCGCGGTAGTAACTGAGCGGCCCGGTCAGTCCGGCGCGCCAGATGTCGCGGTATTGCGCCCTGACGGCGTCGGTCAGCCAGGCGTGCGGGCCATCGGCTGCGCCCATGGCGGTAAAAAATTCCCACATCCGGCGAAAGTCGTCTTCGGCCAGCAACGCTTCGGCATCCGGGCGGATCAAAAAATTCATGTACGCACTGGCGGCCTGCTGCGCTGGCGAGTGCTGCAGCTCGCGCAAAAAGGTGCCGGGGTGCGGCGAATTGATGATGGCGAGCTTTTCCATGCAGCCCGGCGCGCTGGCGGCCAGGTTCCAGGCCACGGCGCCGCCCCAGTCGTGCGCGACCAGGCAAGCCAGCGGGCCGCCTTCGTGCTCGATCAGCGCGGCAATGTCCTGCATGAGGTGTTTGGGCCGGTAGTTGGCCACTTCGGCGGGCGCGCTGGACGGTCCGTAGCCGCGCAGGTTGGGGGCGATGCAGCGAAAGCCGCCATTCTCGGGGCGCGCAAAATGTTCCAGCAGGCCATCCCAGACAAACGCTGCTTCCGGAAATCCGTGCAGGAACATCAGCACTGGTCGGCCCCTGATGCCAGTGCAGCGGCAGGACAGGGTGATGCCGTGGGGCAAGGCGCAGTCGTTGAATTCAATCATGATGCTATTTTATTGATAGCTGGTTTCACATGCAGGGCATGCGCTAAAGCCATTATTTTCTTGAAATTGAAGCTGCCGGCCGCTCTGGACGCCTTGCCGGCGATCAGGCCAGGTCAGCCGCTGGCGGCATGGACGCTTGGGGGTCTGATTCGCCATCAGCCGGCGATTCTGGCGCTGGTTTGGGCACCTTGACCGGCTTTTCCTTGGGATGCGCCCAGTCCCATAAATGCTGGGCCACTTCCTCGACGCCCTGGCGTTTGAGCGATGAAAACAGCTTCACGTCGCCGCCGCCCGCCTGCAGCTTGACGATCTGCATCGCCTTGGCGGCATCGGTCTTGTTGAGTTTGTCGGATTTGGTCAGCAGCACCAGGAATTTCAGCCCTTCCTCGACGCGCGGCCGGATCACGTCGAGCAGCACTTCGTCGAGTTCCGTCAGGCCCAGGCGCGGGTCGCACAGCAGCACGATGGCTTGCAGGTTGTCGCGCGTCTGCAGGTAATTGCCCATCACCTGCTGCCAGCGGTACTTGGCTTCCTTGGGAACGGCGGCATAGCCGTAGCCCGGCAGATCGGCCAGTACTGCATCGGTCACGCCCTGCTTGCCCAGTGAAAACAGGTTGATGCTTTGCGTGCGCCCCGGCGTCTTGGACGCAAACGCCAGCCGGTGCTGCTGCGTCAGGGTGTTGATGCAGGTTGATTTGCCGGCGTTGGAACGGCCCACGAAGGCAATTTCGGGGACGTCGATGCGCGGCAGGTGCTTGAGTTCGGGCGCAGTGGTCAGGAATTTGGCGGTGTGCAGCCAGCCCATGGCGATTTTGGGATCGGGCTTGGCGTCGGCGGGAAGAGGCAAGGAAGCGGAAGAAGTCATGATGGGGCGATCCCTGGAGGTCGGTGGCTGCGCTGCCGTTGCAAGGCAGGCCGGGAAAAATAAAAGTGTGGAAAGGCAGGCGCTGGCTCGCAAGACAGGCAAACAGCCATTTTCCAAATCCCGATAATAGGGCCTGGCGTCAAGCCATTGTAAAATCCCGCTCTACCCAAGTTCTGTGCGCCAACCAATTAAAAGTCCCGATATGAAGCTGTTCGCTACTTCCCTACTGGCCGCCTTGCTGGCCTTGCCCGCCATGTCTTCATTTGCCGCGGGTGAAGCCGCACCGGCGGATGCTGCCCAGGCGCATGCAGCGCCGGCAGCCGCCGCAGCGGCGCCGGTCATGGCAGCCAAGCCTGACCTGGTCAAGGGAGAAGCCTCCTTCACCGCCGTATGCGCCGCCTGCCATGGCGCCGACGGAAACTCCGGAACACCGGCCTACCCCAAGCTGTCGCAGCAGCATCCAGAATACCTGGTCAAGCAGTTGCAGGAATACAAGGCCGGCAAGCGTAAAAATGCCATCATGCAGGGCTTTGCCGCCACGCTGTCCGACGCCGACATGAAAAACGTCGCGTACTGGGCCACCAGCAAGCAGGCCAAGCCCGGGTTTGCCAAGGAAAAAGAGCTGGTCACGCTGGGCGAGCGCATCTACCGCGGCGGCATTGCCGACCGCCAGATCGCTGCCTGCGCAGGCTGCCACAGTCCGACCGGTCGCGGCATTCCTTCGCAATACCCGCGCCTGAGCGGCCAGCATTCCGAATACACCGCTGCGCAGCTGACGTACTTCCGTGACGGCATTCGCACCAACAGCATCCAGATGACCCAGGTGGCGGCCAAGCTCAATGACAAGGAAATCCGGGCAGTTGCCGACTACATCGCCGGCTTGCGCTAAAACCCTGATCCTGCGGCTTTTCCATGGTTCGAGGCAGGTTTTCCCTTTTTGCCGGTTTCCTCCAGAAATCCTTGGCCGGCATTGAACCGAAGCCGCATTAATCAATCACATCAAGGCGGGTCTTTCAAACGAAAGCCCGCCTTTTTGTTTTTATCTTCCATTTCCACGCCACACACCAAGCCTTCAGGCTTTGAATTTCACGTATGACAGTTTCCACCGAAGGCATGAAGGTCAATTGGGGCTCGCGCACCCTGCGCGCGTCGGTGGAGTTGCTGTCGTCGATGCGCTTTTCGATTTCGCTGCTGACTGTCATCTGTATCGCATCGGTGATTGGCACGGTGCTCAAGCAGCAGGAGCCGCTCAGCAATTACGTCAACCAGTTCGGCCCGTTCTGGGCGCAGGTGTTCAGCCTTGCCAGCCTGAACACGGTTTACAGTGCCTGGTGGTTCCTGCTGATCCTGGCGTTTCTGGTGGTGTCCACGTCCCTGTGCATCGCCCGCAACACGCCCAAGATCCTGGCCGACTTCAACCAGCTCAAGGAAGACGTTCGCGAGCAAAGCCTCAAGGCCTTTGGCCACCGCGCGCAGGCGGGTCTGGCCGAGTCCCCCGAAGCAGCCGCGCGACGCATCGGCCAGACCCTGGTGCAAAGCGGATGGAAGGTCAAGCTCCAGCAGCGAAGCGCCGGCTGGATGGTTGCCGCCAAAAAGGGCTCTGCCAACAAGCTGGGCTACATTGCCGCGCACAGCGCCATCGTGCTGATCTGCATCGGCGGCCTGCTCGATGGCGACATGATCGTGCGGGCGCAGATGCTGCTCAACGGCAAGTCCACCTTCACCGGCGGCGGGCTGATCGCCGACGTGCCGGCCCAGCACCGCCTGAGCGAGCGCAACCCGACCTTTCGCGCCAACCTGCTGGTGGCAGAGGGCACGCAGTCGAGCACCGCGATCCTGAACCAGCCGGGCGGCATCCTGCTCCAGGAGCTTCCTTTTGCGGTCGAGTTGAAGAAATTCAGTGTCGAGTACTACTCCACCGGCATGCCCAAGCTGTTTGCCAGCGACATCGTCATCCACGACAAGGCCACGGGCGAGAAAACGCCAGCGCGGGTCGAGGTCAACCATCCGGCCAACTACAAGGGCGTGGAGATTTACCAGTCCAGCTTTGACGACGGTGGCTCCAGCGTCACGCTGAGCGCGATTCCGATGTCCGCTGCCACCCGGCCTTTTGAAATCCAGGGAACCATTGGCGGCAGCAGCGCACTGACCAACGGCCAGGGGGCAGGCGCCGAGCAGCTCACGCTGGAATACACCGCTCTGCGCGTCATCAATGTCGAGAATTTCGCGGGCGTTTCGGGTAGGTCGTCAAGCCCGGGCGCCGACGTGCGCAAGGTGGACCTGCACAAGGCGATTGAAACGCGGCTGGGTGCGGCCAACAAGACCGTAACCCAGAAGCAATTGCGCAATGTCGGGCCCAGCGTGAGCTACAAGCTGCGCGATGCCGCCGGCCAGGCGCGCGAGTTCCAGAACTACATGCTCCCGGTCAAGATGGATGACAACCCCGACAACCCGCCCATGTTCCTCATGGGCGTGCGCGATAACACGGTGGACGCCTTCCAGTACCTGCGCATACCGGCCGATCCGGAAAGCAGCACGGCGACCTTCGTTCGCCTGCGTGCCGCGCTGGCCGATCCGGCGCAGCGCGACTTGGCAGTCAGGCGCTATACCCGTCTGGCCGTCGGCACGGACCGCCCGGAACTCGCGCAGCAACTGAACGAATCGGCCTCGCGTGCACTGGCGCTGTTTGCCGGATCAGAGGCGGCTTCGGTTCCTGCTGCCGGCGCATCTGCCGGCAAGGTGAAACCGGTCGCCGGATTGCAGGCCATTTCGGACTTCATGGAAGCCAATGTGCCCGAGGCCGAGCGCAACCGCGCTGGTGAAGTCCTGGTTCGGATTCTCAACGGCGTGCTGTTCGAGCTGACCTCGATGACGCGCGAGCAGGCCGGCCTCAAGCCCTTGCCGCAGGACGAGAAAACGCAGGCCTTCATGTCGCAGATGGTGCTCAGCCTGTCGGATGCGCCGCATTACCCGGCGCCGATGGCGTTTGAGCTGAAGGATTTCAAGCAGGTCCAGGCCAGCGTGTTCCAGGTGGCACGGGCACCAGGCAAGACCATCGTTTACCTGGGCTGTGCCTTTTTGATCCTGGGTGTCTTTGCCATGCTTTACATTCGCGAGCGCCGGATATGGGTCTGGCTGGCGCCGTCTGAGCCTGCCCCTGCACCCGGCAATGCCGATTCCACAGGCGGCATCGAGGCCATGCATTCGGTGTCAGAATCTGCCCAAAACAGCCAGGCCACCATGGCCTTGTCCACCAACCGTAAAACCATGGACGGCGACAAGGAATTCGAGATGTTGAAAACGAAATTGTTGCAGGCGCCCCAATGAACACCACGACGAGCATCCACACCACGACCACCCTTTCGGCAGGGCGTGGCAACAACACGCTGAGCCTGAACGAAGGCTATTTCGCCAAGCGCAATGCGCTGGACTGGGTTTTTGCCGTGCTGGTGGCGGGCGGTTTCCTGTATGCCTTTGCCCGCTACAGCGCCTACATGGATGTTTATGAAAAAGGCATTCTGTTCGGCGCCATACCTGCCACCATTGCGATGGGCTGGTTCTGGCGACCGCTGCGCGTGCTGATGATGGTCGTCGCCGGTTTTGCGCTGCTCGGCATCACGTCTTACCAGGGCGACCTGGCGCGGGCCGAACAGGTGTTCTGGCTCAAGTATTTCCTGTCCAGCCAGTCGGCCATCCTGTGGATGAGCGTCCTGTTCTTCATGAGCACGATTTTCTACTGGCTGGGCATGTTTGCCAGCAACACGCCCAACAACGTTGGATCAAGCCACAGCGCCACGCTCGAATCGCTGGGTTCAAAAATAGCCTGGGTCGGCGTCGGCATGGCGCTGATCGGCACGCTGGTGCGCTGGTACGAAAGCTACCTGATTGGCGCCGACATCGGCCACATTCCGGTCAGCAACCTGTATGAAGTGTTCGTGCTGTTTTGCTGGATGACGGCGGCTTTTTACCTGTACTTTGAAGCCGAGTACAAGACCCGGGCGCTGGGCGCTTTTGTGATGCTGGTGGTCAGCGGCGCGGTTGGTTTCCTGCTCTGGTACACCGTGATTCGCGAAGCGCATGAAATCCAGCCGCTGGTGCCGGCGCTGAAAAGCTGGTGGATGAAGCTGCATGTGCCTGCCAACTTCATCGGCTACGGCATGTTCGCGCTGGCCGCCATGGTGGCACTGTCCTACCACGTGAAGCAGCAGGCGCAGGAAACCCGCTGGTACAAGCTCACCCCCTTGTGGATGCTGGGCGTGGTGCTGTGCTTCGTGCCCATCGTGTTTCGCAAGTCACCGCTGGAAGCCGGTGGCAGCAACTACTGGATCGGCTACCTGCTGGTGGCCGGCGTGATCACTGGCGGCATTCTGCTGGGCCGCAAGCACATCGCCGCGCGCCTGCCGAGCCTGGAAGTGCTGGACGACGTGATGTACAAGGCGATTGCCGTCGGCTTTGCCTTCTTCACGATTGCCACGGTACTGGGCGCCCTGTGGGCCGCCGAGGCCTGGGGCGGCTACTGGAGCTGGGACCCGAAGGAAACCTGGGCCTTGATCGTCTGGCTCAACTATGCTGCCTGGCTGCACATGCGGCTCATGAAGGGCTTGCGCGGCACGGTGGCGGCCTGGTGGGCGCTGGGCGGGCTGGCGGTTACCACCTTTGCCTTTCTGGGCGTCAACATGTTTCTGTCGGGTCTGCACAGCTACGGAACCTTGTAGCCGCCAGTTGAGTCCTTAACATTGAATCCTTTATGGGATTTGCTGCGTACTACAGCCAACCATTGCAGGATTGAAAGGAACTCTCATGCTTATCAAGACAAACTCCAGCGGATTCAACCAACCGCTTTCCAGTGACATCACACCGCAAGGCATCTACCAGGGCCGGCGCGACCTGATCAAGCTCATGGCCAGCGGAACGGCGGGTGCTGCGCTGGCCGGTTGGGCCGGGCGCGATGCGCTGGCGCAAGGCGTGGCCAAACCGGGCAAGCTGGCGGCGCTGGCCGGCGGAAAATCGGCGGCTGCCGGCGCGGTGACGATGGAAAAAGTCACCGAGTACAAGGACGCGACCACCTACAACAACTTCTACGAGTTCGGCACCGACAAGGCCGACCCGGCAAAAAATGCCGCGACGCTGCCCGTAAAACCCTGGTCGGTCGCGGTCGAGGGCCTGGTCAAGAACCCGAGAAGCTTCACGCTCGAAGATCTGCTCAAGCTCAGTCCGCAGGAAGAGCGCATTTACCGCCTGCGCTGTGTGGAGGGCTGGTCGATGGTGATTCCGTGGGTGGGGTATTCGCTGTCCGAGCTGATCAAAAAGGTCGAGCCGCTGGGCAGCGCCAAGTATGTCGAGTTCATCACGCTGGCCGACCCCAAGACCATGCCGTTTGTCGGCTCGCGCGTGCTCGAATGGCCTTACGTCGAGGCCTTGCGCCTGGACGAGGCCATGCATCCGCTGGCGCTGCTGACCTTTGGCATGTACGGCGAGGTGCTGCCCAACCAGAACGGCGCACCGGTGCGCATGGTGGTGCCCTGGAAATACGGTTTCAAGAGCGGCAAGAGCATCGTCAAGATCCGTTTCACCGACAAGGAGCCGCGCACCGCCTGGAACAAGGCAGCAGCGCAGGAATACGGTTTTTACTCAAACGTCAATCCGCTGGTGGACCACCCGCGCTGGAGCCAGGGCACCGAGCGGCGCATTGGCGAGGACGGGCTGTTTGCCAAAAAGCGCAAGACGCTGATGTTCAACGGCTATGAAGCGCAAGTCGGACAGCTCTACGCCGGCATGGACCTCAAGAAGAACTTCTGATGGCAGCCGTGATGGCGGGGCGGCAAAAATGGTTGCTGCACCCGGGCGCCAAGCCACTGGTCTTCATGCTGTGCCTGCTGCCGTTTGCGTGGCTTTTTTACCAGGCTTTTGCTGACCAGTTGGGTGCAAATCCAGCCGAAGCGCTGATCCGCGCCACGGGCGACTGGACCTTGCGGTTTGTCTGCATAGTGCTGGCGGTCACGCCATTGCGCGTCATCAGCAAAACCCCGGCGCTGGCGCGCTTTCGGCGCATGCTGGGGCTTTTTTGCTATTTCTATGTCGTGGTCCATCTGCTCAGCTACAGCGGGTTCGACATGGGCTTTGACGTGTCAGACATCGTCAAGGACATCATCAAGCGACCGTTCATTCTGGTGGGGTTTTCGGCCTTTTTGCTGCTGACCCCGCTGGCGGCCACGTCCTTCAATGCCGCCATCAAGGCCATGGGTGCGAAGCGCTGGCAGTTGCTGCACAAGCTGGTTTACCTGATTGTCGGCCTGGGCATCCTGCATTTTTTCTGGATGCGCGCCGGAAAAAACAACTTCAATGAAGTTTTTGTCTATGCCGCCATTGTCGCCACGCTGCTAGGCTGGCGCGTCTGGAACCACTGGTCCAAGAAACGGCGCCAGGTTTCGATGTATGCAGCCGTTGGCACCCGCTGATTCTGCTGCTATTGAATAAATAGCTGCTTACGCCCTTGGAATAAGCGCAAAAGGCCTGTTTTCCTTGAAATACGGGTTACCGGCGCACTGGAATGCGAACCAACGCGCTTGGGCGCTTGGTTCAGGGCAGCAGCAGTTCACCGCGAAAGGTGTCGGCCGCCGATTCGCGCGCACGAATCAGCCGGGCCACGTCGCCATCGACCAGCAGTTCTGCCGCGCGGCCGCGGGTGTTGTAGTTGCTGGCCATGCTCATGCAGTAGGCACCGGCCGACATGACGGCCAGCTGGTCGCCTGCCGCCACGTTCAGCGCACGGTCGCGGCCAATCCAGTCGCCGCTTTCGCAGACCGGCCCCACCACGTCGTAAACCAGCGTTTCTGCTTGCGGGACGCGCGGTTCAACCGGCACGATGGCATGAAAAGCCTGGTACATGGCCGGGCGCGGCAGGTCGTTCATGGCCGCGTCGATGATGCAAAAGTTCTTCTGCTCGCCGGGCTTGAGGTAAAGCACTTCGGTGATGCAGACGCCGGCATTGCCGACCAGCGAACGGCCGGGCTCAATCATCAGTTTCCTGCCGCCATAACCGCGCGCATCGAGCTTGGCCAGCAGTTGCCGCCAGAGCGCATCGGCTTCGGGCGGCGTGTCGTGGTTGTAGTCAATGCCCAGCCCGCCGCCAAAGTCGATGTGCGCCAGCGCAATGCCTGCGTCCTCAATCGCGGCCACAAGGTCCAGCACGCGGTCCATCGCGTCAAGGTAGGGCGTCACCTCGGTGATCTGCGAGCCGATGTGGCAGTCAATGCCGACGACTTTCAATCCGTCCAGCGAAGCGGCATGCCGGTAGATGCGCACGGCGTCTTCATGGGCCACGCCGAACTTGTTGCCTTTCAGTCCGGTGGAAATATACGGATGCGTCTTCGGATCGACATTCGGATTGACGCGGATGCTGACGGGCGCGCGCATTCCCATGGCCAATGCCACGCCGGACAGCACGTCGAGTTCAGCTTCGCTTTCGACATTGAAGCAGCCAATGCCTGCGGCAAGCGCCTGGCGCATTTCAGCTTGTGTCTTGCCGACGCCTGAAAAAATGACCTTCCCCACGTCGCCGCCCGCCGCCTGTACCCGCTCCAGTTCGCCGCCCGACACAATGTCAAAGCCGCAATCCGCCCGGGCAAACACCTGCAACACGGCCAGTGATGAATTGGCCTTCATCGCATAGCAGATCTGCGCATCCCGGCCTTCAAAGCCGCGCTGGTAGGCCGCCAGCGCCGACAGCATGGCCGCTTTTGAATAGATGAACAGGGGCGTTCCGTACGTGGCCGCCAGTTCGCTGACGCGTACAGCTTCGGCAAACAGCGCGTTGCCCTGGTAGGAAAAATGGGGATGACCGGGGAGGGCGGGAAGTAGCATGGGGCCGATTCTGTTGAAGCAAGGGACAAAAAGGGGAGCGATGACGGGCTGGACAGCCCATCCGTGCAAGACGGCTGCCTGACCCGCCGCCATGCACTTTAGCGAATGTAAAAGTAAATGACCGCCACGCCAGCAACGCCTATCGCGCTGCTGATGCCGGAGCAGCCGCTGGCGCGGGAAGCTGGGAAAGGCTGGACGACATGACCAGTGGAGGAGCCTGTGGGGGTACCGGTAAAAACAGCGGGCCTTTTTGCCCGCACCCGGACAGCGTTGCAACCGCCACGATGGCAACAAAACCATGCCTGGAAACGACACGGGCAAGGCGGCCTAGAATTCGGTGTGAAAAAACCATGACAGGATTGTAATGACGGACCTTGAATACCAGAACCAGGCGGAGCACGTGCTCAAGGCCGTCGAGCAGGCTTGCGACCGCTTGAATGACGAGAGCGATGTGGACATCGACAACCAGCGCACTGGCGCAATGGTCACGCTGACTTTTGCCAACCACAGCCAGATCATCATCAACCTGCAAAAACCGCTTCAGGAAATCTGGATGGCCGCCAGGGCCGGCGGGTTTCACTACAAATTCAACAGCGGACAATGGCTTGATACCAAGGACGGGCGGGAGTTCTTTGCCAATCTGTCGCGTTACGCCAGCGAGCAGACAGGCCATCCACTGGTGTTTGCTGCTACGGTGTGATCATCCATTAGCCGAAAAAAAACGGACTCAGGTCCGTTTTTCGCAAGCTTGTGCGCAAGCCTCAATTCTTGAACAAATCCAGGATTCTTTTTTTCTCATCAGAGGGTGGCAGGACCTGAATGCCGCCGCCTGGCGCAGACGTTGTTTCCTCGCTGGACGCGCCCGCTTCTGGCTGCATGCCCACGCTGCTGATGCCCGCGCCCTTGGCATATTCCTCGTAATACCACTCGCCATTCAGGTTGACCACACCTGCAGGCGCCTGGTATTCGGTGACCGGCACGCCCTTGAGGGCATATTCCATGAAGTTGATCCAGATCGGCAGGCTCAGGCCACCGCCTGTTTCACGGTCGCCAAGCTTTTTGGGCGTGTCGTAACCCATCCAGACCGCCGCCGCCAGCGTGGGCTGGAAACCCACAAACCAGGTGTCGATCGAGTCATTGGTGGTGCCGGTCTTGCCGAAAATATCCGGACGCTTGAGCATGGCCTGGGCCTTGGCTGCAGTGCCTGAACGCGCCACTTCCTGAAGCAGGCTGTCCATGATGAACGCGTTCCTGGCATCGATGCCGCGCATCGACTCGTTGAGCGCTGGCGGTGTGACTTCAAGAAGAACCTTGCCGCGCTGGTCGGTGATCTTGGCGATCAGGTAGGGATTGACGCGGTAGCCGCCATTGGCAAAAACCGAGTAACCCGTTGCCATCTGCATCGGCGTGACCGATCCGGCACCCAGCGCCATGGTCAGGTAGGCTGGATGTTTTTCCGCATCGAAACCAAAATGCGTCACCCACTCCTGGCCATACTTGGGCCCAATCGATTGCAGGATGCGGATCGACACCAGGTTTTTTGATTTCTTCAGTGCCGTGCGCAGGCTCATCGGGCCTTCGAAACCACCGTCGTAGTTCTTGGGTTCCCAGGGCTGTCCACCGGTCACGCCAGCATCGAAAAACAGCGGGGCGTCGTTCACGACGGTGGCCGGGGTGAAGCCTTTTTCCAGCGCGGCCGAATAAATGAAGGGCTTGAAGCTCGAACCGGGCTGGCGCCAGGCCTGCGTCACATGGTTGAACTTGTTTTTCTCGAAATCAAAGCCACCAATCAACGCGCGAACCGCGCCGTCACGCGGGTCCATGGCCACAAAGGCGCCTTCGACTTCCGGCAACTGAGTGACTTCCCATGTATCCTTCGGCGTCTTGACCACCCGGATCAGCGCGCCCGGACGGATCTTGATGTTCGGGCCGGCCTTGTCGGCCAGACCCGACTGAGCAGGTCGCAGGCCTTCTCCGGTGATGGTCACCTTTTCACTGTTCTGGCGCATCGCAATGATCCGCTTGGGGCCAGCCTCCAGCACAACCGCCGACATGACGTCCCCGTTGTCGGGATTCTCGGCCAGGGCTTCGTCAATGGCATCTTCAACTTCCGGGGGATTGGACGGCAGGTCGATGAATTTTTCGGGACCCCGGTAGATCTGCCTGCGCTCGTAATCCATGATGCCCTTGCGCAAGGCCTTGTAGGCTACCGTCTGGTCGGAAGAATTCAGCGTGGTGTAGACGTTCAGCCCGCGCGTATAGGTTTCTTCGCCATACTGGTTGAACACGAGCTGGCGAACGGTTTCAGCCACGTATTCGGCGTGCACACGCCCGGCATCGCGTCCGGTCCTGATGTGAAGTTCTTCTTCCCTGGCCGTTTTCGCCTGCTGGGCATTGATGAACCCGTTTTGCTCCATGCGCTCGATGATGTAAAGCTGACGCGTCCTGGCGCGGCTGGGGTTGGCAATCGGGTTGTAGGCTGAAGGCGCCTTCGGCAGGCCGGCCAGCATGGCGGCTTCGGCAATGCTGACATCCTTGAGCGGCTTGCCGAAATAGGTTTCCGCTGCAGCGGCAAAGCCATAAGAGCGATTCCCCAGAAAGATCTGGTTCATGTAGATCTCGAGAATCTGGTTCTTCGACAGTGAATGCTCCAGCTTGAAGGTCAGCAGGATTTCATAAATCTTGCGCGTATAGCTTTTCTCGGCCGTCAGGTAGACATTGCGGGCAACCTGCATCGTGATGGTCGAGGCGCCCTGGCTTTTCGCCCGTCCCAGGTTGGCCAGCGCCGCACGCACCACGCCCAGATAGTCAACCCCGCCATGCGAGAAAAACCGCGCATCCTCGATAGCCAATACCGCATCTTTCATGATCTGCGGAATTTCATCGATCGGCGTGAGCCTGCGCCGCTCTTCACCGAATTCCCCGATGATGACGCCGTCAGCCGTGTACACCCGCAGCGGTTGCTTGGGGCGATAGTCCGACAAGGCGGAAATATCCGGCAGGTTTGGATAGGCGACTGCCAGTGCAACCGCCAGAAAAATCGCCAGGCCGGCAAGACCTGCCAGCACCAGGCCAATGCTGCCGAGAAAGAATTTCGCAAAAGAGCCCAGCCAGGAAGACGGCTGCTTTACTGCACTGGATTTTGATCGGGAATCGGGAGTCCGGGAAGAAGAGGGCATCAAGTTCAATCGTAGAGTCGCAGCCGCATTATAAAAATTTCCTGAAGCACATGCATGCAAGGCATGTACCAGTGAATTGCTCTGTTACACCACGGGGCAACTTATTACATGAGCACTATCCCTGAAATCCGTCCACTTTTGACAACGCAGCCTTTATTTTGAACGGTAAAAGTGGTTACTTGTGCACAGTCTTGCTGCTAACATCCAAGTGATTTTTAAGCAAACAGGTTACATAGTAGCCGTTCATCCGGGGGCGCCCTTGATCTCACTGGGATCGTTATTCAACCGTCAACAACCCCCTTTACTGGGTGTGGACATCAGTTCGTCCAGTGTCACTCTGGTCGAGGTGAGCCGAGACAAGGCTGGCCGGCTGGTTCTTGAGCGCTGCGCTATCGAGCCTCTGGATGCTGGATGGGTCACCGATGGGAACATCGAAAAATTCGATGAGGTGGCAGACGTGCTTCGCCGTGTCGTGAAAAAGAGCGGCACGCGCACGCGAAACGTCGCCATGGCGCTTCCACCTTCCGCCGTCATCAGCAAAAAGATCATTCTGCCTGGCGGGCTCAGCGATGCCGAGCTGGAGATTCAGGTTGAATCCGAAGCCAACAAATATATTCCCTTTTCGCTGGATGAAGTCAGTCTTGATTTTTGCGTCCTGGGTCCCAGTGCAACGTCCAGTGGCGATGTTGAGGTGCTGATTGCCGCTTCCCGCAAGGAAAAGGTCCAGGACCGGCAGGGTCTGGCCGAAGCCGCCGGGCTCAAGCCTGTCGTGGTGGACGTGGAATCCTATGCGTCCCGGCTTGCCACGGCCCGGCTGATCGAGAACATGCCCAACAAGGGCGTGGACACCATGGTGGCGCTGTTCGAGATTGGCTCGGTGACCACCAGCATGCAGGTCATCAGGAACGATGAAGTCTTGTACGAACGCGACCAGGCATTTGGCGGCGCACAGCTGACCCAGCTGATCGTCAGGCAATATGGTTTTTCGCTAGAAGAGGCAGAAACCAAAAAACGCGGCGGAGAACTGCCAGAAGACTATGCACTCGGCGTGTTGAAACCGTTTGTGGAAAGCCTGACCCAGGAAATCAGCCGGGCGCTCCAGTTTTTCTTTACCAGTACGCCCTACAACCGGGTTGATTATGTGCTGCTGGCCGGCGGCTCCTCTTCGTTGGGCGGGCTGACCGAATCGGTGACGAAGCAGACGGCTTTTGCCTGCCAGCTGGTGAACCCTTTTGACGGAATGGAAATCGGCAGCGGCGTCATGGAAAACAGGATGCGGCGTGAAGCCTCCTCTTACCTGACCGCCTGCGGCCTGGCTTTGCGAAGGTTTGCACAGTGATTCTGATCAACCTGCTGCCGCACCGCGAAACCGCCCGCAAACGCCGGCGTGAAGTATTTTTCGTGACCCTTGGCCTGGCGGCGCTGGCCGGCGTGCTGATTTGCACTGTCGCCTATTCCTGGTATTCGACGCAGATTGAAAGCCAGCGCGGAAGAAACACTTTCTTGCAGTCTGAAATCACACGCCTGGATGAGCAGATCAAGGACATTGCCACCTTGCAGGCAGAAATCAATTCGCTCAAGGCGCGCCAGACAGCCGTTGAGGATTTGCAGGGAAACCGCAACCTGCCGGTGTATTTGCTGAGCGAACTGGTAAGGCAATTACCCGATGGCGTATACGTGAACAGCCTCAAGCAGGAAAACCAGACGGTGTTGTTGACAGGCATTGCCCAATCGAACGAACGGGTTTCAGAACTCTTGCGCAATATTTCCAACAACAGCGCATGGCTGTCCAAGCCTGAACTGGTGGAAATCACTGCGGGAACCGTGTCGCTGAGTCCACGCGACCAGCGCCGGGTTTCAAATTTCTCGATGCGGATGGAAATCAAGCGGGCCAGTGATCAAAAAGAGGCCGCCTCGTCAGCACCTGCTGCGGCACAAGTAAACTGATCATGGCAAAAAAACCGACTAATCCCTCCTTTGATTTTGCTGCCTTCCAAAGCCGTGTCCAGAATCAGTTCACCGGCCTGGACCCGAACGATCCGTCGTCCTGGCCGTCTTTTCCGCGCTATCTTCTGTGTGCTGCCCTCACGGTCGCGGTGGTGGTGGCGCTCTGGTTTGTATGGCTCAGTGCAGCGGATGAAGAACTGACAGCGGAAAAGACCAAGGAAGTCCAGCTCCGTCAGGACTACACCGGCAAGCTGACGCAGGCTGTCAATCTGGAAGCACTGAGGAAGCAGCGTGAACAGGTTCAGCAGTATGTGACGCAGCTTGAAAAGCAGTTGCCCAGCAAGGCTGAAATGGACGCCCTGCTGTCCGACATCAACCAGGCCGGCCTGGGTCGCAGCCTTCAGTTCGAACTGTTCCGGCCGGGACAGGTGATTATCAAGGACTACTATGCCGAGTTGCCTATCGAGGTCAAGGTCACGGGCCAGTACCACGACATGGGCGCATTTGCAGCCGATATTGCCAACCTTTCGCGGATTGTGACGCTGAACAATATTGCCATCACACCAGCAAAAGACGGCAACCTGGTGATGGACGCCATGGCAAAGACCTTCCGCTATCTGGACAGTGAAGAAATTGCGCTCCAGCGCAAGAATGCTTTGGCCAATGGAGCCAAAAAATGAGCGCCACTCGACAACTCCTTGCCTTGACCATGGCCTGCAGCCTGCTTGTGCTCGCAGCTTGCGGTTCATCGGATCAGGAAGAACTGCAGCAATGGATGAATGCCCAGCGCGACATCACCCAGCCCAAGATCGCGCCATTGCAGCAACCGACCAAATTCACGCCGCAAACCTATGGTCAAGATGGTTTGATCGAGCCTTTCAGCAACCAGAAACTGGTGCAGGCGCTCAAACGTGATTCCAGCCAGGCAACGTCCAACGCAGCGCTGATCACACCGGAACTAAGCCGGCGCAAGGAGCCGCTGGAGGCAACGCCCCTGGACAGCGTGGCCATGGTCGGCAGCCTGACAAAAGCCGGACGGCCCGTGGCGCTGGTGCGCGTTGACAACCTGATCTACCAGGTGCGCGTCGGCAATTATTTGGGCCAGAACTATGGCCGTATTACTTCCGTGACCGAAGCCAGTGTGGTATTGCGTGAAATCGTGCAGGACGCAGCAGGCGAGTGGACAGAGCGGCCAGCGACTTTACAGCTTCTAGAGGAAAAGAAATGAACAAGCAGACAGCGGAATTGGCAGTGAAGGCGAGAGCGCAAGAAAGTCTGCCGCGTTTGTTTGGGCGTGTCGTGCGTCGCGCATTGCTGGGTGTGATGGTGGTGGCCGGCAGCATGCCCCTGCTGGCAAGGGCAGAAAATTCCATCCAGGCAGTTTCGGGCTCGGTACAGGGTGGCTCGGAAGTCATCCGTATCGAACTGGCAGAACCGCTGGCCAGTGTTCCCACCGGTTTCAGCATTCAGGCGCCGGCGCGTATCGCCCTTGACTTTCAGGGCGTCAGCAATTCCCTGGGCCGCTCTGCCATTGAAATCAACCTGGGCAACATGCGCTCAGCCAACGTGATCCAGGCCGGCGAGCGTACCCGCGTGGTGCTCAACCTGAAAACGCCGACGGCTTACAAGGCCGAACTGCAAGGCAAGTCCTTGTTAATCATTCTGGATTCGCAGGCCGTGGCCGTGCCTTCGGTGGCCGCAGCCCCGGTGTTTGCCGAAAGCCGTAACCGCGACACGCTGCCGCTAAAAGATATTGATTTCCGCCGTGGTCCCAACAACGCGGGCCGCATCGTGGTCGCCCTGCCGAACAACGAAGTTGGTGTGGATATTCGCCAGCAGGGCAAGACCGTGGTGGTGGAGTTCCTGAAAACTGCCCTGCCCGAAGGGCTGCGCCGCCGCCTCGATGTCACTGATTTCGGAACCCCGGTGCAAACCGTGACCACTTCCCAGGTTGGCGACAAGGTTCGTATGGTGGTCGAACCCACCGGCCAGTGGGAGCAAAGCGCCTACCAGAGCGACAACCAGTTTGTGCTCGAAGTCCGGCCGCAAAAGGTGGATCCCGACAAGCTGACGCAGGGCACGGGCTTCAATGGCGAAAAACTGTCACTGAATTTCCAGAACATTGAAATCCGTTCGCTGCTGCAGGTGATTGCCGACTTCACCAACTTCAATGTGGTTACCTCGGACACGGTTACCGGATCGGTCACCTTGCGCCTGAAAGACGTGCCATGGGACCAAGCGCTCGACATCATCCTGCAGGCCAAGGCGCTGGGCATGCGCAAAACCGGCAATGTGCTGCTGATTGCTCCCAAGGATGAACTCGCGGCCAAGGACAAGCAGGAACTGGAATCCCGCGTGGCGATCCAGGGCCTGGAGGCGGTTCGCACCCAGTCGTTCCAGATCAACTATGCCAAGGCCAGTGAAATTGCCGCGCAGATTTCCGCTGGCGGCGCGGGCGCAACCGCCGCACGGATACTGTCCAGCCGCGGCAGCGTGATTGCCGAGCCACGAACCAACCAGTTGTTTGTGACGGACATTCCTTCCCGGCTGGAGCAGGTGCAAAGTTTCATCGGCAAGCTCGACATTGCCGTGCGTCAGGTGCTGATTGAAGCGCGCATCGTCGAGGCGTCTGATACGTTTGGACGGTCTTTGGGCGTGAGGCTGGGTGGCGGCATGATTGGCGCATCCGGCGCCCTGTCAAATGGCAATACCAACGTCACGCTGGGCACCAACTACGGTGCGACTGCTGCCGATACCAGCGGCAATTTCGTCAACTTTCCGGCTTCGACCCTGGGCGTTTCCAACGCCGCTGCTTCGTTTGCGGTGTCGATTTTCAACGCAGCGGCAAACCGTTTCCTGAATCTCGAGTTGTCAGCGCTTGAAGCCGATGGCAAGGGAAAGATCGTTTCCAGCCCGCGCGTGGTCACGGCGGACCAGGTCAAGGCGCTGATCGAGCAGGGCACCGAATTCCCTTACCAGACCGCCACTTCCAGCGGCGCCACGTCACTGGCCTTCCGCAAGGCCAACCTGAAACTTGAAGTCACGCCGCAGATCACGCCTGAAGGCAACATCATTCTGGACCTGGACGTGAACAAGGATAGCCGCGGCGAAACCACCGCCGCCGGCATTGCGATCGACACCAAGCACATTCAGACCCAGGTGCTGGTCGAAAACGGCGGCACGGTGGTGATTGGTGGCATCTTCACGCTGGAAGAAACGAACAATGAAACCAAGGTTCCGTTGCTGGGTGATGTGCCTGTTCTGGGCAACCTGTTCAAGAGCCGCGAACGGACATCCCGGAAACAGGAAATGCTGGTGTTTATTACGCCGAAGATGATTACGGACCGCGCTGCTGCGCGTTGAGTTGAAAACTATTGTTTGAAGAATGAAAGAGTGACATGAAGTTTTTGAAATATCTTCCAACTGCGGCTTTGGTTGTGGCTTTGGGGGCATGCGGTGGTGGGGGCGGAAGTTCGGGAACTACTGCTGGTACAGGCACTGGTACGGGCACTGGTACGGGCACCGGTACCGGTACAACGGTGTCAGCCCCAACCCTAACATTGTCGCTGGTAGATGCTTCTGGTAATGAGGTGACTAATCGCCTGCTCTCGCAGACCCAGCCGCAGTTTCTCAAAATTGTCGTGAAAAAAAGCACAGGTGATGCAGCTGCGTTTACCCGCGTAACAATCACGCTCGGTTCGACACAGGCTGTATTGGTTCCTGATGTCAGTTCGCAGTTGACAGATGCATCGGGCGTGTTGTTGATGCGCATTGCTCCTGCCGCAGTTACCTCATCCGGAGCTGTGCAGGTGACTGCGGCCGCTACGGTAGAGGCAGCAACACTGACGCAAAGTTATGATCTGCAAATTACTCCTGGCACCGTGACCCTGTCCGGCTTGTCCGTGTCTTCTTCGATCGTCCAAAAAGGGCAATCGATCAACGTAGGTGTAGATGTCAAGATCAATGGTGTTGCCGCCGCCTCAAACTCCGTTGCCGTGACTTTTTCCACTGGATGCGGCGCGGTGTCACCTGCCTCCGCACTGGTCGATGATGCAGGCCATGCGACAGCTGTTGTGCAAACCAGTAGTACCGGTGCTTGTGTCATCAGCGCATCTTCTTCTGGCGCATCTTCGAATCCTGTGTTTTATACCGTAACTGCACCGCCCATAGCTGGCCTTCAGTTTGTCAGTGCAACCCCGTCATTGATTTACCAGGCTGCTTCTGTAGGCACTAACACTTCAATTGTAAGTTTCAAGGTAATCGATTCAATCGGCGCGACAGTTACTTCCGGTGTCAAGGTCAATGCCAGCTTGACTAACATCGATGGCGGCATCAACTTCTGTGGATCACCCTCCAGCGTAATATCTGGCCCCGATGGCATTGCCTCCTTTTCTGTATGTGCAGGCACGTTACCCACCACTGTCCAAGTCCGCGCCGCACTTGATGCGCCTAATGCCGGAATTTTTACATTGTCCAACTTGCTGACTGTGCAGACGGGATTGCCTACACAACGGTTTTTCGATATCTCTGCCTCAAAGTTCAACTTTTACGCTGGCGGCTACTTCACGAGCAAGTTCAATGGGAATACAGTGGATATTTCCGTATTCGCCGCTGACCGCCAAGGCAATCCTGTGCCCGATGGCACCAAGATAATTTTTGTAAGTGAGGGGGGGCAAATCAATTCCACAGGACAAAGCAGTTGCCTTATTGCCAGTGGCCGTTGCAGTGTCAGCTTGATCGGGCAGGACTACCGCCCAATGGGCTCAAAAGCACTGGGCGGCGACCCGCGCCCTGGTCGTGTGACCGTAATCGCTTATACAGATGGTGAAGAATCTTTCGTTGACAAGCCTGATCCTGTCACTGGTATTTACAACAATCGCTACGATATTGGCGAACTCTTTGAAGACTTGGGTTCGCCTTATATCGATAAGGATGAAAGTGGTGCATTCGTCAGTGCTTATACCAATCTGGTGACTGGCACCAACGAGGGCGAATCTTTTTATCCTATGCCCGCTGGCGCTACAGGGGACAAGACTTGTCCTGCCAATTCCAATGTCGGGCTTTCCGTCGTAGCTACCTGCAACAACCAGTGGGATGGCTTCACCAAGGTTCGCCGCCAGATCGTGATCGTATTTTCCGGCGGTGAAATTGGCCAGCCAGGGGCTTATGACTCAACAATACCCAGCCGATATCAGACACAAGTGCTATTTAAATCTAAGGCTGCTATCACGGTGCAGTTGGCTGACTATGATGGCAACCCTCTTCCGGCAGATGCAGGCTTAAGCGTTTCGGTGATTCCTAGCACCAGTGACTGCAAGGGAACGCTGGAAGGCTCGCAAATCGGAAGCACGTCAGAGCCGACTATTCATACTGCCACCTTGGAGTCTTGTTCGGGGGGGGAAATTATCAGGTTCAAGGCCAGCGTATCTGGCGGCAGCGGTACAAAAGAAAGTTCGTTTGATGTAACGGTGCCCTGATTGGAATTTTTGAGTGCAAGCAATTTCCACGAGTGCGCATGTCTATGTGAGCCTTGTCGGCCTCCCCGGCTCCGGTAAATCCACCGTCGGGCGTCAACTCGCCCGACGGCTGCATTTGTCCTTTCTTGACTCCGACCATGTCATCGAGGAGCGCCTCGGCTGCTCCATCCGTGACTATTTCGAGCGGGAAGGGGAGGCTAGTTTTCGCGATGTCGAGGAATCCGTCATTGACGAGCTGACTGGTATCACGGGCGGGGTGCTTTCGACCGGCGGCGGGTCGGTGCTGCGTCCGGCCAATCGCCAGCGCCTGCATGACCGGGGCCATGTGGTGTACCTGCGTTCTTCACCCGAAGAACTCTTTCGCCGGCTTCGGCATGATGTCAGCCGCCCCCTGCTGCAGGTGGCCGATCCCCTTGGCCGGTTGCGCGACCTGTATGCCCAGCGCGATCCGCTCTACCGCGAAACTGCGCATTTCGTCATCGAGACCGGCCGCCCCTCGGTGTCCACACTGGTCAACATGATTGCCATGCAGCTCGAACTGGCCGGCATCGTTCCGGGGTCGTGACGCCGCGTCACCCAGCCGTGTTGACTCTCAACACCGCGTAAAAAAGCCACCTGCCCATGCCTGCCGAAAAGTGCCTCTACACTTCGGTGATGCATGCAAATCCTTCTTTTTCTCCCGCAACGGCGCAGGTCCGGATCAACCTGGCCGAACGCAGCTACCCCATCGTGATCGGCACCGGTTTGCTGGGCCTGGCGCACACTTACCAACATCTGCCCAAGGCAGCCACGGCGCTGGTGGTGTCCAACACGACCGTGGCACCTCTGTATGTGGCGCAACTGACCGAAGCCCTGCGCGCGCACTATGCCCGGGTGCTGGTGGTCACGCTGCCCGACGGCGAGGCGCACAAGGACTGGCCGACGCTGCAGCTGATCTTTGACGCGCTGCTCGAATACGGCTGCGACCGCAAGACCGTGCTGTTTGCCTTGGGCGGCGGCGTGGTGGGCGACATGACCGGCTTTGCGGCCGCCAGCTACATGCGCGGCGTGCCCTTCGTGCAGGTGCCGACGACGCTGCTGGCGCAGGTCGATTCGTCGGTCGGCGGCAAGACTGCCATCAACCACCCGCTGGGCAAGAACATGATAGGCGCGTTCTACCAGCCGCAGCTTGTGGTGTGCGACCTGGATGCGCTCCAGACCTTGCCTGACCGTGAACTGAGTGCCGGCCTGGCCGAGGTCATCAAGTACGGGCCGATTGCCGACATGGGCTTCCTCGACTGGCTGGAAGTGAACCTCGATGCGCTGCTGGCCAAGGAGCCCGCCGCGCTGGCGCACGCCATCCAGCGCAGCTGCGAGATCAAGGCCTGGGTCGTCGGCCAGGACGAGCGCGAGTCGGGCCTGCGGGCGATTTTGAATTTCGGCCACACCTTTGGCCATGCGATCGAGTCCGGCTTGGGCTACGGCAAATGGCTGCACGGCGAGGGTGTCGGTTGCGGCATGGTGATGGCGGCGCATCTGTCGCAGCGGCTGGGCAAAGTGGATGCGGCTTTTGTCGGTCGCTTGAGCACGCTGATCAAGCGCGCCGGACTTCCAGTCAAAGGGCCGGTGCTCTCAAGCGCAGACAACGCCGGCCGCTACCTCGACCTGATGCGCGTGGACAAGAAATCCGAAGCGGGCGAGATTCGTTTCGTGGTGATTGACGGCCCCGGCAAAGCGGCTGTGTGCGCCGCACCCGATGCGCTGGTGCGCGAAGTCATCGACCTGTGCTGCGCCTGAGCACCGGGCGAGGCAATCTACTATGAAATTAATAGCTGCTTGTGCCCGTGGATGATGCGCAATTGGCCTTTTTGATGCATAAACCATGACTCTGGCTACCTACGCCTGTGATCCGGCCCGGTCGCGCGGCCGCCGCATTCCCGAGCCGGTGGCGCCGACGCGCTCGGACTTCCAGCGCGACCGCGACCGCATCGTGCATTCGACCGCGTTTCGCCGACTGGTCTACAAGACCCAGGTATTCCTGAACCACGAAGGCGACCTGTTCCGCACCCGGCTGACGCATTCTCTGGAGGTGGCGCAACTGGGCCGCTCCATTGCCCGTACCCTGCAACTCAATGAAGATCTGGTCGAGGCGATTGCCCTGGCGCACGACTTGGGCCACACGCCTTTCGGCCATGCCGGCCAGGATGCGCTCAATGACTGCCTGAAGAACCACAACCCTGGCAGCGCCGGCTTCGAGCACAACCTGCAAAGCCTGCGCGTGGTCGATGTGCTGGAAGAGCGTTATCCGGACCACGACGGCCTGAACCTGACGTTCGAGACGCGTGAAGGCATTTTGAAACACTGCTCGAAGCGCAACGCGCGGCATATCGAAGCCCGGGAGCCGGGCGGCGTGGCCCGCCGGTTTGTTGACCAGCCCGGCATTGAGCCGGCCTGGCGGCAACCCAGCCTGGAAGCGCAGCTGGCGAATCTGGCCGATGAAATCGCCTACAACGCCCACGACATGGACGACGGCGTGCGCTCTGGCCTGCTGAGCCTGGAGCAACTGGAGGACGTGCCGCTGTTCAGTCGCTACCGGCGCGAAACGCTGGCCGTCTACCCCCGGCTGCAGGGCCGGCGCCTGCTGTTTGAAACCATACGGCGCATGCTCAGCGCCCAGGTTTACGATGTCATCGATGCCACCGGGCGGGCGCTTGCGCAGTCTGCGCCGGCCGATGTCCAGGCGGTTCGCCAGCACGCGGGCCTGGTCTGTTTTTCGGATCAAATGGCCTTGCAGTCCAAGTCCCTCAAGCGCTTCCTGCTACAAAATCTATACCGTCATCCGCAGGTGGTGCATACCACGCAGGCCGCCCAGCAGGTTGTGAGAGACCTGTTCGCGGCCTACATGGCCGACCCGGCGCAGATGCCGCAGGCGCATATCGAGCGTTTCGACCGCTTTGACGGCAGCGACAGTCCGCAGGCCGCCAGTGCAAAACCAGAACGCGTGGTGGCCGACTACATCGCCGGCATGACCGACCGCTTTGCCGGCAAAGAGCATGAGCGGCTCATGGGCCATGCGATTTTTCCTGCCTGACCCGTCAGGCTGGCGGTGAGCACCCTGGCCCCTGATACTGCCCACGAGCTGCGCGCTGCCCGTTATGTGATTGCGGCGGGCGTGGTGGCAGCCCTGCATGTCGGCAAGCTGCCGCCGGCCTTGCCGGTGCTTCGCGACGTGCTGGGCATTTCGCTGCTGCAGGCCGGTTTTTTGCTGTCGCTGGTGCAACTGGCCGGCATGACACTCGGGCTGCTCACCGGCCTGGCGGTGCAGCGCATCGGCCTCAAGCGCAGCATGGTCGGCGGGCTGGTGGTGCTTGGATGCGCCAGTGCGCTCGGCGGAATGGCGAATGGCGCCGCCTGGCTGCTGGCAACGCGCGCTCTGGAAGGCCTGGGGTTTTTGTGGGTCGTGCTGCCCGCGCCCGGACTGGTGCGCCGGCTGGTTCCGCCTGAGCGCCTCAACGGCATGCTCGGCGTCTGGGGCGCCTACATGCCCCTCGGTGCGTCGCTGGCCTTGCTGCTCGGGCCGTCGGTGATGCAGCTGGGCGCGCCGGCATGGGGCTGGCGGATCTGGTGGTGGCTGCTGGGCGCGCTGGCGGTCATGCTGGCGCTGCTCGTGCGCTGGCGCCTGCCTGCAGACCCGCCCCGTCAACAGCCCACCGTCCCAGCGCAGCAAGGCGGCGCCATGCATTTTTCGAACCGCAGCCTGCTGGGCCTGACCCTGCGTTCGCGCGCCGTCTGGTTGATGGCGCTGACCTTCGCCATGTATTCAGGTCAATGGCTGGCGGTGATCGGTTTCCTGCCTTCGATCTACGCGCAGGCCGGCTTGCCCGGCAGCAGCGCCGCCTGGCTTACAGCGGGTGCGGCAGCGGTCAATATCGTGGGTAACCTTGCGGCGGGCCGCTGGCTGGGGCGCGGAGCACAGCCGTATAAGCTGCTGGTGGCCGGATTCCTTGCGATGGCGGGCGGCGCGTTGCTGGCGTTCGGCGCCACGGCGCATCCGCTGCTGCAATACACCGGCGTGCTGATGTTCTCGATGGTGGGCGGCCTGATCCCGGCGACCCTGTTCAGCCTGGCGATCAGGCTGGCGCCCAGCGGCAATACCGTCTCGACCACGGTGGGCTGGGTCCAGCAGTTGTCGGCCCTGGGCCAGTTCGCCGGTCCGCCCCTGGTAGCCTGGGTGGCGGTGCAGGCCGGGGGCTGGCAATGGACCGGCTGGGTCACCTCGGTTTGCTGCGCTGTCGGGCTGCTGCTGGCGTGGCAGATTCAGCTTGTCGCTTTGACTCGATCAAACGGTCAACCCTCCAGATAACGGTTTTAGGGCTGATTCGGCAGGGCAGTTTAAAAGCAAGCTGAACCGGCCATGGCCATATGTCCATAGGGCATAAACCCTGCGATACGAAAAACACTTTTTGTGACATGCTTGTGTTTTACTGGCCACAGGCAGTGCGGATTCCAGACCGCCCTTGTGAACAGGGTCACCAAAGGATACGGATACATGATGTTCAACCGCCGTAAATTGATTATGGGAGGCATTTCCTCCATCGCTTTCATTGCCAGCCCAGGGCTCAGGGCGCAATCCACCAAAACAGGCCGAAAACTGACAATCGGACAGTCGGTGCCGCTGACGGGCGCGGCTGACCAGATTGGCCTGGCTTACCTGAATGGCGCAAAAATCTGCTTCGATGCCCTTAATGCCGCCAATGGCGTGGGTGGCTACAGCATTGAAGTCAGGGCGCTTGATGATGGCTACGACCCGTCCAGGGCCGCAGCCAATGCCAAAAAGCTGATCAGCGAAGGTGTTGATGCCTTGTTCGGCTTTGCAGGCACTGCCAGCTGCGACGCTGCCTATGACGTCGCCAAGCCCAGCGGCATGCTGTTCTTCGCGCCTTTCGCCGCTTCCGATACCTTGCACAATCCTGCGCTTTCCAATGTGTTCCATGTCCGTCCAGCGCTGGCGGACGAGGCTTACAAAGTGGCGCGGCATTGCGCAACGCTCAATCAGTCGCGCATCGCGGTGTTTGCCGAAGACGATGCCATGGGCCGTGCCGGTCTGGCGGCTGTCAGCAATGCCCTGGTGGACCTGAAACGGCCACCCCTTGTGGCCAGCGCCCTGTCGCCTGTGAACAGCACCCAGGTGGATGCGGCAGTGGCACAGATCATCAAGTCCCAACCCCAGGCCATCATTTTGGCCAGCCTGTTCAATTCATCCGCAGCCTTCATCCGAAAGACGCGCCAGGCGGGCTTTGGTGGCCAGTTCCTGACCTTTTCGGTCGTCGGCATCGACCCCTTGTTCAGCGCACTGGGCAAGGAAATTGGCGGCATCGTCATTTCACAGGTCGTCCCTTCACCGCGCAGCACGACCCTGCCCGTGGTCAAGGAATACCTGGATGCCCTTAACCAGACCGACCAGTCACCCAGCTATGAAAGCATCGAAGGCTATATTGCCGCCCGCAGCTTTGCCGAGGGCGTGCAGCGCAGCATCGCTGGCGGCGGTAAACCGGACCGGGCCGGCTTGCAAAAAGCGTTCAATTCGATGACCGACTACAACCTGGGCGGCTTTCGGGTCAACCTGCGGCCTAAAAAATACGAATCGGTCCGGGCCATTGACCTGGTCAGCATCACGCCGGACGGAAAAATCATCCGCTGAACGGTGGGCCAGGGCTGCTGGCCGGATCAAATATCATGGCGCACACTTCCGGCATTGCACTTCATGGCCCGTCTTCCCCGATTGACCGTTCCCGGTTATCCGCACCACATCATCCAGCGCGGCAACAACCGGCAGGCGATTTTTTCATCGGTTGCTGACTTCCAGAGACTGATCTCGCTGCTGGAAGAAAACGCACAGAAATTCGGCGTCGCGGTGCATGCCTATGTGCTGATGGACAACCATTTCCATCTGCTGGCCACGCCCACCACCGCCGAAGGCCTGCCGCAGATGATGCAGGCGGTGGGCCGGCGCTATGTGCGTTATTTCAATGACCGCCAGGGGCGAACGGGCACGCTGTGGGAAGGGCGTTACCGCTCGACCGTGATCGATACCGACCGCTACCTGTTGGCGTGCATGGCGTACATCGACCTCAATCCGGTGCGCGCCGGGCTGGCCAGGGAGGCCGCCGCCTACCCGTGGTCGAGCCATGCGCACTATGTGGGCCTGCGTGCAGACCGGCTGGTCACGCCGCACGCACTGTTCTGGACGCTGGGCAACACCCCATTTTCGCGCGAAGCGGCCTATGCGGCGCTCGTCGCCCAGGGTATCGCGCCCGAGCAGCAGCAGGAGATGACCCGCGCGGCGCTGGGCGGCTGGGCGCTGGGCGATGAACGCTTTGTAGCGAATCTGCAAAAGCAGACCAGCCGCCGCGTCATGCAAGCCAAAGCCGGAAGGCCCGCATTGACCCATAAAACTGAATAAAAAAGAGTTTTGCGCATATCTGTTAAGAATACCTTGCTATTAAATTTGATATGTCCCCATATCTCCAGCATTAACCTGAGGCAGGAGTTAAATGGAATCTGACCCTGATTAAAAAATTTGGTACCAAGACTGGCATGCACTATGCTCATCTTTTCTGAAATTTGAAACACCTGGCGGGCAGGGCTGGCGTCTCCATTCACGCTTCCTGCTTTCCCACTGACAAGGAATTGCCATGACCACGGCTGCTGAAATCAAGCATTTTGAACAACACGGTTTGTACGCAGGCTCCAACGAGCACGACGCTTGCGGTGTCGGCTTCGTGGCGCATATCAAGGGCCACAAGAGCCATGCGATTGTCGAACAGGCCCTGAAGATTCTTGAAAACCTGGACCACCGGGGCGCCGTGGGGGCCGACAAGTTGATGGGCGACGGCGCCGGCATCCTGATCCAGTTGCCCGACGCCCTGTACCGCGAAGAAATGGCCGCTCAAGGCATTGCCTTGCCGCCACCGGGCGAATACGGCGTGGGCATGGTGTTCCTGCCGAAGGAACATGCGTCGCGTCTGGCTTGCGAAGAAGCGCTGGAACGCGCCGTCCATGCCGAAGGCCAGGTGTTGCTGGGCTGGCGCGATGTGCCGGTGAACAAGGACATGCCCATGTCGCCGACCGTGCGCGCCAAGGAACCCATCCTGCGCCAGATCTTCATCGGCCGCGGCAACGACGTGATCGTGCAGGACGCGCTGGAGCGCAAGCTCTACGTGATCCGCAAGACCGCCAGCGCCGCGATCCAGCGCCTGCACCTGACGCACAGCAAGGAATACTACGTTCCCAGCATGTCCAGCCGCACCGTGGTCTACAAGGGCCTGCTGCTGGCCGACCAGGTGGGCACCTACTTCATGGACCTGACGGATGCGCGCTGTGTCTCGGCACTCGGTCTGGTGCACCAGCGCTTTTCGACCAACACCTTCCCTGAGTGGCCGCTGGCGCACCCGTACCGCTATGTGGCGCACAACGGCGAGATCAACACCGTCAAGGGCAACTACAACTGGATGAAGGCACGCGAAGGCGTGATGTCTTCGCCAGTGCTGGGCGCCGACCTGCAAAAGCTCTACCCGATCAGCTTTCCCGGCCAGTCCGATACCGCCACCTTCGACAACTGCCTGGAGTTGCTCACCATGGCCGGTTACCCGATCAGCCAGGCCGTGATGATGATGATTCCCGAGCCATGGGAGCAGCACACCACCATGGACGAGCGCCGCAAGGCCTTCTATGAATACCACGCCGCGATGCTCGAACCGTGGGACGGCCCGGCGTCCATCGTCTTCACCGACGGCCGCCAGATCGGTGCCACGCTTGACCGCAACGGCCTGCGCCCGTCGCGCTACTGCGTCACCGACGACGACCTGGTCATCATGGCGTCCGAATCCGGCGTGCTGCCCATCCCCGAGCACAAGATCATTCGCAAATGGCGTCTGCAGCCCGGCAAGATGTTCCTGATCGACCTCGAACAGGGCCGCATGGTGGATGACGAGGAAATCAAGGCCACGCTGTCGCACAGCAAGCCCTACAAGCAGTGGATCGAGAACCTGCGCATCCGGCTCGACGACGTGGCAGGCAAGACCCAGGAAAGTGCCGCAGCGGCGCCTGCAGCGACTGAACTGTCATTGCTCGACCGCCAGCAGGCCTTCGGCTATACCCAGGAAGACATCAAGTTCCTGCTCTCGCCGATGGCAGCCAACGGCGAGGAAGCCACGGGCTCGATGGGCAACGACAGTCCGCTGGCCGTGCTGTCGAACAAGAACAAGTCGCTGTACAACTACTTCAAGCAGCTGTTTGCGCAGGTCACCAACCCGCCGATCGACCCGATCCGCGAAGCCATCGTGATGTCGCTGGTGTCCTTCATCGGTCCCAAGCCGAACCTGCTGGACATCAACCAGGTGAATCCGCCGATGCGGCTCGAAGTGAGCCAGCCGGTGCTGAACAATGCCGACATGCAAAAGCTGCGCGACATCAAGTCGCACACCCAGGGCAAGTTCAGAAGCTACACCCTGGATATCACCTATCCGCTGGCCTGGGGCAGCGAAGGCGTCGAGGCCAAGCTGGCGTCGCTGTGCGCCGAAGCGGTCGATGCGATCAAGACCGGCAAGAACATCCTGATCGTCAGCGATCGCGCCCTGAGCGCCACGCAGGTCGCCATTCCCGCGCTGCTGGCGCTGTCGGCGATTCACCAGCACCTGGTGAAGGAAGGCCTGCGCACCACCGCCGGGCTGGTGGTCGAGACCGGCTCGGCCAAGGAAGTGCACCATTTCGCCGTGCTGGCCGGCTACGGCGCCGAGGCGGTCCACCCGTATCTGGCACTGGAAACCCTGGCCGAGCTGTCCAAGGGACTGCCGGGCGACCTGAGCACCGAAAAGGCGGTCTACAACTACACCAAGGCCATCGGCAAGGGCCTGTCCAAGATCATGTCCAAGATGGGCGTGTCCACCTACATGAGCTACTGCGGCGCGCAGCTGTTCGAGGCCATTGGCCTGAACCGCCAGACGGTTGACAAGTTCTTCACCGGAACGTCCAGCCAGGTCGAGGGCATGGGCGTGTTCGGGATTGCCGAGGAAGCGCTGCGCATGCACAAGGCTGCCTTCAGCGACGATCCGGTGCTGGCCAACATGCTGGATGCCGGCGGCGAATACGCCTGGCGCGTGCGCGGCGAAGACCACATGTGGACGCCCGACGCGATTGCCAAGCTGCAGCATTCGACGCGCTCCAACAACTGGAACACTTACAAGGAATACGCCCAGCTGATCAACGACCAGAACCGCCGCCACATGACCTTGCGCGGCCTGTTCGAGTTCAGGATAGACCCGTCCAAAGCCATTCCGATTGACGAAGTCGAGTCGGCCAAGGAAATCGTCAAGCGTTTTGCCACCGGCGCGATGTCGCTGGGCTCGATCAGCACCGAAGCGCATGCGACGCTGGCCGTCGCCATGAACCGCATCGGCGGCAAGAGCAACACCGGCGAGGGCGGCGAAGACCCCAACCGCTATCGCCAGGAACTCAAAGGCATCCCGATCCGTCGCGGCGACACGCTGAAAAGCGTGATTGGCGAGAAGGTCGTTGAAGTCGATTTGCCGCTGCAGGACGGCGACTCGCTGCGTTCGCGCATCAAGCAGGTGGCGTCGGGCCGGTTTGGCGTGACCGCCGAATACCTGGTATCCGCCGACCAGATCCAGATCAAGATGGCGCAGGGCGCCAAGCCGGGCGAGGGCGGCCAGCTGCCCGGCGGCAAGGTCAGCGACTACATCGGCCAGCTGCGTTTCTCGGTGCCCGGCGTCGGTTTGATCTCGCCGCCGCCGCACCATGACATCTACTCCATCGAGGACCTGGCGCAGCTGATCCACGACCTGAAGAACGTCAACCCGCGCGCCAGCATCAGCGTCAAGCTGGTCAGCGAAACCGGCGTCGGCACGATTGCCGCCGGCGTGGCCAAGGCCAAGGCCGACCACGTGGTGATTGCCGGCCACGACGGCGGCACGGGCGCTTCGCCCTGGTCGTCGATCAAGCATGCCGGCTCGCCGTGGGAAATCGGCCTGGCCGAAACCCAGCAGACGCTGGTGCTGAACCGCCTGCGCGGCCGCATCCGCGTGCAGGCCGACGGCCAGATGAAGACCGGCCGCGACGTGGTGATTGGCGCGCTGCTGGGTGCCGACGAGTTCGGCTTTGCCACCGCGCCGCTGGTGGTCGAAGGCTGCATCATGATGCGCAAATGCCACCTCAACACCTGCCCGGTTGGCGTCGCCACGCAAGACCCGGTGCTGCGCCAGAAGTTCAGCGGCAAGCCCGAGCATGTCGTCAACTATTTCTTCTTTGTGGCCGAGGAAGCGCGCCAGCTGATGGCGCAGCTCGGCATCGCCAAGTTTGACGACCTGATCGGCCGGCCAGATTTGCTGGACATGCAAAAAGGCATCGAACACTGGAAGGCCAGCGGCCTGGATTTCAGCCGCCTGTTCTACCAGCCCCAGGTGCCGGCCGATGTGCCGCGCATGCATGTGATGGACCAGGACCATGGGCTTGAAAAAGCGCTGGATGTGCGCCTGATCGAGAAATCGAAAGCGGCGCTGGAAAAAGGCGAAAAAGTCCAGTTCATCGAAGTGACGCGCAACGTCAACCGCACCGTCGGCGCCATGCTGTCGGGCGAACTGACCCGGCTGCGCCCCGAAGGCCTGCCGGATGACACGCTGCGCATCCAGCTGGAAGGCACCGGCGGCCAGTCGTTTGGCGCTTTCCTGGCCAGGGGCATCACCATGTACCTGATTGGCGACGCCAACGACTACACCGGCAAGGGCCTGTCGGGCGGGCGCATCGTGGTGCGTCCGAGCATCGACTTCCGGGGCGACGCGGTGAAGAACACCATCGTCGGCAACACCGTGCTGTACGGCGCGACCACCGGCGAGGCTTTCTTCAGCGGCGTGGCCGGCGAACGCTTCGCGGTGCGTCTGTCGGGCGCCACGGCGGTCGTTGAAGGCACGGGTGACCACGGCTGCGAATACATGACTGGCGGCACGGTCGCGGTGCTGGGCAAGACCGGCCGCAACTTTGCCGCCGGCATGAGCGGCGGCGTGGCCTATGTGTACGACGAGGACGGCCTGTTTGCGACGCGCTGCAACACCTCAATGGTGTCGATGGACCGCGTGGTCACGACCGCCGAGCAGCACACCCATGACCAGTCCGACTGGCATGCCGGCGCAAGCGACGAAGAGCAGCTCAAGCGCCTGCTGCAGGACCACAACCGCTGGACCGGCAGCAAGCGCGCCCGCGAATTGCTGGACACCTGGAGCGTGTCGCGCCTGAAATTCGTGAAGGTCTTCCCGAACGAGTACAAGCGCGCCCTGATCGAGCGCAAGGAGCGCCGGCTCGAAGCCGCGACCGAAACCACCCGCGCGCAAGTCGCGACCAACCGGGAAGCGGTAGCCGCCAAATAAGCCGGACAGGGCCGGCGCCGGGGCAGCATGGCACTGCCCGGGGCTGGCTTGTTTACTGTTTCGCTATCGTATTAATAGCTGCTTGCGACCGCTGGATGTGCGCAAACGGCATTAAAAGCTTAAAAAATTGCACAGGAATCGATCATGGGAAAAATCACCGGCTTCATGGAATACGAGCGCATCGAAGAGGGCTACAAGCCTGTTGCCGAGCGCCTGAAGAACTACAAGGAATTCGTCATTGGCCTGGACGACCAGCAGGCCAGCACCCAGGCGGCGCGCTGCATGGACTGCGGCACGCCGTTTTGCAACAGCGGCTGCCCGGTCAACAACATCATTCCCGATTTCAACGACATGGTGTTTCGCGATGACTGGAAAAACGCCATTGACACGCTGCACAGCACCAACAATTTTCCGGAATTTACCGGCCGCATCTGCCCGGCGCCGTGCGAAGCCGCCTGCACGCTCAACGTGAACGACGAAGCGGTGGGCATCAAGTCCATCGAGCACGCCATCATCGACCGCGCCTGGGCTGAAGGCTGGGTCAAGCCCCGGCTGGCCCCGCACAAGACCGGCAAGAAGGTTGCCGTTGTCGGTTCCGGCCCGGCCGGCATGGCAGCCGCCCAGCAACTGGCGCGCGTCGGCCATGACGTGACGCTGTTCGAGAAGAACGACCGCGTCGGCGGCCTGCTGCGCTACGGCATTCCCGACTTCAAGATGGAGAAAATCCACATCGACCGCCGCGTCGAGCAGATGCAGGCCGAGGGCGTGACCTTTCGCACCGGCGTCATGATCGGCAGTTTGCCCAAGGGCTCGAAGGTCACCAACTGGGCCAAGGAAACCATTAGCCCTGAGCAACTGCAAAAAGACTTTGATGCCGTGGTCCTAACCGGAGGCGCCGAGCAGTCGCGCGACTTGCCGGTGCCCGGCCGTGATCTGGACGGCGTGTATTTCGCGATGGAGTTTTTGCCGCTGCAGAACAAGGTCAACGCCGGCGACAAGGTCAAGGGCCAGTTGCGTGCCGACGGCAAGCACGTCATCGTGATTGGTGGCGGCGACACCGGCTCGGACTGCGTCGGCACCAGCAACCGCCACGGCGCGGCCAGCGTCACCCAGTTCGAGCTGATGCCCGAGCCGCCGGTCGAGGAAAACCGCCCCATGACGTGGCCCTACTGGCCGATCAAGCTGCGCACCAGTTCCAGCCATGAAGAGGGCTGCGAGCGTGAGTTCGCCATTTCCACCAAGGCGCTGATCGGCGAAAAAGGAAAAGTCACCGGCTTGACCACGGTTCGCGTCGAATGGAAAGACGGCAAGATGGTTGAAGTCGCCGGTTCGGAGCAAACGCTCAAGGCCGATCTGGTGCTGCTGGCCATGGGCTTTGTCTCGCCGGTGGCGTCGGTGCTCGACGCCTTCGGCATTGAAAAGGACAACCGGGGCAATGCGAAGGCCGGCACCGACTTCATCGGCGGTTATGCCACCAACCTTCCCAAGGTGTTTGCAGCGGGCGATATCCGGCGCGGCCAGAGCCTGGTGGTGTGGGCGATTCGGGAAGGCCGGCAGGCTGCGCGGTCGGTCGATGAGTTCCTGATGGGCTATAGCGACCTGCCACGCTGATTGGCGTAATCCCTTATGATCCAGAAGCCGGAATCCCCGGCTTTTGTCTTTTCTATGCCCCCATCTTCCAACGCTTCCCTTGTAGAGCTGCGCCACCTGACTTTCGGGTATGGCGAACGCGTCATTCTGGACGACATTTCGCTGTCAGTGCCGCGTGGCAAGGTCACGGCCCTGCTGGGTGCATCGGGCGGCGGCAAGACCACCATCCTGCGCCTGATCGGCGGGCAAAACCGGGCGCAGTCGGGCCAGTTGCTGTTCGACGGCCAGGACGTCACGTCCATGGACCAGGAACAACTGTACGCGGCACGCCGCCGCATGGGCATGCTGTTCCAGTTCGGCGCGCTGTTTGCCGACCTGAGCGTGTTTGAAAACGTCGCCTTTCCGCTGCGCGAACACACCGGCCTGCCCGAAGTGCTGATCCGCGACATTGTGCTGATGAAGCTCAATGCAGTGGGACTGCGCGGCGCGCGCGACCTGATGCCCAGCGAGGTGTCGGGCGGCATGGCGCGGCGCATTGCGCTGGCCCGCGCCATCGCGCTGGACCCTGAACTGGTGATGTACGACGAGCCGTTTTCCGGACTCGACCCGATTTCGCTGGGAACGTCGGCACGGCTGATTCGCCATCTCAACGACAGCCTCGGGCTGACCAGCCTGTTTGTCTCGCACGAACTGGAGCAGACGTTTGCGATTGCCGACCATGTGATCATCCTGGCCAATGGCAAGGTCGCCGTCGAGGGCACGCCTGATGCGGTGCGCCAGAGCGCCGATCCGCTGGTCTACCAGTATGTGCATGCGCTGCCGGACGGTCCGGTGCATTTTGACTATCCCGGCATCACCGTCGAGCAGGACTTCGGTCCCGGCGTGGCGCCTGCATCCCTGACATCCGGAGCCTCTTCATGAGTTGGTACAAGCCTGCTGACGTTGGATTTGCCACCCGCAGCTGGCTCGCCAACCTGGGCTATGGCGCACGGCTGTTCCTGCGTCTTCTGGCGACATTTGGCTCCAGCTTCAAGCGCTTTGGACTGGTGCGTGACCAGATCCATTTCCTGGGCAATTATTCGCTCGTCATCATTGCCGTTTCCGGCCTGTTCGTCGGTTTTGTGTTCGGCCTGCAGGGCTACTACACGCTGCTGCGCTTTGGCTCGACCGAAGCACTGGGCCAGCTGGTCACGTTCACGCTGGTGCGCGAACTCGGACCGGTGGTGACGGCACTGCTGTTTGCCGGCCGGGCCGGAACCTCGCTGACCGCCGAGATCGGTTTGATGAAGGCCGGCGAGCAGATCAGCGTGATGGAAATGATGGCCGTCGATCCGATCAAGCGCATTTTGGCGCCGCGCTTCTGGGGCGGCGTGATTGCCATGCCGCTGCTGGCCGCCGTGTTCAGCGCCATGGGCGTGATTGGCGGATGGGTGGTCGGCGTGCTGATGATCGGTATCGATGCCGGCTCGTTCTGGAGCCAGATCCAGGGCAGCGTCGATGTCTGGGCCGACGTCGGCAACGGCATCATCAAGAGCATCGTGTTCGGCTTTACCGTGACCTTCGTGGCGCTGCTGCAGGGCTACCAGTCTCAACCGACGCCCGAAGGCGTGGCCAGTGCCACGACGCGCACGGTGGTGGTGGCCTCGCTGGCAGTGCTGGGCCTGGATTTCATCCTGACCGCGATGATGTTCACGAAGTGATCACTTGAAAAAATTCGTGGGACAGGCCTTTTCCGTGCGAATGCCGGACGGGCACTGTCCTCAACCGTTTGGAAGGAAGTTTTGATGCAACGCTCGAAGATTGATGTGTGGGTCGGCCTGTTTGTGCTGGTGGGCGCCGTGGCCATTTTGTTTCTGGCATTGCAGGCGGCCAATTTGCTGAACCTCAATTTCCAGCCCACCTACCGGATCACGGCAGAATTCGACAACGTGGGCGGGCTCAAGCCCAAGGCGTCGGTGCGCAGCGGGGGCGTGGTGGTGGGCCGGATCGAGGACATCAGCTTCAATGACCAGACATTCCAGGCGCGCGTCACGCTCGAAATGCAAAGCCGTTATTCTTTTCCCAAGGACAGTTCGCTGAAAATCCTTACCAGCGGCCTGCTCGGCGAGCAGTACATCGGCATCCAGGCGGGCGGCGATGAAAAAAACCTCGCTGCTGGCGACGTCATCCGACAAACGCAGTCGGCCGTCGTGCTGGAAAATCTCATCGGCCAGTTCCTGTTCAGCAAGACCGCCGACGAATCTTCAGGAACGGCTCCTCCCCTGCCAGCAACTGCAACGACGGACAAAAAATGAAGCAAGCCATTTCTCTGAAAAAAGTCCCGGGCTGGACCGCCGCCGCCCTGGCCATCGTCCTGCTGCAGGGATGCGCCACCGGTCCCCAGGCGAATCCTGCCGATCCGCTGGAGCCGTTCAACCGCGGCGTCTACAGCTTCAACGAAGGGCTTGACCGCGCCGTGCTCAAGCCCGTCGCTACCGCCTACCAGAACATCACGCCGTCGCCGGTGCGCACCGGCGTCACGAATTTCTTTGAAAACATCTCGGACGTCTGGTCCATGGTGAACAATGCGCTGCAGGCCAAGCCGGCTGAAGCAATGGATTCGCTGTTTCGCGTCACCACCAACACGTTCTGGGGCGTGGGCGGCATTTTTGATGTCGCCACCGAGCTGAAAATTCCGAAGCACAAGGAAGATTTCGGCCAGACCCTGGGAACCTGGGGGCTGGCCTCCGGTCCGTATGTGGTGCTTCCGCTGTTTGGACCCTCCAGCGTGCGCGACACGGCAGGCCGGGTGGTGGACATGCAGGGCGACCTGGTGTCGCAGTCAGGCAATGTCCCCGTGCGCAATTCCCTGAAGACCCTGGACCTGGTCGATACGCGGGCCAACCTGCTTCGTGCCGGCGATCTGCTGGACCAAGCGGCGCTGGACAAATACGCCTTTACCCGCGATGCCTATTTGCAACGCCGCAGGAGCCTGATCGGCGGCAACCCGCGCACCGAACCCGAAGAGCGCTTCGACCTGCCTGAAGCGTCGCCTGCGGCTCCGGTGCCGAATCCGAATCCGCAGTGAAGCCGTGGTAACAAGCTTTACCCAAGCGTTTTAAAACTTCATTGGCTGCCCGCCAACCCGCCTGCAAAATAGTTCATCCTACAAGCACAGTCGCCGCAGCGCAGATGGAACAGGCCATGGCGCTGCAGGCCGCCAATTGTTTTGACTTTGAAAGAAAAAATCATGAACCGTAGAACTCTCGGACGTTTGTTGACCGCCACGCTCAGCCTGGCCCTGCTGGCTTCGTCCCCCTTGGTTCGCGCGGCCGACGAGGCCCCGGATGCACTGATCAAGCGCGTATCCACCGAGGTGCTGGACGCCATCAAGTCCGACAAGGCCATTCAGGCGGGCGAAATGAACCGTGTGCTGGCGCTGGTCGATACCAAGGTCATGCCCAACGTCAATTTCACACGCATGACGGCTTCTGCGGTCGGCCGTAACTGGCGCCAGGCCACGCCAGAGCAAAAAAACCGGTTGCAGCAGGAGTTCAAAACCCTTCTGGTCCGTACCTATTCCGGCGCGCTGTCGCAGGTCAACGACCAGAAGCTCAATGTCAAGCCGCTGCGCGCAGCCGCCGGCGACAACGAGGTGACAGTCCGCACCGAAGTGCTGGGACGCGGCGACCCGGTCCAACTGGACTACCGTATGGAAAAAACGCCGACCGGCTGGAAAATCTATGACCTGAACGTGCTGGGCATCTGGCTGGTGGAAACCTACCGCACCCAGTTTGCCCAGGAAGTCAGCGCCAATGGCCTTGACGGCCTGATTGCGTCGATGGCGCAGCGCAACCAGACCAACGCAGGCGGCGCCAAGTCCTGAACACGCCAATCGATTGCCATGCTGAAACTTCCTGCTGTCCTGACCCATGCAGCCGCCTGCGGTTTTTTCGACACCATTCCAAAGGAAGTGCTGTCGATGCCCGCAGACGTTGTTGTGGACGCCAGCGCGCTGAGCCAGTTTGACTCGTCGGCGCTGGCCATCCTGCTCGAATGCCGCCGGCAGGCGCTGGCGGCACGCAAGGGTTTCTCGGTGCAGGGCGCGCCCGAACAATTGCTGCAACTGGCCGACGTCTATGGTGTGGCCACGCTGATTCCCGCTTCGCCGCCAGCATCCGCAGCCGTGGCAGCCTGAGGTCATGCTTCGTCTGCAGGCAAGGGCTGCAAAGGCCTTGGCCGGCTGCTCGGGATAAGAAAGCCATCAGCCCCTAAAATAGCGGGCTCATGCCAGCCATCTCATTCCAGTCCGTCTGCAAAACCTATCCTCCCCCGCGAAACCAGTCCGGCACCGGCCTCAAGGCGCTGGACCATGTCAGCTTTGACATCCAGCAGGGCGAATTTTTCGGCTTGCTTGGCCCCAACGGCGCCGGCAAGACCACCCTTATAAGCATTCTGGCCGGACTGTCGCATGCCAGCAGCGGCCGTGTCCTGGTGCACGGCAGCGACGTGCTGCTCGACTATGCCAACGCCCGGCGCAAGCTCGGCGTGGTGCCGCAGGAACTGGTGTTCGACCCCTTCTTCACCGTGCGCGAAGCACTGCGCATCCAGTCGGGCTATTTCGGCATCAAGCACAACGACGACTGGATTGACGAGTTGCTGGCCAATTTGGGCCTGGCCGACAAGGGCAACGCCAACATGCGCCAGCTTTCCGGCGGCATGAAGCGCCGGGTGCTGGTGGCTCAGGCGCTGGTGCACAAGCCGCAGGTCATCGTGCTGGACGAACCGACAGCGGGCGTCGATGTCGAATTGCGCCAGACCCTGTGGCAGTTCATCGCCAAGCTCAACAAGCAGGGCAGCACCGTGTTGCTGACCACCCATTACCTGGAGGAGGCCGAGGCTTTGTGCAGCCGCATTGCCATGCTCAAGCAGGGCCGGGTGGTTGCGCTGGCACAAACGTCCGACCTGCTCAGCGCAGCTTCCAGCAATGTCCTGCGCTTCAAGATTGATAGCGAACTTCCCCTGCACCTGGCGCGTCAGGCCCGTATTACAGGTCGCATCGTGCAGTTTCCGGCACACAATGCGCGTGAAATCGAGCAGTACCTGGCGGCCGTCCGCGAGGCTGGGCTGGTGGCCGAGGATGTGGAAATCCGCAAGGCCGACCTGGAAGACGTGTTTCTTGAAGTAATGAATGAAAAAGAAGTGAAGGAACCCATGACGATGGACTTGGCAGGAGCCATGAAATGACCGGTTGGCAAACGCTTTTTTATAAAGAAATCCTGCGTTTCTGGAAGGTCGGTTTCCAGACCGTTGGCGCACCGGTGCTGACGGCCGTACTCTACATGCTGATTTTCGGCCATGTGCTGCAGGGCCAGGCGCTGGTGTACGGCAAGGTCAGCTACACCGCCTTTCTGGTGCCCGGCCTGGTGATGATGAGCGTGCTGCAGAACTCGTTTGCCAACAGTTCGTCGTCGCTGATCCAGAGCAAGATCATGGGCAGCCTGGTGTTCGTGCTGCTCACGCCGCTGTCGCACTGGGACTGGTTCTGGGCCTACGTCGGCTCGTCGGTGGTGCGCGGCCTGATGGTCGGCACGGGCGTTTTTGTCGTCACGGCGTTTTTCGGACGGCCCGGTTTCGTGGCGCCGCTGTGGATCGTGCTGTTTGCCGTGCTGGGTTCGGCCATGCTTGGCGCGCTGGGCGTGATTGCCGGCCTGTGGGCCGAGAAGTTCGACCAGATGGCCACCTTCCAGAACTTCATCATCATGCCGATGACGTTTCTGAGTGGCGTGTTTTATTCGATTCACTCGCTGCCGCCGTTCTGGCAAAAGATCAGCCACCTGAACCCGTTCTTCTACATGATCGACGGCTTTCGCTACGGCTTTTTTGGCGTCAGCGATGTGTCGCCGTGGCTCAGTCTGGGGTTGGTGCTGAGCGCATTTCTCGTCATCAGCGCCGTCGCGGTCAACATGCTGCGCACGGGTTATAAGATCAGACATTAATGGCCCCCACGCTTGTCGCTTCGCGTACTGCGCTTCCCCCCGAGGGGGCCGCTGCGCCTGCGGTCTGGCGAAGCCAGTCCCGCGGCCCCTGCTGGGTTGAAGCGGGAGCCGCCATGCTTGTTACTCCCTGTGCTGCGTTGATCCCATTTTTACGCCACCCAAGGCAGTGAGACTTTTTTTAGAAAACCTTTATGACCAGCGAAGAACTCCAAACCATCATTGCCGCCGACCTGCCTTGCGAACACCTTGAAGTGTCGGGTGACGGCAGCCACTGGTACGCCACCATGGTCTCCAGTGCTTTTCAGGGCCTGTCGCGGATTGCGCGCCACCACCGCGCCTATGCGACGGTGGGAAACCGGATTCAAACCGGTGAAGTCCATGCCCTGTCGATGAAGACCTATACGCCTGCCGAATGGGCTTCCCTGAAAGCGCAATAAACACATGGACAAACTACGCATCAAGGGCGGCAAGTCCCTGGCCGGCTCGGTTGACATCTCGGGCGCCAAAAACGCGGCATTGCCCGAACTTTGCGCGGCCTTGCTGACCGCTGACACGGTCACGCTGCACAATGTTCCCGGTCTGCAGGACGTGGCCACCATGCTCAAGCTGATCCGCAACATGGGTGTCGAGGCCGAGCGCAGCGCCAGCGTTTCCGGCACGGTGACGCTCAATGCCGGTCCGCTGAGTTCGCCTGAAGCGCCTTATGAACTGGTCAAGACCATGCGCGCGTCGGTGCTGGCGCTGGGGCCGCTGCTGGCGCGTTTTGGCGAGGCGACGGTGTCGCTGCCCGGCGGCTGTGCCATCGGCTCGCGGCCGGTGGACCAGCACATCAAGGGCCTGCAGGCCATGGGTGCCGAGATCATCGTCGAGCATGGCTACATGCTGGCCAAGCTGCCCAAAGGCCAGACACGACTGAAAGGCGCCAGCCTCACGACCGACATGGTCACCGTGACCGGCACCGAGAATTTCCTGATGGCCGCCACGCTGGCTGAAGGCGAGACCATTCTTGAAAACGCAGCGCAGGAGCCCGAAATCGGCGACCTAGCCGAAATGCTGATCAAGATGGGCGCCAACATCGAAGGCCACGGCAGCCGGCGCATCCGCATTCAGGGCGTCGAGCGCCTGCACGGCTGCACCCATCAGGTCGTGGCCGACCGGATTGAAACCGGCACCTTTTTGTGTGCCGTGGCGGCGGCCGGCGGTGACGTGGTCTTGCGGCATGGCCGCGCCGACCACCTCGAAGTGGTGATTGAAAAGCTGCGCGAAGCCGGTGCCACCATCACGGCTGGCGAAGGGTTCATCCGCATCCAGGCCAGCGGCCGCATGAAGGCCCAGTCCTTCCGCACCACCGAATACCCGGGTTTTCCGACCGACATGCAGGCACAGTTCATGGCGCTCAACGCCATTGCGCAGGGCACCAGCACGGTGACCGAGACGATTTTTGAGAACCGCTTCATGCACGTCAACGAAATGGTGCGCCTGGGCGCAAAAATCCAGATCGAAGGCAAGGTCTGCGTCGTGGAAGGCGTTGAAAAGCTTTCGGGCGCCACCGTGATGGCCACCGACCTGCGCGCCTCGGCCAGTCTGGTGATTGCCGGTCTGGTCGCCAGCGGTGAGACCGTTGTCGAACGCATCTACCACCTCGACCGGGGTTACGACCAGATGGAAGCCAAGCTGCGCGGCATTGGCGCCGATATTGAACGGATGAAAGCATGATCACGCTCGCCCTCTCCAAAGGCCGGATCTTTGACGACATCCTGCCGCTGCTGCACACCGCCGGCATCGAGGTGCTCGACGACCCGGAAAAGTCCCGCAAGCTGATCCTGGACACCAACCAGCCCGACCTGCGCGTGGTGCTGGTGCGCGCCACCGATGTGCCGACCTATGTGCAGTACGGCGGCGCCGATATTGGTGTCGTCGGCAAGGACACGCTGCTCGAATCGGGCAGCCAGGGACTGTACCAGCCGCTGGACCTGCAGATTGCCAAATGCCGCATCAGCGTGGCAGTGCGCCAGGGCTTTGACTACGCCGCGGCCGTCAAACAAGGCTCGCGCCTGAAGGTGGCGACCAAGTATGTGGAAATTTCGCGTGACTTTTTTGCCTCCAAGGGCGTGCACGTTGACCTGATCAAGCTCTACGGCAGCATGGAACTGGCGCCGCTGACCGGGCTTGCCGACGCGATTGTCGACTTGGTGTCCACCGGCAACACGCTCAAGGCCAACCATCTGGTTGAGGTCGAGCGCATCATGGACATCAGTTCGCACCTGGTGGTGAACCAGACCGCGCTCAAGCTCAAGCAGGCGCCCATCCGCAAGCTGATTGATGCGTTTGCCTTGGCGCTTGCCAAGCCCCTAACCCCCTGATTGCCATGAAATTGATAGCTACTCCCGCCCGACTGTCGTGCGCTGACAGCACTTTCGAGTCTCAATTCAAGGCCCGGCTGCACTGGTCGGCCGATACCGATGCCGAAATCGAGCAGCGCGTGGCCGACATCCTGGCCGATGTCCAGCAGCGCGGCGATGCGGCGGTGCTGGAGTACACCGCGCGCTTTGACGGCCTGAGCGTTGGCGCGATGGCCGAGCTCGAACTCACGCAGGCCGAACTCAAGGCTGCGTTCGAATCGATTCCCGCTGCCCAGCGGGGCGCGCTGCAGGCCGCCGCCAGGCGCGTGCGCACGTACCACGAGGCGCAGAAAAAGGCCTGCGGCGAAAGCTGGAGCTACCGCGACGAAGACGGCACGCTGCTGGGCCAGAAGGTCACGCCGCTGGACCGCGTTGGCATTTACGTGCCCGGCGGCAAGGCAGCGTACCCGTCATCGGTGCTGATGAACGCGATTCCCGCCCACGTGGCTGGTGTCGGCGAGATCATCATGGTCGTGCCCACGCCCAGGGGCGAGAAAAATGCGCTGGTGCTGGCCGCCGCCTACGTCGCCGGCGTGACGCGCGCCTTCACCATTGGCGGTGCGCAGGCCGTGGCTGCGCTGGCCTATGGCACGGCGACCGTGCCCAAGGTGGACAAGATCACCGGCCCCGGCAATGCCTATGTCGCCAGCGCCAAGAAGCGCGTGTTCGGCACGGTCGGCATCGACATGATTGCCGGGCCGTCCGAGATTCTGGTGCTGGCCGACGGCACGACGCCGGCCGACTGGGTGGCGATGGACCTGTTCAGCCAGGCCGAGCATGACGAGCTGGCGCAAAGCATTTTGCTGTGCCCCGACGCGGCCTACATCGACGCCGTGCAGGAAGCCATCCACCGCCTGCTGCCCGCGATGCCGCGTGCCGAAATTATCGCCAGGTCGCTCAGCGACCGGGGCGCGCTAATCCACACGCGCAGCATGGAAGAAGCCTGCGAGATCAGCAACCGCATCGCGCCCGAGCATCTGGAAGTCTCCAGCCGCGACCCGCACCGCTGGGAGCCGCTGCTACGCCACGCCGGCGCAATTTTTCTCGGCGCCTACACCAGCGAAAGCCTGGGCGACTACTGCGCCGGCCCTAACCACGTGCTGCCGACCAGCGGCACGGCGCGCTTTTCCAGCCCGCTGGGCGTGTATGACTTCCAGAAACGCTCCAGCCTGATCGAGGTCAGCGAAGCCGGCGCGCAAGTCCTCGGCCCGATTGCCGCCGAACTGGCCTATGGCGAAGGCCTGCAGGCGCATGCCCGCGCCGCCGAACTGCGCTTGACCACCGTACCCGACATGAGAAAACCCAATCAATGACCGCGCCTGATTCCACACTTGACCCGAAACTCAAGCAACTGATCCGCCAGGACGTGCAGTCGATGCACGCCTACGCCATTCAGGACTCGGCCGGCATGGTCAAGCTCGACGCGATGGAAAATCCGCACCGGCTGCCCGCCGCCCTGCAGGCGCATCTGGGGCAGCGACTGGGCGCGCTGGCGCTGAACCGCTACCCGGACGGCCGCGTCAACGACCTGCGCCGCGAGCTGGCCGACTATGCGCAGATGCCTGAAGGCTTCGACATCATGCTGGGCAACGGCTCGGACGAGCTGATCGCGCTGCTGGCGCTGGCCTGCGACGTGCCCGGCGGCTCGGTGCTGGCGCCGCTGCCCGGTTTCGTGATGTACGCCATGAGCGCGCAGTTGCAGGGCCTGAAGTTCATCGGCGTCGATCTGACGCCCGACTTTGAACTCGACGAAGCGGCGATGCTGGCTGCCATTGCCGAGCACAAGCCATCGATTACCTACCTGGCCTATCCGAACAACCCGACGGCCAACCTGTGGGATGACGCGGTGATCGAAAAAATCATCAACGCCGTCGGCGCGCAGGGCGGCCTGGTCGTGATGGACGAGGCCTACCAGCCGTTTGCCAGCAAGAGCTATGCAGGCCGCATGGCAAGACACGGCCATGTGCTCTTGATGCGCACCCTGAGCAAGTTCGGCCTGGCCGGCGTTCGCCTGGGCTACATGATGGGGCCGAAAGCCTTGATTGCCGAAATCGACAAGGTGCGTCCGCCTTACAACATCAGCGTGCTGAATTACGAATGCGCGCTGTTCGCCCTCGAACACCGGGAGGTTTTTGAGGCCCAGGCACAGGAACTGATCGCCCAGCGCGCCTTTCTGTTCGACGCGCTTGCCGCCTTGCCGGGCGTCAAGGCCTGGCACAGCGACGCCAACATGATTTTGATCCGCGTTCCCGACGCGGCGCGCACCTTCGATGGCTTGCGAAATCGTAAGGTGCTGGTCAAAAATATTTCTAAAATGCATCCTTTGCTGGCCAACTGCCTGCGCCTGACCGTCGGCACTGCCGAAGAAAACGCGCAATTGCTGGCCGCGCTTGAACTCTCCCTATGACCACTTCCATCACCGACTCCCTGTCTGTACCGCGCATTGCCGAGGTTTCGCGCAACACCGCCGAAACCAAGATCACCGTCAAGGTCAACCTGGACGGCACCGGTCAGGCGGCACTGTCCACCGGCATCGGCTTTTTTGACCACATGCTCGACCAGATCGCCCGCCATGGGCTGATCGACCTCGACATCCACGCCGTGGGCGACCTGCACATCGACGGCCACCACACGGTCGAAGACGTCGGCATCACGCTCGGGCAGGCCGTGGCGCAGGCCGTGGGCGACAAAAAAGGCCTGCGCCGTTATGGCCATGCCTATGTGCCGCTGGACGAAGCGCTGTCGCGCGTGGTCATCGACTTTTCGGGCCGTCCCGGCTTGGTCATGAACGTGCCGTTCAAGAGCGGCATGATCGGCACCTTCGACAGCCAGCTGGCCTACGAATTCTTTCAGGGCTTTGTCAACCACGCCTTCGTCACGCTGCACATCGACAACCTCAAGGGCGAAAACGCCCACCATCAGGCCGAGACGGTGTTCAAGGCCTTTGCCCGCGCCCTGCGCATGGCGCTGGAAATCGATCCGCGTTCGGTGGGCGTGATTCCTTCGACCAAGGGCTCGCTGTAAGTCGCACCTTGTCGCTGTTCATGCATGTTTCAGCCCTTCTTCGCAGGCGGGGCGTGCGCTTATAGCTATTAAAACCGTAGCAAATTACTTTTTTTCTTTTTTTCTTCTGAATGTCCAATTTGAAAACGGTGGCAGTGGTCGATTACGGTTCCGGCAACCTGCGTTCGGTCTCGCAGGCGGTCCGGCATGTGGTGCAGGGCACGGGCTACGAGGTGCGGGTCACGTCCAACCCGCAGGACGTGCTCGATGCAGAGCGCGTCGTGCTGCCCGGACAGGGGGCGATGCATGACTGCATGCTGGCGCTCGAACACTCGGGCATGCTCGGCGCCGTGCTGCATGCCGCCGGCCACAAGCCGCTGTTTGGCGTGTGCGTCGGCATGCAGATGCTGCTCGACAACAGCCACGAGGGCCTGGATGGCGCGCCTACGCCCGGCCTGGGGCTCATCCATGGCGAGGTCGTCAAGTTCGACCTGGCCGGCAAGCTCCAGCCCGACGGCAGCCGCTACAAGGTGCCACAAATGGGCTGGAACCAGGTTTATCAGGCGCATGCTGACGGCGCCAAGCCCCATCCGGTCTGGGACGGCGTGCCTGATGGCGCGTATTTTTATTTTGTTCACAGCTTTTACGCCTGTCCGTCTGATAAGCGCCACATTGCCGGCGAGGCAGACTACGGTGGGCGCTTTGCAGCGGCGATAGCGCGCGATAATATTTTTGCCACCCAGTTCCACCCCGAAAAGAGTGCCGACCAGGGGCTGGCGCTGTACCGCAATTTCCTCCACTGGAATCCCTGAACCGCCTTTTGCTTCCTCCGATGCGCCCATGCCAGGGCGAATCTTTTTTAATTTCACCAACTGCTTTTCCTTAGCCCAACATGCTCCTTATCCCCGCGATTGACCTCAAGGACGGCCACTGCGTCCGTCTGAAACAAGGCGACATGGACCAGTCCACCATTTTCAGCGACGACCCGGCGGCCATGGCGCGCAACTGGGTTGACAAGGGTGCGCGCCGCCTGCACCTGGTGGACCTGAACGGCGCCTTCGCGGGCAAGCCGAAGAATGAGGCGGCGATCAAGCGCATCCTGGCCGAGGTGGGCAGTGAAATCGACGTGCAGCTGGGAGGCGGCATCCGCGACCTGGACACCATCGAGCGCTATCTCGATGCCGGCCTGCGCTACGTCATCATCGGCACCGCCGCCGTGAAGAACCCAGGCTTTTTGCAGGATGCCTGCACGGCGTTTGGCGGCCACATCATCGTCGGTCTCGACGCGAAAGACGGCAAGGTTGCCACCGATGGCTGGAGCAAGCTGACCGGCCACGAGGTGGTTGACCTGGCCAAGAAATTCCAGGATTACGGCGTCGAGTCCATCATCTACACCGACATCGGCCGCGACGGCATGCTCAGCGGCATCAACATGGAAGCCACCGTCAGGCTCGCGCAGGCGCTGACGATTCCGGTGATTGCCTCGGGCGGCCTGTCGAACATGGCCGACATCGAAGCGCTGTGCGCCGTCGAGGACGAAGGCGTGCAGGGCGTGATCTGCGGCCGTTCGATCTACAGCGGTGACCTGGACTTTGAAGCGGCGCAAGCGCGGGCTGACGAGTTGAACGGCTGATATGACCCCCACGCTTGCCACTTCGTGTGCTGCGCTGCCCCCCGAGGGGGCTGCTGCGCCTACGGCCCGGCAAAGCCGGTTCCGTGGCCCTGGCTTGCTGCAGAGTTGCCCCTTGCAGTCCTCTCGCCCTGGCAAGACCAATCAATGCTTGTTACGCACATCAGACCATGCTCGCTAAACGCATCATTCCCTGTTTAGACGTCACCGGCGGCCGCGTCGTGAAGGGCGTCAATTTCGTCGAGTTGCGCGATGCCGGCGATCCGGTGGAAATTGCCGCGCGCTACAACGACCAGGGCGCTGACGAACTGACGTTTCTCGACATCACCGCCACCAGCGACGGGCGCGATTTGATTCTCCACATCATTGAGGCCGTGGCCTCGCAGGTGTTCATCCCGCTGACGGTCGGCGGCGGAGTGCGTACGGTCGAAGACGTGCGCCGGCTGCTCAATGCCGGTGCCGACAAGACCAGTTTCAATTCGGCCGCGCTGGCCAATCCGCAGGTCATCACCGATGCCTCGGCCAAGTACGGCGCGCAGTGCATCGTCGTGGCCATCGACGCCAAGCGCCGCAGCGATGAAGACGCGCTGCTGCGCGGTGCCGGCTGGGACGTGTACAGCCACGGCGGGCGCAAGAACACCGGGCTGGACGCCGTGGCCTGGGCCGTTGAAATGGCCCAGCGCGGCGCGGGCGAAATCCTGCTGACCAGCATGAACCGCGACGGCACCAAGTCGGGGTTCGACCTCGAACTGACGCGCGCGGTGAGCGATGCCGTCAGCGTGCCGGTGATCGCCTCGGGCGGCGTCGGCAACCTCGACCACCTGGCCGACGGCGTACAGATCGGCGGCGCCGATGCGGTGCTGGCAGCCAGCATCTTTCACTACGGCGAATTCACCGTTGGCCAGGCCAAACGGCATATGGCCAGTCGCGGGATTCCGGTTCGGCTCTGAATTTCAAGCGTTTAAGGCTGTTTGCGCTTGATGGACGGGCGCTTGCAGCTATTGAATTCATAGTGCTTGCATGCGCCGCAAGGACACGCTGGCCACATCAGAACAGCCTTCCACAATCGCGGACAATACCCTCATGAATTGGTTAGACACGGTCCGTTGGGACGACAAGGGCCTGGTGCCCGTCATTGCGCAGGAAGCCGGCAGCGGCGACGTGCTGATGTTCGCCTGGATGAACCGCGAGGCGCTCGAAAAAACCGCCGAACTGGGCCAGGCGGTGTATTTCAGCCGCTCGCGCAATCGCCTGTGGCACAAGGGCGAGGAGTCCGGTCACTTTCAGGTCGTGCATGAAATCCGGCTGGATTGCGACAGCGACGTGGTGCTGCTCAAGATTACCCAACTTGGCCACGAACCCGGTCAGCCGGGAATAGCCTGCCACACCGGCCGCCACAGCTGCTTTTTCAGCCTTTACCAACATGGCCAGTGGGTCGCGACCGAACCGGTCTTGAAAGACCCCGCCAGCATCTACAAATAGCCTGCAATGCACACCCTGAACACCAACGACACCCTTGAGCGCCTGGCGTCCATCATCGAGAGCCGCAAGCCAGCGCAAGGCGGCGACCCGTCCACCAGCTATGTGGCGCGCCTGCTGCACAAGGGCCCCGATGCTTTCCTGAAGAAAATTGGCGAGGAAGCCACCGAAACCGTGATGGCCGCCAAGGACATCGATTACGGCGGCGCCACGCCCGAACTGCAAGGCAAACTGGTCGGCGAAGTGGCAGACCTGTGGTTCCATTCGCTGATCGCGCTGGCGCACTACAACCTGCGTCCTGCCGATGTGCTGGCCGAACTGGAGCGCCGCGAAGGCACCAGCGGCATCGAGGAAAAGGCGCTGCGCAAGGCACAGCTCCGCGAAGCCACCAACGATTGAGGAAGAGAGCTAACCCTGCGCGACGATATCGTGACGATTGAGCCTGACGAAGGGCTGAAAACCTGGGGCTGGGTCAGCTACCTGCTGCACCTGGTGGTGGCGGTGGCGGCCGTGCTTCCGGGCGCCCAGGTGTCCATTGCGCTGCTGCTGATTGCGCTGGTGATTGACCTCGTCAAGCGTGGCGACGCCGCCAACACCTGGCAGGCCTCGCACTTCAGCTGGCGCATCCGCTCGGTGCTTTGGGCAGGCATCCTGTATTTGCTGACGTCCTGGCTCTGGCTGCTGTTCATCGTGCCCGGCTGGATTGCCTGGGGTCTGATCTCGGTCTGGTTTTTGTACCGCATCGTCAAGGGCATGGTGCGCATGAACGCCGGCCGTTCCGTGGAGGCTGCATGAGCCATTTTGACAACTGTATTTTCTGCAAGATCGCCGCTGGCGCCATTCCCAGCCGCAAGGTGTACGAGGACGATGAGCTGTTCGCCTTTCACGACATCCATCCTTGGGCGCCGGTGCATTTTCTGATGATTCCCAAGGCGCATATTGCGTCAATGTCGCAGGTTGGCCCGGAGCACGCGGGCTTGCTGGGTCGCATGATGGTGCTGGCCCCACGGCTGGCGATGGAGCAGGGCTGCAATGCTTATCCGGCAGGTGGTTTTCGCACCGTGATCAATACCGGCGAAGAGGGCGGCCAGGAAGTGCATCACCTGCATATGCATGTCATTGGCGGTGCGCGGCCGTGGCTCAAGGGCTGAGACCGCATCGCGGCCATAGGCAGGTAGGCTGAAAAGGTTGGTTTTTAAACTACCCAGCAGGCTTGCAGGGTCATAGGTGCTGTCACATGGGGCCTTTAGAATCAGGCTTTGTCACAAACATGGCAGTCAATCGACTGTTTTCAGATTAAGGAGATGACTATGGGTGGATTTTCCATATGGCACTGGTTGATCGTGCTGTTGATCGTGGTGATGGTGTTTGGCACCAAAAAACTCAGAAACATGGGCAGCGACCTGGGCGGCGCCGTCAAGGGTTTCAAGGACGGCATGAAGGATGGCAGCCAGCTGCCCGAAGATGAAAAGCCGGTGGTTCCCGCCAGCCAGGTGACCAATGCCCAGGCAAAGGCCACGTCTGAGCGCAACACGGTTGACGTCGAAGCCCGGCAAAAGCCCTGATGCACGCCGGAACTTTCCTTTTGGCGTGTTCGATGCCTTGCGGGGCTGACCTGCCGTGATTGACCTGGGTATCTCAAAAATCGCCCTGATCGGCGCAGTTGCGCTGATCGTCATCGGGCCTGAAAAGCTGCCGCGCCTGGCGCGAACCGTGGGCACGCTGCTGGGCAAGGCGCAGCGCTATGTCAACGACGTCAAGCAGGAAGTCAACCGTTCCATGGAGCTGGACGAGTTCCGGAAAATGAAGGAAACCGTCCAGGATGCGGCTCGCGACGTTGAAAGTTCGATCCGTACCGGCGCCACTGATTTTGAAAAATCGTGGTCAGACACGGCGACCTCCACCACGTCCGACAGCTTGTCCGGCTTCGAGGTGTTTCCCGAGTACCGGCATCCGAAAAAGAAGTGGCGGCTCAAGCGCGGCGCCACGCCGCAATGGTTCAAGGCCCGCTCGGGCGTTCGCACCAAGGCCCAGTCCGGCGCGGCCCGGGTGGCACGATTTCGTCCGCAGCCCAGCCGCAAGGCCTGAAGCATTCCCCTGAATTTTCCTTTGCGTGCAGACCGGCGCAATTCACACAGCGCAAACTTCCTCCATGAGCGATCCCAATTCCACCGGCGGCGACGACAAGCCCGACGAGCTCGCAGGCACCGAGCAACCCTTCGTGCAGCATCTCATGGAGTTGCGCGACCGGATGATCAAGGCCGTGATTGCCATCGGCATTGCGGCGGCCATCCTGGCGGTGTTCCCCGGACCGGGTGCCCTGTATGACCTGATGGCTGCGCCGCTGGTGGCCAGTTTGCCCAAGGGTGCGACCCTGATCGCCACCAACGTCGTGTCGCCGTTTGTCGTGCCGATCAAGATTCTCTTCATGGCGGCCTTCATGATCGCGCTGCCCGTGGTGCTTTACCAGGTGTGGGCTTTCGTGGCGCCCGGCCTGTATTCGCATGAAAAAAAGCTGGTCATGCCGCTGGTGGTTTCCAGCACGGTGCTGTTTTTCATCGGCGTGGCGTTTTCCTACTATGTGGTGTTCGGCCAGGTGTTCAGGTTCATCCAGAGCTTTGCGCCCAAGTCGATCACCGCAGCGCCTGACATCGAGGAATACCTGAACTTCGTGCTCGGCATGTTCCTGGCGTTCGGACTGGCCTTCGAGGTGCCGATCGCGGTCATTTTGCTGGTGCGCATGGGCGTGCTGACGGTTGCCCAACTGCGCGAATACCGGGGTTATTTCTGGGTGGCCGCCGCCATTGGCACCGCGCTGGTCACGCCGCCCGATGCCGGCTCGATGATCATGCTGCTGGCGGTGGTGGGCGGTTTGTACGAGGTCGGTATTCTGGCCGCCCAGATGTTCCTCAAGAGCACCAAGGCGCCGGACACCGACTCGGAAGTCGCCAAATCCTGAAACCGCACCGATTTTAAGGAAATATGGCTGCTTGCGCAGCAGCCATAATGACTTATTGCTATTGATTCAGTAGCGAATGATGCGGTGATCAGGGCAAGTGCCTCACGCCGTAACCGTTGATTACGAATCACCCGCGCGCCTTTAGCGCTGCACCTTGGGCCGCTGGCGCTGGGCCGGTGTCACTGAAATATCCACGGGGCCGTCGCCGCGCAGCACCTTGAGCGGTGCAGGTGTGCCGGGCTTGAGTGCGGCGACCGCCGTCAGCAACTGGCTGACATTGCGGACTGGATGGCCATCAACGGCCATGATCACGTCGCCCGGCCGGATTCCACCCAGGGCGGCGGGTCCGTTCTGCAGCACGCCCGTGATGATCACGCCGCCGGCCTTGGCCGCTTCCGGCTTGAGCTTGAAGGCCTCGATCAGCTCGGCATTGAGTTCCTGTGGCTCGACGCCGATCCAGCCGCGCGTGACCTGCCCTTCGGCCACGATGCCCTCGAGCACCTGCTTGGCGGTGGACACGGGAATGGCAAAACCAATGCCCATGGAGCCGCCCGAGCGTGAATAGATGGCGGTGTTGATGCCCAGCAGGTTGCCATTCACATCGACCAGCGCGCCGCCGGAATTGCCCGGGTTGATCGCCGCATCGGTCTGGATGAAATTTTCGAAGGTGTTGATGCCCAGCTGGTTGCGGCCCAGGGCGCTGACGATGCCGCCGGTCACGGTCTGGCCCACGCCAAACGGATTGCCGATGGCCAGCACCGGGTCGCCCACCTGCAACTCGTCCGAGTTGCCCAGGACAATCACGGGCAGCTTGTCCAGATCGATCTTGAGAATGGCCAGATCAGTGTCGGGGTCGGTGCCGATCACCTTCGCCCGGGTCTTGCGGGTGTCGTTGAGAACGACCTCGATTTCATCGGCGCCTTCGACCACATGGTTGTTGGTCAGGATGTAGCCGCTGCTGCTCACGATCACGCCGCTGCCCAGGCCTGCCTGTGCTTCGCCCGGGTTCTGGTCGCCGAAGAAAAACCGGAACCAGGGGTCGTTCATTTGCGGGTTTTTGGCGGCCGCCTTGCTGGTGTTGATGCTGACCACGGCTGCCGACGCTATTTTTGCAGCCGCAGCAAAGCTGCCGATGGGGCTGGCCGGACCGGCGGCACGCGGCAGGCTGCTGGCGGGTGCTTCGATGACGGAAACACCGCCAATCGTGGCGCGCCTGTTCAGCCACTGCGGCTGGAGCGTGGCAACGACGAAATAAGCTGCCACCAAAATGGTGACGGTCTGGGAAAACAGGAGCCAGGTGCGCTTCATGGATCAAAAAGGAGTTGGCTGGCGTAAAAGAAAAGCGGGTGCAGGCGGTGCAGTCGATCTACAGGCCGCCAAACACGTATTGTGCTGCAAGCCACTGGAAAGCCGTGAATACGGGAAAAAATCCGGAAGACCCGGCAGGACGACCATGCCTGAGACAATCCCGGCATGAACACCACAACGAGACAGGAGTTGCTGGCGGCGTTTGACGCGCTGCTGCAGCCGGAGCGCTTCAAGGACTACGGCCCCAACGGCTTGCAGGTGGAAGGAAAAACGCAGGTGCGCCGGATGGTTTCCGGGGTCACGGCCAGCCGGGCGCTGATCGAAGCGGCCATTGACGCCCAGGCCGACGCCATCTTTGTGCACCATGGCCTGTTCTGGCGCGGCCAGGACGGCCGCGTGACCGGCTGGATGAAGCAGCGGCTGGCGCTGCTGCTGGCCCACGACATCAGCCTGTTTGCCTATCACCTGCCGCTCGATGCGCATCCCGAGCTGGGCAACAATGCGCAGCTGGGGCGGCAACTGGGCTTGACGACCATTAGCTGCTTTGGCGAGCAGAGCCTGGGATTTTTGGGTGGGCGAAGCGATGGCGGCAGTTTTGCCACCCCCGGCGATCTGGCCCGGCACATTGAAAATACGTTGAAAAGGCCTGTTACGCAGGTGGGACCGGCACAAGCAGCTATCAAAAAAATAGCTTGGTGCAGCGGCGGAGCGCAAGGCTATTTCGAGTCTGCCATTGCCGCCAGCGCCGATGCCTTCATCACCGGCGAGATTTCAGAGCCGCAGGCGCACCTTGCACGCGAGATGGGCGTGACCTTCATTGCCTGCGGCCACCATGCCTCGGAGCGTTACGGCGCGCCGGCGCTTGCCTCGCATGTCGCGGCGCAATTCGGCCTTTATCACCAGTTCATTGACATCGACAACCCTGCATGACCATCCCAACCCGACCTTTCCTCATCACCATGGGCGACGCCGCCGGTATCGGCCCTGAAATCATCGCCAAGGCCTTCGCCCGGTCACCACAGGACCTGACGGACTGCGTGGTGGTCGGTGACGTGCCGACGCTGCGCCGCGCTTGCGCGCTGGTGGCCTTCCAATCCGGAAATCCGGCAATGCCGGTAGCCGAACTGGATTCGCTGGCCGACCTGCCGGCGGTGCCGCCGAACTGCATCGGCGTGCTGCAAAAATGCGTACTGCCTGCCCTGGTTCCCTATGGACAGATCAGTGGACTGGCCGGCAGGGCTGCGGCAGACTGCATCGTCTGGGCCGCCCGCGCCGTGCTGGCGGGCGAGGCTGCCGCCATGGTCACGGCGCCGATTCACAAGGAAGCCCTGTCAGCCGCCGGTGGCTGGGCGGCCCGTTTCCCGGGCCATACCGAAATGCTGCAGGCCGAGGCCGCCGCGTTCCTGGGCAAACCGGTGAGCCAAGTCCCGGTGCGCATGATGCTGGCCAATGAGGAACTCAGGACGGTGCTGGTGAGCATTCACATGTCTCTCAGAAATTCGATTGACGCTGTGACCTTCGACAACGTGCTGCAGACCCTGCGCATCGCGCACCATGCGCTTAGGGCCGGTCTGGGGCGACCGCCGCGCATTGCCGTGGCGGGCCTGAATCCGCATGCCGGCGAGGGCGGGCTGTTTGGCACGGAGGAGCAATTGATCATTGCCCCCGCCATGGCGGCCGCCTTGCGTGAAGGCCTGGATGTGCGGGGCCCCTTTGCCCCGGACACGGTGTTCATGCGTGCGCGCAACACCGTCTCCAAGCCCGGCGAGTTTGACGTGGTGGTGGCCATGTACCACGACCAGGGCCTGATTCCAGTCAAATACCTGGGGGTGGAGCAGGGCGTCAACGTCACGCTCGGATTGCCACTGGTGCGCACCAGCCCGGACCATGGCACGGCATTCGACATTGCCGGCACCGGCCACGCAGACCCATCCAGCCTGCTGGCCGCGATCCGAATGGCGCGCCAGCAGGCTGCATAGCCCATATTTGAAGGATCTTTTGCTGCGCCCTGAATCAACACGGCGCTGATCGATGCGCATGGAGGGCGGGCGTCAAACCTGGCGTTTCAGGCTGTCGCGGATTTCACGCAACAGCACGATGTCTTCTGCCGTGGCCGGCGGAGCGGCGAGCGGGCGGGGCTTACGAAGGCGGTTCATCTGCTTGATCATCATGAAGATGATGAAAGCCAGGATGATGAAATTCAGCGCCACCGTGATGAAGTTGCCATAGGCGAAGACGGCGCCCGCCTTTTTTGCTTCGACCAGCGGGAGTCCTGCGGCCTGCCCGGCCATCGCAACATAGTAATTCGAGAAGTCGAGCCCGCCAAAGAGCTTGCTGACCACCGGCATGATCAGGTCGCCGACGATGGAATCGACAATTTTGCCGAAAGCCCCTCCAATGATCACACCGACGGCCAGGTCCATCACATTGCCCTTGACGGCAAATTCCTTGAATTCCTGCATCATTCCCATGGTTTGACTCCAGTTCCTTGTGATTGTTATACCGGCACCGCACTGCGGCAGCCGCGAAATAATTATGCAGCTTTTGCACGTATTCACAAGCTGCCTGGAAGCATTGTTTGCAACAAAGCAGGCGTGCCTTTCAATTGTAAAAGGCCGGACAAGGATGACCTCAAACCATGGCAAAGCCTTCAAATATCACTTCCTGCTCCGCTACAATCGCGGGTTGACCCCCCACTATTCCTTTTTCAAGCCAGTTCTTGAAGGACTTCCATGACCCAAGCAAGCGTAATGGGCGCGCCACACGGCGCGCCTGTCGATAAAGATAAAAGAAACTGGATCGTCGCCACCTGTGCCGTAGGCGGAGCAGGCGTTGCCGCCGTGGCCGTGCCGTTTGTGAGCACTTTCCAGCCGTCCGAGCGCGCCAAAGCCACGGGCGCTGCGATCGAGGTCGATATTTCTGCCCTGAAGCCGGGTGAAAAGATGACCGTGGAATGGCGTGGAAAACCGGTCTGGATCGTCAAGCGCACGCCCGAGCAGCTGGCGTCCCTCCCCCAGGTCGACAACCTGCTGGCAGACCCCAAGTCTGAACGAAAGCTGCCTGAGTGGACCCCTGAATACGCGCGCAATGAAACCCGTTCCATCAAGGCCGACACCTTGGTGGTGGTAGGCATTTGCCCGCACCTTGGCTGCTCGCCTTCCGACAAGTTCCAGACCGGCGCGCAGCCATCGCTGCCTGATGACTGGCACGGCGGCTTCCTGTGTCCTTGCCATGGATCGACGTTCGACCTGGCGGGGCGCGTGTATAAAAACAAGCCTTCGCCTGACAACCTTGAAGTCCCGCCCCATATGTACCTGTCGGATGCAAAGCTGCTGATTGGTGAAGACAAGAAGGCTTGAAGGCCTGCTACCTCTTTTCAAAAAAGACCCTGCCGCCCGCCCTTGAAACCCTGCCGTAGCGCACTGTATCAATCCAAGGCCAAAGAACCTCACCGAACCAGGATCAGTTATGGCTGTATTCAAAGAAATTTCCCCCGATGCCCCGCTTGCCGACAAGGCAATGACATGGGTTGACAACCGTTTCCCCGCCAGCAAGCTCTTCAAAGAGCACATGAGCGAGTACTACGCGCCGAAAAACTTCAATTTTTGGTACATCTTCGGTTCGCTGGCCCTGCTGGTGCTGGTCATTCAGATCGTCACCGGGATTTTCCTGACGATGAACTACAAGCCTGAAGCATCGCTGGCTTTCGGCTCGGTCGAATACATCATGCGCGATGTGCCCTGGGGCTGGCTGATCCGCTACATGCACTCCACCGGCGCTTCGGCCTTTTTCGTCGTGGTTTATCTGCACATGTTCCGTGGACTGATCTATGGCAGTTACCGCAAGCCGCGCGAGTTGATCTGGGTGTTCGGCTGCGCGATTTTCCTGGCACTGATGGCCGAAGCCTTCATGGGCTATCTTCTGCCCTGGGGCCAGATGAGCTACTGGGGCGCCCAGGTCATCGTGAACCTGTTTGCCGCCATCCCGTTCATCGGTCCTGACCTGGCCCTGCTGATTCGCGGCGACTATGTGGTGGGCGATGCAACGCTGAACCGCTTCTTTGCCTTCCACGTGATTGCCGTGCCGCTGGTGCTGCTGGGTCTGGTCGTGGCGCACATCATTGCATTGCATGAAGTCGGCTCCAACAATCCCGATGGCGTCGAAGTCAAGGGCCCGAACGCGCCGCGTGATGCCAACGGCCATCCGCTGGACGCCATCCCATTCCACCCGTACTACACGGTGCACGACATTTTTGCTGTCAGCCTGTTCCTGATGATTTTCAGCGCCATCATCTTCTTTGCACCGGAATTTGGCGGTTATTTCCTGGAGTACAACAACTTCATCCCGGCCGATCCGCTGAAAACGCCGCTGCACATTGCCCCGGTCTGGTACTTCACGCCTTATTACTCAATGCTGCGCGCCATCACCAGCGAAATGATGTATGCATTGATCGCCTGCGTGCTCCTGGGTGCCGTGCTGGGGGTGCTGAAAGCCCGCATCGCTGGCTTGTTCAAGGCCATCATCGTCGGCGCAGCCGTGGTGCTGGTTGGCGCCATGCTGTTGATCGATGCCAAATTCTGGGGCGTCGTGGTCATGGGCGGTGCCGTCATCATCCTGTTTTTCCTGCCATGGCTGGACAACAGTGAAGTCAAATCCATCCGCTACCGTCCAAGCTGGAACAAATACCTTTACGGCATCTTCGTGATCAACTTCTTCATCCTGGGTTATCTGGGTGTGCAGCCGCCTTCGGCGATCGGCGAGCGCGTTTCCCAGGTTGGCACTTTGTTCTACTTCGGTTTCTTCCTGCTAATGCCGTGGTGGAGTCGGCTGGGCACTTTCAAACGTGTTCCCGACCGCGTTATTTTTGCGGCCCATTGAGAGCAGGAAGCTACAACCATGAAAAAAATAATTTTTGCCCTCATCACTTCCCTGGGTCTGCTGGCGGGTGCGCAGGCCTCTGAAGGCGGTATGGTTTGGGACAAGGCGCCCAACAAGACGAATGACATGGCTGCCTTGCAAAATGGCGCCAAGCTTTTCGTCAACTACTGCCTGAACTGCCACTCGGCAGCCTTCATGCGCTTCAACCGACTGAAGGACATTGGTCTGACCGATCAGCAGATCAAGGACAACTTGTTGTTCACGACTGAAAAAGTTGGTGAAACCATGAAGGCGGCGATCGATCCGAAACAGGCCAAGGACTGGTTTGGCGGAACGCCACCCGACTTGACCGTGATCGCCCGCTCACGTGCCGGCGCGGGCGGCTCGGGCGCAGATTACCTGTACACGTACATGCGCACTTTCTACCGTGACGAAACCAAGGCAACGGGCTGGAACAACCTGGCTTTCCCCAACGTGGCCATGCCGCACGTGCTGTGGGAGTTGCAGGGCGTGCGCAAGCCGGTGTATGACGAGAAGGAAGAGCATGGCCACAAGGTTGCCGTTTTCAAGGGCTGGGAACAGGTCACACCGGGTTCGATGACCCCGTTGCAATACGACCAGGCCATGGGCGACCTTGTCGGTTATCTTCAGTGGATGGCAGAGCCTGTGCAAAATACCCGTGTTCGCATCGGTGTATGGGTGCTGCTGTTTCTGCTTGGCCTGAGCTTTGTGGCCTGGCGCCTCAACGCGGCGTTCTGGAAAGACGTCAAATAGTTTTTGTGCCGATCAATGCGCCCGGGGGTTTCCCTGGCGCATATTGGTACCTTCGGAGTGGACGGTTCTAAGGTTTGAATCTTAGCCTTCCACTCTTTTGCTTTTAGGAGTTCCGAATCATGATGGTCCTTTATTCAGGTACAACCTGCCCTTTTTCGCACCGCTGCCGTTTCGTATTGTTTGAAAAAGGCATGGATTTTGAAATTCGCGATGTTGACCTGTATAACAAGCCTGAAGACATCAATGTGATGAATCCCTACGGTCAGGTGCCCATTCTGGTCGAGCGCGACTTGATCCTGTACGAGTCGAACATCATCAACGAATACATTGACGAGCGTTTCCCGCACCCGCAGCTCATGCCCGGTGACCCGGTGGACCGCGCTCGGGTTCGGCTGTTTCTGCTGAATTTTGAAAAAGAACTGTTTGTTCACGTCAGCGCCCTTGAGTCCCGTGCTTCCAAGGGGAACGAAAAAGCGCTTGAAAAATCACGCGCCCATATTCGTGACCGCCTGACGCAACTCGCGCCCATTTTCCTGAAGAACAAGTTCATGCTCGGGGACAATTTCTCGATGCTCGACGTGGCGATCGCACCGCTGCTCTGGCGCCTGGATTACTACGGGATCGACCTGTCAAAAAATGCGGCACCGCTGCTCAAGTATGCCGAGCGTATTTTTTCACGTCCCGCTTACATCGAAGCATTGACGCCTTCCGAGAAGGTGATGCGCAAATAATCCCGCATCAAATTTAAAGGAATCAGCAACTTGGCCGACTTCATGAATGCACCAAATGCCACGTCAACCCGTCCCTACCTGATTCGTGCCTTGTACGAATGGTGTACCGACAACGGTTTCACGCCTTATGTGGCCGTATCGGTGGACAACACCGTGCAAGTGCCACGTGAATACGTCAAAGATAACGAGATCGTGCTGAACATTGGGTTCGATGCCACCAGTTCCCTGACCCTGGGGAACGAGTTCATAGAATTCAAGGCTCGTTTTGGCGGCGCTGCGCGTGAAATTCTGGTGCCCATCAGCCATGTGATCGCCATTTATGCGCGCGAAAATGGGCAAGGCATGGCGTTTCCGCTCGAAACAATGCCTGCGGGAAGCGGCGACTCCCGTGCATCACAGCCTGCCGCGCCAGTTCAGGAGGCCTTGCCGGCTGGCCAATCTTCATCGGAAACGCCTGACAGCAAGATCATGCAACTGGTGGAAAACGTGCCGGACACGCATGCTACCGGCAAAGTCAGGCACAAGAAAACGGATGCGCCTGAACCGCCCAGGCCGCCGACCCGCCCACGTCCTTCACTCAAGCGTGTGAAGTAGAATACGATTTGTGCCGCTTTAGCTCAGTTGGTAGAGCAACCGCCTTGTAAGCGGTAGGTCGTCAGTTCGATTCCGACAAGCGGCACCATTCAATGGAATTGCGTAAAAAGCATGGCTTATGCATACCACGAAAGCATTGTTTGCTATTTATTGAATAGCGTCATGCAAAAATCCCCACTCCCGGATTTCGCTTCATCTCAAGCTTTCACGGTTTCCTGGCGATCAAAATTTTCAGCCGGATGGACTTCACTTTCCAGCCCTGACGCAACAGGCTCGACTGGATGAGCGGGATCAGTTGCCGGATTTTTGCTGAAGCTGCATTGCCACTCACCAGAAGACACCAGTTTTCACCATCAATAGGTCCTGCCTTGACGGCCGATTGCAAGGCTGGAGGAATCAGCGTTTCAATGGCTTTCAACCGATGGTTCGATTCACGGACCAAGTCGGTGAGCCGCGCCAGGGACGGCGAATTGCCGGCCGCCTGGTGCAAGCTCACTGCGGATTGCAAACGTCTGTGCATGGTCAGTTTTTGATGGGAGTCGGCATGGCGTTCTGATTATCGTAGATGCCGTTCCCTGGTTTTTCAGCGTCATTGTCTTTAAACGGCTGCCGATACCCAGGCTTTGCTCAATTTCCCCCTGAAGACCTGAAAACTGCATCCATTGGGATCACGTGGAGGGCAGCTTTCCGGGCAGCGCTAAAATCTGCGGTTTGCGCACGGTTGAACTAACCGTTTGTGCCCACAGCTAAGTTCCGTACTCAATAAGGGATTTTGGCCGCATTGCCAGCTCAGGGGAGCGGTGATTCGCGGCTTCGCATTTATGGCTTCCAATATCCTGACAAAAATTTTCGGTAGCCGCAACGACCGGCTGCTCAAGACCTACCGCAAAACCGTTGACCAGATCAATGCATTGGAAACGCAATACGAAAAACTCGACGACGACCAGTTGCGCGCCAAGACGCAGGCGTTCAAGGATCGGGTAGCCGCTGGCGAAACCCTGGATGCCCTGCTTCCGGAGGCTTTTGCCGTCGTGCGCGAAGGCAGCAAACGCGTCATGAAGATGCGCCATTTCGATGTTCAGATGCTGGGCGGCATGTCGCTGCACAATGGCAAGATTTCGGAAATGCGTACCGGCGAAGGCAAGACCCTGACCGCCACGCTGCCGGTGTACCTCAATGCCCTGACCGGCAAGGGCGTGCATGTGGTCACGGTCAATGACTACCTGGCCAGCCGCGACGCGCGCTGGATGGGCAAGCTGTATAACTTTCTCGGCATGAGTGTCGGCATCAACCTGCCCAACATGTCGCGTGAGGAAAAGCAGGCGGCCTACAACGCCGACATCACCTACGGCACCAACAACGAATTCGGCTTTGATTACCTGCGCGACAACATGGTGTATGAGGTCGGCGACCGCGTCCAGCGCGGGCTGAACTTTGCCATCGTCGATGAGGTGGACTCGATCCTGATCGACGAGGCGCGCACCCCGCTCATCATCAGCGGCCAGGCCGAAGACCACACCGAGATGTACCTGGCCATCAACCAGGTCGTTCCCTTGCTGACACGCCAGGAAGGCGAGGCCGATCCGCGAACGGGCGAGGGCGTTACCAAACCCGGCGACTACACGATCGATGAAAAGACGCACCAGGTGTTCCTGACCGAACAAGGCCACGAAAACGCTGAACGCATCCTGTTCGAGATGGGCCTGATTCCCGAAGGCGCCACGCTCTACGATCCGGCCAACATTTCGCTGATGCACCATTTGTATGCCGCCCTGCGCGGCAACCTGCTGTACCACCGCGACCAGCATTACGTGGTGCAAGACGGCGAAGTCGTGATCGTGGACGAGTTCACCGGCCGCCTGATGTCGGGCCGGCGCTGGAGCGATGGCCTGCACCAGGCGGTTGAAGCCAAGGAAGGTGTTCAAATCCAGGCTGAAAACCAGACGCTGGCCTCGATCACCTTCCAGAACTATTTCCGCCTGTACAAGACCTTGGCGGGCATGACCGGAACGGCCGACACCGAAGCCTACGAATTCCAGGAAATCTACGGCCTCGAAACCACGGTCATTCCGCCCAACCGCGTGAGCAAACGCGAAGACCAGCTGGACCGCGTGTACAAAACGACGCGCGAAAAATACGAAGCCGCCATCAAGGACATTCGCGAATGCTACGAGCGCGGGCAGCCGGTACTGGTGGGAACAAGCTCCATTGAAAATTCCGAAATCATCGACCAGCTGCTCGCCAAGGAAAACCTGCCGCACCAGGTGCTCAATGCCAAGCAGCACGCCAGGGAAGCCGACATCGTGGCGCAAGCCGGGCGTCCGAAGATGATCACCATTGCCACCAACATGGCGGGTCGCGGCACCGACATCGTGCTGGGCGGCAACCTTGAAAAAATGATTGAACCGGTTGAAGCGGACGAGTCACTGGATGCTGCCGCGAAAGAAACTGAAATTGCCCGCTTGCGCGCTCAGTGGAAACAGGAGCACGAACAAGTCACCGCGCTGGGCGGCTTGCGCATCATTGCGACCGAGCGGCATGAGTCGCGCCGTATCGACAACCAGCTGCGTGGCCGTTCGGGCCGTCAGGGTGACCCAGGTTCCTCGCGCTTTTACCTGGGCCTGGACGATCCGCTGATGCGCATTTTTGCCGGTGACCGCGTCAAGTCCATCATGGAGCGGCTGAAAATGCCCGATGGCGAGGCTATTGAAGCGGGCATTGTCACGCGCAGCATCGAGTCGGCGCAGCGCAAGGTCGAGGCGCGCAACTTCGACATCCGCAAGCAACTGCTGGAATACGACGACGTCTCCAACGACCAGCGCAAGGTGATCTACCAGCAGCGCAACGACATCATGGACGCCAGCGACCTGCAGCCGCAAATCGCGTCGCTGCGCGAAGGCTGTTTCACCGACCTGGCGCGGCAGTATGTGCCGGCGGAAAGTGTTGAAGAGCAGTGGGACGTGGCCGGGCTTGAAAAAACGCTGCGCGAAGACTGGCACATCGAACTGAACCTGCGCCAGGACATCGAAGCCGCCACGGCCATCACCGACGAGGAAGTGCTGGAGAAGGTCAGCGCCGCCGCTGAAGCCGCCTTTGCCGACAAGCTGGAAAAGATCGGCAAGGAAAACTTCACGCAGTTCGAACGCGTGGTGCTGCTGCAAAGCATCGACAGCCACTGGCGTGAGCACCTGAGCGCGCTGGATTATCTGCGCCAGGGCATTCACCTGCGCGGCTATGCCCAGAAACAGCCCAAGCAGGAATACAAGCGTGAAGCTTTTGAGTTGTTTGGGCAACTGCTGGACAGCGTGAAGAACGAGGTCACCAAGACCTTGATGACGGTACAGGTCCAGTCGAACGAGCAACTCGAGCAGGCGGCCGAAGCGCTCGAAAGCAGGGCGGAAAACATCAGCAATGTGACCTACACCGCACCGACTGAAACAGGTGAAACGGAAACGACGGTCGATGAGGCGACGCGGCGGCGGCAGGCCATCCCTGCATCGGCCCTGCCGCGTGTCGGCCGCAACGATCCGTGCCCGTGCGGCTCCGGCAAAAAATACAAGCTCTGCCACGGCAAACTGACCTGATCCCCTGCGCGTCCCGACCCTTTCACGGGCGCCTGCGGCGTCCCAACCCTGTCTTATTGGAGCCGATCCATGCCTGTCAACCTGATTGCCACGCCCGCCGCCGACCTTCATGCCGTGCCGGGCGTGCGCTGGGGCATTGCCGAAGCCGGTATCCGCAAGGCCAATCGCAAGGACCTCGCCGTGCTGCTGCTCGATGAGGGCGCGTCGGTCGGCGCGGTCTTTACCCAGAACCGGTTTTGCGCCGCGCCGGTGCAAATCTGCCGCGAACATCTGGCCGCCCATGCAGGCCGGAGCCATGGCATCCGGGCCATGCTGATCAATACCGGCAACGCCAATGCCGGCACCGGCCAGGATGGACTGGTTCGCGCCCAGTCCACCTGCATCGAACTGGCCCGTGCGCTGAACCTGTCGCCCGAGCAGATATTGCCGTTTTCAACCGGCGTCATCATGGAGCCGCTGCCGAATGACCGGATTGCCGCCGGGATTCCTGCGGCGCTGGCCGATGCCAAAGCGGAAAACTGGGCCCATGCCGCCGAAGCCATCATGACCACCGACACGGTGCCCAAGGCGTTTTCAACCCGTGTCAAGCTGGGCGGCGCCACGGTCACCATCACCGGCATCAGCAAGGGCGCGGGCATGATCCGTCCGAACATGGCCACCATGCTCGGCTTTCTGGCGACTGATGCCTGCGTGTCGCAGGCCTTGATGGCGCAACTGGCCAGGGAACTGGCCGAAGCCTCCTTCAACCGCATCACGATTGACGGCGACACCTCGACCAACGACTCCTTCGTGGTGATTGCCAGCAACCAGGCCGCGCATGCGCCGGTGACGTCGCTCGACAGCGCGGACGGGCAGGTCTTGCGCGCGGCCATGATGGGCATTGCGCAGCAACTTGCCCAGGCCATTGTTCGCGACGGCGAAGGCGCGACCAAGTTCATCACCATCTGCGTCGAAGGTGGAAAAACCGGCGAGGAATGCCGACAGGTGGGCTATGCCATCGCCCATTCGCCATTGGTCAAGACGGCATTTTTTGCCAGCGACCCCAACCTGGGGCGCATTCTGGCCGCCGTGGGATATGCCGGCATTGCCGACCTGGACCAGACGAAAATCGACCTTTACCTTGACGACGTGCTGGTGGCCAAAAACGGCGGCCGGCATCCCGACTATGTTGAAGCCGACGGCCAGCGGGTGATGAAGCAAAGCGAGATCACCGTGCGTGTCGTGCTGGGTCGGGGTGAGGCTGCCGACACCGTCTGGACTTGCGACCTGTCCTATGACTACGTCAAGATCAACGCGGATTACCGCAGCTAAAACAACAGGTGATTGCGCATGAACGAACAGTTTGAACGCCTGATGGTGCGCGTCGAGTCGCTGATGGCGCGCATCGAGTCCGTCCTGCCGCAACCGCTGGGCGCGCCGGACTGGAGTGCCTCCGTGGCCTACCGTTACCGCAAGCGCAGTTCCGGCCATGCTTCGCTGGAACCGGTCCGGCACCTGGGCACGCTGCAACTGGCTGACCTGAAGGAAATCGAGGACCAGAAGGAAAAAATCCGCCGCAACACCGAGCAGTTCGTCAGCGGCCTGCCGGCCAACAACGTATTGCTGACAGGCTCGCGCGGTACCGGAAAGTCGTCGCTGATCAAGGCCTGCCTGAACGCGTATTCGGCGCGCGGCCTGCGCCTGATCGAAGTGGACAAGGCCGACCTGACCGACCTGCCCGACATTGTCGATGTGGTGTCCGGCCTGCCGGAAAAATTCATCGTCTTTTGCGACGACCTCAGCTTTGAAGAAGGCGAGCCCGGCTACAAGGCGCTCAAGTCCATTCTGGACGGCTCGATTGCCGCTGCCACGCCAAACGTGCTGATCTACGCCACCAGCAACCGCCGTCACCTGCTGCCCGAGTACATGATGGAGAACCTCACCTACACGCACACCGAGGATGGCGAAGTGCATCCCGGCGAGGTGGTGGAGGAAAAGATTTCCCTGTCCGAGCGCTTTGGCCTGTGGGTGAGTTTCTATCCCTTCAGCCAGGATGAATACCTGACCATCGTCGCTCAGTGGCTGTCGTCGTTTGGCGTGAGTGCCGAAGCTATCGCCGCAGCGCGCCCGGCCTCGCTGGTCTGGGCGCTGGAGCGCGGCTCGCGCAGCGGGCGCGTGGCCTACCAGTTTGCGCGCGACTACGCCGGCCAGCATGCGGCCACGCTTCAGTGACTGAGCCGGTGCTGATGGCGGACGTGTCCAGTCCCCGCGAAGGCGGTCCCGAACGCAAGGTCGTCGAGGTGGCGGTGGGTGTCTTGATCCAGCCCGGCGGGCAGTTTTTGCTCACCTCCCGCCCGCCCGGCAAGGTCTATGAAGGCTACTGGGAGTTCCCGGGCGGCAAACTGGAGGCCGGCGAGAGCGTTGAAGAGGCCTTGCGCCGTGAACTGCAGGAAGAAATCGGCATCACCATCGGCGTCGTCCATCCCTGGAAAGTCGAGATGGTCGATTACCCGCATGCCCTCGTTCGCCTGAACTTCTGCAAGGTCTTCGACTGGCAGGGCGAGTTGCAGATGCACGAAGGCCAGATGTATGCATGGCAGTGCCTGCCGGTGCAGGTAGCGCCCGTGCTTCCGGGAACGGTTCCGGTTCTGGCGTGGTTTGCGCAAGAGCGCGACGCGCCAGCGTCCTCGGGTTGAACTGCAAACAAATTTTTAGTGCCAAACAGGCCTTTTCCGCTTAACTGGTCTGCACAAGCAGCTATTGATTCAGTAGCAATAAGCTGTTCAGTACCTTGAAGGCTTGATGCAATAGCGGCGCGATTTTTCTCTAAAGCGTTCAGTAAGGACTGACCCGCGCTTCCCAGGCCTTGCCCCATTGCTGAAACAAGCGCACCGCATTTTTGCCTGCACACTGGCTTGGCTTTAAGCATGCCAATACCTCTTCATGGACCGCTAAACTTAATGCCCGGCGAGCCCATGCCGCCAGTATCTGCTGATTGCCTTTCATGACCCTTTACCAAAGCCTTTTTGTGATTGGCCTGCTGATCGCAGCCAGCGCATTTTTTTCCGTGTCGGAAATTTCCCTGGCGGCTTCGCGCCGCCTGCGCCTGCGCCAGATGGCCGATGATGGCAATGCACACGCCGAACGCGTGCTGCGCATCCAGGAACAGCCGGGCGACTATTTCACCGTCGTTCAGATCGGCCAGAACGCCGTGGCCATTCTGGGCGGCATTGTGGGCGAGGGCGCGTTAAGCCCGCATTTCAATGCATTTTTCGAACTCTGGCTGCCAGCGCCGACCGCCCAGACCGTGGGCTTTCTCAGCTCCTTCCTCATCGTGACCTCGCTGTTCATCCTGTTCGCAGACCTTTTCCCGAAGCGACTGGGGATGGCCACGCCCGAGCTCCTAGCCATCCGCGTGTCGCAGCCGATGAAGGTCTGCATGATGCTGATGCGCCCCCTGGTGTGGTTGTACAGCCGCCTGGCCGACGCCCTGTTTCGCCTGTTCGGCCTGTCCTCGCTGCGCGACGACCGCATCACCTCGGACGATATCTTGGCCATGATGGAAGCCGGTGCCGTGGCCGGTGTGCTGGCAGCACGCGAGCAGCAGGTGATCACGAATGTGTTTGAACTCGACACCCGCACGGTGGGCAGCGCCATGTCGCCGCGTGACCGGATTGCCTTCTTTTTGCGCGATGACCTGGACGCGGTGATCCGGCTGCGCATCGCGGCCGAACCGTTTTCGACTTATCCGGTGTGCGAGGGTGACATCGACCATGTGGTCGGCTATGTCGATGCCAAGGATTTGTTTCAGCGTGTGCTCAACAGCCAGCCGATTTCACTGGCCGACGACAGCCTGGTGCGCAAGGTGCTGGTCGTTCCCGACCGGCTGACGCTGTCCGAAGTGCTGGAACAGTTCCGGCAGGTCCACGAGGACTTCGCCGTCATCGTCAACGAATACAGCATGGTGGTCGGCGTGGTGACGCTCAATGACGTGATGAGCACCGTGATGGGCGACCTGGTGTCGCCCTTCGATGAAGAACTGATCGTGCGGCGCGACGAAAACTCCTGGCTGATTGATGGTGCCACGCCCATCGAGGACGTGCTGCGCGCGCTGGGGCTTGATCATTTACCGCACGAAGAGGACTACGAAACCCTGGCCGGTTTCCTGATGGTGATGCTGCGCCGCGTGCCCCGGCGCACCGACAGCGTGAGCTGGGGCGGCTTCAAGTTCGAGGTGCTCGACGTTGACAGCTACCGCATCGACCAGGTGATGGTGTCGCGGCTGGCCGATAGCACTGCCGGCACGGCCTTGGCTGTGGCGGATTCAGCAGGTCCGGCTTCGTCCTGACGCGCCGGCAGCCTGTCTGCTTCAGCCGACGGCGCGGTCCCCGGGCAGCCAGCTTCGCTGCGCGGCAAACACCGCTTCGGGGTAGGGTGCCCGGCCCCGGCTGCCGTTGTAGCGTCCCAGGCCCAGGAAGGGATCACCGCGCTCGCGGTCCAGGTAATGGCGAAGAATCACGCAGCCGAAGCGGAGGTTGGTCTGCATGTGGAACAGCTTGCCCGGGTCGCCATCGCCAATCACGCGCGTCCAGAAGGGCATGACCTGCATGTAGCCGCGCGCGCCGACGCTGCTGACGGCGAACTTGCGAAAGTTGCTTTCGACCTGAATCAATCCCATGACCAGCGTCACGTCCAGCCCGGCGCGCCTGCTTTCGTACCAGACCGTCTGCAAGAATTCCTGGCGGATCTGCAATTCGGGTATTTTGCGTTTCAGGCGCTCGCTCATGGCGCCCAGCCAGCGCAGATATGCCAGCTTGCTTTCGGTGCTGCCAAATTCTGGAATCGGCGGTGCATGGTTGGCAATGGCCGAGCCCAATGCCGTTCGCACCGAGTCCATCAGCGGCTCCTCAAGCTGACCTCCGGCACTGGCATGCTGCGAAAGTAATAGCGATAACCCCCCGCCGGACAGGCGGGAGAGCCATTTTCTTCTTGAGAAAGTCACTGAGATTTCTGTGAGGGGCAGGGGCACGGTCATGCGCGGATCAAGACGGTCTGCCAGCCTTCACAACGCCAGTTTGTCTTTGAGGAAGCCGAACACGTTCGCCGCATCGACCTGGCTGGCGGCCGTGTCGCGGCGGTGCTGGTATTCGATGTGGCCTTCCTTCAGGCCCCGGTCGCCAATCGTGATGCGGTGCGGCACGCCAATCAGTTCCCAGTCGGCGAACATGGCGCCCGGCCGCTCGTTGCGGTCGTCCAGCATCACATCGACGCCTGCGGCCAGCAATTCGGCATGCAGTTTTTCGGCGGCGGCCTTGACGTCGGGAAAACGGTCCGGGCTGATCGGGCAGATCACCAGCGTGAAGGGGGCAATTGCATCCGGCCAGATGATGCCGCGCTCGTCATGGTTCTGCTCGATCGCAGCCGCCGGCAGGCGCGTGATGCCGATGCCGTAACAGCCCATTTCCAGGAATTGCGGCTTGCCGTTTTCACCGAGGAAGGTGGCGTTCATGGCCTGGCTGTATTTGGTGCCGAGGTAAAACACATGGCCGACCTCGATGCCGCGCTCGATCGCCAACACGCCTTTTCCGTCCGGCGAGGCATCGCCTGCCACCACATTGCGCAGGTCGGCGACCCGTTCGGGTTCGGGCAGGTCGCGGCCCCAGTTGACGCCCGTGATGTGAAAATCGGCTTCGTTGGCGCCGCAGATCCAGTCGGCCAGCACGGCGACTTCCCGGTCCACCACCAGCTTGACCGGCTTTTTCAGGTTCAGTGGCCCGAGGTAGCCCGGCTCGCAGCCAAAGTGATCGTCAATCTCGGCCAGCGTGGCAAACCGAAAGCCCTGAAGTCCAGCAACCTTGCCGACCTTGATTTCGTTCATGTGGTGGTCGCCGCGCAGCAGCAGCAGCCAGACCTGTGTCTTGACAACTTCGCCGGCTTCGTTGGTCTGGTCCGTGGCCAGCACCAGCGACTTGACGCTGGTTTCCAGCGGAATGCCGAGCAGTTCGGCCACATCGGCGCAGGTGGCTTTGCCCGGCGTTACCGTTTTGGTCAGCGGCTGCGAAGCCTGCTGGCGCGGGCCGGCGGGAGCCAGCGCCTCGGCTTTTTCCATGTTGGCTGCGTACTCGCTGGTTGGGCAATAAACGATGGCGTCCTCGCCGGTGGCAGCAATCACCTGGAATTCTTCGCTCAGGTCGCCGCCGATGGCGCCGCTGTCGGCCGCCACGGCGCGGTACGTCAGGCCGAAACGGTCAAAGATCCGGCGATACGCCTGCGCCATGTTCTGGTAGCTGACCTTGGCGGCGGTGGCGTCGCGGTCGAAGCTGTAGGCGTCCTTCATGATGAACTCGCGGCCGCGCATCAGGCCAAAACGCGGACGGCGCTCGTCGCGGAACTTGGTCTGGATCTGGTAGAGGTTTTTCGGCAGCTGCTTGTAGCTGCGGATGTCCTGGCGCATCACGTCGGTGACAACTTCCTCGCTGGTCGGCTGCACCACGAAGTCGCGGCCATGGCGGTCCTTGATGCGCAGCAGTTCAGGCCCCATGCTTTCGAAGCGTCCGGTTTCCTGCCAGAGTTCGGCGGGTTGCACCACCGGCATGCTCATTTCAATCGCGCCGGCCCGGTTCATTTCCTCTCGGACAATCGCTTCGACCTTGCGGATCACGCGCAGGCCCATGGGCATGTAGTTGTAGATGCCGGCGCCCAGTTTCTTGATCAGGCCGGCGCGCATCATGAGTTGGTGGCTGACGATTTCCGCGTCGGCCGGAGCTTCCTTGAGAGTGGAAATGAAGAACTGGGAGGCTTTCATGGGCTATTTTTCTGGGTTTGGAGACTGTCGTCCGGCCGGGCGCTTGGCGGGTGCGCCTTCGCTGTGCATAATGGACTCAGTTTAAAAATTTTGAGGTTTGATTATGCTTGACAGGGACGGATTTCGGCCCAACGTCGGCATCATCTTGCTCAACCAGAGAAGTCAGGTATTTTGGGGCAAACGCATCCGTACCCACTCATGGCAATTCCCGCAAGGCGGCATTGATCGGGGCGAAAACCCCGAGCAAGCCATGTTCCGCGAGTTGCATGAAGAGGTTGGACTGCACCCACAGCACGTTCAGGTGCTGGCCCGTACCCGAGACTGGTTGCGCTATGAGGTGCCTGACCGATTCATCCGGCGCGATGCGCGCGGACATTACAAAGGCCAGAAACAAATCTGGTTTCTCCTTCAACTGGTCGGTCACGACTGGGATTTGAACCTGCGCGCCACCAACCATCCCGAATTCGATGCGTGGCGCTGGAACGACTATTGGGTGCCGCTCGATGTGGTGGTCGAGTTCAAGCGCGGTGTTTATGAAATGGCACTGACAGAGTTGTCCAGGTTTGTGCCGCGTTGCGAATTCCGTTTCGACGCGCGTCCGGAGCAGCGCAACCGCTATCTGCGCGGCGGACTGCACCAGCGTGACCTGCTGGCCGGCCAGCCGGCGGAGTCGGCATCGTTTCTCGCCGGGGGCGGGATTCCTTCTTGCGCCAGCCGGCCGGGAGTTCCTTTCGAGTTGCCGCCCGGCGCCACTTTTGAGCCTGATCCGCAGACCAGCTTCGGTCTGGATGCACCCACGAAAAAAGCATGAAATTCAAGTCAGTCGCGATAATTGCCAGTCTTCTGCTGCTTGGCTTGACCACCCCGGCCTGGTCGCAGTTCGATGTCGATGAACCCGACTGGAAGGAATCGGACTTACCGCCACCGCCCGCTTTCGATGTGGGCAAGCTGGTCGCTCTGGAGGTGTCCCCCAATTCATCGCTGGTTTACGGCGTCGATCCTGCGTCCATCAGCATCACCCGGAGTGACGGCGTGGTGCGTTATGTGATGGTGGCGACCAGCGCCAGCGGTGTGCGCAACGTGATGTACGAAGGCATACGCTGTGCTACTGGTGAGTTCAAAACCTATGCCCGTTACTCGAGCGACGGGAAGTGGACTTCGGTCAGCAATCCGGAATGGCGCCCGATGTTTGGCAATATGCCTTCGAAACACCCCTTGCGCCTGGCGAAGGCTGGCGCTTGTGACAACGCAGCGCCAGCAACGTCGGTCAAGGAGATGGTGAGCCGGCTGAAAAACCCGAATTACAGGGTGATGCCATAAGCCAGGAGCCGGCAGAATTTTGCTGGCGATGCCGGCCCGGCGCCAGGCTCAGCGGCTTAGGATCAGGTTGGTGCGGTGGACCATTTCGGATTCGCCGGTGTAGCCGAGCAAGCGTTCGAATTCCGACGAAACCTTGCGGCAAATCAGCCGGGCTTCCGAACTGGAGTAGTTGGCAAGTCCCCGTGCAATTTCGGTTCCATCCGCATCCCTGACGGCAATCACGTCGCCGCGTGAAAAATCACCCTGAACCGCGGTCATGCCGATGGGCAGCAGGCTTTTTCCGCCGATCCGCACCATGCTGGCAGCACCGGGGTCCACCGTGACGGAACCACGCAATTGCAGGTGATCTGCCATCCATTGCTTGCGCGCCTGCATCTTCTGGGTCTGGGCCACCAGCAGCGTGCCAATCGCCTCGCCTTGGGTCAGCCGGATCAGGGCTTGGGGTTCACGGCCCCAGGCAATCACGGTCGAGGCACCTGAACCCGCCGCACGCTTGGCCGCCAGGATTTTGGTGATCATGCCGCCGCGGCCAATGCTGGAGCCGGCGCCGCCCGCCATGGCTTCCAGTGCCGCATCGCCGGCCTTGGCTTCATGAATGAATTCCGCCGCCGGGTTTTTGCGCGGATCGGCGGTGTACAGGCCCTTCTGATCGGTCAGGATGATGAGCGCATCAGCTTCGACCAGGTTGGCCACCAGCGCACCGAGCGTGTCGTTGTCGCCGAACTTGATCTCGTCATTGACGACCGTATCGTTCTCGTTGATGACCGGCACTACGCCAAGCTGCAGCAGCGTCAGCAGGGTGGAGCGGGCATTGAGGTAGCGCTCGCGGTCGGCCAGGTCGGCATGCGTCAGCAATACCTGTGCGCTGCCGATGCCGTTTTCGCGGAGCTTGGTTTCATACATCTGCACCAGGCCCATCTGGCCCACGGCCGCCGCCGCCTGCAGTTCGTGGATGGCCTTGGGCCGTGTACGCCAGCCCAGGCGTTTCATGCCCTCGGCAATCGCGCCGCTGCTTACCATGATGACTTCGCGTCCGTCCTTGACCAGGGCAGCCAGCTGCTCGGACCACTGGCCGATGGCCTCGGCATCCAGGCCGCGGCCTTCGTTGGTCACCAGGCTGGACCCGACCTTGACCACAATGCGCCGGGCGTTGCGCAGAACAGGAGAACCTGAAGGAACGTGCATTTTTCAGTGTTTTAAGGCTCTAGCGCAAGGTGGGCGGGCGCAGCCAGCTATTGTTTACAGAGCAACCAGAAAGCTTTGGCTGCGGGGAAAAGGACAGTAATCAGTCGGAGGACGCCGGGCTTTTGGGCTCGGGCGGCAGTTCGATGAAGCGTGGATCGATTTCTTCTTCGGGCTGCTCGCTTTTCTGGACTTTCTTGACATGCTGGTAGATCGTCTTGACAAGCTGCTCGCAGCCTTCACGGGTCAGCGCCGAAATTTCAAACACCGGGCCTTTGAACTTGAAGCGCTTGACGAAATCCTTGACGAGGGCTTCTCGCTTGTCTGCATCGACCATGTCGAGCTTGTTGAGGACCAGCCAGCGTGGCTTTTTATACAGCGCTTCATCGTATTTCTTGAGCTCGCCGACGATAGCCTTGGCCTGAGCGACCGGATCGACGTTTTCATCAAACGGTGCCATATCAACGATATGCAGCAACAGGCGGGTGCGCTGCAGGTGGCGCAAAAACAAATGGCCCAAGCCCGCGCCTTCAGAGGCGCCTTCAATCAGACCTGGCAAGTCGGCGACCACAAAACTTTGCTCGGGTCCGACCCGTACCACGCCCAGATTCGGATGCAAGGTGGTGAACGGGTAGTCGGCAATGCGCGGTCGGGCATTGGAAACTGCCGAGATAAAAGTGGATTTTCCGGCATTCGGCATACCCAGCAGGCCAACGTCGGCCAGCACCTTGAGTTCGAGCTTCAGGCTTTTGCGGTCGCCGGGCCAGCCAGGCGTCTTGCTGCGCGGCGCGCGATTCGTCGAGCTTTTGAAGCGCAGGTTGCCAAAACCGCCGTCGCCGCCCTTGGCGATCAGGATCTGCTCACCGGGTACCAGCAACTCGAAAAGAACCTCGCCGGTTTCAGCATCGGTCAGGATGGTGCCAACCGGCATTTTCAAAATGATGTCGTCGCCCTTGGCGCCGAACATGTCCGAACCCATGCCGTGGCCGCCGTTGCGCGCATCATGCCGGCGTGAAAACCGGAAGTCGACCAGCGTGTTCAGGTTGATGTCCGCCACCGCGTACACATGGCCGCCGCGCCCGCCATCACCCCCGTTGGGACCGCCGAACTCTTTGTATTTTTCGTGGCTGAACGAGACGCAGCCGCTCCCGCCATCGCCGGCGGCAATGTCAATATAAGCTTCGTCAACAAATTTCATGATGGAGTGATGTGCAGGTAGGAAAGGTTATCTGGGGGCGGTTGACAAACAAAAAAGCCCCGACTGGTCGGGGCTTCGATGCCATCGAAGTGATCGGCTTACGCCGAGGTCACATTGACAGTGCGCTTGTTCATCGAACCCTTGACGCAAAAGGAGACTTGACCGTCCACCAGTGCATACAGTGTGTGGTCTTTGCCGATGCCGACATTGACGCCCGGGTGGAACTGGGTACCACGCTGGCGCACGATGATGCTGCCTGCGTTGATGACTTCGCCGCCAAATTTCTTGACGCCAAGCATCTTGGGCTGTGAATCACGCCCGTTTCGCGTAGAGCCGCCGCCTTTTTTCTGTGCCATTTTTCGTTACTCCTGGTACTGGACTGATTAGCCGACGATCGCGCCGATTTGCAGTTCAGTGAAGTTCTGCCGGTGACCCTGGCGTTTCTGATAGTGCTTGCGACGGCGCATTTTGAAAATGCGAACCTTGTCGTGCCTGCCGTGAGACAGCACCGTGACAGTAACAGTTGCGCCGGAAACCAAGGGCGTACCAACCTTGATTGAACTGCCTTCGCCGACAGCCAATACCTGGTCAATAACGATCTCTTGGCCTACGTCCGCAGCAATCTGTTCTACTTTAATTTTTTCTCCAGCAGCAACTTTGTATTGTTTGCCACCGGTTTTTATGACCGCGTACATGTAAACCCTCGTAAATTGAGTTCTGCGGACGGATTTCCACAGAGCCCAAGATTCTAGCATTGCGCTTAAAAAATGTACAGCTGTACCTGCCCTGCTTCGGATTGATGGCATGTAAGGCAAGTCTGGCTTTCTATAATCTGACCAAACTTAACGTCGGGATTTCCCTTTGTCTGCCAATTCTTCCAGTACCGCTGCTGCACTTGCACTGATCGCCGACGACATGCAAGCCATGGATGCCATCATTGCCCTCCGCCTTGAATCCGACGTGCCCCTGGTCGGCCAGGTGTCGCAATACATCATTGCCGCCGGTGGCAAGCGCTTGCGGCCCGCCCTGGTGCTGCTGATGTCGGGCGCCCTGGGCTATCGCGGCCCCCAGCGCCTGAACCTGGCCGCCGTGGTGGAATTCATTCACACCGCCACCTTGCTGCATGACGATGTCGTCGATGAATCCACGCTGCGCCGGGGCCGCTCGACCGCCAACGAAGTGTTTGGCAACCCGGCAAGCGTGCTGGTGGGCGATTTCCTGTATTCGCGCGCCTTCCAGATGATGGTGGAAGTCGGCGAGATGCGCATCATGCAGACGCTGGCAGAGGCCACCAATGTGATTGCCGAGGGTGAGGTGCTGCAACTCATGAACATGCATGATGCCGGCCTGACCGAAGAAGGCTATCTGCGCGTCATCCGCTCCAAGACCGCCAAGCTGTTTGAAGCCAGTGCCCGGCTGGCGGCCTTGCTGGCCGGGTCTTCAGCCGCGGTTGAGCAGCATTGCGCCGCTTACGGACAGGCGTTGGGTACGGCCTTCCAGGTGATTGACGATGTGCTTGACTATGACGGCGACGCGCTGGAAATGGGCAAGAACCTGGGTGATGACTTGCGCGAAGGCAAGGTCACGCTGCCGCTGATCATCGCCATGCAGCGAGGCACCGAAGCCGAGCGCTTGACCATCCGGCAGGCGATTGAAACCGGCGGCACCGGGCAGATGGCGGAAATTATTGCCATTGTTCAGCAGACCGGCGCCCTGCAGGCCACCCGGGATGCCGCTGCCGCAGAAGCGCTGCGTGCGCTGAATGCCTTGCAAACCCTGCCTCAAAACCCTTACAGTCATGCCTTGGCGCAACTTGCTTCGCAATTGCTGGTGAGGCGCTCTTGAGGATCAACGGCAGTCGGGGTGTAGCTTAGTCTGGTAAAGCGCTACGTTCGGGACGTAGAGACCGGAGGTTCGAATCCTCTCACCCCGACCAGATTTCTTCAATGAACTCAACGGTCCGGCTTGAAGCGGTACAGAGAGCGCTGGCGAAAACCAGCGAAAAGGCGCGCAATATGCCAAATCGGTGCCAAATTTTGGGTATCTCGTGAAACCGCATAAGACAACAAAAAACCCGCCATGCCAGTAAAGATGCGGGTTTTGAGACGTTGTGAGGCTATCGGCTGGTGCCACCAACAGGAATCGAACCTGTATCTAGCGCTTAGGAGGCACTCGTTCTATCCGTTGAACTATGGCGGCACGTCTTGGCAACTTGCAAATAACCGGCAATTGTATGCGCTGATCAGGCCTTGTTGAAATGCCGCCTACTTGCGCATCAGTCGTAGGGGATGGTAAAAATCAGGTCCACCGCACTTTGCTGGCCTGCCTGGGCGCGGATCGTGAAACGCTGCGACAGATCGTAGAAAACAAACAGCGTTCCGAGTGCGCCCGAAATGCTGCGTTCGTACGCTGCGTAAAAATTGCGTGAAAAGCGTTTGCCCAGTGTGACGGCGCCGCCGGAAGCCGTGCCGTCCGCATTGCTCGACGCTCCCCGGAATGACAATTCGTCCAGACCCAACGACGCGGCCAGACCGCCAGACATGCCGCCGCTTTTACTGCCGAGCAGCGCCAGCGCGGCCTGTTGCAGCAGGGCGGCTTCAGCGCCGCCCGAAGCCGAGGCCCGGCCCACAACCAGCCACGACAGCTTTTCAGCATCCGGCAATTCGGGCTGCGCATACAGCCGGACGCTGGGCAGCAGGGCCGTGCCGGTGATTTGCACGCCAACGCGCTGCGTCAGGTTGGGACGAATGGCCAGGATGTCGAGCGTCGGGTTGTCAATCGCTCCGGTGAAGCGAATCAGGCCCTGTTCGACATCCAGCCGCTGGCCGTAGGCACGGTATTGCCCGCCAGCGGTCCTGACCGTGCCCAGCAGTCGCGGACCGGTGAGCGAGTCGCCGCTGAGCGTCAGCGTGCCTCGAATCCGCGTGTCAATTCCCTTGCCCTGAATCTGGAAATCGCGTCCCAGGTCGATCTCCACCGCCAGCTTGAGCGGCCGGGGTGCCTTGTCGGCGGTCTGGGCGCTGGTTTTCTCGGGGGCCTTCTGCCCTGCCGCCGCACCGCTGGCGGTACGCACCACCACGTCATCGCCCAATTGCGGTGTGCCTTCTTCGGGTAGGAGGATGCGCGCCTGATCGATAAGCAGCTTGCCCGTGAGTTCGGCCGCGTCGCCCTTGAGGCTGGCCTGGACATCACCCGAAACCGTCACTTGACGGTCGGTGCGGATGCTGGCGCGCAGCCGCTGTAATTTGGCGGCAAGTTGCACCTGCGGCTTGCCGTCGATCCAGCCCGCTTCACCCTGTGCGGTCAGACTGCCGCCGGTGCCTTTTTCGCCTGCGCCCTGAAGGGTGAATTCGTCGATGCGCATGCGGGTCCCGTCGAGTCGGGCGCGCAAGCGCCCATTGCCGAACTCGATGCCATCGACGACCGAACGCAATGCCAGGTCATTGGCCTGCAGATCGCCTGACAGGCGGGGTTCCGCACGTGTTCCGCTGACGACGATGGCAGCGCCGAGCGAGCCGCGCAGGCGCCAGCCGGGCGGTGCCAGCAAGGACCAGACGCCGATGCGCGGCAGTTGTGCTTTGAACTGGCCGTTCAGTGGCGCATCTTCCGGCCAGAGCCATCCGCCGATGGCGCCTTGCCCGTCGGCAGCGCGAGCCAGCCGCGTCCTGAACTGGCCGCTGGCCGTGCCAGCGCGTTCGCTGTCCCAGACCAGCGTAAGGCTCAAGGCGTCGCCTGCGGTTTCCAGCGAAATACGGGCTTGCTTGATGCCGGCTGCCACGCGCGCCGAATTGCCTTGCACGCCTTCGGCCTGCACTGTGATGTCGCCGCTGCTGCGCGCCAGGCTGGCCTTGAGTTGCAGGGTGCTGCCGAGCACGGCATCCCATTGACCGTTGAACACCAGGCTGCCGCCCAAGCCAGCGCCCTTCATCTGCGGACCGGCGAGCAATTCAACCCAGGCAATTGGCAGACCTGTGATTTTTCCAGCGGTCACTAGCTCACCGGATCGCCAGCGTACGGGTTGCCAGGAAAGTGTGGCTTGGGACGGCACAGCGCTTGACGCATTGGTGGCTGGCGCGGTCAACAGCGCTTCGCCAGCGCCACTTTCAAAGGCGCCGCCATTGCGCGTGGGTGTCCACCTGAGCGGCAGCGGACCGCGCGTGGCGAGCCGCCAGGCACCGGCGCCCAGGCCGGGGTCTTCAACGCTCAGGCTCAGTTGCCTGACCACGGCTTGCCAGGGCACCTCGTTCAGCCTGGCATTGGCGTTGCCCGCCGTTTGCACGCGCCCGCCATCGCCTGCCATTTGCAGCGCATAGCGGCGCTGGTCGATTTCAACACGGCCCTGCGCTTGCAGTTGCGCCTGGCTCAGGCGGCCTGACAGCGTGGCCCGCAGTTCACGGATTTTCAGCAGGCTTGGGCTGGTTGCGGCGGTCGCAACCGGCGCGAAGGGCGTTGATGGTGTGACTTTTGCCTGCGCCACTGCCTTGGGTGTGGCCGCGATCCAGTCCAGCGACGGGACTTCGAGTGACGCCTGCACGGCCGGGTTCTGCCAGCCGCCTTGCCAGCGGGCCTGAAGCCCGGCATTGCCGCTGGCCGAGGCGTTCAATGCCGCCTCCGGCATGCCAGGAAGTTTTTGCAGCCAGCGCAAGGCCTGCGCTGCATCACCAGCCCGCAGTTGCAATTCGCCGTCTCCGCTGGTGGGCCGCAACGCGCCATTGAACCGGGCGCTCAGGCCAGGCGCTGTCAGGTCCAGCGCGCCCTGGCCGGCTTTTTCCTTGGGCTGGACTTCGATCTTGCCCTTCAGTTCGGCATCGTCGGTGCGGACCTGCAGCGCCGACAGCGCCAGCGTGCCGCCCGCTTGTTGTGCGTTCCAGGTGCCCGTGGCTTTCGCATCACGCAGGCGCAGCTGTTGCAAAAAGTTGTTCTCGCCGGAATGGGTTCTGGGTGCTGGCCTGCTGCCAGCCGAGTTCGTACCGGACACGGTTTGCACGCTGGCATCGAAGCGCAGGTTGGCGCCCTGGCCGCTGGCTTCGGCCTTGCCGTCCAGCGGCAGGGGCGCCAGCTGGGTGTGCAGCTGTGCCGGGTTGATGCGCTTGAGCGTGGCATTGACTTTCCAGGCCGGTTCGGGTGTTGTGGCCGGGATTGTCGCTGCGCTTTCGCCTGCTGGCGGCGGCTGGGTCCATTGGCCGCTGGCCAGCAGTTCACCGCCAGCAAGTTGCGCCTTGAGGCTGCGCACCATGGCCGCGCCATTGCGCCATTCGCCCTGGGTGTCGAGCTGCTCCAGGGGCAGGCGCTGCTGGTCCCAGGGACCGGGCAGCGCGTTGACGAGTTTGAGCTGCAGGGCCCAGGCCTGCAGGGCGGAAGATGGCGCGCCAGGGGCGCTGGTTTCAAGCGGCCTGACGCTGGCGCTGCCCGTCAGCAGCGTTTGCGGCAGGTCCGGAAACAGGGCTGCGATGTCGAGGTCGCGGAAGGTGGCATCGGCTTGCGGCAAGGGCTGCGCCGCCCAGGGCATGACGCGAGCGGTCGCGCTCGCCTGGGGCTGTTTGAATGGTTGTTTTTCACCGGCAGCCGGTGGGATGACTTGCAGTTCGGCCTTGACCAGCAGTTCAGTCACGGGTCCCTTGGCGGTTGCCTGGAATGTCAGCGGCACCAAGGCCGGACTGTTGGGAATCGCCGCATCCAGCGTGCCAGACAGACTTGCATCGAGCGTCAACGGGCCAGTTGCCGTCAGTGCGGCGCGTCCGCTGTAGCGACCCTTGGCGATGTTCACGCTTTTCAGGTCAAGCTGGTGTTGCAGGCCGGTGTAGAGATAGCTCCCCGTAATCGCGGAGGCGGTGAATGCGGTCTTGCCTGCAAGCTGGAACTGGCCCACCGAGAATTCGTCCAGGGCAATCCGCAAGGGAAGGCCCAGCGCGTTGGGCGGTATCGTCGGCGTGAGGGTTGGAGGGCGCATGTCAGTGACCTCAACGCTGGCAGCAGCAAGGCGGTCGAGCTTGAGCGTTCCCTGAAGCAGGGACCAGGCCTGCCAGGCCAGGCTGACATCGCGGGCATCGACGGTGATTCCGTCCTGCTGCCAGTGCAATTGGTCAATATGCCCGCCAGCCCGCAAGGAGCCTGTTGCCTTTTCAAAGGTCAGCGGCTGGGACTGGCCGACCCAGCGCAGCGCCTTGGCCAGCGAGCCTTCAGTGCCCGCCCACCACCACAGCGCGCCCGTTGTGCCAACGGCCAGCGTGACAAGACCCGCAGCTGTCCATGCAGCCGTTTTCAGCCATCGCCTCGCTGGCTTGGCGGCAACCGCGGACTGGTCTTGGGGCGTGTTTGATGCTTGCATCAGAAAACGAAACCGACGCTGATATGCAGACGCGCCTGCTTGACCTTCAGGCCATAGGCCAGGTCAATCTGCAGGGGGCCGATCGGGCTTCTCCAGCGCACGCCGGTTCCGACACCGAAGGACGGCCGCAGATCTTGCGGCTTGTCAGCCACCGCGCCGGCGTCAACGAACACCGTGTGTTCGAATTCGCTGGACCGGCCCCTGAGCGTGATGGGCCGCTGCCACTCGACGCTGCCGACGGTCAGGTATCGGCCCGGGCCAATTACGCCGTTGGCCAGCGCAATGCCGATGTCGCGGTAGCCGTAGCCCCGCACCGTGTTGTCGCCGCCGGTGCGAAACAGTTGGGTGGCTGGAATATTTGCCGTGTCTTTGGCCAGTACCGCACCGGCTTCCGCCCGCATCGCAATCCGGCCGTTTGCCAGGGGCTTGATGCCCAGCCAGCGGCCTACCGTGCGGGTAAACGGCTGGCGGTCCTGACCCAGGGTGGTGCCGGCGCCCAGTTCAACGCCCAGGGCATAGCCCCGGCTGGGAAAAGGCAGGCTGTCAAAGTAGCGGCCGGTCCAGACGTAATTGGCCGTCAGTGCCGAGCCGTCGCCGGTAGCGGCCGCTGAATTGCCCAGAAGCCCAGCGCCCTGCACGTTGGCCCGGTCGTATTGCAGATAAATGTTGCGGTCAATCCGGTCGCCAATTTGCGAGCGGCCAAATCGCAGGCGCTGCGCCTGGGTGATCAACTCCTCGTCATTGATACGCTCGGCACGCGCCAGGACGCCCCAGCGCCAGTTTGCTTCGTCCGGAATGGACGTCCATTCAGTCTGGGCAAACGGCGATTTCTTTTCCAGCTGGAGCTTGGTCACGGCGCGCCAGCCAATCCCGGGTACCCGCAGATGCGTGTGCTCCACCGAGGCGCGCGGCCCGCTGTCGGTGGTCACACCAACGCCCAGAATGATTTTTTGCAGCTTGGCTTCACGAACCTGCACCTGCACCGGAACAGCCTGGGGATCGTCTTCGGGGTTGATGAACACATAGGCCGAGTCAAAGTAGCCGCTGGACGCCAGGCGCAACTGGGCCTCGACAAGCCGGTTCTGGTCATACACCTCGCCCTGGTTCAACCGCGCCAGACGGGGCACCAGCACCGGGTCATAGCGTTCCACGCCGCTGACCTGCATCGGGCCAAGCCGGTACAGCGGGCCCGAATCCAGGTTGACTGTCAGGCTGGCGCTGCGGGCCGGGGCATCCACGTCGGCCAGGCTGCCCGCCAGCCTGCCTGCCGGATAGCGGCGGGCGACCAGCTGACGCAAAGCCTGGGTCTTGGCGCCACTCCAGCCATCCTGGGTGAAACGCAGACCGGTCGGCAAGCGCCAGTCGCGTTCGATTTCAGTGCGTTGCGCGATGGCGTCGCTGTCAGGCGAATCGGCAATATCGCCGGCAAAGGTCATGGCCACCGGGCCAATGGTCGTGGCTTGCCCCGGCTCGACCGCGACCACGATGACGGGTCGTTCGTTGACGCCGCCTTCGCGCGTGATGCGGATGTCGGGGCTGAAATAGCCCAGCGTGCCCACCAGATTGCGGACATTGCGTTCGGCCAGCACGATCAGGCGCGCGAGCTCGGCGTCGTCCAGGTCGGTGACGGCGCGGTAGCGCTGCAGTTCCAGGTGCTTTTCAAGCATCTCGCGAACTTCTGAAGGGGCGCGAACCGCGATGTCAAAAGCCGTCACTTCGGTCTCGGCGCTGGTCGGGCCGACCGAGCCTTGCGGCGTGGCCTCGGGTTCGACTTTTTCGGGCGGGGGTTCAGGCGCAGGCGCAGTTTGCTGGACGCCGGAAGGCGGCGTGGAGGCAGACGACATCGACGGGCTGGCTGGCGGTGCGACGGGCGGAGCAGTTTGTGCCCTGGCAACAGACACAAGGAACAGGGCCGTCAGGGCAAAAAAGGAGAACGCAGCACGGGCAGGAATTGGCATCGTACCAACGGCTGTCCGCGGGCAGTGGGTACTGGGGTAAATCACGGGCGCGAGTTTACTTCGACATTATTTCGAAAGCAGTCGAATGGCTTCCTCAAGCCCTTTCAGGGTCAGGGGATACATGCGCTGACCCATCAGCTGCTGGATCACGCTGATGCTCTGGCGGTATTGCCAGATGCCCTGCGGTTCCGGGTTGATCCAGGCAAACTTCGGAAAGGCGCTGGTCAGCCGCTGCAGCCATTCGGCGCCAGCTTCCTCGTTGTTGTATTCCACGCTGCCGCCCGCCTGCAAAATTTCGTAGGGGCTCATCGTGGCGTCGCCGACGAAGATCAGTTTGTAGTCCTTGTTGTACTTGCGGATGATGTCCCAGGTCGGAAACTTCTCGGCAAAGCGGCGCCGGTTGTTTTTCCACATGAAGTCATAGACGCAGTTGTGGAAGTAATAGAACTCCAGGTGCTTGAACTCGGCCTTGACGGCGGAGAACATTTCCTCCACCCGGTGGATGTGGTCGTCCATGGTGCCGCCCACGTCCATCAGCAGCAGCACCTTCACGTTGTTGTGGCGCTCGGGCACCATCTTGATGTCGAGCCAGCCGGCGTTGGCGGCGGTGGAGCGGATGGTGTCGTCCAGGTCCAGTTCTTCCTGGTTGCCCTGGCGGGCGAACTTGCGCAGGCGGCGCAGCGCCACCTTGATGTTGCGCGTGCCGAGTTCCTGCGTGTCGTCGTAGTCCTTGTAGGCGCGCTGGTCCCAGACCTTGACGGCGCTGCGGTTGCGGCTTTTTTCCTGGCCGATGCGGATGCCCTGGGGGTTGAAGCCGTTGGCGCCAAAGGGCGAGGTGCCGCCGGTGCCAATCCACTTGCTGCCGCCTTCGTGGCGTTCCTTTTGCTCTTCAAAACGCTTTTTCAGCGTTTCCATGAGCTCGTCCCAGCCCATTTTTTCAATCTTCGCCTTGTCCTCGGGGCTGAGCTCCAGCTCCAGGTTTTTGCGCAGCCATTCGAGCGGAATGTCCTGGGTGAAATCGGCAATCATCTCCACGCCCTCGAAGTAGCTGGCAAAGGCGCGGTCAAACTTGTCGTAGTGCTTTTCGTCCTTCACCAGCACCGTGCGGCTCAGGTAATAAAAATCATCGATCTTGTAGGCGCCCTCACTGATCTCGCCATCGGGTCCGTCGGCCTGGCCGCTGTTGGGTCCAACCACGCCGGCCTGCAGCGCTTCGAGCAGCATCAGGAATTCCTTGACGGACACCGGCAACTTGGCCGAGCGCAAGGTATAGAAAAAATCGATCAGCATGGGGTATTCAACAAGCAGTCGCGTGGTTTGCCAAGTTGATGCAACAGGTGCGCCTTGACGGTGGGCCACTCGCTGGCAATGATGCTGAACACCACGGTGTCGCGCAGCGTGCCGTTGGGCGAGACCTGGTGGTTGCGAAGCACGCCATCCTGTTTGGCACCAAGGCGGGCAATGGCCGCGCGGCTGTCGAAATTGAACCAGTGGGTGCGAAATTCCACCGCGATGCAGTTCAGCTTTTCAAAAGCGTGCTTCAGCAAAAGCAGCTTGGCCTCGGTGTTCAGCCCGGTTCGCTGAACGCTTTTGCTGTACCAGGTGTGGCCAATTTCCAGCCGGCGGTTCTTCGGATCGACGTTGAAGAAACGGGTGGAGCCGACAATTTTTCCGTCCGATTTTCGGCGCACGATGAACGGCATGGCGCCGGAATCATCGCGCATTCTCAAGGCGTCGTGCATGTAGCTGATCACGGCGTCCGGGCTGGCAATGGCGGTGTACCAGAGCTTCCAGAGTTCGCCGTCCCTGGCTGCATCGAGCAGTTCGGACTCATGCCTGCTTTCCAGCGGCTCGAGGATCGCCCACTGGCGTCCTGTCAGTGTGATGGGTTCAATGAATCGCATGCAGTTTGCGTCCTTTCGCTTGACGATTGTTTCGCCGGACAACTAGCAGATTGTTGAACAAGGCTGCTTTGCCATGAACAGGGCAGGGACGCCAGGTCCGGCGGGTTCAGCGGTTTTCATTGCGTTTTTGTGCCAGCGTACAACGCCAGCGCCGCGCCAGTTGAAGACCCAGGCCACCGCCCAGCCCGACCAGCAAGATGGCGCCAAGGGTACGGTTGCCGTAGCCAGGTGCAAAAATGTCCAGACCCAGCAGATGCCCGGCCCAAAACCCAAGCAGCGCGCCGCCCAGAAAACCAATGGCGTCGGACACGCCTTCTATCCACAACGGTCGGTGGTTCATTCAGGTGCTTTCCAGGTCAACGGTTGTTGCGCTGCATGAACACCAGCTTTTCGAACAATGTCACGTCCTGTTCGTTCTTGAGCAGCGCGCCGATTAGCGGCGGCACCGCGACCTTCTGGTCACTGCTTTGCAGTGCTTCAAGCGGAATGTCTTCGGCCACCAGCAGCTTGAGCCAGTCGAGCAGCTCGCTGGTGGACGGTTTCTTTTTCAGGCCGGGCAAGTTGCGTACGTCGTAAAACGTTTTCATCGCGGCAGCCAGCAGTTCTTGCTTGAGCGTCGGGAAATGCACGTCCACGATGCGCTTCATGGTGTCGGCATCGGGGAACTTGATGTAGTGGAAAAAGCAGCGGCGCAGGAAAGCGTCCGGCAATTCCTTTTCGTTGTTCGAAGTGATGAACACCAGCGGCCGGTGTTTGGCCTTGATCAGCTCGCGCGTCTCGTAGACGTAAAACTCCATGCGGTCGATTTCGCGCAGCAGGTCGTTGGGAAACTCGATGTCTGCCTTGTCAATTTCATCAATCAGCAGGGCCACCGGCTCGTCTGCTGTGAAAGCCTGCCACAGCACACCCTTGACGATGTAATTGTGGATGTCCTTGACCTTTTCATCGCCAAGCTGCGAATCGCGCAGGCGCGAAACGGCATCGTATTCATACAGTCCCTGCTGTGCCTTGGTGGTGGACTTGATGTGCCACTGAAGCAGCGGAAGGCTCAGGGCTTCGGCCACTTCCTCGGCCAGCATGGTTTTGCCCGTGCCCGGCTCGCCCTTGACCAGCAGCGGCCGCTTCAACGTCGATGCGGCATTCACCGCGAGCATCAGGTCCGGCGTGGCAACGTAGTTTTTTGAGCCTTGAAATTTCATGAGTTTTGGGATGGACGTATTGACATGGATGGGGTGTTTGACGAGATTATCGGCAACGGTCCGGATTTGGGCAGGCCCAGATATAATCCAGCGTTGTTTAAACGATGACTTTTCACCGGATTGTGCGCGCAAAATGAATAAGCTGTTCACCTCGATAGTTGCCCTGGCCCTCTCTTCAGTGACGGTCGCAAGCTTTGCCCAGGACATCAAGGGCGATGCAAATGCCGGCCAGACCAAGAATGCAATGTGCATTGGCTGCCACGGCATCAAGGGCTATCAGTCCTCCTTTCCTGAAGTTTACAAAGTGCCCATGATCTCGGGCCAGAGCGCCGGCTATCTCTCTTCTGCGCTGCATGAGTACAAAAAAGGCGACCGCAAGCATCCGACCATGCGCAGCATTGCCGCCACCCTGACGGACCAGGACATTGCCGACCTTTCGGCCTATTACAGCGCGCATGGCGTGGTCGCCGGTGCACAGTTGCCCGACAAGCCGGCCAAAGAGCCTTCCACCGAAGTTCAGGCGCTGCTGAACAAGGCCAATTGCGCATCCTGTCACGGTGCCAATTTCAGCAAGCCGATCGACCCTTCCTACCCCAAGATTGCCGGCCAGCATGCCGACTACCTGTTCGTGGCGCTGAAGGCCTACAAGGTGGACAACGGTACCAATCCCAATGCCAAGGTAGGCCGCGCCCATCCGATCATGGGCGGTATGGCCAAGCAGTACACCAATGCTGAACTCAAGGCCATGGCAGGCTACCTGTCATCTGTTCAGGGTGACCTGAAGGTGGTTCCCGAGAGCCGCTTTCGCTGATTCGGCGAACCCTCCAGCCAGTTGAAAAGCCGCTGAACAAGCGGTTTTTTTGCGCGTGCATGGCGGACCGGCGGTGGCCTGACAGCGATCAATCCCGCGTGGCGTGACGCTGCACACACTCGATATAGGCTGCGCCATCGGGCTGCTGGCCGGAACGCTGGCTTTCCCAGACCATGCGGCCCAGGCATTCCATGGTCTCATGGTGCGCTGCATGCAGGGAATCGCGCCGGGCGGTCAGCAGCTCGACCGCCTGGCGAATGCCGCGCGGCTGGTCGATGGAACACTGTTCGCTGATCGAGAGGTGCATCGACAAATGCAAAAAAGGATTGGTCTTGCCGCCTTCCACGTCATACATTTTTTCAAGCGCAGCGTCTGTGTCCTTGAAGTCGGCGTGGTATTCAGGGTGTTCATCCATCCATTGGCTTGCTATGGTTTCAATAGCTTCCAGCGGTTGACTGGTAAGCGACTTGGCATAAACAGAGCAAAAAAACCGGCGAACATCGGCTTGGGAGGGGGTAAACATGGCAAGAGCGTAGCACGCACCGATTTTCCGTTGCCGCCGTGATGAATCATTTTTCTGCCGCGCGGTGCAGGGCGCTTTGCTTTGATGGAATCCGGCGGTAAAGGACTTACATTACCTGCAGGGTGGCGCAGTTCCGGGGCGGGGCCGCCCCAAGACCTACAAGCCCGGCAAGGAAATTTCGATGAACGCAGCGCGCATTGCAGGCATTATTTTGATCGTGGGTGGCCTGGCCGGATTTTTTACCGGCGGATTCAGTTTCACCCAGGACACGACAGCCGCCAAAATTGGCCCCATGGAACTGACGGTCACCGAAAAGAAAGCCGTCAACATTCCCCAGTGGCTCAGCCTGGGCGCCATCGCCCTGGGCGCCATCGTGCTGGTGATGGGGTCGCGTAAATCCTGATTCACGTTTCCATGTTTGAACCGGCGAAAGCACTGCCTCCTGCAGGGTCTCTCAGTTTCGCTGCAGGCTGAGCCTTTCTGAAATGCTCCGAGCTGCCTCCAGCAGTGCAGGCAGCATCGTTTCCTGCATGGCCTTGGCGCTGGTCCGGTTGGCCTGGCCGCTGATATTGAGCGCCGCCACCGTCTGGCCGGCCCGGTCGGTGATCGCTGCGGCCATCGACACCAGTCCCTCTTCAAGTTCCTGATTGACCATCGACCAGCCTTGCCTGCGCACCAGCGCTATTTTGGCAGTCAACTCGTCCAGGTCGGTCACCGTGTAGCGGGTGCGCGCGTTGCGTTCTGACGCCTGCAGCACCTGCATCATCTGATCGGGCGGCAAGGCCGACAGCAGCATCCGGCCCATCGAGGTGCAATAGGCTGGCAGACGCGAACCAACGCCCAGGCCGATGCTCATGATCTTGTGGGTCGATACGCGCATGACATACACAATGTCGGTGCCGTCGAGCACCGCAGCCGAGCACGATTCCTTGACCCGGCCGACCAGCGTTTCCATGATGGGTTCGGCCAGGTTCCAGATCGGCAGTGACGACAGGTAGGCAAAACCCAGGTCCAGCATGCGCGCCGTCAGGCGAAACAGCTTGCCGTCGCTTTCCACATAACCCAGTGTTTGCAGCGTCAGCAAGATTCGCCGTGCGCCAGCGCGTGTCAGGCCGGTGCGCCCGGCGACTTCGGACAGCGTTTGCCGGGGCGATTGCGCACTGAAGGAACGAATCACCTCCAGGCCACGCGCAAAAGACTGCACATAGCTGTCGCCGGGCGCGGGTGACGTGCGCTTTGTCGCAGACGTGACATCCGTGCTCGCAAGGGTTGGGGTCGTGGTGGTTGCCATGGCGGTTTAAATCTCCTAGAATTCATTATACGAACACTTGTTCTTATTGCGAACAAAAAATCAGTGTCTGGTTTGTCGCTTCATGGGCTTGCCATGACTTCGCCAGCTATTCCTGAATCCTGGAGACCCCTCAATGATCAACAAGATTGCCCTGTCGGTGGCCGATGCCCTGGCCGATGTCAAAGACGGCGCGACGGTATTGATTGGCGGCTTCGGCACTGCCGGCAACCCGACCGAGCTGATTGACGGCCTGATTGCGCAGGGCGCCAAGGACCTGACCGTCGTCAACAACAACGCCGGCAATGGCGAGGCCGGACTGGCTGCCCTGCTCAAGACCGGGCGCGTGCGCAAGATCATTTGCAGCTTTCCGCGCCAGGCCGACAGCCAGGTGTTTGATGGCCTGTACCGCAGCGGCAGCATCGAGCTCGAACTGGTGCCGCAAGGCAATCTGGCCGAGCGCATCCGTGCAGCGGGGGCCGGCATTGGCGCATTTTTCTGCCCGACCGCCTACGGCACCGAACTGGCCAAAGGCAAGGAAACACGCGAGATCAACGGCAAGCACTACGTGCTCGAATACCCGATTTATGGCGACGTGGCCTTGATCAAGGCTGAGCAGGGTGACCGCTGGGGCAACCTGACCTACCGCATGTCGGCGCGCAATTTCGGGCCGGTCATGGCCATGGCGTCCCGGCACACGGTCGCAACCGTGCATGAGATCGTCGAGTTGGGCGTGCTTGATCCTGAGTCCATCGTGACGCCGGGCATTCATGTCCGCCAGGTGGTGCGCATCGCGCGCGTCGCCACACAGGCCGGCGGCATCAAAAAAAATGCCAAATTGGCCTCTTGCGCATAAGGAGAAAGCATGAGTAGCTATCAAAAAAGAAGCAAAGAAGAATTGGCCAAGCGCGTGGCTCAGGACATCCATGACGGTGCCTATGTCAACCTCGGCATCGGCATGCCAACACTGGTGGCCAACCATATTCCGGTCGGGCGCGAGGTCATCCTGCAAAGCGAAAACGGCATTCTCGGCATGGGACCGGCGCCTGCTGCGGGCGATGAAGACTACGACCTCATCAACGCTGGCAAGCAGCCGGTCACGCTGCTGCCGGGCGGCGCTTATTTCCACCATGCCGACAGCTTTGCAATGATGCGCGGCGGCCACCTCGACATTTGCGTGCTGGGCGCGTTTCAGGTATCCAGCACCGGCGATCTGGCCAACTGGAGCACCGGCGAACCGGGCGCGATTCCGGCCGTGGGCGGCGCGATGGACCTGGCCATCGGCGCCCGGCAAACCTGGGTCATGATGGATTTGCTGACCAAACAAGGCGAGAGCAAGGTGGTGGCGCAGTGCAGCTATCCGCTGACCGGCATTGGCTGTGTCAAGCGTATCTACACCGAACTGGCCACGCTGCAATGCACGCCGCAGGGATTGAGGCTGATCGACAGGGTCGATGGGCTGGCGCATGCCGAGCTTGAAAAGCTGGTCGGTCTGCCGATTGCGGCCTGAACTGGAAAATTTTTCATCGAATTGACAACCTGACAACCTGACAACCTGACAACCTGACATCCAAAGAAAGAGACAAGCCAGATGACCATGAAACAAGCTTTTATCTGCGACGCCATCCGTACCCCTTTCGGCCGTTACGGCGGTGCCCTGAGCAGCATCCGCACCGACGACCTGGGCGCGATTCCGATCCGGGCGCTGATGGCGCGCAACCCGAACGTGGACTGGCAGGCCGTGACCGACGTGATCTACGGCTGCGCCAACCAGGCCGGCGAAGACAACCGCAACGTCGCCCATATGTCCAGCCTGCTGGCCGGCTTGCCGATTGAAGTGCCGGGCGCGACCCTCAACCGCCTGTGCGGCTCGGGGCTGGACGCCGTGGGCACGGCCGCACGCGCCATCAAGGCCGGCGAGGCTGGGCTGATGATTGCCGGCGGCGTCGAAAGCATGAGCCGCGCGCCGTTCGTCATGCCCAAGGCCGAAAGCGCTTTTTCCCGCGCCAACACCGTGTACGACACGACCATCGGCTGGCGTTTCGTCAACAAGCTGATGAAGGCGCAATACGGCGTCGATTCCATGCCCGAAACCGCCGAGAACGTGGCCACCGAGTTCGGCATCGAACGCGAAGCCCAGGACCGCATGGCCATGAACAGCCAGCTCCGGGCCGTGGCCGCGCAAAAGGCTGGCCACCTGGCACGCGAAATCGTTCCGGTGAGCGTGGCGCAGCGCAAGGGCGACCCGGTCATCGTCAGCCAGGACGAACATCCGCGCGAAACCAGCCTTGAAGCGCTAGCCAAACTCAAGGGCGTGGTCCGTCCCGACGGCAGCGTGACCGCCGGCAATGCCTCGGGCGTGAACGATGGCGCCTGCGCCTTGCTGCTGGCCGATGAAGCCACCGCCGGCAAAAACGGCCTGCTGCCGCGTGCCCGCGTGGTCGGCATGGCGACAGCCGGCGTGGCGCCGCGCATCATGGGCTTTGGCCCGACGCCTGCGACGCTGAAGGTGCTGGCGCTGACCGGATTGACCCTTGACCAGATCGACGTGATCGAGCTCAACGAGGCCTTTGCCGCGCAGGGTCTGGCCGTGCTGCGCGCCTTGGGCCTGCAAGACGACGATTCCCGCGTCAACGCCTGGGGCGGCGCGATTGCGCTGGGCCATCCTTTGGGCGCCAGCGGTGCGCGCCTGGCCACCACCGCCGTCAATCGCCTGCATGCCACGGGCGGGCGCTATGCGCTGTGCACCATGTGCATCGGCGTGGGGCAGGGGATTGCCGTGATCCTGGAAAGGGTTTGAACGCCATGAGTGCTGTGGATGAAGTCACGGTCGTCACCGGCGCCAGTTCGGGCATTGGCCGCGCCATTGCCGAAGCGCTGCTGGCCCAGGGCCGCAAGGTGGTCAACCTCGACTATGTGATGCCGGACTGGAGCCATACGCAACTGGTGTCCTACCAGGCCGACCTGACGCAAGAAGCGCCCACGCGCGAGCGCGCCGCCGAGATTGCCGCCCTTCACAACGTCACCGCGCTGGTCAACAATGCCGGCGCCACGCGTCCCGGCACCATTGACACGGCGACGACGGCCTCGCTCGACGACGTGGTCGGCTTGCACCTGCGCGCGCCCATGCTGCTGACGCAGGCTTTTTTGCCCACCCTGCGCGCCTGCGGCCACGGCCGCATCGTCAACATGTCATCGCGTGCCGCCCTGGGCAAAGTGGACCGCATCGTGTATTCGGCGACCAAGGCCGGGATGATCGGCATGACGCGCACGCTGGCGATGGAACTCGGCCGCGACGGTATCACTGTCAATGCGATTGGCCCGGGGCCGATTGCCACCGAATTGTTCCGCAAGAGCAACCCCGAGGGCGCGCCGCAGACGCAGCGCATTCTGGACAGCATTGCCGTGGGCCGCATGGGCACGGCGGGCGACGTGGCGCGTGCGGCGATGTTCTTTTTGTCGCGGGACAACGGTTTTGTCACCGGACAGGTGCTGTATGTCTGCGGCGGAACCACCCTGGGCACGGCGTCTCTCTGATTCTGCTACGAAATTAATAGTTGATGGTGCATATGCACCAAGCGAAAAACGCCAATTTGATGCTAAAAATTCGTTGGCTGGCCAGAACCAATGCGTTCCAGCAACCAGCTTTCCACCAATCCCTTTTATCGAGGACTTTCTCCATGTCTCATTCATCTGATTTCAGCCAGGCTTCACGCCGCCAGTTCAGCCTTGGCGCGCTGGCGTCTGCAGCCCTGCTGGGCGCCGGCCTGCTGGCTGCCGTGCCCGCAGCGGCGCAGGCGGCCTACCCGAACAAGACCATCACCATCATCGTGCCCTTCGCCGCCGGTGGCACCACCGACATCCTGGCGCGCATCGTCGCGCAGGGCCTGACCGCAGAACTCGGCCAGACCGTGATTGTTGACAACCGCGCCGGCGCTGGCGGCAACATCGGCGGCCAGGCGGCGTCCCGGGCGGCGGCTGACGGCTACACGCTGTTCATGGGAACCGTCGGCACGCATGCCATCAATGCAGCGCTGTACAAAAAGATGCCGTTCGATCCGGTCAAGGACTTTGCGCCCCTGACCCGCGTGGCCAATGTGCCCAACCTGCTGGTCGCCAACCCGAAGCAGCCCTTCAAGACCGTCAAGGAACTGATTGCCTATGCCAAGGCGCACCCCGGCCAGCTGAACTTTGCCTCGTCGGGCAACGGCAGTTCCATCCACCTGTCGGGCGAGTTGTTCAAGTCGATGACGAACATCGACATGCAGCACGTTCCCTACAAGGGCAGTGCGCCGGCCGTGACCGACTTGCTGGGCAACCAGGTCGGCATCATGTTCGACAACATGCCCTCGGCGATCCAGCATGTGCGTTCGGGCAAGTTGCGCGCCATCGCCGTGACCACCGCCAGGCGTTCGCCGGAACTGCCGGACGTGCCGACCATCGCCGAAGCCGGCGTGCCCGGCTACGAGGCCACCTCGTGGTTCGGCATGTTTGCGCCGGCTGCCACGCCGCCTGCCGTCATTTCCACACTCAACGCGGCCATCGTCAAGGTGCTGGCCAAACCGGACGTCAAAAAGCAGATCAATGACCAGGGCGCCGAGGTCTATACCGAAACGCCGGCGCAGTTTGCCGACTTCATCCAGAAGGAATCGGTCAAGTGGAGCAAGGTCGTGAAGGATTCCGGCGCAAGCATGGACTGAACGACTGGATATTGACCGGTCATTGCGGCGTTTGCGCCATTTTGATCAACGGCCCGGTCGGCCCGCAGCCTGGGAGTCGCCGGAACGGCATCGCCTCAGACACGCCAGGCGGGCAGTGCCCAGTTGCGCCACAGGGCCATGAGGCGCAGACCGGCCGTCACGGTGACGCAGGCCACCAGCGCCAGCCAGCCGGGCGTGTCCAGCAGCCCCAGGCCTACATACACCCAGCCGCCGGCAAAGGCGCAGACGGCATACGGCCGGTGGTCCCGAAAGGCCGTCGGCACTTCATTGCAGACCATGTCGCGCAGCACGCCGCCGAACACGCCTGTTGTCAGGCCCATCAGCACGGCCACCAGCATCGGCATCTGTGCATCCAGCGCCAGGTGAACGCCGGTCGCCGTGAACAGGCCCAGCCCCAGCGCATCGGGCCACTGGATGGCTTTTTCGGTCACCTCGAAATGGTGCTGGCGCAAAAACAGCATCGCCAGCACGCACAGCGCCATCACGCCCCAGAGCAGTTCGACATGCTCGACCCAGAAAAACGGCCGCCGGTCGAGCAACAGGTCGCGCAGCGTGCCGCCCCCGAACGCCGTCAGAAAGGCGACCACGCACACGCCGACGGCATCAAGCTTCTTGCGCGCCCCTTCCAGCAGGCCCGACACGGCAAAGGCGGCCGTGCCTGCCAGTTCGACCAGCAGGCGCAGCGTTTCTCCCCAGGATTGAATGTCCACCAGCATGGGGCTATTGTCGTGCGGCCAGCGCTTGCCATACGGCGGGTAACATGGCGCACTTTGTTGCCGCCACGCCCGCCTTGCCGCCCGGTGCGGGCCAGAAAGACTTGCCGCCGTGGACTTTCCGCTGATCACCGATCCCTTCTTTTACGCCGTCGCCATTCCTGCCGTGCTGCTGCTGGGCATCAGTAAAAGCGGTTTTGGCGCCGGCTTTGGTTCGCTGGCCGTGCCCATGATGGCGCTGGCCATCAGCGTGCCGCAGGCCGCCGCGATCCTGATGCCGCTGCTGCTGCTGATGGACCTGCTTGGCATCGCCGCGTTCCGCAAGGATTTTGACTTCCAGTTCCTGAAATTCCTCGTGCCTTTCGGCCTGGTGGGAACGGTGGTGGGCGCGCTGCTGTTCCGTGTGCTCGATGCCCGGACGGTTGCCGCCATCGTGGGCGGTTTCACGCTGCTGTTCCTGGCGCAGCGCCTGCTGTTTCCGCCCCGGCCCGACAGCCCGCCGCCGCCAAAATGGCTGGGTGCGCTGCTGACCATCACATCAGGCTTCACCAGCTTCCCGGCGGCCCGCCGATCAGCGCCTATGTCATTCCGCTGCGCCTGAGCCCGGTCAAGTTCACCGCCACCATGGCGTTTTTCTTTTTTGTCATCAACCTGTCCAAGTGGATTCCCTACGCCTGGCTGGGCCTGCTCGACTGGCGCAACATGGCGACTTCACTGGTGCTGCTGCCGCTGGCGCCGGTTGGCGTGTGGGTGGGCGTGCGCATGGCCCGGACGATCAGTCTGCTCTGGTTTTACCGGATTCTGTATGGAGGCATGTTCCTGACGGGGGTCAAGCTGCTGTGGGATGGATTTCACTAGAAGCCGCTGATTGATCAGGCCAGCAAGCGGGAAACGGTGAAAAGCCTGCAGGTTTTCAGGTGGGCAGGTCGGTAATGCAGCGGGCTGCGGCCAGGTCCCAGCCGCCCCAGCCGCAGCTTTTGAAGAACACCGGGCCGGTGGCCAGTCGTCCAGCCTGACGGGTCCAGGCGGCCGTGTGGCCGACCACATCGGCCAGCGTCGGCAAGGCGGTCACGTCGATGCCCGCCTGCAGCAAATCGCCGGCTTCATGGTCGGCGTCGCGGGTATCGACCACGAGCGTGCCTTCGGCCGCTAGCCGGCGGCAAATGGCGGCATCCCACTCAACCATGGCGGGCGTGAAGGCGCCCACGGCCGCGACAAACGCATCCTGCCCAGGCATGGCGCGCAAAACCACCTGCCGGGCTGGCGTGGTGCTGACAACCAGCGGGCAGTCGGCGAGGACTGCGTCGGCGTCATCGACCCGTCGAGCGCGCAGACCCAATGTCCGGGCGTGTTGCACCAGGGCATCGGCACTGGCCGGGTTGCGCGAAGCGACCCACACTTCCTGCAGGCCCAGGCCGGCGTGAAAAGCTTCCAGATGGGAGCGGCCCTGCACGCCCGCCCCGACGATCAGCAAGGGGCCGTCGGTGCGCCTGGCCAGCTTTTGCGCGGTCAGCAGCGACACGGCGGCCGTGCGGCGCGCGGTGACGGTCGGGCCGTCCAGAATCGCCATCCGGCTGCCGGTGACCACGTCAAACACCACGATATCGCCCTGGATGCTGGGCAGGCCGCGACTGGCGTTGTCCGGCGTGAACGTGATGAGCTTGGTGATGGCGACGCGGGCGTCGGTCGCCGGCATGACGAACAGGCTGCCACCACCCGGCAGCGGCTGCACGATGCGCGCCGGAACGACCACCGCCGGGTCGCGCAGCACGGCTTCAATTTGCCGCGCCAGCGCCGGGTAGGGCAAGGCAAGGGCCGTCTGGGCGGCGGTCAGCACGGAAGGGGTACGTTGTGTCATGGGCGAATCCTTGGGGTTTTGCAGGGCGCGGAGCTGCTGGATTGTGACTTGACGCTATCTAAATAGCAGCTGATTGCACCCGCCAGTATTGCGTAAGAGCCCTATTTGGTCACTATTTCAGCCCTTCGAATCCCTGGCCTGCTGCGCCAGTGACTCGCGCTCCAGCTTCATCTGCGCTTCGAGCTGCATCCGTCCCTGCTTGGCCACGGCGATGAATTTTTCGCGGTTGTTGCGGTGCGGGTACATCTGCTCGAACAGTGCCAGGTTGTGCTGGCGAAAGCGTTCGGCGGCCTGCTGCGCGGCAGGGGCCGGCTGGCCCAGCAGTTCGAGCACGGTGCGGGCGCTGCGCAGGCTGGAGTCGAACAGTTCGCGCTCAACGCGCATCACGCCCCGGTCGCGCAGCGCGTTCCAGTGCGGCACATCCCGGGCACGGGCGACGATCTGCAGCAGCGGAAAGTTCTCCTGGACCATATCGACGATTTTCAGCGACTGCTCCACGTCATCGACCGACAGCACCAGGATTTTGGCCTTGGCCGCGCCGGCGGTGCGCAACAGGTCCAGCCGCGTGGCATCGCCGTAAAACACCCGGTAGCCAAAGGTGCGAATGGTTTCGATCATGTCGGCGTCATGGTCCAGCACCGTGGCCGAAATGCCCTGCGCGAGCAGCATGCGGCCAACGATCTGGCCGTAACGGCCAAAGCCTGCAATGATGACCGGCGCTTCCTGCGGCTCCGAGATTTCTTCCATCGTTGACTTCTTGCCCTTGGCGTAGCGTGGCAGCAGCAGCTTGTCGATGGCCACCAGCAGCAGAGGGCTGATCAGCATGGACACCGCCACGGCGCCGATCAGCAGCGAAGCGGTTTCCGACGAAAACACCTGCGCGCCAGCCGCCGCCTGAAACACCACGAAGGCAAATTCGCCGCCCTGCGCCAGCAGCAGCACAAACACCGGCCGCTCCTGATACGGCAGCTTCATCGCCGTTGCCAGCCCATAGATGGCGAGCACCTTCAGGCCCAGGAAGCCGGCCAGGATGGCGAGCATCTGGCCCGGGAATTTCCACAGCACGCCAAAGTCGATGCTCATGCCCACGGCGATGAAAAACAGCCCCAGCAGCAAGACCTTGAACGGTTCGATGTCGGTTTCCAGCTCGCGCCGGTATTCGCTTTCGGCCAGCAGCACGCCCGCCAGAAAAGCGCCCAATGCCATCGACAGCCCGACCAGCTGCATCAGGGCGGCAATGCCGACCACCAGCAGCAGCGATGCGGCGGTGAAGATCTCGGGCGTGCCGCTGTTGGCGATCCAGCGCAGCACCGGGCGCAGCAGCAGCCGGCCGCCAAGGATGATGCCGCCGATGCTTGCTATGATTTTCAGAGCTTCAAACGCCCGGCTGGTATGCGTAAGAGCTTCATTTGCTTCTCCAAGCATGCCAAGAAGCGGCATCAGTGCCAAAATTGGAATGGCCGCCACATCCTGAAACAGCAGGATCGAAAAGCCGGCCTGTCCGCTGGAGGTGCGCATCAGGTTGCGCTCGTTGATCGATTGCAGCGCAATCGCGGTCGACGACAGCGCCAGCCCCAGCCCGGCCACCAGTGCGACACGCCATCCGATGCCAAATGCCATGGCGATGCCGGTCAAAAGCGCAGCGCAGCTCAGCATCTGGGCGCTGCCCCAGCCAAAGATGGAGCGGCGCAGGCTCCACAGCCGCTTGGGCTCCAGCTCCATGCCGATCAGGAAGAGCATCAGCACCACGCCGAATTCGGCAAAATGAAGGATGTCCTGCACATTGGTGACCAGACCGAGTCCCCACGGCCCGATGGCGATGCCGGCCGCCAGGTAGCCGATGATCGAGCCCAGGCCGAGCTTTTTGGCCAGCGGCACGGCCACCACGGCGGCGGCCAGGTAGATAAAGCTGTTGATCAGCCAGACCGGTGCGTGGTTCATTCAGGACTCACGCTTGCAGCTGTGAGGGCCAGCCGCAGGGGCTGAAAAAAAGTTTCATCGTGTGCATGCATCCGGTAACGATAGCGGAAAAGCCGGGCGTCGCCTGTACCGGACCAGATTTTTACCCGCCATGGTTTTTACCCAGGGCCTGTCGCCCAACCGACACCCGGCCTGCTTCGCGTACCGACCATCCGGCTACAGTGGCTTGATGAAAACCTTTCAAACCCTGTCTGACCTGGCGGCCTGCACCGGCCAGGAAGTTGCCGTCAGCGACTGGCTCACCATCACGCAGCAGCAGGTCAACCTGTTTGCCGAGGCTACCGGCGACCACCAGTGGATTCATGTCGACCCTGAAAAAGCCGCCACCGGGCCGTTTGGCGCAACGATTGCGCACGGCTTTCTGACGCTGTCGATGCTGCCAAAGTTTTTTGAATCGTCGATGGAAATCATCGACTGCCGCATGGGCGTGAACTATGGCCTGAACAAAGTGCGTTTCACGGCACCCGTGCCGGTCGGCAGCCGTTTGCGCGCCCGCATGAAACTGCTGAGCGCCGAGCCGATCGAGGGTAATGGCCTGCAGATGGCGTGGGTCGTGACGGTGGAGCGTGAAGGCGCAGACAAGCCGGTGTGCGTGGCCGAATCGCTGGTGCGGCGCTATCCATGAAACGCCTGGCCTGATTCAGCCGGGTTCAGCCGGGTTCAGCCGGGCAGGGCGGCCCCGGTAAAGCCGTTTTGCCGCCAGGCCTCGAACACGGTGACGGCCACGCTGTTGGACAGGTTCAGGCTGCGCTGGCCGGGGAGCATCGGCACCTTCAAACGCTGGCCTGCGCCAAACGACGCGCGCACTTCAGGCGCCAGGCCTTTTGTTTCAGAGCCGAAGACCAGCCAGTCACCCGGCAAAAAGCGCGCACCGTACATTGTGCCGGCGCCCTGCGTGGTCAGGGCAAACAGCCGTTCGGCGGGCGGCTGCTGGCTGTCCAGGAATGCCTGCCAGCTGGCATGGCGCAGCACCTGGGCGTACTCGTGGTAGTCCAGCCCGGCGCGCCGCATGTGCTTGTCGTCCATCGAAAAACCCAGCGGCTCGACAAGGTGCAGCCGGCAGCCGGTGTTGGCCGCCAGGCGAATCACGTTGCCGGTGTTGGGCGGAATCTCGGGCTCGACCAGGACGATGTTGAACATGGGTTGACAAGGGGAGGGGAAAGGGCCGCACCTTGATGGCGGATCAATGCCGATCAAGGCGGCAGCGGTAAAAGAAGGGGCGATGACTGAAGCGGCGATTCTAGGCGGGCGCCGTGCGCGCCAGCACAACCGCAGTGATCTGCGCCGCGCCGGCATCGCGCAGCGCCTGCGCCGCCGAAAAGAGTGATGCGCCGCTGGTCATCACATCATCGACCAGCACCACGCGTCGACCGGCCAGTTCGCCAGCGCGCAGCGGATCGACCTGGAAAGCGCCTCTGACATTGGACAGCCGGGCTTCACGCCCGAGCTGGCTTTGCGGGCGCGTGTGCCTGAGTCGCAACAGCAATTGGGTGTCAGCCCGGGCCCGGGTCCCGGACTGGCGCGCCAGGGCGCAGGCCAGTTCCCACGCCTGGTTGAAGCCGCGCGTTTGCAGCCGCTCGGCCGACAGCGGCAGGGGAAGCAACCAGTCCTGCGCATCCATCTCGCCCAGTGCCTGCGCCACCCCCGGCGTCTGCAGAAGCAGGCCGGCAAAAAAACCGGCCCAGCCGGGCTGCTCGCCAAACTTGTAGCGTGAAATCAGTGCCGACCAGGGATAGGCATAAGGCACGGCGGCCAGCGTGGCGTCCAGGGGCGGGGGCTGGCGCATGCAGGCGGCGCAAAGACTCGGGGCTGTTAGCGGCAGTTCCTGCTGTAGCAATGTGGGCAGGGGCAGTGCGCACATCGCGCAGCAGGGCGGGCACGGCATGAAGCGCGCCAGGCAGGGCAGGCAGACCTGCGTTGCCGGCCAGCTGTGGCAGACGGCGCACTGGCTGGGCACGCTGGGCAGGAATCGTCGAAGGGAAGGCAGGCGTTGGAACACCGTTTCAATATACTCGGCCCGACCTTGTGCGACCATTGTTCCGTTCCCAAATCAATTCGACATGTCGTTGTTTCGCCTTGCAGGGCTTAAGCGTGTTCTATGTCTTCGCGCCTGATCCCGGATTGATTTGAAAACGGAATTACCCCTATGACCACCACCTCGCGTCCACCCACGCTCGATCCGAACGCCGTCAATCGCTGGCAGCGAACGGCATCCCTGACTTCCCCCTGGCTGCATGAGGAAGTGGCCAGTCGCATGCGTGACCGGCTGGAGTGGATCAAGCTCAAGCCGCAAGCCTGGGCCCATTGGGGCGCCTTGCGCGGCGGACTGAAGGCGCATGCCGAACTGGCGAAAATCTACCCAGATTCAGCATGTTTTATTGCTGAAGCGCACGAAGGACGGACACAAGAAGCTATTAAAAATATAGCAAAACCATGGTGGAACCCAAGCCAGTGGCGCGCCGCACCGGTGCGTTTCGAGATGCCGCCCCCGGACAGCGTGGACATGCTGTGGGCGAACATGGCGCTGCACGAATCCGCCGATCCGCAGGTGCTGCTTGCCCAGTGGCACCGCGCCTTGAAGGTCGATGGATTTTTGATGTTTTCCTGCCTGGGACCTGATACCGCCAAAGAGCTGCGCTCGCTGTATGCCCGCCTGGGATGGCCACCCGCCGGCCACGAACTGACCGACATGCACGACTGGGGCGACATGCTGGTGCAAACCGGCTTTGCCGAGCCGGTGATGGACATGGAGCGCATCACGCTGACGTATGAAACGCCGCAACGCCTGCTGCAGGAGCTGGGCGAACTCGGCCGTAATTTCCATCCGGCCCGCTTTGCAGGCTTGCGGGGCAGGGCGTGGAAGGCCAGACTGGAGCGTGAGCTGGCGACGCAATTGACAGGCAGCGACGGCCGGCTGTCGCTGACGTTCGAAGTCATTTATGGGCATGCGCTGAAGGCCAGGCCAAAATTCAAGGTCAGTCCTCTCAGCGCTGTGTCGGTCGAAGACATGCGCAGGATGCTGCAAAGCGGGTCGGGCACAGCGGGTTGAACTTGCCTGCCCGCAATGCGGCAAACATCTTGAAGCACTGTGTTTGAGGGCTTTGCGGTTTCCCCTGAGTAGGTTTGGGAAAGTTTCTGTTCAAATCAACGAAATTACGGCCAGCCCGTTCTGCTTTTGGCTCTGTTCAGGCTGGTCTGCTGACCCTGTTTTTTCCACGTTTCATGCTGTTTTCGTGAGGGTTGTCACATGTTGCAATCACCCCCGGCTTTTCAATTTGCCACCTTGTCGGCAAACCATGTTCCTTCGCAGGGAGCGGTCGTACTGTGGCGTCTCAAGCGGCACAGCCTGATCTCGCCGGCACAGCTCGGATGGTTCTACCTGTCGCTTTGCCTGGCCTGCCTTGGCGTTGCAGCTTTTTTGTCGTCGCAGAATGCGTCAGTCGTGATGACGTTCGCCTTGCTGGCCATCGGCACCGCATTTGTTGTTTATTCACGTCATGCTGGCGATACTGAAAAAATTGTTTTGCAGGACGGACAACTGGTGGTCGAACTGGAAAGCGCTGGCCGGACCGAGCGGGCCGCATTCAATCGGCAGTGGGTTCGCATCGAGCCCAAGAATGAAGACGGTTCACTGATCGAGGTGTCGGGTCAGGGGCGTCTGGTGCGGGTGGGTCGCCATGTGCGACCCGAGTTGCGGCCCCTGCTGGCCCGGGAAATACGCTTTGCCTTGCGCACTTGCTGACCCGTGACCGATATGTTCCTGCCTCATTTTTGATTTTGTAAATTTGACCTGTCGCAAACTTTATAATGACCGGTTAATTCAATCGGTAATTGAAGCAGAAAAAAAGTGATCACGATGAACCTGAGCAACACCATGAGCAAATTGACACGGCTTGGCTTTCAGCATGCAGGCTCGGCAACAGTCTTTGCAGCAGCCTGGCTGAGCACTGCTGCCTATGCCGTCAACGATCTGCCTGGCGGCCCGGCGGTCAACCAGCTCAATCTTCATCCTGCGGTCACCCGCATTGCCGAAGAGCAGCATTGGCTCCACTGGTTCATGATGATCATCTGCGTACTGATCTTCGTGGCTGTTTTTGGCGTGATGTTCTATTCCATCCTGAAGCACCGCAAATCCGTCGGACACAAGGCCGCCAATTTCCATGAGTCGACCGTTGTCGAGATTGCCTGGACCATCGTTCCTTTTGTCATCGTCATCGCCATGGCCCTGCCTGCAACCAAGGTGCTGGTTGCCCAGAAAGACACCACCAGCGCCGACCTGACCATCAAGGCCACCGGTATCCAGTGGAAATGGGGCTACGACTATATCAAGGGCGAGGGCGAAGGCATCGGCTTTGTCTCGACGCTGGACACTGCACAGCGCCAGATGTCCAACAACGGCGGCCCCAAGGCCGGTGAAACGGCACCTGACAACTACCTGCTCAAGGTGGACAACCCGCTGGTGGTTCCCGTCAACAAGAAAATCCGCATCATCACCACTGCCAACGACGTGATCCATGCGTTTGCCGTGCCGGCCTTCGGCATCAAGCAGGATGCAATTCCCGGCTTCGTGCGTGACACCTGGTTCCGCGCCGAAAAGATTGGAGACTTCTACGGCCAATGCCAGGAACTCTGCGGCAAGGAGCATGCCTACATGCCTATCCATGTCAAGGTCGTGTCTGCCCAGGATTACACCGCCTGGGTTGCAGGCAAGGCGAAGGAAGCTGCAGCCCTGGCCGATGACCCGTCGAAAGTCTGGACACTGGTGGACCTGAAGGCCCGAGGTGAAAAGGTTTACACCGCCAACTGCGCTGCATGCCACCAGGCCAACGGCAAGGGGGCCGGCCCCATCAAGCCGCTGGACGGATCGGCCATTGTGCTGGATGCCGATCACAACAAGCAGATCCAGATTCTTTTGAACGGCGCTGTCGGCGGCGCCATGCCTTCCTGGAAAGCGCTGAGTGATACCGACCTGGCTGCCGTGGCAAGCTACACCAAGAACAACTGGTCCAACCAGACGGGGCAGATCGTCCAGCCCTCCGAGGTTGTGGCGGCGCGCAAGTAAATCCATCACTGATAAATGACCGGCTGCCGAGCGATCCGTTCCCAGCCTTAAAGACAAAGCTACAGGCACAAGCCACCAAAGGAAGCCAAGATGAGTGCAGTTCTAGACCATCACGATCACGCGCATGATGCCCACGATCACCATGCCCCGACGGGCTGGCGTCGCTGGGTCTTTGCCACCAATCACAAGGACATTGGCACGCTCTACCTGCTGTTCAGCTTCACGATGCTGATGTTCGGCGGCGTTCTGGCACTCCTGATTCGGGCCGAGCTGTTCCGGCCGGGCTTGCAACTGGTGAATCCGGAGCTCTTCAACCAGCTGACGACCATGCATGGCCTGATCATGGTGTTTGGCGCCATCATGCCTGCCTTCGTCGGATTTGCGAACTGGATGATTCCGCTGCAGATTGGCGCCTCGGACATGGCGTTTGCCCGGATGAACAACTTCAGCTTCTGGCTGATGATTCCGGCGGCACTGATGCTCAGCACCTCCTTTCTTTTGCCCGGTGGCGCGATGGCTGGCGGCTGGACGATGTATGCCCCGCTGTCGCTGCAGATGGGACCGGCGATGGATGCCGGTATCTTTGCAATTCACCTGCTCGGCGCTTCGTCCATCATGGGTTCAATCAATATCATCGTGACCGTCCTGAACATGCGTGCACCCGGCATGACCTTGATGAAAATGCCGATGTTCTGCTGGACCTGGCTGATCACGGCCTACCTGCTGATTGCCGTGATGCCGGTACTGGCTGGTGCCATCACCATGACACTGACCGACCGCCACTTCGGCACGAGTTTCTTCAATCCGGGCGGTGGTGGTGATCCGGTGATGTTCCAGCACATCTTCTGGTTCTTCGGCCATCCCGAGGTCTACATCATGATCTTGCCGGCCTTCGGCATCATCAGCCAGATCATTCCGGCATTTTCACGCAAGCGCCTGTTCGGCTACGCATCGATGGTGTATGCCACCGGCTCGATCGCCATCCTGAGCTTTGTCGTCTGGGCGCACCACATGTTCACCACCGGCATGCCGGTAACAGGCCAGCTGTTCTTCATGTACTCGACGATGCTGATTGCGGTTCCAACCGGCGTGAAGGTGTTCAACTGGATCGCCACGATGTGGAAAGGATCGATGACGTTTGAGACGCCCATGCTGTTTGCGGTTGGCTTCATCTTCGTGTTCACCATCGGCGGCCTGACTGGCGTGATTCTGGCGGTCGCACCGATTGACACCCAGTTGCAGGATACGTATTACGTGGTGGCCCACTTTCACTATGTGCTGGTGGCCGGATCGCTCTATGCCATGTTTGCCGGTTACTACTACTGGAGCCCGAAGTGGACCGGTGTGATGTACAGCGAGCGCCGTGGTCAGATCCATTTCTGGTGGTCGCTGATTTCCTTCAACGTTACATTTTTCCCTATGCATTTCCTGGGCCTGGCCGGCATGCCGCGCCGTTATGCCGACTACCCGATGCAGTTCGCCGACTTCAACGCGATTGCCAGCGTCGGCGCCTTCTTCTTTGGTTTTGCACAGGTGTATTTCTTCTTTTTCGTGGTGCTGCCGGCCATGCGCGGCAAGGGTGTGCCCGCCAAGCAGAACCCATGGCTTGACGAAGGCGGCAAGGGTGCTGAAGGCCTGGAATGGGAAGTTCCATCGCCTGCGCCTTTCCATACCTTTGAAACACCGCCCAAGCTCGATGCCACCGCAACCCGCGTGATTGCCTGAAACTGATGAATCATTCCATGAAGCCTGACCAGAAAAAAAGTAATCTTCGCCTTGCCCTGATCCTGGCGTCGGTCGCTGTCGTTTTCTTTTTTGGCTTTATGGCCAAAATGATTTTTCTGGGCCGTTGAGCCGTACCAGCTTTCAGTTTCAAAAAATTCTGATGCTCAAGCGCGAAAACTTCAACATGTTGGGAAAGCTGGGCGTGATCGTGCTCGGCATGTTCTGCTTCGGTTACGCGCTGGTTCCGATTTACAGGGCCATTTGCGAGATGACCGGCATCAACGTGCTGGCGCTGGGCGACCGGCAGATTCCCGGTGCAACCGCCACGCTGCCGGCCAATACGCAGGTTGACCGCACCCGCACCATCACCGTGGAGTTCGACGCCAACTCGCGCGGCCCCTGGCATTTCAAGCCTGCCCAAAGTTCGCTGCAGGTGCATCCCGGTGAATTGACGACCGTCATGTATGAATTCCAGAATGTTCAGAACCGCACCATGTCGGCGCAGGCTATTCCCAGCTATGCGCCAGCGCAGGCAGGAGCACATTTCAACAAGCTGGAATGCTTTTGTTTTAGTCAGTACACGCTGGCACCCGGTGAGAAAAAGCAGTGGCCGGTTGCTTTTGTGATTGATACAAAGCTGTCCAGGGACGTGAAAACCATCACGCTGTCCTACACCTTCTTCGAGGTGGGCGGTAAGACGCCAGCCGTTCCGGATGCATCCAAAGCGGCAGGTGCCTGAAGGTGGCAAAAACGCCTTCACGCAAGCCTTCGCTTTGGCGAACTGTCAAGGCGGTTGCCTGGTCCTTCGTTGGCTTGCGGGCCAGAGGCGATTATGAAGAAGATGTCAAAAACCTGAATCCGCTTCACATCATTGCCGTCGGTCTGGTCGGTATCTTTTTATTTGTGGCGGTTTTGGTGTTGCTGGTGAACTGGGCGGTTGCGCGCTAGTCACCACAGTTAATTAAAAGATCAGTGAAAATTCGAGAGAAAAACAGGAGTCGAGCGATGTCAGCAGCAACCCATGGGGCAACCCCTTACTACTTTGTGCCCGGACCTTCAAGTCGTCCGGTCATGTCCGCCATTGGCCTGTTTTTTGTAATCCTGGGTGCCAGCCAGTGGATCAATGGCGCCGGCTGGGGCGCATGGTGCCTGGCTTTTGGCATGTTGCTATGGCTTGGCACGCTGTTCCAGTGGTTTCGCGACTCGATTGCCGAAAGCGAAGGCGGCCTCTACGGTCACAGGATCGATTTGTCCTACCGCTGGAGCATGAGCTGGTTCATTTTTTCAGAAGTGATGTTTTTTGGTGCTTTTTTCACGGCACTCTGGTGGGCGCGCGGGCATTCAGTGCCCGCATTGGGAAGTCTGGACAACGCCTTGCTTTGGCCTGACTTCAAGTCTGTCTGGCCAAGCCTGGCTGCCGCCGGGGCGACTGCATCACCTGCCGACATCGTGGAGCCATTTTCAACCGTCGGACCGTTCTGGCTGCCAACGATCAACACGGCGTTGCTGCTCAGCTCAGGCGTGACCCTGACGATTGCCCACCATGCATTGCGTGAGAATCACCGGGGTCGCACGATTGCCTTCATGTGGATGACGGTGCTGCTCGGCATAATATTCCTGTGCGTTCAGGGCTACGAATACTTCCATGCCTATTCAGAACTCAACCTGAAACTCAGTTCCGGCATCTATGGCTCGACCTTTTACATGCTGACCGGCTTTCACGGCTTCCATGTGCTGGTCGGCATGCTGATGTTGCTGTTCATCACCTTGCGTCTGCAAAAGGGTCACTTCACGGCAGACAAGCACTTTGGCTTTGAAGGCGCCGCCTGGTACTGGCATTTTGTGGACGTGGTTTGGCTGGGGCTTTATATACTGGTGTACTGGATGTGACCTGCCAGGCGGTTTGAACCAGCCGCCATGCAACCTTGAGTTTCTTCAAAAAAGGCCGCTTGAAGCGGCCTTTTTTATTGACTTGCCTTGTTATTTACCGGCCGGGATGCCGGTAGGCTGGAGATAACCCAGTTTCCATGAAATCAGAATGCAGACAAACAGCAATATTGAAAAACCGACGCGAAACGCAAGCGCACGTGCCATGTTGCTGGTTTTGCGTTTGCCCTCAGTCCCGTCTTTCATCATGAAAAAAAGGGCTGCGCCCAGGCTGGCGAGAATGGCGATGAATGCCAATGCAACAAGATAAGTCATGAATCCGATTATCAGCCTATGACTTCTGCCGTGCATTCCCGCAATTTCTGGATTCTCACCCTGGCGGCTTTGCTGGTCGCGGGGGGCACCTTTTCGCTCGGACAGTGGCAGTTGCGCCGTGCCGCACAAAAAGAAGCTGTCCAGGCTGCAATCAATAGCAAAAATAGCCTTTATCCGCTTGATGGACGGTCATTGTCAGCTACAGAAAAAATAGCAGATGAGATTTACCGGCAGGCTTTGCTTCAAGGCGTGTGGCAAGCGGAACACACGGTTTACCTTGACAACCGTCCGATGAGCGGAAGAAGTGGCTTCTGGGTGCTGACACCATTGAAGCTGCAAGGCACCGGCCAGGTGATTGTGGTGCAGCGCGGCTGGGCTCCGCGGGATTTTGCCGACCGTTCCCGCTTGCCTCCGGTGCTCACACCCGCAGGCGTGGTCACGGTCCAGGGCCGTATTGCCCCGCCACCCTCCAAGCTTTATGAGTTCAAGGGTGTCGATACAGGGCCGATACGGCAAAATCTTGACTTGGCTGCTTTCCGGAAAGAAACCGGTTTTCCGCTGTTTGAACAGGTTTCCCTGTTGCAGACCGGTCCGCCCAGCGAGGGGCTGCTGCGTGAATGGGCGGCTCCCAATCTGGGGGTCGACAAGCACTACGGCTATGCCTTCCAATGGTTTGGCTTGTGCCTGCTGGTAGTCGTTTTGTATGTCTGGTATCAGATCATTCTTCCTTTTCGTGCTTCCCTGCGCGCCCGGCGCGGTGATTAACTGGTCCCAATTACTGTGACAAAAGATTTCTTTGACGCTTCCCCTGTGCAATCTTCTTCAGCAGCCCAGGACCAGCCGCTGGGCATGACCGTTCACGCCATGCCTGCGATCAACTCGTCCGGCGTACGTTCGCCCGATACCCGCTCGGGTCGCTGGAAAATGATTCTTGTGCTGCTGGTATGCGCCAGCCCGGTCGTGGCTTCCTATTTCATGTACTACGTGGTCAGGCCCGAGGGGCGCCGCAATTTTGGCGACTTGATCAGCCCGCAGCGTCCCTTGCCGCCCCTGGCCACAAAGACGCTGGACGGCAAGGACGGCGAACTGACCGCGCTAAAAAACCAGTGGCTGCTGCTGAGCGTTGCCGGCGGTGCCTGTGACATGCGCTGTGAGCAAAACCTGTATTTCCAGCGCCAGCTGCGCGAATCGCTGGGCCGGGAAAAAGAGCGGCTGGACCGCGTCTGGCTGGTGGATGACGACATTGCGGTACGCCCAGCGTTGCTGCCAGCCCTGGCGGCTGCCACCGTGCTGCGGGTGCCGCCAGGTGCTCTGGCGCAGTGGCTTGAGCCGGCGCCTGGCAAACGTCTTGAGGACCATCTTTACCTGGTGGACCCGCTGGGCAACCTGATGATGCGTTTTCCCGCCGACATGGATGCCGAAGCCGGTGCCAAGGCCAAGCGCGACCTGGACCGATTGCTGCGCGCCTCCAGCAGCTGGGACAAGGAAGGCCGGTGAGTATGGCCCCCACGCTCCCCACTTCGTGTGGTTCGCTGCCCCCCAAGGGGACCGCTGCGCCTGCGGCCCGGCGAAGCCGGTTCCGCGGCCCCTGCTGGGTTGGGGCGGGAACCCCTGCGCTTCCTACTTCGCGTGGTTCGCTGTCTCGTGCTTCATCTGCGGGCCGGTTAAGCCGGTTCCGCCGCGTCTGCTGGCTTGAACATCCAGAACGCCTGGCAATGGCTATTGCCGTATCGGCTTGAACATGGACACGCAAGACCTTTACAACCTCAGCCCGGCCGTGCGGCTGATGCTCATGGGCCTGGTCGTGGCGCTCGGGCCGCTGGCCTGGGTGTGGGCGCGCAACAAGCATGCGCCGGTGGCCCAGCGGCTGCGCGTACTGACGCTGGTCACCCTGTTCCTGACCTTCGACCTGGTGATCTTCGGCGCTTTTACCCGGTTGACCGATTCCGGGCTGGGCTGCCCGGACTGGCCTGGCTGCTATGGCAGCGCCAGTCCGGTCGGCGCGCAGATGCACATCGATGCCGCGCAGAGCGCGATGCCCACCGGCCCGGTCACGCATGCCAAAGCCTGGATTGAAATGATTCACCGCTACCTGGCCACGGGCGTCGGCGTGCTGATTTTGACGCTGACGCTGGTTACCTGGATGGCGCGCCGCGAGCAGCAACGCAGCGCAGGTATTCGCACGCCGGCGTCTGTGCTTTCGCCGTGGTGGCCCACCGCCACGCTGGTCTGGGTCTGCCTGCAAGGCGCTTTTGGCGCGCTGACCGTGACGATGAAGCTGTTTCCGGCCATTGTGACGATGCACCTGCTGGGAGGACTGGTCTTGCTGGCCTTGCTGCGCGCGCAGTCGGTGCGCTATGCCCAGGTGCATGAACAAGCAAAGCCGAGCGTTCTGAACACCGCCAACCGGCGCTTCGTGCTCGCCGCCTTTGCCCTGCTGTGGCTGCAGATTGCGCTGGGCGGCTGGGTCAGCACCAATTACGCCGTGCTGGCCTGCACCGATTTCCCGGCTTGCCAGGGTTCATTCTGGCCATCGATGGATTTCAGCCAGGGGTTCACGCTGTGGCGCGAACTGGGCGCAAGCCACGAGGGCGGTTACATCAGCTTCCAGGCGCTGACGGCCATCCACTATGTCCATCGCCTGGCGGCTTATACGGTGTTTGCCGTGATGATGCTGCTGGCGCTGCGCCTGCACGCGCTGCCGGCGTTTCGTCTTCAGGCACGCTGGCTCGCCGGCCTGATGCTGTTGCAGGTGGCCACCGGATTGAGCAATGTGGTGCTGGGCTGGCCGCTGCTGGCGGCCGTCGGTCACACCGGCGGTGCTGCAGCGCTGGTGGTGGTCCTGACCGGCATTGTTTTTTCCAGCCAGACATTGCCTGAGCCGGTGCGTGTCCCTTCCTTGAATGCTTCGAGAATGTCTGCATGAATTCCCCTCATACGTCTGCTGCCACGCCGTCTGGCGTCCGCGCCCCGTCACGTTTCAGCCAGTTTTACGCGCTGACCAAGCCGCGTGTGGTGCAGCTCATCGTGTTTTGTGCACTGATCGGCATGGTGCTGGCGGTTCCGGGAATTCCGACCTGGTCCGATGTCCAGCTAGCGGTGGTTGCCTGTGCCGGCATCTGGCTGGTCGCCGGCGCGGCGGCGGCTTTCAACTGCCTGGTCGAGCAGCAGATCGATGCCAAGATGCGGCGCACCGCCTGGCGTCCTACCGCCCGGGGCCAACTGAGCAACCCGCTGACGCTGGCTTTTTCTGCCGGTCTGTGCGCCTTGGGATCGTGGATTTTGTATGTCTGGGTCAATCCGCTCACCATGTGGCTGACTTTTGCGACCTTTGTCGGCTATGCCGTGGTGTACACCGTCATCCTCAAGCCGTTGACGCCGCAAAACATCGTCATTGGCGGCGCTTCGGGCGCCATGCCGCCGGTGCTGGGCTGGGCTGCCATGACCGGTTCGGTCGGCCCCGAAGCCCTGATCCTTTTCCTGATCATCTTCCTGTGGACGCCGCCGCATTTCTGGGCCCTGGCCCTTTACCGCGTGGAAGACTACCGCAAGGCCGGCCTGCCGATGCTGCCGGTCACGCATGGCAACGAATTCACCCGGCTGCAGATTTTTCTCTACACGCTGGTGCTGTTCGCCGCCTGCCTGATGCCTTTCATCTTCAAGATGAGCGGCTGGCTTTACCTGGTGGCTGCGGTCGTGCTGAGCATTGGCTTCAGCGCTTATGCCTGGCTGCTCTGGCGCAATTATTCCGATGCGCTGGCACGCAAGACCTTTCGTTTTTCGCTGATCCACCTGTCCGCACTGTTTGCAGCCTTGCTGCTGGACCACTACCTGTGATGAAAACCACCCCGCCCATGCATCCTTCCAGAAGGCGCTCTGTCAAAATCCTGGCAAGCCTTGCGGCGTTGTCGCTGACTTCCACGTGGCTCACGGGTTGCGCGCCTGACAAGCCCCAGTTCAAGAGCATCGACCTGACCGGCGCCGACTATGCGCAGGGTTTTTCCCTGCTGGACCACAACGGCCAGTTGCGCACCGTCAAGGATTTCGCCGGCAAGGTGGTGGTGGTGTTTTTCGGCTTTACCCAGTGTCCAGACGTGTGCCCGACCTCGATGGCCGAACTGGCCGAGGTCAAGCGGCTGCTGGGCGCCGATGGCGACAAGCTCCAGGCGATTTTCATCACCGTAGACCCGGAGCGCGACACGCCCGAACTGCTCAAGGCCTACATGGGCAATTTTGATCCCGGCTTTCTGGCACTTCGGCCGACGCCCGAGCAACTCCCGCAGGTTGCCAAGGATTTCAAGATCTATTACAAGAAAGTCGATGGCAAGACCAAGGGCAGCTACACCATGGACCATTCGGCAGGCAGCTATATTTACGATCCGAAAGGCCGCATCCGCCTGTACAACCGCTACGGCTCGGGCGCGGAAGTCCTTGCATCCGATATCCGCCTGCTGATCAAGACCAGTTAAAAAAAAGCCTGCCACTTTTCAGTGCAGGCTTTCAGCTATATCCGCAACGCAAGCCCGGTATTTGCCGGCCCGCGCGCTCAGGCGTAGGTCGCCAGGACTTTCTTCATTTTCTTCATGGCCGCCACCTCGATCTGGCGAATGCGCTCGGCGCTGACCTTGTATTCGGCCGCCAGGTCGTGCAGCGTCATGCCACCCGAACCGTCGTCGTTTACGTTAAGCCAGCGCTCTTCGACAATGCGGCGGGCGCGTGGATCGAGTTCCTCCAGTGCGGTGCTCAGGCCGCCGGTCATCAGGTCGTCACGCTCGCGCGATTCGATCAGGGCTGTGGGCTCCTGCGCGCTGTCGGCCAGGTAGGCGATCGGACCGAAGGCATCTTCGCCATCGTCGCCCGGGCTCGGGTCAAGCAGGACATCGCCGCCGGACATGCGCTGCTCCATCTCGATGACTTCCTCGCGCTTGACATTGAGCGTTTGCGCCATCGAATCGATCTGGCCCTCGGTCAGCGTGTCACGGTGGGTGGCGACATCGGCATCGTCCTTGTAGCCCTGCTTCATCGAACGCAGGTTGAAAAACAGCTTGCGCTGGGCCTTGGTGGTGGCCACCTTGACCATGCGCCAGTTCTTCAGGATGTATTCGTGGATCTCGGCCTTGATCCAGTGCATGGCGTAGCTGACCAGACGCACGTTCTGGTCGGGGTCAAAGCGCTTCACTGCCTTCATCAGGCCGATATTGCCTTCCTGGATCAGGTCGCTGTGGGGCAGGCCGTAACCCAGGTACTTGCGGGAAATCGACACCACCAGCCGCAGGTGCGACAGCACCAGTTTGCCGGCCGAATCAAGGTCGTTGTGTTCCTTGAGGTTTCTTGAAAATTCCTGCTCCTGCTCCAGCGTCAGCATGGGCAGGCGGTTGGCCGCCGAAATATAGGCATCAAGATTGCCCAGCGGAGGCACCATCGACCAAGGATTCAGTGCAGCCACGGTATTGGCCGACAGGGCAGGCGCAATCGCAGCAGACATCATCGACTTGGGGGAAAGGGCATAAGACATTGCAACACTCCTTTTCGCTAATGCTAAATATTAGCACTCCACTACAGAGAGTGCTAGACAACCTGTTCAATGGGATTGATAGCGGAATGCTAATCAGTGTTAACCCTGCCTGTCAGACAAAAGTTTGACCGATTGGTTCAGCAGACTTGGTTTCGGCCTTGTAAAGCTGCAGGGATTGCCGTGGCCCTGAGGCAAGGAGTCGAGCCCGTGCTCGCTTGATAATTGTTGAAAAATAAAAATGAAAAAGGTACTTTTCGCAATGACTGTATATGTTTTCAGCTATCTAAAATATAGCGGATGAATGGGCAGGGTGCGGCAAATCAGGCCAGCCTTCAGGACTCGCGGCGCTCATCCTGCAATTCGCGCGCTTCGACATCGATCACCTGGCCTGAGGCAGCCTTGGGCGAAGGCTGACGAGCAGGACCGCGGGTCCACATCCCCGCCTGCGAAAATTTCTGAAAATGGGCAAAAGCCATGAGGGGCGCGGATTTCTGGCCGGTGATCCATGATTTGAGCAGGCTCAAGGCAAACACCGTCAGCGCCACCAACAGCAGCCCGACCGCCAGCACGGCTGCAGACAAGGCAAAAACCAGCTTCAAAATAAAACGAAAAATCTGACTCAGAGGGTTGTTCACGTGGGCAATCCTTTAAAAACCCCAGATGGCGACGATCTTGCGGTTTTCAATACCTGCCAAAGGTCGTGGCTGGCATGACATGGCATGACATGGCCAGATCAGCCAAGCAGGGCCTGGGCAAATTCGCGGGCGTTGAAGGTTTCCAGATCTTCGAGCTTTTCGCCAACGCCAATGAAATACACCGCTACCGGCCGCAAGCCCGGCGACGCTTTGGCCCGTTCGCGTGCCCACAGCGCAATCGCCGCCAGCACGCCGCCCTTGGCGGTACCGTCGAGTTTGGTGACGATCAGGCCGGTCAGTTGCAGCGTGTCGTCAAAAGCCTTGACCTGCGCCAGCGCGTTCTGGCCGGTGTTGCCGTCAATCACCAGCAGCACCTCATGCGGCGCGGTGGCGTCAGCCTTTTGCACCACGCGCTTGATCTTGCGCAGCTCTTCCATCAGGTGCAGCTGCGTTGGCAACCTGCCGGCGGTATCGACCAGCACCACATCCTTGCCGCGTGCCTTGCCCGCCGTGACCGCGTCAAAGCTGACGGCCGCCGGGTCGCCGTTTTCCTGGCTGACGATCTCGACTGTGTTGCGGTCGGCCCAGACGCTGAGCTGCTCACGGGCGGCTGCGCGAAAGGTGTCGGCCGCAGCCAGCAGGACCGACGCGCCTTCATTCGCCAGGTGACGCGTGAGCTTGCCGATCGAGGTGGTCTTGCCGGCGCCGTTGACGCCGGTCACCATGACCACGGTGGGCGTGAATTCGCCAATCACCAGTGGCCTTTCGAGCGGTTTGAGCAGCACCGTGATGGATTCGATGAGTGCATTCCTGACGGCCACCGGATGCGTCATGCCGCCTTCCTTGACGCGGCGCCTGACATCGGCCAGCAGATGCCCTGTTGCGCTGACGCCGGTGTCGGCCATCAACAGCGCGGTTTCCAGGTCTTCGTAGAGCTGCTCGTCGATCTGGCTGCCGGTGAAGACGGTCGAGATGCTGGAGCCGGTCTTGCGCAGGCCCTGCTGCAGCTTGCCGAACCAGCGCTGGCGCTCGGGCGCCACGGCCAGAGCCAGCGCCTGCGGGATGTCGATCGGCGTGACCAGCGCGCTGCCAATCATCGAGCCGCCATTGCCGGCAGGCCACTTGACCGGGGCTGGCGCTGATGCCGGTGCTGAAGAAGCGGGCGGCGTGCCGGCAGCGGCTAGTGCGTCACCGGATTCGGGTCGCGCCGGTGGCGCAGGAACCTCGGCAGGCGGGGGCGGCGGGGCGGGGCGTAATTTTTTTTTGAAGAAACTGAACATTGCTTGATCTTGTAGAGTCCACCATTCTATGAAACACCTCAAGCAGATGGGCGTCAAGCCCCCAGTATTGTTTTTCCAGCGTCCGGCGAGCGGTTTTTCAGGGCTGCTGCTGTCGGCTGCGCTGACGGCCGGCCCCGGCCAGGCGGCCCTTGCCCAGGCGCCCGCGCCGGTTGAGCAGTTCCAGCTGGCCAACGGCTTGACGGTCATCGTCAAACCCGATCACCGCGCGCCGACGGTAGCGCACATGCTCTGGGTGCGGGTTGGCGCCATGGACGAGGTTGATGGCACGTCGGGCGTCGCCCATGCGCTCGAACACATGATGTTCAAGGGAACGCCGACCGTCAAGGCGGGCGAGTTCTCCCGGCGCGTGGCGGCCCTGGGCGGCCAGGAGAATGCCTTCACCAGCAGCGACAGCACCGGCTACTACCAGCAGATCCCGGCCGCCAGGCTGGAAGACGTGATGCGCCTGGAGGCCGACCGTTTCGGCCACAGCCGGTGGCCCGACGAGGAATTCAAGCGCGAGATCGAGGTGGTGAAGGAAGAGCGCCGCATGCGCACCGAGGAATCGCCCCGCGCGATGCTTTATGAACAGGCCAGCGCCATCACCTTTCTGGCGTCACCGTACCGCCGCCCCATCGTCGGCTGGATGAGCGACCTGGACGCCATGACGCCGGACGACGTGCGCAGCTTCTACCAGCGCTGGTACGTTCCGGCCAACGCGGCGCTGGTGGTGGCGGGCGATGTCAACGTGGCGCAGGTCAGGAAGCTGGCCGAAAAATACTATGGCGCCATTCCCGCGCGTTCCGTGCCCGTGCGCAAGCCGCGCACCGAGCCCGAGCAGGCAGGCCTGCGCCGCATCGACCTCAAGGCGCCGGCCAGCCAGGCGTATGTGAGCATGGCATTCAAGGTGCCCAAGGTACAACCCGCCGATCTGGCAGCGCCAGGCACCGCGTCGCCCACTGCCGCTGCCAGCCGCGACGCGCTGGCGCTGACGGTGCTGTCAGCCGTGCTCGACGGCTACAGCGGCGCCCGGCTGGAGCGCGCGCTGGTGCAGGGACAGGGCGATAAAGACGGACGCGTTGCGGACAGTGCCGGCGCTTCCAGCGGCCTGATCGGCCGGGGGCCGCAGCTGTTCACGCTCGACGGCGTTCCAGCCAATGGCAAAACCACCCAGCAGGTGGCCGACGCCCTGCGCCAGCAGGTCGCCGTGGTGGCGCGTGACGGCGTGAGTGAAGCCGAGCTCCAGCGCGTCAAGACGCAGTGGGTGGCCAGCGAAACCTACAAGCTCGACTCGGTATTCAGCCAGGCGCGCGAACTCGGCTCCAACTGGGTCCAGGGCCTGCCGCTTGACGCCGGCACGCGCCTGATTGCGCAGTTGCGCACGGTGACAGTCGCCGAGGTGCAGGCCGTGGCCGGCAAATACTTCGGCGACGACCAGATGACCCTGTCCACCCTGCTGCCGCAGCCCCTGGACCCGAACCGCAAGCCGCGCCCCGTCAGCGCATCGTCCAGCGGTGAGCTGCATTGAACGGCTTCCTGAACCGAAAGAATGTTTTCATGATGATTGCTACCAAAAAAATAGCGGCTCGCACAATAGCAGTATGCGCAACAGGCCTTTTTGTTCACATTTCGGCGCAGGCGGTGATTCCCGTCCAGCATTGGACGCAGGCCAGCGGCGCACAGGTCTACCTGGTGGAAAGCCCGGCCATCGCGATGGTCGATGTGCAAATAGATTTTGATGCGGGCAGCCGGCGCGACCCGCCCGCACAGGCCGGCCTGGCAAGCATGACGGCGAACATGCTGGAAAAAGGCGTGCGGGCTTCCCCTCCCCACCAGCAGGGGCCGCAGGACCGGCTTGGCCGGACTGCAGGCGCAGCAGCCCCCTCGGGGGGCAGCGCAGTACGCGAAGCGACAAGCGTGGGGGCCATGGACTCAGCACTCGATGAAAATGCCCTGGGCGAAGCCTGGGCTGATCTGGGCGGCCAGTTCGGCGCCAACGCTTCATCCGATCGCATGAGCTTTTCACTGCGCTCGCTGACCGACCCGGCGCTGCTCGACCAGGCCGTGGCGCTGGCAGCGCGCCAGATCGCCGAGCCGGCCTATCCCGATGCGGTCTGGCAGCGCGAACGCCAGCGCCTGGATGCTGCGCTCAAGGAGTCCTATACCCGTCCGGGCAGCGTGGTGGGCCGGGCCTATGCGAAGGCGGTGTATGGCAGCCATCCGTATGGCTATGAAATGACCGAAGCCACGCTGGCGAACATCAGCGTGGCGGATTTACAGGCCGCGCATGCCGCCGGCGTGGTGGCCTGCCGCGCCCGCGTCAGTCTGGTGGGCGCCGTGACCCGGGCGCAGGCCGATGCCATGGCGGCGCGCTTGCTGTCGCGCCTGCCCGCAGTGCCCTGCGCCAGCCTGCCGCCGCTCCCGGCTGTGCCCGACGTGGCGCCGCTTGCGCAGGCAGAAGACATCACCATTCCCTTTGAGTCGGCGCAGGCGCATGTGCTGATCGGTCAGCCCGGTTTCAAGCGTGCCGACCCCGACTACTTCCCGCTGACGGTCGGCAACTACATTCTGGGCGGCGGCGGTTTCGTCTCGCGCCTGACCAATGAAGTACGCGAAAAACGCGGCCTGACCTACGGCATTTCCAGCTCGTTTTCACCGGGTCTGCATGCCGGCAGCTTCACCGTCGGCCTGCAGACCCGACCCGACCAGGCGGCGCAGGCGGTCCAGATTGCCCGCCAGGTGGTCAGGGACTTTGTCGCCAGCGGCCCGACCGAAGCAGAACTGAAGGCCGCCAAGGACAACCTGGTCGGCGGCTTTGCGCTGCGCATCGACAGCAACCGCAAGCTGCTGGGCAACCTGGCCGGCATTGCCTGGAACGACTTGCCGCTCGACTACCTCGACACCTGGACGCAGCAGGTCGAAAAAGTCAGCGTGGCCGACATCAAGGCGGCTTTTGCGCGCAAGCTTCAGCCCGACAAAATGGTGACTGTTATTCTCGGAGCCGCAAAATGAAATACACACCCAAACCCATCGCTCCCGAGACGGCGCCCAAGCCTTCGGCCAAGGCCCACACCGTCAAGCCCAAGGGCACCGCCCACCTCAAGCCGTCCGGCGAAATCCGCATCATTGGCGGGCAGTACCGGCGCACCAAGCTCACGGTTCCCAATCATCCCGGTCTGCGCCCCACGCCCGACCGGGTGCGCGAAACCCTGTTCAACTGGCTCGGCCAGGACCTGACCGGCTGGCGCTGTGCCGACGTGTTTGCCGGCACCGGCGTGCTGGGCTTCGAGGCCGCCTCGCGCGGCGCCGCCGACGTGCTGTTATGCGAGCAGGACCCAGGGCTGGTCGTGCAGCTCAAGGCGGTGCAGGCCAGGCTAAAGGCCGGCACGGTGCGGATTGAGCGCGGCGACGGTCTGAGCGCGCTCAAGCGGCTGGACGCCGGCAGCATGCAGCTGGTGTTGATCGACCCGCCTTTCGACTCCAGTGTGTTCGAGCCGGCGCTCAAGGCTGCTGCCCAGGCTATCAGCCCGACCGGCCTGGTGTACCTGGAAGCGCCACGCGTCTGGCAGGATGACGATCTGCTGCCGCTGGGGCTCAAGGTTCACCGCAGCGCCAAGGCCGGCGCGGTGCATTTTCATTTGCTGGTCAAAAGCGACCAACCGGCGGAGCCTCTGCCTGCTTAAATTCTTCGTGTAGACGCCTCAAGCGTCCGCATGAACGTCAGGGTCAGACCCGCTGCGCTGACGGCCCGGGCAGGGTGCAAGGGCATAATTCGGCCCATGTCCATCCCCCGCATTGCTGTTTATTCCGGCACGTTCGATCCGTTTACCCTTGGCCATGGCGACGTGGTGCGCCGCGCGGCAGCGCTGTTTGACCAGCTGGTCATCGCTGTCGCCGTTGCCCATCACAAAAAGACCCTGTTTTCGCTGTCCGAGCGCGTCGGGCAGGTGCAGAAGGCGACCGCTTCCATCGCGGGCATCCAGGTGCTGCCATTTGACGGCCTGATCATGGATTTCTGTGCTGCGCAAAACGCCTGCGCCGTGGTGCGCGGCATTCGCAATCTCACCGACTTCGACTACGAAGCCCAGATGGCCGCCATGAACCGCAAGCTGCGCCCGCAGGTGGAAACCGTGTTCTTGCTGCCCGAGGCGCCACTGGCCTGCATCAGCAGCACGCTGGTGCGCGAGATCAGCAAGCTGGGCGGCAGCGTGGCCCAGATGGTCAGCCCGTCCATCGCCGCTGCGCTGGCGCAGGTTCACGCTACACCAGGAGCTTGAGTCCATGGCTTTATTGATCACCGACGAATGCATCAACTGCGATGTCTGCGAACCCGAATGCCCGAACGAGGCAATTTTCCTGGGCGCCGAGATCTACGAGATCGACCCGAACAAATGCACCGAATGCGTTGGCCATTTTGACGAGCCGCAATGCGTGCAGGTCTGTCCCGTGGCCTGCATCCCGGTGGACCCGCAGCACCGGGAAACCCGGGAAACGCTGTGGGAAAAATACAACCGGCTGCAAGCGGTGATCCCGGTGGTTCAGGTACGTTGAGGCCTCTGGCGCTGTATTTCATGCATCAAATAGGCACTTTTCGCACAGTCAGTATGTGCAAGCAGCTATCAAAATAATAGTAAGTGCTACACCGGCCTTGATACGCTTGCGGCCGTGTCGGTCGCAGCATCTGGTATCGACGCTGGACGGGGAGGTTTCGGGCGTGGCGGCTGGTTGGTGTGAATCAGCATCGTGGCCTTTTCCATCTCGCCCCTGAGCAGGTCGGGAACCGCTTTCAGGCTGCGCGCGATGCAGTCCTCGATGGCGGCGCGGTGTTCCTGCGAAGGCTTTTTCAGCACCCAGTTGATGACTTCGGCCTTCACGCCCGGGTGGCCCACGCCAATGCGCAGGCGCCAGTAGTCGGCCGAGCCCAGTTGCGCATGAATGTCACGCAGGCCGTTATGCCCGGCATGGCTGCCGCCGAACTTGAGCTTGACCTGGCCGGGAACGATGTCGAGTTCGTCATGCGCGACCAGCACCTCGCCGGGGGAAATCTTGAAAAAACGCGCCAGCGATGCCACCGACTTGCCCGACAGATTCATGAAGGTCAGCGGCTTGAGCAGCCAGACGGTCTGGCCGTTGACCGTGGTGCGGGCCACCTGGCCGTGGTAATTCTTGTCGAGGCTGAGTGGCGCCTTCAGTTCCTGCGAGAGCGCGTCTATCCACCAGAAGCCGGCGTTGTGGCGCGTCGCTTCGTAATCCGGGCCTGGGTTGCCCAGGCCGACAAACAGCTTGATCATGGGGTGTGCAATAAAAAAAGGGGAGGGCGGTACAGAGTAGCAGAAGCCTCCGCGCATGAAAAAGGCCCTTGACCTTGTGAAAGGAAAAGGGCCGCTTTCCTGGGCACGACCTTTTCAGGCCGGTGCCGCAAGCCGGGAATTACTTCTTGGCTGCAGGTTTTGCTGCGGGCTTGCCGCCCTTTGCGCCGGGTTTGGCTTTGGGATCCACAGCCTCGACAGGTGCGGCTTCGACTTCTTCGACAATCGGCGTCACCGAGACCATGACCGGATTGACCTGTCCCTTGAGAGCGGCTTTCACACCCTTTGGCAGGACGACGTCCTTGACGTGCAGCGACTTGCCCTTGGTCAGGCCGCCGAGGTCGACAGCGATGAAGTCGGGAATGTCGGCAGGGAAGCAGGAAACCGTCATCTCGGTCAGCACGTGGGTGACGAGGCAGTTTTCCGTTTTGAAGGCTGGAGATTCTTCTTCACCGCTGAAATGCACGGGCACTTTCACGGTCATGCGGGTGCGGGCTTCGACGCGCTGGAAGTCGATGTGCTGGACTTGCTGCTTGTAGGGGTGCATTTGCAGGTCACGCAGGAGAACCTTGTGTTCCTTGCCGGCCAGTTCCATTTCCAGGATGGAGCCGTGGAAAGCTTCCTTCTTGATGGCGTGCCACAAGGCGTTGTGATCGATTTCGATCAGGATCGGCTCGGCGGTGCCGCCATAAACGATACCGGGCGTACGGCCGGTGATGCGGAGACGGCGGCTCGCACCCGTGCCCTGCTTTGCGCGCTCAAAAGCGACGAATTTCATAATCTTCTCCAAAATGGGCGGACCGCGACCAGTCTCACCCTGACTTCAAAAGACTGCCCAGGCTGGAAACCTCGCAAGGTCCCGTGGCTGTGCAGCCGGCTTTTTTGCTTCAGATCAAATCAGATCGGGCTGGTCTTGATCCGAGAACAAACTCATGACCGACTCTCCCTTGGCGATGCGCTGCATGGTTTCAGCGATCAGCGGTGCCACGGAGAGCTGGCGAATTTTTTTGCAGGCCAGTGCGTTGGCGCTCAGCGGAATGGTGTTGGTGACCACGACTTCATCGAGTGCATCGCCCTGCGTGATGCGCTCGATGGCCGGCCCCGAGAAAATCGGATGGGTGCAATAGGCGTAAACCTTCTTGGCGCCGCGCTCTTTCAGTACTTCGGCCGCCTTGACCAGCGTGCCGGCGGTGTCGATCATGTCGTCCATGATCACGCAGTTGCGGCCTTCGATGTCGCCAATCACATGCATGACTTCGGACACATTGGCCTTGGGACGGCGCTTGTCGATGATCGCCATGTCGCAGCCGAGCTGCTTGGCCAGCGCACGGGCGCGCACCACGCCGCCGACGTCGGGCGACACCACCATCAGGTCGGTGTAGTTTTTCTGCCGCAGGTCGCCCAGCAACACGGGGGAGGCATAGATGTTGTCCACCGGAATGTCAAAAAATCCCTGGATCTGGTCGGCATGCAGGTCCATGGTCAGGACGCGGGTCACGCCTACGGCCTGCAGCATGTTGGCAACCACCTTGGCGGTGATGGGAACCCGCGCCGAACGCGGGCGGCGGTCCTGCCGGGCATAGCCGAAGTAAGGGATCACGGCGGCGATCTGGTCAGCCGATGAGCGCTTGAGCGCGTCCACCATTATCAGCAGTTCCATCAGGTTGTCATTGGTCGGCGCACAGGTGGACTGCACGACGAACACGTCGCGGGCGCGGACGTTTTGCTGGATTTCGACGGTGACTTCACCATCTGAAAATCGTCCTACGTGGGCAGTGCCCAGCGAGATGCCAAGGTTCTGGGCAATTTCTTCGGCCAGGCCAGGATTGGCATTGCCGGTGAAAACCATGAAGTCAGGGTGGTGCATTTGCGTATGAAGTCCAGCTGCGGACGGACTTGGAAGTGGAGTGAACTATTTATCGAAGCAAAATACGCACTGAAAGTAATGTGCAACGCGGACTTGGCAGTGAATTGCGTTGCAGTCTTTCAAAACACACAGACCCGCCACTTGCGGGTCTGGAAGCGCCGCAATCATGCGGCGCCTGGATCAACTCAGACCTGCGACTGGCAGGTCTGGAAATTTGGCAGGGGTGGAAGGATTCGAACCTGCGAATGCTGGAATCAAAATCCAGTGCCTTAACCAACTTGGCGACACCCCTACACAGGACAATTGTTGTTGCCAACAACCGACCTATAACCGTTGCTTGCTAATTGCGTCCCAGGAAGCCGGTAGTTTACCAACCTGCCAGGGGATGCATCTCCAGATTTCTGCATTTGCGAGTCAGCCAGTCGCCAGGAGCGTCTGCCAAGTCGGCATCTTCAAAAATCTGTGCAAATACAGCACTTCCCGAGCCGGTCATGCGTCCTGAAAGCTGCTGCGATTCTAACCACTCAAGTGACTGGTCAATCTGCGGGCAAAGCTTTTGCGCTACCGGCTGCAAGTCGTTATGGCCAAATTTAAAAACCTGTCCATCAGCATATGCAGCAAAGCCTAGCATTGTAGCAGTCCCGGTGTCACGTTTTAGCCCCGGTGCGTTGAAAATTTCTGGTGTTGACACGCCAGCAGGTGTTTTGACCACCAAAAACCGTGCCGATGGCAAGGCCAGCGGGGTGATTTTCTCGCCAATCCCCTCGACCCAGGCATGGCCTCCCGAAAGGAAGAAAGGAACGTCCGCGCCCAGTGAAAGCGCCAGGGCTCGCAGGTCTTTTTCCGGCAGTCGAACGCCCCAAAGTCTCTGCAGCGCGAGCAGGCAACTGGCCGCATCGGATGAGCCGCCGCCCATGCCGGCCTGCGATGGAATATTTTTTTCCAGACCGATGTGAACGCCCAGGGGCGTACCGCAGGCCGCCTGCAAGGCGCGGGCGGCGCGCACGGCCAGGTCTTCGGCCGGCAGCGTTTCGGAATCGGTACCGTCGGCGCTTTTCAGGTCGGTGCGGCTGATCTGCCCGTCGGTGCGCAGCTCAAAATGCAGCGTGTCGCACCAGTCAATCAGCATGAAAACCGATTGCAGCAAATGGTAGCCGTCGGGCCGGCGGCCCGTGATGTGCAGGAACAGGTTGAGCTTGGCCGGCGCTGGCACGTCGTATATCGCCTTGAGGGGCTGCGAGGAAACAGGAAAGCGGGTCACGCTGGAAACCTTCAAAACAGTGAGCCGGTCAGGCGGGCAGGGTGTTACTGGTCGAGCACGACACGAAGGTATGCCTGAGGCATGGGCTGCATCCGGGTGGCGGCGATGCGGCCTTCACTTTGCCTTGACAGATCGGCTGACCAGCCACTGGCTGTCGCGTTGTCCCCCTGCAGCCAGGCGAACAGCGCACCCAGCGGAACGGCTGCGCCCGTGGCCTGTGCCATCAGCGCATCGACGGATTCAAAGCGCTGGATGTTGCGGTTTCCTGTATCCAGTTCTGCTTCGCCGGGTGCCCAGCGCAGCACGCCGAGCACATTGCCCAGCGGACTGATCAGCGTCAGCTCGCCGCGCTCAGACCGGCCCTTGAGTTCAAAGCCGGCCGAAAAAGACTGCTCGGGCTCGCTTTTGACATTCAGGCTGATACGCCCTGTCCAGAACTCGTTTTTTAGGCTATTTAAGGCTGTACCGCTTACCGGACGGGCGCAACCAGCTATTAAAAGTGTAGCAAAAATGAATCCATGAAGAAGCAGGGCGCGCAGCCGGTGGGTGAAGTGCAAGGCAAATCCCTGTTTTATGGCGTCACCTTGAGGCGTTTGAGCGTCTCAAGCAGCGTTTCATTGTCAGCGTTGATGAGCTGGCCTTCTTTCCACATGGCCAGGGCGCGGTCTCGCTGCCCCAGGCTCCAGAGCACTTCGCCGAAGTGCGCGGCAATTTCAGCGTCGGGCCTGGCCTTGTAGGCGGCCTCGAAAATCCGAACCGCTTCAAGCGAGTTGCCCAGGCGAAATTCGACCCATCCCAGGCTGTCCTGGATGAAGGGGTCGGCCGGTGCGAATTCGACCGCCTTGCGGATCAGATCGCGGGCTTCAGAGAGCCGGACATTGCGATCGGCCAGTGAATAGCCCAGCGCGTTGTAGGCATGGTGGTAATCTGGCTTGAGCTGGATCACCTGGCGCAGCAGCCGCTCCATTTCGTCAGGCATCCCGAGCTTTTCAGCCACCATCGACTGCTCGTACAGCAGGTCGGTATCTTCGGGCGTTTTGACCAGTGCCTGCGCCAGAAGTTCATGGGCCTGGCGGAACTGCTTGAACTCGCGCAGCAGGCCGACTTCGGCGTTGAGTTTCAGCCGCGCTTCTTCAGGTGTGCGTTCGGGCAGCGCCCGAATCAGGCTGCGGCCTTCCTCGATTTTTCCCTGGCTGGCCAGGATCGAGGCGCGGCGGGTTTGAGCCTGCATCAGGTCGGCGGCGTTTTCAATCTTGCCGAGCCAGCTTTCGGCCGCCGCGTAGTCCTTGCGCTTTTCGGCCAGTTGCGACAGCGACAGATAGGCCTGCGCCAGGCCGGGGTTGCGTTCGGCCTGCGGCGTCTGCCCGGCCAGCGCAACATAGCGTTCCAGCGAGGCCTGTGCGGCCGCCTGCTGGTTGTCCTGCAACTGCAGCGAACCGAGCACCAGCCAGCCTTCCGGGTAGTCGGGCTTTTCGCGCGTCACGATCTGCAGTTGTGCGGTGGCTTCGGCATAGCGTTGCGCATCAAGCAGCACGCGGGCATAGGCCATGCGAATTTCAGGCAGCGCTGTGGATGGGCTCTGGCCACCGGCCAGGTAGTTTCTGACCAGCGCCTCGGCTTCGGGCCGTTTCGGATCGATCAGTTCGAGCGCCACCACGACCGGGCCTTCGGCGCGCGGATCGGCTGCCTGGCCGCGCTGGGCCGCCTCGAAGGCGCCTGGCTTGTCGTCCGCAGCCAACCGCAACCGTCCGGCGGTGGTCCAGGCAGCGCTTGCCGTGGCGGGATTGGTCAGGTAGTCGGCCAGAGCGGTCTCGACCACGCTGGCCGCCAGCTTGCGGTCGCTGCTGCGGGCATAAATGCGCGGTATGGCCGCCAGCATGGCCAGTCGCTCGGCATCGGGCACCATCCTGAGCTCGGTTTTCAGCGGCTCGACGCTGTCGGCAACACGGTTCAGCGCAATCATGATCTGCAGGACATAGCGGTTGGCCTCGCGGGATGCGGGCAACTGCTGCTTCCACGCCAGAGCGGCCTGCAACGCCGCATCGCCGGAGCGGGCCTGCAGGGCAATGTCGGTGGCCCGCTGGTAAAGCTGGGCGTCGCCGGTTTTCCGGGCTGCGTCGAGCAGCAGGGCAAAGCCTGCGGCCGCTTCTCCCTCCTGCGCCGTCAGCTCGCCGACCAGCACCTGGTAAAACAACTCGCCGTCGAGCGGGGAAATGGTCGCCGCTGCCTGCGCCGCCCTGGCTTCGGAAAGGCCCGAGACTGCAGCGGGTCTGACGGGCGAGGGGGTCTCGGGCTTCGTGGCCTGCGCCAGCACCAGCGGAGCAGCAAGGCACAGGCAGACAAAAGCAAGGCCGGTTTTTTTCTTCATCGGCCCATGATAATTGAAGGCTTCTGTTGGCGCTTTGCGCCGGTCATGCATGCCGTCACTGAAGTGGCGTGCTCTTGTGTCAGGCTTTGCAAGCCCCATGTTTCCATGAAGAGTTGTAAACACATGCCTGAACTGCCCGAAGTTGAAGTCACCCGCCTGAGCTTTGCCAACCGTATCGCAGGCGCCCGCATTGAAGACGTGGTGGTGGGAAAACCCTTGCGCTGGCCACTGGGCTGCGAGGCGATGCAGTTGCGTGGCCAGCAGGTGCTGGCCGTGCGCCGCCGGGGCAAGTATTTGTTGCTGGACTTGAGCGACGGCCTGCTGCTGATGCACCTGGGCATGTCGGGCAGCGTCAGTTTTGGTGTCAACCTGCCGGTGCCAGGCAAGCATGATCACTTTGACCTGGTGACCAGCCTGGGCACCTTGCGATTGCACGACCCGCGCCGCTTTGGGGCCGTGGTCCATGCGGCGGGCGAAGCTGATGCGTCGGCACAGAAGCTGCTGGGCCGGCTGGGTGTCGAGCCGCTGAGCGAGGCTTTTGACGCGCTGGTGTTTCACGGATGGCTCAATGCGCGCAATACCGCCATCAAGCCGCTGCTGCTGGCGGGCCAGGCGGTGGTCGGCGTCGGAAACATCTATGCCTCCGAGGCCTTGTTCCTGGCAGGCATTCGCCCCACCACCCGGGCGTCGCGGATCAGCAAGCCGCGCGCTGCCCGCCTGCACCATGCGATCCAGACGGTGTTGACGAATGCGGTGGCCAAGGGCGGCAGCACGCTCAGGGATTTTTCCAATGCCGATGGCGAGGCCGGCCATTTCCAGCTGGACGCCATGGTGTATGACCGGGCCGGCTTGCCGTGCAGGGTTTGCGCCGCGCCGATCAAGATGATTCGGCAGGGACAGCGCTCCACTTTCTATTGCGCCAACTGCCAGAAACCCTAAGTGTTTCGATGCGGCCGGCCGGGGGCCGGTGCTATATTGCCTTGACCACTTTTATGACTACAGCGCATGTCTTTCAACGAACAATTTGACCAGCACGGTGTCTGGCGGCGCGAATTCGCCTTGCGCCTCAAACGTCTCTCCGAGTGGCTGAAAGAGCAGGGGCTGCTCAACGCGGCGGTCGAAGACCGGATGCTCAGGCTGCAGGCCCGGGTGCGCTCCGACAAGGTGATGGTGGCGTTCGTGGCGGAGTTCTCTCGCGGAAAGTCCGAGTTGATCAATGCCCTTTTCTTTGCCGGCTATGGTCGCCGCATCATGCCGGCAAGCGCCGGGCGGACCACCATGTGTCCGACCGAACTGGGCTATGACCCGGACATGGCGCCTTGCCTGCGCCTGTTGCCCATCGAAACCCGGCTGCAGCCGCAGGCCCTGGTGGAATGGCGCCTCGTGCCCGAAAAATGGCTCCAGATCGATCTGCAGGTGGACAACCCCGCCCAGCTGGCGGATGCCCTGCAGAAGGTCGCCGAAGTGCAGCACGTGTCCTTGGCGCAGGCCCGCGCCCTCGGTTTCTGGAATGACGACAGTCCCGAAGACCATCCGCCGGTAACGGCCGATGGCCGGGTCGAGGTGCCGAAATGGCGCCATGCGGTGATCAATATTGCACATCCGCTGCTCAAGCAGGGGCTGGTGATTCTTGATACGCCGGGGCTGAACGCCATCGGCGCGGAGCCTGAGCTGACGGTCAGCCTGATTCCGCAGGCGCATGCCGTGGTCTTCATCCTGGCGGCCGACACGGGCGTGACCCGGTCCGACCTGTCCATCTGGCAAGAGCATCTGGTCAGCAGCGCAAAAGGTAGCGACAACCGGCTGGTCGTGCTCAACAAGATCGACACCTTGTGGGATGCGCTGAGCACGCCCGAACAGGTCCAGGCGCAGATTGACCGGCAAATTGCAAACTCGGCCGAAATTCTGGGCTTGCAGCGCTCGCAGGTGCTGGCCGTGTCGGCGCAAAAGGGGCTGGTTGCCAAAGTCACACATGACGACGCGCTGTTGCAGGCCAGCCAGTTGCCGGCGCTTGAAGCAGCCCTGGCGAAAGGCTTGATGGGCCAGCGGCAAAAAATCCTGCGAACCGCCGTCGCCGCCAGTCTTCAGGAATTGAACACCGAGGCCTCACGCGCATTGCACATGCGCCGTCGCGACCAGGCCGAGCAGATGCTTGAACTGCGCGGCCTGCGGGGGAAAAATAGCATGGTCATCCAGCAGATGCGCAAGCGGATCGAGCACGAGCAGGCCGAGTTTTCAGGCAGCAGTGCCCGGCTGCATGCGGTTCGTTCGGTACACAACACCCTGCTGGGCGATGTTGTGGGTTTGATGGGCATGCCGACGCTAAAGGCCGAACTCGCCGGCTTGACCACTGCGCTCAAGCAGCCCGGCATCAAGCTGCGTCTGAAAAAAATCTATGGTGAAACGTTTTTGCGCCTGCGCGAAACGCTTCACCAGGCACAAACGATCATGTCTGAAATACAGGAAATGCTGGATTCGGCCTTCCGGCAGATCAACGCAGAATTCGGTTTTTCGCTGCAGGCAGGGCGGGCGCCGGAGATGGCGCAATATGCGCAGGACCTCGAACTGATCGAGCGCAGTCACTTGCAATACCTGAGCCTGGGAAATGTCATGCGGCTGGCGCAGGCCGGGTTTTCCGAACGGCTGGTGCGTGCGCTGAACAGCCGCCTGCGCATGGTGTTCGAGTCTGCCCTGGGTGAAGTGGAACTGTGGAACCAGTCAGCATCCGCGCAACTCGATGCGCAAATACGCGAGCGGCGCCATGGTTTTTCCAGACGCATCGAAGCCATCGAGCGCATCGAACAGGCTGCGTCCACGCTGGATGAACGAATTGCCGAACTCGATGCGCAGGACATCCGTCTTCAAGCCCTGAAAACCACGCTTGGCGACTTGACCTCTGAGCTTCTGGATGTTCAGCCTTTGCCTTTTGCGCTGCAGCCACCCCCGGATCAGGAAATTGATGCAGCGGATACACCTCTGACTGTATTGGCATGATGCGCAGTAAATCAGATGCCGGCGGCCTGCTTCCAGTAGGCCATCCGGCCGGGGCAGGCTCTTTTTTGCCGCCTTCGTTCGCCAATGAAATCGTGCATTGGCAGCAACGCCATGGACGCAACAGCCTGCCATGGCAGAACACGAGCGATCCTTACCGGGTCTGGCTGTCGGAAATCATGCTGCAGCAGACGCAGGTAGCCACGGTGCTGGCATATTACGACCGGTTTTTGCAGCGCTTTCCCGGTGTGGGGGATCTGGCTGCCGCTTCTGACGACGAGGTGATGTCCTTGTGGAGCGGACTGGGGTATTACCGCCGCGCCCGCAACCTGCATCGCTGTGCCCAGGAGGTGATGGCGCTGCACAACGGCCAGTTTCCAGCGTCTGCCGAGCAACTGCAGACCTTGCCGGGCATAGGCCGCTCGACCGCTGCTGCCATCGCTTCATTTTGCTTTGGAGAGCGGGTTGCCATTCTGGACGGAAACGTCAAGCGGGTGCTCACGCGGGTGCTGGGTTTTTCTGGCGATCTGGCGCAGGGCGCCCAGGAACGCGCGCTCTGGAGCCTGGCCACCGAGCTGCTGCCGCATGAAGACCTGGCGCAGGCGATGCCGCGCTACACCCAGGGGCTGATGGATTTGGGCGCCACCATTTGCACCGGCCGCCAGCCAAAGTGCCTGTTGTGTCCGGTGCAGGCGCTTTGCCGTGGACGGGCGCAAGGAAACCCCGAAAAATACCCGGTCAAGACGCGCAAGCTCAAGCGCAGCGCCCAGTCGCTCAGCCTGCTGTGGGCGCAACGGCCCGATGGTTCGGTGTGGCTTGAAAAGCGTCCTGCCACCGGCATCTGGAGCGGGCTTTACTGCCTGCCGGTGTTTGAAAGCGATGAGGCCTTCAAGTCGCTTCTGCCTGAAAGCCTTGAGGACCGTGTCGAGGCCCTGCCGGCCTTTGTCCATGTCCTGACGCACAAGGATCTGTACTTGTCGCCGTGGATTGCAGGCTTCCAGGCCGATCAGCCCATGCCTGAATCGATGGTGTCTGAAACGCTTCCGGCCGCCTGGTTCAGTCCGCAAGCGTGGCCGGCGCTGGGTCTGCCCGCGCCCATTCGCAAACTGCTGTCCCAAAATGCATCCGACCCAGAGGATGGGTCGGCTACGGTCTAACCCGAAAGCGGTTTTTTTATATAGAAAAGGCCTTTTCCGCAAGACTGGTATGCGTTAGTAGCTATGAATTAAGTAGCGAAAACCAGTCATGCGTGTTGGACGCTGTGAGGCAAGGGCAAGTGGATACTGCTCCAGGGTTGAGCCGGGCTGATCAGCCTGCTTCAAGCTCGCGGTGCCGTTTCAGCGTCGGCCAATCCTTGCCAAAGGCGGCGGCCAGCGCCTCCACCAGATAAACCGAACGATGCTGACCACCCGTGCAGCCCACCGCCACCGTGACGTAACTCCGGTGGTCGCGAACCAGGGCCTGCAGCCAGTGACTGAGGAATTGCTCGATATGCCTGAACATGTCGTCCACCTCCGAATGCGCCTTCAGGAAGTCCGCCACCGGCTCGTCAAGTCCGGTCTGGTGCCGAAGCCCTGCCTCGTAGTGGGGGTTGGGAAGCATGCGGACGTCAAACACGTAATCGGCATCAAGCGGCACGCCGCGCTTGAAGGCAAACGACTCAAACACCAGCGTCAGTTGACGGCCCGAATGCTGAAGAAGCGATTTCACGTAGCGCTGCAACTGGGCTGACCGGATCATGCTGGTGTCAATTACATGGGCCTGCTCGCGCATTTCGCCCAGCAGCTGCCGTTCAAGTTCGATGGCATCGACCAGCGCCCGGTGCTGGTCGGTGGCGTCGATTCTCGACAGCGGATGCAGACGCCTGGTTTCTGAAAATCGCCGCACCAGCGTGTCGGTGTTGGCATCGAGGAAGAGTGACTGTACTTCCACGCCCTGGGCCTTCAACTCCCTGAGTTGCTGTGGCACCAGCGGCAGTGACGTAGCGCTCCTGACATCCATGGCAATGGCGAGTTTGGGGGCGTTGTGCGGCCGCTTCAGGGCGACAAAAGGTGAAAGCAGTTCTGGCGGAAGATTGTCCACGCAGTAATAACCGGCATCCTCCAGTGCATGGAGCGCGACCGACTTGCCGGAGCCTGACATGCCGGTGATAAGGATCATTTTCATCACGCCATCCTTTCGTTGCGTGGCAAGCGACGCACGGCCTTGGGACGGTCATGGGGACAGGGTGAATTCGGGTAATTCAGAAGGCAGGTATTCATGCCCCTGATGGTATCAAGCAGGGTAACTACATCGCATCTTCAGGGGATTGGCCCAGCATTTCAGTGGCATGCGCAAGCGTGGCACCCGAAAGGCGTTCCCCGCCCAGCATTCGCGCAATTTCGGTCACGCGCAGTTTGCCGGTCACATGTTCAACGCTGCTCAGCGTCGTGCCCTGTTCCGAGCGTTTGGACACCACAAGATGCTGGTTGGCAAAAGCGGCCACCTGCGGCAAATGCGTCACCGCCATCACCTGCCGGTCCTGGCCGAGTTGCCGCATCAGCCTGCCAACGGTTTCCGCCACCGCGCCACCCACACCGGAATCCACCTCGTCAAACACAAGAGTCTGGGCCTGTCCCAGCTCGCTGGTGGTGACGGCAATGGCCAGCGCGATGCGTGACAATTCCCCCCCCGAAGCCACCTTGCCCACCGGTCTGGGCGTGCTGCCGCCATGGCCGGCGACCAGAAACTCGGCCTGCTCCAGCCCGTGCTGAGCCGGCTGTTCGGCTGGCGCAAGTACCACTTCAAACCTGCCGCCCTGCATGCCCAGACCTTGCATGGCCTGGGTGATGGCGTTGGCCAGCAAGGGGGCCGCCTGGCTTCGCAGGCACGAAACCTGGCTGGCCTCTTTCAGGTAAGCGGCTTTGGCCTGGTTCTCATTTCTTTCAAGCTGAACCAGGTCAGCGGCTTCGTCCAGTGCGTGCAGTTCAGCCTTCCACGATTTCAGTAATTCGGGCAGTTCGGCAGGCGCCTGCCTGTAACGACGCGCCAGGCTGATCCATTGCGCCAGGCGTTCGTCCAGCTCGGCCAGCCGCAGCGGGTCCAGTTCGGCATCCCTGGCATAGGCACGCAAGGAATGCACGGCGTCGTCCATCTGTGCCAGCGCCGTGTTCAGGACTTCGGCCAGTTCCTTGAATTGCGGCTCTATATGGGCCTGTTTTTCCAGGGCATGAATGGCACGGCTCAGCAGCGTCAGGGCATTGTCATCGGCCTCCCGCAAGGCATCGACCGCTGTTTGCACGGCATCGCGCAAGTCCTGGATGTTTGACAGTCGTCCATGCTGGGCGTTGAGTTCTTCCCATTCCTGCTCGCCAGGCGCCAGTTTGCCAAGCTCCCCAATCTGCCACGCCAGCCGTTCGCGGTCACGCTCCAGGCTCCCCCGGGCATCTTTCGCCTGTGCGAGGATTTTTTGTGCCATGCGCCATTCCTGCCAGCGCAACGAGAGCAGGTCGGTCGAAACCCCCGCATACGAATCCAGCAGGCCGCGAACGGCATCGGGACGCGTGAGGCTTTGCCAGGCATGCTGGCCATGAATGTCCACCAGCTGGCTGCCGATGTCCTTGAGCTGGGTCACGGTGACCGCGCTGCCGTTGATCCATGCCCGGCTCTTGCCCTGCGCGTCCACCGTGCGGCGCAGCAGCAAGATGTCTCCAGGCTCCAGGCCGGCGTGCTCCAGCCATGGCGCCAGCCGGGCAGGGCTGTCGAATTCGGCACTGATCTCGCAGCGCCCGGCGCCCTCGCGCACCACGCCGGCATCAGAGCGTGCGCCGAGCACCAGCTGCAGGGCGCCAACCAGTATCGACTTGCCGGCGCCGGTTTCCCCTGTAAGTGCCGTGAACCCGTCCATCAGCTCAAGATCGAGTTCGCGCACGATCACGAAATCCCGCAGGGCAATGCTTTTAAGGCTCATATTTCTGTGTTGTTCGACGCAGCGAGGCAGGCCTCAGCCCACGACGCCTTCGTTCCAGTGAAGCTTCTTGCGCAGCGTGTCGAAGTAGCTCCAGCCCTTGGGATGCAAAAAGCGCATCTGGAACTCCGAGCGCCTGACGCTGATCCGGTCGCCATGCAGCAAGCTGGCCAGCGACTGCATGTCGAAGCTGGCGCTTGCATCCCGGCCTGCCACCAGTTCAATGGCAACCTCTCCACTGTCTGAAAGCACGATGGGCCGATTTGACAAGGTATGCGGGGCAATCGGCACCAGTACCCAGCCGCCAATCGAGGGATGCAGCAACGGACCGCCCGCAGAAAGTGCGTAGGCCGTTGAACCGGTGGGCGACGCAATGATCAGGCCGTCGGCCCGCTGGTTGGCCACGAATCGGCCATCGACTTCGACGCGAAGTTCGACCATGCCGGAGGTTGCACCGCGGTTGACCACGACGTCATTCATCGCCGTTGCGCTGAAAACGCAGCGGCCATCGCGCATCACCTTGGCTTGCATCATCCAGCGCCGGTCTTCCTCGAATTCTCCGCGCAGCATGGGTGTCAGGGTATTTTGGTAGTCCTCAAAGGCAATGTCGGTGATGAAGCCCAGCCGTCCCTGGTTGATCCCGACCACGGGCACGCCAAACTGGGCCAGCAGGCGCCCAATGCCCAGCATGGTGCCGTCGCCGCCCACCACCAGGGCCAGGTCGCACTGCGCGCCAATTCCGGCCGCATCAAGCGTCGAGAACTGGCTCAAGCCTGTATTGCGCGCGGTGTCCTCCTCCAGCGCCACCTCGCAACCCTGCGAACCCAGGAAATGCGCAATGTGTTCCAAGGCCGAACGGGAGCCTTGGGCCTGGTACTTGCCGATCAGTGCGACATGGCGGAATTGCGACTTCATCGTCAAATTACATCACAACCTGCCAAGCAAGCTTCGTAGAATGTCCCCATGCTTGATAGTCGCGCCCGTTTGTTGTTGAAAGCGCTGGTTGAGCGCTATATTGCCGACGGCCAGCCGGTCGGTTCGCGTACGCTTTCCAAGGCTTCAGGCCTGGAATTGTCGCCCGCCACGATCCGCAATGTGATGAGCGACCTGGAGGATCTGGGCCTGATCGTCAGCCCGCACACCTCTGCCGGACGCATTCCGACAGCGCGGGGCTATCGCCTGTTTGTCGACACCATGCTGACCACGCAGCGCGACCCGTTGACGGTGGCCAGCCAGATGGCCCGCATTGCGCCGGACCAGCCGCTCAAGGTCATCAGCAATGCCGCTCACATGCTGTCAAGTCTTTCGCAATTTGTCGGGGTGGTGATGGCGCCGCGCCGGACATCGGTGTTCCGGCATATCGAGTTCTTGCGCCTGTCTGAAAAGCGCTTTCTGGTAATCATCGTGTCACCCGATGGTGATGTGCAGAACCGCGTCATCTTCACAGAAACCGACTACAGCGCCTCGCAATTGATCGAAGCGTCGAATTTTCTCAATTCCCACTATGCCGGCATGGCAATCGAGGAAGTGCGTGAGCGGCTGAAGACTGAAGTGGATGCACTCAGGGGAGAAATCGCTTCCCTGATGCAGGAAGCGGTCGTGGTCAGCTCCGAAGCCATCGAGTCGCGCGACGAAGTGGTCGTTTCAGGCGAGCGCAACCTGCTGGCGGTCAGTGATTTTTCGGGCGACATGGGCAGCCTTCGAAAGCTGTTCGATCTGTTCGAGCAAAAGGCGCAACTGATGCGCCTGCTCGATGTCTCCAGCCGCGCCGAGGGGGTGCGCATCTACATTGGCGGCGAAAGCCAGGTGATTCCGTATCAGGAACTGTCGGTGGTCACGGCGCCTTACGAGGTCGATGGCCAGGTGGTCGGAACACTGGGGGTGATTGGCCCGATGCGAATGCCCTATGAAAAGATGATCCAGATTGTCGATATCACGTCCAAGCTGGTCAGCACGGCGCTCAGCCACAGCAAATAGAGCCACTACAATCTGTCGGTGGAAGGGGCGTTAGCTCAGTTGGTTAGAGCAGAGGACTCATAATCCTTTGGTCCACGGTTCAAGTCCGTGACGCCCTACCACGACAGATATGGAAAGCCTGCTATTTAAAACGTGGCGGGTTTTTTTGTTTTTGATGCCGCAAGGCTGATTCCCGATTTACATGCTTTTCGTGTGAGCCTCCATATTGGCATGGTCATCGACCATTGGCTTTCCGGGCAAACGTCTGCCAAGCCGCAATAATCCATCATGGATTCAAATATTGCCTCATTCAAGATTCCGGAGTCGGTCCTGGTCATCGTTTACACGTCCGGACTTGATGTGCTGCTGATCGAACGCGCTGACCATCCGGGTTTCTGGCAGAGCGTGACCGGTTCAAAAGACACGCCAGACGAGCCTTTGCTGGAAACGGCGTTGCGTGAGCTTGAAGAAGAAACCGGCATTGTTGCCGCGCCGGCCCAAATGCAAGACTGGTGTCTTTCAAACGTGTACGACATCTATCCTGCCTGGCGCCACCGTTATGCGCACGGTGTAACACGCAACACCGAGCATGTCTTCGGCCTGTGCCTGCCCGAATGCTGCGCAGTCAGGCTCAGTCCAAGGGAGCATACGGCTTCGCAATGGCTCGCGCATCAAAAGGCTGCGGAAAAATGCTTTTCCCCATCCAATGCGGAGGCAATCTTGCTGTTGCCAAGGTTCAGGGGTTCAGTGGATTGAAGGGGTGTGGCACCGTCCGCGAATTTCAAGGCTCTTAGCGTTGCTGGTGGCCCCATGCTTCTCGGCTCCAATAGCGCGTTGTCTGTCGATTTGCTGTTATTCCAGGGATTTGAAGTTTTTCCCACAATTTTGTTCATCGACTCATGGCATCTTCCACCACGTCCGAAACATTCCACCTGCTTCAAGGGGGGGAGACATTGTTTCCCGCGCTAGTCCGTACCTTCGACGATGCTGCCAGCTGGATACAGCTTGAAACTTATATTTTTGATTTTCACGGGGCAGGTGCCGTTGTGGCCGAAGCCCTGGTCCGAGCGGCCCAACGCGGTGTGACAGTTCAGGTGCTGGTGGATGCAGTTGGTAGCGGGCCATTGCCAGACGAATGGCAGCAAAAGTTTTCCGGGTCAGGCGTTCAATGGTGTGCCTACTCGCCAGTGGGGTCAAGCCTCGGCTTTCTGGTGCCCGAGCGCTGGCGCAGGCTGCACCGCAAGCTGTGCGTGGTGGACGAGCGGATTGTTTTTTGCGGCGGAATCAATGTGCTGGACGATTTTTACGACCCCAACCACGGAGAACTGGAGGCGCCACGGTTTGATTTTGCAGTGATCCTGACCGGACCCCTGGCTGCCGAAGCGACCGACGCCATGGCCCTGTTGTGGTGGCGTGTGCAGGCTGGCTACAGCGCGCGGCAAAGGCATTTGAATGAAGCCTGGGAGAAATTCAAGGCGGCAGGTTACGGGGGGCGCACCGATTCAAAGTTGCTTTCACGTCCTGAGGACTCTGGCCTTTCTGGCCTGGCAGGCAGTTCACGCCCCAAGGCGGCGCTGCTGCTGCGCGACAACCTGCGCAACCGCCACAGCATCGAAAGGGCTTACCGCAAGGCCATTGGCAAGGCGCGCCAGGAGATCATCATTGCCAATGCTTATTTTCTGCCCGGCGGCAAGTTACGCCGTGCGCTGATGAAGGCCGCCAGGCGCGGTGTACGCGTAACCCTGTTGCTGCAGGGTAAATATGAATATTTCATGCAATACCACGCCGCCCGGCCGGTGTACGGCGCCCTGTTGGCCGCAGGTGTTGAAATTCATGAATACTCCACCAGTTTTTTGCATGCCAAAGTGGCAGTGGTCGATGGGCATTGGGCCACTGTCGGTTCGTCCAACCTTGATCCTCTGAGCCTTCTGCTGGCGCGCGAAGCCAATGTCGTGATAGAAGACCGTGCATTTGCAGGCGAGCTCAGCGCCTGCCTGCGCGAAGCGGTTGCGCACCACGGAGCGCGAATAGATCCTGCTGTGTACAGCCAGCGTCCCCTGGGCCGGCGTATCCAGGGCTGGATTGCCTACGCCCTGATGCGATTGGCCCTGATGTTGACGGGTCAGCGATATTGAAATAAAACACATTATCCCAGGCCATTGTTGAAAATTCCATTTGCTATGTAATTCATAGCTATCAAGGCTTTCCAGAAAAGCGCAGGATGCCTAAAAGGCTTATTGTTCTGCATTCAAGACAGGTTTAAAGGGGGCTGATAATATCTGCCATGCTTATGAAAACTACTACGACCCTCCAGGATGCTACAGACGAGGGAACGCCCGTTTCCGTCAAGATACGCGAACGCCTGGTCCAGGCACGCAAACGTTTTCATGCCAATGACAACATTTCCGGTTTTATCGAGCCCGGTGAACTGGAGCGCCTGCTTGATGAGGTGGAGGTCAAGATGCAAGGCGTTCTGGACAGCCTGGTGATCGACACTGACGGTGACCACAACACGGGCAACACGGCGCGCCGGGTTGCCAAGATGTACCTGAACGAAGTCTTCAACGGGCGCTACGTGGCGGCACCGAGCATCACCGAGTTTCCCAATGCCGAGCATCTGAACGAGTTAATGATCGTCGGACCCATCACCGTTCGCAGCGCCTGTTCTCACCACTTTTGTCCGGTTATCGGCAAGATATGGATTGGTGTCATGCCCAATGAACATACCAATGTGATTGGCTTGTCCAAATACGCGCGTCTGGCCGAATGGGTCATGGGCCGTCCGCAAATCCAGGAAGAGGCCGTGGTGCAGCTAGCCGACCTGATCATGGAAAAAACCCAGCCTGACGGTCTGGCCATCGTCATGGAAGCAAGTCACTACTGTATGGCTTGGCGCGGCGTCAAGGACATGGACAGCAAGATGATCAATTCGGTCATGCGTGGCGTATTTCTTAAAGATCCCACCTTGCGCCGCGAATTTCTCGCACTTATTCCCAGAAAAGGTTGACACATGCTGGTTCGTTTGCTTTATGCGAGTCGCGCGGTGGATATGGGCGACGAAGCCATCGCCAGCATCCTGGCGCACTCCCGCCAGTACAACCCGGTACTGGGAATTACCGGTATTCTCTGTTACGGCGGGGGTGTTTTCCTGCAGGCCATCGAAGGCGGCCGCATGGCTGTGAGTGAACTGTACGGACATATCTTGAAAGACCCTCGCCACAAGGATGTCGTATTGCTGGACTTTGAGGAGATTTCAGAACGCCGGTTTGGCGGATGGACCATGGGAACGGTCAATTTGCTCAAGCTGAACCATTCCATCTTGTTGAAATATTCCGAGAAAGCCGAGCTTGATCCCTATGCCGCCTCGGGTAAAGTTTCCATGGCCTTGCTTGAAGAACTGATGGCGACCGCTTCCATCATTGGTCGCTCCTGAAAAAAAGCCGGTAAACCTGTGAGTGCTCCTGAGTGGACTATCTCAGACGCACAAGGACAAGATGAGTACGCCAGGCTTGATTCCCGAATTTTTGGTCGGTTGCGATTTTTCCAGCAGTCCCAGTAAACGTAAACCGATCGTGATGGCTGCGGGAACCTCACTGAACGGACGCGTGCTTTTGTCAAGCCTGGAACGTCTCGATTCACTTCATGAATTTGAACAGTGGCTCCGCCAGGATCGCCAATGGCTTGGAGCGTTTGATTTTCCATTCGGTTTGCCGCGCGAACTGGTGACGAACCTGGGCTGGCCTACGCAATGGCTTGAGTCGATGAATCACTATGCCGGACTGAGCCGGCTTGAGATTCGCAACACGTTTGCGGCATTCTGCGATGCCCGGCCTATCGGAAAAAAATTTGCCCATCGTGCCACTGACGGACCATCCGGCGCCAGTCCCTCCATGAAGTGGGTGAATCCGCCGGTGGCTTTCATGCTTCACGCCGGCATTCCACGGCTTGTCGCTGCAGGTGCCAACATCCCCGGACTTCATCCAGGCGACACCAGGCGTAATGCGCTGGAAGGGTATCCCGGTTTGCTGGCACGGGAGGTATTGGGAAATCGGTCTTACAAAAGCGATGACAAGGCCAAGCAGACGTCCGAGCGGCTCATTGCGCGCAAAGACCTGATCACTGCACTGGAGCACGGACAGACACGTCTGGGCCTGCGCTTGAAGGTCAGCCATGCGCAGCGCGATACCTTGGTCGATGATGGAAGTGGCGACAGCCTGGATGCCGTGCTGTGCCTGATGCAGGCTGCCTGGGCAGCGCAACAGGGCGCGCCTGGATACGGTTTGCCTGCTGACATGGATGCGCTGGAAGGATGGATTGTGACGGCCTGAATGTCCTGCTGAACTGGGGCAGAATAAATGCGTTGCATCGATTGCCCGTGCTGATGGCCAAATACTTTAAGGCCTGATGAATTTCATCGATTTGGCTTGACCGTAAATGGTTTTCAGGCGACTGTCCGGGAATTCATGCAGTGGCGATGCCTGCTCTATTCTGTGCCTGGGCGGCACTGCTGCTGTGCAGTGGCATGGCGCAAGGGGTGAATGCCAGATTGAAAAATCAAACGGCTGCCTGTGGTTTTTTGAGTTTTGAACCGACGAAAAGGATATATCGTGCAAAAAATGCGTTCGCAAATCAACCCGCTTGCTGTCTTTGGTCTGAAAACACGCATCTTCGCTGTCGCGTCGCTGGGCATTGCAATGGCTTTAAGTGGCTGCAACAAGGTCGATGATGCGCAAACGCCGGGTCAAAAACTTGATTCGGCGATTGGCAAGACAGAAAAGGCTGCCGCCGAAGCAAAACTCCAGGGCGAGCAGTCAGGCGCCGACGTTAAGGCTAAAACCGAAGCTGCCTTTGCCAATGCAGGCGAGGCATTGAGAAATGCCACCGAAAATGCCGAATCCTCCGCCAAGGTGGCGGCCAACAAAGCCATCAACAAAATCGATGACATGGCCATCACCACAGCCATTTCAGCGGAATTGATAAAGGACGCTGAAATTAAACTCTTCCGGATCAATGTCGATACAAAAGACGGAGCAGTGATATTGAAAGGCACAGTGCCTACAGACGCGGTGCGCGAAAGGGCGGCTGCGATTGCCAAAACGTTCAGCGGCGTTCAGTCGGTGGACAATCAACTGGTGGTCAAGGCCAACTGACCCCATTACTTCCGCTGCATGGTCGCTCGGCTTGTGAACGGCATTTTCCGCTGTCAGGACGAGAGCAGTCATGCAACGTGCTTGAAACGCCACGAGGAACAAAAAAAAGCAGGCACGAAAATTTTTCGATGCCTGCTTTTTGGCGTTGCCTCGTAGGGCACCGCAGTCGATTAGAAAAATCGATTAAGGACGAACGACGATGTCGTTGCGAACGCTCTTGACGTGGTTTACGCCACGGGCAATATTCTCAGCCTGCATTTTTTCAGCAGTGGATTTTGCAAAACCGGACAGCTGTACGGTTCCGTTGAGCGTTTCAACGCTGAGTGATGTTGCTGAAACAGTCTTGTCTTCAGCAAACTTTGCCTTGACGGAGGTGGTGATAGCTGCATCATCAACGTAGGAGCCTGCCGTCTGCTGACCACGTCCCACAGAGCACCCGCTTCCAATAATGGTGATGCCAGCCAGGGCTGCGAATGCGATTGCACGTGCGTATTTCATAGGGTTTCCTCTTCGAGTTGATTTGTTTAGGTTGGTGCAAAGTTTATAAAGCCTGTCGATTAACGGCACCACGCCTATCGACCAGCACCCGGAAGTTTAAAGATCAAGCCAGTCTTTGAGTTCGTCTGCATGCTCTTCTTCTTCTGCCAGAATGTCTTCAAGCATTCTGCGTGTTGTGGGGTCCTTGTCGGCCAGCAATGAAATCATCTGGCGATAGGCTTCCACCGCGATCCGCTCGGCGATCAGATTGACCCGGACCATGGTTTTCAGATCGTTGGACTCATCATAATCTGCATGGCTGCGCTGGAGAAGGGTAGATGGTGAAAAGTCAGGTTCGCCGCCCAGCTGCACGATACGCTGCGCAATGCGGTCGGCATGTGCCGATTCTTCCGTGGCATGCACCATGAATTCGTCGGCAATCCGGGGTGAAGAAAGACCGCTGGCCATGAAATGATGCCGCTTGTAGCGCAGCACACATACCAGTTCAGTCGCCAATGCATCGTTCAAAAGCTTGACGATAGCCTCGCGATGCGGTCCATATGCCGGCGTGATCGCACCCTGGTCCAGGCTGGACCTGACCGCGTTGAGTGCCGACTCGTCAAGGCTGAGTTCGCTGGGTGAGTTGGTCATGGTAGTCATAGTGTTGTATCGTTATTGCCAGAATGGCGGGTAAAAGAAGACAGCATCGTGAACAGCGTGTTTGACAGGCCCGAGGACTTGACAGCTGCCACCAGCAGGGCGCTGGCAGACATCATGCGCCACGGCCTGGCAATAACCATTGCGGCACCTGCTGCAGCAGAAATGCCAACAAGTTTGAAAGGATGCACAGTTGCGTAATCACTCAAAAGAGGTGTGGCAAGTTCCACTGCCGCACTGGCAGGATGCCGATGCCACCACATGCGCGCTGCGTACTTGATTTTGCTCAGCACACTGCGATCAGATGAATCCGTCTCTAAGCCGTTTCGGTTCGCCACTTCAATGTCGCTGTCAGCCCGCTCTTCAACATCCCGATGGTGCCGGTTCATATGCCTGACGATTGCCTTGCGGCTGATAGCCAAGCGCTCTTGAGGCGTAAGTTCAATTGGAGGAGAGGCCATGCCGGGTTCTTTTGATGACGTGATTCAGGAAACAGTACGCAACGCTTGCGCATCACTGTCGATCTGCGCTTTCAGTTCTGGAAAGCGCTCGCTTTTCAGCGGCTTCATGACAATGACGGCAGCAATAACGGTAAGCACCAAGGCCGTGCCAGGGACTGCTACCAGCACCCAGTGAAACTGGTTTTGTAAAAAACCGAGCATTACAGCTGTCCCTGTAAGCACCAGAAAAATGACAAGCGCCAAAATAGCCACCACGCCTGCCACTGCACGCGCCATCAGGTCAGACCCTGCGCTTGTTGCTTCCTTGTGGAACAGCGATCCATACGCAGACAAATGGTCAATGACCAGATCAGGTCTTTGCACAATCGTTGAAAAAAGAGGATGCAGCATAAATTAAGAGAAGTGGTGCGTCAGTGGTGGGCAGGCCTGATTGGCAAGAAAATTTTAATAGCGGTTGTGATTGCGATGGCGTGAACTTGAAACCAGCAGGGCTACTGCAGCGCCAACGGCTGCGGCGATCAGCACCGAGCGCATGGGTTGCTCTGAAACATAACGCGTGGTGGCATCTGCGGCATGCTTGAACGATTTTTCTGCACGTTCTTTGGCTTCCGAAGCCATGTCCAGGCTCTGGCGGGCCATTTTTTGTGCTTTGGTGGCCAGCATTTCGACCATAGGATCGACGCTGCCACGCAGTTCGCGAACCTTGCTTTCGGCCCGGTCGAGCGCTTGATTGGCATGCTCGCGCGTTGACTCAATCGCCCTGCCTGCCGAGTTCATCATCTCGTCTGAAGCTTTTTGCATTGCGGGAACTGCATCGCGCGCCATGTTCGAAGGGCTGTTTGTGTTCATGTCTTTTTCCTTGGTGAATAAATGATGAAAGAGAAGATAAGGGCGACCACTTTGAAGTAGCTGTTCGCTTGGGCTAATTTTTTTTGATGAGGCTCAAAACAAAGCTGACTATTGCCATGATAGCGAACAGAAAGAAAAGAATTTTGGCAATTTCCACAGCACCCGCCGCGATGCCACCGAAGCCAAAAACTGCAGCGATCAGGGCGATCACCAAAAAGACAACGGAATAGTGCAGCATTTGATTTCCCCTGATGTTTGCTTGGCACATGAAAAGTGCTTCTTTAAACTCCTGTATAGCTTCGCTTCAAAGCCAGACTCCTCTCATCGGCTTGAGCCCTAAACCCCTGTCAGGGTCTGGGTTAATGCTCTGTAGGAGAAGGATGACATTTTGTAACGTACAGCCTGTCTTTTCGAGAAGTCGGCGCTTTATCAATTTTTGCTGCTTCTTCAACGGGATTTTGGCAGAACCGCACCGACCTGAGTACCTCTGTTTTCAGCGCTGGCTACAGTCAGTTTTCCGCCAGCTGCTTCCACCCGGTGATGCATGCCGGCGAGGCCATGACTCCCTGGCCCGATGCTTTCCAGCTTGAAGCCCTTGCCGTTGTCTTTCACATCCACCGTGATGAACCCGTCAAAGTTGTGCACACTGATTTCCACCTGGGTGGCATTGGCATATTTGGCAATGTTGGTCAAGGATTCCTGGACCAGGCGGTAAACGGTCAATTGCGCTGATCCACCGAGTTCGACGGTTTCCAGGTCAGTGGTGATCGACAGTCCCGATCTTTCCTCAAATTCACGCGCCAAAATTTCAAGTGATGCGACCAGTCCCAAATGGGAGAGCGAAGAAGGTCGAAGGTCTTCAACAATGCGTCTTTTCAGGGCAATCCCGGTGTTGAGCGTACTGGTCAGATGCTCAAGCCGTTCCGAGGCTTCCGGCAGGTTGTCAGCAAGTCGGGATTTGAGTCGTGCCACATCAAGTTTGGCTGCCGTAAGGAGGGCACCGAGTTCATCGTGGAGTTCTCTCGCCAGATGGCCGCGTTCATCTTCGCGCACGTTCTGCAGGTGGGTCGCCAGTTCAGCCAGACTTGCTGTACGCTCCCTGACCTGCTTTTCCAGCAGGTCCCGCTCACGCTCCAGAGTCTCCTGTTCGCGCTGGCCTGAAGCCAGCAGTGCCTTGTTTTGCATCAGATACATGTAAAAAGCAAGTAATCCGACAAGCGCAGTCATGGCGATGCCTATGCGTGAAAGCTGCAGCGCCTTTCTGACTTGTACCTGGCCTTGTTCCATCTGCTGAATGCTGCTGGCGGACAGTTTGTCCGATTGATTCCGGATGGCTTCCATTTCTTCCTTGCCTACATCGGTGGTCAGCACAAACTTCCAGCCATCGTCATTGCCTTCCTTGCGCATGCGTACGCTCAGTTCCATCTCGGCCATCTTGCGTGACACGTGACGCGACAAGGTATCGAACTCGCCGATCAGCGCTGGCTGTGAAACAAAAATCTGCTGCAAAACGTTGAGGTTCTCAGTAATATCGCCTACTGCAACCCGGTAAGGCTCCAGGTAGCGCGTATCGCCTGTCAACAGGTAACCACGCTGCCCGGTTTCTGCATCCAGAACCTGGCGCACCAGACTCGTGGTGGCACTGCGTGTCTGCTGAGCCTTCTCCATGTTGCTGACGGCCTTGGTTGATTGCTGGAAACTCGCCTCGTTGATAAAAATCATGAAGGCGGCCGCCAAAACGGCCAGTGGCAAACTGATAGCGGTTTTCAACGCAGCAAATTTTTTCAAGACGGACTCCCGTTCGGTACTGGTATGGATAACTCGTCAATAATGAGCAGTGATAATCACGACTGTTTTTTTTGCATCGGCGCTGTTTTTTGGCAGCTTGTCCGGGCGGCGCAGGTTTTATAGAAAGATAGCGACATGATAAAAATTGGAATTGTGGATGACCATGCCATTGTGCGGTCGGGACTGAAGCAGTTTTTTTCGGATCAAGTGGACTTGCGCGTTGTGGGTGAAGCGGCAAGTGGCCGGGAGGCGATTGACCTGGTTCGCAATGTTGAGCTGGACATACTCGTCATGGATCTGTCCATGCCGGGACAGAGCGGTATTGATGCGCTGGCCATGATTCGTGCGAAGGCGCCCGATGTGGGAATCCTGATTTTGAGCGGCTATCCCGAAGAGCATTACGCCGTCAACCTGATTCGTCAGGGTGCCAGCGGTTACCTCAACAAGGAATGCGATCCTTCCGAGATTGTCGATGCCATTCGCGTGATTTCCCTGGGCAAGCGCTACATCACGGCAGCGGTGGCAGAACTGCTTGCGCAACAATTGAACAGGCCCAAAGACGTTGCGGCGCACGAACAGCTGTCCGAACGGGAATTTCAGGTTTTCCTCAAGCTTGCCAAAGGGGAAACGGCGGGAGATATTGCCAAGGCGCTTTCGCTTAGCGTTAAAACGGTGAGCACTTACCGTACCCGCGTGATGGAAAAAATGAGTCTGGCATCGAACAGCGACTTGACCTATTACGCCCTGAAAAACAAGCTGATCGATTGAATTCTGAACATCTCGATTCATTGTTGGTTGAAACCGGTGTGCCAACAAGTCAACCGGTTTTCTGCGAGGCAGGTAGCTTTGAAAGCTCAGAAATAGATAACGTGAGAATTCACGTTGAAATCACACCAAATTCATCTGAGTCAACTTAGCTTTTGGCATCAAGTCTGCTCATTTGTTCCAGGCAGTAGTCGATAAGCGCATCAATTTCGTTGGACTTATCAAATACTGCATCAACTCCGAGTTGTGCGCATCTTTGGCGAATATCTTCAGTAGCGTAATTGCTCAGCACCACCACTTTTTGGCTTGAGGAACGGTCCTGGCAGGCTGCAAGCACACCCAGGCCACTGCCCTGTTTTAAAAACAGATCGACGATCGCCAGATCCCAATCCTGCGGGTTGGTGTTCAACCACGTCTTGCCATCGTTTTCGGTTTCAGCCGTTCCCACCGCAATCACACAGGCGAGTTCTTCCAGCGTACCAATCAGGTTCTCACGAATGGTAGGGTTGTCTTCGACGATGTATGTTTTCAATCTCACGGCTCATATCCAGTTAACGGAGGCAGGAATTCGGTGTGAGTTGCGAAAAGCCCGCCATTGCGGCCAGCAGTAGCCGGAAATGCCAGCTTCTCTTGTTTCCTAATGTATCTTCGATTCGATGCCCGATTGTGCCAGCGGCATTTGTTTGTACTTGTAGGGGTTTTTCGACGATTGAGCATTTGGATGGTGTAGGCACCTGCCGACAGTTGTTCATCGCATTTACCGACTGCCCAAAATCCTGTGGCCGGTTGATAGTCAAGTTGTCCACCGAGGCTTACTTGCGCCAGTTGTTCACCATATTTGTGCATTGTCAGCCATTGCCGGCCGGGTCTTCAAGACGGCTGTTTCTCTTACCAACGCATGAAAACTCCCCTTATCAAATCTCCGACACTTCGCCATTGGCTGGCTGGCACAGGCATCGTCCTGATCGTGCTGGTGCTGGTCATCTCCTTTTTTCCCTGGGACTCGCTACGTGGGCCCATCAACCGCTATGTTTCTGATCAACTCGGCAGGCGTTTCGAGATCACACGCCATCTTTCGGTCCGCCTGGGTTTTACGACGACGGTCAGCGTGGACGGCATTGAAATTGCAAATCCTGAATGGGCCAACGATCCCTACCTGCTCAAGGCTACGGCTGCGGAATTTGACATCAGTCTGCTGCCGCTGATCGTTGGAAAAGTCGTGCTGCCGAACATCAAGCTGACCGAACCCCGTATTGGTCTGCAGATCGAACCTGATGGCCGAAGAACATGGGCCTTTTCGCGGGATACGTCAGAAAAGGGAGCTGCACCGAAAATCGGCTCTTTCGTCGTGGACCAGGGAAACGTCAGTTACCTTGCCAAGGCCCAGGGCGCTGACCTTGATGTCCAATTTTCATTGGCAACTGCGTCCGGCAACGACTTGCCACTGAGCTTCAAGGCAACCGGGCGGTGGAACAACGGCGCATTCACCGCCAACGGACGTACCGGTGGCGTTTTGGAGTTCAGCAGGGATTCCAAAGCTTCCTTTCCCGTTGAAGTGAACGCCGTAGCCGGAAGAACCCGCCTCAAGGCCAAGGGCTCGCTTGCCGATATTGCAAACCTGGCCGGCATCGACGCAACTTTTGACCTGCAGGGCGAAAATCTTGACGACCTGTATGGCTTGCTCGGCATCGTTCTGCCTGCCACGCCACCTTACAAGCTGAGTGGAAAGTTGAACAAGAAAGACAAAATCTGGGCGGTCAGTCAGATTCAGGGGCTGCTGGGCAAGTCTGACCTCAGCGGTGCCTTGAGTTTTGACCAGTCTTCAGCGGTCCCGCTGCTGACCGGCAAGGTGCAATCGAAAATCATGGATTTCGCGGATCTGGCCCCGGTCATTGGCCTGGCGCCTTCTGGCAGTTCAACGCCGAAGGCACAGCCGGCAAATGCTTCAACAGGCAGCCAGGCAGCGCCGTCCACTGTCGGCAAGAAAGCGTTGCCAACCGGAACCGCGCCGGGCAAGGTGTTGCCGCGTACGCCACTGGACGTGAACAGGCTTAACGCCATGAATGCCGACGTCACCTACTCTGCGGCCGACATCCGGCATGTCAAGGAATTGCCGCTCGATAAAGGCTCCGTTCATGTCAAGCTGAATGCCGGTGTTTTGCAACTCGATCCCATTTCGCTGGGCGTTGCCGGGGGATCAGTGGCAGGCACCATCCGCATCGATTCGACCGTTGCGCCAGCGGCCATCACCACCCGGCTGGATGTACGTGCCTTGCAACTGAACCGGCTGTTTCCTGCGGTGGAAAGCACCAAGACCGGTTTTGGCAAGTTCAGCGGACAGTTCAACTTGACGGGCCGCGGCAATTCTGTGGCGCAAATGCTGGGTTCGGCCTCGGGTGACGTGGCCATTCTCATGGGCAAAGGCGAGATCAGCAACATCCTGCTGGAGTTCATGGGGCTTGATGGCGGTGAGGTGATCAAGTTTTTGGTGCGCGGCGACAACACGGTGCAGTTGCGTTGCGCGGCAGCGGCTTTTGACGTGAAACAGGGCTTGATGACCAGCCGGGCCATCGTGCTCGACACCAGCGATACCGTCATCACAGGGCAGGGGCAGGTCAGCCTGGCCAATGAAACGCTTGATATTTTGTTCAAACCACAACCCAAGGACATGAGTATCCTGAGCCTGCGTTCGCCGCTTCGGATCGGTGGAACATTTGCGAAAACGACAGCAGGACCAGAGAAATCGGCTCTTGCGGGACGGGTTGGGATTGCGCTGGTTCTGGCGGCCATCAACCCTTTGCTGGCGCTGGCGGCGACGATTGAAACCGGGCCGGGCGAGAATGCCGACTGTGCTGCCGTTCTGTCCAAAGCTGCGCAGCCTGCAGCAGCAAACGGCAAAAAGTAAGTTCGAGCCACAGCCGGATCAGCGTCTTGTCTTTGGAGCGCAATTCTCCTGACTTGCAATCACGTGAACAGGTGATTCGGGATTTTGCTATTAAATTAATAGCTTCTAACACATATGCATCATGCGCAAACGGCCAATTTGATTATAAAAATTCGTTCGATGCACAAATGAATGCGTTCCAGCCGATCAAGTTTTGCTGTCCACAACTCCGCAGACTGCGCACCCTTCGTTGCGCACCAGCATCAACTGATGCCACTCCATGCTCCTGCCATCCAGCATCAGCAGCCGCCCTGTCAAGGCCTGCCCGATGCCGCACAGCAACTTCAGGGCCTCGGCGGCCTGCATGGCGCCCACGATACCGACCAGCGGCGCAAACACGCCCATGGTGGCGCAGCTGATTTCCTCGGGCAGGGCCGATTCGGGAAAAATGCAGGCATAGCATGGGGATTCAGGGATTCGGACGTCATAGACTGAAATTTGACCGTCAAACCGGATGGCCGCGCCTGAAACAAGGGGCTTGCGGTGCCTGACGCAGGCCCGGTTGATGGCGTGCCGGGTCGCAAAGTTGTCGGTGCAGTCAAGCACCAGGTCTGCCTGCGGCACCAGTTGATCCAGCAGGTCATCATCCGCTCTTTGCACCACCGGGACAACCTCGACATCCGGATTCAGGGCTGCGACGGCCTGCACCACCGACACCGCCTTGCATTCGCCGATGCGTGACACCGTGTGGGCAATCTGGCGCTGGAGGTTGGTGACATCGACACGGTCATCGTCCACCACCGTGATGCGGCCAACGCCGGCGCTGCCAAGATAAAGCGCGACCGGCGATCCCAGCCCGCCCGCGCCAATGATCAGTACATTTGAGGCCAGGAGCTTTTCCTGGCCTTCGATGTCTATCTCGTCAAGCAGGATATGCCGTGAGTAGCGAAGCAACTGGTCGTCGTTCATGAGGCTGGAAGTTTTATAAAGTACGCTGGAGGGCGTGACATTCGGGAGCGAAAAACCGCAGTCGATGACCTGTTAAGGGCATACAAAACAAAGCCCGTCCGGAAAAGGACGGGCTTTGCTTGAACCAGACGAATCGGCTGCCTAGTTTTCTTTTTTCTCGTTCTTGGGTTCGATCACTGCTGTCTTGCTGACCAGTACCGGACGCCCCTTGAGCTGATTGATCGCCTGGGCCAACTGGAAGTCCTTGTCGCTGCCCAACTCGGGCGGACGACGCTGCTCGGGCGTTTTCTTGGCTTCTTCTTCAAGTCGCTTCAGCGCTTCCTCACGGGCTTTTTCACGGCCCGGGTCCTTGACTTCAGCACCCTGGCCACTGTTGAGGTGCTTTTCCAGGTCGGCTTCACGGGTGCGCAGCGCGGCAAAGGGGCTGCCTTCTGCTGTTTCGTCAATCAGCACGTCGGGCACGATACCGCGCGCCTGGATTGATTTGCCGCTTGGCGTGTAATAGCGCGCGGTGGTCAGCTTGATGCCGGTGTCAGGGCCCAGCGGTCGTACCGTCTGCACCGAGCCCTTGCCGAAGGTCTGGTTGCCCATGATGGTGGCGCGCTTGTAATCCTGAAGGGCGCCAGCCACAATTTCGCTGGCCGATGCAGAACCCTCATTCACCAGCACGATGAGTGGCACGGTCTTGAGGGCCGCAGGCAGCCGCTTGAGCGGATCGACGCCGTTGCGCCGCTGGTAAAACTCTGGTGACGCCTTGTAGACCGACTTGCTTTCAGCCAACTGGCCGTTGGTGGACACCACGGTCACGTTTTCAGGCAAAAAGGCTGCCGACACTGCCACGGCCGCATCCAGCAGACCGCCCGGGTCATTGCGCAGGTCCAGCACCAGGCCCTTGAGTTTGGGTTCCTGTTTGTAAATCTGTTCAATTTTGGTAACAAAGTCGTCCACTGTCCGTTCCTGAAACTGGCTCAGGCGAATCCACGCGTAACCCGGCTCAATCACCTTGCTGCGAACCGATTGGGTACGAATTTCTTCACGCGTGATGCTGACCGGGAAGGTGCGGCTTTCGTCTTTGCGAAAGATCGTCAGCATCACCTTGGTCTGCGGCTCGCCACGCATTTTCTTGACCGCATCGTTCAGGCTCAGACCCTTGACCGCGGTGTCATCGATGCGCGTGATCAGGTCATTCGGCTTGAGACCCGCGCGGTCGGCAGGAGAGCCTTCAATCGGTGACACCACCTTGACCAGCCCGTCTTCCTGTGAGATTTCGATGCCCACGCCGACGAAACGGCCAGAAGTGCCTTCGCGAAATTCCTTGTAGGTCTTTTTGTCGAAATACACCGAATGCGGATCAAGGCTGGAGACCATGCCCGAAATGGCATCGGTGATGAGCTTCTTTTCATCCACGGGCTCGACATAGTCGGTCTTGACCATGCCGAAAACAGCTGCGAGTTGCTGCAGTTCTTCCAGTGGCAAGGGCGCCATGCCTGCACGCGCAACTGCCTGCAGTTGCACCGTGGTAAGGGCACCTGCCATAGCACCGATTGAAATCCATCCTGCGATTTTTAGCTTCTGACCCATGAGATTTTCCTAAGCCTGTTGAAGGAGCCTGCGCTCCTTTTTTTGTGAGAAGCAATATACACCTTGGATGCATAAACCTCCCTGCGGTTCCGTGAACGGCAGGGCAATGACTACCAAATGTAGGGAAAGATGCGGCTTTTGCAAGGTGCTGGCTGCATCATTGCAGACATCGGGGGCCAAGGGTCTGGCAAGGGTCATTGACAGCTCTTGTTGCCTCGCTAGCCAACCAGCCCATCATTTGGCCGCTGTGGCGGCATCCTATGCTGAAACCGCCTTGCCTTGCGCACCGACAGCCGCTGCAGCTTTGGCAGCGGCTTCGCTGTCGCCCAGGTAATAGCTGCGCAGCGGTTTGAGGTTCTCGTCCAGCTCATAAACCAGCGGAATGCCGTTGGGAATGTTCAGGCCCACGATCTCGCTGTCGGAAATATTGTCGAGGTATTTCACCAGCGCGCGAATCGAGTTGCCATGCGCAGCCACCACCAGGCGTTTGCCGGCCTTGATGGCAGGCGCCATGGCTTCGTTCCAGAAGGGCAGCACGCGCTCGACCGTGTCCTTGAGGCATTCGGTCAGCGGCACCTGGCCGGGCAGCAGCCTGGCATAACGCCGGTCGCCGCGCTCGCTGCGGGCGTCGCCGGCTGCCAGCGGCGGCGGCGGCGTGTCGTAGCTGCGGCGCCAGACCAGCACCTGCTCGTCACCAAACTTTTTGGCAGTTTCGGCCTTGTTCAGGCCCTGCAGGTCGCCGTAATGCCGCTCGTTCAAACGCCAGCTGTGCACCACCGGCAACCAGGTCTGGTCCATTTCGTCGAGCACATGCCAGAGCGTGCGGGTGGCGCGCTTGAGGACGCTGGTGTGGGCCACGTCGAATTCGTAACCTTCGGCCTTGAGCAGCTGACCGGCATTTTTGGCCTGGGCGATTCCGGTTTCGGTGAGATCGACATCTGTCCAGCCGGTAAAGCGGTTGTCCAGGTTCCAGGTTGATTCGCCGTGGCGGATGAGCACGAGTTTGTACATTGTGATGAGATTTTGGAAGAAATGGAAGGCAGAAAGGTGGAATTTAAAAGCCGGCTTTCGGGCGAACTTGTGCCCCCATTCTAAAATCAGCCTTCAAGTGAAAAATATACAAAGGGTTTACGTGAAATTTCTGATCGACAACTGGATGCTGATTTCCATAGCCATTGCCTCGGGCGGCATGCTGGTCTGGCCGCTGATTGCGGGCAGCATGAACGCCGGCGCATTGAACGCCAGCGGAGCAGTACAGCTCATCAACCGCGAAAAGGCCGTGGTGGTGGACATTTGCGAGCCTGCCGAATTTGCCGCCGGCCACGTGACCGGCGCCAAAAACATACCCCTGGGCGACCTCGAAGCCAGGCTGCCAGGCGTGGTCAAGAACAAGGCCTTGCCCTTGATTCTTGTTTGCGCCAGCGGCGCACGCTCGGGCCGGGCAGTGGCCATCGCCAAAAAACTGGGTTACGAACAAGCCCAATCCCTGGGCGGCGGGCTCAAGGCCTGGAAAGACGCTAACCTTCCCGTCGAGAAAGCCTGACAGCGCGCCTTTCTCAAGCTTTCCACGCCTGCCCGAACGCTGTCGATGTGCAGCGCGGGCATTGACCATTCCCATCGGACACCGCGCCCCGCCGCGATGTCGCACAACAGGAAAACCATGCAAACCGTGAAGATTTACACCACCGGCTCCTGCCCCTACTGCATTCAGGCCAAACAGTTGCTCAAGGAGCGCGGTGTCGCCGTGCTCGATGAAATCAGGGTGGACCTGACGCCGGGCGAGCGGCAGAAAATGACGCAGATCACCGGCCGGCGCACCGTACCGCAGATTTTCATTGGCACCACGCATGTTGGCGGCTGCGACGATTTGATGGCTCTGGACGGCCGGGGCGGCCTGGTGCCGCTGCTGACAGGCGCGGCCTGATTTGGTTCGCATTTCCGTTTCGATCCGATAGGCCGTTGCGTTGCCGTGCTACGGCTTCGCGCCTGATCCCGCATTGAAATGAAAACGGCATGCGCGCCAAACCGGCGTTTTTTCGGGCAAAGTCCCTGAGATAATCCGCCTCGAATCGCCTGTGCCCCGGTGCTGTCCCCTGCGGATGGCGCCGGGGCTTGCGCCTCCCAATCCATCGTTTAAACACCCTCACGAAAGACCCCCATGGCCGAAGAAAATCTTGACCCCGTATTCCAGATCCAGCGCGTTTACCTGAAGGACATGTCGCTGGAGCAGCCCAATTCGCCAGAAATTTTGCTGAACCAGGAGCAGCCCGCTGTCGAGATCCAGCTTGGAGTGGACGCCAAGCCGGTGGCTGACGGCCTGTTTGAAATCACCGTGACGGCCACCGTTCACACCAAGATCGAGGACAAGACCGTGTTCATGGTTGAAGCCAAGCAGGCCGGCATTTTTGAAATCCGCAACATCGGCAACGACCAGATGGGGGCATTGCTGGGCATTGCCTGCCCGCAAATCGTTTATCCCTACCTTCGCGGCAACGTGGCCGACATCATCCAGCGCGGCGGCTTTCCGCCGGTGCACCTGGCTGAAATCAATTTCCAGGCGATGTACGAGCAGCAGCAGGCCGAAGCCATGATGGCCTCGGCCGAAGCGCCACAAATCATCGTCTGATGGCGCAGCGCGTGCACATGGGCCGCGCGCCCTGGCCGGCATGAAAATCGTCGTGCTGGGCGCAGGCGCCTGGGGCACCGCGCTGGCTGTCAATGCCGCAGGCGCAAGCGACGCCAGCATCGGCCGGCACGACGTCACCCTGTGGGCGCGCAATCCGCTTCAGCTCCAGGCCCTGCAGGCCGAGCGGGCCAATACCCGTTACCTGCCCGGCATTGCCCTGCCGCACCGCCTGCGCTTGCAGGGCGGCGACGGGGTGTCGCTGGCCCAGGCGGTCAGCGGACAGGACCTGATCATTGTGGCCACGCCGGTAGCGGCCGCGCGCAGCATGCTGATGCAACTCAGGCAGGCGCCGGTGCCGGTGGCCTGGCTGAGCAAAGGCTTTGAATCGCCGGTTTCGGCGGAACCTGCGGAACCGGTATCAGCTTCTTATTCAACGCCTTTTGGCCTGATGGTGCATGAGGTGCGGGCACAGGTTGCGCCTGATTTGAGAGCGGGCGTGCTCAGCGGCCCGAGTTTTGCGCTGGAAGTGGCCCGCAGGCAGCCCACGGCGCTGGTGGCCGCCAGCCAGCATGCCGAAGTGCGCGCCGCGCTGGTCGCCGCCTTTCACAGCCCCAGCCTGCGTGTCTATGCCAGCGACGACCTGGTCGGCGTCGAGGTCGGCGGCGCCGTCAAGAATGTCATGGCGATTGCTGCCGGGCTGTGCGACGGCCTGCAACTCGGCCTGAATGCCCGGGCCGCCCTGATCACGCGCGGACTGGCCGAAATGACGCGGCTGGGCGTGGCGCTCGGGGCACGCGCCGAGACCTTCACCGGCCTGTCGGGCCTGGGCGATCTGGTCCTGACGGCCACCGGCGACCTGAGCCGCAACCGCAAGGTCGGCCTGCTGCTGGCACAAGGCAAATCCCTGGAAGAAGTGCTGGCGTCGCTGGGTCATGTGGCCGAAGGCGTGTACTGCGCCCGAACCGTGGTGCAACGCGCCGCCAGCCTGGGCGTGGACATGCCCATCGCACAAAGCGTGGTGGCCTTGCTCGATGGCCGGCTCAAGGCCTCCGAAGCGGTTGCGCTGCTGATGGAGCGCGAGCCGAAGACAGAACTTGATTGCTATTGAATCAATAGCTGCTAATGCCTATCCGTTATGCGGAAAATGCATATTTCATCATTATTTTCTAAGCACGATGGTCAGCAGCATCGACGAATCCTGTACCGCCGTCAGCGCATGGTCCACGCCACCTTCGAGCCAGACCAGCTGGCCGGCCTTCATCTGCCGGGTTCGTCCGCCCGCTGTCAGGCTGATCTCGCCCTCCAGGCAGTGAATCGTGACTTCGCCCTTGACCCAGTGCGACGGCATGGTCTTGCCCGCTGGCATGACCAGGCGAATGACTTCCAGCTCATCGGTCTTGAACAGGGCCACATTGCGTGATTCGGACAGCTTGTCACCCAGCGGCTGAACGTCTACGAGTTGCCCGGGGGAAGCGTGTGCAATGGCCATGGTGAAACTCCTTGAACGCGGCAGGAATGCCTTTGGCCGGTTTATACATCAGGCTCAGGGGCCGGCGCGCTGGTGCGGATGATGGGCGCAGGCAGGGCGCTGACGGCGCCAGTCCTTGAAAATATAAAAAAATGGCCTGTTGCGCATATCCACATTGGGCAAGCTGCTATTGAAACAGGAGTCAACGCATTCACGTCCTGCAGCAGGACCGGCGTTTTTGCATCAAATCTCCAGGTTGTCAATCAGCCGCGTGTTGCCCAGCTTGGCCGCGCCGAGCACGACCAGCGGCACATCGGCCAGTGCGCCTTGTGGCGGCATCAGGTCGGCGCGGCGGCGTACCGTCAGGTAGTCGGGCTTCCAGCCGCGCCGCGCCAGCGCTTGCATGGCCTGGGCTTCCAGCGCGGCCAGGTCAGGCAGGCCTGACACCGCGCGCGCGGTCTCGCCCAGTGCGCGCAAGGCTTGCGAAAGATGCACCGCTTCGAGCCGCTGCTCGGGCGTGAGGTAGCTGTTGCGCGACGACAGCGCCAGTCCGTCTTCTGCGCGCTGCGTCTCGCCGGCCAGAATCTCGATGGGCAGGGCAAACTGCTGCACCATGCGGCGCACCACCATGACCTGCTGGTAGTCCTTCTTGCCGAAGGCCGCGACGCCCCCAGGCATGCCGGCAAACACGCAGGAAAACAGCTTCATCACCACGGTGCTCACGCCAATGAAAAAGCCGGGCCGGAAATGGCCTTCCAGGATGTCGCTCAGGTCGGTGGCCGGATGCACCTTGAAGGTTTGCGGCTCGGGGTACAGGTCTTTCTCGCGCGGGGCAAACACCACGTCGCAGCCGGCGGCTTCGAGCCGCTGGGCATCGGCGTCCAGCGTGCGCGGGTAGCTGTCGAAGTCTTCGTGCGGCGCAAACTGCAGGCGGTTGACAAAAATGCTGGACACGGTCACGTCGCCCAGCGGCCTGGCCTGCCTGACCAGGGCAATATGCCCTTCGTGCAGGTTGCCCATGGTGGGAACAAAAGCCGGGCGCTTGAAGCCGCTCAGCTGCTGGCGCAGTTCTGCAATGGTGTGGACGATGTGCATTTTTGGGATTCCCTGGAAAAGGCCTTGGGCGGCCGGTCTGGATGAAGGCGGGTTGAATCGGTTGGGCGCGTAGGGGCTTGGGCGAAAGGGCGGGCGGCTACCAGGCGTGGGTAGCGTTCACTGGAAAGCTGCCGTCTTTCACGGCACGCACATAGGCCTCCATGGCGCCGCGCACGCTGGGCGCGCCGTCCATGAAGTTGTGGACAAATTTGGCCATCTTGCCCAGGTTCATGCCCAGCATGTCATGCAGCACCAGCACCTGGCCCGAGGTGCCGTTGCCCGCGCCGATGCCGATGGTCGGGCAGTGCGTGAGCAGCTGCGTGACCTCGGCCGACAACGCCGCCGGCACCATTTCCAGCACCAGCATGGACGCGCCGGCGTCCTGCAGCGCACTGGCTTCGCGGCGCAGCAGGGCGGCCGATTCCTCGGTCTTGCCCTGGACGCGGTAGCCGCCCAGCGCATGCACGGTTTGCGGCGTCAGGCCCAGGTGGGCGCAGACCGGAATGCCGCGCTCGACCAGGAAACGCACCGTTTCCGTCGTCCAGCCGCCGCCTTCGAGCTTGACCATGTGCGCGCCGGCCTGCATCAGCACCACGGCGCTGCGCAGCGCCTGCTCTTTGGATTCGTGGTAGCTGCCGAAGGGCAGGTCGCCAATCAGCCAGGCCACGCCTTGCGCGCGGCGCAGGCCGTTGGCCACGCATTCGGTGTGGTGGCGCATGGTTTCCAGCGTCACGCCGACAGTGCTCGACAGGCCCTGGCAGACCATGCCGAGCGAGTCGCCGACCAGGATGCATTCAACGCCGGCGGCATCGGCCACGGCGGCAAAGGTGGCGTCGTAAGCGGTGAGCATGGCGATCTTGTCGCCGTGGGCATGCATTTCGCGCAGGCGCGGCAGGCTCATGGGCTTGCGCGCCGAAGGATTGGACGCCGGTGGCAGCGTGCCGTAGGGCGTGGCTGCGGGCGTTATGGACGTTGTCGACGTTGTCATGGATGCATTGGCTGGGGTCATGGGCACTCTCCTGAATGAGCGGGAGTTTAATCTGCCGGCGCGTGGCCATTTCGGTCCTCAGGCCGTGTGACCGAGCCCCTGAATTGCGTAGCCCATAACCGGGATCATGAACCGGCTAAATTGTTCGGCGGATTAAGAAATGGAATTACATTTGTTCAAGGATGTCCCGAACACGGTCCAGTGAGGGGTTGATGCCAGCGCTCTCGATGGCGCCGTAGCCCAGTGCCAGCCCTTGCCGCGCAGGCGTGAAATGGTAGAAGCCATCGATGCAGTAAAGGCCGACTTCCGCGCGTCGCGCCAGTCGCACCAAGGTGTCCATGTCGATTGTTCGCCTGCACATCGCTGCCATGTGAATACCGGCCTGCGCCGGCACCAGTTCAAACCACGGTGCGAGGTCGCTGGAAAAACGCTGCACGATCAGGCGGCGGCGCTCTGCATACTCCACATGGCAGCGGCGGATGTGCTTGGCCAGCGCGCCGTCCGCAATGAACTTGGCCAAGGCCCATTGCGCAGGCATGGAGGTGTGCCAGTCGCACAGGTGCTTGGCAACCGCCACGGCCTGCAAAATGGCCGGCGGCGCGATCAGGTAACCCAGGCGAAGCTCGGGCGAAAGGGTTTTGGAGAAAGTGCCCACAAAGGCCACCAGGCCGTCGCTGTCCATGCTTTGCAGCGAGTCGGTGGGCCGCCCCTCGTAACGGAACTCACTGTCGTAGTCGTCTTCGATGATGATGGCGCCAAGCTCGCGCGCCCGCATCAACAGGTCTTTGCGCCTTTGCGCACTCATGGGCATGCCGAGTGGAAACTGGTGCGCCGGCGTGACATAAATCAGCCGGGTGCCGTCCGGAATATGCGCGACCTGCATACCCTGCGCATCCACCGGAATGCCGACGACTTTTGCGCCCTGAGCGGCCAGCAACTGCCTGGCCGGCGGGTAGCCGGGCTCTTCGAACGCCACGGTGCTGCCCGGCTCCACCAGCACCCGCGCCACCAGGTCGAGTGCCTGCTGCGCGCCGGTGGTGACGATCACGTCTTCAGGGGTGCAGCGCACACCGCGTGAGAAAGCCGCATGGCACGCAATGGCTGCGCGCAATTCGGGCAGGCCTTCGGTCTCGCCATACATGCCGCGCGACTTGGCCGCCTGGCGCAGGGCATGCAGCACGCAGCGGCGCCAGTCAGCCTGCGGGAACAGGGCTCTGGAAGGTGTGCCGCCGATGTATTCGTAACGTGCGCTGCCTGCCGGGGAGGGATGTCGTAGCGGGGTTGGCATGTCGCGCCAGCGCGCCGCGACGGCAGCACCGGCAATGGTGGATTCGAGGTGCGCGGGTTTGGCCGCGTGGGCCGCGGGTCCGACAAAACTGCCGCTGCCCACCTTGCCGACCAGCAGCTTGTCATAGGTCAACCGGGCATAGGCTTCGGCCACCGTCTTGCGTGAGAGCTTGAGCTGCTCGGCCAGCAGGCGGGTTGGCGGCAGCTTCTCGCCGGTGGCCAACCGACCCGAGGTGATGGCTTGCCGGAGCTGGCGGTAAAGCTGGCCCGTCAGGTCCTTGTCGCCCTCGATCACGACATGCAACTCCATCGATTGGCCTCCTCAAAAAGCCTGGCATTGGCCGCCTGCGGGACAGGTGTGCACCCCTAGCATGAAGGCTCTATTTAACCACCCGAGGAAATCGACATGGAACAGCGACTGGACTTCTACAAAACCTCCCCCGATGCGATGAAAGCCCTGATGGCCCTGGAGGTTGCGGTCTCCAAACTCGGCATCGAGCCCGCACTTCAGGAACTGGTGCGGCTGCGCGCCTCGCAGGTCAATGGCTGCGCCTATTGTGTGGACCTGCACACCAGCGATGCCCGCAAGAAGGGCGAGACCGAGCGGCGTCTGTACGCCGTGTCGGTCTGGCGCGAAACCCCGTTCTTTACACCGCGTGAACGTGCAGCCCTGGGCTGGACCGAGGCCATCACCCGCATCGCTGATACGCATGCGCCTGATGAGGCTTACGACGCCTTGCGCGCCGAGTTCAGCGAGGTCGAGTGCGTCAACCTCACCTTGGCCATTGGCCTGATCAACAGCTGGAACCGGCTGGCCATCGGTTTTCGCAAAATGCCTGCCGCCTGAGGAGTCACCATGAACATTTTCACAAAAATTCCCGCCATGTTGCTGCCTGCCTTGGTCTTGGCCGTCGTGTTTGCCAGCACGGGCGCGCAGGCGCACGGCCCTGCCGACGAAGAAAAAGTCGTGCCACTGCAAATGCAAAAGCTGCCCGACGCCCCGGGAAAACAAGTCGCCATGGCGGTGGTCAGCTATGAACCGGGCCAGGCTTCTGCGCCGCACTTTCATTCGGGCTCGGTGTTTGCGTATGTGCTGGAAGGCGAGGTGGTGTCTCAGCTGGAAGGCCAGCCAGCCGTGACCTACCGCGCCGGCGAGTCCTGGTACGAACCGCCCCGTGCGGCCCACCTCATGTCGCGCAATGCCAGCAATACCCGGCCAGCCAAGCTGCTGGCCTGGCTGCTGATGGACGAGGGCGGCCAGATCAAACAGCCTTTGCCCCGGCAGGCGCCCTAGGCGCACCGGAGATTGTCATGAACCCGCAGCTTCCCCGCAGCCGGTTTTTTCTGTATGGCCTGATTGCCAGCCTGACCTTCGGTGACTTCCTGCAAACGGGTCTGGTGGCTTTCAGCGCCGCGCCCATCATGGGCGATATTTCGGCGAGCCCGGAGGAGTACAGCGTGGTCGCGACCTTGTACGCCGTCGTGGCCATCGGCATGATTGCGCTTCAGCGGCAACTGGTCGAGATGCTCGGCTGGCGCAAGCTGGTTCAGGTTTCGGCGTTGTTGTTTGCCGCTGGGACTGCAGGCTGCGGCCTGAGCCACAGCCTGGCGGGGTTTGCCATAAGCCGGATCGTCATGGCGCTGGGATGCGCTTCCTTTATGACGGCAGCGCGCTTGCTGGTCAACCATATCCCGCCTTCGCCTCGCCGCTTTACCGGCATCAAGTTTCTGGCCTCAGGCCTGGCCTGGGGCGTTGCCATGGGGCCGCTGCTGGGCTCGTTCGCCTTGGGTTCGCAGGGCTGGCGTTTGGGCTTCTGGGTGATGCTCGTGCCGGCCCTGGTGATTGCTCTGCTGGCGCAGCAGGCGCTGGACGATACCCCAGCCCCGCAACGGCAAGCCAAAATGATTCCCGCCCAAGGCCTGGCGGGTGCTGTAGTGCTCATGGGGGCCAGTTTTCTCGTGCTGCATGCCTTGCAGCGCACGGGGTTTGATTATTTCAGCGAACCGCTGCATCTGGGGCTGGTGGCGTGCCTCGCGGTGCCGGCGGGCATGCTGTTTTGGCACCTGAACCGGCAGGCCCATCGTCCGCTGATCGGCTTCGCGGCGCTGGCGCAACGCCGCTACCTCGTCGGCATGACGATTTTCGGCAGCGCCTATGTCGTGCTGGGCGCCAACAACACCATGTTGCCGGTCTTGCTGCAGCGGGCGCTGGGCATGCCGCTGGAGTCGGCTGGCCGCCATCTCGGGATGGGTGCGCTGGCCGGTGTGGCGACGTTCATCGCGCTGGCCCGCTTGTTGCCGCGCTACCCAGCGCCGACGCCTTATTACCTGGCAGGCTTCAGCGCATTGATGCTGTGCGGCTGGCAGCTGGGCCGACTGGGCGAGGGGGCTGACGTGATGCAGGTCGTGATGCCCGCGCTGCTGTGCAATGCCAGCTTTGTCATCGCCGTGCTGGCCACCACCGCCATGCAGACCTTCCAGACATTGCAGCATGACGAGGCGGTTTTCTCGCACGCCAATCAGGTGAAGAACATGCTGTCGCAGTTTGGCATTGCGGCCGGCGTTGCGCTGGCTACTCTGGTCACCCAGTGGCGCAGCACTGTGCACTATGTGCAGCTGGGTGAAAGCCTGTCGCCATCCAGCCCGGCGCTGCAATCCACGCTGGACACGCTGACCCGTTTCTTTGCGTCCACCCACGACCCGGCTGCCGCACCACGGCTGGCTTTGGTGCAGGTGGCCCAGTTGCTGAACCAGGAGGCCACGCTCATGGGCGTGCTTGACTACTTTGTCGCGCTGCGCTGGTTTGCTGCTGGATGTCTTGTGTTGGTGGTGGGAGAAATGTTTTGGCGCACGGTTTTAGCGAAACGGCTGAAAGCCACTGCGCAAGAGCCAATCCAGGCCTGAGCACGCGCTCACAGCTGCGGGGACGGACCGCAAGGGCGCGCTGCAAGCGTGCCTTGAAGCGATGGATGAACTGTGCGCGGCTGCTCCATACCCCCTGCAGTTCGTGCACCCCGCTTTTCTGGCTTTGCGCTGCAGGAGGCCGTCAGCACGCGCTCAGGCCGCGTGCGGGGCCGAGCGGCTCATGCCCAGGCGCGCCAGCAATTGCACATCGGCTTCGGTGTCGGGGTTGCCGGTGACCAGCAGCTTGTCGCCGTAAAAAATCGAGTTCGCGCCGGCCAGGAAACACAGCGCCTGCACCGCGTCGCCCATTTGCTGGCGGCCGGCCGACAGGCGCACCCGCGCCGTCGGCATGGTGATGCGCGCCACGGCAATGGTGCGGACAAACTCGAACGGGTCCAGGTCGGCCTGGTCGGCCAGCGGCGTGCCTTCGATTTTCACCAGGTTGTTGATGGGCACTGATTCCGGGTAGGGCGTGAGGTTGGCCAGCTCGGCCACCAGTCCGGCGCGCTGGCGGCGGGTTTCGCCCATGCCGACAATGCCGCCGCAGCAGACTTTCACCCCGGCACTGCGCACCCGCGCCAGCGTGTCGAGCCGGTCCTGGTAGTTGCGCGTGGTGATGATGTCGCCGTAAAAATCGGGTGCGCTGTCCAGGTTGTGGTTGTAGTAGTCGAGCCCGGCGCTTTGCAGGGTTTGTGCCTGGCCGTCTTCAAGCATGCCCAGCGTGGCGCAGGTTTCCAGCCCCAGCGCCTTGACGGTGCGGATCAGTTCGGCGACTTTTTCAATGTCGCGCTCCTTGGGCGAGCGCCAGGCCGCGCCCATGCAAAAGCGCGTGGCGCCGGCGGCTTGCGCGAGTTTGGCGGCGGCCAGCACTTCGGCCGGCTCCATCAGTTTGCTGGCCTCGACGCCGGTGTCGTAGCGGGCGGCTTGCGGGCAGTAGCCGCAGTCTTCGGCGCAGCCGCCGGTCTTGACCGACAGCAGCGTGGCGAATTCAACCCGGGTGGGGTCGAAGTTTTCACGGTGCACGCTCTGCGCCTGGTGCATCAGCTCGGGGAAGGGCAGGTTGAACAGCGCTTCGATGGCGTCAACGCTCCAGCGTTCGGCGCCGGTTTTCGGGGCTGGCGCTGCGGCTGCACTGGGGCGGTGCAAGGTGATGGTCTGTGCTGTGGACGTGATCATGGTCTGTTTTCCTGCGTGAAAAATGGGTTTCGGAATTTGGCCAGGGCCGGGTGGGGCACGGGCTTGGAATTGGAATTGGAATTGGAATTGGAATTGGAATTGGAATTGGAATTGGAGTTTGACCAGGCGGCTCAGGGCGCCAATCAACGGGTCCACACCGGTTTCGGTCTGGGCGGCCGACAGGACAATGCGCAGGCGACTGGAGCCGGTGTTGCCATGCAGGCGATGACAAGTCTTTCATCCGCGCGCAGGGCAGCAACAGGCGTCAATAACGGGGCAATCGTCAGAACTGATCAAGGTGCGGTGTGCATCGTCTTGCGCACCAGGCGCGCAATGCTCAAGCCCTGCACCAGGATGGAAAATACCACCACGCAGTAGGTCAGCGCCAGCACGGTATCGCGCTCGGGCCCCGCGGGCAGTGACAGCGCCAGCGCCACCGAAATGCCGCCGCGCAGCCCGCCCCAGGTCAGCACTTTCCAGGCCCCGGCGGGCAGGCCAAATCGCCGGCCCAGCGCGCCCACCGCCACCCCGGCCGTCAGCAGCCGCGCCAGCAGTGTGATGCAGATGGCCACTGAGCCGGCCAGGATCAGCGAGCCTGTCAGGCTGAACCGCAGCACTTCCATCCCGATGAGCACGAACAGCACTGCATTGAGAATGCCGTCCACCAGTTCCCAGAACATGTCCACATAGCTGCGCGTGGTGTCCGACATCGCCAGCGCCCGGCCATGATTGCCGACGATCAGGCCGGTCGCCACCATGGCCAGCGGACCGGAGACGTGCAGATAGTTGGCCAGCGCATAGCCCCCGGTCACCGCCGCCAGCGTGATCAGCACCTCGACCTGGTACTCGTCCACGCTGCGGAGCAGCCAGAACGTCGCATAGCCCAGCAGCACGCCAAAGACCAGGCCGCCGCCCGCCTCGTGCAGCAGCAGCAGCGCCGCCGAGCCGACCGTGGGCGTACCGCCGCTGGTCAGCACGCCCAGCAGCAAGGCGAAGATCACCACGCCCACGCCGTCGTTGAACAGCGACTCGCCGGCAATCACCAGTTCCAGGTCCTTGGGCGCGCCGGCCGATTTCAGGATGCCCATCACCGCAATCGGGTCGGTCGGCGAGATCAGCGCACCGAACAGCAGGCAGTGCAGCAGGCTCATCGGCAGTCCGATCCAGGGCAGTGCCAGCCACAGTGCGCCGCCCACCAGCAAGGTGGACAGCAGCGTGCCGCCCAGCGCCAGCATCGCCACAGGCCAGCGCTGGCTCTTGAGTTCGCTCAAATCGACATGCAGGGCGCCGGCAAACAGCAGCAGCGACAGCATGCCCTGCATCAGCACTTCTGAAAAGTCGATCGAGCGGATCAGCGATTCTTCATAGCGCCGCAGCACACGCACCCAGCCCAGCGCATCGAGCCCGACGATGGCCAGCGAAAGCACCAGCGAAATGGCCATCACCCCGATGGTCGTGGGCAGCTTGACAAAACGCTGGTTCAGCCACGACAGCAGGGCGGTGATGACGAGGAAGGTGGCAGCAATGTCAAGCATGGGGCAGGTCAATCAAAAATAAAGGCGGTGTTCACGCTGGCGGCACTGCAGGCCGCTGGCGCCCTTGCCCGTTGGTTGGGCTGCCCTCAAGCCATCTGCACCGGAATGGTCGAGCGCTCTTCCTTGATGCGGTTGTCCGGGTTGACGAACACCAGCTTGGGGCTGAAACCGGCGACTTCCTGCTCCTCGACCTGTGCAAAGGCGGCAATGATGACCAGGTCGCCGACGGCCGCGCGCCGCGCTGCCGAGCCGTTCACCGAAATGATGCGGCTGCCGCGTTCGGCGCGTATGGCGTAGGTGATGAATCGCTCGCCGTTGTTGATGTTCCAGATGTGGACCTGTTCGTTTTCACCCAGGTTGGCGGCGTCCAGCAGGTCTTCGTCAATGGCGCAGGAGCCTTCGTAATTGAGTTCGCAGTGGGTCACGGCGGCGCGGTGGATTTTGGATTTGAGCAGGGTTCTGAACATAAGTGTGCAAAAAAAGGGGGGTAAAACAAAAGGCCATGTCTGCGGGCCGGGTGGCGCGGCAGGCACGGGTTGGCCGGCGCGGTAACATTTGGACCGGTCCGGCGCGACAGCCCCGGTAGTTTAGGGCACGGTGCAGTGCATTTTCTGGGTCAATGGTTGATGAAAAAGTCGTTTGATTTCAATGCTGAGGCACTGGCCCGGCTGGCCGGGGCCGATGTGGCGCGGGCATTGGCCGAGGATGTGGGCGCCGGCGATCTGACCGCCGCGCTGATCGATCCGCAAGCCCAGGCGCGCGCCCATGTGCTGGCGCGTGAAAGCGCGGTGCTGTGCGGCAGCGCCTGGTTCGAAGCCGCGCTGCGGCAGCTCGACCCGGACGTGGCGGTCGTCTGGCATGTGCGCGACGGCGAGCGCTGTGCCCCGAACCAGGTGGTCGTCGAAATGCGCGGCCTGGCCCGGGCCTTGCTGTCAGCCGAGCGCACGGCACTGAACTTTTTGCAACTTTTGAGCGCCGTGGCCACCAAGACCGCCGCCTATGTCGCGCAGGTCAAAGGCACGAAAGCGCGCATCGTCGATACCCGCAAGACGCTGCCGGGTTTGCGCCTGGCGCAAAAATACGCGGTCCTTACCGGCGGCGGCACCAACCACCGCGTCGGCCTGTATGACGCGGTGCTGATCAAGGAAAACCACATCGCGGCGGCCGGCGGCGTTGCGCAGGTGCTGGCGCAGGCCGCCAAAATAGCCGCGCAGGCCGATTTTGTCGAGATCGAGGTGGAAAACCTGGACCAGCTTGGCCAGGCGCTGGACGCCGGTGCGCGCATGGTGCTGCTCGACAACATGGACCTGGCGACGCTGAACGAGGCGGTGTGCCTCAACGCCGGCCGGGCCGTGCTGGAGATTTCCGGCGGCGTCACGCTGGACGGCTTGCGCGCCCTTGCAGAAACCGGCGTAGACCGCATTTCCATCGGCACGCTGACGAAAGATGTTCAGGCCATAGATTTTTCGATGCGCTTCGAAGCGCTGCAAGGAGGAAACAGATGACTGCTCTTGTCACGCGCATCAACGTCGATTACGACCAGCCGCTGATGACGGACGCTGGCGTGGTGGCCCGCTGCTCGACGCACCACGCCTGGGCGCGCGTGCCGGCCGAGCCGACACAGGCCGAGCGCATGGCGCTGAAAGAGCGCATCCGCCACCAGCTGAAGGAAAAAAACGCCGTCATGGTGTCGCACTACTACGTGCATCCGGACTTGCAGGACCTGGCCGAGGAAACCGGCGGGCTGGTGTCAGATTCGCTGGAGATGGCGCGCTTCGGCCGCGACCATGCGGCGCAGACGCTGGTGGTGTCGGGCGTGCGTTTCATGGGTGAAACCGCCAAAATCCTGTCGCCTGAAAAGCGCGTGCTGATGCCCGACCTGGACGCCACCTGCTCGCTCGACCTGGGCTGCCCGGTGGACGCGTTCAGCGCCTTTTGCGACGCGCATCCCGACCGCGCGGTGGTGGTCTATGCCAACACCAGCGCCGCCGTCAAGGCACGGGCCGACTGGGTCGTGACGTCGAGTTGCGCGCTGGACATCGTTCGCGCGCTGAAGGAACAAGGCCAGAAAATCCTCTGGGCGCCCGACCGGCACCTGGGCGGCTACATCCAGCGCGAGACTGGCGCCGACATGGTGATGTGGAATGGCGCGTGCATCGTGCATGACGAGTTCAAGGCGTTTGAATTGCAATTGCTCATGAAACAACACCCGCTGGCCAAGGTGCTGGTGCATCCCGAGTCACCGGTCGATGTGGTGGCGCTGGCCGACGCGGTCGGTTCGACCTCGGCGATTTTGAAGGCCGCGCGCGAGATGGATGCGCCCGAATTCATCGTCGCCACCGACAACGGCATGATGCACAAGCTGCGCACGCTGAATCCCGGCAAGACTTTCATCGAAGCGCCGACAGCCGGCAACAGCGCCACCTGCAAAAGCTGCGCGCATTGCCCGTGGATGGCGATGAACGGGCTGGCAGGGTTGGCGCAGGTGCTGGAAGCCGGCACGAACGAAGTCCACATCGACCCGGCGCTGAGCCTGCGCGCCCGCCTGCCGATCGACCGCATGCTGGCCTTCACGGCGGCCCTGAAAAACGGCCAGTCCACCGCCGGGCTGGTGCCGAACATCGGCGCGGCCTGAGGCTGGGTGTGGTCTGGGGCCGGGGCGGCTTCTGGCCATTCGGTTTTACTCCCTCTCCCTATGGGAGAGGGTTGGGGTGAGGGCCAGCGCTGCCTGCGCCTGAACCGCTTCTTTTTTGATAGCTGCTTATGCCCGCCAGGCAAGCGCAGAAGGCTGATTTGACCCAAATTACTGCCCGCATCGACTTTTCCGACCCCGACGACAGCACCGCGCCGCGCCTGCGCCATGCCTTTGGCCTGCCGCGCGCCGTGCTGGTGGCGCATGCGCCGCATGAAGTGCGCGCCGTGCTCGACGCCGTGCAGGCAGCAGCGGCGCAGGGCGCCTGGTGCGTCGGCTACCTGCGTTATGAAGCCGCTCCGGCATTCGACGCCGCGCTGGCCGTGCAGGCCGCCGACGGCCCGCTGGCCTGGTTTGCCGTGCATGACATCGCCTTGCCCTGGCCTGAAGACGACAGCGACGCAGCCGCCTGCGTCGAATGGACTGAAAGCTGCCCGCGTCCCGTGTTCGGCGCAGCCATGGACCGCATCCAGGGCGCCATTGCCGCTGGCGAGCTGTACCAGGTCAACCTCACCGCGCCGCTTGAAGGCGCCTGGCAGGGCGTGCCGCTGCCCGGCGCATCCCAGGCCCTGTTCGCTGCCCTGCAGCGCGCCCAGCCGGGCGGCTATGCAGCCTTCATCGACACCGGCGGGGCTGACGGGCAGCTGCTGTCGGTGTCGCCCGAGCTGTTTTTCGACTGGTGGGACGGCCAGATTCTGGCGCGGCCCATGAAGGGCACGGCCGCACGCAGCGCCACGCCCGAGGCCGACGCCGCCCAGGCCGCCGGCCTGCGCGCATCGCCCAAGGAGCGCGCCGAGAACGTCATGATCGTGGACCTGCTGCGCAACGACCTTTCGCGCATCGCCGAGTCTTTCAGCGTGCGCGTGCCTACGCTGTTCCATACCCAGGCGCTGCCCAGCGTCTGGCAGATGACATCCGATGTGCGCGCCCGCACCCGCGCCGGCGCGTCGCTGGCCGACGTGTTTGGCGCGCTGTTTCCCTGCGGCTCGGTCACCGGTGCGCCCAAGGTGCGGGCCATGCAGATGATCCGCGCGCTGGAAGCCGGGCCGCGCGGCGTGTACTGCGGCGCCATCGGCATCGTGCGGCCGGGCGCGCCGGGGCAGGGCATCCGCGCCACCTTCAATGTGCCAATTCGCACCGTGACCGTGCGACATGGCGCGCTGCGCTGCGGCATTGGCAGCGGCATCACGTCCGGCGCCGGGCCCGATGCCGAATGGCAGGAGTGGCGTGACAAGCGCAAATTCCTGGAGCGGGCCAGCCGGCCGTTCGAGCTGCTGGAAACCCTGGCGCTGGAGGACGGCCAGCTGCGACATGCCGACGCCCATCTGCAGCGCCTTGCCGGTGCCGCTGCGCATTTCGGCCATGCGTTCGACAGGGCGGGCGTGCAGCGTTGCCTGCATGCGCTGGCGCGGGCGCATCCGCAAGGCCTGTGGCGTGTTCGCCTGCTCCTCGATGCGCAGGGCCGGCCACGCGCCGAAGCCTTTGCGATGGAGGCATCGCCTGCCCTGGTGCGGCTGCGACTGGCAACAAAGCCCCTGGAAGCGGCCCACGGCGAGTTCGTGCGCTTCAAGACCACCCGCCGGGCGCATTACGACGCCTTCACCCCCCTTGAGGCGGATGTGTTCGACACGGTGCTGTGGAATGAACAGGGCCAGGTCACCGAATGCACGCGCGGCAATGTGGCCATGCTGCTCGACGGCCGCTGGGTGACGCCGCCGCTGGCTTGCGGGCTGCTGCCCGGCGTGGGCCGGGCGCTGGCGCTGCAAGCGGGCCGGCTGGTTGAATCGGAGGTGTGGCTGGACGACTTGCCGCGCGTGCAGGGCTGGGCCTTCATCAACAGCCTGCGCGGGTGGATTGGGGCCGAAATGGCCTGAGCGCTGACCATTGTGCTGGGTAGTTATGGCTTTACCGCAGGGCCAGCGATGGGTTCAAGCTGGTTTGCCAAGGCCACGGAAAATTCCTGCACTGCCGACCAGCGCATATGGATGCCGTCCGTGAACGACGCGTTCGCGGTTTTCCATTCCGAGTCAGCGTCCCAGTAGCGGGCGTTCGTTCCCTCCAGCGACTTGGCCAGCCGGAGGTGAAAATTGTTGATGAACGCACCGCTGGGATCTTCGCGGGCCTTCCAGATCGGGTTGAGCGGGGTGGTGACAACGGTAAACGCCTGACCTTGTTTTTGCAGGCGCTGGGCCAGGGATTCCAGGGCCTGAAAACAGACAGGGTCCAGCGGCTCCGGCTTTCCATAATTCGTCAGACCTTCGACGCTTTGGGCGGTGTTGAGCGGACCATCACCGTAGGCGGTGAACACCAGCGGGTCCAGCTCGACCTGGTTGGCACGCTGGCCCTTGACCCGGCGCGCATTGCCCATGAGCGAAATCGGCGAAAAATACCGCAGGTAATACGGCCATTGCGATGCACCGCCATAAACGTAATCGTCCACATCCTGCCGGTCGAAAACCGCCTGGCGCTTGACGCTGCATTCGCCAAAGTCCTGCGGCGACGCGATCATCACCACCTGCTGGACGCTAGGCAGGCGGTCGAGCAGCCAGTTGGCGGTGAACACCGACTGGTTGGCATGCAGGCCGCAAAAGCCGCCGTTGATCGGCCTGATGCTGCCTTTTGACTGGCGGGCCACGGTTGCTCCGTCAAAATGCCGCCAGGCCACCGAGGAGCCGACGACCAGCAGATTCGGCGACCCCGCTGGCAGCTCGCGCATGAACATGAGCTTTTCGTCAACACACAGCGAGTTTGAAAAGGCTGGCGGTGGCAGGTTGTCAGTGGACTGGAGCAGGAGCAGGGCGCCGTAGAACGCCGCCAGTGCGCCGAACATGCCGGCCAGTACGCAAGCCAGGTAAAGCCCCGAAGGGACCGCCGGCGCGGCGGCCTTGCTGGCGTCTGTCCCTGTGGCCTCGCGGGGAATGTTGCTGGCGGGATTTTTCACGATCTCGGCCATGGCGGTCACCGTCCCGCCAGCTTGGTGCGGATCAGCTGGACAAACTGCCCCACATCGTGCAGCGACTCCAGCTCGGCGGTGCGAAAACGCACGCCAAAGCGCACCTCGGCCGCGACGATCAGGTTGACGTGCGCCTGGCTGTCCCAGCCTTCGATGTCCTCGGCCGTGGTGTTGGCGGTCACGATGATGTTGTCGTCGTCAAACACGTCCCGGAAGACGGGGTTCAGCGCGTTCAGGATTTCTGTTTCAGTCATGTTTCGGTCACCTTGATGAAATGTGTGAGTGGAGGGTTCGATGTCAGCGCGTACTGCCAGAAGGTCGAGCCGGGCTCGGCGCCTTGCGGTGCCGGCCGCGCCATGAAGCCGAGCCGCTGGTAATGCCCTGCGACCATGCCGTTGCGCGGCGTGGCGCGGTATTGCCCGACCAGCGCCTTTTTGCCGCGCCGCACCGCCGCTGCTGCCAGCACGCCGAGCACCGCTTCCTCGACCTGCCGGCCGAGCACGCGGCAGCTCATGAGCCAGGTGTCGATCAGCAGCTCGTCGGGTGGCAAGCCGGCATCGGGCCGCGCCAGCAGCACGCTGATCAGGCCGTTGTCGCCGAACTTGTCGGAAAGGCGCAGCGCCAGCGCCACCGCGTCCGGGTCGTCGGCGAGCAGCGCCACTTCGGCTTCGGTGTAGCGGCGCGTGGTCAGGTTGAACTGGTTGGTCTTGTTGATCAGCTGCGTCACGCGCGGCAACTCGGCCTTGCCGACCGGGGCGGCGGCCAGCGTCATGTCCAGGCCGCGCAGATAGCCGGCGATGTCGGTCGAATCGCCCAGCGCCGCTTTTCTCTCGGCGTTCAGCGCATAGCTGCGCCCGCGCGTGGCGTCATCCGTGGTGAAGGACACCGCCTCGAAATAGCCGGCCGCAGCAAGGCAGGCGGGGTAGCCGGACACGTCCTCGGGCAACTCCGGCACGGCGACTTCGGGCAGCTCGCGCCTGACGATGTCACGCTCGGCCGGGTTGTCATCGACAAACACCAGGCTGTCCAGCCCGATGTCGAGCATGGCGGCGATACGGCGCAGGTTGCCGGCCTTGTCGTCCCAGTTGGCGACAAAGGCTGCAATGTCGGCGCGACGGAGCGCCATTTCCGGATGGGCAAACCCCGCCTCGGCCACGGCCGCGTCGTTCTTGCTGCACACCGCCAGGATGATGCCGCGCTGTGCCAGCAGACCCGCGTAGCGCTGAAAGGCCAGATATGCCTCGCCGGTCGGGTTGCCCTGGCCCAGGCGGATGCCGTCCAGGCCATCGTCACCGATCACGCCGCCCCACAGCGTGTTGTCCAGGTCGAGCACCAGGCATTTGCGCGACAGGCCCGCCACGCCAGCCGCAATGCGCGCCAGCAGGTCGCCATAGAGGGGCGCGAAGGTCGGGCTGACCAGTTGCTTGGCCTGGTGCCAGCGCACCGGGTCGGCGATGCCCTGACCGTGGCCGCCCTGCGCCGCTTGCCAGGCCAGGTCGAGCAGCAGCACGCCGTCCCGCCGCGCTGCGGCGCGGATGCCGGTGTTGAGCCGCTCGATCACCGCCTGCGGCGCGGCCGGCACCAGCCCTTCAAAAGAACCAAAGACTGGCGGGTCGGCTGGCACCAGGGTCTGCTGCACGACCTGGGCGGCATGGCGCTCGCGCGCCTGGCGCCACAACAGGCGCAATTCGTCAACGCGGGCTTCGACGGCTTCAGCCACCTCGGACTCGGAGGCGTGCAGCGGCAACTGCAGCGGTGCGTCGCGGGCGTCCAGCGCCAGCATGACCACTTGCGGTGCAAAGGCGGCCAGTTCGGCGTTGTCGCCCAGCAGCGCCTGCCGGTACATGCCGTAGGGCGCAAGCCAGGTCGAAAGCGCCAGCCGGCGCTGCAGTCCGGCCACACGGATGGCCGGCAGGAGATGGTCCACGGTATGCGACGCCAGGATGGCCACGCGCAGCGGCGTGAAGCCGGGGCCAGGCTGCGCCTGGCCGGCAGCCAGGCCGGCCAGTCCTTCGACGGCCAGGCGGTCCAGGCGGCCTGTCAGGGTGAAGTCGCGCTGGAAGCCGGCCAGCCGGGCGGCCAGGGCCAGGCGCGTTGCCGGATCAGGTTCTCGGCGCGCATCGCTGATGGCCGCGCCGAGGTCGGTGTGTTTGGGTAGCCAGAAAAGTGAGTCCACTGCACAGTGCTCCGGTGATGAGGTCAGAACTGAAAATAAAGAAATTCGGTAGGCGCGACGGACAGGACGCGGGCCAGCGCAAAAAAGCTGAACACGCCAATGGCGATGCCAATGGCAGGGGAAGGGCGCCAGGTGATGAAGGGTACAGATCTGGGCAGCCAGCGCTCCAGCCAGTACTCACGCGGACGCCAGTTCAGGGCGGTGCGGTAGTGGCGCATCCATTGCTGCGTGTTGGGCAAGGTCCAGACAAACAGCATCATCAGTCCGATGCGCGTGTAATCGTGCCGGGCAATCTGGCCGATGATCTGCAGCAGCGTCAGGCTGGCAGGTGTTTGCGCAAAAGGGTCCACCACGATGACAGGCTGGCCCAGGCCGACCATGCCGCCCAGGATTTGCAGCGCGGCGGGCACGCTGTCCGCCCGGAAAAACACCATCGCCACCACCACGCACAGAAAAGTCAGCAGCACGGCGCTGGCGCGATGCCAGGCCACATCGCTGTCGAGCTTCCAGCCGCGCGCCGCCTTGAAGGCCCGCCAGCCATGGGCCACCACCAGGTAAAAACCGTGCAGCAGCCCGAACACCAGGAACTGCCAGCCGGCGCCATGCCAGACGCCCGAGATGAACATGGTCAGCACGGTCGGGTAGGCGACCAGCGCAAAAAAGGTGCCGCCCGTCATCTTGCCCCGGCGCGGCTGCGGCTTGCCGGCGGCCATCCGGGCGCGGGTGACGTGCAGCACGATGGGGTTGTAGATATAGGCGGTCAGGAAGCGCGTCAGCGTCATGTGCCAGCGCGACCAGAACTCGATCACGTTGCGCGCCTTGTAGGGGCTGTCAAAGTTGGCCGGCAGGCTGATGCCGAACAACAGGCCCAGGCCGATGGCCATGTCGGTGTAGCCGGAAAAATCGAAATAGATCTGCAAGGTGTAGCTCAGTGCGGCGTTCCAGGCGTCATGCATTGAAAGGTCGATGCCGGCGGCGGCAGCGGCAAACAGCGGTGTTGCCGCCTCGCCCAGCGGATCGGCCAGGATGACCTTCTTGAACAGGCCCAGCAAAAACAGCGTGACCCCCACGGCGATGTTGTCCAGCCGGGGCCGGAAATTGGCCGGTTCACGGAACTGTTCGAGCATTTCGCGGTGATGCGTGATCGGCCCTGCGATCAGGTGCGGAAAAAAGGTGATGAACAGGCTGTAGTTCAGGAAATCGTGCTCCACCACCGCGCCATCGTGGGCATCGACCAGGTAGGCGATCTGCTGGAAGGTGAAAAACGAAATGGCCAGCGGCAGGACAATCCCGTTGATCGACCAGCCCAGGCCAAACGCCTGGTCAAGCGTCTGCACCAGAAAACCCGTGTATTTGTAATAACCCAGCAGCAAAAGGTTGGCGCTGATTCCCAGCACCAGCGCAAACCGGGAGGGATGTTTGAGCAGGTAGCCGCCCAGCAGGTAATTGAAGGCCATGCTGCCCAGCAGCAGCGGCACATAGCCCGGATTCCACCAGCCATAAAAGACCAGCGATGAAATCGTCAGCCAGACACCCGCCAGGCGCTGCTGACCGGTGCCTGCCAACAGAAAAAATCCCAGCAGCACGACGGGCAGGAAGCCGCCTATAAAAATGGCAGAGTTGAAAAGCACTGCTCTCTCCTTGGGAAACGGTGCTGGCTGACCGCGCAGCGAGTGATGAAATTGGAGTAAGCCCGTCCTTCGGGAAAAAATGGACGTGAACAGGCCTGCCGAGGAAATTCGGATAAAAAGTAGCGGTGAAATGTGGTTGGACACGCACTGACAAGGCGCCCGTTGGTGAACGCAAGGTGCGTGACGCCAGGGTTAACTGCCTAAGGCGGAGTCACCGAGCAAAAATAGCCGCGCGGCAACTCGCGGCCACGGCACAGGGCTGCCGTGGTGGAGGGTTTATCGCAGCGGATTTGCATGATTCAACTGTACGCCTCAAAACGATTGGATGTAACTTGGGTATATAGCCAGAAAGCACTGTTTCACGTGTTTTTTTTGAAATATTTTGAAAACAGACAGGGCCCGACAAACGGTTTTAAAACTTCATTCCTGTTCAACGCCAGCAAGCTGTTCCGGTGATTGAACAAGCTGGTGAAGCGAATACCGGGTGCTGGCCGCAAAAGCGGCAAGCTTTAATTTTTCAATACTTCAATACTTCAATACTTCCAGAAGAAGCGGTCGTCAATTTGTCCGGTTGCGCTCAGGTACTTGAGCTGCTTGAGCCGGGTGAAGGGGCGTGCATTGAAGGTGCCGGCGTCCATGCCGATACGCTCGTACACATCATGCAGTTGCTGTGCGCCCTTGCGTGCGTCCCAGGCGCAATGAAAGCCGTGCAGCTTTTCATGGATCTTGGCAAAGCTGACGCGGTAGCTGCGGTTGTCGCCGCTGGAGTCGCCAAAGCTCAGCTCGCAGCCCGGATAGACGTTGGCCACGATCTGGGCGATCTCGCGCACCTGGTAGTTGTCCTCGTCATGGCCGACGTTGAAGATCTCGTTGTGGATCGCATCCTGCGGCGCTTCGAGGGCGCTGGCCACGGCCTGGCAGATGTCCAGCACATGCACCAGCGGCCGCCACGGCGTGCCGTCGCTGGTCATGGCGATCTTGCCGGTGGTTGCGGCAATGCCGCACAGGTTGTTCAGCACGATGTCAAAGCGCATGCGCGGCGAGGCGCCATACGCGGTCGCGTTGCGCAGGAAGGTCGGCGAAAAGTCGCTTGATGCCAGCGCCATCACGTCGCGCTCGACCAGCGTCTTGCATTTGGCATAGGCGGTCTGCGGATTGGTCGGCGACAGCTCGGTCATCGGCTCGTCGCCGTTGGCCACGCCATAGACGCTGCATGACGAGGTATAGACAAAGCGTTTGGCGCCCGCCGCCTTGGCGAGTTCGGCCAGCCGCACCGAGGCCTGGTGATTGATCTGGAAGGTGAGTTCCGGAACGTTCTCGCCCAGCGGATCGTTCGACAGTTCGGCCAGGTGAACCACCGCGTCGATGCCCTGCAGGTCTTCGGCCTGGATGTTGCGAATGTCGCGGTTGATGGTGCGCGGAAATCCCGGTACCAGCTTGCTGTCGCTGAACAGCCAGCCGTCGCGGTAGTAGCCGGTGTCGAGGCCGACGATTTCATGGCCGCGTGCCTGAAGGAAGGGGGCGAGCAGGCAGCCGATGTAGCCTTCGACACCCGTGACGAGCAGTTTCATTTGTTTTCTCCTGAGGGGGTTGGTGAATGTTCGGGGAAAAAGCGCGCCATCTGTTCACGCCAGAGCTGGTCGCACAGCCGGTTCTGCGGCAGCTCGACGTCGTCAAAGGTGAGCAGTGCGTCCTTGCGCACATCGCGCTTCAGGGTGCAGCCTTCAGCCAGACCGATGGGCAGCAGGTTTTGCGACCGGGCGGTGTCGGCGTTTTCAGCCAGGCCGTAGGTCATGTAGCCGCCCAGGCCGTCGATGGACTCGCCCGCCTTCAGGTCGATCTTGGCCGTGGCCAGCACTTCAACGCAGGGCGCGCCCAGCGGGGACAGCGCAGCGTCCTGGAACAGCACGGCCCGCGCCACGGTGTTGGGCACCTCGAAATGGCACAGGTGGTAGGGCGTGTAGAAGCAGTAAAGCGGTCCGTTGCCCAGCTTATAGAGCGACAGGTAATGCTTTTGCTGCGGATGGTCGTGCGTGCCCAGCACAAACACGCCGGGGCCGGGCATGGCGCCCACGACATAGTCCACGATGCCCGGGCCTTCAAGCATGGCTTCGAGCGGGTAGCGCTCTGCGACCTCCTGGATGGGCGTGCCGGCGGATACGGTGGGGCCGTACATGCCGCGCTGGCCGACGCGCATGCCGGTGCCGTTGGCGACGATGGCGTTCTCGAACGAGATCTTGGTGCCGTCGGCAAACGAGGTCACCATGGCCGGGTTCTGGCCCCATTGCCGGGCAAAGCCTTCCTGCGTGGTCGGGTTGCGGTAGGGGTCGTGCAGCCCCTTGATGTTGCCGCACATCACCGGCTTGACGCCGATGCCCTTGACGAAGCGGTACAGGTTCATCATCACGCCGGGCTGGTCGCCGTCGGCGGTGGTCAGCACCACGCCGGCGCGGTCGGCATAGGTTTTCAGGATGGGGCCGATGGTGCCGTCTATCTCGGCATTCATCAGCACCACATGCTTGCGGTGGGCAATGGCTTCGAGCGTTACCCGCGCGGCATGCTCGATGGTGCCGGTGACTTCGATGATCGCGTCGATGCCGGCGGCGCGGCACAGCAGCATCGCGTCTTCGGTGATGGCCGGCACGCCGGACTCGATGGCGCGCTCCAGTTGCGTGACGGTCTCGACGACGCGAACGCCTGAAACATCGGCCTCGCGGTAGGCGCGCCTGGCGCCTTCGAGCGTCCGGTTGGCAATCGCGGCCACGCGCATGCCGGGCACCGACAGGGCAATCTGCAGCGCCACGCCGCGCGCCATGAAGCCGGCGCCGACCAGTCCGACGCGGATGGGCCGTCCTTCGCGTGCCCGCTGCTGCAGGGCAGTGTCAACGATGATCATGCTGCGACTCCTTCGGCCACGAAGCCGGGCCAGGTACGGTCCTTGTCCGACATGTCAAGCACCGGCACCGGCCAGGCGATACCGAACGCCGGGTCGTCATGGCGGGCGCCGCGTTCGGCCTGCGGCGTGTAGAAGGCCGACACCTGGTAGGTGACGGCTGCATCGTCCGACAGCGTGACAAAACCGTGGGCAAAGCCCTTGGGCACCAGCAGCATGCGGCCATTGGCTTCGCTCAGCTCCACGCCGATCCACTGGCAGTAGGTGGGCGACTCGGGGCGGATATCGACAATCGCGTCCCAGATCGCGCCCTGCACGCAGCGCACCAGCTTGTCCTCGGCATGCGGCGCCATCTGGTAATGCATGCCGCGCAGGGTGCCCGCCCGGCGTGTCAGCGACATGTTGGTTTGCACCATGCGGGTCGGCAGGCCGTTGGCCTCGAACTCGCGTTCGCAGTAGGTTCGGCCGAAATAGCCGCGTGCATCCTCGCGCCGCTCCATGTCGACGATGGTCGCTCCAGACAGCGCCGTTTTTGTAAAAATCATGGGGTTACCTTGAAAAAACGAATGTGAAAAAAATCAGGCGCCAGCACTCACCAGGTTTTCCAGGGCGCCTTGCCTGCATCCCAGAGGGACTCAAGCGTCTGCTTGTCGCGCAGCGTGTCCATCGGCTGCCAGAAGCCTTCGTGGCGAAAGGCGGCCATCTGGTTGTTGGCTGCCAGGTGTTCCATGGGGCCGCGCTCCCAGATGGTGTCGTCGCCTTCGATCAGTTCGACCACCGTGCGGTCGAGCACAAAAAAGCCGCCGTTGATCCAGGCACCGTCGCCGCCCGGCTTTTCCTTGAAACTCGGCACCAGCGCGTCGTCGGCATGCAGGTTGAAAGCGCCGAAGCGACCCGGAGGCTGCACTGCCGTGACGGTGGCCAGTACGTCCTGCTCACGGTGAAAGGCGATCAGCTTGCCGATGTCCACGTCGCTCACGCCGTCGCCGTAGGTGCAGCAAAACGGCCCGTCCTCCAGGTAACGCGCGGCGCGCCGGATGCGCCCGCCGGTCATGGTGTCCAGCCCGGTATCGACCAGCGTGACCTTCCACGGCTCGGTCGAGGTGCGCAGCATGGTCGTGGTGCTGTCGCGCATGTCAAAGGTGATGTCGGCCCCGTCCATGGCGTAGTCACGGAAAAACTGCTTGATCAGGTGGCCCTTGTAGCCGCAACAGATCACGAAGTCGTTCACGCCGTGCGCCATGTACATCTTCATGATGTGCCAGATGATGGGCCTGCCGCCAATCTCGACCATTGGCTTGGGGCGAACGGCGCTTTCCTCGCTGATGCGCGTTCCCAGTCCACCGGCCAGAATCATTGCCTGCATGTTGAATTTCCTGTGATTGATGTTGTTCCAGGCGCATGGGGCCGCTGTCCCTCCTGCGCAACCTTGCCCTGGCCAAAAAGACCGGCCAGAAAATTGCCGTCTGCCGGCTGGTCGGTGGCCATTGACGCCGTTGCGCCAGGCGCCGCCGGCGCGTTGTTGTTCTGCGGTTTTTCGCCGGCTGTTTCAGGGTGCTCTGCAGGCAGTCCGCTGCCTGCCAGTTCGGCCAGCACCCGGATTCGTATCGGCGCCGCCGGATCATCGGGAAACTTGCGGGCAAAAAAGGCGGGAACGGCCTTGAGCTGCGCCATGTCCTTGTCCTCGATCCTTCCCGGGTGTGCGTGGTCGAATCGCTGGATGAAATGGTTCATCGGGCCCTTGGCGGGCGCGACATGCATCAGCAGCGTCGGAATCAGGAACTCGTCGGCAATGCACAGCCGGCTGAAATAGTCGCGCACGCCGGGTTGCATGAATTTTTCCAGCATGGCGGCCACGACGTGGCGACTGGCGCCGAACCAGACCGAGCCGTAGTAGGGACGAAAACTTTCGTTGAAAATATGCTGACCTATCGACGGCCGGCTGAGCGCCTTGAACACGCCGAGCGCCAACAGGGCCATGAGGGTTTTGCGCCCGCCGCTGTGCAGCCAGATGCCGGCCTCATCGCGCCTGCCGCTCGATGCGCCAAAATAGGCATCGCCCAGGCGCCGCACGACCCGGTGTCGGAACGATTTTTCAGGTGTCAGCGCCCTGAAGCCGACCGACATCAGCGCATCCTGGTCGGCAAACAGGTCAATGCAGTCGAAATGGGCTTCTTCGCGGCCGGAGATGTGCGCCTCGAAGGCTTCGATGGGTTTGATGGGCAGGCAACTCGGGCTGAGCAGCTGCAGGTAATCAAACTCCAGGTTGTCCAGCGCGTACTTCATCGAATGGAAAATCCCGTCGACAAATCCGAAGAACGCCCAGCCGGTGCGCTTGGGGTTGGTGACAAACCGGGCGTTCGGTGCGGTCAGCGCAAAGTCCGGGGTCTGGGAAAAATCATGGTGCACCAGCACCGTATGCGGCGCCAGTGAATGCGCCAGCTGATCAACCGTTTCTGGCTTGCCGACCGCAGACATCACCAGGAAAACAATGTTTGGTTTCATTTGTTTTTGTATTTGTTGACGGCACCCGAAAGGGTGCAGAGCGGTCTGTTTACTGCCAAACATGTCGTTGCCGTGTTCAGTTCGTTCAATGCCTTGCCTGTAATTGCGGGTGGGTGCATTGCGTTTTTTGTCAATTCGTGAAGATTTGTTGATTGGGTTAAGTGTTTGCGAAAACAGTAAAAGTCGTCAATCTCATGAACGGACTAATAAGCTCTCATAAATGGACTATTGACAAACCCAAAAGCAACCTTTTTGAGGGGTAAATTTTTACCTTCCTACTGAAACCGTGACGGCAATGCGTGTGATGCTTGCCGCCGTGGTCCTTCCGGATCCGCGTTGGTTCTGGAAAAAAAAAGCTCATTCCAGTCCCAAATCAACCCGATATGTCCTTGCTTCGCCTTGCCATGCTTCAGCACTGAGGGCGGCTTCGCGCCTGATTCCGGATTGATTTGGAAACGGCATCACACGGGCCTCGCGAAACCCGGCATGCGGTATTCCACAGGCACCAGTGCAGGTGCCATTCGCAAGGTCTAGTTTTGCGCTTTGGCTGCCAGATTCAGGGCGCCACAGGCTAATGCATTTTTGCTATTGAAAAAAGAGCTGACAACGCTTTGCAGTAAAGCGCAAAAGCCTGATTTCTTCAATAATCCGGCGTTTGGGCGCTGCCATTGCCGCGCAGGTTTCGGTAGCCCATCTGCTGGGCGACAAAGCCATCGAAGGCGGCGAGCAATGGCTGGAGCGGTCCGGCCCCGCCTTGCAACTGGGCCAGCGCGGCGCAGGTCGCCTCCAGCGTGGAAAGCTGGTCGGGCCGATGCGCCTTGCGGATCAGGTAGTGCGACGCCCCCACATCCTGCAGCGCCAGGCGCGGCAGTTGTTGCAGCAGCGGGTTGGCGTAAAGCATCTTGAGGCTTTTGCGCCAGGTGCCGTCCAGCACGACCAGCCGCAGCCGTGTGGGGTCTTCCAGGTCGTCCGGCGCAAGCTGCCCGGGCTTGCTGCCTGGCGGCTGGTTTTGCGGCGTTTCCGGATACAGCAGGAGGTTGAGCTTTTCGCTGCCTGAGGCGCCCCGGTGGTCTGGCGAATCGGCCAGCAGGTCCGGCAGGTCATCGAACACTTCGCCCGTCACCAGCCGGCTGCCCGGCAGGCTCAGGTGCAGCAGGCGCGCACTGCCCTTCGGGTTTTCGACCTCCAGCGGATGCTGCAGGATCAGCACCTCAACCTGATGCGCCACGGGCGTGACCCAGCGGCAGATGCAGGCGCTTTGCGGGCGCAGGCAGGCGGTGCAGGTCAGGCGTCTGCGGGAGATGGGCGTCATGGGCGTCAAGGGCGAAATTCTGCGTGGCGCAGTTTTTTCACTATCAAAAAGAGAGCTATAAGTGCTTTCTGGATGTGCGGTAGAGCCTTATTTGATCTGTAAAAAGGCGTGTTGGCAAGCCTGGCCAGGGAGGGAGTGCTTTACAGGGACCGCCGGTCAAACGATGCCAGCCGCCTTCTGGTACAGATCAGCTGCGCGCAGGCAGCACGGTTCCACGGCATTCGCCAAAGCCTATGCGTGCGGCGCCGGACTTTTCGCACCAGCCGCGAATCACCACCGCGTCGCCGTCTTCAAGGTAGGTTCGGCTTTCGCCATTGGGCAGCGCAAGCGGGTGCTTGCCGCCAGTGGTCAGCTCGATCAGCGCGCCGGCCTGGTCCAGCGTCGGGCCTGACAGCGTGCCGCTGCCAAACAGGTCGCCGGGCTGCAGGTTGCAGCCGTTGACCGTGTGGTGCGTCACCAGCTGCGCCACCGTCCAGTAAGCATGGCGGTAGCTGGTGCGGCAGAGGGTGGCGTCAGCCTGGCCGGCTTCGCGCATTCGGGGCGTCAGCAGGCCGACCTGCAACTGGATGTCGAGCGCGCCTTGCTGGCGGTTGCTGTCGGAATCCAGGTAGGGCAGGGGCTGCGGGTCTGCTTCGGGGCGCACAAAGGGAAGGCGATAAGGCGCCAGCGCTTCCAGCGTCACGATCCACGGGGAAATCGTGGTGGCGAAGTTTTTCGACAGGAAAGGCCCGAGCGGCTGGTATTCCCAGGCCTGCAGGTCACGGGCCGACCAGTCGTTGAGCAGGCACAGGCCGAACACATGGTCTTCGGCCTGCGTGATGGGAACCGGCTCGCCCAGCGCATTGCCGGTGCCGACAAAAATGCCGAGTTCGAGTTCGATGTCCAGCCGCTGGCTCGCGCCGAACACCGGCTGTGTGGCGCCAGGTGGCAGCGTCTGGCCTACCGGGCGGTGAAAGCTTTGCCCGGACACGCCAATGCTCGAAGCCCGGCCGTGGTAGCCGATGGGCACCCATTTGTAGTTGGGCAGCAGCGGGTTGTCGGGGCGGAACAACCGGCCGATGTTGGTGGCGTGGTGGACGGAGG
>NZ_JAAFGZ010000047.1 GCF_010365105.1 Polaromonas sp. | reverse complement strand
GCTGTTGCCGGCGCGGCCGGTGCGGCCGATGCGGTGGACGTAGTCTTCGCTGACGTTCGGGATTTCGTAGTTCACGACATGTGGCAACTCGTCAATGTCAATGCCGCGAGCGGCAATGTCAGTGGCCACCAGTGCGCGGATGTTGCCATCCTTGAAGCCTTGCAACGCCTGCGTGCGGGCCGTCTGGCTCTTGTTGCCATGCAGCGCCATGGCGGGAATGCCGGCCTTGGTCAGGTGCTCGGCGACATTGTTGGCGCCAAACTTGGTGCGGGTGAACACCAGCACCTGGCTCCAGTTGTGCTCGTTGATGATGTGCGTCAGCAGCGCTTTTTTCTTGCTGCGGCCGACAGGGTGAATAGTCTGCGTGATGCGCTGCACCGTGGTGTTGCGCGGCGTGACCTGGATGGACACCGGGTTGCGCAGAAGGCTGTTGGTCAGTTCGCGGATTTCGTCGCTGAAAGTGGCGCTGAACAGCAGCGTCTGCTTCTGCTTGGGCACCAGCGCCAGCACTTTCTTGATGTCGTGGATGAAACCCATGTCGAGCATGCGGTCGGCTTCATCAAGCACCAGAATCTGCACCTGGCTCAAGTCCAGCGTGCCTTGGCCCGCATGGTCCAGCAGGCGGCCGGGGGTGGCCACCAGAATATCCACGCCACGGCGGAGTTTTTCAATCTGCGCGCCCATGCCGACACCGCCAAACATCACCATCGAGGTGAGGTCGAGATATTTGCCATAGGTGCGAACGCTTTCCTCGACCTGCGCAGCGAGTTCGCGCGTTGGCGTCATGATCAAGGCACGAACGGCGTTGACGCCGCGCCGGTTGGTCAGGCGTGGCTCGCTCGACAGGCGCTGCAGCAGCGGCAGGGTGAAGGCCGCAGTCTTGCCGGTGCCGGTCTGGGCGCCGCCCAGCAGGTCGCTGCCCGCCAGTACGGCCGGAATGGCCTGTGCCTGGATGGGTGTGGGCGTGTCGTAGCCCTGCTCAAGCACGGCCTTCAGGATGGCCGGGGCCAGGTTCAATTCTTCAAATTTCATGGAATGTGCGCCGCTGGGGCGCTTCTTGATCGGCCTGTTGGGCGCCTTTGTTTGAAGGCAACCCGCCAGTCATAGGCAGATGGGATCAGGGAGCCGGGCTGAAAAACATCGCAGCTGGGTTGCTAAACCTGTTCCTGGATGTGCCCGAATGTCGAAGGCAACTGGAGCCCTGCGACACCGCTATTGTTGCACGGAACGATAATCAATGGATCAACGCCTGAATTTCGCCTCTAATGGTGCATTCATGCATGTCGTCCGGCCCGCACAATCCGGCATTCATTTGTCAACCGGCGGGCCTGCAATTTATCCTTATCTGTTTTATTTAACAAAGTGATCTGATGGCCCAGTACGTATTCACCATGAACAAGGTCGGCAAAATCGTGCCGCCCAAACGACAGATTCTCAAAGACGTGTCCCTGAGTTTTTTCCCGGGCGCCAAGATCGGCGTGCTGGGCGTCAACGGCTCCGGCAAGTCAACCCTGCTCAAGATCATGGCCGGGCTGGACCGGGAAATCGAAGGCGAAGCCACGCCGATGCCGGGCCTGAACATCGGCTACCTGCCGCAGGAACCCAAGCTTGACCCGGAGCATACGGTGCGCGAAAGCGTCGAAGCCAGCATGGGCGCGGTGTTTGCTGCCAAGGCGCAGCTGGAGGCGGTGTATGTCGCCTATGGCGAGCCCGATGCCGACTTCGATGCGCTGGCCACCGAACAGGCCAGGCTGGAGGCCATCATTGCCACGGCCGGGACCGATTCCGAGCACCAGCTTGAAATTGCTGCCGACGCGCTGCGCCTGCCGCCCTGGGATGCCAAGATCGGCCTGCTCTCGGGCGGTGAAAAGCGCCGGGTCGCGCTGTGCAGCATGCTGCTGTCCAAGCCCGACATGCTGTTGCTGGACGAACCCACCAACCACCTGGACGCCGAATCGGTCGACTGGCTGGAGCAGTTCCTGCAGCGCTACCCAGGCACCGTGGTCGCCATCACCCATGACCGCTACTTCCTGGACAACGCCGCCGAATGGATTCTGGAGCTTGACCGCGGCCACGGCATTCCGTGGAAGGGCAATTACAGCTCCTGGCTGAGCCAGAAAGGCGACCGCCTGGCACTGGAGCAAAAGGGCGAGGAAGCCCGTGCCAAGGCGCTGAAAAAGGAACTCGAATGGTCGCGCCAGAACCCCAAGGCGCGCCAGGCCAAGAGCAAGTCGCGCCTGGCACGCTTTGAGGAACTGTCCGATTTCGAATACCAGAAACGCGTCGAGACCAACGAGATTTTCATTCCGGTGGCCGAGCGTCTGGGTCATCAGGTCATTGAATTCCACAACGTCACCAAATCGTTTGGCGACCGGGTGCTGATCGACAACCTGAGCTTCACCATTCCGGCCGGCGCCATCGTCGGCATCATCGGACCGAACGGCGCCGGTAAATCGACGCTGTTCAAGCTGATTGCCGGCAAGGAAAAGCCGGACAGCGGCGAGGTCGTGATCGGCTCGACCGTGCGCATGGCCTTCGTGGACCAGAACCGGGACGACCTGGCGAATGAAAAAACCGTCTGGGAGGACATCTCGGGCGGCCTGGACATCCTCAATGTCGGCAAGTTCCAGATGCCCAGCCGTGCCTACGCCGGCCGCTTCAACTTCAACGGCGCGGACCAGCAAAAGCGCGTCGGCACCTTGTCAGGCGGCGAGCGCGGACGCCTGCACCTGGCCAAGACCTTGATCGCCGGCGGCAACGTGCTGATGCTTGACGAGCCGTCAAACGACCTGGACGTGGAAACCCTGCGCGCGCTGGAAGACGCGCTGCTCGAATTTGCCGGCTCCATCATGGTCATCAGCCATGACCGCTGGTTCCTGGACCGCATCGCGACCCACATCCTGGCGGCCGAGGGCGACAGCCAGTGGACCTTCTTTAACGGCAACTACCAGGAATATGAAGCCGACAAGAAGAAGCGACTCGGCGAGGAGGGCGCCAAGCCCAAGCGCATGCGCTTCAAGGGCATCCATTGAGTTATGACCGACGATGATGTCCTGAACCAGACCCGTCACTGGCTTGAAAAAGCCGTGATCGGGCTGAACCTTTGCCCGTTTGCCAAGGCGGTGTATGTCAAGAACCAGGTTCGCCTGGTCGTCAGCCAGGCGCGCCATGCCGACGACCTGCTGGAAGAACTCGACAGCGAGCTTGACCGGCTGGTCAATACGCCGGCCGGGGAGCTTGATACGACGCTTTTGATCCATCCGACGCTCTTTGATGATTTTCTGGATTTCAACGATTTCATGGAAATTGCCGAAGGCGTGCTGGACGAGCATGGACTTGAAGGCGTGGTGCAACTGGCCAGCTTTCATCCAAAGTTCCAGTTTGACGGCACCGAAGCGGACGACATTGGCAACTACACCAACCGCGCGCCGTTTGCGATGATTCATCTGCTGCGCGAGGAAAGCATTGAGCGGGCGGTGCAGTCATTTCCCCATGCTGAAGCCATTTTTGAAGAAAATATCCGGACGCTTGAAAAAATCGGGCACGCCGGCTGGCAGGCCCTGGGGCTGGATTCCCCGGTTTGAACCATGTCAAACAGAAAGGGCTGTTGCCTGAAACCGCTGATTTGCTGTGCAAATTGTTGTCTGAAGTGAGGTAGCCATACCATGACGAACCCAATAAAAGCTCCCAGTGCGGCCTTTCAGTCATGTGTTGACGAAGTCCTCAAGCAGTGTCCTTTCCTGATTGACCGCTGGACCACAAAGCTTGCGGATGCCATGCACGAGCGTGCCATGGGCGTTGCCGATTCCTGGGAACGGCATCAGCTTCAGGACGCCATCATGGTCCTCAAGAAGAACCGGATCAGCATCGAACAAGGCTTTCCCGAAAGATTGATGAAGGCCATGGCGGCAGACGGCAGCATCCAGGATGCCAGCAAAAAGCCTGTCCATTCCGGCCGCTCGCTGTCGTCGGTCAGCTTTGATGACCTCGAACTGATGGGCGACAGCCAGGTCCAGCAAGCGGTGGAAAACGCGCGCATGCAACAGCTTGTGAAACTGGGCTGCGAAGCCGGACTGGCCAGTTTTTCCGCGCGGCTGAGCACGGCGCAGGGTTTGCTGGTGGTCAAGACCGACAGCAATCCCTTGCGACCGGAAGTCATGGCGCTGGCCCTGATTGAATTGCTTCAGACCCTTCCCGTGTCAGCCCAGACACGGGCCTGCTGGCTGCTCGATGGAGCCCGTCTCATGGGCGAGGAACTCCAGTCGTTGTATGTTTTTCTGAATGATTTCCTTGCCGGCCAGGGAATTGCTCCGGCGGCCTATGGCGTCATGGGTGCCCCGCAAGCCAGAACTTCAGTTGCCTGGCCGCCCAGAAAAGTCGATGCACCAGCGCCTGATCCTTCATTTTCCCGGCAGAACGATATCCCCAAAGGCGAGTCTGCGGATGAAAATGCCGCAGCGCCTGCCGGGCGCAGGCCCTTGCTCACGCTGGACCACCTGCACCATCTGCTGTTGGGGGACTATGACGATTCGGACCATGAGCCGACTTCCTTTTCAGAGTTCGGCATTGAAGAGCTGACACAACAGGATTTTTCGCACACGGTGCCTACCGCACTCGATGCATTGACCGAACTTGAAGAAATGGGCTTGGTCTCTGCCAAGATGAAATTGACCCGGCTGTCGCCCCCGGCGCCGGTGGCAAACCTGCGGGCCCGGCTCAAGACTGATGCCAAGACGCTGGGCCAGTCATTGGCCATTGAGGTGGTTGGACTGATGATCGAGCAGATGGCCAGCGATGAGCGGCTGCTGACGCCGGTCCGGCAGATGATTTCGAATGCGGAACCGGCGTTTTTGCGGCTGGCGGTGACGGACCCCCGGTTTTTCAGCGACAAAAGCCATCCGGCCAGAAGGCTGCTGCAAGCCATCACCCGTGCAAGCCTGGGATATGCGAGTGAAACCGCCGCCGGCTTTCCGGAATTTTTGCAGCACTTGCGTGAAGTCGCCGTCCTGCTCGCGGACGAGGGTTTCAGCGATTCCGAGGATTTTGCCCGCTTGCTGCAGGATTTCGAACGCAGGCAAGGCCGCAATACCCCTGAGAACCGAAAGGCACAACGCCTCGCGGTCCAGGCCCTGCTACAGGCCGAACAACGTAACCTGATGGCCGTCAAGATCGCCGCCGAAATAAGGGCCCGACCCGATTTCACCAACGCCAACCGCATCATCACGGCCTTCCTCACCGGACCCTGGTCCCAGGTGATGGCCCAGGAGCGGCTGGCCGTGCTGGGCAAAACTTCCGGCCGTGGCCCGACGGCATTCAGCCTGACGCTGGACGATGTCCTCTGGAGCCTGAATGTCGAGCAGGCGACAAGGCACCGCAGACGACTCCTTGCGTTGATTCCGGAACTGCTGGAGTCGCTCAGGCAGGGATTGCTGTCCATCGATTTTCCGGTCGAGCAGTCGGCGCCGTTTTTCGATGAACTCATGCAGGTACACCGTACCGCACTCAAAGCGGTGTCCGGCCTGCCAGCGCAGCCTGCAAAAGACAGCCACTCGCTGGGCAAGATGTTTGTCGAAAATTCCGGTCCGATGCCGCTGTGGCTGGCGCCGTCCGAGGTTCAGAACTCCGGCTTCATGGGTGACCAGGACGACTCGACCCAACTTTGGTCCGCATCCAGTCTGCTGGAGCCTGAAGGCAGCGGGCCTGCTACCCAGGCTGAACTGAACGGGAAAATAGAGCTTGCCCTGGGCGACTGGATTGACCTGCTCGTGGACATGCAGTGGATGCGCGCGGAACTGACATGGGTCAGCCCTCTGGGCACCTTGTTCATGTTCACCAGCCAGGGGGGGCGCAAGCATTCGATGACCTCCCGCGTGCTGCGCAACCTGCTCACGCTGAACCTGGTCAAGGTCGTCAGCCAGCAGGGCGTGGTTGAGGGCGCGCTGGACAGCGTTGCCCGCACGGCCATGCAAAACAGCGTGCAGGACAAGGGCAGCACTTAGCCCACCCGTTTGAAGTAAAAAATCAGCTTTTTAGCATGAAACAGGCTGCTTGCGCACGCGTGGCGTGGGCAAGCAGCTATGAATTCAGTAGCGAGCAGAGGTCAGGCGCCTGGCATGACGCGACACCAGGCTCAAGCCGGGCCTGCCGTGTTCAGCCAGCGGCTGGCCAGTTGCACCCAGTAGGCGGCGCCCAGCGGAATCAGCGCGTCATTGAAGTCATAACTCGGGTTGTGCAGCGTGCAGGGGCCGCCGCCGTGGCCGATGTCGCGGTGATCGCCCTGGCCATTGGCGATGAAGCAGTAAGCGCCTGGCCTGGCCTGCAGCATGTAGGAAAAATCTTCCGCGCCCATGGTGGGCTCCTGCGGCATGACCTTGTCCGCGCCGACGATGCCCGCCATGACCTGGCGCGCAAAATCCGCCTCGGCCGCCGAGTTGATGGTGGGCGGGTAGTTGCGTGAAAACTCAAATTCGCAGCGCGCCTCAAACGCCGCGCAGGTGTGTTCGGCGATCGCCCGCATGCGCTGCTCGATCAGGTCGAGCACCTCGATGCTGAAGGTGCGCACGGTTCCCTGGAGTTCGCAAAAGTCGGGCACCACGTTGGTGGCTTCGCCGGCATGCATCATCGTGACCGAAATGACGCCGGCATCGACCGGCTTCTTGTTGCGGCTGATGATGGTCTGAAAGGCCAGCACCATGTGGCAGGCCACCGGCACCGGGTCAATGCCGGTGTGCGGCATGGCGGCGTGGCCTCCCTTGCCGCGAATGACGATCCTGAATTCGTTGCTCGACGCCATGACCGGCCCGGCACTGACGGCAAACGAGCCGACCTCGCCGCCCGGCCAGTTATGCATGCCGAACACTGCTTCCATGGGAAATTTTTCGAACAGCCCGTCCTTGATCATTTCCCGCGCGCCGCCGCCGCCTTCTTCTGCCGGCTGGAAGATCAGGTAGACCGTGCCGTCGAAGTCGCGGTGCTTGGAGAAGTGCTGCGCGGCGGCCAGCAACATGGCGGTGTGGCCGTCATGGCCGCAGGCGTGCATCTTGCCGGCATGCTGGCTGGTGTGGGCGAAGGTGTTTGATTCCTGCATCGGCAGCGCATCCATGTCGGCGCGCAGGCCGACACCCCGCCCGCAGGCGCCGCCATCGCGGCCGTGGACGATGCCCACCACGCCGGTCGTGCCCATGCCCCGGTGGACCGGAATGCCCCAGGCAATGAGTTTGCGGGCCACCATGTCGGCCGTTCGAAGCTCTTCGAAGCACAGTTCGGGATGGGCATGGATGTCGCGGCGCAGCGCGGCGATTTCAGACAGGTCAAACGCAAGATCGTCAGTGAGTTTCATGTGGGAAGCCTTCTTGGAAATCAGGGTGAATGCCGTGTCAGAGCGCGCGTGCCTTCGACACCAGCATGTCGCAGCTGCCCTCGGCGAGGACGGACTGGGTCACGCTGCCGAGCAGCAACTCTTCGGCGGCCGACTGGCCATGCTTGCCGACCACCACCAGGTCGCAATCATGCACCTGCTCGACGATGCGTTGACAGGCTTCGCCTTCGATCACGCAGGCATCCCATTGCCCTGGCTGGAGGCCAGCCTGCTGCGCCAGTTTTTCGAGCTGCTGCCTGGCCTTGCCCCGGGCCTGCTGGCGGTAGTGCTCGATGGTCGGGGTGTCCACGCCGGCGAGCTGAAGCCTGCATTCGAACGGCACCTTGAACGCAGTGAGCAGCAGCAGCCGGGCCTGCGGCACCACGCACCGGACCAGGGCGATGGCCTGCGCCGACCAGGGCGAGAAGTCCAGCGCCACCAGTGCGCGGCGGTAGGGCTCGCGCGGCATTTGCTTGACCACCAGCATCGCAGTGCCGCAGTTCATCGAACACGCGGCTGGAAAGCGCATGCATCAGCGTGAGGGGCATGCCGGTTTCGCGGGACAGCCGCGCCGGCCGGTCTGCTGCGTGGCGCGACGGCGCCGAGAAGTCGGTGGCGACCAGAATGGAGCCTGGTGGGTTCATGACTTGTCCTCTCTGGATCAATGGATATACCCGGCCAGCCGATGCGCGGCAGGGTCGGCGGCCTGCAGGGCATGGCCGTGCCGGACATCGCCGGCGACCTGTCCGCTGAGCAGGTCGATCTGGTCATGCACTTCAACCACGCCTGTCGGCCCGACCACGATGCAGGCAATCAGCACCGGCTGGTGCAGCCGTATGAACAGTGCGCCGAGCAAGGCGAACTCCAGCAACAAAAGTGCAAATTCTGCGAATGGTTTTGCGGCAAGTTCAAGGCGCGCGCTTTTTGTCACGGACCAAGCCCGCCTCAGTCGCCGCCATACAAAAAGACCAGTGCTGCATTGAACAGGTAGGTGGCCAGCAGCCCCGCGCTGACCCAGCTCAGCACCCGCAATTCTCGGCCCTGCGGCCGCATCACCAGGCCAATCATCACCAGCCCGGTCATCACTACGGCGGCAATGGCGGTGCCGCCATGCACCGGCGAGGCGTCGGCGAGCAGCGGTCCCCGGGTGTAGAAAATATCATCAATGGCCAGGATCGTCACGTTGAACAGGTTGCTGCCCAGTAGGTTGCCAATCGCCATGTCGAGCGCCCGCAGCCGCAAGGCCGACAGCGTCACGGCGATTTCAGGCAGCGTGGTCACGAAGGCCATGAACAGCGTGCCGACAAAGCTCCGGCTCCAGCCCATCACCTGCGCCAGCTGGTCAGCGATGGACGGCAGCCAGCTTCCCGCCGCCAGCACCACCAGTGCCGCCAGGCCAAAGCGGGTCCATTCGTGCGTCAATCCGGGCGTGACTTGCGGCATGGCTTCGGCGCTGACGGGCGCAGCGGCCGCTGGCTGCACGGAGCGCAGCGCCTGCTCGTGTGCAAAAACGCTGCGCAGTGCCAGCAGGTAGAACGCCAGCAACACCGGGCTGTACAAGCCCAGGTGCAGCAGTGTCGGTGCGTGTTTGGGCAGCAACAGGCTCATCGCCACAAAGCCGAGCATCACCACACCGAAGGCCGCCGACAGCAGATGCGCCGCGCTGGCATGGCGGTAAATCGGCTGCCTGCGCTGCAGCGCGTCAATCACTACCAGAAAAAACAGGTTGAACACGCAGGCGCCCAGCGCATTGCCGACGGCCAGATTGGGTGCATCAATCACTGTCACCGCGCTGATGCCGGAGGCCAGCTCGGGCAGGGAGGTTACGGTGGCCAGCAGCGCCAGACCCATCCAGCCGCCAGTCATTCTGGTCGCCTTGGCGATGCGGTCGGCACTCTGGCACAGCATATAACCCGCACCTGCGATCAGCGCCGCGCACAGCAAGAACTGCAGCGCCAGCAGGCCAAGCGTCATGGCACACGCCTGCGGCCCAAGCGTGTGATGAGCTTGCGCAGCTCTTCAGCCCACAACACGCAACTGGCCAGCGCGGCCAGCAGCAGCAGCGAAGCGGGCGCCAGCGGCACGGTGTAAAACAGCGTATTCAGGGGCGGCGCATACAGCACCAATGCCTGCAGCCCCATGCTCAGCGACAGGCCGCCGAGCAGCCACGGGTTTTTCAGCAACCCCAGCGCCAGCGCCGAGCGGGTGGGCGACTGGCAATTGAGCACGTTGAACCACTGGCACATGGCCAGCAGCGTGAAGGTTTCAGTGCGCACCAGCTCAATTGGCGCCCCCTGACCGAGCCTCCAGACGTACCAGCCGAAGGTCACCAGCACGGCAACCGATGACATCAACAGCACCCGCCCAAGCATCGTCCGGTCCACCAGCCGGTCGCCCTTCGGCACTGGCGCACGCTTCATCTCGTCGCCATCGGGCGGGTCCATCACCAGGTTCACGGTCAGCGTGCCCTCGGTGACGATGTTGATCCACAGGATCTGCACCGCTGCCAGCGGCAAGGGATAGCCGCCGAGCAAGGCCAGCAGCAACAGAACGACCTCGTCGATCGAGGTGGCGAACAGGTAGAGGATGACCTTTTTCAGGTTGCCATAGACCACGCGCCCCTGTTCGACCGCGCCGACAATGGTCGAGAAGTTGTCATCGGTGATGATGATCTTGGCCGCGCTCTTGGCCACTTCGGTGCCGGTGATGCCCATGGCGACACCGACATCGGCGCGCGCCAGCGCCGGTGCGTCGTTGACGCCGTCGCCGGTCATGGCGACTACTTCGCCGTGCGCCTGCAGGGCTTCGACGATGCGCATTTTTTGCGCCGGATGCACGCGCGCAAAGACGGCGATGCGGTCCAGGTCGTTGCGCAGGTCAGCTTCGCCCATGCGCTCCAGCTCGGCGCCATCGACCGCACGGTCACCGTCACGGGCAATGCCGAGTTCGCGGGCAATCGCCAGCCCGGTGAGCTTGTGGTCGCCCGTCACCATCACGGGCCGGATGCCGGCGGCGCGGCATTCGGCGACGGCGGCCTTGACCTCCTCGCGCGGCGGATCAATCTGGCCGACCAGGCCGAGCAGGCGGGCGCGCCCGGCCAGCGCGCCAAAGCCTGCGTCCAGCCGGTCGTCATCGACCACGGCAAAGGCCAGCACGCGCAGCGCGCGCCCGGCCATGGCTTCGGCGGCGGTGCGCGCCGCCTGGGTCAATGCGCCATCGCCGGCGTTGCACAGTCCCAGCACGGCTTCGGGCGCGCCCTTGATGAACACCCGGTGCGGCGCATCCGCGCAGCGGTGACGCGTGGCCATCATCTTGGTGTCGGCGTCAAACGGCAGTTCGGCTTCACGCGGCGCGATGCGCGCCAGTTTTTCCAGGTCAATGCCGGCCTTGACCGCCAGCACGAGCAGTGCGCCTTCGGTCGGGTCGCCCAGCACCGACCATTCGGTGCGCGATGCTTCGGGTGGCAGCAGTTGCGCATCGTTGCACAGCGCGGCGGCCTGCAGCAGTGGCCCGGTGGCGGCATCTTCAACGCTCAATTCACCCTCGGGTGCGTAGCCGATGCCGCTGACGGACACCTCCAGGCCGCCGGGCAGCCAGAGCTGGCCAACCGTCATTTCGTTGCGCGTCAGCGTGCCGGTCTTGTCGGTGCAGATCACGGTGGTCGAGCCCAGCGTCTCGACCGCCGACAGCCGGCGGATGATGGCGCCGCGCCCCGCCATGCGCTGCATGCCGACCGCCAGCGCGATCGTCATGGCCACCGGCAGGCCCTCGGGCACCATGGACACCATCTGGCTGATTGCCACCATCAGCACATCGGCCAGCGGCAGTTCCCGAAACAGCCCCAGCGCCACCACCGTGACGAACAGCAACAGCGCCGCCACCACCAGCCAGCGGCCAAACTGCGCGATGCGCTGCTCCAGCGGTGTTTGGGGTTCGGTCGCGCTTTCGGTCATCCCGGCAATGCGGCCGACTTCGGTCTGCGTGCCAATCGCCACCACCACCGCCCGCGCGCGCCCGGCGGTGGCGTAGGTGCCTGAGAACACCATGTTGTGGCGGTCGGCCAGGCCGGTTTCATCGGGCAGGGCTGGAACTGCCTTGCTGACCGGCACCGACTCGCCGGTTAGCGCGGCTTCGGCGACCTGCAACTGGGCGGCTTCGATCAGCCGTGCATCGGCGCCCACCGCATCTCCAGCCGCCAGCAGCAGCACATCGCCCGTCACCAGCTCACGCGCCTCGATCGCCATTTCATGGCCGCCGCGCAGCACGCGCACATGCAGCGCCGAGAGCCGCCTGAGCGAAGCCATCGAGCGCTCGGCGCGGCCTTCCTGGAAAGCGCCTATCAGCGCGTTGGCCAGCACCACCAGCAAAATCACCACGGCGTCGCCGTAATGCGAAAGCGCGATCGCCAGCACGGCGGCGACAAACAGGATGTAGATCAGCGGGCTTTTGAACTGGCGCGCGATGATGGCCAGCGTGGAGCGGCGCGGTGGCTCGGGCAGGGTGTTTTCACCGCCCTGCGCCCGCCGCTGGGCAATGTCTGCTTCACTCAAGCCCGATGCCGGGTCGCACGCCAGCCGGGCCAGCACCTGCTCGACCGGCAGGGCATGCCATGGCGGCGCCGGATCAGGGGGCGGGTTGTCAGTGGGCTGTGGTGTGGTCATAAGCCGACCATCTTAAAAATGGCAACCCCGTATGCACCTGCGCCAGATCAAACAAGGCACTGGATTTTCCTGGCGGGGCTACCTTGCCTGAAAATAATCTGGGCGCTCCGCATAAACTGACCTGAATGCCGCTGTGGCTGCTGATTCAGCAGCTACCCACAACCCTCCCGCCAGGAAATTATTTGCTTTCCCTTGACCCCAAAGCACTCCGCACCAGGCTGCCCGCATGAGCGCCGCCACCAGCATCGCCGGCATCCTGCTGTCCCTGGCCCTGTTGATGTGGCTGGCATATCGCGGCATCAGTGTGCTGATTCTGGCGCCCGTGCTGGCGCTGCTGGCGGTGTTGTTCAGCCCCGACGCGCCGCTGCTGGCCAGCTACACGCAGGTGTTCATGAAGGCGCTGGGCGGTTTTGTGATGGCGTTTTTCCCGCTGTTCCTGCTCGGCTCGCTGTTCGGAAAACTGATGGAAGCCTCGGGCGCCGCACGCACTTTGGCGCTGGCCATCGTCGGGCGGCTGGGCGCGCAGCGCGCCTTGTCGGCGGTGGTGCTGGCGTGCGCCTTGCTGACTTACGGCGGCGTGTCGCTGTTCGTGGTGGCGTTTGCGGTGTATCCGATTGCCGCCGAGCTGTTTCGCGCAGCCCAACTGCCCAAGCGGCTGATTCCGGCGACGATTGCGCTGGGCGCCTTCACCTTCACCATGACTGCGCTGCCGGGCACGCCGGCGATCCAGAACGCCATTCCCATGCCTTACTTTGGCACCACGCCGTTTGCCGCGCCGGGTCTGGGGCTGATCGGCGGCGCAGTGATGCTGGCGCTGGGCCTGCTGTGGTTGTCGTTGCGGGCGCGCCGCGCAGCGGCCAGCGGCGAGTTCTATGGTGACGATGCGCCGCATCCGCAAGCACCCGCTGGCGCGATGAACCCGCCCGCGCCGGCCCGCACGCCGCCGCTGCCTTTCGTGCTGGCGCTGGCGCCCATCGTCACCGTCGTGGTGCTGAACTACCTGCTGGCCGAAATAGTGCTGCCGCGCATGGACACCGGCTACCTGGCGCAGGCCCTGTACGGCGCGGTCAGCCTTGATGCGGTGCGCGGTGTCTGGGCGATCATCGTGGCCTTGACGGCGTCCATCGTGCTGCTGATCGCGCTGGCCTGGCGCCACCTGCCGCAATTGCGCGAAACGCTCGACGCCGGCGCCAACTCCGCCATTGCGCCCATCTTCAACACCGCCTCGCAGGTCGGTTATGGCGCGGTGATTGCCTCGCTGGCCGGTTTTGCGCTGATCCGCGATGCCGTGCTCGGCATTGCGCCGGGCTACCCGCTGGTGTCGCTGTCCGTAGCCGTCAACGTCCTGGCCGGCATTACCGGGTCGGCTTCGGGCGGCATGAGCATCGCGCTGCAAACCCTGGGCAGCACCTACCTGGCGATGGCGCAGGCCGTCGGCATCGCCCCCGAGTTGCTGCACCGCGTGACGGCGATTGCCACGGGCGGGCTCGATGCACTGCCGCACAACGGCGCGGTCATCACGCTGCTGTCGATTTGCGGACTGACGCACCGCCAGTCGTATTTCGACATCTTCGTGGTGGCGGTGGCGGCGCCGATTGTGGCGCTGTTGGTGGTCGTGCTGCTGGGCAGCGCTTACGGTTCGTTCTGAACGCCTGGCCGGTTTTCCAGTTTGCGGCGCACCAGCTGTATGTTGTTGCGCAGCGCATACAGCTCGTTGGCATACGACAGCGGCACGCTGATCTTCTCGGCGCGGCGTTCCAGGCTGTCCAGCGCTTCAAGCAGCCCGCCCGCAGCATCCGCGCCGTCGATGCGGTTTTCAATGTCGCGCAGCTGGCCGTACCAGCGGAAGATGCGCGAGCGCACCCGGAACTCGTACAGTGGCGGCACGATGCGCGACAGCGGCAGCATGATGGCGATGATCAAACCCATCACCAGCCACATGCGTTCGACCAGGTTGGCGACCCAGAACGGCAGGTAGCGCTGTAAAAACGGCTTGTCATTGCGGATGCTGCGCTCGGCCTCGGCTGAAATCGGCACCTCGTTCTGCGCCAGCTTGGGGTATTCGCGGGCCTGCTTGAACCAGCCCGCGCTGCCGTGGATGTCGTTGCCCGCCAGCGCGAACAGCTGCAGCAGCGCCGGGTGCGTGCCGGTACGGGTCAGCAAGGTCGTGGTCGGCGCCAGCAGGTGAACGTCCTGCGGCGGAATGTCGGCCGCCAGATCGACCACGCCGCGCGGCAGCACCGCCGGGCTCAGAAAAGGAAAGCGCCGCGAATAGGCTTCGCTTTGCGCAAAATCCATCAGCTTAACGCCGGGCGTCTGCAGCAGCATCTGCACCATCAGCGATTCGGGCGCCGAGGCGAACACGATGGCGTCGAGCGCGCCGCCCAGAAAGGCCACGGTGGCCGGCGTCTGCTCCAGCTCGGACACGACCAGCGCGCTGCTGTCGATGCGGTTGCTCTCCAGCAATTTGGCCATCAGGCTGGGCAGGCCGCTGCCTGCCGTGCCGACGTTGACGCGCAGCCCCTTGAGTTCTGTCAGGGCGGTCAGCGTGGCTTGCGGGTTGACCCGGCGCGCCGCGGCTTCGCGGTAGAACAGCCAGACCGGCTCCAGGAACAGGCTGCCCAGCGATTCGAGTTCCTCAAGTCCTTCTTCCTGCGGGTTGCCCGCTTCGCTGCTGCCGCCCTGCACAAAGCCCAGATCGGCCTTGCCGCCCCGCAGCAGCTGCAGGTTGGCGGCCGATCCTTCGGAGGGCAACAGCACGACCTCAATGCCTTCTTTTTTCAGCGCCTCGGCATAGCGCTTGCCAAAGGCCTCGTAGGCGCTTTGCGCCGGGCCGGTGGCCAGCGTGACGCGCTTGGGCGGGTTCGGGTCCAGCCAGCTGTAGGCCAGCACCAGCAGCGCCACGGCCAGCACCAGAAACGGACCGGCAGAAACCGCCAGGTCGCGCAGTGACAGCAGGGTGTAGCGCAGGGTCTTGGGCATGGGCCGAACCATAGCATGCGGCACCGACCTGCGGTTCTGGATGAAATTTACGGTTAAAATAGGCCTTTTGCGCAATATCCACGGGCATTCATAGCTATATTTATAATAGCAACTCCATGGGCCGGTTTCACGGGTTTCATGCCATGGGCAAGCTTGCGCCCCCCACGGCCTGACGCTTATTACCAGCCCGCAGGAACTTCCACCGGCGCCAGCCACCCCAAAGCCCATGAACATCATAAAAACCCTGATCCTGGCCGTTTCGGCCGCCGTGCTGGCTTTCCCCGCAGCGGCGCAGTTTGCCAAGGCCGAGGACGCCATCAAGTACCGTCGATCGTCCTTCAGCGTGATGCAGACGCACTTTTTCCGTCTGGGCAACATGGTCAATGGCCGGGTGCCTTACGACGCCAAGACAGCGGCAGACCAGGCCGACATCGTGCAGACGCTGGCGCAACTGCCCTGGCCGGCTTTTGCCGCCGGTACCGACAAGGGCGAAACCCGTGCCCATCCGGCCATCTGGACGCAGCAGGCCAAGTTTGCCGACCTGTCGAACAAAATGAGGGCCGAAACCGTCAAGCTCAGCGCAGCGGCCAGGACCGGTGATCTGGACAAGCTCAAAGTCGCCTTCAGGGCCACTTCCGGCACCTGCCAGTCCTGCCACGACGCATTTCGCACGCGCTGAGGCGGGCCGCTGGCTGGATGTGCTGAAGCCGCCTGCTTCCGCCCGGTCTGGTCCAGCAGTTGCCCCGGCGCTGCAAGCCGGAAATGGCCGGATTCCGGAACGCCCTGGCGGATCAAGCTGTGCCCAGCCCGGTCCAGCCGCCTGCGCGCCAGCGGCAACAGTGCCACCGTAGCGTCACGCACGCGACAAAAATCCCGGAGTCCTTAGCAGCTACCCGAATGCGTATCGTCCCAACTCGGGTTAGCCTGTGCGGACTTTATTCAGCCTGGAGCACTGCCTTGACCCGTCCTTCCACCGCCGATCTTCCGATCCCGGGCGCGCCGCCGCGCCACGACCTGCACTACCCGTTCTGGCCCAAACGCCTGCCGCACAGCATCACGCCGCCGCAAACTTCCCTCTGGCACAACCTGGCGGTCAGCGCGCTGCGTTTTCCGGACAAGCCGGCGCTGGTGTTTTTTGACCAGGCGCTGAGCTATGCCGCCGTGATGCAGCAGGCCGGGCGCCTGGCGGCCACGCTGCACCGGCTCGGCGTCAGGAAGGGCGACCGCGTGCTGCTCAACCTGCAAAACTGCCCGCAGTGGGTGGTGGCGCATTTCGCCATCCTGCGGATCGATGCGGTGGTGGTGCCGGTCAATCCGATGAACCGCGCCGAGGAACTCAAGCACTACATCACCGACCCGGACGTCAAGGTCGCCATCACCGCCGCCGACCTGGCGCCCGAACTCGCCAAAGCCAGCGGCGAGCTGCCGCCGGCCGCCCGGCTGGCACACCTGATCGTCACGCATTACAGCGATGCCTTTGAAGGCAAGGCAGTGGCCACCAGCGGCGCCGACGCGATGCCGCAATCCTGGCGCGACTGGCTGGGCACCCGGCACGACCTGCCGGCCTTGCCAGGCGGCTCGGTGCTGGCCTGGACCGATGCGCTGGCCGCCAGCGACATCAGCTACCTTCCCGAGCACACCAGCGCGCCGCAGGATCTGGCCGTGCTGCCTTATACGAGCGGCACCACCGGCCTGCCCAAGGGCTGCATGCACACCCATGCCAGCCTGATGCACAACGCCGTCGCCAGCGCCCTGTGGGGCAACAGCACGTCCGAGAACATCGTGCTGTCGGTGATTCCGATGTTCCACATCACCGGCATGGTGTCGGTGATGCATGCGTCAATTTATGGCGGTGCCACGCTGGTCATCATGCCGCGCTGGGACCGCGAACTGGCCGGCCGGCTGATTTCAACCTGGCGCGTGACGCACTGGACCAACATCCCGACCATGGTGATCGACCTGCTGGCGAGCCCGAACTTCGCCAGTTTTGACCTCAGCAGCCTGGTGTACATCGGCGGCGGCGGCGCGGCCATGCCGCAGGCCGTGGCCCAGCGGCTGTGGGAGCAGTACGGCCTGCGCTTTGCCGAAGGCTACGGCCTGACCGAAACCGCCGCGCCGTCGCACAGCAACCCGCCCGATGCGACCAAGCAGCAATGCCTGGGCATTCCGTTCATGAGCACCGAGGCGCGCGTCATCGACCCGCTTACGCTGGAGGAAATGCCGCAGGGCGAGCAGGGCGAGATCATCATGAGCGGTCCGCAGAATTTTTCGGGCTACTGGAAGCAGCCCGGGGCCACGGAGGCTGCCTTCATCGAGATTGACGGCAAGCGTTTCTTTCGCTCCGGCGACCTGGGCCATGTGGACGAGGAGGGCTATTACTTCCTCACCGACCGGCTCAAGCGCATGATCAATGCGTCGGGCTTCAAGGTCTGGCCGGCCGAGGTGGAAGCGCTGATGTTCAGGCACCCGGCTATTCAGGAAGCCTGCATTATTTCCACCCGTGACGCCTACCGGGGCGAGTCGGTCAAGGCCGTCGTGGTGCTGCGTCAAAGTTTCAGGGGTCAGGTCAGCGAAGACGAGATCATCGACTGGTGCAAGGATCACATGGCTGCCTACAAGTATCCGCGTGTCGTTCAGTTCGTCGACGGGCTGCCCAAGAGCGGCTCGGGCAAGGTGATGTGGCGCGCGCTGCAGGAAGCCGAAGGCGATCAGCCCTGAGGAACCTGAAAATCGAATGAAAAATGGCTTTTGCGCAATGCAGGCAAGCACAAGCAGCTATAAGTAAAGGAGCGTTCATCGACGGGGTGGAAGCGGCGCTGGCTGGCCTCAAGGTTCGTCGCAAAGCTTTGGCTGGGTTATCCTGCCAGCCTTCTGAATCAAAATAAAGACGCTTGATCGCATGAAACCATCCGCCACCACGCGTCCGGTTCCCGCGCTTGAAAAGCCCCTGCAAGGCTGGCGCCTGCGCTGGTACACCATCATTTTCGAGGCCGACACCCGCGCCGGCCGGCTCTTTGACCAGGCCCTGATCGGTGTCATTTTGCTCAGTATCGGCGTGGTCATGGCCGATAGCGTGCAGTCCATCCATCAGGTCCACGGCCAGACACTGATGTGGCTGGAATGGATTTTCACCGCGCTGTTCACCGCCGAATACCTGGCGCGCCTGCTGTGCGTGCGCAAGCCGCTCCAATACGCCACCAGCTTTTACGGCGTGATCGACCTGATCGCCTTGATGCCAACCTACCTCGCGCTGTTTGTTCCCGGCCTGCATGCGCTGATCGATGTGCGCGTGCTGCGGCTGCTGCGCGTGTTCCGGGTCTTCAAGCTCACCGCCTATGTGGCCGAATACCAGTCGCTGGCGCGCGCGCTGAGTTCAAGCCGGCGCAAGATCATGGTCTTTTTGTCGGCGGTGCTGATGCTGGTGCTGATCATGGGCACGGTGATGTATGTGGTCGAAGGCCCGGTCAACGGCTTCACCAGCATTCCCACCTCGGTCTACTGGGCCATCAGCACCGTGACGACCGTCGGCTTTGGCGACATCACGCCCAAGACCGACCTGGGGCGGCTGATTTCGTCCTTCATGATGCTGCTTGGCTGGGGCACGCTGGCGGTGCCGACCGGCATCGTGACGGCGGAAATGGCGGCCCACCGGGGCAAGATCCTGTTTCCGGTCACCACCCGCACCTGCCACGAATGCCTGACCGAGGGCCATGCGGCCAATGCCGATTTCTGCTTTCATTGCGGCGCCCGGCTGCCGCACTACAAGGCCGATGAACGGGGGAGAAAAGACGGGTCGCAGGCAGAGCGGCCGCGCGAGTCCCGGTAGCGGGCCTAGCCCCCAGCCGTCAGGCGGCGCGGCGTGATTTCTACTGACTCGCTGCCGGTGCTCATCCACACCGTGCCGTCCTGGATCGTGATCTGCAACTGCATGCCACGTTCGGCCAGCTTGGCCAGCGCCTGGCTTTGCGCGGCTTCGATCTGCCAGACGACCAGGTTGGCGGCGCGGGTCAGCTTGCTTTCAATGCCTTTCCACCAGACCGGCGTGCTGCTCGAAAAGCTGATCACCGTGACCCGCTCGGCCCGGCCGGCAGCGCGCATCAGGCGCTTTTCGTCGGGCTGGCCGACATCGATCCAGTGCAGCACCGCGTCGGTGTAGTCCTTGTGCCAGAGCGCCGGTTCATCGACATCCCACAGGTCCTTGGCGAATTCGAGGTTGCCGCGCTTGTCGTCGCCCTGTACGTTGAGCGCGAAAGCCAGCAGGCGGATCATCATGCGTTCGTCGGTTTCGGACGGATGGCGGGCAATGATGACGTTGTGGTCGCCATAAATGCCGCGGTCCATGTCGGCGATCTGCAGTTGGGCTTTGTGAATGGTGGCTTTGATGGCCATGGGAATCGTTCTCGGGTGGCAACGCCCGGCATGCCTGGCAGGCATCCGGGGAGTTTTTGCGTTAAACCGCCTATTGGAACAGCCTTTTTGCCGCCCGGGCAACGATCACATCAGATCAGCTTGGAGTAGGCCGCAGTGGTCGGCTGGCTCAGGTAGCCGTCGAACACCATGCCGCTGGCGCGCACAAACATCCGGCCTTTCGGGGTGACGCGGATGGCGTCCGGGTCAATCGTGATCAAACCAGCTTCTTCGTACGGCTGGAGCCGCGTCAGCTCGTTCGCAAAGTAGTGCCTGAAGTCAATGCCGTGGCGGCTGTTGATCGCTTCAAACTCCACCGGCGCACTGCACATCAGCGTCATGATGATCTCGCGCCTGAGCACGTCGTCGGCACTCAGCTCAAAACCCTTTTCAAGCGGCAGGCGGTCCTGGTCGAGCCGCTCGTAATAGGCGTTGACGGTGCGCACCGACTGGCTGTACGAGTTGCCGACCTTGCTGATGGCCGACACGCCAAAGCCGATCAAATCGCATTCGGCCCGGGTGGTGTAGCCCTGGAAATTGCGATGCAGGCTTTTGTCCAGCCGCGCCTTGTTCAGCTCGTCATCGGGCTTGGAGAAATGGTCCAGCCCGATGTACACATAGCCGGCATCCAGCAGGCGATGCATCGACATCAAAAAGATTTGCAGCCGCTCCTCGGCCGACGGCAGGTCGCTGTCGTTGATCAGCCGCTGCGCCTTGAAACGCTGGGGCAGGTGCGCGTAGTTGTATAGCGCGATGCGGTCGGGCGCGATGCGGATCAGGCTGTCGAGCGTGTGGCCGAAGCTCGTCAGCGTCTGCTTGGGCAGGCCGTAGATCAGGTCGGCATTGATTGACTGGAAATTGGCCTTGCGGCTTTCCTCGACGGCTTTTTCCACCATTTCAAGCGGCTGGATGCGGTTCACGGCCTGCTGCACCGCCGGGTCGAAATCCTGCACGCCAAAGCTGTTGCGGTTGAAACCCAGCCCGGCCAGCATGGTCAGTGTGCCTTCGCCGACAGTGCGCGGATCGATTTCAACGCCCAGTTCGGCATCCGGCGTGAAGTCGAAATGCCGCCGCAGCATGGCCATCAGCTGGCCCAGTTCGTCGGCGCTGAAAAAAGTCGGCGTGCCGCCGCCCAGGTGCAACTGCACTGCCTTGCGGTCGGGGCCGATCTGCGCGGCGACCAGCGCCATTTCCTTGTCAAGGTAGCGCAGGTATTCGGCGACCCGGCCATGCTCCCTGGTGATGATCTTGTTGCAGGCGCAAAAGTAGCACAGTGATTCACAAAACGGCAGGTGCACATAGATCGACAGCGGCGGGTTGCCGGGCTTGCCGGCGCGCTGCGCGAGGTGGCCCTGGTAAGACTGCTCGTTGAATCCGGCGTGGAACCGGTCTGCAGTCGGGTAGGAGGTGTAGCGCGGCCCGAGCGTGTCGAACCTGCGGATCAGTTCTTCAGACAGTTCAATATCGGGCATGGGAGATGTCATGGGAGATCCAGGCAAAAAAGATGGGATTATTTTCCCGCAAATCGGAACGCCTTCAGCAGTCTGCGCTGTCTGCGCCATGCCTGGAGGGCCGACAGGAGGTCTGGTCAGGGTGGCAATATTTTTACGGGCAGGAAATGATTGTTTGCAAATTTCACCTTATCCTACGCCGCGCCGGCTTCCTTGCTGTTACAAGAGGCATGCAGCTTGGCCAAGTCCCACGGGAAGCAGACGGAAAAATGCCGCCATCCATGGGCAACCCTCAATCAAAGATCAGGAAGAAACAACATGAAGGCTATCTGGAATGACGCTGTCATTGCCCAAAGCGACAACACCGTGGTGCTTGAAGGCAACCACTATTTCCCCGAAGACTCGCTGAACCGCGACCATGTGACGTTCAGCAACCACCACACCATGTGCTCGTGGAAAGGGCAGGCCAGTTATTACTCGCTGCTGGTCAACGGCGAAATGAACACCGATGCCGCCTGGTACTACCCCGATCCCAAGCCCGAGGCCGACAATATCCGGGGGCATGTCGCTTTCTGGAAAGGCGTTCGGATTGAACCCTGAGCAGGTGCAGCGCAAGTCCTTGCGCACCGGGCCAGGCGACTGAACTTTTTTGCAAGTCAAGGAGCTGGCCATGTTCAAACACATCCTTGTTCCCATTGACGGCTCGCCCGTCGCCCATCACGCGGTTGACAAGGCGCGCGCCATCGCGTGTGCGTTCAGGAGTTCGGTGACGCTGATCCATGTCATCGACCCCTATGCCTTCACCGCCATGGGCTCTGATTTTTCCTCTGACCCATCCGACTACCTGCGTAGCGCCACAGTGCAGGCGAACGAAGCCATCAGTGCGGCGCGAGAAATTTTTGAAGCGCGGGGAATGCTTGTCAAGGGATCGGTCGTCGAAGGCCATTCGATTTACCAGACCATCCTGGAGGCTGCCGAAGCTTTGGAGGCCGACCTGGTGGTGATGGGCTCGCACGGCCGCCGGAGCCTGGACAAGTTGGTGCTTGGAAGTGTCACGGCCCAGGTGTTGTCGCATGCGCACCTGCCCGTGCTGGTGGTGCGCGATGAAGGCGCCTGATTTTTGTTGTTGTTGAAGGAGTTGTCATGGAATTGTTGAATCACGATCTGGCGCATGAGTTTCCCCAGTACCTTGAAAAAATGAATCAGCTCAAGAAGCTTGACGCGCATTTTTCAAGCCTTTGCGAACACTACGATGCCGACAATCAGACGATTACCCAGTACGAGCAGGGCAAGACGCCCATTGCCGATGACGCGCTGGAGGTGCTGAAGAAAAAACGGCTCGAACGCAAGGACGAGATTTACCAGATCCTGAAAGCCGACTGACAGGTCCACGCCTTCTTTTTAAGAATAAAAAAGTTTTTTGCGCATGATGGGTAAGCATTTAACGCTATCTAAAAAGTAGCAAGTTGGCGTCTTGAACGCCCCGAGGTTTTTTCCATGCAAGCGGTTCAGGCTTTTCATCAAACTGAAACATTGCATTGCTACGCTGGCAAATTCAATCAACTTGCAGTGTCAGGAACGCGCCATGAACTCAATTGACGAAGAGGTGATGCGGCGAATCCGCCAAGACCTGATCGACAGTTACGACGAAGAGCTGGAGATGGAGCTCGAAGACCAGACGGTGGCCCAGCTGACCGGCGAAGAAGACGTCAGTGCAGGCGCGCAGGACCGGGAACGCCGCCGCAATTATTTCCGCGAGCTGTTTCGCCTGCAGGGCGAGCTCGTCAAGCTGCAGGACTGGGTGATTGCCAGCGGCCACAAGGTGGTGATCTTGTTTGAAGGGCGCGATGCCGCCGGCAAGGGTGGCGTCATCAAGCGCATCACGCAACGCCTGAATCCCCGCGTCTGCCGGGTGGCGGCGCTCCCCGCGCCCAGCGACCGGGAACGCACGCAGTGGTACTTTCAGCGCTACGTGGCGCATTTGCCGGCCGCCGGTGAAATGGTGCTGTTCGATCGCAGCTGGTACAACCGCGCCGGCGTCGAGCGGGTCATGGGCTTTTGCACCGATGCGCAGTACGAGGAGTTTTTCCGCACCGTGCCGGAGTTTGAAAAGATGCTGGTGCGCTCGGGCGTGCAGATCATCAAGTACTGGTTTTCCATCTCAGACGACGAGCAGAACCTGCGCTTTCTGGGCCGCATCCACGACCCGCTCAAGCAATGGAAACTCAGCCCGATGGACCTGGAGTCGCGCCGCCGCTGGGAGGAATACACCCGCGCCAAGGAGGTCATGTTTGAGCGCACGCACATTGCCGAGGCGCCGTGGTGGGTGGTGCAGGCCGATGACAAGAAAAAGGCCCGGCTGAACTGCATCCACCATCTGCTGGCGCAAATGCCCTACCAGGAAACCGAGCATGCGCCCGTGGTGTTGCCCGAGCGGGTTCGACATGACGACTATGTGCGCCAGCCGGTGCCGCTGGACATCGTCGTGCCCGAGGTGTATTGAACGCTCTTCAGTCGCGCACGTCGGCGACCGGTTTCGCGCCAAAGTCGGCCCGCGCCAGCCAGGCGAGCACACGCCGCGCGGCTTCGTCGGGCAAGGTCAGCTGGCCGCTTGTCTTGAGCCGTGCAAAGCTGTCCCGGTCCGGAAAGGCTTCTGGATCAGCGCTGCGCAAGTGCAACTGCATCTCGGTGTCGATGACGCCGGGCGCCAGGGAACAGATTTTTGCGCCACCGGTCTTGAGCGCTTCTTCGAGTGCCACGCAGCGGCTGAAATGGTCCATGCCGGCCTTGGCCGCGCAGTAAGCGGCTTGCGACGCCATCGGTCTGCGGCCCAGGCCCGACGAAACATTGAGCACCCTGCGTTCGGCCGTCCAGCCATCGGTGGCGCGCAGGAAGGCTGACGACAGCAGCATGGGCGCCTCCAGCCCGACCCGAAGGGCATGCGCCAGATCGTCCGGATCGGCCTGACTCAGCGGACCGACACGGGCAATGACGCCGGCGTTGTTGATCAAGGTGGCGCTGCGCCAGGACGTGCTGCCCTGTTCGCGCAGCCAGGCTTCAAGCCGTGGGCCGAGCGCGCTGCTTTCGGCCAGGTCGTGGCACCACTGGACCAGCGCGGCGCCGGCCTGTTGGGCATGCTGCGCAAGCAGACGCGATTCGCTGCGCGAGATGCACAGCAGCGTGTGGCCCGGCACCAGCAACTGGCGCGCCATTGACAGGCCCATGCCGCGCGATGCGCCGGTCAGGATTAAAAGGTGTGGAGTCGTCATGCAGCGCATGGTAGCGCCAGGCGTTCTGGCGCGCAGGCGCAAACGCCGCAACGGTTAAAAATCGGGCGGGCTTTCAAATGACAGCTGGGCGCCGGTTGCTGGATGAAGCAGGCGCAGGGCACAGGCATGCAGCAGCAGGCGCGGCGACCGGACCTGCACCGTATCCGGTGCATACAGCGCATCGCCCAGGATCGGATGGCCCAGCGCCAGCAGGTGCACCCGCAACTGGTGCGAGCGGCCGGTGATGGGCTCCAGTTCCACGCGCGTGAAGTTGGCTGCCTCGTCAAAGGCCAGGCTGCGCCAGCGCGTCTGGCTGGGCTTGCCGGCGGCGTCGATGATGCGCAACGGGCGGCGCGGCCAGTCCACCGCGATCGGCAGGTCGATCAGGCCCCAGCCGTCGGCGGTCGGTGCGGGTGCCAGCCGGCCATCGACCAGCGCCACATAACGTTTGTGGACCTCGCGGCGCTCGAACAGCTGGTTCATGGCGCGCTGCATGGCGGCGCCGCGCGCCATCAGCATCAGGCCCGAGGTGGCCATGTCCAGCCGGTGAACTACCAGCGCGTCAGGGTAAAGGGATTGCACCCGGCGGCTCAGGCAGTCCTGCTTGTCCTCGCCGCGCCCGGGCACGCTGAGAAGGCCCGAGGGCTTGTTCAGCACCAGCAGGCTGTCGTCGGCATGGATGATTTGCAAAGGCTTGTACGCCGGCGCGTCAGGGCACGCGATGTCCTTGACAGGGTTCAAGGCCTGGGCGGGGGGAAGTTGTGAACCGGCGGGCTGCTGCGCCGGATCTCGCGCAGCATGAAAAGGTAAAGGCTTTCGACCTTCTCGCGCGCCCAGGGGGTCTTGCGCAGGAATTTCAGGCTCGACGCCACGCTGGGCTCGCTGGTGAAGCAGCGGATGTTGATGCGCTGGCCCAGGTCTTCCCAGCCGTAATGGGCGGCCAGCGCGCTGACGATGGTCTCCAGCTTGACGCCGTGCAGCGGGTTGCCCGGCTGGCCGCCTGCCGTTGCAGGCTCTGGCGGAAGGACGGGGGACGGACCGGCGGGCATCACCATCAGGCGCTTATTTGTTCTTCAGCTTGCCACGCACCGGCACCTGCGTCACCACGGTCGGGCGAACCGCGTCGGGCGACACCAGCTTGGGCGGCGAGCTGTCTTTCTTGGGTTTTTTGACCATCTTGTCGTTGTTCTGCTGACCTTTTGCCATGTCGTTTCTCCATTAAGTTGATGCCTGAATTATCGGTGCAACTTTATCCGTGGGCGGTGCGTCCGGTCAATCATTTCGGACCGGGTGATGCGTGCGGGTTTGGGGGCAAGCCCGGCTTTTTGATTGCTTCAACGTTTGATGATGGTCTTTGGCTTGGTGGCTTCTTCTGTGGGTTGAGGGGTGAGCGCCTTCCCGGCGGGGGGTAACTTTCTTTTCTGGCAAAAAAGAAAGTCACCAAAGAAAGTTGCCTGGGGGTCGCAGAAGAGCTGAACGCTCTGACGGGCCTTCGCTTCGCTGGGCTCTGGGCACCTGGAGGTGGGGGCTGGTAGCCATGCCGGTGGCTGGCTGGTTCTACCCTTCGTTCGCCAACAGCTTCACGCTCTGCTTGATCGATTCTTTGTGCTTCAAGCACTGTTGGCGGTTTCTCGGTTTAGTAGGTCGGATTGGCCGCAGGCGTAATCCGACAAGGTAGTAGCGCCATCGCCGATGTCGGGTTACGCTGCGCTAACCCGACCTACCAGGATGAAGCCAAGGCGTTGTGCCTGTGATGAAGACTTT
>NZ_JAAFGZ010000066.1 GCF_010365105.1 Polaromonas sp. | reverse complement strand
CCCTGATGGCCACCCAAATTCCCCCACTTTTGGCCACCTCAAATTCCCCCACCCTGAGCGCGGCGTGACGGCTGGTTAAACCCGGCTGTTTCACCACCTCGGTCAGTACCAGGCAGGACGTTACCTTCACCCCCTCACTTTTGAGGGAAACCGGATTGAACGTCTTGAAACCACACCTGCAAACAACGATAGCCACGCTGCTGGCGACCAACACCAGCCACCGCCAGATTGAACGTGTCACCGGAATTGACCGAAAGACCATTCGCACGTATGCCAAACGCATAGAAGAGCTCAAGGCAAATTCCCTCGGGGTGGCCACCGGCACACCCGATCAAATTCCCCCACCCCGGCCACCGGCTCAGGTCAAGTTAACGACCTCCACCTGCGAGCCCCACCGGGAATTTATCGAGGCTCAGTTGCGCTTCAAACGCAACTACATGGCGATCTACCAGGACCTGGTTGATACGCACGGGTTCACCGGCGCCTACAACAGCGTCAAACGCTTCTGTGGTGGCCTATGCAAACACGAACCCGAGCAATTTGACCGCCTGGAATTCGCCCCCGGCGAAGAAGCTCAGGTCGACTACGGCGAGGGCGCACTCACCCGTGTTCCCGGCTCCGAGCGCTTTCGCAAACCACGCCTGTTTGTGATGACCTTGCGCTACTCCCGGCGCAGTTTTCGCCGGGTCGTGTGGAAGTCAAGTCAGCAAACCTGGGCACGCCTGCATGAAGAGGCTTGGGCGTACTTCGGTGGCGCCTGCCGCTACGTGGTGCTCGACAACCTCAAGGAGGGTGTCATCAAACCCGACCTGTACGAGCCCCAGCTCAACGCCGTCTACGGCGCCACGCTGAAGCACTATGGTGTGGTGGGCGACCCGGCACGGGTACGTGACCCCAACCGCAAAGGCACCGTTGAACATGCCATCGGCCACACCCAGGCCACAGCCCTGAAGGGGCGCAGGTTCGAATCGATTGAAGAACAAAACCAGCACCTCGAACACTGGGAAACCAAGTGGGCCGCCCAGCGCATTCACGGCAGCGAACGCCGTCAGGTCCAGGCCATGTTCCAAGAGGAGAAACCTCATCTGTTGCCCCTGCCGCTGCTGGGCATGCAATACTTTACCGAGGCTCAGTACACCGTCAATGATGACTCGTGCGTGCGGGTGGATCACAGCAGCTACGCCGCCCGCCCGGCGGCCATTGGCAGTCGGGTGCTGGTGCGCCTGTTTGCGCGTCGCCTGGAAATACGTGAGCTCAAGACGCAAGCCCTGCTGCGCGCCCATGACCGGGCTTCGAGGCCCGCCACGGTGGTGCTGCCCATGAACGAGCGCGTCTTCAATCCCTCACGCGAGACGCAGCGCATTCTGAGTCAGGCCAAGGCCATTGGGGCGGCCACCCACAAGCTGTGCGAGACCCTGTTTGAGCGTGAAGGTCGTGTCGGTCAGCGCAAGATGTGGGGCATCGTCGGATTGGTGCGGCGCTATCCGCGCCGATTGATCAACAGCGCCTGCGACATGGCTATGTCAGAGGGCGTGTACAGCTACGGCCATGTCAAGACCTTGACCGAGCGGCTCATGGAAGATGCGCTGGCCCTGCTCGATACGCCCACCCCAAGCGAGGGATCGCTGACACAGAGCCATGCCCTGATCCGCGTTGGTAACGACTACGCCGATCTGTTCACCCTGGGCGCACAACAGAGCGCCATTTTGGCTTCGACCCAGACCACAACCCAGGCACCGACCCGACCACAAACCCAAGCAGAGGCAACTCTATGACGATGAGCAAACATGAGATTGAACGCGCGCTCATTGAGCTGCGCCTGTCGGGGATGGCTGCCACACTGGAGACCCGTGTCCTGCAAGCCCAGGCCAGCGAACAACCCTTCCTTGAAACTTTTTGCATGCTGCTGCAAGACGAACTTGATCGCAGGCGCTCGCGTTTGACCGAGCGGCGTTTCAAGCAGTGTGGGCTCGATGAGCGGCTCACGCTGGCCGACTTTGATTGGCACTTCAACCCGAAGGTGCCCCGCCAGGCCTGCTTTGAGTTGCACACCTTGAAGTTCATAACTGAGGGCATCAATGGGCTGCTCATTGGCAAGCCCGGCACCGGCAAGAGCCACATCGCCAAAGCTGTGGCCTATCAGGCCACCTTGCAGGGCTATGGCGTGCGTTACGTGGAGGCCGACAGCGTGTTTGCGCATTACTGTCTGGCCAGTCCAGCTGAGCAGGTCAAACTACTCAAGGGCATGCTGGAGCCAGATTTACTGGTGCTTGACGATCTGTTTCTGGCGCGGCGCATCTCGGACGGTGCCGCCGAGTTACTGCAGATGGTGGTGCACCGGCGTTACAAGCTGCGCCGCTCCATCGTGGTGACCTCCAACCGGATTGTTGAGGACTGGGGGAAATACCTGGGCGACAACACGATGAGTACGACCATTCTGGACCGGTTAATGCACCGCTCGGCACTGCTGGCGTTTGAGGGCAAGAGTTACCGGCTGAAGGAGGCCGCCTCGCGAATTGCTAGTGCCGGCGCAGCGTAAGAAACACGCCCGCCGTGGACAACTGTCCTGCCCACAGGGCAAGCCTGTGGACAGCCGGTGCTGCGCACCGGTGCGACAGTTGCCCACAGTTCCCCGGTGCTTCGCCTTCGGCCTGACGCGCTGCGCTTGCCAAATTCCGTTTATAAAAAATCCAAAAAGTCAGGGAGAAATTACCAAGAAAGGACGTCAGAACCAGGAACGCCAAAAAGTTGATAATTTAGCCGTCCTGCCTGGGGGAATTTGACTGGCCAAAGGTGGGGGAATTTGAAGTGGCCATCAGGGCGACTTCAGCGCCATGCAGCCAGCCGCTCAGTTGTGGGTGGACACGGTGGCCGACGTGCGTATGCACGAGTCCACCCATCAACGACCCATCGATCAATTTGAAGAAGAACGGGCTAAGTTGCGCCCCCTCAATCCGGCCGGTTTTGATCTGGCGCGCGTAACAAACGTGCGCGCCACCAAGCAGTTTCGGGTCGCGCTGGACTCCAACCACTATTCGGTGCCAGCGCGCTGCGCGGGCCAGCTCCTGACGCTCAAATCCTATGCAGACCGGGTGTGCATCTATGAGCGCGACCAGCTTGTGGCGCGCCATCTGCGCAGCATGGATCGGCACCAGGACATTGAAGACCCTGAGCACGCTCAACTCCTCGTGGCGCAACGCAAAACTGCCCGCGAACAACGCTTGCTGGTGCAGTTTCTGGCGCTGTCACCGCG
>NZ_JAAFGZ010000046.1 GCF_010365105.1 Polaromonas sp. | reverse complement strand
CGGCGGTCGCAGGTGAAGCAACGCAAGCCGCCAGGGTGGGCAGCACCACCGCGCAGCCGGCCGTCCCAGGCGCGGCGGTGCACTGGCTCAGCGTAGGCAGCACGGCCGCGCAGCCGCTTGTGGCCGGGGCGGCGATGCAGGCGTCCAGCGTGGGTGGCGGCAACACGACCGAGCAGCCGGGAATGGCCGGATCGGCCTGGCAGGCCGACAGGCTGGGCAGCACGGCGGCGCAGTCAGCCAGCGCCGAGTTGGCGATGCAGTCGGCCAGCGAAGGGCGCAGCACGGCGCCCAGCACCGTCACGCGGCCACTGACCGAGTCCACAGTGGACTGGTTGTCGATGCTCGCCGCGCTCAGCGTGATGTCGCCCGCCTGTGATCTGAGCGGGCTTTGCACCGTGAGGGCACCTGTGACATCGACGTTGATGGGCCCGCTGCCCAGCGAAGTGATGCCTTCTTCGGGCCACACCATGCCAATGACCAGCGGCGTGTCGTTGCCGCGGTAGTTGAATCCTCCGGGCCCGCTGGCAAAACCGGCCAGCTGCTTTACCTGGTTGCCCGGTTGGGCAAGGTAGACCGATCCGTTGTCAGCGCGTGCCGACAGCGCGACCACACTGATGGGCGCCGTCTGGTTGATGTCGCCCGAAGTCGTGCGCAACTCCAGGCGGCTGCCGTTCCCGCCATTGATGGCTCCGTTGATGTCGATGCCCGCAGTGGCATGCAGGGTTAGGCCCGTGTCGCTGGCCCACGAAACGGGGTTGACCACCCGAATCATGCCGGCGCCCGTGCCGACCGAGTTGTCGGTGGTGACGGTCACCATGCTGTTTGCAAGCGCAGCCTCCAGGGTGGCGACGCTCAAGAGCGAATCGCTCACGGCGCCAGAAGCGACAAAGGGATAGGCCGACGTGTCGGCTGACGTGTCGCTGCCCGTCATGCCCGCGCCGGTGGCGCTGGCCTGGTCGTTGGCGATGTAGATGTTGGTCGGGTCCAGCAGCAGCGTGCCGGTGCGGCCGTTGGGCGCGCGCGTGTCGACGCGTCCCCGCATGTCGAGCATGTGCCCCGATGTCTCGACCAAGCCGCCGTCGCCCGATTGCGCGCCGCCGCGGGCGCTAATGCTGCCGTAGACGCGTGTCGTGCCGTCGGACCAGGCGATCACCTTGCCGCCGTTGCCCGATGCCAGGGCGTCGGCGCGGATCGTGGCCTCGCTCGACACATAAACCTGCTGGGCGTTGGGAACGGCACGGTTCTGGCCGCGGTAGTCGCCGCCGACCAGCACGGTGCCGCCGCCGGCCTGGCCGCTGGCCTCCACGCGGGCGCTGCCCGTCAGGCCCACGCGCTCGCCCAGGAGGTGGACCGTGCCGCCAGTGCGGGCAGTGGCGCCGCTTAGGCCGGTCACGCCGCTCGCGCTGGTCAGGCTACCCGCTTCGAGCAGCAGGTCGCCGCTGGCCTTGAGCACGATCTGCCCGTTGGCCCCTACGGCTGCTTGGTCGGCGCTGACCAGGCCGCGCTGGTTGACCAGATTGCCGTAAATGCCGATGCGCCCGCCTTGGGAAACAATCTGCCCGAGGTTGACGGCTTGGTCCTGCGGTGCGCTGATCACTACGTGCAAAGCCGGGTTCTGGCTGTCGGCCAGCATCACGCTGCGGCCTGCGGCCAGCACGACGTCGCCGCCGGGCGAATGGATGAGGCCGCTGTTCTCGACTTGCGGCGCGATCAGGATCACCTGCCCGCCTCCGGGCGTCGAGATGCTGCCCTGGTTGAACACGCTGCCCGCTGTGGCGCCGGCGCTGAAGTTCATCTTGCCGGCCAGGAAGTCACTGTTGGAGATCCCCAGGCTGGACGCCACCAGCCCATTGACGTCCACCCGCGCACCGGCGCCGAACACCACGCCATTGGGGTTGATCAGGAAGACGCGGCCATTCGATTGCAAGGCGCCCAGGATCAAGGACGGCTGCTGCCCGGTGATGCGGTTGAGCACTGCGCTGGCGGCGTTTTGCTGGACGAAGCGCGTTACCTCGCCCGCCGCGATCGAGAAACCGGGCCACTGGATGATGGTGCCGGGCGTGTTGGTGATGGTGCGCACAGCGCCGAGCTGCTGGAAGCTGGCCTGACCATTGACCACGGTCTGGGCGCTGGCGCCCCCGGCGAGCATGACGGCGGCGGCCAACAGGACCGCTGCAATGATGGCGTGGATTGTTTTCATCTGCGTCCTGGGGAGGTCAATAGGAAAGGGACAGGGCGATGTGCACCCGGCTGTCGCCGGCGGCACGGACGCTGCCGCCGTCCAGCACCCGGCCGTAGTCCACCTGCACGCTGGCGCGCCGGTCCAGCGCAAAGCGCAGTCCCAGGCCGGCGCTGGCGATGGACGTGCGCTGCTCCTCACCCGGCAGGGCCTTGTTGCGCGAAACGCGGGCAGCATCGATGAAAGCGAGTGCGCGGCACTGCACCGGGATGGCCGCGCTGGCCGGGCACCAGTTGGGGGACTGGATTTCAGCGCCGGCAAACTGGCCCTGGTCGCCCGCGACTTCACGCTCCTGAAAGCCGCGCACCGAACCGGCGCCGCCAGCGCCGAATTGCTCGCCGGGCACGAGCGCTGCCCGGCTCGCTTGACCGTTGAACTGCAGGCGCACTTGCCAGTCGCCTTGTATCTGGCGGTTGTAGCCCACGCCGTAGCGCAGCACGCGGTAGCTGGCCGATGCGCCTGCGCGCTGGCGGCTGAAGTCCGCGTCCTGGCCGTTTGCCCCACCAGGAATGTTCTGCAAGCCCGTCAATTGCAGGCTCATCTGCGCCGAGGGCAGGCTCAGCTGGCCGGAATACGTGAGCGACACTGGACGGACCGTGACATCGTCGCCCATCTGAAAGCCGCCCAGGTCGATGTCATTCTTGTACGCCCGCCAGTCCACGCCGTAGATCAGCGTGGAGGCCAGGTCGCCCCACAGCGGCAGCGTGTGGTTGTAGCGCCCACCGAGGACTGTTCCCTTGCCGCTGACCTGCAGGTCCAGCACGCCGGCCGTCAGCGTGCCGGAATCCACGTTGGAGTGGCTAGCAAAGAAATCAATAGAGTCGCCCAGCGCATACAGCGGCACGTGGTACCCCACGCCCAACACGCTCACCTTCGACGGCTTTTCGGCCGAGGTGGTGTACTGTAAGGTCATCACATGGTCCAGGTCCCAGACGTTGGCGTGCTGGTAGAGCATGCCCAGACGGGTGCGGCCGGTCTCGACGCTGCCGGTGTTGTCGGCGCTCAGTCCGATGCGCCATGGCTTGCCCTCCGTTACGCTAATCAAGGCGTCGACCGCATCGGACTGCTCGGCGCCCTGCAGCGCCAGCGTAACTTGCTTGGCCGGGTTGGTATTGGCCACCCTCAGGCTGGCCGAAATGTCACGGATGTTAGGCAGGGTGCCTTCGCGCAGCGCGGGCAGGCTGGCGCGGATGTTGGCGGTTGAAAACACTTCATTGCCTTGCACGCGCACTTGGCCGATGCGCGGCTCGATCACCTGAACGCGCACCACGCCCTGGGCGAGTTCCTGCTCGGGCAACTGCACGAGAACGCCGCTGTAGCCGCGCTGGCGATAAGCCTGCTGCAGTGCCTCCACCGCGCCGCGCACGTCGCCAAAGCTGCGTTCGGCGCCGACAAAGTCGGCGAGCAGCCCTTCGACTTCGGCGGCAGGCAGCAAGCTGTTGCCCTCCACGGCGAAGCGCGAAATGGCAAAACGCGGTCCGCCGCTGCCCTCCACATCGGCCGCCTGTGCGGAAAACGCGGCAGCGGACAAGGCCGCGACGACAAGGAGCACGCAGGTGCGGCGCAGTCGCGTCCCGTCTGGAAGTTTTTTCATGGCGTTGACAGTTGGGTCGGACGGCAATCCGGCATGGCACAAAGACGGCGGGAAGACTTCACCGCCAACGAGGCGGGAAAGCTTTGGAGTTTACCGATTTGTTTAATCTTGTACCAAAACGTATCAAAATTAACAACATCTTCGAAAATCAAATTTCTTGTCATTTGCGCCCGATCCACGCGCCAGCCGTTTTGAAACATTCCCGGCATGTGGGCGTTCATAGCACGCAGTCCATTCACGCCGTAACGCGCGCGGTTCTGGGACGCTGACTTGAAGACAATTGGGTAAACCGCAAAGATGCCCGTGGTCAAGCGCAAGCAAGGACTGCTCAGGCGTCTTTGACATCACCTCAAGATCGGCCCTTGCCGAGCCAGCCCGGGGTGCCAGGTCCCACCGGACTGCCCACCTCAATCATCGATAAAACCGTTTTCGCTGCTTGTATGGAGGAGAGCGGCAAGGAAGTAAACGTCGGCAATACCCTTGGTCAGATTAATATCCGCTTCACCTCATCAAGCGATGACCTGATCATTGCCCAGGTATTCGGTGATGCCGGTGGTCCTGAAGGTGTGGCGATGCCTGAAAGCCATGGTGTTCGTAAAACATCTTTGCGTGCTCATGCACTGCATGCCCTAACAGCACCCATGTATGCAGCGCACGCGCCTGACGGCATTCAATTCATTCGGCACTTTTGGAAGCAAGGCCTGCCAGCGCACCTGAAGAGGGTCAACCGTCAGACTCCAAATTCAAGGTTTTCAGCCCACACCAAGGCCGCCAGATGGGACTGGTTGACGTGAGCGGATGTCATGCACAGTGACTCGGCAATATGGAAGGCGTTGCCGTCCTGGCTTTCGCACGCCTGCGCCAGCGCCAGGAACGGCCCGTAAATGCCTTGACGGTAAAGCAGCGCCTGCACAATCGCCTGCGGCAGCGAAACCTCATCGAGTACCTGCTCAATCGGAATGCCAAGAAGCGGCTCGAGCAACGAAAAAAGGCCCACGACAAACAGGTAGCCCGCTTCTTGCCGGGAAAGCATTTTCTGGCCGAGCAACTCGACAAATCGCCCCCGGACAAGCGCAGCTTGCAGCAGGGCAGGAGATGCTTGAACCTGGTCCGCATTGACCAGTAAAAATAACGCCAGCCAGCGATACAACGGCGCATAGCCGAGCATCGTCACCGCATGGCGCAACGATTTGATTTCAGATTGAATTCCGAAACTTGCAGAGTTGATGTGGCGAATGAGCTTGTAGGAAAGCAGGGCATCGCGCTTTAACAACTTTTCCATCTCGCGGACATCGACATTGTCATGAACCATCTGCATCAGCTGCACGACGATCGCCGCGTGCGGGTTCAACTGCGTGGACTGACGCTGCTGGCGAGGCAAGGCGCAAAGATTGCCGAAAAAACTCATCACGCCCAGCGCGGCGCATGCCTCAAACTCCTGCCAGTCCGAGACGTTGTTGACCAGCACGCAAAGCGAATGCTCAGCTTGTTTAGTCAGGCTGGCCATTTCGGCCAAGTCGGGATGTCCAAATTCAGCCTGGAGATGCGTCATGAGTGAAAGCAGCCCATCATCTGAGGCCAGCGCTGCCCGATCCGGATCGCGCATCGCCAGACCAAAACCGTGCGCGTTCAATGACATGACCCGAGACAGGGCGCCTGCGTTGGATAGATCTTTCTGATCGAAAATCAGCACGATGTTTTCAGGGATCAAGCCGTGCAGGGTGTTGACCGGCAGCGCCGCAGTGCCTGTTTCAATGAAGAACGGACGCGACGTGGGTTTTTCATGCGCGCAGGCGATCAAACCCACAAGCCGGGCAAAGGCGTCCTTGGAGGGCGCAGGGGCGCTGCGGTCACTGCATTGCCACCCCAGCCTGTAGCCTCGGACATGCTGCCTGACATCGAGCAAAGGCGCACGGTAAAGATAATTTTCCTGATTCATTAGCAATCGATTCAGTAGGGCGGCGGGTCGACGTTGTATTCAAGGAAATCCGAGCCAGCCTTGCGGCTCTGCTGTGGCTGCGCGCAACAGCAACAACAACACTGAATGAAAATTCGGACTGCTCAGTGAGTTGAGCACTTTTACTTTTTAAAGGTTTCCTATGCCTCATCTCTTGCCAGTGCTGGGGAATAAGCAAGAGGGGTATATCTTTACGCGGCAATCGCCTTTCTGGCCTGCGGCGGTTGTGCAGGTGCCGCACGCCCGGCGCTTGGGCGACGCACGGACGTGGCTTTGTGATGGCCAGGCTCGCTGTCCAGCCGGAACACGCTGACCACCTGGGTGAGCCCGCCAGCCTGCTCCTGCAGCGACTGCGCCGCCGCCGCTGCTTCTTCGACCAGTGCCGCGTTTTGCTGCGTCACCTGGTCCATCTGCGTGATCGCCTGGTTGATCTGCTCGATCCCCTGCGTCTGCTCCTGGCTGGCCGACTGAATCTCCGCCATGATGTCCGTTACGCGCCTGACGCTGTCGACGATCTCGACCATGGTTTTCCCCGCATCGGCCACCTGACGGCTGCCCACGCCGACCTTTTCCACCGAATCATCGATCAGCACCTTGATCTCCTTGGCCGCTGTCCCGCTTCTTTGCGCCAGGCTTCTGACTTCAGCGGCCACCACCGCAAAGCCCCGGCCCTGCTCGCCCGCGCGGGCCGCTTCCACCGCTGCGTTCAAGGCCAGGATGTTGGTCTGGAACGCAATGCCGTCGATCACGCCGATGATGTCGACGATCTTTTTCGACGAGGTGTTGATCGCGCCCATGGTCTCGACCACCTGCGAGACGACATCGCCGCCACGCACCGCCACGCTAGACGCCGAGACGGCCAGCTGGTTAGCCTGGCGCGCGTTGTCGGCGTTTTGCCTGACGGTGGAAGTCAGCTCTTCCATCGAGGCGGCGGTTTCCTCTAGCGACGAAGCCTGCTGCTCGGTGCGACTGGACAGGTCCTGGTTGCCGGCGGCGATCTGGCTCGACGCCGTGGCAATCGTGTCGGTGCCCTGGCGGACTTCGCCGACCACCTTGGCCAGGCTGTCATTCATATGCTTGAGCGCCAGCATCAGCCGGCCAGTCTCGTCTTTGCTGCTGACTTCGATGTGGCTGGTCAGGTCGCCGGCGGCAACTTTTTCTGCCAGCGTGAGTGCTTGACCCAAAGGACGGGTAATGCTGCGCGCCAGGAACCAAGCTAGCAAAGTGCCGATAACCAGAGACAGCGCAGTGCAGACAATTAGCAGCATGCTGGTCTGGGCACGCAAATCCTCACCGCGTTGTGCCGCCGCATCGAGTTGAAACCGCTGCGAATCCACCATTTCCTGCACCCCTGCCAGATAATTGCGCGAGGTCGGCTCAAAACGTGTGGTGAAGACTCTGTTGGCCCCTTCCACATCACCGGCCTGCTTGAGCTTGCTCACCTCTTCACGCGCGGCCAAGTAGTTTTTACGCAGCTCTCCCACCTTTTCAAACAGCTGGCGCTCTTGAGGCTTCACCATCTGCGCCTCGATGAGTTTTTGCAATCCATTGGTTTGTTGGATTGCTTCGGCCGTTGCCGGTGCGAAGTAAGGGATCAGACTGGCATCGCTGCTTTTGGCGATGGCAGCAGCTCGCTGCACACCCGACGTGGTGTGGCGCAACCAATCAGCGCCAGCACGTTCGGTCTGCACGTTATCTTTGACCATGCCTTCAATTTCGACGCCCAACTGGCGCAGTTTCAGCACGGCAAACACACTGCTCGTTAAAAACAGGGCAAGAATGACGCCGAGCACAAGGGCCAGACGTTTGCCTATTGAGATATTGTTCAGAAACATGAGAGTGACTCTGCAAGATAAGGGGAACGCACAAATGCAGCAAACCTAACGGCTGCTGCACACAAAAAAAGGGGGCCAACGTCAATGTCCGTTGGCAACTCGGCACCTCATGCAAAGAGGCTTGGCTTCTTGCCTTAAAAATCTTCCTGATCCAGCATGAAAGACAAATACTTGAGTGGTTGTGTGGCAAAAGTGCCGGCCGGTCCAGTTGCAAAGGCTGATGCATTGGCGTTTCTTGCTGTTTTCACGAAGCTTCTTAAAAAAATGGCGCACCAACGGAACTACTGCCGATGGCTATCACTGGGTATATCGGCTTTTTCTGAAAATACTTTAGAGGACGTTGCGTGTTATTTTTCCATCGCGCGCATGCGTTTCAAACGCATCGTGCGACGACCAGGCAGCCAGGGTTGCGCCGGAAACTGCTGGCTCTTGCGCCCTTGATAAACGCGTTTTGGATGTTCGTATAGAGGACAGCAGCAAGGAAGCAAGGTCAGCAATAACCTGGGTCAGATCAAGATCCGCTCCACCTCATCAAGCGAGACCTGATCATTGCGCCGGTCATAAAGCCCAGTTGTTCGGGCGCTTTCATGATTGGCCATCTGCTGCGCAATCTCCAGCTTGCCGCCATTGCGCAGGTACTCCGTGATGCCGGTGGCCCTGAAGGTGTGGCATCCAATCTTGGTCTTGATGCCGGCCTGCTCGGTCCGGCGCCCGATCATTCGCCACACATCGGACTGGCTCATCGGCCTGTTTGAAAGCGTGACGCTGCGGCCGGTCGCCGTGCAGAACAAGTAGGCTTTCGCCCCAGGCTTTGCTGCTTCCAGGTAAGCATGCAGGTAGTCATCCAGATTGTGGTGGCACGGCATCTCGTGCTCCTTGCCGCCTTTTTCATGCAGCCGCACCCAGGTGCGCCGGCCCTGCACATAGACATCGTCGACCTGCATTTTGATCACCGCGCCCACGCGGGCGAAGGTGTAGACCATTAAACCGATCAGAGCGCGGTCGCGCAGGCCGGTGATGGTGGAGGTGTCGATCGCATCGATCAGCGTTCGCGCCTCGTCGGCAGCGAGCACCGGGGTTTTGCCTTTCTTGACCGAGTGCCGGGGTCCGCGCACTGAAGAAGCTGGGTTGATGGGGAGGACTTGGCCGACGACCAGCCAGTCAAACAGGACGCGCAATGCTGCGAGCTGCAGCTTGATCGAGGGCGCTGTCATCTGCCGCTGCAGGGTTTCGATGTAGGCGGCGACGTGGACTGGCTCGATGGCCTGCAGATCGTGCAGGCCGTGTTCGGCGCACCAGGCGCTAAAGCGGCTGGCGGCGCGTGCGTAAGCCCGGCGGGTGTTCGGGTTGCGGATCTGCGCGGTGAAGAATTCGATTGTCCGTTTGGCCGTTTTGGCGTCCGGCGTGAAAAGGGTCGGTAGGCTGGCGAGCTGGCTGGACGGGATTGTGGTGATGGCTTGGGACATTTGAGAGCACTCTATCATGAATGATAAAGGACGTTATCATTCATGATGAAAAAAAATAAGATTTGCAGGTTCAGGCGGCGGAAAAACAACTTGGCTCACGTCTGATCAAATCGGCTATTGACAGAGACTATTTGCATCTTTGGCGTCAATGCACTTTCCAGCCGCTTTCTTCGCCTTCGATTGAAATTTCCCGCCGGTATGAACGCGTTGTCCGCTGCCAAGCAGCTGCCCAATAGTTTTTGTGCATGTACCCCCAATAGTCGTCTTCGACCGAAGGTTTGCTCGACGGTGCAGGCTTGACCAGTTGCAGTTAGTGTGGGCCGGGGGCGATGCAATGCAGGCTCAGTTGCACTTAATCCTGGCCCGAGGGAGCCGATAGATGCAGTTAATCCTGGCCGCAAAACGCGCTGAATGCAGGCCCGGCGCTTTTCAAATGCAAGTCTCTACACTTAACAAGATGGAAAGCAGCCATGATGAATTGGCTACTCGAACCATAATTTTTAGCTTAACGAACAGAAAGCGCCTTTCAAGGCGCAATAGCAATCATTGTGACCTTGCTGATCAACGTTTTTTGTCTGCAGCCTCAGCAACGTCTTTCGCATATTTTTCAACAGCAAGCATTCTTTCAGCATCACGATCTACCTGCTCTTTGTAAATAGCCTCCTGAAGTTTCTTAGTCTCTTTTTGATTTGATTCATTAGTTTCCTTTTCAAGAATTAATCTTTCACGGTCTCTTTTATCTGAAGTTTTCATTAATTCTTCTACTTCTTTATAGGTTCTAGCGTTAGCCTCTGCTTGCATATCAACGCGATCTTTTTCTTCTGCCTGAGCTTTATAAACAGGATCAGCTGCACGGTGAGCCATATCCTCTGCTTTTCGATTACTTTCCTTATGCATAAAAAACATAACCGCAAAAACAAACAAGCTGAAGCAAACAGCTAAGCCGAAAAGAATTATTTTAAAAATAGTTTTTAACTTATTAATCATTCAAACTTTCTAAAATTAACTGACACAAGAAAAAATTTGCTTTGATTAGAGCGCAGCCATCGCACTACCATTGTGCTAAAAGCGCCTCCAGCCGCACCACAGCGGCAAGCGTAAGCCGCTCAAGGAACGCCACCAGCTGGCCATCCCCCAGACTCCGCCGCATCGAGCACTTGGGCCTGCGCGCGCCTCCCGGACGGTGCGCCAGTCTTCAAGCTCCAGGTAGCCGAGCGCGTCGGCTTCGTCTTGAGATTCCTCAGCCATCTCCTCGTCAGTCTTGTCGTCCAAGCCAAATTTTGCCTTTAGCCGAGACGACCAGTACAGCTGCGATTTCCGCCGCATGGCATTGACATATTGAATAAACAAAGCGCCGGCAGCCTTGTCGCCTTCGGCAGCGTTAGCCAGGATGGCAAAGGGTGCAGCCCCTTGGAGTGTCCTTCTTTCGTCGAAGCCTTAGCCAGTTCTCGATCAGCGCCCCAATGCCTGGCCTCGTCCATTTTTGCGAGTAGTTGTAGAGACTTGCATTTGAAAAGCGCCTGGCCTGCATTCAGCGCGTTTTGCGGCCACAATTAACTGCATCTGTCGGCCCCTCAGGCCAGGATTAAGTGCAACTGAGTCTGCATTTGACGGCGCCGACCTGCATTGCATCACCGCCGGCCAGAATTAGCTTCAACTGATCAGGCCTGCGCCGTCCAGCAAACCCTCGTTTTTGGACGCCCTCTGTCAGCGCGGTAACCACAACAAACGTCGTGCATATTCCGGCCCTGACCTTTCCAGTCATTCCGATTGAGAAACGTAAGCCAGAGCTATGCACAACACCTAAATCCTTGAAATGTCACCGTCAGCTTAAGGCTGAAAGCTGAAAGCTGTCTTTCAAATTTCATGACTGAAGTCACTTAATAAATAACATAAAAGGCCTTACCCGGAAAATCGGGAAGATCCTCGCAATGGAAGTTTTAGACCGTTTATTTATTGACGGTGGATGTAAGCTGAAACGTGTGGTTTGTTCGATGGCTTATACGTCTTTTCCCAAATATCCCTCTTTAGGTACTTGTTCGATTCATCGTACTTGTAAACCTGCGTAATTTTCCACTCACCCCCTACTTTCTCAACAAGATACTTAAACTTGAATCCTTCAGTGCGCCACTTCTTGTCATACTCATCAACCTCAGATCCAACAGGCAGTGGCGTGACATTCCTAACGCTCGTGAAAACAATGGCGCGCGTTTCACTCTCAGTCTTTACTTCATCAATTTCCCGAGCAATAACTTCTGCCAAACAGTTATCTTTCTTAGGTGTTCGTTCCGCCAAAACGTCGCCACTAGAGACTTGTGGAAGGTACTTTAGATGGTTAGGAGGTGTTTGAGCTTGTTTCAGCTTGCAATCATCTGAGGACTGTGCCTCAACCAAGTCAAGATAACGCCACCAACTTTTCACTGCTTGATCTGGAGAACTTGTTTGAATAGTAATCAGCTCTGCAGCTACTGCTGGATTTGAGCCAGCCGACGAAGCTGGTGAAACCGAGGATACCGGCGGGACCACAATTGTAGGTACTGTAGGTGATTTGCTACATGCCGAAAGAAAGCTGATGGCAAGTGAAACAGTGAGCAGTGTTCGCATTCTCGTTTTCTATGTATAGTAAATAAATTCTTGGTCGAAAAGACATAAAGTAATTTATACCAAAAAACATGTAAAATAATATATCTACTGCGGGATAAACTGACCAGAAAATTATTCTGAGATCGTTTTGGCCGATTCTAAGTATCAAACTAGTGTGTTTTGAAATTGGGGAGTGCCTTTGAAATACTGCTTCCGCTGCAAAGCTGTAGTTTGCAGTAAATCTCAGGGTGCCTGTTTTTGAATGCAGGTCGCTACACGTAGAGTTGTGAGTGCGGGCAATGTCCGAAATGGGACGAAAGCTAGCCGGTCAGACTTTTTGTGCATGTACCCGAAATAGTCGTCTGCGACCAAAGGTTTGTTCGACGGTAAAGGCTTGATCAGTTGCAGTTAGTGGGCCGGGGGCGATGCAATGCATGCTCAGTTGCACTTAATCCTGGCCGCAGAATGCACTGAATGCAGGCCTGACGCTTTTCAAATGCAAGTCTCTACAAATATTCCTGATGATCTAGACAACCCAAATAGCTTCATATTTTTGGAATGTTAAAAAACCATTTATGGAGTTATTTTTTATCCTTCATCGGGCAATTTCGCGCATCGTGATTAATTCCGTTGCAAATCTTGCAGCGCCTAGCCTCTGGGCAAGTTTGAGAATTGTGCCCCGGCTTATTGCATACGGAACAGCGATTAATGTTTGGACAGTTTTTGATATTGTGATTTCCAGCACCGCATACGCTACAAGACATAAATTTTCCATTGTATTTTTATCGAAATTCGGCCGCCTTCACGTCGGCTGTTCAGAACTTCCTTCGCTTAATTACCCTGCCTCGCATCCCTTTTTACTTTATCGATGTACTTTCCAAGACTAACGGTCGACAAAACGGCAACGGTAAAAACAATTGCAAATGCGGAAAGACTTTCGAGGGGTGTGTTGCTGTTTCCCATAGCGAGGTCTTTTAAATTAATCTTTTTTTGCTGCTGCTGCTGCGGCGACAGCTATGCCAGCGACAGCTATGAAAACCCCCTTAATTACATCACCAGTATGTGAAGTTATGGAGGAAGTACATCCAGGGCATAGTTCGTCGTCATATATGTCTCCTCCCTTGGCATAGTCGTGGCACCCAGGGCTTCTACACACATAAATGGTGTTGGAGCAGGCGGGACACTGACATTTGTCACGCCTCGCTGTGTTTTCCTCAATAGTGAGTGGATTTATTGTTTCTTTGCAGAAAGGACACATTCCCAAATGCTTCGTCGACATAGTGATTTCCAAAATTACATGCACGATTCTGGGCTTGGCTGCGGCCTAGGGAAGCAGGTTTTTATTGGTGCTACAAGCATTAGCATTTCATTTTCCCTTTGATTTTTTTTGTATAGTTGCTTCTGCTGCCTTTTTTTGTGCAACTCTTTTGGCTTCAACCTCTTGCTTCTTTTTTGCCTCAAGGATCTTTACCTTGGCTTTTGCCAAGTCAAGCTCTGCGTCCCTTTTTATTTCGGCTGGGGTTCTATTCTTAGTTCCGACAGGTTTTGCCATGTTGTTTACTTCTAAATTTAATTAAATGTACACCACATTTACGATAAAAATATTATAAATATTGAGTGAGTTAGAAGTTTTTTATTCGGACAGCCTTCAAACAATCCTTGTGGTTTCGTCCGCTTTTTTTTGGCTTTTTTTATCGGGTGAATGAACGAATGGATGGATGGATGGATGGGCTGAGTGGATGAACCGCACCCAGCAGACCGGGTGCTACGCGCCCCGAGTTGTGGTCTCTGTCTATCCGGTAACGCGTCCCTGACGCAAAAGCCGGTCGGCTGCGTCAGCTGCACTAACGCTGAGGTGCCCATCAAATTTCGTCTTCCAACGGGTCACACTTATGCCGCCAAGGATTGCTGAGCAGCATGCTTGCTAATCCAGTTCTCAAGGAACTGAACTGGCGAGATGTAGCCTAGCGTCGAGTGGCGGCGCCTGCGGTTGTAGAACACCTCGATGTACTCGAACAGATCGGCCTGCGCTTTGGCCCGCGTTGCATAGGTAGTGCCGTGTACCCGCTCGTTCTTCAAGCTGTTGAAGAAGCTTTCGGTGGGCGCATTGACCCAGCAGTTGGCCTTGCGGCTCATCGATGCCGTCATACCGTATGAGGCAAGCTTGGCGCTCATGGCACCACTGGCGTATTGGCTGCCACGGTCGCTGTGAAACATCACCCCAGCCTCGGGCTTACGCCGAAACTAAGCCATCGTCAGCGCGTCAGTGACGATGTCGGCTGTCATGCGCGGCTTGATCGACCAGCCGACGACCTCGCGGTTGAACAGATCGAGCACAACGGCCAGGTACAGCCAGCCTTCGCCCGTCTGAATGTAGGTGATGTCGCCCGTCCACACGCGGTTCGGCGCCTGCGGCGTGAAGTTGCGCGCCAGCACGTTGGGCGCCACCGGCAGTGCATGCTTGGAGTCCGTTGTGGCCTTGAAGCGCCGCTTGTGGCGTGCCCGAATACCGTTGTCGCGCATCAGCCGCTCTACGCGGCGCAGGCCAATGCGCTGGCCTCGGCCCTGCAGTTCCTAGTGCATGCGCCGCGAGCCGTAGGAGGCCTTCACTTCGGCGTGGATGCTCTTGATCAAGGCCACGGCCAGCGGGTCCTTCAAGCGCGTACGGTCGGGCGTGCCGCCACGGCGCCAGGCACGGTAACCGCTAATGCTCACGGCCAGCACATCGCACATGTCCGGCAGGGGAAATTCGCGGCGCTGCGCGTCGATCCAGGCGTACTTCACAGCGCATTTTTTGCAAAGTACGCCGTCGCTTTTTTTAAGATGTCGACGTGCATCTTCAGCCGCGCGTTCTCCGCGCGCAGCCTGGACAGCTCCATCTGTTCGGCTATCACGGGCTTGGTGCCGGCTGCCGTCAGACGGCCGGCTACCGACGCTTTGACCCAGTTGCGCAGCGTCTGCTCGACCAGACCCAGCTCTTTGGCAGCCACCACGATGCCCATCGCCTGGGCGTGCTTGACGGCTTGCTCCTTGAACTCGGCTGTGTACTCTTGTTTCGGTATCTTCTTCACTTGTCTTCCTTCAAGTCTCGATATTAATCATCGAACCTTGGAAGACGAAAAACGGCGGGCAACTCACGCCGAGTTGTTTTATTCATAATGTTTTAAGGGTTTCACCCTCGCACGGTGCAAGTGCTAGCCCTATATCCACTCGCCTCAGTAAACATAACGCCAGTAGCCAAGCCCGTGCCTGGCAGGCGTCGTTCCGCGTAGAAATAGCCGCACGTTTTTCTGCCGTTGTTTGCTGAACGAGTTTATTGGCACTTTGCAGCCACAAACCGGACATAAGCCCGGATTTTTAGCGTGCCAAGAAAAGCGCCGTTTGGCGAACACTATTTCATCGAAGGATTCGAACTGGTTCAGTCAGCAACAGACTGGAAGCGGCCATATCCTTGGCACCCGTCGTTGGCAGCTTTAGTTGGATTGCAGTTATACAAAAGTCAACCTGCTAATGTCGTAAACGCAGTTGTAGCAATAGTGCAAGTTTTAAAGATGTACCATACGCCTTCTGTATTAATAACTTCTGCGCTGACTGTATGGATTTTAAGGAGCAAATTTGACAACTACTGCCGCTGCCACTATCGCTATTGCTAGTACTACTGCGCTCCTAAAAAAGGCGCTAGATGACATATATCTCAAGGTTAAAGAGGCTGGAGTTCATCATCTTGGACTGGCACGAAGCGACATTAAGGAATCAGTGATTGCTCGTGCGTTGTCCACCATCACCAAAGTAAAAACATTATGGAATGTCGAGAAGGAGGTTTCACTTTATGAGTTCTACTATCCCTCCAGTATCATTTTTTCGGATGATATAACAAAAAGAGTAACTAGCTTGCGGAATTTCGGTACGCTGCAGAATTTTGTTATTCAAGGTACGGCAGGTCAGGGTAAATCTATATTTCTCCGTTATTTATGCGGACAAGAGTTAATCCCTAGCATCACGTCTAACAGGGTGCCATTATTTGTTGAACTTAGACGCGTGCGCTCTGACTTGAGCGTTCACAGTTTAATACTCGAAGCCCTACGGAAATACAAACTTCCTTACACGGATAATGCATGGGATTTCCTTGCTAATACAGGTAAATTCATCCTACTTATGGACGCGTTCGACGAGATTGATCCCGTATTTGCAAGTCAATCAGTAGCCGAAATAGAAAATATTGCTGATTTGTATAAGGGAACGCTTCAAATTATTGTGACATCACGACCTGAAGCCGACATTCAGAGATCTTCTAGATTTCGAGTCTACAAGCTTGCTCCACTTGATGGCGAAGACCACTTACCATTTCTGAAAAAGATATGTGCGGAAAAGGATCAAGCAGAAAGTCTGATGAAAGTATTGAAAAGCAGCACCACGGAAATTCGTGATCTGCTTACAACTCCTTTAATGATGACTCTCTTGGTTATCTTATACAAGTCGCTGCAAACTGTGCCAGATACGGTACCGAAGTTTTATGAAGAACTTTTCGATGTGCTTTTTTATAGACATGATCATTCGAAACCAGGTTTCCGTCGAAAAAGATTTACTCAACTTGACGACAGCAGGATCAAAAGGCTTTTCTCTGCTTTCTGCTTTTACGTAAGGCTTGAAGGTCTAGGAGTCTTGACGAACGCACAACTTCACGCTTGTGTGAAACAAGCGACTAAGGCATGCAACGAGTTGGTGGATGCTGATAGATTCAAGGATGAGCTCATCAAGACGGTATGCCTCATGCAGCAGGATGGATTTGAATATTCCTTTATTCATAAGAGCGTCACACAATACTATGCGGCTTCGTTTGTAAGAAGCAGTAGCGAGAACTTCGCAGCAAAGTTTTATGAGCTTGCAGCGAAACCAGGACAGAGCTGGGATCTAGAGTTAAGATTTTTGTCCCAAATCGACACGTATCACTATACGAAATGGTATGAAATTCCCTTACTTGAAAAAATTTCTTATACGCTTCAGTACTCGTTCACTACTTACGACAGTTCTGCGGAGATGCGTATAAATAATCATCTTATGAACAAAATGAGTTTAATGTTTGGCCATTTTGGTTTGGAGGAAAAAATAAGTGGTGATCGAGAAGGTGAGAGAATTGCAGGTTGGTCGCACACTGTGACCAATAACGATTTAGTATTAACTGAATTAGGCCAAGATTGGGCTAGAGATATTGTGTTGACAGCAACGGAAGATCAATCCTTCAACAAAAAATTGTTAGCTGTCAAAGTAGAGGAAAAAATTGAAACAGAAGGGCCGCCACTTGATGTTGATCTAGTGCTGTGTTTATATATGAAAGACGAAATTATCGCTCGGATGCCAGATTTGGGAAAACATACTCTTAAACGACTCCAAGATCGCTACGACGCAGCAATGTTGGTCATAAAAACCGAGGACGAAAAAACTGCCATGCTTGCCGCGCTGCTTTAACTAGCAGAAATTGTTCTGTAACATAATCAGCATTATGTCAATTACTAAAGTTTTCAGATGCGAGATGCCTGCATGTTTAAAATTGTTGTGTCAATTTTATAACATCATGTTTAGTGGAGCTAATCGAAGTTTAAAATTAGGTCGCGTTTTTTTCACGTATGGCGATAATCTAATATTCACCATGAGTTAATGTGCTTTGGTAATTATCAAATCAATTGACTGCTTTCGCTGCGTTGCCGACTTTGGATTAGTGCCAATTAAATCATTGGTTACTGGACACGAATCCAAAATTAAAACCGCAGCGGTTGCAATCCTTTTCCATCAAACGTTGTTTCCGATTTCACAGTTCGTCAACATATTTAGCTAAGCATTAAGCCTACACTGCAAAGCCATCTCGTATGCAGTATTAAAGTGCGGCTCAAGGGGTCGTTCCATTGCTTGATGCTGCGTGATAACGGTTTGGCGATCCGAGTCGCCAAGATGGCCCTTGAACATAAGCCAAGCGAAAAGATGGGGTGTTGTCTGGGCAAGAGCGTGGCCAGAATTTTCTGCCAGTTTGCGAGCTTTCACGTCATCGGTAATGACGGCTTGTCCAATTTTCATAGCAAAAGCGATCGAGGAGAGTTCTCCCTTGCCAAGGTTCTTGCGACTCTGCAAAACCCTGATATTTTGAAGGTCGGCGATGTCGCAGGAGTACGACTTAAATGCGCCATTGCCTTGCTCTTTCCGTAATCGACGCATGAGCTCAATTTCAGCGGTTGTCGATGTCTTTCGAGGTTTGATTAAACACTCGTAGTGAACGAAGCTGGTGATGCAGAAATCGCAGTGAGACTCCTTGGATGCGCCATACAGCCGGATCGACGACAGCACATTCCAAACTGAACATGTGTCAGCAACATTGATAAGATGAAACCTTGAAGGATCAATGGCCATGGAGCGAGCGGCCGTAAATGCTAGCGAGTTCGGTCAATTCAGTTTGGCTCGACAACAGAGCTTCCGCCAAGCGTCCCACGCTGATGATTCCATTACTGAAAGCGTCAAAGCAAAGCCCAACGTAAAAATCAGAAAGACCCAGTTCAAGCAATCGCGCTTTGCGATTACGTTGTGACGTAGTGAGGGAATTAGGCAATTCAGGTTCAATTTTTGATTCACGCGGCACGCGCATCTGCTGGATTCGGTTTGCCGTAGGCTCGTCGATAAGTTTGGCTTCTTTGAGCGCAATGGCCAAGGCATGACAGCTCACACGGAGTTCATTCGCCCAGTGTATGGCGTCGGCTTCACTCCATCTGGTTGGGTCAGGCAACAAAGCCAGGAATGCAGGCGGCATGAGGAAGCATGAGGCGAACCGATTAGCCCGGACTTCAAGCATGTCCAGACCATGTGTGCGGTCAAACGACACGCTAACGCCTTGGGCGTAGTCAAAAATCGCGTGAGCCATCTCATGGGCTGCACTAAATCGTTGCCGGTAAACATCTTCGCTGAGATTGATCAGGGCGCATTTGCCAGCGACTGGATGCATGATGAAAAGCCCGGAAATGTCTGAATTGCCTAATTTACGTCGAAATACATGAACGCCAACACTTCGAAATTCGTCGTAAATATCACGCGAGACTTCCTTCGCAGAGTGTCCAAGAGCAACTCTAAATCGCTCAGCAGCGGTAGCTCCTTGACCTTTGAAATATGTTCCCGTTGGAGTAAAGTCAAATTGCGTTCTCCGCTGGCCGAGCTCCTGCATTAAAAATGCTTCGGTCTCGCACAAATAGAGAAAGTCTTGGATGGCCAAGCGATCTTCTTTGGTGAAATCGGCGCCATGGGCGCGGTAAAGCGCATCAGTTTGCTCAAACGAAGCGACCTGATCGTTAGAGATGAAAAATTTGAAGTCGCAACGATAATTATCGGCAAGAATTAAAATTTCATCGCCAGTTGGCTCTGTTTGACCTTTTTCGATGGAATCGAGTCTAGATGCGTAAATCCCTGTCGCATACGAAACGTCATCAAGGGATAACAACAATTGTCTCCGATATTGTGAGAGCTTAAAGCCAAGAGATCGCAGATCGATTGCCATCCCCCATGATAGTCGTTAGCGGACCTTGTATGAATGAAGTAGTGCCACTTGTTCACAGGCATTTGCTGTTCGAATAGAATTCAAATGAAAAATATTTCGTATTCACACTACTTGGCACTGCTACAATTGCTATGCGACCGCTAATTGGATTAGGCCGAATTTCGCAAATTTGGAGTTGAGGGTTCGAATCCCTCCGGTATTTAAAGCCCAGCCAAGTGCTGGGCTTTTTCATTTAGTACGAAAAATTCAAACTGATGCACTATTTACAGGCTATAAAACCTCCTAGTGTCTCACTCAAAGTTGTAAAAACTTAGTTTCGAACGCCGGCTATTTGACAGGCATTTCATTAAATCGAATTGCGATTTTTTAGTCTATGCTCAAAAGCGTTATTGCGCAATAGACCAACAAACTCACATTTATGACTTATTGATTTTGTTGTGATGCATTTATCAAAAGTTTGGCTTATTAGCACTAAACTACCGCTATATGCGCTAGATTTTTGAATCATGAGAAAATTCGTTATGCCCGGTAACGCCACCCAAGACTTCCTAATACTGAATTTTAGTTATTCAAAATTTTTCTCGGAAAAGCGAAGGACACGTGGCTGGATTTCAACTTCAGCACCGAATTTAATATTCGGTGAAAGAAGCGATTAAGTTTTGATCAGAAAATCGTCTTTGCTATAACCTGCAGCCAGTTGAGCCGCCAGCCAAGCAGGAGATTTTCCGCGCCCAGTCCAGGTTTTTCCACTTTCGTGGTCCTGATATTTGGCCGCGACCATACCGCGTTTGTCACCAACTGGACGCTTGATGGATGAGCCTTTGCCAGATAAACCTAAATCAGCAGCGGTCAACTCATGAGTTTTGATGAGTTCTTTGGCTGAAGCAATAACCTGCATGCGTTCGCCTTTTCGCTCTTCATCAAGCTTCTTGCGCAATTCATTGAGGGTAGCTTCAGCTTCCTGGATTTTCTGTTGTAGTGTGGAATCTTGTGTCATTGGTATATTTCTTAAAAATGTAAAGCTTTATTATAAATACTTACTGAGGTATTAGGGATCAATGCATCTTAAACCCATTTAAAGCAGCGCTTTTCGCACTTACCAGCCGTTTAGTCACTAAAGGAAAACGTGCACAGGTCATCGGTTTCTTATCAGGCACCCATAACATCACGCTAGTCGTCAACTCAGAAAATTGTCAAGAAGATGCACTTCAGAATGGTGCTAGGGACTCCTAACGCGATGCAAGCGCTTTGATGCCTTTGGCATCTTCGGTCACCAGCGCAATGCTGATGAGGTCGGGCTGCACAAAATCGGTGAATTCGGTATCAAGGAAAACCAGCATATCTATTCGAACTTGATCCCGGCCAGTGCTGCCAGGTCTATCCAATCCTGCTCCGTTGGGTTATAGGGACCACCAGCCGCATCCTCCAGCAACATCGCCATTGCCTTTGCTGTTTCGTTGTGGCGAAAGCCATCAAACGATATCGCCAGTCGGGCAAGTTTGTTGATCGCCTTCGGGTCGCCAAGGTGCCGCATGAGCAAACCCGCGCCAATTGAGGCCAGCGCCCGGATTTCAAGCCATGACAATTCGCCACGGTCGATGATTCTGGCCGTGAAAAATTCAGACTGCGGTTTTCGTTCGATGTCAGGCGGTGGGTCAATCAACATAACGGCGGCTCCTAAAATTGAATCAGTGGACGCTGCAACTATGCAGCACTCGAATCAGGTGCAACCCGCTGGCATCAAGCCGGTATGTCCCTATGGTTCCGATCTTGGCAGTCACTGGAAAATACAGCGTGAGGTGAGGAATTTTTCGTTCCTTGCGCGGCGTCGGCGGCTTTTCTGAAATGGCCATGATTCCTCCTGGTTGTGTTTAGCGGCCTTGGCCTTTGGCAAGCGCACGCTGCTTGTTCTCTTCCGTTTGCAAGGCGTTGCGTACTTCACGCAGCAACGTTCTCATGCCCTCCTCGCCATTCTTCCTCTCGATCTCGTTACCCGGTGCAAACCGCCCGTAGCCGGTGTCGATACCGTCATATTGGAGGTTTTTGGTGAGTTCAGCTGTCTTGTAGAGCTTCACTTTGTCGTTGACCTGAACAGCGACAAAATCCTCATTTGAGGCGATCACAACGCCGCCTGCCGGGGTGTTGTGATCGTCCGGTGTCGTGGTTGAGAGCGCCAACTTGCTGGACGGGTCGGCGGCTGCTCTGGCCGCGTCGATCTGCTGGTGAATATCGGCCAGCTGGACGCCTTCTGCCAGCCGGCGTTCTTCGGCCACTTTCTCGGCTTCGGTCTGCTCGGCTTTTTCTTCTTGCGCCAAGCGGTGAACCTCAACAACTTCAGCAGCTTCGGCCTGGGCGACTGGCTGATCACTCTCGTGCGGCTGAGAGGTAAAAGCCTCCTTGACAGCGGTAGGCACCAAGACCGGTTTTATGGGCTTGGCCCTGCGCCCTGGCGCCATGCCCTGCTCTGTGGATTGACTGGATGGCGTCAAGACCGCTTCTGTAGCCTCCTTTAGCGTCATGCTTGCCTGGTGGCGTTCGGCTTGGTATTTTTCGGCCTGCAACCGCTCGCGCAGGACCTCCAGGGCCGGATCTGCAAACCTGCAGCTCAACCCGTTGGCCACAGCCACGGCAACAGCGTTGTGCTGGAACGCTGCCGGGCCCGTCAGGGTCAGCACGTTGCCGAATTTCTCCTGCCCCATCGCCAGCGCGGCGGCAATGCCGGCCTCGGAATTCAGATCCAAAATGACAATCGTTCGCCCTTCATCCCGGAACACGTCTTTTCTGAACAGTTGGTAAGTGGTGTGCTGGCGCGCATCGACCGTGAGTGTGAGCCATCGCAGCGTGGTTGCGACCGGGCTGGTGCTCGCTACTCTGCTTTGCTCGCTGGCTGGCAGGACGTGCAGGCTGACAATTTGCGGCTGCTCTTTCCACTGCTTGTACATCGGCAGCGGCTTGTACCTAGCCTGCAGCGCCTGGCGCTCGGCCTTGTGCTGCGCCGACAGTTCGAGCTTTTGGGCGGCTTGCTGCATGGCCGTGAAGCTCACCAGAAAGTTCCTTTCCTCGCCTTCGCCTTTCCAGTTCCTTGCAAAATGGACGGATCGTTCGGCTTTTAACGTTTGGGCAAGCGCTGCACGTTCGCCCTCGTGGCGCTTTTGTAGCGCAACCGTGTTGTGCGTTTTGGCGGTTTGTTGGGCGTCACGGATGGCAATGTATTCATTCCAGCCGGGTTGGTTCGCCCTCAAGGGTTGGTTCGTTCTCCGGGTCGCAAGCCCGTCTGCTCTAGATGGATTCGCCGCATGGCGCCGGCTTGCTCCGAGTTGGTGTTCACTGGGAAAGCGCCTGTTCGGCTGTAATGCGCTTGCAACTCCTCCGGCGTGTGTTCCCCCCGTTTCAACTGCACGAAAAGCATCGGCTCGTCCTGCGCCAACTCCCCCGGCAGCATCTCCGGCAGCTCGTCCGGCACCCCATCGCAATCCGTCAGCAGGTCGTCCACCAGCACGTGCATCAAGGTGCAGTACACCCGCACGCCGGGTTTGGCCTTGATTTGTAAGGACTGCCAGAGTGCATTCGGACAGCTTGCGCATACCGTGTCCGGGCGCTTTTCCAGGCGCAGCAGGGTGCGGCTCTTGGGGGTGATGGTGGTACTCATTGGGGTTGATTTCCTGAGAGGGTTGATAAGGGCCAAAACGCTTTTGTAAATTTCCAAAGCTGGCTTTGCGGTCTACGTCGCTGGCTTTGACACCAATGTCACCCACGTAGACTTTGGCGCCCGAGCCTTCGCGGCGGTATTCAAGCCCGGCTGCCGCCATTTGCGTGTGCAGGTCTTTCCAGCTGGTGGCCTGGGCAATGATGGGGGTTCCTCAGAATTCGGAATTTAAAGCACGTTAGCGAAGTTCCTCGCCAATGAAAGTCGGCCCTTTACAGGCGTTCGACATTCTCAAAAGTCATGTTTTTGAGCTTTGATTTAAAAAATGGGTTTTGAGAAGGTTTGGCTGGAATCTCACCTTTTGGAGGCCTGCTTTCTCAAAAAATCTGCTCAAAATTCTTCGTTTTCGATAAACGTCGATCCGGGCTATATCGCTAACGTACTCTGCGATCCGTTTCCTGAGACGACCCCTTGTTCATCCGGGACCGCTCCAGAGCGTCATTTTTAGTAGTAAAATTACTAACTTTAGTAATCTCACTAAAAAAACTACACTGAATTGGAGTCATCGATGAACAAAGAAAACAAATTTCCTATCCCTAAACATCTATCCCACACACCGATCCTTGGGGTGGAGAACTACGAAGCGATTGATGGGAACTACAGCGGAAAATCTGATGCCAAAGGACTGTCACTTGGTATCGCTCAATGGAATACAGCAGGGAGAACCGAACTATCGGCAAAAGTATGGAGGCACTCTGATAAACGTTGGTCTAGGCAATCTGAAGAGCTTCCGTTACACCGAGTCATAGACCTTTCAACCTTGATCTGCACAGCAATTCAAACCGTAATGAACAAAGATCAGGCGAAAACTAAACTCGACGGCGACTACGTCGTTTCAGCGATCAAATATGAAGGTTCCGGTGAGGATCAGCGCTTGTTGGAAATCCTGGAAAACGAGCTACGAAAAAACGAACCACTGTTAACTGCCTGTATTAATCGCCTCACAGATGCCATCAATAAGGTTAACGAACTACGTCCAGCTGACTAGCCTTGCTTATCAGGGGACGTAATCGCTAACGTGCTTTGAATTCCGAATTCTGAGGCGCCCCCAAATACGCGCCAAGAAAGCACCAGCGACAGCGCACCAATGTCATTGGTGTCGCAATTCTTAGGATTTGCGCGAAAAGACAGTTTCAGTGCGTCCGTCATGCCGTTACGCTGCCGTTCAAACATCATCCCAGTCGGTGTGTGCACAATCAGCTCGACTTAGAGAATTGAGATTCAATGCACCTTCCTCCTATCTTTGTCAGTGGCGCCGCTATTGATTTAACGCACTTGGCCTCGATACAGAGAAACGCCACGATTGAAGTCCCGGTCAACATCAAAAAAACCGTACCCGTTGAGTTCGTTTTCTCGTGCCACTGCTACTCACGAAGACTCAAACCAGGAGAAATCGCGCCACATGACCAGTTCATCAGGGAAGGTGATCACAAGGCTCCGCGAAATCGTGTGTTCGATCAAACACGGTATGACCTGTCCAAGAAATTGGTCACACTGCTGGATGAACTAATTCAGACGAATGGAGAAGTTTCAAAGACGAAAAAACACAATTTTTTTCGCGTGACGGATGACGGGACGGGCACCCAATATTTCATCATCATGCACGCCAAGAAGATCAGCGAGCCAAATCGCCCCAAGTCGTTTCAGGTGATCGTTGAGTCCGCTTACCCAGACGATCCGACGAAGCCATCGCCTCACGCCAACGGAGGCCGCACGTTTGGGCAAATGCTTGGCGAAAAATGGATTTAGACCCCAGAAAAGGGTGAGGGAGCACAAGGCTCCCTCAATTACGCGAAGTTCACTTTCACCCCTCGTGGGGACCGCTTTCGCGGCGGAGACCAGCTGGTTACTTCGCTGAGCTGGGCTTGCGACTCTTGCAAGTCGCTCTCTTCAAAGTCCGACCACCGTAGTGGCAAGCAAGAAGAGCTATTGGAAGTAGATTACTCAAAAATGAGTGACCTGTCAAGTAACTTTCTGAGCCAAGCTGAACAAGCATGGAACCATGGGCCTCCTGCAGCCGTTGCATCTTCCACCCATCGATAACTGTATTTGTTGACGCCGACGCGAATTTGACCCAAGGGCCGATTTTGGGCTGACCCAGCCAAACGACCTGCCAGCCTGCATGCAACGTGGATTCCGATGAAATTGCCTGGGTCACTGAATGTCGGTAAGCTGGGGCAATCTGACGTCGGCGCGCACATGCACTGGAGCCTTGACTTGGTCAGACCTGGTTGAGTAAGGAGGCAGAGCACTTCCTCCTTACTTTTAGTATTAACCATTGATAAAAAGCGTTATCATTAGTTAAGAGGTGATGGACGCCGTTTGTGTTTGCAGGCTGCACACCCGCTCGAATGACGCTAATCTGATCGCTGCAACCTGACTTTGGCGCTCAACTTTTCAGCAACCCGCAGGTCATGGGCTGCTTGCAGATTCAGCCATCCTTGGGCCTCGCTGCCGAAATGGCGCTCCAGGCAAAGAGCCATCTCCACTGACACACCAAGATGGCCCTCAACGATTTCGCGCAATTGCGAATTCGGAACCTGCAGAGCCAATGACAGGGCACGAACACTGATACCCATGGGTTTTATGTAGTCCTCCAGCAAAACTTCTCCAGGATGGACGGCACGCATACCATTCTTAAACATGATGCTCCAATACTTCCATATCAAAAACTGGCCTTAAGCTGACACTGTGCATGGAGAACACAATGGACCTGATTGAACTGAAAAGCCAGCGGGTCTTGAGCGCACCTGAGTTCGCCCGCCTGGCCGGCGTGCCGCCCGAAGCGCAGTGGTTTGCCAATCTGGACAGCGTGCAAACCCGGCGCGCTTACCAAAGCGACCTACGCGCCTTCATGGCGTTCACCGGCATTGTTCAACCCGAGGAGTTCCGCACCGTCACACGCGCCCACATTCTGGCCTGGCGCGCCGAGCTCGAAAAACAAAACTTGGCGGGCGCCAGCATCCGGCGCAAGCTCGCCGCGCTGGCGTCCCTGTACGACTACCTGTGCGAGTGCAATGCGGTCACGCACAACCCGGTGCGGGGTGTGAAAAGGCCCAAGGCCGAAACCAGCGAAGGCAAAACGCCGGCGCTGGGCGATGCGCAGGCGCGGGCGCTGCTCGATGCGCCGCCCAGCGACACGCTCAAGGGCAAGCGTGACCGGGCCATCCTGTCGGTGCTGCTGTACCACGCGCTGCGCCGCGAAGAGCTTACGAAACTGCTGGTGAAGGATTTCAATCAGGAGCGCCGGGGCGTGCCGCATTTGCGCGTGCAGGGCAAGGGCGGCCGGCTGCGCTACCTGCCCGCGCATGCGCACTCGCTGCGTCTGGTCGCCGAGTACCTGGCTGCCAGTGGCCATGGCCTGGAGATGGATGGGCCATTGTTTCGGCGCGTCCGGGCGCCCAGAGCCGGCGCGCTTGCTACGGCGCTCACGCCCGGGGGCGTGTATTCGGAGGTCGTGGTTCACTATATGAAGAAGGTCGGCATTATTGGAGAGAACATGGGCCCGCATGCGCTGCGCGCAACAGCGGCGACTTCCGCGCTGGAGCACCACGCTGACATCGCCAAGGTGCAGGAATGGCTCGGCCACGCGAGCATCAGCACGACGCGGGTGTATGACCGGCGCGGCTTTCGGCCCGAGGATTCGCCCACGTTCAAGGTCGCCTATTGAGCTGGAAATGTGCCCTGGCGATCCGGTGGAGGTGGCCCAGCGCCATACGTGATGAGATTCAGGGGTCATAGCCCGGAGACGGCTTCAAGCACGCTGCCGAGCGTCATACGTGATGGATTTAGGGGTCATGGTGCGTATTCCGGTGATCGTGACCGATGATTCCGGCATCGTGACCGGTCATTCCGCTGATCGTGACCGACGGGATGAACCGGCCGAACACAGCG
>NZ_JAAFGZ010000045.1 GCF_010365105.1 Polaromonas sp. | reverse complement strand
CCCGCTTCCGGCGCCGTGCGTGTACGCGCCGTGCCGGCCGACGCCAACGCCCCCGCACCAACGGTCCGCCTGAACAAACGCATGGCCGACCTCGGCCTGTGCTCGCGCCGCGAGGCCGACGACTGGATTGCCCGGGGCTGGGTGCGCGTCAACGGCGTGCCCGCCGTGATGGGCCAGCCGGTAGCTGTCAACGCGCGCATCGACGTCGCCCGCGAAGCCGAACAGCAGCAGCGCCAGCAGGTCACCATCCTGATCAACAAGCCGGTCGGCTACGTCAGCGGCCAGGCCGAGGACGGCCACGAGCCCGCCGTGGCGCTGGTGCAGCCGGAAAACCGCTGGCGCGAATGCAACAGCCGCATGCGCTGGGGCTTCGAGCAACTGCGCGGCCTGGCGCCGGCCGGCCGTCTTGACATCGACTCGATTGGCCTGCTGGTGCTGACGCAGGACGGCCGCGTGGCGCGCCAGCTCATCGGCGAAGACTCTGAGATGGAAAAGGAATACCTGGTGCGCGTGAGCTACGGACCTGAAAATATCAACGTACAGGCGGCGTTTCCGGCTGAACGGCTGGCCATGCTGTGTCACGGGCTGAGCCTGGACGGCCAGCCGCTGCGCCCGGCGCAGGTCAGCTGGCAAAACCCCGAGCAGCTGCGCTTCGTGCTGAAAGAAGGCAAGAAGCGCCAGATCCGCCGCATGTGCGAGCAGGTCGGGTTGTTTGTCACCGGCCTGAAGCGCGTGCGCATCGGCCGCGTCAACCTCGGCCACCTGCCGATTGGCCAGTGGCGCTACCTGGCACCGCACGAACAGTTTTAAGCTTTTTATTGATGAAATAGACGTTTTCCGCATATCCGGCAAGCGCTATAAGCTATTTAATTCATAGCAAAAAACGGCTGCGAACCACTGGCGCAAGCCGGGCAAATTTTGCACAATCGGGGGCATGACCACCTCCACCCCGGCGGGCAAGGCCCGATTTTCAATGCCTTCGCTGCCTGCCGACCTGCATCTTTCCGACATCCAGGGGCTGGCGCAACTGGCCACCCAGGCCACGCTGGGCGTCACCGGGCTGGCCGAAAACGTCCAGGGCAATGTGTACCGGGCGGTGGCTTCCCTGTTGGGGCCGCTGGGGTCAAGATTCATCCACAAGGCGCCCGGCGGCAGCGGCGTCAGTCCTGGGGGGCTGACCGGGCTGGTGTACGGCAGCGTCCGGGGCGTGACGCGGCTGGCCGGCGGTGCGGTCAATGCCGTGCTGGCAGGCGCGGCGCCGCTGGCGGGGAAAAAGACTTCCTCACGGCGTCGCGAGGCGATGCTTTCGGCACTCAACGGCGTGCTGGGCGACCGGCTGCTGGAAACCGCCAATCCGCTGGCGCTTCCGATGAGCCTGCGCCAAGAAGGCCAGACCCTTGTGCTTGAAAAATCAGCACTGGCGCAGCGCCTGCCCGGCGCTACGCCCAAGCTGCTGGTGCTGGTTCACGGCCTGTGCATGAACGATTTGCAGTGGCGTACACAGGGCGCTTCAGGCTCGTTGCTGCCGGCGCATGACCACGGCCTGCATTTGGCGGCGGAACTCGGCTACACCCCGCTTTACCTGCATTACAACAGCGGCCTGCACACCTCGGCCAACGGCCGGCAACTGGCCGATTTGCTGGAGCAGCTGACGGCCGCCTGGCCGCAGCCGGTGCAGGAACTGACGCTGTTGTGCCACAGCATGGGCGGCCTGCTGGCGCGCAGCGCCTGCCACCAGGCTGAACAGGCCGGCCACGGCTGGCGGTCGCAGCTCAAGTGTATGGTGTTCCTGGGCACGCCACACCACGGCGCACCACTGGAGCGCATCGGCAGCTGGGTCGATACGCAATTGCACCGGCAGGCGCTGACCCGCCCCTTTGCCAGCATCGGGAAAATCCGCAGCGCCGGCATCACCGACCTGCGACATGGCAATGTGCTGGAAGCCGACTGGCAGCATGCCGGCCGGTTTGACCGCGCAGTCGATACCCGCGAGGCGCTGCCGCTTCCCGCTGGCGTGGCCTGCTACGCCGTGGCAGCCACCACCGTGTCACACGGTGCCGGGCCGCTGCAGTCGGCGCGGCACGCGCTGAGCCACCGGCTCGTGGGCGACGGCCTGGTGCCGCTGGAAAGCGCATTGGGCGTGCATGAAGAGCCTGGCCGCTGCCTGGCGTTTGCGCCTGAAAACCAGTGGATTGCGCACGGCATGAACCATCTGGAGCTGTTGCGGCGGCCCGAGGTGACGCGGCAACTGGTGCAATGGCTGGGCACGGCTGCTTCGCCCTGAACCATGGGCACCCGTTGAGGTGCTATTTAAAGAATAGCTACAGATGTCGGCTTGCATTGCGCGAGTGGCATTTTTTGCAGGAAAAACGAGGTGGCCCGTGCTGCGGCTGCGGCCGTTGGCTGGTGCAGGGTTGAAAATAGCGGGTTGCGGGCGCATCTGTTGCGCTGTCTTTTCCTCATCCTGACTGACCTAAACCCATGCAAAAACAAACCCGTCCCTTTCAAGCCGAAGTCGCCCAGCTCCTCAAGCTGGTCACCCATTCGCTCTACTCCAATCCCGAAATTTTTCTGCGCGAGCTGATTTCCAACGCGTCCGACGCTTGCGACAAGCTGCGGTTTGAGGCGCTGAATGACGCCGGCCTGTACGAAAACGACAGCGAACTGAAGGTGCGCGTGAGCTTCGATGCAGCTGCCAAGACGCTGACCATCACCGACAACGGCATCGGCATGTCGCAGCAGGAAGCGATTGACCACCTCGGCACGATTGCCAAGAGCGGCACGCGCGACTTCGTGTCCAGGCTCTCGGGCGACCAGCAAAGCGACTCGCAGCTGATCGGCCAGTTCGGCGTCGGTTTTTATTCGGGCTTCATCGTTGCCGACAAGATCACGGTCGAGAGCCGCCGCGCCGGCCTGCCGGCTGCGCAGGGCGTGCGCTGGGTCAGCGACGGCACGGGCGAGTTCGAGGTCAGCGAGATTGAGCGCGCGGAGCGCGGCACCAGCATCACGTTGCACCTGAAGGACGACGCCAGCGAATATTTGAATGCCTGGAAGCTGAAAAGCATCATCAACAAGTATTCGGACCACATTTCCCTGCCCATCCTGATGGAAAAGGAAGAATGGAAAGAGGGCGAGAACGATCAGCCCGGCGAGATGGCCAAAACCGGCGAGTGGGACACCGTAAACCAGGCCGCTGCCCTGTGGACCCGCCCCAAGAAGGACATCACGCAAGAGCAGTACGACGAGTTCTACAAGCAGATCAGCTACGACAGCGAAGCACCGCTGGCCACCACGCACAACCGCGTCGAAGGATCGACCGAATACACGCAGCTGCTGTTCATCCCGGCCAAGGCGCCGATGGACATGTTCAACCGCGACAAAGCCGCTGGCGTCAAGCTGTATGTCAAGCGCGTCTTCATCATGGACGACGCGCAGGCGCTGCTGCCAAGCTACCTGCGCTTTGTGAAAGGTGTGGTCGATTCGTCTGACCTGCCGCTGAATGTGTCGCGCGAACTGTTGCAGGAAAGCCGTGCCGTGAAGGCGATCCGTGAGGGCAATACCCGCCGCGTGCTGTCGATGATCGAAGATTTGGCGAACAGCGAGCCGGAAAAATTCAAGACCTTCTATGCCGAATTCGGCGCCGTGCTGAAGGAAGGCCTGGGCGAGGACCATGCCAACCGCGAGCGTCTGGCCAAGCTGCTGCGTTTTGCCAGCTCCACGACCGACACCACCAGCGTGAGCTTTGCCGACTACAAGGCGCGCATGAAGGACGGCCAGGACGCGATCTACTACATCACCGCCGACACCCTGGCCGCCGCCAAGAACAGCCCGCAGCTGGAAATCTTCCGCAAGAAGGGCATCGAGGTGCTGCTGATGGCCGACCGGGTCGATGAATGGGCGCTGAACTACCTCAACGAGTTCGACGGCACGCCGCTGCAGTCGGTCGCCAAGGGCGCTGTTGATCTGGGCAAGCTGCAGGACGAAGACGAGAAAAAGGCCGCCGAAGAAGCGCAGACGCAGTTCAAGCCGATCCTGGACAAGCTGAAGGAAGCGCTGAAGGACAAGGCGTCTGACGTTCGCGCCACCTCGCGCCTGGTTGATTCACCGGCCTGTCTGGTGGTGCAGGACGGCGACATGTCCACGCAGTTGGCGCGCATGCTCAAGCAGGCCGGCCAAAGCGTTCCCGAAATCAAGCCGATCCTCGAAGTCAATGCCCAGCATCCGCTGGTGAAAAAGCTCGAAGCCAGCAGCGAGCTGCCCGGTTTTGATGACCTGGCCAACATCCTGTTCGACCAGGCACTGCTGGCCGAAGGCGGCATGCCGGCTGATCCGGCGGCCTATGTGCGCCGGGTGAATGCCTTGCTGGTGTGATGCCGTAATGCCGTAATTGCAGGCTGACCTGAACGGGTCGGCTGCCGAAAGTCCCGCAGCTAGCCCCTGCGGGACTTTTTTCGTTGCGAGGAGGAGGCCGGCCACAAGCCGCCGACTTCTTCGCATGGCCGGACATGGCGCCCACCCTTTTTCAGCGACCGATAATGGACGATGAACATGAAGAACTGTCTGTCATCGGTGTTTTGTCGCGCGGCCTTCGTGCTGTGGCTGTGCTGCGGCACCTCCATGGCGGCGCAGCAGGGTGTCCGCTGGTTTGACGGCGACAGACCCGGTGCCCAGGCGCACGAGGCAGTTGCCGTGCTGGCCGCCGCCGCAAGCCATGGACTGGCGCCGCAGGACTACAGCGCCGGCGCGCTGGAACAGGCGATGGCCCGGGCGGCACAGGGGCCGCCGCCCGATGCCGCCGCAATGGCGCGCCTGGAGCAGGCGCTGACCACGGCGATGGAGCGCTACCTGGCCGACGTCCACTCGGGCCGCGTCGATCCGCAAAAGATTCACCACAACTTCAGCCCGCCAGAGCGTGAGCCCTTTGATGCCAGCGCCTACCTGCAGGCAGCGCTGTCGGCAGGACGGCTTCGGGACGCGGCGTCCGAGGCCGCGCCACGCCTGCCGATCTACGCCAGCCTGCGCGAGGCGCTGGCCGCCTACCGCACGCGTGTCGATCATGCCGGCTGGCGCAAGCCGCTGCCGCCGCTGCCGGGTGGCAAGGCGGCCAAGCTGGCGCCGGGGCAGGCTTATGCGGGGCTGGCTCCGCTGGCCGAGCGGCTGGCCGATCTGGGTGACCTGCCGCCTGGCCTGCCGCTGCCGGCGCGCTACGAGGCGCCGCTGGTCGAGGCGGTCAAGGCCTTTCAGCTGCGCCACGGCCTGGCTGCCGACGGCGTGCTCGGCAAGGCCACGCTGGCGCAGCTGCAGGTGACGCCCGCTGTCCGCGTGCGCCAGATCGAACTGGCCCTGGAGCGACTGCGCTGGACGCCCTTGACGCAGGGGCCGCGCATGATCGTCGTGAACATCCCCGAGTTCGTGCTGCGCGCCTACGAAGTGCAGGACGGCCGCATCCAGGTACAGGAAGAAATGAAAATCGTCGTCGGCAAGGCGCTGGACACGCGCACGCCCCTTTTCGACGAGGACATGCGCTTCATCGAGTTCAGCCCCTACTGGAACGTGCCGCCGTCGATCGCCCGCGCCGAAACCGTTCCCCGGCTGCGGCGTGACCCGGGCTATCTGGCGCGGCAGGAGATGGAGTTCGTGTCGGCCGGCGGCCGCGTGGACCGGACCGTGTCGGCCGGCTTGCTGGACGCCGTGCTGGCCGGCAAGGCGCGCATACGCCAGCGGCCGGGGCCGAACAATGCGCTGGGCGACATCAAGTTCGTGTTTCCGAACCAGGACAACATCTACCTGCACCACACGCCGGCCACCGAACTGTTCCAGCGCGAGCGGCGTGACTTCAGCCACGGCTGCATCCGCGTCGAGCATCCGGTGGAACTGGCCAAATTCGTCCTCAAGGGTATGCCGGAGTGGACGCAAGACCGCATCCAAAAAGCCATGAGTCGGGGTGAATCCGCTACGATGCGGCTGACCGAGCCGGTTCCGGTGCTGATTGCCTACGGCACCACGCTGGTCAAGGACGGCCGCACTTTTTTCTTTGACGACCTCTACGGGCTGGACCGGCTGCTGGATGCAGCCCTGCGCCAGCATTCGCAAACGCTGCCGACTGTCTATGGAGACACCCCATGACCCATCCCAAAATCCCGGCCCGCCGCCACTTCCTGCGCCAGACGGCCGGTTTTGCCGCCGCCCTGCCAGCCCTGGCCGCGCCTGGCGCCTGGGCCTCCGTGCCCGATGCGCGCGAGTTGGCTCTGGTGCATACCCATACCCACGAGAAGATCGACCTGGTGTATGCCAGCGGCGAGCGTTATGTGCCCCAGGCGCTGGGCTGGCTCAACCGCTTCCTGCGCGACCACTACACCGGCGACATCGGCGTCATTGACCCTCAGGTGTTCGACCTGCTGTACCGGGTGCAGCAGGCGCTGGGCAGCAAAGGCGCTTTCGAGGTGATCTCGGGCTACCGATGTCCGACCACCAACAGCCGCCTGCGCCAGACCCGCAGCGGCGGCGTGGCGACCAAAAGCCTGCACATGGAAGGCCGCGCGATTGACGTTCGCCTGCCCGGCGTGCCGCTGGCCGATCTGCACCAGGCGGCCCTGTCGCTGAACGCGGGCGGCGTGGGTTTTTACCCGCGCGACCAGTTTGTGCACCTGGACACAGGCCGCGTTCGCAACTGGTGACGCGCCAGGCAGGAGTTCAAGGTGGCTTGCCGCCCAGGTAGGTGAAGGGGTTCACCGGCTCGCCTTTCCACCACTGCTTTTCCGGGCCGAGCCGGAAAATGGCGAAATGCAGGTGCGGCGCGTCCGGGCGGGCATTGCCGGTCGCACCCACATAGCCGATCACGCTGCCGCGCCGCACCGCCTGGCCCTCGGCCAGCCCGTCGGCATAGCGCTCCAGGTGCGCGTAGTAGTAGGCCAATCGCCCGCTCGGGTCGAACTGGTAGACCGTGATGCCGCCAGGCTGGCTCAGGAACAGCTTGACGATGCGGCCGTCGTCCGCCGCCAGCACCGGCGTGCCGGTGGGCGCGAGGATGTCAATCGCCTCGTGGCCGCGCTGTCCGCCGTCCCGGCCATCGCCAAAGGTGTCGCGCAATGCGCTGGCGCTGATTCCCTGCACCGGCAGCAGCAGGGCTGGCGGCTCGGCCAGCGCGCCGGGGGCCGCTGCAGGGGCTGAAGTCCCCGCAGGCGCAACTGCCCAGGCGCTGCCAGCCCAGGCCAGGCAAAGCAGGGCGGCCACGCGCCGGCCCATGTCTCGGCGGGCCAGCGGATGCTCAGCCATGGACATCCACTGCAAACCCGACCTTGACCGCCTGCGCCAGGCGCAGCACATCCCAGTTGGTCAGGTGGATGCAGCCGTTGGATTCGGACGAGCCGACGCGCGCCGGTTCGGGTGTGCCGTGGATGCCCCAGTGCGGCTTGCTCAGTCCCAGCCAGTACACGCCCACCGGGTTGTTGGGACCGGCGGGAATGTCGGCCTTGGTGTCAGTTTGCCTGGTGCCCTTGAGCTGTGACGGGTCGAAGGTGAAGACCGGGTTTTTCGCGGCATTTTTGATTTCCATGCGGCCCACCGGCAGCGGGTCCGAGGCGCCGCCCATGCTGATGGGAAAGGCCGCCAGCGGCAGCTCTGCCTTGTCGAGCAGGTAGAGCACATGTTCGGATTTGTCGATGCGCAGCGACGCCGCGCCAGCGGGCGCCTTGTCGCTGCCGCTGGCCGGAACGACGATCCGGTCGCCGACCGCGAAAGCGCTGCCCGGGTTGGCGCTGCGCAGCCATTTCGGGCTGCAATGGAATTTTTCGCCCAGCGCTTCCTGGAGCGATTCAAAACCCAGCGACTTGAGCTGCGCGCGCGCCATCATGTCGGCGGGCAGCCGGGCAAAAGGGCCGGCGGCCTCGTCGGCGGTGAGTGTGTACTCGCTGAGCACCGGCGCAGGCGACTCGCCGGACAGCGCTTTCCAGGTAGCGGCGTCGATGCGGCCGGTGGACGGCAGGCGCCTCGGCGCCTGGAACGCCGCCACCATGCGGCGCATGTTGTTGCCAAAGGCGCCGTCGATCTCGCCCGGAGAAAACCAGGCCTGGTCGAGCAGGACCTGCGCGCGCAACACGGCATCGCCGCGCGCGCCCTGCGCCAGCGCCGGCATGCCGGTGTCTGCATTGACGCGCTCCATCAGCGCCGCGCCTGTCAGGGCGCTGGCCGGCTTGCGGTGCTGAGCGGCCACCGCAGGAAAGGCCATCGTGGCAGCGCCTGCGGCCAGCCAGGCCAGCAGCGGCCGGCGCGAAATCGGGAATGGGGAGGGCATCAAGGCTCCAGTAGGGAAGAGTTGCCATCCTAGGGCGGGCCGCAGCTCGACCGTGTCAGCAAACGCCGTGTTGCCGGGTCGCTGCAAACCGCCTTGTGCCATTCTTTGCCAGGCACCGCCAGGCCTGGGCAAGGCGGCTTCAGGCGACCAGCGGCGGCGCCTGCATCGCTTCGGTCTGCTCGACGAGCATGTCCACCTGGCCTTTCCAGTAGTCGCTGCGGGAAGTTGATCGGGAAGATCGGGTCGTGCCAGCGCTGCGCCAGCCAGGCGCTGTAATGCACCAGGCGCAGCGTGCGCAGCGGCTCGATCAGCACCAACTCGCGCCGGTCGAACGCGCCGAACTCGTCGTAGCCATCGACCAGCGCGCCGAGCTGGCGCAGCTGCTGGGGCCGGTCGCCCGACAGCAGCATCCACAGGTCCTGCACCGCCGGGCCGCTCCTGGCATCGTCCAGATCGACAAAATGCGGCCCGGCCAGCGGCAAGCCTTCGGGCGTCCACAGGATGTTGCCGGGATGGCAGTCGCCATGCAGGCGCAGCTGGCGCGCATGGGGAACGCTCTCAATCACGCCTTTGGCAACGACCATGGCTTCGTCGAAGGCCTTGAGCCAGCGCGATTCCATGTCCAGCGGCAGGTAGCCGCCCGCCAGCAGGGCATCGCGCGAGGCGTAACCAAAAGTGTGCAGGTTCAGGGCAGGGCGGTGCGTGAAAGGCCGGGCCGCGCCCACGGTGTGGATGCGCGCCAGAAAGCGGCCTATCCACTCCAGCACGTCCAGGTTGTCCAGTTCCGGCCGCCGGCCGCCACGGCTGGGCGACACGCTGAAGCTGAAGCCCTTGAAATGGTTCAGCGTCGTGCCGTTCAGGACCAGGGCGCCGACCACCGGGATTTCAGCTGCCATCAGCTCGGCGGCAAACCCGTGTTCTTCCAGGATCTGCGCGTCGCTCCAGCGGTCGGGCCGGTAAAACTTGACCACCACGATGTCGCCGGCCAGTTCCGCACTGCCGACCGGGCTTTCCAGATGCACCTGGTACACCCGGTTTTCATAGCTGGACAGCGCCATCAGGCGGCCGTCGCCCAGCAGTCCGACGCTGGCCAGCGCGTCCAGCACCACGTCGGGTGTCAGGTGTTCGTAAACATGGATGTCATGGCGCGCCGCAGCAGCCTTGTTGTATTCGGTCATGCCCGATTGTCGCGCCACCGGGGAGGCACTTCAAGGTCTGCGGCAGGCGCAAAAAAACCCGCCGGCTTTCAAACAGGCGGGCCTTGGGCACGGCCTGGGCCGCTGCGCTTATTTCAGCGTCAGCGTCACGTCGATGTTGCCGCGCGTGGCGTTGGAGTACGGGCAGACCTGGTGAGCAGCATCGATCAGGTCCTGCGCTGCGGCAGCTTCCATGCCGGGCAGGGAAATGTCCATGCGAACGGCGATGCCGTAGCCGTTGGGAATCTTGCCCAGGTCCACGCTGGCGTCGATGCTGACATCGGCAGGCAGGGTGATTTTCTGCATGCCGGCCACGGCCTTGAGCGCGCCGATGAAGCAGGCCGAATAACCGGCGGCAAACAGCTGTTCGGGGTTGGTGCCGTTGCCGGTGGTGCCGGGCGAGCTCAAGGTGATGTTCAGGCGTGCGTCGCTGGATTTGGCCTGGCCGTCGCGGCCGCCGGTGGTGTGCGTCTGGGCGGTGTAGAGCACCTGGTCAAGTTTCGTGGTCATGCGTTTCCTTGGAAATGCCCCGGGATCGGGGCGGGTTGAAAAATCGAAATTCGTTGGTTGAAAAAAGCAGCTCAGGCCAGCAATTGGCGGCGCAAGTCCTGCACCTGCCGGGTCAGCGATACCAGTTCCGGAATCGAGCCATGCGTGGCGCGCAGGATGCAGCCGGGGATGCTGGCGGCCTGCGCCTTCAACGCGCGGCCGGCAGGCGTCAGCGTGATGTGGACACGGCGCTCGTCCTCGACTGCGCGCAGGCGCGACACCAGGCCGGCCGATTCGAGCCGCTTGAGCAAGGGCGTGAGCGTTCCCGAATCGAGGAAGAGCCGCTCTCCCAGTTCCGACACCGACAGGCCGTCGCGCTCCCACAGCACCAGCAGCGCCAGGTACTGCGGATAGGTGATGCCCAGCCCATCAAGCAAGGGCTTGTACAGCCGGGTCATGGCCAGCGAGGTCGAGTACAGCGCAAAGCACAGCTGGTGGTCCAGCAGCAGCATGGCCTCGGACTGAGCCTGCGTGTCGGTAGGTGGTTGATCGGACATGGTTTAATTATTGCACACAACTAAATTGTGTGCAATTTAGTTGTTGAAGACTCAAGTGCAGGATCATCCGGTGGCATGAGAAAAACCTGAAAAACAGCGCGCGACTAAACTGGGCAGCCATGCAAAAAACCAGTTCACCCACCTCCGCAAAACCCACCGACAAATCTACCGGCAAGCCTCCGCGCAAGGTTTTGGCCGCAGCCCATGCGGCAAAGCCCGCGCAGGTCATTGAAGAACTCCGTCCCGGCCAGTCGATCGAACTGCTGCAGGAACTGCACATCCTGACCCGGGAAGGCAAGCTGAACCAGGACACGCGGCGCAAGCTCAAGCAGGTCTACCACCTGTACCAGTTCATCGAGCCGCTGCTCAATGAAGTTTCCGCAAGCGGCCACGTTTTCACGCTGGCCGACCACGGCGCCGGCAAGTCCTACCTCGGCTTCATCCTGTACGACCTGTTTTTCAACGTGGCGCACCGGGGCGAACCGGTCAGCGGCCTCATCTACGGCATTGAAACCCGCGCCGAGCTGGTGGAGAAATCGCGGGCGCTGGCTGCGCGTCTGGGTTTTGCCAACATGGCCTTCCTGAACCTGTCGGTGCAGGAGGCGACAAGCTCCGCCTACCTGCCGCCGCAGGTGGACATCGTGACCGCGCTGCATGCCTGCGACACCGCCACCGACGACGCGATCGCCTTTGGGCTGGCCAAGCAGGCGCGTCACATGGTGCTGGTGCCGTGCTGCCAGGCCGAGGTGGCCGGCGTGCTGAAAAAGTCACGCGCCCTGAACCTGACCAAAACTCCGCTGGCAGAACTCTGGCGCCATCCGCTGCATACCCGCGAATTCGGCAGCCAGATCACCAACGTGCTGCGCTGCCTGCAACTGGAGGCCAACGGCTACCAGGTCACGGTGACCGAACTGGTCGGCTGGGAGCATTCGATGAAAAACGAACTCATCCTGGCCAGCCGCCCGGAAACTCTCAACGTGGCCAAGACCCGCGCCGCGCAGACGCGCCTGCAGCAGGTGCTGGCCGAGCTGGGCCTGGGCGAGTTGACGGCGCGGTTTGTCGTGGTCGCCGAAACTGCTTGACGCCTTGCCGGCCTGTGCAAGGCCGGTTCATGCATGTTTTTGGCCTCTAGCGCGTATTGGACGAGCGAAGATAGCTACTGAATTTGTAGCATTTTATTCATGTAGGTCGGGTTAGCCGCAGGCGTAACCCGACATTCCCGGGCACGCAAACGCAGATGTCGGGTTACGCTTCGCTAACCCGACCTACGCAGGCGCCAGGTTATTTTCATGAGCGTGCCGAATTGGAACAGTCAGCACAACCAGCTCACTGCCGCTGTTCAGGATCTGCGCATCGGCCCGGCGCGCCCTGCTCAGCGCCGAGAGGCGTTTCCCCCGGCAATCCGCAAAATGGCCGCAGCCCGTACGGTGGCATGCGTTTTGCCTTCATGCACGGCAAACCCTCGGCACCGGCTAGCCACGCACGCTGCGACCAGGGGAAAAAGGAGACCTCAAAATTCTGTCAATCCGCGCAATTCGCAGGCGGCGCCGTGCGGGGCAAGTCCTGATGGCGCCATTTATTTGCAGGCTGGCCCGGCTTGGGGCGCATGCCGCATCGGCCATCGCCGTGCTGTTTTTCACGCTGTGCGCCGGCCTGCCCGCACAGGCCGGAACGATGACGCGGGACGCCATGCTCAAGGCGTTTCCGCCGCCGCTCATCGTGGGCGAAAAGGACGGCGAGCTGCCGGTCTGGCCGATCTTCAAGCAGGACGGCACCGCCACGCCCATCGTGGCCTATGTGTTCGAGTCGATCGACATGGCGCCGATTCCCGGCTTTTCCGGCACGCCTTTCAATCTGCTGATCACGCTCGATGCCAAGGGCCTCTTCACGAGCGTGCGCGTGCTGTCGCACCACGAGCCGGTGTTCCTGGAAGGGCTGGGCGAGGAGCCGATGCGGCGCTTTGTCGAACAGTACAAGGGCGTATCGCTGATGCAGAGCATCAAGATCGGCTCCAACCTCAACAGCCAGGGAAAAGCCGGCAGTGCCAATGTCTACCTTGACGGGGTGGCCAAGGCGACGGCGTCGGTGCGCATCCTGAACCAGAGCCTGCTGGCCGCATCGCTGAAGGTGGCGCGGGCCAAAATGGGCTATGCCCAGGGCCGCGACCCTGAGCGGGTGGCGCGCATCCGGCCCGAGGTTTATGCGCCCATGGACTGGAAGGCGCTGGCCGGGGCCGGCCTGGTGTCCGGCAAAACCTTGAGCAACCGTGACATCGAGCAGGCCTTTGCCGGCACGGTGGGCGCGGGGCAGGACCGCGAAGCCAGCCAGGCACCGGCTGACGACTTCATCGCCCTGCATGCCGCCTACCTGAGCGTTCCGGCCGTGGGCCGCAACCTGCTCACGCCCGAGGGCTGGAAGGTGCTGCAGGGGCGGCTGGACCCGGGCGACCATGCGCTGCTGGTGGTCGGCCAGGGCCGCTATTCTTTTGTCGGCGACGACTTCATTCGCGGCTCGGTGCCCGACCGGCTGACATTGCAGCAGGAAGGCCTGCCGCTGGAACTGCGCGACCTGGACCTGGACGCCCGGCTGCTGCTGCCCGCCGCGCTGCAGGGCGCAGAGTGGCGCGTGTTCCGGGTGAATGCGCCGGCCGGGCTGGACCCGGCGCAGGCGCTGGACTTCAAGCTGCGCGTGACGCGCAGCAAAGGCATGATTTACCCGGAGCGCGTCAGCAAGGATTTCGCCTTTGACACGGCGCTGCCGGCCCGCTATTTCGAGGCGCCCAGCGCCGACGACAAGTCGTGGCCGCCGATCTGGCGCGCCCGCAGAACTGAACTGATGGTGCTGCTCGGCGGCCTGGCGCTGCTGGCCTGGGTGCTGGCCCGGCCCAACTGGGTGTCCCGCAGCAAGCGCCGGCTGGCCCTGTTTCGCACCGCATACCTGCTGTTCACGCTCGGCTTCATTGGCTGGTACGCGCAGGGCCAGCTGTCGGTGGTCAACATCACGGCGCTGGTCCAGGCGCTGCTGGCCGGCCGCAGTCTGAGTTTTTTCATGTACGACCCGATGACGGTGGTGCTCTGGGGCGCGGTCATTCTCAGTGCCGTGGCCTGGGGCCGGGGCACCTTTTGCGGCTGGCTGTGCCCTTTTGGCGCGCTGCAGGAACTGGTCAGCAAGGCGGCCAATGCGCTGGGCGTGCGCCAGGTGCGCATTCCGGACCGGGTCGATGCCCAGCTCAAGAAGCTCAAGTACGGGGTGCTCAGTGCCATCGTGCTGACGGCCTGCTTTTCGGTTGGCTGGACCGACCGGCTGGTCGAGGTGGAGCCGTTCAAGACCAGCATCACCTTGCTGTTCCAGCGCTCCTGGCCGTTCGTGGCGTGGGCCGGCGGCCTGGTGGTTTTCAGCGCTTTTTTCTACAAAGGCTACTGCCGCTACCTGTGCCCGCTGGGTGCCGGCATGGTGGTGCTGGGCCGGCTGCGCCGCTTTGACTGGATTGCCCGGCGCGCCGAATGCGGCCAGCCCTGCCAGCGCTGCCGCAGTGACTGTGCTTATCAGGCCATCGAAAAACCGGGAAAGATCGACTACGACGAATGCTTTCAATGCCTTGACTGCGTGGCGATTTACACCAACGAGGAGTTGTGCGTGCCGCTGATCCTGAAAAACCGCCATGCGTCGGGTCAGGTGCGCATCCCGATTGTGCTGGCCGGCAGCCCTGCTGCAAAACTTGCCAAGGACACGCCATGAAACGCCGCAATTTCCTGCGCGCCAGCCTGGGCATGGGCGCAGCCGGCCTGGCTGCTTCCGGCTGGCTGATGGCAGGCGCAGCCGATGCCGTTCATGGCGCCGACGCGCTGCAGTGGCGCGACCGCATGCTGCTCGGCTTCGGCACGATGCTGTCCGTGCGCGTGGCGCATACCGACAGCCGCCACGCCGAGCGGGCGCTGGACGCGGCGGTCGAAACCATCCGCCATGTGGAGGCGCAGATGAGCCTGTTCGACCACGATAGCGCGCTCAGCCGACTGAACCGCGAGGGCGTGCTGTTGCGGCCGCACCCCGATCTGGTGGCTATCCTGCAGCTGGCGCAAAGTGTGTCGGCGCGCAGCCAGGGCGCGTTTGATGTCACTGTCCAGCCACTGTGGCAGGTGTTTGAACAGGCAGCCAGCCGCCAGGCGTTGCCGTCGCCCGAGGCGGTGACTGCCGCCCGGGCTGCGGTCGGCTGGACGCATCTGTCGGTGTCACACGACGCCATTCGCCTGGGCCGCCCTGGCATGGGCGTGACGCTGAACGGCATTGCCCAGGGCTTTGCCGCTGACCTGGTGCGCAGCCGATTGCAGGCCAGCGGCATTGCGCATGCGCTGGTCAATGCCGGCGAGTGGACGTCATTGGGTGATTCAAGCCATCACCAGCCCTGGCTGCTGGGGCTGCAGGACCCGCGCGATGCGCAGGCGCTGATCAGCCGTCTGGCGCTGGACGGCCGGGGCGTGGCAGTGTCTGCTGACAACGAATGCAGTTTCAGCCCCGACCACCAGCACCACCACATCTTCAATCCGCACACCGGTTATTCGCCTGCCGAACTGTCGTGTGTCGCCGTGGCGGCACCCAGTTGCGCGCTGGCCGATGCGCTCACCAAGGTGATGTTCGTTGCCGGACGCGAAAAGGCGCTTCGACTCGCCCGCGCATGGAGTGTCGATGTGCTGGTGGTGGACAAGCAGGGCAACTGGCAGGCCACGCCGGGCCTGCAATTCCGGGCCGCCTGAGCGCTTTGTCAGGCAGGCCCCGGCATTTCCTTGCAGGAATGCCGGGGCTGAAAGGCCTGCTGGCCGATCAGAACGAGTGCCTGACGCCCACGTTGAACAGGCTGGTGCCGACATTGGCCGCCGTGCCGCCTGCCACCACGGTCGTCAGCAGCGTGGCGCCTGCCTTGGCGTCGGCATAGACAAAGGTTCCATACAGCGTGGTGCGCTTGGACAGGGCGTATTCATCGCTCAGGATCAGCGTCGTGGTCTTGTCCTGGCCGTTGGTCTTGTTCTTGCCGAAATAGACGGCACCCATCACGGTGTTGTTGGCCGCCGTCTTCCAGTCCAGGCCTGCACCGACCACATTCACCTTGCTGGCATCGGCAAGCGTGGCGGCATTTTTGTTGTCGCCACGCAGATAGTTCAGCTTGCCAGTGAAGTCGCCGAGGGTGTAGCCGGCACCGACGGTGTAGATGCTGCTCAGCCGGTCAGACGTGTTGGGCTTGTTGTTGGACTGGTAGGCAGCCGACAAAGACAGCGGACCTGCGTAAGTGACGCCCAGGGAATACACAGCGCCTTTGCCTTCCGAGACACTGTAGCCACCCGCAATGCCGACCGGGCCAAATTTGTGGCTGTAGGTGATGGCGTTTTGCAGGAACACGCCGACGTCGTTGTTCTGGTTCGGCAGGATTGCCGCGCTCAGGCCCGGGGCAACGACGCCCGAGTTGTAGGCCCAGGGGTAAAGGCCGGAGAAGTTTTCACGCAGGCCGCGCGGGTCTGTCGCAGCGAATGCCAGGATGGCCGGGCTGTACTGGTTGCCCAGGGTGAGCGTGCCCAGGTCGGCAGACGACAAGCCCACATTGGACTGGCGGCGAAACAGGGCCGCAGCTCCCGTGGTTCCATTGCCGCCCGCCGCGCCGGTGTCCGCGGCAAAGTGTCCTTCCAGGTTGAAATTGGCTTTCAGCCCGCCGCCCAGGTCTTCCGAGCCGCGAAAGCCCCAGATGCTGGGCGAGATGCCGCCGTTGGCGATGCTGGTCGAGGAGCCGCCCGCCGGGCTGTGGTTCTGCGTCAGCAGGCCCAGGTCAACGTTGCCATACAGCACCACGGCGCTCTGGGCAGCGGCGGCGCCTGAAATCAGGGCCAGAACGGCGAGGGCGGGCAGGTTTTTGTTCATCACGATGTTTCCGGTCATTTGGGATTGCCCGGCAATATGTGGGCACGCCGGTTTCAGCAAAAGCCATGCCAGTCGCAACCTGGCGCGCCGACTGCAGCCCGGCAGGCCTGGCGTTGGCAAAAGGATTGCTCTTTTTTGTCACAGGTGTTTCAGGGCGGAGCGTTGCATGGCGCATGAAGCCGGCAGTTGCAGCACCAGCAGCGCCAGCAGCACCGGGGCATATTGACTTTGGCCCGTACATACTGTTTTCAGCATCAAACAGGCCTTTGGCGCAAGCCTGGTATGCACAAGCAGCTATGAATTCAGGAGTATCAAACACTCCGATACCGTGCGCGCCGTGATGCCCGGGCCGGCTATTGCGCTGCATGGCGGATGCATCGCGTCAGGACCTCCGCAAAATGACCCGGAAACGCGCGAAAAACACGGGTTTTTCCGCTTTCGCCCTGCTGGCACGTTCCTTGATACTGATGCAGTACCCGCAAGGGAAAACACCCCGCCATTGACCCCCTAAGGAGACCCATGATCTACGCAGCACCCGGCGCCACGGACGCCCTTCACACCTACAAAGCCCGGTACGACAACTTCATCGGCGGCGAGTGGCTTGCACCGGCCAAGGGCCAATACTTTGACGTGATCAGCCCCGTCAACGGCAAGCCGTACACGCAGGTAGCGCGTTCCACCGCCGAGGACATCGAAAGCGCACTCGACGCCGCCCACGCAGCAGCCGACAAGTGGGGCCGCACCTCCGCAGGCGAGCGCTCCAATGTGCTGCTCAAGGTCGCCGACCGCCTGGAAGCCAACCTCGAACTGCTGGCCTGGGCCGAAACCGTGGACAACGGCAAGCCGATCCGCGAAACGCTGAACGCCGACATTCCGCTGGCCATTGACCACTTCCGCTATTTCGCCGGCTGCATCCGCGCGCAGGAAGGCAGCATCAGCGAGATCGACGAAAACACTGTCGCCTACCACCTGTACGAGCCGCTGGGCGTTGTCGGCCAGATCATTCCCTGGAACTTCCCGATATTGATGGCCGCCTGGAAACTGGCCCCGGCGCTGGCCGCCGGCAACTGCGTGGTGCTCAAGCCCGCCGAATCCACGCCCATCAGTATTTTGATCGTGGCCGAACTGATTGCCGACCTGCTGCCCGCCGGCGTGCTCAACATCGTCAACGGCTACGGCCGCGAAGCCGGCATGCCGCTGGCCACCAGCAAGCGCATCGCCAAGATCGCCTTCACCGGCTCCACCTCGACCGGCCGCGTGATTGCCCAGGCGGCGGCCAACAACCTGATTCCGGCCACGCTGGAACTTGGCGGCAAGTCGCCCAACGTCTTTTTTGCCGATGTGATGGACAAGGACGACAGTTTCCTGGACAAGGCCATCGAAGGCCTGGTGCTGTTTGCCTTCAACCAGGGCGAGGTCTGCACCGCCCCGTCGCGTGCGCTGATCCAGGAATCGATCTACGACGCTTTCATGGAGCGCGTGCTCAAGCGCGTTGCTGCCATCAAGATGGGCAACCCGCTGGACACCGACACCATGATGGGCGCGCAGGCGTCCAAAGAGCAACTCACCAAGATCATGTCCTACCTCGAACTGGGTCGCCAGGAGGGCGCAGAGGTGCTGATCGGCGGCGAGCAGGCCGACCTCGGCCCTGACTACGAAGGCGGCTACTACGTCAAGCCGACGCTGTTCAAGGGCCACAACAAGATGCGCATCTTCCAGGAAGAAATCTTCGGCCCCGTGCTGGCTGTGACCACCTTCAAGGACGAGGCCGACGCCCTGGCGATTGCCAACGACACGCTCTACGGACTGGGTGCCGGTGTGTGGAGCCGCAACGGCAACGTCGCTTACCGCATGGGTCGCGCCATCAAGGCCGGCCGCGTCTGGACCAACTGCTACCACGCTTACCCGGCGCATGCGGCTTTTGGCGGCTACAAGGAATCGGGCCTGGGCCGCGAAAACCACAAGATGATGCTGGGCCACTACCAGCAGACCAAGAATCTGCTGGTCAGCTACAGCGAGCAAAAGCTCGGCTTCTTCTGACCTGCCGGTGACCGGCCGGCCCAAGGCCGCGCAGCATTCACGGGGACGGGAAACCGTCCCTTTTTGCATTTCATGGCGTTTTATCTGGAGACCGACATGGTTGAAAAAGTCATTGCCACCCCGGCGGCGCTCGAACTGGTGGAGCAGCTCCAGGCGAAACACGGCACCGTCATGTTCCACCAGTCCGGTGGCTGCTGCGACAACAGCGCGGCCAATTGCTATTTGCCGGGCGAGATCACGATGGGCGCGGGCGATGTTTTTCTGGGCGAGATCGGCGGTGCGCGTTTTTACATCGGCAAGTCGCAGTACGCCTACTGGAAGCACACGCAGCTGATCATCGACGTCATCGACGGGCATGGCGGCACGTTCTCGCTGGAAGGCCCCGAGGGCAAGGCCTTCCACACGCGTTCACGGGTGTTCACCGAAGCGGAGCTGGAAGAACTCGAAAGGCAGGATGCGGCGTCATCCGGGGCGCAAGCGTTGTGATACGAAAAAAGCAAAGCCGGTGCGGCGGACCGCAGCACCGGCGTGACGCAGCGCAGGGTTTCAGGGCGCCGTCAACGTCATGCCACGCTTCTGGAACATGGCCAGCAGTTCGCCATTGCTGCGCAATTCCCTGAAGGCCACTTCGAGCGCCTGGCCCAGGTCCTTGTTGGCTGCCTTGATGGCCAGCCCGAGCGGCCAGCCGTTTTCAGGGACGCCTTCGAGCGGCAGGCTGGTCAGCGCCAGGTGCGCCGGACGGGGCTGGGCCCCGGCCAGTGCGGCTTCGGCCTGCGAGCGCAGCACATAGGCGGCGGCCGCCTGCCCTTTGATAACGGCCTGGGCCGCCTCGACGCCCGAGGGGTAAAGACTGACCTGCGTTTGCAGCATGCCGTTTTGCTGGCCCATCAGCACGCTGGCCATGCCGGTGCCGCGCTCGACGGCCAGCTTGTGGCCTTTCAGGTCATCCGGCCCCGTGACCTGGGGCAGCGTGCGCGTGTCATGCAGCAGCACCTGCACCTGGCGCATGTAGGGCGCAAAGATCAGCGCCTGCCGGTTTTCCTGCATCAGGTACTTGTCCACCGGCACATGCAGCATGATGTCGGCCGGCCCGTAGCCCAGGTAGTGGCCGCGCCAGACCATGTTGCGCAGGTCGTCGTTCATGCGTTCGCCCGCGTCGAAGGGCAGCAGGGCCAGCTTGAGTTGCAGCTGCCGGGCCAAGGCGCCGGCCAGGTCAATGTCCAGCCCTTGCATGTTGTCGGTGGGGCCGTCTGAAAATGGCGCGTTGTCCTTGTAGACGGCAACCTTCAGCACACCGCTGGCGCGAATGCGCGCCAGGTCGGTCAACTCGGTCTGCGCCTGCGCCAGCGGCAGCCCCAGCGACAGCAGGAACGCCAGGCTGCGCCGGCGGTCAAGTCCGCGTGCCGGCAGGCCGTCGCGGCGGGGGTCCAGGCAAACGTCGGGATTCGAAGAAGTCATGGTGTGGGCTTGCCTTGGGTCAATTGAAAACTGGGCGGGATTCGCCGGGGCCGGTTGCGGCGCGCGCCTGTCGGCAGGCTTCAGGCTGCTGTGCGGGCCTCAAGGCTCGCGCCGTGTTTCCAGGTAGGTGCGGATGGACCAGATGGCTTCCTGGGTCAGCGTGCCTTCAAACGGCGGCATGTAAACGCGGCCGTCGCGCGTGCGGCCGCGCCGCACGGTGGAGATGAAAAAATCATCCATTTCCTTGAAGCAGGCAGATTTTTTGGCCGCGTCGGCCATGCCCGTGCATTCGCTGTCGAGCTTGCGCAGGTCGGGCGACATGCCGCCTGAAATCGCCTGCAGTCCGTGGCAGCGCGCGCAGTTCTGGTTGTAGGCCGACGTGCCGATGCGCAGCGCTTCCTTGTTGGCCGGGCCGGTGCTGTAGGGGTTGGCGTCGCGCCATTTGTCGCCGAGCTGGGGCAGCGTGTGCGTGTCCACCGACTGCGGCACCACATCGCCATGGGCCATGGCCGCGCCGGTCCAGAGCGCGGCCGAAATGAACACCGCCATGCCGGACCGCTTGAGAAGTGAAGATGAAAAGGCTTTCATTGAAATCTGCTCCAGTTGATGCGTGATGGCCCCTATCAGCAATAAGCAAGCCAGCACTTTCGGCACCCCCCTGCACGGCCCGGCTTGCCAGTGAAGTGACTCTGCAAAGGGCTTTCGAGGCAAGCGGCTGAGGCAAGGGTTGTGTCGCCAGGTGTGTCAATTTGGAACAAATTTGCCGCTGGTCCAAGCGCTGAAAAAAGGCAATAAATCCTTTCTGATCAAGGGTTTATGCCGTTGTGAACCCCTTGTGACATGCTCCAGAATGCGGTAGCCCAAGCGTTCGGCCCTGCGTAAAAATACCGGTCAGGCCGAATGCAAGGCAACGACACCGAAAGACCTTGCGCCATGGTTTGCCCAGGTCGCACACGTAACTCAAGGAGCGGATGATGAGCATCCCGGCTGCCAGCTATTTACCTTCCCGCACAGGCACTCCACCCGGCTCCGAAAGCGAAGACGACAAAAAGCGCGCGCTGATTGAGGCGTCGCACCAGCGTTCGCAGTCCTTCGGCATTGCCAGTTCCGACCAGCCCGATTTTTCTCCGCCCGCCCAAGTTGTGCTGGCCCAGACGATGGAAGAAAACCGGTTTTTGCTGCTGCATGCCGCGCCGGCCATGGAAACGCTGTACGAGCAGATTGCCAACACCCACAGCATGGTGCTGCTGACCTCGGCCAGGGGCGTGGTGCTGCATACGCTGGGCGACAGCGACTTTCTGGAGAAGGCCTCGCAGGTGGCGCTGACGCCCGGCGTGGACTGGTCCGAAGACAGCAAGGGCACGAATGCGATTGGCACCGCGCTGCGCGAGGAGCAGGCCATCATGGTTCACGGCGGCGAGCATTACATGAACGCCAACAAGTTCCTGACCTGCTCGTGCGCGCCCATCATGGACCCCTACGGCCAGCTGATCGGGGCGCTGGACGTGAGCGGCGACCACCGCAGCGTGCACCAGCACACCATGGCCCTGGTGCGCATGTCGGCGCAGATGGTCGAAAACCACATGTTCGCCGACATCTTTCCCAAGGCCGTGCGCATCCATTTCCACAGCCGTCCCGAGTTCATTGGCACCCTGGTCGAGGGCATCGTGGTGTTTTCCCCAGACGGGCGCTTCCTGTCGGCCAACCGCAGCGCGCAGTTCCAGCTGGGCTTGCCCCACAACGCGCTGAAGGTGCATACTTTTTCGTCGCTGTTCGGCATTGCCATGTCGCATCTTTACGAACTCTGCCGGGGCGGCATTCCCCGGCTGCATTCGCTGTGCCTGCACAACGGGGTGACGGTGTCCTGCCGGGTCAAGATCAAGCAGGGCATGCAATGGTTCGCGGGCCATGACGCAGGGCCGGCGCCCGATGCCGTGGACAGCCTGCCGGCCGGCCAGGGCATCAGCCAGGCCGCTTCGGCGCGCAGGCACCAGTTGTCCACGCTGCGCTATCTTGACACTGGCGACGCGCAGGTTTCGGCGGTGATCAGCAAGCTTCGCATGGTGCGCGGCCGTGACATTCCGATCATGATCCTGGGCGAAACCGGCACCGGCAAGGACCTGATGGCGCAGGCCATCCACGGCGACTCCGACCGCGCCGCCAAGCCCTTTGTGTCGGTCAATTGCGCGTCCATTCCCGAGACCCTGATCGAGTCCGAGCTGTTTGGCTACGAGGACGGCGCCTTCACCGGCGCGCGCAAGAAAGGCGCGGCCGGCAAAATCCAGCAGGCCAACGGCGGCACGCTGTTTCTCGATGAGATAGGCGACATGCCCAAGCATCTGCAGGCGCGTCTGCTGCGCGTGCTGCAGGACCGCCGCGTCAGCCCGCTGGGCGCCGGCAAGGAAATTGAAGTCGATATCGCCATCGTGTGCGCCACCAACAAAAGCCTCAAGGACATGATCGCGCGCGGCGAGTTCCGGGAAGACCTGTACTACCGGCTGAACGGCCTGGTGGTGCGCCTGCCGGCGCTGCGCGAGCGCAGCGATTTCGACCTGGTGGTCACCAAGATCATTGGCAGCCTGTGCGACAAGAGCCCGAAGATCGGGCTGTCGGCCGACGTGCAGGCCATGTTCCGCGCCTACCACTGGCCCGGCAACTTCCGCCAGTTGCACAACCTGTTGCGCACCGCCGTGGTCATGGTCGGCTGCGAGGGCCTGATCGAGCGCATCCACCTGCCCGACGACTTTCTTGAGGAAATGGGCCAGCATCCTGCCGGCCAGACGCTGCCGCAGCCGACTGCCGCCATCACCGGGGCGGAGCCGCTGGCTGCTGCAGCGCCCGGCCGTCCGGTCTGTGAAGCCGCCGGCCACAGCCTGCAGGATGTCGCCCTGTCCGCCATGGCCCAGATGCTTCGCCAGCACCAGGGCAACGTGTCGGCGGCGGCCAAGGCGCTGGGGGTTTCGCGCAACACCATCTACCGCAAGAAAGACCAGTTGCCGCCGGATGTCTGGAACTGATGGCCCGTCGCCACCCTGCGCTGCCAGGACGGTGGTCAGCGCAAAATTACACGGCTATTCCCTCAAAGCGGTCAAGGAACCGGAACATTTCAGCTACTGAAATAATAGCTGCCGACGCAAGCTGGAACTGCGCAAAAAGCATTTTTGATGCGTAAAAAGGTGTCGGCTGCCTGAAATGAAGGTTGCTTAACCCGGCTCCGGCCGTTTCCACGACACGCACGCCTCAAGCGCCCGTCCGGGGCTGGCGGACCACCTTCGCCAGCGTGTCGCGCACGCCCGGCTCGCTGGCCAGATGGCCTGCCAGTGGCCCGTGCGCTCTGGCCAGTCCGCTTCGCAGCGCTTCCTGTATTTCCACCCAGCGGCGGCTGTTGGCCGGCGGACAGACCGCGTCGAAGCGGCCATGCACCCAGTCGCTCGGAATCCCCCGCAGCGCCAGGCTGCGTGCGGCGCTGTCCAGCCCGCCCGGGGGCACAAAGCCCTGGTGCCTGAGGTAATGGCCCTGAATCCGGAATTTTTTCCAGCCACTTCGGTCCGTGCGGCTGGTGCGCGGCTGGCGCAGATTGGCCAGGCTGAGCCGCTGCTGGCGCCTGAGCTGCGCCCAGGCGCGGCGGTACGCATGGGCGCGCTGTCGGGGTTCGCCAGCCAGGGCATGTTCCAAGGCGGCCGAGTGGACCAGGCTGCGCCACAGGCCGCGCAGCGCCGAGCGCTGTTCCAGCAAATTCCAGCAACGTACAACGTGCCGTGCTGCAACACCGGGTGTTCCAGATTGCAGCACCTGCTCCAGCCGGGCCAGCACCCGTGCGTCGCCGCTGTAGGGCGCGCGCGGCCAGTGGGGGTTGCGCGACACCGCGCGGTCGCGCCGGGCATCGGGGTGGAGCAGGCCGAAAATTTCCCGCCGCCTGAGCGCAAAGGCACCGCGCAGCACCAGCCGCGTGACCCGGTCCGGGTTTGCCTGGGCGTAGCGCAAGGCCACCACGGTGCCCCACGATCCGGCCAGCAAGGCCCAGCGTGCTATGCCCAGGTGCCGGCGCAAGGTCTCCAGGTCGGCCACCAGCTGGTCGGTGTGGTTGCCCGCCAGCCGGGCTGCCGGGCGTGAACGGCCGGCGCCGCGCTGGTCGGGCAGGACGGCGCGCTGGCGGCTGAGCTGCAAGGGCGCGAGCAGGCCCGGATGGCACGAGGCGCCCGGCCCGCCATGCAGCACCAGCCAGCATTCGCCGTCCCGCGCGCCGCAGTCGCGGTAGGCCATGCGCGCGCCGCGCGCGGTGGTGACAAAGTGCGGCGAATGCCAGCCCTTGCCCGGTTCGGTGTTCGAGGGCGGGCGGGCAGGGGAGGTGGTTTGGTGTGGCATTGAAGTTGCATTACAGCAGGGCGGGCCGGTTGCTGCTGAAAGCGGTGACAGGTCCGTGATCACCCCTTATCCAACCACTGGAGACTCACCATGCAATGGACCGCCCCTTCTTTCACTGACCTGCGTTTCGGTTTCGAAATCACCATGTACATCGCCAACCGCTAAGCCGGAATTCCTGCTGCCGGCGTGCGCGACCTGTCGCGTTCGCCGGTTGGCGCTGGCTGGTTTTCATTTTTTTCGGAATTCGACCCATGCAATTACGCGTTCTAGGTTCGGCAGCAGGCGGCGGCTTTCCGCAGTGGAACTGCAATTGCCCCAACTGCGATGGCTTCAGGCGCGGCACGCTGCGGGCGCAGGCGCGTACCCAGTCGTCGATTGCCGTCAGCGCCAACGGCCAGGACTGGCTGCTGGTCAATGCCTCGCCCGATGTGCTGGCGCAGATTCGCGCGAATCCCGAATTGCAGCCCGCCCGCGCGGTGCGCGACAGCGGCATTGCCTGCGTGCTGCTGATGGACGCGCAGATCGACCATGTCACCGGGTTACTGATGCTGCGCGAACGCGCCAGCCCCTTGCCGCTGCTGGCCACGCCCGAGGTGCTTTCTGATATTGGCGAAGGCTTTCCCATCACCCGCATCCTGTCGCATTACTGCGGCATTCAGTCGCTGCCGCTCAAGCTTGACGCCGACCTTCAGGCTGTGCCCGGACTGCCCGGCCTGGCGCTGCAGCCCATCGCGCTGTCGTCCAAGCCGCCGCCTTATTCCCCGTTTCGCCACTGCCCGCGTCCGGGCGACAACATCGGCCTGGTGATTGAAAACCCCGACAACGGCGCGCGCGTGTTTTATGCGCCCGGCCTGGGTGAGGTCACGCCGGATCTCTTGGCGCTGATGGCGCAATGCCAGATTGTGCTGGTGGACGGCACCTTCTGGACCGAAGATGAAATGCAGCGACTGGGCTTGTCAACAAAGAGCGCCGCCGAGATGGGCCACCTGCCGCAAAGCGGTCCGCAGGGCATGATGGCCCAGCTTGACCGGCTCCCGCCGGGCGTTCGAAAAATCCTCATCCACATCAACAACACCAACCCCATCCTCCAGGACGATTCCGCCGAACGCGCGCTGCTGACCGCGCATGGCATTGACGTCGCCTGGGACGGCATGGACCTGATTTTCTGACGGCAGGCTCACCTCATGGAACTAGCGCAAACCCATCGCCCTGATCCGGCCGGCGACCCGGCAACCGCCTGGACGCGGTCAGAGTTCGAGGCCCGCCTGCACGCCCAGGGCGCGGGCTACCACATCCACCACCCCTTCAATGTCCGGATGAACAGCGGCCAGTGCACCCCTGATGAACTGCGCCATTGGGTCAGAAACCGCTTTTACTACCAGATCTGCATTCCGCGCAAGGACGCTGCCATCCTGGCGAACATGCCGGACCGCGAACACCGCCGGCTGTGGATAGCGCGCATCCTGGACCATGACGGCTATGGCGACTACAGCGGTTCGGCCGCTGGCGGCATCGAGGCGTGGACGCGCCTGGGCGAAGCCGTCGGCATTCCGCGCGAAGAACTCTGGTCGCTGCAGGGCGTCGCGCCCGCCGTGCGTTTTGCCTGCGATGCCTATGTGAATTTCGCGGCCAGCGCTCCCTGGCAGGAGGCGGTGTGTTCGTCGCTGACCGAAATGTTCGCCCCGCAAATCCACAAGGACCGGCTGGCCGGCTGGCCCACGCACTATCCGTGGATCGACGCCGAGGGGCTGAATTACTTCAGGAGCCGCATTCCGCTGGCGGGCCGGGACGTGGCGCACGGGCTGCAGGTCACGCTGGAGCACTTCACCACCCGCCAGGCCCAGCACCGGGCGCTGGACATCTTGCAGTTCAAGCTCGACATCCTCTGGAGCATGCTCGACACCATCGAGAGGGTCTGCCTCAACTCCCCTCAATCCCCTCAAACCCTTCAACCCGCCAGGGACTGACATGAACGCTGTTGCCTCATCGCCTATCTCGCCTATGCCGCCGGTCGCGCCTGGCGCCAAAGCGCCGCCGGCCTTGCCGGCATTCCCCAAACTGTCGCGCGGGTACCGCATGCAGTACGAGCAGGTGCAGTCGGCCTGGGTGCTGCTGTATCCGGAAGGCATGGTCAAGCTCAACGACAGTTCGGCCGAAATCCTGCGCCGCTGCAACGGCGAACGCAGCATCGACGCCATGGTGGCCGACCTTGAAATCCTGTTCAATGCCAAAGGCATTGCGCCGCAGGTGCGCGAACTGCTGCACGAAGGGATGCGCCGTGGCTGGATTGTCTGAAGCGGTTTTGCCCAGCGTGGTTGACGCTGCCGTGCCGCCGCCGCTGTGGCTGCTGGCCGAGCTGACCTACCGCTGTCCGCTGCACTGCGTGTTTTGCTACAACCCGACGCAGCATGCCAGTCTGCAGGAGGAAATGACAACCGCGCAGTGGGTCGATGTGATGCGCCAGGCGCGTGCGCTGGGCGCGGCGCAGCTGGGGTTTTCCGGCGGCGAGCCGCTGCTCAGGGACGACCTTGAAGAGCTGGTGCAGGAAGCCCGGCATCTGGGCTTTTATACCAACCTGATCACCTCGGGCGTCGGCCTGACCGAAGCCCGCGCCCGCCGGCTGAAGGACGCGGGGCTGGACCATGTGCAGCTGTCTTTCCAGGACTCGACCCGCGAACTCAACGATTTCCTGAGCCATACCAAGACCTTCGAGCTCAAGCAGCGGGTGGCGCGCCTGATCAAGCAGCACGACTGGCCGATGGTGCTGAACTGCGTGCTGCACCGGCACAACTTGCCGCATGTGGACAAGATCATCGAGATGGCGCTGGCCCTCGATGCCGAATTTCTGGAACTGGCCAACACGCAGTATTACGGCTGGGCCTGGAAGAACCGCGACCACCTGATGCCGACGCATGCGCAATTGATCGAAGCCGAGGCGGTGGTGCAGCGCTACCGCGCCGAGTTCGGCACGCGCTGCCGGATTTTGTTTGTCGTGCCCGATTACTTTGAAGAACGCCCGAAGGCCTGCATGAACGGCTGGGGCGCGGTGTTTCTGGCCATCGCGCCCGATGGCGTGGCCTTACCCTGCCACAACGCGCGCAACCTGCCGGGCCTGCAACTGCCGCGCGTGCAGGACCAGCCGCTGTCTGATATCTGGGCGCGCAGCCAGGCTTTCAACGCCTACCGGGGCGACGCCTGGATGCAGGCGCCGTGCCGCGACTGCGACGAGCGCCACAAGGATTTCGGCGGCTGCCGCTGCCAGGCCTTCCAGATCACCGGCGATGCCGCACAGGCCGACCCGGTGTGCGGTAAATCGCCGCACCATGACAAGGTTGTGCAGCTGGTGCGGCAGGCACCGGCCGGGCGCGGGCAACCGATCATCTTTCGCACCGACGCAGCGTCGCGCGCACTGCACCCGGAAAACTGAGTCCGGGCCAGCCCGATTCAGCCTGGCGACAGGTTTTTAGCATCAAACAGGCCGTTTGCGCATGACCAGCATGCGCAAGCAGCTATTGATTAAATAGCAGAATTCGCCGCGTGTCTTGCATGCCGTGCTGCCGCACTGTCTGCGGCTTCGTGCTTGCTTCCAGATGGATCTGGAACAAGCCATGCCCAGACGGCAGCGCACCTTGACCTTGCCCCTGGCGGGATGGCGCGGCCAGTCGCTGCGCCCGCTGACCTGCGCGCACAGGCCCCGACTGGCCAGCGCCAGCGCGGCGCAGAAGCCACCGTGGCCAGCGGGCTGCAAGCGTTATCTACACGTCATGGCTGGGGGGTGGCCAGCACCCAGCCGGCCAGCGCCTTGAGGTCACCACTGCCCAGCGTCGCATGGGCGGGCATGGGGATGCGGCCCCACTTGCCCTTGGAGCCGTACTGGATCGATTGCACCAGCGAGGCCACGGCGTCCTTGTCATCCTTGTACTTGGCGGCAACGTCCTTGAAGGCCGGGCCGACGATTTTTTCAGCGGCCGAATGGCAGGAATAGCAGCCGCTGGCCTTGGCCAGTTCCGCCACGGCGGCCAGGTCATTGGCATTGCCGGTCTGGGCCATGCAGTGGGCGCTGATGAATGCAGCGCCTAGCGTCAGGAGGGATCGCATGTCAGTGCTTCCGATCGTGAAAAAGTGGAATGAAAAGGCGGAACCGGCCTGCGCCAGCCCGCCCTGTGATGAAAGCCCCGCCCACCCACGGTGAGCCGGGCAGCGCCGCTTACTTGAGCAGCTTGAAGGTCCAGACCGAACCGCCCTGTTCAAGCATGTTGACCTTCTTGGCCACCTCGCCGCCCCACAGCGGCACCGCGCCGCCCCAGCCGGACACGACGCTGATGTACTGGTCGTTGCCTTCCTTCCAGGTGATGGGTGGCGCCACCACGCCCGAGCCGGTCTGGAACTGCCATATGACCTTGCCGGTCTTGGCGTCGGCGGCTTTCAAAAAGCCTTCAGGCGTTCCCCAGAACACCAGGTCGGCCGTTGTCATGACGCCACCCCAGAGCGGTGCGGTGTTCTTGACCTCCCAGGCCACCTTGCCGGTCTTCGGGTCGATCGCCCGCAAGGAGCCGATGTGGTCCTCGAACAGCGGCCGGATGGTGAAACCCGCGCCCAGGAAGGCGGCGCCCTTTTTGTAGGTGATCGGCTCGTTCCAGATGTCCATGCCCCATTCGTTGGTCGGCACGTAGAACAGGCCGGTCTTGGGGCTGTAGGCCATCGGCATCTGGTTCTTGCCACCTAAAAAGCCCGGCGCTGTGAAGGTGGACTTCCCCTTGGTGGCGTCGTCGTTGCCCGGCGCGTTCGGGTCGCCGGGACGGTTCTCGGCCACGAAGTTGGGCCGGCCGGTCTTCAGGTCGATGCTGGTGGCCCAGGTGATCTTCTTGACGAAGGGAAAGGCATTCACCAGCTTGCCGGTGGTGGCGTCATTCACATAGAAAAAGCCGTTGCGGTCAGCCTTGGCGCCCATGCGCTTGCCATCCATGTCGAAGGTGATGAACTCGTTGACGCCGTCGAAGTCCCAGGCATCGTTGGGCGTGCTCTGGTAGCTCCAGACGATCTTGCCGGTCTTGACATCGATGGCCACGGTGGAGGTGGAGTACAGGTTGTCGCCCTTGCGCACATGGCTGTTCCACGGGCCGGGGTTGCCGGTGCCGAAATAGGCCAGGCCGGTCTTGGCATCGTAGGTGCCGCCCAGCCAGGGCGTGGCGCCGCCGGTTTTCCAGGTTTCACCCGGCCAGCTGGCGTTGGTGGTGCCGGTGATGCCGTTTTCCTTGCCGTTCAGGAAGCCCATGTGGCCCTCGACGACCGGGCGTGACCAGACCATCTTGCCGGTCTTAGGGTCGCGCGCCTCGACACGGCCGACCACGCCGAACTCGCCGCCCGACAGGCCGGTGATCAACAGGCCTTCGGCGATCAGCGGCGCGGCGGTGTAACTGTAGCCGGCGCTATAGTCGTCGATCTTCTCGCGCCACACGACCTTGCCGGTGGTCTGGTCCAGCGCCACCAGCTGGGCATCGAGCGTGCCGAAGATCACCAGGTTGTCATACAGCGCAGCGCCGCGGTTGACCACGTCGCAGCAGGGCATGATGCCTTCGGGCAGGCGGTGCTCGTATTTCCAGAGCTTGGCGCCGGTCTTGGCGTCCAGCGCAAAGATGCGCGAGTACGACGCCGTGACGAACATCTTGCCGTTGTGCACCAGCGGCTGCGACTCCTGGCCGCGCTGCTTTTCCCCGCCAAAAGACATCGACCACACCGGCACCAGCCGGCTGATGGTCTTGGGGTTGATGTCGGACAGCGGCGAATAACGCTGGCCCTGGGTGCCCATGCCCCAGGACAACACGTCATTGGTGCTGGCGGCGTCGTTGGCAATCATGGCGTCGGTCACTTGCGCGCCGACGTGGGCGGTTGCCGCCATGACCAGAATGCTGAGAAGTTTTCGTTTCATGGGTGTGTCTCCTGAATCCTTGTGAGCTGAATGACGCCCGTGCGGCATGCCCGGTCGTCATGATCCCAAGCCCACCTGGTTCGGGATCACCCACCACGAATGGCAACTTTTGTGCCATGTCGTAGGCTGGGCTGATGGGTGTGCTGACGCGCTGGCGACAGCCTTCGCAACGCCGCTTCAGGCCCTTGCGTGCTCATTTGCAACACCGCCAGGATGTGACACTGTTCAGAAATGAATCACCGGGTGGCGCACGGCGCATGGGGGCATCAGGGGCACGATGCACACCGCCGCGCCGCGCCGTGGCCAGCGCTGGATTGCGTCTTGGCGCCTGGCGGCCGCTCAGGCCGCGCCGCGCTGCTTGATCCAGCCGCGCTGCGGGTCGTAGCCCCACCAGGCCAGGCCAAAAAAGCAGGCGCTTCCGCCCACCACCACGGCCCAGGAAAGCACATTGACCTGCCCGTACATGGCAAAGCGCAGCGTTTCGACCACATGGGTGAACGGATTCCACTGCGCCAGCCTGAGCAGCCACCAGGCACCCGACTCTTCAAGCTTCCACAGCGGGTACAGCGCCGGGCTGATGAAGAACATCGGGAAGATCACGAAGTTCATGGTGCCGGCAAAGTTTTCCAGCTGCTTGATGTACACCGACAGCATCAACCCCAGCGCGGCCAGCAGCGTGGCCCCGCTGACCATCGCCAGAAACAGCAGCGGCACATGCTGCCAGCTCAGCGTCACGCCAAAGGCCAGCGCGATCAGCAGGAACACTGCCATCTGCAGCACCGACAGGCAGGTGCCGGCCAGCAGCTTGAAGGCCAGCAGCCAGCCGCGCGGCAGCGGCGCGGTGAGCAGCAGGCGCATCACGCCCATCTCGCGGTCGTAGACCATGGACAGCGAGCTTTGCATGCCGTTGAACAGCGCCACCATGGCCAGCAGGCCGGGCACCATGTAGACCTGGTATTCGACATAGGTTTCATACGGCGGCACGATGGACACGCCGAAGACGTTGTGAAAGCCCGCCGAGAACACCACGAACCACAGCAGTGGCCGCACCAGCGCCGACGCCAGCCGCGACGGCTGGCGCAGGAACTTGTTGATCTCGCGGCCGACCACGGCGCGCAGCGCGCGCGCCAGGTGCGGCAGCCGAGCCGGTGCGGCCTGCGGCAGGCCGGTGGCCACGGGGCTGGTGAGGTGCGGGTTCACGGGCTGCTTCAGGGGCGCTGCTTGCATGCCGATTCCTTTTCATCCATGCCCAGTGTGTCGAGGACTTCGGTGGGATGCAACACCCCTTCGAGCGGCGCCACGCCGGCCACGCCGTCGCCATGCGCCAGGAACATCGGCTGGCGCAACTGCCCGTCCCAGGGCCGGAATGACAGCCGTGGCCCCTTGGCGCCATCGAGGTAAACGCTGCCGCCGCGCAAGCGCTTGAGCTGCTGCGCAATCCCTGCCTTGGGGTCGTCGGCCAGCACCGCCGCAACCGCTTTGACGGCAGCCCAGGCAGCCCAGTCGTGGCCCTGCATGGGCCGGCCGGCGAGCTTGTAAAAGCGCCGCGACAACTGCGGCCCGCCATTGCGTTCCCAGTGCGGATGCCAGGCCAGCGCCATCAGGCCGCTGCTGCCCACCACCGGGCGCGGCCATTGCGTGGCGTAGGGCAGGGTGCGCGCGAATTCGCCGATGCTGTCGGCCACGGCCACCAGCTCATGTTCGCGGTCGCCGGTGAGCAGGCGCGTGTTGGCCAGGTCGCGCTCGCGCGGGTCGGTGCCGAGCTTGAAGGGCCGGGTCTGGACGATTTTCAGGCCATAACGCTGCGCCGACCGGACCAGGGCCTGGGCCTGCAGCGCATCCTGCGGCTCGGGGCCTTGCAGCAGCAGCAGCTTGCGCCAGTTGCGCGCCGCCAGGTACTGGGCCAGCGCATCGCTGAGCATCTGCGCGCTTGGCAAGGTGTGCAGCAGGTGCGCGGCGCATTGTTCACCGCGCAGCGCATCGTCTTCCAGGCCGATGTTGAAGACCATGGCGCCGCCCAGTGCGGCGGGGGCCAGCTGCACCAGCTGCCGCAGTTCCGGGGCCGGCAGGTCGGCCAGCACATGCCGCACCCCGGCAGCCTTGAGTTGCGCCAGCGCCGCCGGCAGGCCCTGCGTGTCGGCGATGGACAGCTCGATCACCTTGAGGCTCAGGCCCAGCACGTCCAGTTCAACGCCGGCTTCCTCGGCCGCCATGCGGGCCGCCGCCAGCGGGCGCCCGTGCGGATGGCCGGGATAAGCCTGCTCCAGGCGGCGCGGCGCATAGCGCGCATCGCCCGACTGGCTGATGACCGCCACCGTGACCGGAGTGGGCGCCGCCAGGGCTGCCACGGACAGCCCGCCCAGCAGACATCCCCCGGCAAGTGCCGCCACGCGCCGCCAGGCATGGCGCAGGCCGTGCGCGCAAGCCATCAGGGCTGCACCAGCACGCTGTGCGGCACGCGACCGGCCGCCACGCTGCGCACCGCCTTGCCGGCGGCGGTATCGATTAGCGTCATGTCGTCGGACATGCCGTTGGCCACATACACGGTCTTGCCATCCGGGTGCACGGCCAGTCCCCAGGCGCGCTTGCCGACCAGGATGGTGTTGCGCACCTGGCGGCTGGCCTGGTCCACCTCGGCCACATGGTTGGCGCGACCCAGCGCCACCCACACGGTTTTTCCGTCGGGGCTCAGCGCCATGCCGACCGGCGTGATGTCGCTGGCGCGCATGCCCTTGACCTTGAATTCCAGCGTTTGCTTCACGGTCTGGTCGTCGGTGCTCACGATGCTGACGCTGGCGCCCAGTTCGTTGCTGACCCACAGTTCCTTGCCATCGGCGGCCAGCACAAAGCGCCGGGGACGGTTGCCGACACGGATGTTCTTGACCACCTTTCGCTGCGCCAGGTCGATCAGGTGAACGACGTTGGCCACTTCGGACGTGACGTAGGCATGCTTGCCATCGGGCATCACCAGAATGCCCTCGGGCTCGCCGCCGGTCTTGACTTCAAACAGCTTGGCGCGGGTTTGCAGGTCATAGGCGGCCATGACGCTCTCGTCCTCGATCGAGACATAGGCGGTCTTGCCGTCAGGGCTCAGGTCGAAGATTTCCGGGCTGTCGCCGAGTGCCACCGTGCCGGTCATTTTGGCGCTGGCCAGGTCCACCAGCCCCATCTGGTTGCTGTCGCCGCAGGACACGTAAATCTGCCGGTGGTCCAGGCTGAACTGCATGTGGCGCGGGCGCTTGCACACGTCGATCGCCGCCAGGCGCAAGCCCTGCGTGTCAAACACCTGGATGCGGTTGTCCTTTTCGCTGGAGACATACACGCGATTGGGCGTGGGTGCAGGCACTTGCGCCTGCGCCGTTGGCAACAAGGCGCTGGCGGCGATGCCGGCGCCCAGCGCCAGCGACAAACGCAGCCAGCGGAACGGCCGGCAGGTTTTTGGGGTCTGGGGAAAAGCAGGGCGCATGGTTTTTTGTCTCGCGTTGGTGAAATAAGGGAATATGCTTTGGGATGCATTGCCGCTGAAAGCAAAATCAGGGCCAAAAACAGGGGCACGCTTGTTGCTTCATCCTACGTTTTTAACTGTTGCCAGTCCACTGGATTCAAACCCGCTGACCTGTCTGAATGCCATGCCCCTGTTGCCGTCTTCCCCTTTGTCCACAGGTCCGTCTGACCCGCATGTGCCGGGTTTGTCCAGTCCTTCCCGCGTGAACCGGCGGCAGTGGCTCGGCCATCATCTGGCCATTGGCATGGCCGGACTTGCCGGGCTGGTCTACCTGCCGGCAGCCGCTTCCGCTGCGGCCAGCCAGGGTCATGCGGACATGCCCGCCGGCTGGCCGCTCAAGCCGCTGACGCTCATCGTGCCGTGGCCGGCCGGCGGCGCCACCGACCTGACCCTGCGCGTGTTGTGCGAAGAGGCCGAGCCCCTGCTGGGCCAGCGCATCGTCATCGTCAACCGGCCCGGCGCAGGCGGCACCCTGGTGGCGCCCGCGCTGAAAGCCGCCGAGCCCGACGGCTATACCCTGGGCCAGCTGCCCATCACGGTGTTTCGCCATGCGCTCATGAACCAGGTGCCTTGGGACCCGGTCCGGGACCTGATGCCTATCCTCCAGGTGTCCAGCACCACCTTTGGCCTGCTGGTGCCCGCCGACAGCCGCTGGGCCAGCGTGGCCGACATGCTCGACTGGGCACGCCAGAACCCGGGCGCGCTGCTCATGGGGTCCACCGGCATCGGCACCACCGCCCACCTGGCCATGGAGGAAATTTTGCTGGAGCAAGGCATCCGCTATGTGCATGTTCCCTACAAGGGCACAGCCGACCAGATGCTGGCCATAGCCTCGGGCCAGCTCATGGCGGGCGTCAATTCGACCGGTTTTGCGCCCTGGCTGGACCAGGGAAAGATGCGCCTGCTGGGAATTTTTTCGGCGCAGCGAAGCGCCCGCTGGCCTGACGTGCCGACGTTCAGCGAACTGGGTTTTCCGCATTCGGTCTATACCTCGCCCTGGGGCCTGGCAGCGCCGCGCGGCACGCCTGCGCCTGTCGTGAAACTGCTGCATGACGCGTTCCGCACGGCCATGCACAGCGAGCGGCACAAGGCTGCGCTGGCCCGCTACGATCAGAACCTGGACTATCTTTCGACCCAGGCCTATGCGCAGGCCATCGTGCAAACGGTGGCGCATGAAAAAGCATTGTTGCGCCGTATGAACCTGCTGGCCGTACCGTCCACCTGAAATCCATGAACCTTCCGTCACTCATTTCCGCGCCGCTGCTGGATGCCCGCGACCTGCACAAGTCGTATGCGGGAAAACCGGCGCTCCAGGGCGTCAGCCTGCAATTGTTCCCCGGCGAAATGGTCGCCCTGCTCGGCCCCAACGGCTCGGGCAAATCCACGCTGATGCAGCTGCTGACTGGCTTGTTCAGCCCCGACAGCGGACATATCGAGGTGCTGGGCTTCGACATGCGCACCCATGCCAGCCGTGCGCTGGCCGGGCTCGGCGTGGTGTTCCAGCAAACCGCGCTGGACCTTGACTTGTCGGTGCAGGCCAACCTGTTGTTCCACACCGACCTGCACGGCCTGCCGCGCCGCATCGCGCGCGGCAGGATTGCCGAGGCCCTGGCCGGCATGCAGGCCGGCGCCGTGGTGCGAAGCCTGTCGGGCGGCACACGGCGCAAGGTCGAGCTGGTGCGCGCGCTGCTGCACCGGCCGCGCGTGTTGCTGATGGATGAAGCAACGGTCGGCCTGGACCCGGGCTCGCGGCGGCAGTTGCTCTCGACGGTCCGAAACCTGGTGAGCGAAAGCCACGTCGCCGTGCTGTGGGCCACGCACCTGATGGAAGAAATCGAAGTCGCCGACCGGCTGCTGTTCCTGCAAGCGGGCACGGTGCGTTTTGACGGAGGCAGCGACGCCTTCAAGGTGCAGTTTGCAGGTGATCCGGTGATGGGAAAAGGTTGATGCGCCTTTTGAAAGCGCCGGTTCCGGGGCCTTGATGGCGACGAATGCCTGTTGCTTCGCAAACGCAGCGAGCAAAACAGGTTAGGGGATTCCGCTCTTGAGCCGAAGGCGCGCCTGCTGTAACGTGCAGGGCGCCTTCCCCTTTGCAAAACCGCTGTTATCAATTCCTCAAGGAAGCCTCCATGCACGCACGTTTGAAATTCGCCATCCTTGCCTCCACCGTGATGCTGGCCGCCTGCGCACCGATGTCCTCGACTCCGCAAAATTCGATGAGTTTCTTTGTCACCAGCGCCAATCCGGGCAATGGCGCCGACTTCGGTGGCCTGGCCGGTGCCGACGCCTATTGCCAGAAGCTCGCCACGTCGGCCAATGCCGGCAACAAGAACTGGCGCGCCTACCTCAGCGCTGCGCCCAGCGGTTCAAGCCCGGCTGTGCATGCACGCGACCGCATCGGCCGTGGCCCGTGGCAAAACGCCAAAGGCGTGGTCGTGGCCACCAGCGTGGACAACCTGCACAGCGCCAGCAACCAGATCACCAAGCAGACCGCGCTGACGGAAAAGGGCGAGGTCGTCAACGGCCGCAGCGATGCAGTCAACATGCACGACATCCTGACCGGCTCCACCCCGGACGGCCGCCTGGCCACATCGGGCAAGGACACCACCTGCGGCAACTGGACCCAAAGCGGGGAAGGCTCGGCCATCGTCGGCCACCACGACCGCGACGGCACCAACCCCGATCCGGTCGCCAACGTGTCGTGGAATGCATCGCACGGCACGCGCGGCTGCGGCATGGCCGCGCTCAAGTCCACCGGCGGCGCGGGGCTGATGTACTGTTTCGCTGCAAACTGACCTTGAATGTGCCGGGCCGCAAGGCTGGTTGATCGGGAAAGCCGGCGGTTCAACCCTTGGCGGTGTGGCTGAAAAAGAGCGGGTCCAGCACCAGTTTGCGCAGCGGCTGAATCCGCTTTTCCGACGCTTCGGCCTCCTTGTGCAATCTGGCCGCCTCGTCGCCAGCGCCCGAGGCCTGCGCCAGTTGCTCCATCTGGAGCAGCAGCATCACCCGCTCCTCGACGGCGCGCAAAGTGTCCCACAGACCGGTGTCGATGGCTTCGTTGACCTGGGCCATCAGGCTCTTGAGCGAAAACGCATGGCCGGTGTGGCAGCGAAAGCGAACAATCGGACCTTCCTCGATCTGCACCAGCACGCCATGGCAGTCGGGGCAGGTGTATTTTGAAACCTTGCCCAGGTTCATCACCCCGGCCTTGAGCGCATTGCCTTCCATGGCGATGTGGTTTTCCAGGGCCAGCTGCGCGTTGTCCCTTTGCACCCCTTCGGGTGCAGCGGTGCCGACCAGCTTGCCCACCCTGGCGGCCAGGGCCTCGACTGTGCCGACCAGATCGACCTGGACATGCGCAATGGCGCTTTGCGGCATGGACGAATACATGGCCTCGTCGGGCGCCTGCACCAGCGTGACGCCTAGATGGTCCTTCACCGCCCAGAGCCCGGCCGTGCCGTCGTCCAGCGCGCCGCTCAAAATCACGCCGATGACGCGCGAGCCGAAGGCCGTGGCGGCAGAGCGAAACAGCACATCGATGGACGGCCTGGACCGGCCTTCCTTCGGACCCCGGCTGAGCCGGATGCCCTGCGGCGTGACCATGAGGTGGCGGTCGGCCGAAGCGACATACACCTGCCCGTTGCTGATCGCCTCGCCATCCTGCGCAATCTTCACGGCAAGCGGTGTCGAAGCGCCCAGCACCCGGTCCAGCTGGCTCGGGGTGTCCGCCGGAATATGCAGGACCACCAGAAAAGCCGCTGGCAGGTCGGCGGGCAAGGCATGAAAAAATCCCCGCAGCGCCTCGACCCCGCCAGCCGAGGCGCCGATGACCACGATGTCGCGTTTTGGCAAGTCTGGGGGGGATGGCATCGGTTCAGTCTACGGCAATACCGCCCGGAGAGGTAGCTGTTTGTGCGAGTTTGGCAGCGCGCGCAAGCCGCTCAATCCGCGCAAGAGAGGGACCTGTGTGGAGATGCGGTTTTGCTATATAAAAAATAGCTGCTTGCGCTCGTCCATATTGCGCAAAAGCCATTTTTCGCCCTTAAAAATCACCGTGGCCTGCGTGGCCTGTCAATCGCCGGCCCGGCGGTCAATTCCGGAAGCGCCTGCGCGTCAGCGCCAGCGCGACCCAGAACGCGGCCACGCCATAGCCCACCAGCACCGCCAGGTGCTGCAACCCCTGCGCCGGCCACTGGCCAAGGAACAGCGGGCGGATCAGTTCGACGGCGGCGGTCAGCGGCAGCCAGTCCGAGATCGTCCGCATCACGCCGGGCAACTGGTCGCGCGGAAAAAACACGCCGCTCAGGAACATCGTTGGCGTCAGGAACAGCGAGAAGTAATAGGTGAAAAAGTCGTAGCCCTTGGCCAGCGCATTGAAGATCAGCGCGATGCTGGCAAACACGATGCCGACCAGCCCCAGCAGCGGCAGCACCAGAAGCAGCATCGGGCTGTGGCTGATGCCCAGCGCCAGCATCACGCCCAGGATCACCGCGCTGGTGAACAGCGACTTGAAAGCGGCCCACAGCATCTCGGCAAACACCACGTCGTCAAGCCGCACTGGCGCGTTCATGATGCCGTCCCATGTTTTTTGCACATGCATGCGCGAGAAAGCCGAATACAGCGCCTCGAACGACGCGGCGTTCATCGCGCTCATGCAGACCGAGCCGCTGGCCAGGAACAGGATGTAGGGCACGGCGCTGCCATTCAACTGCACCTGCCCGATCAGCGCGCCCAGCCCATAGCCAAAGGCGACCAGCGTGATCAGCGGCTCGGCGATGTTGCCGACCAGGCTGGGCACGGCCAGCTTGCGCCAGACCAGCAGGTTGCGCCGGAACACCGGCCACCAGCGCCAGCTGATCTGCGGTGGCCGCAGCAGCGACGGCTGGGCGGCTGGCGTCGCTGCAGCTGGGGGCGTGGGTGTCGAAGTCGTGGCGTCGGTCATCATGCGGCCTCGCGGATCTGACGTCCGGTGAGTTTGAGGAACAGGTCTTCGAGGTTCGCGGGCCGGTGGAGGGTGCGCAGCTCGGGATGGTCGGTCAGCGCGGCCAGCAGGCCCTTGGCGTCGGCGGTGTAGAAAAACACCGTTTCGCCGCTGACCTCGACGCGCGCGGCCATGGCCCTGAGCTGCGCGTGCTGTGGCGATTCGACCAGCGCCAGCGCGCCGGCGCCATAGACCTCGACCACGTCGGGCTCCAGATTCCGCGCAATCAGGTCGCGCGGCGTGCCTTCGGTCATTTTCTTGCCGTGGTCGAGCACCAGGAGGCGGTTGCACAGGCGTTCGGCCTCGTCCATGAAATGCGTCGTCAGCAAAATGGACTTGCCCTGCTGCACCAGCCGCTGCAGCCGTTCCCACATCAGGTGCCGCGCCTGCGGGTCGAGGCCGGTGGTCGGCTCGTCGAGCAGCAGCAGTTGCGGGTCATTGACCAGCGCGCGCGCCAGGCTCAGGCGGCGCTTCATGCCGCCGGATAGCTCGCTGAGCTTGGCGTCGGCCTTGTGGGTGAGGGCGGCGAATTCCAGCAGTTTCGGGATGCGCTCCCTGATCACCGCATCCTTCAGGCCGAAATAGCGGCCAAACACCAGCAGGTTCTCGGCGCACGAAAAATCCGGGTCCAGGCTGTCGAACTGGCTGACGATGCCGAGCTGCGCCTTGATCGCCAGCGCGTCCTGCGGCATGGCCAGGCTGGCGCCCTGGCCATTGGGAAAGTAGCGGATGCTTCCCGAATCGGGGCTGGTCAAGCCCAGGCACATGCGGATGGTGGTGGTCTTGCCTGCGCCGTTCGGGCCGATGACGCCCAGGCATTCGCCCGGCGCGATGGAAAACGACAGCTGGTTGACGACGGTGGTGTCGCCGTAGCGCTTGCTCAGGTCAACGACTTCAAAGAGGGGCTGGATCATGCGGACTATTGTGCCTATCGGGCGCGCGCCCGATGCATCTCAAGCGTCTTCGCCGTAGTCGTGGTCCGGGTGGTTGACGGCGCCGAGCTTCCAGTAGCCCCGGCCGACGATCTGGCTGCGCGGCAGGCCCAGCTCGCCGGTCAGCAATTCGCGGATGCGGCGCATGGCGGCGGCTTCGCAGGCCAGGTAAACGCGGCTTTCTGCCGAAGGCGCGCTGCCCTGGCGCAAGGCCTGCGCCAGCGCCAGGCCGGCGCGCTGCTTGTCGGCGCCGCGAACCACCCACTCGGTCGTGAGTTGCGCCGGGCTGTGCAGTGCGCGTTCCTCGGCGGCGTCGGCCACTTCCATCAGCACATGGACACGGGCGGTGGCCGGCAGACCGGCCAGGATGGTTTCAAACGCGGGCAGCGCGCTGTCGTCGCCAATCAGCCAATGTTCAGCCGCCTGCAGATCCAGCTTGTAGCCCGGGCCGGGGCCCATCAGGAACAGCACCTGTCCGGTTTGCGCCTGCGCAGCCCAGGTCGAAGCCGGGCCTTCGCCGTGCAGCACGAAATCGACATCGACTTCGCCGGCCTCGGGCCGCACCGCCAGCGGCGTGTAGGTGCGCATCGACGTGGCGCGCGGGCCGTCGGGCAAGGGCCGCACCGGCTCGGTCTGGCCGGGCTCGGGAAAGATCAGCTTCATGTAGCTGGCCGGGTCGTTCACCTCGAAGCCCTGCAGCTCGGCGCCAGTCAGCGTGATGCGGCGCATGGCCGGGCTCAGCACCTGCACGCGGCTGACCTCGACGCGGCGGGGCGGCCGGCGCTTGCGCGGAGTGTTCTGCGCGTCGGCAGGGGTGGACGAAACAGGGCGCGAAGGTTCTTGCATGGAATGGCTTTCTGGCGGCGCGCTATGGCCGCGATGGGTGTTGCAGTTGAGAATGATTGTCAACCAAAAGCCCCTGGACCGCTGTCCGCAAGGCCAAGCCCCGCGCAGGTCACACGGCTGAAGTAAAGTAGTCGCTCGTGGCCAGCCTGCCCGGCCAGCGCATCGCCCTTGCTTTTTTGTTCCCTTTTTTTACCTCCCCCTTATGACCACCTTCGGAACCCCTTTGTCTCCCCATGCCACCAAGGTCATGCTGCTCGGCTCGGGCGAACTGGGCAAGGAAGTGCTGATCGCGCTGCAGCGACTGGGCGTGGAAACCATCGCCGTCGACCGCTATGACAACGCGCCGGGCCAGCAGGTGGCGCACCATGCGCGCACCATCACCATGAGCGATCCGGCGCAGCTCAAGGCCCTGATCGAGCGCGAAAAGCCCGACCTGGTCGTGCCCGAGATCGAGGCGATTGCCACCGCCATGCTGGAAGAACTCGAAGCGGCGGGCACGGTGCGCGTGATTCCCAACGCCCGTGCCGCGCGCCTGACCATGGACCGCGAAGGCATCCGCCGCCTGGCCGCTGAAACCCTGGAATTGCCGACCAGCCCGTATGTGTTTTGCGATTCGCTGGAAGAATTGCAGACTGCCATCGACAGCAAGATTGGCTATCCCTGCGTCGTCAAGCCGGTGATGAGTTCGTCGGGCAAGGGCCAGAGCAAGATTGCCCTGCCCAAAGACGTGGCGCCGGCGTGGGAGTACGCGATGGCCGGCGGGCGGGTCAGCCACAGCCGGGTGATCGTCGAAGGATTTGTGGATTTTGAGTATGAAATCACGCTGTTGACGGTGCGCGCACTGGGCGCCGACGGCGCGGTGGAAACGCAGTTTTGCGAACCCATTGGCCACCTGCAGGTCAGCGGCGACTATGTCGAAAGCTGGCAGCCGCAGCCGATGCGCCCGGCTGCGCTCGAACGGAGCCGCGCCATTGCCAGGGCCGTGACCGACAACCTGGGCGGGCAGGGCGTGTTTGGCGTCGAGCTGTTCGTCAAGGGCGACGACGTCTGGTTCAGCGAGGTCAGCCCGCGCCCGCACGACACCGGCATGGTGACGCTGTGCACCCAGTGGCAAAACGAGTTCGAATTGCACGCACGCGCCATCCTGGGCCTGCCGGTCAACACCGTGCTGAAAAGCCCGGGCGCCAGTGCCGTGATCTATGGCGGCGTCGATGCGGCGGGCATCGTGTTCGACGGCGTGGCCGAGGCGCTGCAGGTGCCGCAAACCGACATCCGCCTGTTCGGCAAGCCCGAGAGTTTCGTCAAGCGGCGCATGGGCGTGGCGCTGGCCTTCGATGACGATGTCGAGGTGGCGCGCAGCCGGGCCCGGCTGGCCGCGTCGAAAGTACGGCCCCGCGCCGCCTGATGGCAGGCAGCTGGGAAGGCAATTGGCCCGTGCGATGGTCCGAACTGATGTCCTGGACCGACGATTCGTCGCTGCATGTGTTGATGGCGGCGCTGGTCGCGGTGCTGCTGGCGCTGCTGGTGCATCGGGTCACCGCCAGCGTGGTGCTGCGCCTGACGCGCTCCCTGCCGGTGTCCAACCGGGCAGCGCAGCAATGCCGCGCGCCGGCCCAGCTGCTGATGCCGCTGATGGCGCTGCAGGCAGTCTGGCATGCGGCGCCCGACAGCTTTTCGCTGATCGCCGGCATCCGCCATGCCAACGGCCTGCTGCTGCTCGCTGCGCTGACCTGGCTGGGCCTGCGCGCCGTTCGCGGCGTGGCCCAGGGCATCGTCGGCCTGTACCCGGTCAATGTGGACGACAACCTGCAGGCGCGCCGCATCCACACCCAGACCCGGATGCTGGCCCGCACCGCCATGTTCATCATCGTCATGGCCGGGCTGGCGCTGATGCTGATGACCTTTCCGGGCGCGCGCCAGATCGGCGCCAGCCTGCTGGCGTCGGCTGGCGTGGTGGGCCTGGTGGCGGGCATTGCGGCGCGGCCGATCTTCAGCAACCTGATTGCCGGGCTGCAGATTGCGCTGGCGCAGCCGTTTCGCATCGACGACGTGCTGATCGTTCAGGGCGAATGGGGGCGGGTCGAGGAAATCACCGGCACCTACGTCGTGCTGAAGATCTGGGACGAGCGCCGGCTGGTCATTCCGCTGCAGTGGTTCATTGAAAACCCGTTTCAGAACTGGACCCGGAGCAGCGCGCAGATCATCGGCACGGTGTTCCTGTGGGTGGACTACCGCATGCCGCTGGCGCCTTTACGCGAAGCGGCGCGGCTGGCGTGCGAGGCGGCACCTGAGTGGGACCAGCGGCTGTGCCTGCTGCAGGTGGTGGATGCCGGCGAGCGCAGCATGCAGCTGCGGGTGCTGGTGACGTCCAGCAATTCCAGCCTGAACTGGGATTTGCGCTGCAAGGTGCGCGAAGCGCTGGTGGACTGCATGCAGCGCGACTGGCCGGAGCATTTGCCGTTGATGCGGGCTGAAGTGGGGGAGCGTTCCGGGGTTGCGGCTGTTCCTGGGGCTGATGGAGCTTGAGCTTGTGGCCTGATTGCTGACTGGTTTGCGCTGCCTGGCTTTGCTGGCCGGGGGTTGCCCGGCGGCAACTCACTTTTCTTTGCTTCGCCAAAGAAAAGTAGGCAAAAGAAAGGCGACCCGACTGTCCGGGTCCCTTCGCTTTGCTACGGGCAACCTGCGCTGCCCCAAAAAAACGGGGGTCGGCGCAAACTCGCTCCGCTGCGCTTCACTCAAACAGCGCGCCGCCCTGATCCCGTTTTTTTGGGGCATCACAGGCCCAGCCAGAACGGGACAGGCGGGGGAAGAAGATTCAAACAGCCAAACAGCCAAACAGCCAAACAGCCGCAGTGCCTAGGCCCGGAGCATGCTTGCTACTAATTGAATAGCTGCTTACGCAAGCGTAGAAAGCGGAAGAAGCACTTTTGATGCACAAGCTCCGCAATCCACATCCGAATCCGCTCCCGCAAGTCCCGTTCTGGCTGGGCCTGTGATGGGCGGCAAAAGCGGGATCAGGGCCGCGCGCTGTTTGAGCCGCAGGCGAGTTTGCGCGGACCCCCGCTTTTGCCGGTCATCACAGGTTGCCCGAAGCGAAGCGCAGGGACCCGGACAGCCGGGTCGCCTTTTCTTTGGTGACTTTCTTTTGGCGAAGCAAAAGACAAGTTACTTGCCGCCGGGCAACCCCCGGCCAGCAACACCAAGCAAAAACCCCCGCATACCTCACACAACAGAACTTAAAACCAATCAATCAATCACCCATTCACCCGCCAACAGCAAAGCCGCATTCACAACAAACGCGTATCGAAAAGCACTAAGGAATCAAAACAAACCGCAACAACATCGCCACCGCCAGCAAGGCAGCAATGCTGGCCGCCCAGATGCCCGCCATCCACAGCAAGCGCACACCGAGCGGCGCCAGCAATTCGCCCTCTCGCGGCGCGCGGATGTCAGGCCATCGCAGGGGGGGAAGCTTCATGAGTGATACCCGTCAGGCTGGACCTTGCCGCGAAACACCCAGTACGACCAGGCGGTGTGACCCAGAATCATCGGCATGACCACGGCTGTGCCCACCAGCATGAACACTTGGCTGCTGCGGTCCGTGGCCGCTTGCCAGATCGTCACCGACCCCGGAATCACATACGGAAAAACGCTGATGCCCAGTCCGATAAAGCACAGCAAAAAGATCGACAGCGTCAGCAAAAAAGGCGCCAGTTCGCGGCCTGATTTCAGGCTGCGCACAAAAGCCAGGCTGGCCACCCCCAGCAGAACCGGCACCGGTGCCACCCACAAGATGTTCGGAAAGCCAAGCCAGCGTTCAAAATAGGCGCCCGTCAAAAACGGCGTTGCCAGGCTCACCAGTACGATTGCGATCAAGGTGGCGGCGCCCAGCCATTTGGCCAGTCGGGCGGCCTGCTTTTGCAAATCACCCTCGGTCTTGAGGTTCAGCCAGGTGGCACCCAGCAGCCCGTAAGCCAGTGTCACGCTGACACCGGTAAGCAGCGAAAAAGGCGTCAGCCAGTCCCACCAGCCGCCGGCATAGGCGCGGCCGCTGACCTGTATGCCCTGCAGCAAAGCGCCCAGCACGATGCCCTGCGACATGGCGGCCACGAACGACCCGCCAGTGAACGCAAGGTCCCAAAAACCCCGATGGGCCGGGTCGCGCCAGCGGAATTCAAAAGCCACGCCGCGAAATACCAGCGCCAGCAGCATGGCGATGATGGGTGCATACAGCGCCGACAAAATCACGCCATAGGCCAGCGGAAAAGCCGCCAGCAGGCCGCCGCCGCCCAGCACCAGCCAGGTCTCGTTGCCATCCCACAGCGGCGCAATGCTGTTCATCGCGGTGTCGCGTTCGTGGCCCACCTTGAACATCGGAAAAAGAAGGCCAATGCCCAGGTCAAACCCATCCATCACCACGTAAACGAACAGCGCAAACACAATGATCAGCGCCCAGACCACCGTCAAGTCGAAATTCATGGGGTGCCTTTCATGCGGGTTTCAAGACGACAGGCTGTGCTGACGCAGCGGGCGTGGTGCCTGCAGAGCGCACCGGCATGTTGGGCAGTTCGGACTCATGCGATTCAGGCGGCTTGTGCATCAGCTTGAGGATGTAAACGATGCCCGCGCCAAACACCGCAAAGTAAATCAGCACGAACGCGACCAGCGAAGCCGCGACCGCCGGGGCTGCCAGCGGCGAGGCCGAATCGGCCGTGCGCATCAGGCCAAAAATCGTCCACGGTTGGCGGCCGACTTCGGTGGTGACCCAGCCGGCCAGCACAGCCACCAGCCCCGACGGTCCCATCACCAGCGCAAAGCGGTGCAGCAGCCTGGAATCGTAAAGCCGGCCCCTGGCGCGGGCATACAGGCTGAACAGGCCGAGCGTGGCCATCAGCACGCCCAGGCCCACCATGATGCGGAACGACCAGAACACGATGCCCACGGGCGGACGGTCTGCCACCGGCACGGTGTCCAGCCCCGCCAGGGGCGCGTTCAGGTCGTGCTTGAGCAGCAAGGACGAGGCTTTGGGAATCTGGATCGCATAGTCCACCCGGTTTTCAGCGCTGTTCGGAATGCCGAACAAAATCAGGGGCGCACCGTCGGGATGGCTCTGGTAGTGGCCTTCCATCGCCATCACCTTGGCGGGCTGGTGCTCCAGCGTGTTCAGGCCGTGCATGTCGCCCAGAAAGATCTGCACCGGTGCGAAAATCGCCGCCATCCACATGGCCATCGAAAACATGATGCGGGCGCGCGGATTGGCCCGGTCCTTGAGCAGGTGCCAGGCGCCGACGCCGCCGACCATGAAGGCGGTGGTGAGGTAAGCCGCCGACACGGTGTGCATCAGCCGGTAGGGAAAGCTGGGGCTGAAAATAATGGCCAGCCAGCTGCCTGCCGAGATGTACTGGCCGGCTGCGTTCATGGCGTAGCCGGTGGGCGTGTGCATCCAGCTGTTGACTGAAATGATCCAGAAGGTGGACACGACCGTGCCGAAAGCCACCATCAGCGTGGCGGTGAAGTGCAGGCCCTTGCCGACCCGGTTCATGCCGAACAGCATCACACCCAGAAAGCCGGCTTCCAGGAAAAACGCGGTCAGCACCTCATAGGCCATCAACGGCCCGATGATGGGACCGGCCCGGTCGGAAAAAACCGCCCAGTTGGTGCCGAACTGGTAGGACATGACGATGCCCGACACCACGCCCATGGCAAAGACGATGGCAAAAATCTTGATCCAGTAGCGAAACAGGTCCATGTATTCCGCCCGGCCGGTCTTGAGCCACAGGCCTTCCAGCACCGCCAGGTAACTCGCCAGCCCGATGGTGATGGCCGGGAACAGAAAATGAAAACTGATCGTGAACGCAAACTGCATGCGTGCAAGCGTAAGGGCGTCTGGGAGGTCCACAGCAAGGTGCTTTCTTGACGGTAAGCCGGCGGCGCTGCCACACACTGCCCGTTCAACAGGACTGCGATTTCAGCACCCCTGCCATGAAGGCCGGGTTTGCTGACCGTGGCAGGCTTCGCAACGTCAAACATTACTCCTAATCCGCAAACCAAGAAAGCGCGGCAGGCTGTCACCCCAAAGCGCACATCGGTTTTTATCAAGGCTTTGCTGCCGGCAGCGTATGCGGAGACACCTGTTCGTCCAGTGCCCGTCAGGCTGATGAGCAAAAGTTGCAAGGCAGGCTGATTTCACTTTAATTTGATAGCGCGTTGCGCAGGTGCAGTAAGCGCAAACAGCACTTTCAATGCATAAACGCCAAAACCAAAACCAAAACCAAAACCAAAACCAAAACCAAAACCAAAACCAAAACCAAAACCAAAACCAAAACCAAAACCAAAACCAAGCCCGAATCCGAATCCGAATCCGAAAGTCCCGCTTTGGCCGCTCAGCGCAGGTTGCCCGAAGCGAAGCGCAGGGACCCGGACAGCCGGGTCGCCTTTCTTTTGCTGACTTTTCTTTGGCGAAGCAAAGAACAAGCGAGTTGCCGCCGGGCAACCCCCGGCCAGCAAAGCCCTGCAAAGCATCCGTCGCTCATCAATCCGCAAAACCAGGCCAGACGTTCATGCTGCCCCGTCAAGCTGAAAACCAAGCGCTCACAAGCCAAAAGGCACTTCTGCGCAATACCCGCAAGCGCAAGCAGCTATCAAATCAATAGTCCATTCACAACCCGCCCGAACGCCAGTCATGCGCCCCGCGCCCCTGCAAAACGGCCTGCGTATGCTGCGCAATCATCAGCTCCTCATTGGTCGGAATCACCCACACCGCCACGCGGCTGCCCGCCGTGCTGATGCACCGGGCGCCCGAGCCACCGGCCTGGTTGGCCGCCTCGTCCAGCGCAACGCCCAGCCAGGCCGCATCCCCGCAAACCCGGCGCCGCAGACTGGCACTGTTCTCGCCAATGCCGGCGGTGAACACCAGCGCTTGCAGCCCGCCGAGCGACGCGGCCAGGCTGCCGAGATGCTGCGCGATGCGGTACACATACAGGTCGATGGCCTGCCGGGCTTCAGGCGCTTCGCTGGCTTCCACCACGCGCATGTCGCCTGAAATGCCCGACACGCCCAGCAGGCCCGACTGCTCGTAGAGCAGCTTTTCAACCGCTGGAACACTCATTCCCAGCCCGCTCATCAGGTAAAGCACCACGCCCGGGTCCAGGCTGCCGCAGCGGGAGCCCATCATCAGGCCGTCCAGCGCCGTGAATCCCATGCTGGAGGCGACGCTGCGCCGGCCTTGCATCGCGCACAGGCTCGCGCCGTTGCCCAGATGGGCGACGACCACCCGGCCGTTTGCCACCGCGCGCAGGTGATCGGGCAGCACGCTGGCAATGTATTCATACGACAGGCCATGAAAGCCGTAGCGCTTCACGCCTGCCTCGGTGATCTGGCGCGGCAGTGCGCAGGCCTGCGCCACCCAGGGCTGTGTGGCGTGGAATTCGGTGTCGAAGCAGGCGACCTGGGGCAGGTCCGGGTACAGACTGGCAATGGCGCGGATGGCCGACAGGTTGTGCGCCTGGTGCATCGGCGCCAGCGGCGTGAAGCCGTCAAGCTGCGCCAGGATGTCGGGTGTCACCCGGACGGGCCGCGCAAACTTTTCGCCGCCATGCACGACCCGGTGGCCCACAGCCCCCAGCGTGCGGCCGGCCGCATGGCGTCCCAGCCAGTCGAACAGCGCCGCAAACGCCTCTTGCGGCCCCAGCAGCGGGTCGTTCGACACGCTGATGCGCCGGTCTTCGAGTGGCTCGTTGCCTTGGCCCCACACCTGCAGGCGCGGGTGGCTGCCGATGCCTTCGATGCGGCCGTTGGCAATGCGCGCCAGGGCCGAACCGGGCCGGACCACGTCGTAGGTGGCAAACTTGACGCTCGACGAACCCGAGTTGATGACCAGCAGCGCCTGCGTCATGCGGGCGCCAGGGCTTTGAGCCGGTGGTTGATCAGCAACAGGGCGATGGCGCAGGAGGCAATGCGCGAATGCGCCGAATCGGCCCGGCTGGTCAGCACGATGGGAACTTTCGCGCCCATCACCAGCCCGGCGGCCTGCGCGCCGCCCAGGTATTCAAGCTGCTTGGCCAGCATGTTGCCCGATTCCAGGTCGGGGACCACCAGGATGTCGGCGTCGCCAGCCACCTCGGATTTGATGCCCTTGGTCCTGGCGGCGGCCAGCGACACGGCGTTGTCGAAGGCCAGCGGGCCATCGACCAGCCCGCCGGTGATCTGCCCCCGGTCGGCCATCTTGGACAGGGCGGCGGCGTCCATCGACGAGCGCAGCTTGGCGTTGACGGTCTCCACCGCCGACAAAATCGCCACCTTCGGTCGGTCAATGCCCAGCGCATGCGCCAAATCGATGGCGTTTTGCACGATATCGACCTTGGCGTCGAAGTCGGGTTCGACGTTGATGGCCGCGTCGGTGATCAAAAGCGGCTTGGGATAACGCGGCACGTCAAGCACGAACACATGGCTGACGCGGCGCCCGGTGCGCAGGCCGGTCTGGGCATTGACCACCGCGCCCAGCAATTCGTCGCTGTGCAGGCTGCCTTTCATCAGCGCCTCGACCTCGCCGGCACGGGCCAGCTCGACCGCCCTGGCTGCCGCCGCATGGCTGTGCGGCACATCGACGATGGAAAAGCCGCTCAGGTCGAACCGGCATTCTTCGGCCAGGCTGCGGATGCGCGGCTCCGGCCCGATCAAAATGGCCTGGATCAGGCCCAGCCGGTCGGCGTCCAGCGCGCCTTCAAGCGCCTCGCGGCTGCACGGATGCACCACACCCATCCGGATGCGGGGCAGGGCCCTGGCGGCATTGAGCAGCTGGTCATAGCGCAGGTTCTTGTCGGCCAGCAGCGGCTCGGGCAGGTCGGTGCGTGCAATGCGCAGCTTCCCGGCCGGCGCGGCGACATGGGCCTCACCATCAATCACCACGTCGCCGTCCTGGTCGGTGCAGGTGGTGTGCAGCCAGACATGGCGATGGGCCGCCTCCACTGCCGTCACCGTGACGGTCACGGTCAGCGTGTCGCCGATATGTACCGGCTTGAGGAACTTGAGCGTCTGGCCGAGGTAGATCGTTCCCGGGCCGGGAAACTGCGTGCCCAGCACGGTCGAGATCAGGGAGCCGCCCAGCATGCCATGGGCGATGATTTCGTGAAAGTGGCTGGTCTGGGCATACAGCGCATCGACATGCGCCGGGTTCACGTCGCCGGACACGGCGGCAAACAGCTGGATGTCGCGCTGCGTGACCTGGCGCACCAGGCTGGCGCCGTCGCCGACACGGATCGTGTCGAAAGGATGGTTTTCAAGGAAGTCGGCCGGCGGGCCGGGCGGGGTGATGAGCGAATGCATGGCTTGCCTTTGTTGTTGTCTTCAGGGTGGTGCGGCCAGGTTAGCCCATGACGTGGTAGCCGGCATCGACATAGGTGACGTTGCCGGTCAGCGCGCGGGCCGCGTCGCTGCACAGCATGGCGGTGACGGCGCCGACATCGGCAATCGTCACCAGCTGGTGCTGGGGCGCGCGGCTGGCGGCTTCGTCCAGCAACTGCTCGAAGTCACCGATGCCCGAGGCCGCCCGCGTCTTGATCGGGCCGGGCGAGACCGCATGCACGCGGATGCCGGCCGGGCCGAGTTCGGCGGCCAAGTAGCGCACCGACGCTTCGAGCGCTGCCTTGACCGGTCCCATGATGCCGTAGTGGTCGATGACCTTTTGCGCGCCGTAGTAGCTCATCGTGACCAGCGTGCCGCCGCCGGCCATCAGCGGCTCGGCCAGTTTCGCCATGCGCAGGAACGAATGGCACGACACATCCATGGCCCGGGCAAAGCCTGCGGCGCTGCTGTCCACGATGCGGCCGTGCAGGTCGTCGGCCGGCGCAAAGGCGATGGCGTGCAGCACGAAGTCAAGCTTTCCCCAGCGCTGTTCGATCTGCGCAAACACCGCTTCGAGCTGGCCGGGCTGCTCCACGTCGAGCGGCATGATGAGGTCGGCGCCGAGTTGCCCGGCCAGCGGCCGGACATGCGGCTCGGCCTTGGCATTGAAGTAGGTGACGGCCAGCGAGGCGCCCATTTCCTGCATGGCCTGCGCGCAGCCGTAGGCAATGCTCTGGTCGTTGGCAATGCCGACGACCAGGCCTTTCTTGCCGGCCAGGATGGGTAGCCTGATCGTTGTGTCTGCGTCGGGCGTGGTGTTTGCGTTGGGGGTCATGGGGTGCTTTTTGAGGAAATCAGGAAATCAGGACAAAGTGGCCGGGTGCGTCGTCAAGTGCCGGGTAGCCGCGCGCCGGGTTGCCCATGGGCGGCGGCGCGACGCGCTGGCCGCTGTGCTGCTGCAGCCAGTCCGCCAACGCGGGCCACCACGAACCCTCGTGCGCAGGCATCGTCTGGGTCCAGGTTTCGGGATCGATGTAACGGGCGTCGGCGGCGCGTGTCGCCAGTTGATAGCTGCGTCTGACGCCCGGGCCGGGTGGATTCACGATGCCCACGTTGTGCCCGCCGGTGGTCAGGCAAAACGTCACCTCGGCATCGGTGAGGAGGTTGATCTTGTAGACCGAATGCCACGGCGACACGGTGTCGCGCTGCGTGCCCAGCATGAAGATCGGCACCCGGATATCCGTCAGGACGATGGGCTGGCCATCGACCAGGTAGCGCCCCTCGGCCAGGTCATTGCGCAGGTACAGGCGGCGCAGGTATTCGCTGTGCTGGCGGTAGGGCATGCGCGTGGCGTCAAGGTTCCAGGCCACCAGATCGTTGACAGGCTGCTCATGACCCATCAGGTAGGCGTGCTCCATTCGCGACCACACGAGGTCGCGCGAGTTGAGCAGCGAAAAGGCGCCGGCCATCTGCTTGCCGTCGAGGTAGCCCTTCTCGGCCATCAGGTTGTCAAGAAAGGCCAGCTGGCTCTCGTCAATGAACAGGCCCAGTTCGCCGGGTTCCGTGAAGTCGAGTTCGGCGGCCAGCAGCACCAGGGCGTTGAGCCGCTCATCGTGGGTGCGGGCCATGAACGCCGCCGCCATGGTCAGCAGCGTGCCGCCCAGGCAATAGCCGAGCGCCTGAATCTTCTGAGCCGGCACGATGGCGGTCACCGCATCGATCGCCGCCATGACGCCGGCCATCAGGTAGTCGTCCATGCCGAGGTCGCGGTCACTGGCATCGGGATTTTTCCATGACACGATGAACACGGTGTGGCCGTTCTCGACCAGGTACCGGACCAGCGAATTGGCGGGCGACAGGTCCAGGATGTAGTACTTCATGATCCACGACGGCACGATCAGCACCGGTTCGGCAAACACGGTGTCGGTCTGCGGGCTGTACTGGATCAACTCGATCAGGTGGTTGCGGAACACCACCTTGCCGGGCGTGACGGCAACGTCCTTGCCCGGCAGAAAGTTTTCGGTTCCGGGCAGCGGCTGCCCGCTGGCAAGCCGCAGGGTGTCCCGCACCTGGTTCTGCAAGCCTTGCAGCAGGTTGGCGCCGCCGGTCTTGAGCGTTTCGCTCAGCACTTCCGGGTTCGTCAGGAAGAAGTTCGATGGCGACAGCATGTCGAGCAACTGCCTGGCGCCGAAAGTCGCCAGCTGTTCATGGTGCGCCGTGACGCCTTGCACGCCGGTGGTGGCGTTGTGCCACCACTGCTGGTTGAGCAGAAAAGACTGGTAGATCAGGTTGAACGGCCACTGCTGCCACTCGGGCGCCGTAAAACGGCGGTCCTGCGGCAGCGGTTCAATACAGGGCGCGTCATGAACGGCTGGACTTTTCAGTGCGTGCAATCCGATGCGTGTCGCTTTGCGCACCGCCTTGAACATCAGCGCTTGCTGCTTGCCGGGGGAGATTGCAAGATGGACGAACCAGTCCAGGTAGGCGCTGGCAAGGGATGCCGGTGACAGGCCCTGCGTGAGCTGGGCCAGTCTGGCATGCACCACCTGGTCAAGGGCGTTCCCTGCCGGATGCTCGGTCGGTTGATGGTTCATTGGGTTTCTCGTGTCAGGAAAAGCTGACGTTCTGTAAAAGGCAGTGTGCTCGGGCTGAAAAGGCCGGGCTTGAAGGCCTAGTGTTTACCCTTAAATTTTGACAGCCTGAAGAAAGACCGGGTTATTCGCGAAATGATGGGTGACAGGTTGATCTGGATCAACCGAGCTTGACGTTAGGGTGCGCCCCGCTGTCAAGGCTTCAAGGGATTCATCGCAAACGGCTGGCTGCCTGGAGCCAGGCATGAGGTTCGCGTGCTTATGCGCCCAGGACCCCGAAGCGCCAGCCCGCGCGCCGCACACCCTCCAGCCAGAGGATGCACAGTGCCAGCAGTGCGGCGGCGGCCGCCAGACCTGCCGGACCGGGCAGGACCAGGCCCATGAGCTGGCGCATCCAGGGCAGGCCCAGCACCACCGCCAGCAGCAGGCCCATGGCGATGACCATGCGCCACAGCAAGGGATTGGCATCCGTCATGCCCCGAAGGACCGAGCGATGCAGATTGCGGTTGGCCAATATCAGCAGCATGACGCTGGCCATCAGCGTGCTGAACACCACGCTGCGGCCTTGTGCGGCGCTCCAGCCTTGCGCGGTCAGCCAGGCCTGGCCGGCCAGCAGCAAGGCCGCGATGCCCAGGCCCTGCAGCACTGCAAACCCAAGCGGTGCCGCACCAAAGGGTGAATCCGACACCGGGCGCGGCGGGCGCTCCATCAGGCCCTCGGCCTCCGGTTCGGCTTCAAGAACGATGGAGCAGGCCGGGTCGATCAGCAACTGCAGCAGCACGATATGCACCGGCATCAGGAGCACCGGCCACTGCAGCAGCGTCGGCACCAGCGCCAGCGCAATGACCGGCACATGCACGGCAAAGGTGAAGCGCGTGGCCTTGCGCAGGTTGTCGTCGATGCGCCGGCCCTGGCGGATGGCGGCGACGATGCGGGCAAAGCTGTCGTCGAGCAATACCAGCGCAGCCGCTTCCCGTGCCACGTCGGTGCCGCGCTCGCCCATGGCGATGCCGATGTCGGCGGCCTTGAGCGCGGGTGCGTCGTTCACGCCGTCGCCGGTCATGGCCACCACCTCGCCGCCGGCCTGCAGCACCTGCACCAGGCGCAGCTTGTGTGCTGGCTGCAGGCGCGCGCACAGATCCGCATGGCGCAGCCGCTGGCGCAGGGCGGCATCGTCCAGCGCGGCGATTTCCGCGCCGGTGATGACTTCGGGACGCTCCGACAGGCCGACCTGGCGGGCAATGGCGCGGGCCGTGGCCGGATGGTCGCCGGTCAGCATGATGACGCGCACGCCGGCGCGCCGGCATTCGGCCAGCGCCGCCGCCACCTCGGGACGCGGCGGGTCGGCCAGCCCGAGCAGGCCGAGGAATTCGAAATCGAAGTCATGCTGGCTTTTCGGCCAGTCGGGCTCGGTGCCGGGCCCGGCGGGCGCGCCGGTCCAGCGGCCGCGCGCCACACCCAGCACCCGCAGGCCGCGCTCGGCCATGGCCTCGACCTGCTGCTGGATGGTTGCGCGCCGGGCGGCGGGAAGGTGGCACAGGTCGGCCACGGCTTCGGGCGCGCCCTTGGTGGCCAGCAGATGCTGCGCAGGCGCGCTGCTGGCAAACACCCGCGTCATCGCCAGGATTTCGCCCGACAGCGCGTATTCAAATTCGGGTTCGCGGCCGTCATGCACATGCTCGGTGCCGGCCAGCCAGTCATGGCCGAAGCGCTGGATGGCCTTTTCCATCGGGTCGAACGGGTCGCCCGGTGTCGCCAGCATGGCGAATTCGGTCAGCAGGTGGAAGGTTTCCGGCAGTTCGCTGGCGCCGCCGGGCGTGAAGCGGGCGCTGCCGGTGTCCAGTTCGGCGACTTCCATGCGGTTCATGGTCAGCGTGCCCGTCTTGTCCACCGCCAGCACGGTGATGGCGCCCAGCGCCTCGACCGCCGACATGCGCCGGGTCAGCACCTTTTGCTTCGAGATGCGCCAGGCGCCCAGCGCCAGGAACACCGTCAGGATGACCGGAATTTCCTCGGGCAGGATGGCCATCGCCAGCGCGATGCCGGACAGGATGCTTTCCAGCAGCGGCCGGCCGTTCCACCACCAGCCGAGCAGCACCTGCGCGCCGGCCAGCAGAAGCGCCGCCGCGCCCAGTCGCCGCACCAGCTGGCGCGACGCGCGCTGCAGGGCCGACGGCGGCTCGGTGGTCCTGGCCAGGTCGGCGCCAATGCGGCCGACGGCAGTGGCGCCGGCCGTGGCCAGCACTTCGGCCAGGCCGACGCCCCGCGTCACGACAGTGCTGGCGTAAAGAGCCCCCACGCTTGTCGCTTCGCGTACTGCGCTGCCCCCCGAGGGGGCCGCTGCGCCTGCGGCCCGGCGAAGCCGGTTCCGCGGCCCGTGCTGGTTGGGAGATGCCGGCTCTTCGCTGGGGGTATCCGCAGTTTCTGCTTCTGGCGTCTTGGCCACCGGCACCGATTCGCCGGTCAGCAGCGATTCGTCCACCTCCAGCTGGCCGTCGAAAAGCCGGGCATCGGCGGCGATGCGGTCGCCCTCGTGGAGCACCAGCACGTCGCCGCGCACCACGCCGGCGCCGGCGATGCGCTGCTCCTGCCCGTCCCGGATGACCAGCGCGCGCGGCGCCGACAGTTCGCGCAGCGACTCCAGCGCGCGCTGCGTCTTGCGCTCCTGCGCCAGCGTGATGCCGATGACGACAAACACGAAGCCGAGCAGGAACAGCGCCTCGGCCGGGTCGCCCAGCGCCAGGTAAATGCCGCCGGCGGCCAGCAGCATCAGGAACATCGGCTCCATGACGACCTTGAGCACGATGGCCAGGCCTGACTTGGGTGCGCTGCCGGGCAGCAGGTTGGCGCCTTCAGCAGCCAGCCGCAGCGCGGCTTCGGCGGCGCTCAGCCCGCACGGTGGCGACGCAGCCGGGAAGGGCTGGGCCGCTGTGGGCGCTGGCGCGCCGCCGAACACCAGGGTCCGGATGTGCGCCCATTGCGTTTCGGTGGGCAGGGCAGGGTCTTTCATGTCAAGGGCTGCCTGCTGGTCCAGCCGGCCTGCGGCGTCAAACACCAGCCAGCTGCAGGTTTCGTTGACGACGGCCTGCGCTTTTGAGCCAGACAGGCGCAGATACCAGTCCACCAAAAGTAAACGCTGCCCTGCCCATTCGGGCGCAGTGGCCTGGTGGCGCACGAGCGCGACGTAGCGGTCATGCGCCAGAAGCTGCACGCGGCCTTCGCCTCCCAGAAGAAACAGCCGGGTTTCATGCGCCGCCAGCGGCGCTTGGCGACAGGGTTCGTGCGGTGCGGTCATGGGCGTGTTGTCCTGGGTGCGCCGGCGTCAGGCCGGGCCGCGAATGAATGATCCTGGCGCAAAAGCCGTTGGACCGGCCATCAAGGGAGGCAATGAATTGGGCATTTTTTGCTACTGTATCAATAGCTGTAAACACACGTGCAATATGCGAAAACAACGGTTTAAGCGTTAAAAAATATTTTCCTGGTCAGGATGAATGACGCTGGCACCTGAAGGCTTAGCTGCAGCCTGCGCCCGTGCGCAGCGCGCAGTGCCGGGCATAGGCGGCAGACTCGACCTGCAAGGTGACATGCCGTATCTCGAAGTGTTCATGCAGCGCGTGTTCTGCCGCCTCCAGCACCGCGTCGCTGTCGGCACCGGCGCCGGACAGCACCAGGTGCGCTGTCAGCGCAGTTTGCGAGGTGCCCATGGCCCAGACATGCAGGTCATGCACATCGGCCACGCCCGGCAGGCCCAGCAGCCGCTGGCGCACCCTGGCCAGGTCAACCTGGTCGGGCACGCCATCAAACAGCATGTGCAGCGACTGCCTGAACAAGTCCCAGGTGCCTGCCACGATGACCACCGCAATCGCCAGGCTCATCACCGGGTCGATCCAGGCCCAGCCCTGCCACAGGTACAGCGCGCCGCCCAGCACCACGCCCAGCGACACCAGCGCATCGGCCGCCATGTGCAGGAAGGCGCCGCGAATGTTCAGGTCGCCCTTTCGACCGCGCATGAACAGCAGCGCCGTGGCGGTGTTGACGGCGATGCCGACGCTGGCCACGGCGATGATGGTCCAGCCTTCGGTCGCCTCGGGCGTTCCGAGCCGGCCGATGGCTTCCCAGGCCAGCGAGCCCATGGCCACCAGCAGCAGCAAGGCATTGAGGAAGGCTGCCAGGATGGACGCCCGCTGCCAGCCGTAGGTGTGGCGCGCATCGGGCCGCAGCCGCCCGGCCAGCGCGCCGCCCCAGGCCAGCACCAGCCCGGCCACGTCGCTCAGGTTGTGGCCGCAGCGCCAGCGAATTGATCTTCCAGCCGTACCAGGCCTCGACGCCGACAAAGGCGATGTTCAGCGCAATGCCGATGGCAAAGGCGCGGTTGAAATTTTCCGGCGCATGGCCGTGGCCGTGGTCGTGGTCGTGTCCGGCGCTCATGGCGCCTGCTCGATGTCCATCGGTGGTTCTTTCGATGCGGTGGTGGAACGCAGGCCGCAGCACCGCCTTGCGGCAGGCGCGGCCTGGCGTGCGGTTCAGCCGCGAAGCGCCAGGTTCAGCTGGTCCACCTGTTCTGCCCAGTCGGCGTCGTCGAGCTTTTCTTCTCTCAGGAACGCCGCCTGCGAATCCGTCCAGAACGGCGCGTCGGCCAGCTCGATGTCGTTTCTCAGCGGCGAATGCGAGGCAATGAATTGCCGGATGGCCGTTTCGTCGGCGGGCAGGCCGAGTTGCGCAAACAGTTCGCTGAATGGATGAATAGGTTGGTCCATGAAAATCCTTCAAGTGGTTTGAAAAGTTGGCAGCACCGGATCGAGCCCCAAAGCGGGCAGGAGCCGGATTCTAAGCAAAGCCCGGGCCGGCCGCTTATTTCTCCTGGCCCAGCGCCACCCTGAATTCTTCGAGCTTCGCCTCATAGGCCTCGGCCTCGCCGTATTCCAGAAAGCGGTGGTAGCGCGCGTGTGTTCCCAGTATCTTGTGCGCGTGCTTGATGGGGCAAAAATACTGCTCGGTACGCGCCAGGATTTCGCTCATGTAGGCCATCAGGCCATTGCCGTATTCGCAATAGGTGCAGTGGAATTTCTCGATGGCGTTGAGGTAGCCCAGGTGCCGCCGGTCAAACACCAGGTAGTCGCCGCGCCGCACCCGCGCAATGCCGTAGATCGGAAAGCACGCCCACTGGTAAAAGCTCACGCAGGCGTCCAGCATCAGCAGCGGAAAGATCATGCCGTAGATCAGCGGCCCGGTCAGCAGGTTTTGCGGCCGGTCCCTGACCAGCCAGCGCAGCACGCCGGTCTTGAGCTTGCGGTGCGCGTCGCGGGCCGACTTTTCAAACTCGACGCGCTTGCCCTTGATCTGGAAAAACACGCGGCTTTCCTGTTGGTGGACTGCCGTGCGCAGCTCGTCTTCAAGCGCGGCCATCTGCGACAGTAACTGGTTGATTTTCTCGTTCATGCGTTGCAGCATACGCCAGGATTTTCGCGTCCAGGGTTGCCGCGCGGCGCGAACCGTTCAGGCCTGGACCGTCAGCCACTGCGCGATCTTCTCGCGGCTGGGCACGCCGCCGGCATGCACCACCTTGCCGTTGATGACAACGCCGGGCGTGGACATGACGCCGTAGCCCATGATGTCGCGCAGTTCCTGGACTTTTTCCAGCTTGATGGCCACGCCCTGGGTTTGGGCGACCTCCTCGATCAGCGCAATCGTGGTCTTGCATTTGGCACAGCCCGTGCCGAGTACCTTGATGTCCATGGGTTTTTCTTTCGATGGTTGAGGAAACTGGAGTGACGTGGCGCGGGCGTTGGCGCCTACAGCACGGCATTGAACACAAAGCCGACCAGCAGGATGCCGGTAGCCACCACGCCGACGAAGGTCGCCATCAGCCGCAGCTTGAGCACCTTGCGCAGGATGATCATCTCGGGCAGCGACAGCGCAATCACGCTCATCATGAAGGCCAGCACCGTGCCCAGCGCAGCGCCCTTGGCCAGCAGCGCCTGCACGATGGGAATCACGCCGGCCGCGTTGGTGTACATCGGCACGCCCATCAGCACGGCCAGCGGCACCGACCACCAGGCCTCCTTGCCCATGAAGCTGGCCATGAAGTCCTCGGGCACATAACCGTGGATCAGCGCGCCCAGCGCAATGCCGCCCAGGATGTAGGGCCAGACCTTGCCGACGATCTCGCGCACGGCAGCAAAACCGGCCTGCACGCGGTCGGCCAGCGTCGTGCCGGCGTCTTCAAACTGCGCAGAAGTCTTGGGCATGTCCTGCACCCAGTCTTCCAGATAAGCCTGCATCTTCAGGCGGCCAATGACCCAGCCCGCCACGATGGCCACGCTCAGCCCCAGGCCCAGGTAGAGCAGCGCGACCTTCCAGCCGAACATGCCGAACAGCAGCGTCAGCGCCACCTCGTTGACCATGGGCGCCGAGATCAAAAACGAAAACGTCACGCCCAGCGGCACGCCCGCCTGCACAAAACCGATGAACAGCGGCACCGCCGAGCATGAGCAAAACGGCGTGACGATGCCCAGCGACGCGGCCATGACGTTGGCCACGCCTTCGCTGCGCCCGGCCAGCAGCGCGCGGGTGCGCTCGGGCGTGAAGTAGCTGTTGACCATGCCCATGACGAACACCACGCCGGTCAGCAGCATCAGCACCTTGGGCGTGTCGTACAGAAAGAACTGCAGCGCGCCGCCCAGGTGGCTGGCGCGATCCACCGGCAGGGCCGCGACCAGCGCTTCGGACGCAGGCGCCAGTGCCTGGTAAATGCCCCACCAGACGGCGGCGGCCAGGGCCAGGAAAACGGCGGGCTGGCGCACCGGCCAGCGCTGAAGGGATGAAGTGACAGTGTTCATGCCTGTGAAGACGAAGCGGCCGCGCAAAAGACGCAGGAAAGCAGAAAATTTTTTGCGGCAAGCCGGCGCCTGCAACCGGGTGCGTGATACCTGGCAGGGCCGGTTTATAAAAATAAAAAGGCTTTTGCGCAAGCTGGGCATGCGCAGGCAGCTATTAAAAACAGAGCGTCATGGGCGCGGCACAAAGTCTGTCACATGGCCCGCCCCGTCCAGCCGCACCTGGCAGGCTTGCGTCATGCGGGTTTTCAGCCGCTGGCGTGCGCGTTGCAGGCGCGACTTGGCCGCGCTCAGGCCGAGGCCGCTGGCCTTGGCGAATTCCGCCTGCGGCATGCCCTGCAGGTCGCAGCAGGTGATCGCCTCGCGGTCTTCGGCGCTCAACTCCGACAGCACGCGCGGCAAGCAAGCCGTCAACTGGTCCACCGTGTCGATGTCTTGTGCCTGCGCCGGCACATCCTCGGGCAGCTCGATCGTCTCGCGTGTCACGCGCAGGCGGTCGGCCAGCAGGTTGCGCGCGACCTCGAACAGCCAGGCCCGGGCGTTGTCGACCGAGCAAAAGCGTTCGCCCTGACGCAGGGCTTTGAGGAACAAGTCCTGCAGCAGATCGTCAGCTTCAATCGGGTTTCGCAGGCGGTGGCGCATCCAGTGGCGCAACTCGGGCTCGTGCGCCTGCCAGGCGGTGGTCAGGCAGTGCATGGCCGGGATTCAGGCGGGGTGGCTGGCATGCAGGCAGGGCATGAATTCATGGCTGTCGATCAGGGGAAAGCGGTGCGCGTCCGGCAGCTGGTAATGCCACCATTCGCGCGGATGGTGCACGAAGCCGGCTTCAAGCATCACCGTCAGCAGCCGCATGCGGTTGACCTGGACGGCCGCCGGATGGCCGGCGTGAAAATGGTGCGACGCCGGGCTCATGGTGTCCACCGGCGTGCCCATGTCAAGCGCCTGGCCGTCGGCGCCGACCAGCGTCAGGTCGATGGCGACGCCGCGCGTATGGTTCGAGCCCTTTTTCGGGTCGGCGATGTAGTCCGGGTTGGGCGCCACGGCCCAGAGCGCTTCCTGTGCCTCCTGCGGCCGGAAGGCGTCGAGGATCTTCAGCCGGAGGCCGAAACCCCGGGCCGCCGCGATGGCCTGGCGCAAGCCGGCCTCGGCCTGCGGATGCAGAAAGCACAGCGGGTGGTCGTAGATGACCTGGCCGGTGAAGTTGTTCTCGCCGGCGTACATCAGGTCGATCAGCACCTCATGGTTCTGCTCGGTGATCTGGACCAGATGGGGCGGATTTCGCATGGGGGACGAAGAAAAACGCCTGCTCAGCCGGCCAGGCCGACGTACACGTTCTGCACGTCGTCGTTGGCGTCGATGGCGGCCAGAAAAGCCTCGACCTCGTGCAGGTCGCCATCGCTCAGGGATGCCGGATTGACCGGGTTTTTCGGCTTGTAGCCGAGCTTGGCGGTCAGCACGGTGAAGCCCTGCGCGGGCAGCGCGCGGCTGACCAGGTCCAGGTCGGCAGGGTCGGTCAGGAACAGCGTCGTGCCTTCGTCATGGCCCGGCTCGAAGTCCTGCGCGCCGGCCTCGATGGCCGCCAGTTCCGGGTCGGCGCCGGCCGCCAGCGGCTCGGCCTCGATCATGCCCATGTGGTCGAAATCCCAGGCCACCGAGCCGGCGCTGCCCAGTTGCCCCTTGCGGAACAGCACGCGCATCTCGGACGCGGTGCGGTTGACGTTGTCGGTCAGGCATTCGACCATCAGCGGCACCTGATGCGGCGCAAAGCCTTCATAGATGACGTGGTCGAAATGCACCGTCTCGCCGGTCAGCCCGGCGCCTTTCTTGATGGCACGGTCCAGCGTTTCCTTGGGCATCGAGAGTTTTCTGGCCTGCTCGACCACCAGCCGCAGGCGCGCGTTCGACGCCGGGTCGGCACCGCTGCGCGCCGCGATCATGATGTCCTTGGACAGTTTTCCAAATACCCGGCCCCTGGCATTTGCGGCCAGGTCCTTGCCTTTTGCTTTCCATTGCGCGCCCATGACTGGTGTTCCTCGAGGTTGTCGCGCTCTGCGGCGACGGGGGTTGTTTCAGGGGTCCCGGGCATGCGCGCCGCCATCAAAAGGCAGGGTGCGTGACCGAGGGGGATTACGTTATACACCCAGGGATGGCTGTTCCCCGGGGCGCTGAACGGGCCCTGTGCTGGCGGCCACCGGCCCGTTGCATCAACGGCCGAACGGCTTTACCCCCGGATTTGGCATGCATAAAGGATTTTACGCATTGCCGGCGGGCATAGATTGCTATTATTTTTGTAGTGGGTCAACAGTTCCGGCCTGTCCCGGGGCCCGCAACGCCCCGGGTTCAGCCGCCGGGCGCGGCCTGTGGCGGACTGGCGGCAGGAACCGGCGGGCCCCCCAGCAGGCGGTCCAGCAAGGCCACCAGCTTGTCAACATCGACCGGCTTGGTCAGGTGGTCGTAAAAGCCGGCCTGCAAACTCGCTTCGATGTCGCCTGGCTGGCCGTAGCCGGTGATGGCGATCAGCGGCGGCGGGTTGGCCACCTCAGCGCGTATCCTGCGGGCGACTTCGATCCCGCTGATGCCCGGCAGGCCGATGTCCAGCAATACCAGGTCAGGCGAGCCGGCCTTGACGGCCTCGACCCCGGCCAGGCCGTCATGCGCCATGCTGGCGACATAACCCAGCGCATCGAGCAGCATGGCCATGGTTTCGGCCGCATCGCGGTTGTCGTCGACCACCAGCACCCGCTTGCCGGTGAAGGGCTCGGCGACCTTGTCCGCCGCAGGTACAGGTACAGGTGCAGGTGCAGGTGCAGGTGCAGGTGCAGGTGCAGCCGGCAGCCGGATCACGAATTCGGTGCCCTCGCCATCGATGCCCTTGCTGAAGACGCTGACTTCTCCGCCATGCAGCACCACCAGTTGCTGGACCAGGCTGAGCCCCAGGCCCAGCCCGCCCTGCGACCGCGCCATGTCCTGCTCGCCCTGGAAAAACAGCTCGAACACTTTTTGCAGGCAATGCGGCGGGATGCCCGGCCCGTTGTCGATCACCCGAACCTCCGTGCTGGCAGGCATGGCTTCGATGCGAACGCTGATCCGGCCTGCGGCGGGCGTGAACTTGGCGGCGTTGCCGATCAGGTTGGACAGGATCTGGACGATGCGCGCATGGTCGCCAAGGACCCACGGATCGTCCGTGGTGTGAATGTCCAGTACATGCGATTTGCCGTCGATCAGCGGCCGCACGGCCTCGATTGCTTCGTGCAGCGCCTCCATGAAGTGCACCGGCCTGGCTTCCAGCTGAATCTTGCCGCTGGTGATGCGGCCAACGTCGAGCAGGTCATCGACCAGCCGGTTCAGCTGCCTGAGCTGGCGGCCAATGATCTCGCGCGTGGCGCGCAAGGCCTGGGACTCACTGTTCTCCTGCTCCAGCAGCGCCACGGCGTTGGAAATGGGCGCCAGGGGGTTGCGCAGTTCGTGCCCCAGCATCGCCAGGAAGTTCGTGATGCGCCGGCCTTCGTCCTCCAGCGCGGTGACCCGGCGCCGTTCGGTCAGGTCGCGCGTGACCTTGGCAAATCCCCGGTGGCGTCCGGCGTCGTCGTTCAGCGACGTGATGACGACGTTGGCCCAGAACCGGCTGCCGTCCTTGCGGATTCGCCAGCCCTCGTCCTCGAAGCGCCCGTCCTGCCGCGCAATCCGCAGCTCCTCGTCAGGCCAGCCCGGCGCGACATCGGCCGGGTAGAACACCGAGAAGTGCTGGCCGATGATTTCTGCCGCTGCATAGCCCTTGTTCTTCTGCGCGCCGGCATTCCAGCTCACGACATGGCCGCCGGGGTCGAGCATGAAAATCGCGTAGTCCTGCACACGCTCGACCAGCAGGCGAAAGCGCTCTTCGCTCAGGCGAAGCAGCTCTTGCTGGCGCCGCCGCTCGCTCAGGTCCCGGGTGATTTTGGAAAAGCCTGTCAATTCACCGTTCGGCCCGGTGATCCGGGTGAGGATGATGTTGGCCCAGAAGCGCGTGCCGTCCTTGCGCAGGCGCCAGCCCTCGTCCTCGAAGATGCCCGTTTCACGGGCTACATTCAAGCCGTGTTCAGGCGCGTTGCGGTCGATCTGTTCCTGCGGGTAAAACAGGGCGATGTGCCGGCCCAGCACTTCGCCGGCTTCGTAGCCCTTCATCTTCTGCGCGCCCCGGTTCCAGCTCAGGATCATGCCGTCCGGGTCCAGCAGGAAGATGGCGTAATCGGCAATCGACTCCACCATCAGCCGGTAGTCGGCATCGGTCACGTGCCTGCTGACCCGCGGTGCCTGCAGGTCATCGGAGGCCCGGTTTTTTTCAGGAGGGTTTGCCATACAGGACTCTTTCACGGGATCAACGGTTCTATGGGGCCGCCGGCTGCAGACCCTGCGTGGCTTGATGGCCATGCAAGCGGTTCAGCCGCAGCTTGTGCAGTTGCAAATTGTGCCGGATAACGCCCATTCCGTGCGCTGGCTTGCGTGGCCGCAAGGCGGGGCGACCGGAACGCCTGGCAGGGAGTGAGGACTGAACTGTATGACTTGTCAGCCCAGGTTAAAGCGGTTGACTGCGCTCAGGCGCTGCCGCTTAATTTTCCGGTCGGCGTGACATGGGCCGACCCAACCCATCGAAACCAATCCCAGGAGACAAGCATGCCTGCAGCCATCGTCCAATATGTTTTCAAACCCAATCCCGGATGCGATATAGGCCAGCTCATGGGGCTGGTGAAGGAGGCCGCCACCCTGTGGCGAACCCATGGCGCCGAGGTTCGCCTGTGGAGCGTGCAGGTGGGCGAGGTCGGCAACCTGGCCTTCACTGCCGGGTTTGAATCGAGCGCCCAGCTCGGCGCCACCCTGGACAAGCTCAACAGCGACCCCGAGTTCGGCGCCTGGCGGGTGAAGAACATCAAGGCCGGTCTGGCCACATGGGTTCGCAGCAACCAGGCCTACGAAGTCCTGATCTGACCGGCCTGCCTGCGCCGTGCGGCCCCGCCGGGCCGCCGGTCGGCGAAGATTGCCGCTGCGCATGACGCGTTTCAGCACCGGATTCTTGAGCGTCACGCCCGGGGACCGCCGCAAGCTACCGATGCGATGTGCATAGCGGTCACCTGCTACAGCCATGAACGCGACCGGAAAACCGCTTTGGAAGCGGGCTTCCAGCCCGGCTTGGTCCAACCCGTCAATCCGGGTGGAGCTGCTGGTTGGCCTGGCCTTCAGCAAGGCACCGCCAGCCGTCTGCTGATCTGTATTCATGATGAAATCAGTCCTTTGCGCACTACCGGTGGGCGCGCAATGCTATGGTTTTTGGGGGCTGATGCGCTGGCGTCAAGTACCAAAGCCGTTGAGCCGGAAGAACAGCAGGCTTCTGGCGCGATTGAGAAAATCGCGCTCCACGAGCGATGGCAGGCCCTGGGGTTTCAGGTCGAAATGGCAAAGGCTGCCGGTCGGCCTGGTGTTGCCCTGCGACAGCGGCACGCCGTAAAAGGACGTCACCAGGCAGCGGTGGCCGTTTTCATTCAGGAACGCGTCGGTGGCCGAATCGGTCACGCCGAAGGGTTCGGACAGCGTGATGAACCGGCCCAGGCTTTCCGACGTCGCGATCGCGTTGAAGCGGGTTCCTGGCTGGCCCAGCTTGTCGTAAAGAAACACGGCCCGCTGCATCGGCCCCTGGAATTTGTAGATAGCCGTGAAGCGATGTTCTATGCGGCTGTTCAGGTACTTGAGCGCGCCCATGATGCCGCCGTCATCGAGCTGGCTCTTCAGCACCGCCAGGCCATGGTTCAGCCCTGAAAGTGTTGAAAGTTTCAGAAATGATGGGTCTGTATCAAAATTACTCGGCATTCAACTATTTTCGATAACTTGAACCCCGGGGCGTGTAGGACCGGGGCCTCAAGGCCGGGCAGCGCGCAGCTTCAAACGCAGCGCACATCGCCCGCCGCGCTCACTCGTGCCGCAGCGCCTCGATCGGGTCCATGCGCGCGGCGCGGCGGGCCGGAAAATAGCCGAACAGCACGCCGATGCCGGCCGAAAACACAAACGACACAACATTGACCGTCGGATTGAATAAATAGGGTACCTGCATCAGCCTGGACAGTCCGATCGATGCGCCGGTGGCCAGCACGATGCCGATCAGCCCGCCCAGCGCCGCCAGCGCCACCGCTTCTATCAAAAACTGCAGCAGCACCTCGCGCTCGAGCGCGCCAATCGCCAGCCGCAGGCCGATCTCGCGGGTGCGCTCGGTCACGCTGACCAGCATGATGTTCATGATGCCGATGCCGCCCACCAGCAGGCTCACCGCCGCCACCGCGCCGAGCAGCATGGTCAGGACTCTTGTCGTGCCCGAGAGCGTGTCGGCCAGTTGCTTGGTGTCCAGCACGTTGAAGTTGTCCTCGTCGCTGTCGGCCAGCTTGCGGCGCTCGCGCAGCAGCTGGGTCAGGCTGGCTTTCACGCGGTTGGCGTCGCTGCCTTCCTTCATCGACACCAGCAGCGTGTTGACGCGGGTGTTGCCGGTGATGCGGCGCTGCAGCGTCTTGATCGGCAGCAGCACAGTGTCGTCCTGGTCGTTGCCGAAAGCGCCCTGGCCCTTGGACGCCAGCACGCCGATGATTTCGCAGGAAATCTGCTTGACGCGCAGCGGCTCGCCGATGGCCGGGCGCGTGCCAAACAGCTCGCGCCGCACGGTCTCGCCGATCAGGCAGACCGCCGCGCCGGCGCGCAGCTCGTCGCTGGAAAAAATCCGGCCGTCGCCGAGCTTCCAGTTGCCCGCGTCCAGCCAGGCGTTGGTGCTGCCGATGACGCTGCTGGTCCAGTTGCGGCCGTTGGCCACCAGCGTGCTGCTGGCGCGCGCTTCGGGCGCCACGGCCACAATGCCGCCGATCTGGCTGGCGATGGCGTCGGCATCGAGTTCGCTGAACGAAGGCGCGACGGCGCCGCCGCTGCCCGGCCCCATGCGCTGGCCGGGGCGCACCTGCAGCAGGTTGGTGCCCAGGCCGGAAATCTGGTTTTGCACCGCCAGCGTCGCGCCGTTGCCCAGCGTGACCATGGTGATGACGGCGCTGACGCCGATGACGATGCCCAGGATGGTCAGAAAGGAGCGCAGTAAATTGCGCCGGATCGAGCGCAGCGCCAGCAGCAGGGTGTTGAGCAGCATCAGCGTACCTCGGCCACGGGCGCGGCCACTGGCAGGGCAGCGCCGGGATGTTCCAGGCCGGCCGGGTGCGCGTTGCGCACATCGCTTTCCACCAGGCCATCGACAAAGCGCACCATGCGCCGGGCATAGGCGGCCATGTCGGGCTCGTGCGTGACCATCAGCACGGTGATGCCCTGGTCGGCATTCAGCCGCCACAGCAGCTCCATGATCTCGCGGCTGCGCTGGGTGTCGAGGTTGCCGGTCGGCTCGTCGGCCAGCAGCACCGCCGGGTTGGTGACGATGGCGCGGGCAATCGCCACGCGCTGCTGCTGCCCGCCCGACAACTCGGACGGCATGTGGTGTTCCCAGCCCTTCAGGCCCACCGAGTCCAGCGCGCGGGCGGCGGCCGTGTGGCGCGCAACGGCCGACTCGCCCCGGTAGAGCAGCGGCAATTCGACGTTTTCCTGCGCCGAGGTGCGCGCCAGCAGGTTGAAGCCCTGAAACACAAAGCCGAAGAACTGCCGCCGCAGCAGGGCGCGCTGGTCGCGCGAGAGCGACTCGACATGCACGCCCTGGAACAGGTATTCGCCCGACGTCGGCGTGTCCAGGCAGCCCAGCGTGTTCATGGCGGTCGATTTGCCCGACCCGCTCGGTCCCATGATGGCGACAAAATCGCCGGCTTCGATGTCCAGATCGACCCCTTTGAGCGCCAGCAGCGCGGTGGCGCCTTCGCCATACAGCTTGGTGATGCCGCGCAGGCGGATCAGCGGCAGGGCCGGCTCGCTCATGGTGCGGCTCCGGCGGCCTGCTGGTCGGTGATGACGGCCATGCCTTCTTGCAGTTCGGTGCTGCTGACTTCGGTCATGCGGCCGTCGCTGATGCCGGTTTTCACGGAAACGGCCGCGGCCTGGCCATCCTTGAGCACCCAGACCTGCCGCATGCCCGCAGCGGCAGCGCTGGTGTCGGCCGGCTTGCGCGCGCCGGGGCGCGGCATGCGCGGCATGAGTTTGGAAACAAAGCCGCCGCCGGACGCCGCCGCCGGGCTGCCGTCCTGCGCCGGCGTGAAGCGCAGCGCGGTGTTGGGCACCAGCAGCACGCCGCTGCGCTCGGTGGCAATGATGGTGGCCGCCGCCGTCATGCCGGGGCGCAGGCTCAGGTCGGTGTTGTCCACGTTCAGGTAGGTGATGTAGGTGACGACGTTGTCGGTCTTGGTCGAGCCGAAGGCGACGCGGGTCAGCAGGGCCGGGTAGCGGCGTGACGGGTAGGCGCTGACGGTGAAGCTGGCCTTCTGGCCGGCCTTGACCGAACCCACGTCGGCTTCGTCGACATTGACCTCCAGGCGCAGCTGCGTCAGGTCTTCGGCCACGGTGAACAGCGTCACCGCCTGCAGCGACGCGGCCACGGCATTGCCCGGGTCCACGGTGCGCGTCAGCACCACGCCGTCGATGGGCGAGCGGATCGACGCCTTGGACAGGTTGGTCACATCGGTCGAGACGGCGGCGCGGGCTTCGGCCACATTGGCGCGGGCGCTGGCTTCAGCCGCCACGGCGCGGTCCAGCATGGCGCGGGCGGTGTCGAGTTCGGCCGCCGACGGTACCTTGCCGCCCGAGAGGCGCGCGACTTCTTCAAAACGCGCCAGGCTGGCACGGGTTTCCCTGACCGTGGCGCTGCTTTGCGCCTGCTGCGCCTGCACGGCGGCCAGCGAGGCGCGCGAGCGCAGCACCTGGTCGGACAGCTTGGCAGTGTCGAGCTCGACCAGCACCTGGCCCTTCTTGATGCGGTCGTTGACATCGACCAGCACGCGTTTGACGGTGCCCGAGAGTTCGCTGCCGATGTTGACCGCGCGCGTTGGCTGCAGCGTGCCGTTGGCCAGCACATTGAGCGTGAGGTTGCCCTTGTGGACGGTTTCGGTCACATAGCGCGGCAAGGCGCTGGCTTTTTGCCCGGCCTGCCAGTACGCCAGGCCGGCCAGCAGCGCCACGAGCAGCGCGCCGGCGATCCAGGGCGCGGGACGCCGCCACCAGGGCCGCGCCTGGTCCTGGTTCAACAGGGCCTGGAGGTCTGCCGCCGACGGCGTGGACGGCGCGGCGGGCGAGGGCGAAGCGGGAAGGGGCTTGGGGGTGTTCATGGCGTGGCGAATAACGTCGGAAAAGGTGTGCGTGATGAGGGCAAAGGGGGACAAAAGAGTCAGCCGGGCGCGGCTCAGGCCGGCGGCTGGGGCGATTCCAGCGCGCGCGTCCAGCCGCCGCCCAGCGCCTTGTACAGCCGCACATGGTCGGCGCTCAGGCTGGCGCGGGTGCTTTCCACGCTGTCCTGCGTCAAGAGCAGCGTGCGCTGCGTTTCCAGCACCGCGCGAAAGTCGATCAGCCCGCTGGCATAGCGCTGGCGCGCCAGCAGGTCTGCATTCCCCGCCGCGCCGGCCGCTGCCTGCAGCCGGGCCAGCCGCTCGCGGTTGCCCTGCAGCGACACCAGCGCGTCTTCGACGTCTTTCAGCGCGACCAGCACCGTGGCTTCGTAATTCAGCCGTGCCTGTTCCAGCGTGGCCTGCTGCACTCGCACCTGCGCCCGCGCTGCACCGCCGTCAAACAGCGGCACCGACACACTGGCCAGCAGCGCATTGGCGACCGACGCGCCGCCGCTCAACGTTCCCAGTGTCAGCGCGCGCAGGCCGAGCGAGCCGCTGAGCTGAAAGCCGGGGTAGCGCGCCGCATCGGCCTGCGCCACGCGGG
>NZ_JAAFGZ010000044.1 GCF_010365105.1 Polaromonas sp. | reverse complement strand
ACCGCCACATCGGGGTTGTCGTTGTGCAGCAGGCGCAGCGGCGCGCCGCGCCAGGCGCCCAGCGTTTCGGCCAGCCGCTGCGCCAGCGCGCCGGCGCGGAACACGCCGCCGTTGAGCAGCAGTGCATCGGGCAGGTCCGGGCCGTGCTGGCGCAGGAAGGCGGCGATGTGGCGCGTGATGGCCGCGTCGCGCGCATAGGGCAGGCCAAAGGCGACAATGCCGCCACGCGCCTGCACCGGCTGCGCGTCCAGCCCGACCTGCGGAAAAAAACCGTCAACGATCAGCCGCTCGACCTCTGCGCGCTGCAGCATCACCGTGCGGCTGCCGCCGACCAGCCGGGCGCCGCCGCCCAGCAGCGTGACAGGCGCCTGTTCGGGCGCGTCATGCGCCAGCAGCACTTCCTTGGCGGCGCGGCAGCGGTCCATCAACTGCGCCAGCCGGCTGGCCGACAGCGGCGTGCCCGCCGTGCCGCCCATGCGCGTTTCCACGGCATGCGCCAGCGCCAGGTCCATGTTGTCGCCCCCCAGCATCAGGTGGTTGCCTACACCGACGCGCGTCAAGCGGGGCGGGCCGCCGGCGGCATCAAGTTCCACGTCGATCAGGCTCAGGTCGGTGGTGCCGCCGCCGACGTCGCAGACCAGCACGCGGCGCGTCTGCGCCAGTTCCGTGTCCAGCCGGCCCTGGTGGCGCAGCAGCCAGTCGTGGAACGCCGCCTGGGGTTCTTCCAGCAGGCGCAGCTGCGGCAGCCCGGCCTGCCCGGCAGCGCTGAGCGTCAGGGCGCGGGCACCTTCGTCAAAGGACGCCGGCACGGTCAGCCAGAGCTGCTGATGCTCCAGCGGGCTGTCCGGAAAGCGCGCATTCCATGCCAAGCGCACATGGTGCAAGTAGCTGGCGCTGGCGTCGACTGGCGAGATTTTTGGCACATCGTCGGGCGCGCCCCAAGGCAGGATGGGTGCCAGCCGGTCCACGGCCGCATGCGACAGCCAGCTCTTGGCGCTGGCCACCAGCCGGCCCGGCACCTGCGCGCCCAGCCGGCGCGCCCACTCACCGATGACCGCAGGCGGCTGATCGGCGATGCCGCTGTCGGCCGGCCACGGCAGTTGAAGTGCTGAAGCGGCCAGTTCGCCGTCGGCCGGGTGAAAGCGCACCGAAGGCAGCAGCGGCAAGGCGGCCACCTCGCCGGGGGCGACCAGCTGGTCGATGTCGAACACGCGGATGTCGGCCTGCCCGCCCTGCACCGCCGCCACCGGCGCGTAGGCGACCACCGTGTGGGTGGTGCCCAGGTCGATGCCGACGATGTAGTGGGGATTCATTTAATGAGCGATTTCACCGGAGTCGCCATGGTCCTGACTCGGAAACTCTCTCAACTTTTGCTTCTTTTTCTAGCTCACGAACGAGTGCAACAGTCCAATACTGCTGATTGGATGAGGTCGCGTTTTTGTGATCTCCCCAGTCGAATCCGCACGCTCTGAAGATACTTGCCAGCTTAATCCCCTCCCGGCCTGGCTGACAGAGGTCTGACGCTTGCATAAACTGGTAGACGAGTGTCATTGCATCTGCCCGAAGTTGATTTCCCCTAATTTCAAACTCTTTCATATCTCTCCCACTTGTGAGTGCATTGAGTCATCGAAATATATTTTGGAGAGGTGTATCTCTGAAATTAGCATTGCTTTTAGCTGTTGCCCCGCACATCGAACTCCACCTTCCAGCGCTCGCCGCCCTGCGTGGCGACGGCGGTCAACTCCAGCGTGCCGGTGTCGGTGGCCACGGCGCGCAGCCGGACCTGCACGATCTCGCCGGCCTGCCGGCCTTCGGCGGGCAACGTCGCCTGGATCTCGCCGAGTTCCTGCAATTCGTCGGGCTGCCAGACGTCGAGCAGCACGCCCAGCGGGTCCTGGCGGCGCACCGACGAGCCGAAAAAGCGCAGGTGCATCGGCTCGCCGACGACCAGGCCGAATTCCTGCGTCTGCAGCTCGGCCTCGATGCCTTCTTCCATGCCGAAAGGCGCAATGCACAGCGCCTGGATGGGCGGCTCGAAGCCCGGAATGGCCGGCATCGCCGACTCGACCGCGACGTAATAGGCGCGCGCCGTGCCGCCGCGAATCCGCACGCCCTGGCCGCGCCGCACGTAGCCGTAATAGGCCGCGCCACGCGCCACCGCCAGGTCCATGTCGGCACCGGTCAGCGTGCGCGCCGGCGCAGCCTGTTCGGCGGCCAGCCAGCCGTTCAGCGTGTCCAGCGTGCGCTCGACCAGGATGTCGGACTTGAAGACGCCGCCGTTGAACAACACCGCCGTCGGGTGCAGGAAGCTGGCGCCCGCATTGACCTGGCCGGCAAAGCCTTCGAGTTCGGCCGTGGCGCCGGCCTGGCGGCCCAGCAGGGCGGCCAGGTGGCGGGTGACGCCGGCGTCCTGGGCGTAGGGCAGGCCGAGCTGCGTCAGGCCGCCGCGCGCGCGGTTCACCGGGCGGGCCGCTGCGTCCACTTCGGGAAAGAAGCCTTCGAGCAGCGAGGCCCGCACCTCGGCCTGCGTCAGCTCGGTGCGAACCGAGCCGCCGATCAGCTTGGCCCCCCGGCTGGGAATGACCAGCGGCTGCGCTTCAAGCGTGGCGTCGCCCAGCAGGCTTTCCTTGGCGCTGCGGCAGGCATAGGTCAGCGCGCGCATCTGCCACGGGTCCAGCTGCTTGCCCTCGGCGGCCAGCTTGCGCGCCACAACATGCGCCAGCATCAGGTCCATGTTGTCGCCGCCGAGCAGGATGTGGTCGCCCACGGCGACGCGGTGCAGTTCCAGGTTGCCTTCACGCTCCAGCACGGCAATCAATGAAAAGTCGCTGGTACCGCCGCCGACGTCAATCACCAGAATGATCTCGCCCGGCTTGACGTCCTTGCGCCACTGGCCGGCGCTGCCCTGTATCCAGTGGTAGAGCGCCGCCTGTGGTTCCTCCAGCAGCGTCATCGAAACGTAGCCGGCGGCGCGGGCGGCCTCGGCCGTCAGTTCGCGCGCGGCCGGGTCGAACGACGCCGGAATCGTGATGGTCACGTCCTGCCGGTCGAACGGCGCTTCGGGGTGCGCCTGGTCCCAGGCGCGGCGCAGGTGGGCCAGGTAACGGGTTGAGGCTTCGAGCGGCGAGACGCGCGCGACTTCGGGCGGCGCGTCGTTCGGCAGGATGGCCGCGCGCCGGTCCACGCCGGGGTGGCAGAGCCAGCTCTTGGCGCTGGACACCAGGCGGATCGGCGTCTGCGCGCCGCGTGTGCGCGCCATTTCGCCTACGGCAAAGTCCTGCTCGCCAGTCCAGGGCAGCGCCAGGTCATTGGCGGCCATCTCGCTTTCATGCGGCAGGTACAAAAACGACGGCAGCAGCGTCAGGTTGCCGACGCTGCCCGGCGCGGTCAGCTGCGGAATGTCGAGCACGCCGTAGCTGGTTTTTTCGCCATCGCTGGCGCCAATGTCCACCCAGGCCAGCGCGCAATGCGTGGTGCCCAGGTCGATGCCGATGGAAAACTGCGGCGCGTCCGCAGTGCTTTCAGCTTTGGCGGTCGTGGCGGCGTTCACAGTTCCACCTCGGCCTGGGCCAGCACGCTGGCGTCATGTCCGGCGGCCAGGCGCGGCAGCCGGGTGTCGGTGGCGCGCCAGCCCCGGTGGCTCAGGGTGCCATGGAATGGCGCCTGGCCGACCACGTTGCCGGTCAGGCGGATGGCACGGGCGTCAAAGCCGTCATTCAGCGTGATGCGGCTGCCTTCAGCCTCGGGCCGCACCGGCGCCAGCGTGAAATGCTCGCGCAGCACCCTGGCGCAGCCTTCATGCACCAGCCGTGCCGGTCCGCCGATCTCGGCATCGGTATAGCCGCTCAGGTCTTCCTGGACAAAGTCAATCAGTCGTGCCTCGCGCTGCAGCAGGCTCAGAAGTTGCAGCGCCGCGTCGGGCGTGGCTTCCTTGAAGACGGGCGGCGCGGCAGGCGCAGGCGCGGGCGCTGCGACAGGTTCGGTGCGTTCGTCGCCATGCTCGCGCAGGTTCTGCACGCGCGCGGCATAGTTGCCATCGCCCAGCGTGCTTAAAAAGCTGCCAAAGGCCAGCGAAACACGTTTGAAAAATGAAGGGGTCGGGTCGGTCATCAAGGCTCCTGATGGCGTCGGCCAGCGGCCGAACATAAAATGAAGGAATGGGGTTTGCAGGACAAGCCGTACCGGGCGGCATGGCTTTGCCCCTGGGAATGACTTGGAAGGAAAGGCAGCAGCGATCTGCGCCTGAAGGCCTTCCAGGGTCTGGGCTCCCGCAGCAAAACGCTATTGTCCATAGAAAAACCGCGTCCACAGGCAATAGCGGGTAGTTTTTAAGGGTAAAAAGTGCCTTTTGCGCATATCCGGCGTGCGCAAACAGCTACTTAATTAATAGCATCTTGATGCCACGCCATTCAATGCGTGCGCCTGGGCGTGGCCCGCAAGCCTGGCGCCACGCCGCAAGGGGTCGAGGCCGGCACGAAAAAGCCGCAGGCCCTCTTGCGAGGGCATGCGGCTCGGACGGTGTTGAAGGGCTGGCCGTTGGGCCAGCGCGGGCCGGCGGCAGGACCGCCAGCCCGTTTTTGCGGCTTTTAGCCTTACACCGCGCTCAGCAAGGCATTGAAGGTGGCACTCGGGCGCATCACGGCCCTGACCTTTTCCGCATCCAGCAGGTAGTAGCCGCCGATGTCGACCGGCTTGCCCTGCACTTCTTTCATCTCGGCGACGATTTTTTCCTCATTCTCGGCCAGCGACTTGGCCAGCGGCGCGAACTGCGCCTGCAATGCCGCGTCTTCGGTCTGCTCGGCCAGCGCCTGCGCCCAGTACATCGCCAGGTAGAAATGGCTGCCCCGGTTGTCGAGTTCGCCGGTGCGAGTCTTGGGGCCTTTGTTGTTGTCCAGCAGCTTGCCGGTGGCAGCGTCCAGCGTGCGGGCCAGCAGCCCGGCCTGGGTATTGCCAGTCTTCAGCGCCAGGTCTTCCAGCGACACGGCCAGCGCCAAGAATTCGCCCAGCGAATCCCAGCGCAGGTGGTTTTCTTCGACCAGTTGCTGCACGTGCTTGGGTGCGGAACCGCCCGCACCGGTTTCGTACATGCCGCCGCCGGCCATCAAGGGCACGATGGACAGCATCTTGGCGCTGGTGCCGAGCTCCATGATGGGGAACAGGTCGGTCAGGTAGTCGCGCAGGATGTTGCCGGTCACCGAGATGGTGTCCAGCCCGCGCGCAACGCGCTCCAGCGTGAAGCGCATGGCGCGCACCTGGCTCATGATCTGGATGTCCAGGCCGGTGGTGTCATATTCTTTAAGGTAGGTGTGCACTTTCTTGATCAGCTCGTTTTCATGCGGGCGGTACGGGTCGAGCCAGAACACGGCGGGCATGCCCGAGTTGCGCGCACGCGTGACGGCCAGCTTGACCCAGTCACGAATCGGCGCATCCTTGACCTGACACATGCGCCAGATGTCGCCGGCTTCCACATCCTGGCTCAGCAGCACCTCGCCGGTGGCAAGGTCCACTATGTTGGCCACACCGCCCTCGGCAATTTCAAAGGTCTTGTCGTGCGAGCCGTATTCTTCAGCCTGCTGCGCCATCAGCCCGACGTTGGGCACAGTGCCCATGGTCTTGGGGTCAAAATTGCCGTTCCATTTGCAGAAGTTGATGATCTCCTGGTAAATGCGGGCAAAGGTCGATTCGGGCATCACGGCCTTGACGTCCTTCAGGCGGCCATCGGCGCCCCACATCTTGCCGCCGTTGCGGATCATCGCGGGCATGGACGCGTCGACAATGATGTCGTTGGGCGAGTGGAAATTGGTGATGCCCTTGGCTGAATCGACCATGGCCAGCTCGGGCCGGCCTTCGTGGCAGGCGTGCAGGTCGCGCTTGATCTCGTCCTGGGTACTTTGCGGCAGGGTGGCGACCTTCTCGTACAGGTTGGCCATGCCGTTGTTCACGTTCACGCCAATTTCATCGAACAGCGCGCCATGCTTGGCAAACGCGTCCTTGTAGAAAATCTTCACGCAGTGGCCGAACACGATGGGGTGCGAGACCTTCATCATCGTCGCCTTGACGTGCAGCGAGAACATCACGCCGGTCTTGAAGGCGTCGTCGATTTCCTTTTCGTAGAACTCGACCAGCGCCTGCTTGCTCATGAACATCGAGTCGATGATCTCGCCGGCCAGCAGCGACACCTTTGGCTTGAGCACCAGCGTCTTGCCGCTCTTGGTGAGCAGTTCCATCTTCACGTCGCGCGCCTTGTCCAGCGTCAGTGATTTTTCACCGTGATAAAAATCGCCGTGGTGCATGTGCGAGACATGCGAGCGCGACGCCTGGCTCCAGTCGGCCATCGAATGCGGGTGCTTGCGCGCGTATTCCTTGACGGCCTTGGGCGCGCGGCGGTCTGAATTGCCTTCGCGCAGCACCGGGTTGACGGCGCTGCCGATGCAACGCGCATAACGCGCGCGAATCTCTTTCTCGGCGTCGCTCTTGGGGCTTTCGGGGTAGTCGGGAAGCTTGAAGCCCTTGGACTGCAGTTCCTTGACGGCGGCGATGAGCTGGCCCTGCGAGGCGCTGATGTTGGGCAGCTTGATGATGTTGGTGTCCGGGTCTTGCGTCAGGCGACCCAGTTCGGCCAGCGTGTTGGGCACCTTCTGCGCATCGGTCAGGCACTCGGGAAATTCGGCCAGTACACGGGCTGCGACCGAAATGTCGCTCTCGGCGACTTCAATGCCCGCCGGTGCCGTGAAGGCGCGCACGACCGGCAAAAAAGACCAGGTCGCCAGCAGCGGTGCCTCGTCGGTGAGCGTGTAGATGATTTTTGATTTTCCGGCTGTCATGGTGCTCCTGTTGCTTGTAGGGTAGTGAGGCTGGCTTGCGCAATATAGGGGGTGTCCCTGTCATGAACCTGATGGCTGCGCCGGGCCAGGCGCCTGAGCGGGAAATTTCGTCACTTGTGGTCACGTAATCTTCGCGGATGGCGCGCTGGCCTGGAGGGCCGTGGAATGAATGCCAGGCCATTCCAGCGAAGAAGTTTACGCCTGTGGGTCCCCCAACATAGCCTGGAGACTTCAGTCGCGCAGCTGCTCGGCCACGAACTGGCGAAACAACCCCATCGACGGGGCCTCGGTGCGCCTGAGCAGCGTGACAAACGCAAACCTCGCCCCGCTGGTCAGGACCGGTTCAGTCACCAGTTCGGCGAGCTGGCCGGCTTCGATGCCAGTGCGCGCGGCAGCCAGGATGCCAAGGTAAATGGCGTCCGACGCCTTGACCACCTCCAGCAGGCTGGTGATGTCGTCGCAGCGCAGGCTCACCGCTTGCTGTGGATCGGCCCGCGGGCCGAAACGGTTGACCAGCAGGTGGGCGACCTCGGCGCTCAGGGGCGTCGAGGCCAGCGGGTAGCACAACAAGTCATCAAAAAATATCGTCTTGCCGGTTTTGAGCAAAGGGTGGCTGCTCCGGCAGACAAAGCCGGTGCGCAGCTCCGCCAGGTTTTCAATGGACAGGTCGGGGGCCGGGGCGATGCGGCGAACGTCGATCACCAGCGCGTCAAGCAGGCGCTGGCGCAGCTGCATCAGTTGCAACTCGGTCGGGCCCGGCGACATGCTGACGTGCACGCTGGGGTGGTGCCGCGCCATATGGACCAGAAACGGCGTCATCAGCATCACGCCCGGCCCGGACCCCAGACCGATTCGGATGGTGCCCAGGTTGCCTTGCTTGAGCAGTTGGGCGCTGCGGCGCAACTCAGCCGCTTCAAACACCATGCGCCGGGCGCGCACCGCCACCGCCTGGCCCAGCTGTGTCAACTCGTTGCGCTTGCCGGTGCGGTCGATCAGCCGTGCGCCCAGATCGTCTTCCAGCGTCTGAATGCTGCGGCTCAGGGCCGACTGGGTGAGGTGCTGCTGCTCGGCAGCGCGGCTGAAAGAACCCGTTTCAGCCACGGCCAGCAAGTGCTCCAGGTGTTTGAGGTTCATGGTTCCGGGGGGTTTTGGGTGCGCAATCGAAATGAGTAATATGAATAGTAATTAGAAAAACAATGCATTGGACACATTGATTCTTGCTCTTTAGCATGTGTGCAGTACCTCATTCCACACCCGTTTCAAGGATATTTCCATGAATGCATTGAAGACCCTGTTCACCCTGCTTGCCGGTGCGCTGCTGACCACCGGCGCGGTATTCGCCCAGACCTATCCCACCAAGCCTGTCAATCTGATGGTGCCCTACCCGGCCGGCGGACCATCTGACTCCATCGCGCGTATTTTCACCGTGCCGCTTTCCCGGGAACTGGGCCAGACGGTGTTGGTGGAAAACCTGGGCGGCGTGTCTGGCGCGCTGGCCGCGCAGAAAGTGCTGGCGGCGCCCGCCGACGGCTACTACCTGTTCCAGGGGTCGCCCAACGAAGTGATCCTGTCGGCGCTCGCCAATGCTGCGGTCAAATTCAAGGCCGAGGACTTCCGCCTGGTGCATCCGGTGGCCGAAGCGGTGATGGTGTTCGTGGTGCGCAAGGACCTGCCGGTGAGCACTGTGGACGAGCTGATCGCGCTGGCGCGCAAGTCGAAGGACAAGCCGCTGACCTATGGCAGCGTGGGCATTGGCTCGCTCTACCACCTGATTTTGGAAAACGTGCAGCAGCTCACCGGCGTCACCCTCACTCATGCGCCCTACAAGGGCAATGCGCCCCTGCTGCAGGACATCGGCGGCGGCCAGGTCGATTTTGCCGTGCTGGTGTACAGCGCTGGCATGGGCGCGCTGGCCGAGCAGGGCCGGCTCAAGGTGATCGGCCAGCTCGGCGGGCAGCGCTCCGAGTTGCTCAAGAGCGTCCCGACCGCCAGTGAAGGCAAGGAGCTGAAGAACTTTTCGTACAAGATCTGGAGCGGCCTGATGGTGCCGAAAAACACGCCTGAACCCGTGGTGCAGCGGCTGCACCAGGCCATCGGCAAGACACTGCAGGACCCTTCGGTGCGCTCGCAGCTGGCCGCGCAGACGCAGTTGGCATCGCCGCCAATGTCGCTGGCGGAATCAAACAAGTTCTTTGAGACCGAGACGTCACGCTACCGTGCCATCGCCAAGTCGATCAACCTGCAACCGCAGTAAGGCGACCGAATGAACACGTTACTTGATGCGCTGAAGGCACAGGCCGATGAATTCGTCCAGCTGCGGCGCGACATTCACCGCCATCCCGAACTGGCGTTTGACGAGCACCGCACCTCGGCCCTGGTGGCCGACAAGCTGCAGGGCTGGGGCTACGCGGTCGAGCGTGGTCTGGGCGGTACCGGCCTGGTGGGCCAGCTGGTGCGTGGCAACGGCCAGTCCAGGCTAGGGCTGCGCGCCGACATGGACGCGCTGCCGATCATTGAAGCGACCGGCCTGCCGCACGCCAGCTGCCATGCCGGCATGATGCATGCCTGCGGCCACGACGGCCACACCGCCATGCTGCTGGCCGCCGCGCGGCACCTGGCACAGCAGGGCAACTTTTCGGGCACGCTGAACCTGATCTTCCAGCCGGCCGAAGAAGGTGGCGGCGGCGCGCTGCGCATGATGGACGACGGCCTGTTTGACAAATATCCGTGCGACGCGGTGTTTGCGATGCACAACATGCCCGGCGTGCCGCAGGGCCGGCTGGTGCTGCGGGAAGGCGCGGCCATGGCCTCGTCTGACTACGCCACCATCACGCTCACCGGCGTGGGCGGCCACGGCGCCATGCCGCACCGCGCCACAGACCCGGTCGTGGCGGCCGCCAGCATCGTGATGGCGCTGCAGACCATCGTGTCGCGCAACATCGACCCGCTGCAGATGGCCGTGGTCACCGTGGGCGCACTGCACGCCGGCCAGGCCAACAACGTGATTCCGCAAGCTGCGACGCTGGAGCTGAGTGTGCGCGCGCTGGACCGTGAGGTGCGCGCCCGGCTGCAGCAGCGCATCAAGGCGCTGGTCGCCGCGCAGGCCGAAAGCTTCGAGGTCCGGGCAGAGATCGACTGGCGCCCCGGCTATGCGGTGCTGGTCAACACGCCTGACGAAACCGCCTTTGCCCGCAAGGTGGCGCTGGAACTGGTCGGCGCCGAGCGCGTCACGCTGCAAGGCCCGGCCCTGTCCGGCAGCGAGGACTTTTCCTTCATGCTCGAGCGCGTGCCAGGCAGCTACCTGTTGATCGGCAACGGCGATGGCGACAGTGCCGGCGCCTGCATGGTGCACAACCCCGGCTACGACTTCAACGACGCCAACCTGCCCGTCGGCGCGGCCTACTGGGTCTTGCTGGCGCAGCGCTTTCTGGTCTGAGCCAGCCAGCCCGGCCATGAAAAGGTCGCGCCATTCCCTCGAGTCCGCATGGCTCCTTCCCCCGCTGGGGCAGGCGGGAAGGCGTCAACCGGGGAAGCGTTGTCGTTACTTTTTTACAAGCCAAACAGGCCGCCAGCGCATACTTTGCCGGCATAGACAGCTATTTAATTAATAGCGTTTTGGCAGGATTGCACCAGACCGACGGTGGCTTGAAGGCGGTGCCGGGCTGCCCGCCGCGTCGGAGCCCTGGCCTGCGGACGCGTGGCCCATCAGCCGGAAGTCGGTGTCCATCGCTTTTGGCTTGCCCATGGTGATGCGGGCAAAGTCAAGGTGCGCGGGGTTGAGCAAATAGTTGCGTTCGGCGGGAACCACCGCGCTGGGCACGGCCAGCACGGCGCTGCGCCCACGCTCCAGCCAGTCGCGTCCGATGCTTTGCAGGGCAGCGCGGCGCTCAAGCCCGCGCCAGTCCGGGGCAAGGTCCGCCAGTTCCACAAGCGTCTCGCCGAGCATGTCGGGCAGCTGCGCCTGAATCAAAACATACCGGACACGCCAGGGCGCGTCCTGCATCATCATTTCCAGCAAGGCCATCGCGCGCGACTCGGCCGTGTACACCAGCACAAAGCCCTTGGGGTTCCAGCGCCCGCGATACAGGTCCGCGCCTTCGCGCGAAAAAACCGTAGCGGCAAGAAGCGCCGTCGTGATGCGCCAGACCGTGCGCATCAGGCAAGAACGCCCTACTCGATGCGCCCCAGCGTGTCGAGCACGGTTCGGCACCCAGGTCGGTCAGCAGCGACAGCGGCGTCACGTCGCCCAGCCCCAGGGTTTGGGTTTTCAGCCAGGCCAGGGCAGGCCCGCCGACCTAGAACACCTCTTCGGCGAGTTCCACCACGCGGGCAAAACGCACGAATTTGGCAGACTCTTCAGCCGACAGCAGGCCCTCGCGCTTGCGCCGGGCCAGGGTGCGCTCGGGAATGGCCAGGGCGCGTACCAGATCCGACTGGGCGGTGCGGGTCAGGCGGCTGATGGCTTCGACCGACGTCGCCGGCAAGCCGCGCCGGACCAGCGGAATCCAGTCCATCACCGTACGGGGCCGGGCGTGCAGCACCTCGGCGCCGTCCAGCAGGGTGAACGCGGAAACAGGGGTGCGATTTATGCGTATGGTGGTCATCGCATTGCTTCGGTTTATGCCATTTGGCTTTGATCTCAGTCCAGACAATCATTTTTTCGCAGTGCAAGTCCTTAATTCACACTATGCCCACATTGACTTTTAAGCATGAAACGTCACCAACAGATCATTCGTATATTTCCGCAAAAGCTGGAATTACTTAAATATTTTCAGCAATACCGTATTTTTCATTAAAAGTGTATCAAAATATAATCGGCTTAAATTACTATTAAACAACCAACACAAGAAAAGATGTAGCGTCAATGAATAATAAATTACTCAAACTCGCGTATATGAATTTATTGAACGACATAGACATTACATGCCTGGAGAATCCAGAAACAAGAAAGGTAGTTTATGGAAAACTATCGGGTTTATTTTTGCCCAGTGTTTCTGAAAATTACAGTAACGCCAAAAACAAAGTCATGATCATTGGCAGTGAAACGGCTGGCTGGGAGCCGCTGGCTAAAAAGGTAGCAGGAGACACCGTTTTCGATGACTTTGAATCCATCGACACCTACGTTGATAGAACCATGCAAAAGCACCAGCATTTTTTCAAAAAAATGCTTCAGAAAGACTCCGGCGACAGAGGCCATACTTTCCATAACTTCACACGGGCTACCGCCAAAGCGGTGGGTGGAGATGGCCTGATTTATGCCAATCTATTTTGCTTTGACTGGCGAAAAAAATCTCCAATCAAATATCCAAAATTTGATTTTGTCAAAGATTTATCCGGAAAAATTCTGGATGTACAAATCAAAATATTGCAGCCAGATTACATAATCTTTGCCAATGGCATTTCATCAGCCAAACAGCGACGCGAATTATTCCCTGTTGGAGAAGGCGCGCGCTGTACAGATGGCAAAAATCATCCTGAAAAGATTTCGTCTCATTATTTATGGGAATTCATCCTGGATAAAAAAATTAGGTGTTTCCGCGTGCATCACCCCTCAGCGCGAAGCAAAGAGGCGCGCCTTGGCAGGTCGTTCGCGCTTCAATTGCTGGCTGAAGCAGCCCGAGGGCCGACGAGTAGCGCCATTCAATAAATCGGCTGGTGTTGTTGCGTTGGCAACCATTGACCATCGCGCATAGCCAACCAATGAAAACAGCACCCGCAGGTGCCATTTTTACAAGCCAAATAGGCCTATAGCGCATAGTGGTCGGGCGAAAGCAGCTATTTAATCCATAGCGGCCCGCACCACCAAACTCAAGCAGTCCCCGCCTTGACCTTCAAGCGCCAGGCGTGAAGCAGCGGCTCGGTATACCCGCTAGGCTGCTCCAGCCCCTTGAACACCAGATCACACGCGGCCTTGTACGCCGCGCTCGTGTCAAAGTGCCCGGCCATTGGCTGGTACAGCGCATCACCGGCGTTCTGGCCATCGACCACGGCGGCCATGCGCTCGAAGGTTTCCTTGACCTGCGCTTCGGTGACGACGCCGTGCAGCAGCCAGTTGGCCATGTGCTGGCTGCTGATGCGCAGGGTGGCGCGGTCTTCCATCAGCGCGACGTTGTGGATGTCGGGCACCTTGGAGCAGCCCACGCCCTGGTCGATCCAGCGCACCACGTAGCCCAGAATGCCCTGCGCGTTGTTGTCGAGTTCTTGCTGCTTGTCGGCAGCTGACCAGTTCGGCGTCGCCGTCACCGGAATCGTCAGCAAGCCGTTCAGCAGCGTGTCGCGTTCGGCGTTGGCGTCGATCTTTTCGAGTTCCTTTTGCACATCGGACACCAGCACCTGGTGGTAATGCAGCGCGTGCAGCGTGGCGGCGGTCGGGCTGGGCACCCAGGCGGTGTTGGCACCGGCTTTCGGGTGGCCGATTTTTTGCTCCAGCATGGCGGCCATCAGGTCGGGCATGGCCCACATGCCCTTGCCGATCTGCGCCTTGCCGCGCAGGCCGCAGGCCAGGCCGGTCAGCACGTTGTTCTTTTCGTAAGCCTGAATCCACGCGGTGGTTTTCATGTCACCCTTGCGGATCATCGGGCCGGCCTGCATGGCGCTGTGCATCTCGTCGCCGGTGCGGTCGAGGAAACCGGTGTTGATGAAGGCGACGCGCGCTTCGGCTTCGGCAATGCAGGCTTTCAGGTTGACGCTGGTGCGGCGCTCTTCGTCCATGATGCCGAGTTTCACCGTGTTGGCCGGCAGTCCCAGCAGGCTTTCAACGCGGCCAAACAGTTCGGCGGCAAAAGCGACTTCGGCCGGGCCGTGCATCTTCGGCTTGACGATGTAGACGCTGCCGGTGCGCGAGTTCTTGATGCCGGGCTGGCCCTGGCGTTTGAAGTCATGCATGGCGATGGTCGTGGTGACGACGGCGTCCAGGATGCCTTCGGGAATCTCTTTTCCGCCTGCGTACAGGATGGCCGGGTTGGTCATCAAGTGGCCGACATTGCGCAGAAACATCAGCGAGCGGCCATGCAGGCGCACTTCGCCCGTGCCGTTGGCGGCGGTGTATTCACGGTCGGGGTTCAGGCCGCGCGTGAAGGTCTTGACGCCGCCCTGGGCATCGGTTTTCGTGACTTCTTCGGTCAGCGTGCCCTGCAAAATGCCGAGCCAGTTGCCATAGGCCAGCACCTTGTCTTCGGCATCGACCACGGCCACCGAGTCTTCGAGGTCAAGAATCGTCGACAGCGCGGACTCGATCACCAGGTCGCTGATGCCGGCAGCATCGGTCTTGCCGATGGTCGTGGTGCGGTTGATGATGATGTCGATGTGCAGGCCGTTGTGCACCAGCAGGACCGACGTGGGCGCCGCAGCGCCGCCCTGGTAGCCGACAAACTGCGCCGGGTCCTGCAGCTTGGTGCTGCCGTTTTCCATGGCAATGAGCAATTGGCCGTCTTCGATGCTGTAGCCGGTCGCGTCCTTGTGCGAACCGCTGGCCAGCGGCGCCGACTGGTCAAGGAAGTTGCGGGCAAAGGCAATCACCTTGCCGCCGCGCACCGGGTTGTAGCCCTGGCCTTTTTCAGCGCCGTCTGTTTCGGGAATCGCATCGGTGCCGTAGAGCGCGTCATACAGCGAGCCCCAGCGCGAATTGGCGGCGTTCAGCGCGTAGCGGGCATTCAAAATCGGCACGACCAGCTGCGGGCCGGCTTGCACGGCCAGTTCGGCATCGACGTTGGCGGTGGTGATGGCAACCGTGGCGGGCTGCGGCACAAGGTAGCCGATGCCTTCCAGAAAAGCACGGTAGGCGGGCATGTCGGCGATGGGGCCGGGATTTGCCTTGTGCCAGGTGTCGAGCTCGGTTTGCAGGCGGTCGCGTTCGGCCAGCAGGGCAATGTTTTTCGGGGCCAGGTCGGACACGATGGCGTCAAAGCCGGTCCAGAAGGTGTCGCTGTCCACGCCAGTGCCGGGCAGCACCTTGTCGTTGATGAAGTTGTCGAGGGAAGTCGCAACCTGCAGGCCGTGGCGGGTGGTGCGTTCGGTGTTGTTGGTCATGGATGGTTCCTTTTAAAAAAATGAAAAATGGGTTGCGCTGAAAGCCGGGAATTGGTGATGGACGACCGGCATCCGGTCACCAGCTCAACCCAGCGTCTTGTAAAAATAATAAACCGTCAACGCGCTGCCAACCGCAATCACCATGCGGCGCAGCCACGGCCCCCGGATTTTGCGCGCCATGCGGGCACCCCAGTAACCGCCCAGTGTGGCGGTCAGCACCATCACCAGCGTGTGCGGCCAGCTGACGGCGCCGGCGATGATGAAGGTCATCACCGTGACGCTGTAGATCACCGCCGACAGGATGTTTTTCAGCGCGTTGATGTGCTGCACGTCTTCATGGCCGCCAATCGCCAGGCTGGCCATCATCAAAATACCCATGCCGGCGCCGAAGAAGCCGCCGTAGATCGACACCAGCAACTGCACAAACCAGCCGATGGGCGAGCCGGCGCCATGCTCGGCGCCGGTTTTTTCGGCGGGTGCCGGTCGTATTTTTTTCAAGGCTCTTGAGAGCTGCGGGCTGAAGGCAAACAGCAGTGTGGCAAAGCCCAGCAGCCACGGAATCAGCGCGGCAAAGCGCGCATCACCGGCCGACAGCAGCAGCAATCCGCCCGCCGCTCCGCCAAAAAACGAGGCAATGCCCATGGGCAGCAAATAACGCTTGTAGCGCGCCAGTTCTTGCCGGTAAGCCCAGGCGCCGCTCAGGCTGCCGGGCCACAGCGCGACCGAGTTGCTGGCGTTGGCGACCACCGGCGGCAGGCCCACGGCCAACATCGCCGGGAACGAAAAAAATGTTCCGCCACCAGCCATGGCGTTGACCGCGCCGGCGGCAAATCCGCCCGCGCCGATCAGCAAAATATCCAGCGGCGTCATGACGACTTGTCGCCAAAAGGCAGCGCCAGCACATCGCGCAGGCTGGCGCCGGTGTACACCGGCTGGGTGCCGAGTTCTTCAAATGGCAGCTGGTAGCGGTTGACCCACAGCGTCTGGTAGCCAAACCAGGTAGCCGCCAGCACGTCCCAGCTGTTGCAGCTGACAAAAGCCGTTTGCTGCACCGGCACGCCGGTCGCCTGCGGCCCCAGCGCATAGGCGTCGGGATGGGTCTTGTATTTGCGGATGCTGTCGGTGCTGATCACATGGTCGAGCACATCGTCCAGCCCGGCGGACTTGACCGCCACCGCGAGCATGGCCGGGTCACCGTTGGACAGGATGCCGGTGACGATGCCGCGGCTTTTCAGCGCCTGCAGCACTTCGCGGTTTTCAGGAAAGGCGGTCAGGCAGCGGTACTGGTTCATCAGCTGCTCCTCAGGGCCGCTGCGCAGGTCCAGCCCAAGCCGCTTGCAGGCATAGCGCAGCGCGGCGCGGGTCACGTCCCAGAAAGGCTGGTAGTGCGCGCCATGGTTGCTGGTGCTGACGAGGTGGGTGTATTCAATCTGTTTGTCGCGCCACATGATGCCGAGCGCCTGGCCGCGACCGGGGAACAGCTGCTCGGCGAGCAAGCCGACGCTGTACACGTCGAACAATGTGCCGTAGGCATCGAACAGAACGGCACGCAGAGGGTGACGGCTGGGAATGCGGTTTTTTTCCATAGGGCGACTTTATTTGATCCCTGCACAAAGATTAACAACCTGAAATGCGAGTGGTCTGTGACTTTAAACGATGGAATCAATATTTTGATTGCGCAGGGTCTTCGCCTTTGTGGCAAGTTGGCCGCCACAGGACAAACGCCAAAAAGCTACCTCGTTTCAAGCCTTTCAGGCTGCCAGCGCTTACCTGGTATGCACAAGCAGCTATGCAAAAAGGAGCAAGCCGTATTTCTGGCATTTCCGCTTACGATGCAAGTCCGCCCTGCTGACAGCGCCTTGCCTCTGCCGCCTCCGGCTCGGCAACCACATGGCGCTGCATTCTTTTTATTGCTGAAAAAACGCTGTTGTGCCCACCTTCCCCCTTCAAGAAAGACCATTCCCGCCATGCGCCCACCCGAGATATTGATCAGCGAAGTCGGCCCGCGCGACGGCCTGCAATCGGTCAAGGCCTGCATGCCAACCGCCGACAAGCTGCGCTGGATCGATACGCTGTATGCCGCCGGGGTGCGCGAGATCGAGGTAGCGTCTTTTGTGCCGGTCCGGCTGCTGCCGCAAATGGCAGACGCCGCCGACGTGGTGCGCCATGCCATCACCCTGCCCGGCTTGACGGTGATGGCGCTGGTGCCGAACCGCCGGGGTGCCGAGGCGGCGCTGGCGGCCGGCGCGCACAAGCTCACCGTGCCGGTGTCGGCCAGCGCCGCGCATTCGCTGGCCAACGTGCGCAAGACGCGTGAGGACATGGTCGAGGAAGTGCGCGCCATTGCCGCCCTGCGCCGCGACCTGGCACCGCACGTCGGGCTGGAAGTCGGCCTCTCGACCGCTTTTGGCTGCACGCTGCAGGGCGCCGTGGCCGAGGACGACGTGGTCTGGCTGGCCGCGCAATGCGTGGCCGCCGGGGCGGACGAGGTGGGCCTGTCGGACACTGTGGGCTACGCCAACCCGGCGCAGGTGCGCCGCCTGTTCCGGCGCCTGCGCGCCGAGATCGGCCGGCACGCGGGCGCGGCCCACCTGCACAACACGCGCGGCCTGGGGCTGGCCAACTGCCTGGCGGCGTATGACGAAGGCGTTCGCACCTTCGACGCCTCGCTGGGCGGTCTGGGCGGCTGCCCGTATGCGCCAGGCGCGTCAGGCAACGTCGTCACCGAAGACCTGGTGTTCATGTTTGAGGCGATGGGGCTGCACACCGGCATCGATCTGGACAAGCTGATCGCCGCGCGTGGGCCCTTGATGGCCGGGCTGCCGGGCGAGCCGCTGTATGGCATGACGCCTGAGGCGGGCTTGCCCAAGGGCTTTGTGCAGGGCGCGCGCATGCCGGCAACAGCCAGCGAGTCCATCAAAGCAAGTGACATCCCGGACACGCCGCTGCCCTACGCCGGCATCCGCGTCGTCGAATTCACCCACATGGTGATGGGGCCGACCTGCGGGTTGCTGCTGGGCGACCTGGGCGCGGAAGTGATCAAGGTCGAGCCGCCCGAAGGCGACAACACGCGCCGCCTGCTGGGCTCGGGCGCAGGATTTTTCCCGACCTTCAACCGCAACAAGAAAAGCATTGCGCTTGACCTGAAGACGCCCGAAGGCGTGGAAGCGGCATTGCGCCTGATTGCCACCGCCGACATCGTCAGCGAGAACTTCAAGCCCGGCACCATGAAAAAGCTCGGCCTGGACTACGGCACGCTCAAAGCGCGCCACCCGCGCCTGATCTACGTCAGCCACAAGGGCTTTCTGCCCGGCCCCTACGAACACCGCACTGCGCTTGACGAGGTGGTGCAGATGATGGGCGGACTGGCCTACATGACCGGCCGCAGCGGCGATCCGCTGCGCGCCGGCACCAGCGTGAACGACATCATGGGCGGGCTGTTTGGCGCGATTGGCGCGATGGCCGCACTGCGCCAGCGCGAACTGACCGGGTGCGGCATGGAAGTGCAGTCGGCGCTGTTCGAAAACAATGTGTTTCTGGTCGCCCAGCACATGATGCAGTTCGCTGCCACCGGCCAGGCCGCCGCGCCCATGCCCGGCCGCATTTCAGCCTGGGGTGTGTACGACGTGTTCACCGTCAAGGATGGCGAGCAGATCTTTCTGGCCGTGGTCAGCGACAGGCAATGGGCGGTGTTTTGCCAGGCTTTCGGGCTGCAAGCGTTGCTGGCCGACCCGAGACTGACCACCAACAACGACCGGGTGCGTGCCCGCGAATGGCTGATGCCCCTGCTGCGCGCGCACCTGGCCGGGCGCAGCGCGGCCGACCTGAGCGCGGTGTTTGAAGCCAATGCGCTGCCGTTTGCGCCCATCGTGCAGCCCGAGCAACTGTTTGACGACCCGCACCTGAACGCCACCGGCGGACTGGCGCCGGTGCGCATGAACGACGGCAGCCTGTCCAAAGTGCCGCTGATGCCCTTCACGCTGGGCGGCCGGCGCCCCGGCATCCGGCTGCAGCCGCCGCTGCTGGGCGAGCACAACCGCGAACTGCTGCAGGAACTGGGTTATGCCGACGACGCCATCGCGGCTTTCCAGTCGGCTGCGGCCAAACCTTGAGGCGTGCCAGGGTCAGGGGCCTGAAGGGCTGACCGCCGCCCCGCATAATTCCGCCATGGCCAAACTCAAGCAGCTCGAATCCTTTGTTTCCGTCGTCGCACGCGGCAGCCTGACCGCAGCGGCGCTGGCCGAGGGCGTGGCGCCGGCCATCATGGGCCGGCGTCTCGATGCGCTGGAAGAGCGGCTCGGCGTGAAGCTGCTGGTGCGCACCACCCGGCGCATCACGCTGACGCACGAGGGCAGCGCATTCCTGGAAGACTGCCAGCGCCTGCTGGCCGACCTGGCCAATGCCGAGGCCAGCGTGTCGGCCGGTGGCGTCAAGGCCAGCGGCCACCTGCGCATCACCGCGCCAGCGGGGTTTGGCCGGCGCCATGTGGCGCCGCTGGTGGCCCGGTTCCGCGAACAGCATGCCGACGTGACCATCACGCTGAACCTGAGCGACCGCGTGGTGGACGTGGCCGGCGAGGGCTTTGACTGCGCGGTGCGGGTTGGCGACATGCCCGACTCGTCACTGGTCAGCGTGCGGCTGGCCGACAACCGGCGGCTGTGCGTGGCCACGCCGCAGTACCTGAGCCGGCACGGCACGCCGCAGCATCCGGGCGACTTGGTGCGGTTTGACTGTCTGAGCCTGTCAAGCGACGCTTCGCAATCGCGCGGCTGGGCGTTTCGCGTGCCTCGCAGCGCCCAAGGACGGCACAGTGAAAGCGTGCCCACGGACGCGCAGCCTGACATTGACACCGAGATCATCCATCTCAAACCCGGCGGTCCGCTTGACTGTTCGGACGGCCAGGTGCTGCACGACTGGTGCCTGGCCGGCTATGGCATTGCCTGGCGCAGCACCTGGGAGGTCGAGTCCGAAATTGCCGCCGGCGGGCTGGTGGCGGTGCTGGAAGACTTTGCCGCGCCGCCCAACGGCATTTACGCCGTGTTTCCGCAGCGCAAGCACCTGGCGCTGCGGGTGCGGCTGTGGATCGACTTTTTGAAGCACCATTACAGCGAGCCGGAATTCTGGCGGCGGTAAGCCACCAAGCGGCTCCAAGCATCGAACTTATGCGTCAAACAAGGCTTTTGCGCATGACTGTCGTGCGCAAGCAGCTACTTTTTCGATAGCTATTTCCAGAAAATCCTACAAAAGCCCGGCCAGCAGCCACAGCGCCGTGCCCCACATCATCAGCGCCACCAGCCCGTCCAGCGCGCGCCAGATCCAAGGCGCTTTCAGCCGGCTGCCCAGGCTCCACATCGCCACGCCCAGGGCGACGAACCACAGCAGCGAGCCTGCCGCAGCGCCCAGGCCAAACACGGCGTTGTCAGGCCGGGCATAGGCCAGCGACGCGGTGCCCATCAGCACGGCGGTGTCGAGCCAGGCATGCGGATTGAGCCAGGACATGGCCAGCGCCAGCCCGACCGCCCGGCGGCGTGACATGGCGGTTTCGGGCTCGCTGGCAGCGGCTGACCCGGCCGGTGCGGCAGGCCGGACAAAGCGCTGCATGGCCTGCGCGCCGTAGAGGAACAGCAACACCGCGCCAGCGCCGGTGAACGCGCCCAGCAATTTTGCCGAGAGGCCGCCAAGTTGCGCCAGCCCGCCGACGCCCACGGCGATCAGCGTGACGTCGGTGACGATGCAAATCGCCACCGTCAGCCACAGGTGCTCACGCCGCAGCCCCATGCGCATCACATGCGCGTTTTGCGGGCCAATGGCCATGATGAGCGACAGGCTCAAAGCCAGGCCAGCGAAAAAAGCCGGGGCGGTGAAAAGGTTCATGAGGGGCACGCGTCAAGGTGAAGTGCAAAAAGATCAAGGCGTCGGCCTGGTGGCAGGCGCCTTGTCAGTGTCGTGGCGCTTGCCAATAAATTAAACAGAATTAAATAGAATTAGCTTTACTCAATAAAAACTAAAGCAGGTTTTATGCTCGATGCCAGGCAACTCGAAGCCCTCGCCGCTGTGATTGAAAGCGGCAGTTTTGGCGCAGCCGCCAAGTCGCTGAGCGTGACGCTTGCGGCGGTGTCGCTGCGCATCAAGTCGCTGGAGGCCTCACTGGGCCAGCGTCTGCTGGTGCGCGGCAAGCGGGTAGCCGCCACGCCGGCCGGCCAGGCACTGCTCGGGCATGTCAAGCAGTTGCGCCTGATGGAAGCCGACCTGATGGCCGGCCTGCCGGGCGCGGGCGCTGACACCGCCCGCTGGCAGAGCCTGAGCGTGGCGGTGAACGCCGACTCGCTGGCCAGCTGGTTCTTGCCGGGCGTGGCGCCAGCGCTGAAACAGCACCGCCTGCTGCTGGACGTGGTGGTCGATGACCAGGACCACACGCATGACGCTCTGAAAAGCGGCGACGTGACCGGCTGCGTCACCACGCTGGCGCAGGCCATGCGCGGCTGCGCGGCCGAGCCGCTGGGAATCATGCGCTACCGCTGCGTGGCCGCGCCTTCGCTACGGGCCGAATGGGGCAGCGCGCTGCCGCACCGCATGCTACGCAGCCCGGCGGTGATCTTCAACCGCAAGGATGCGCTGCAGGACGCCTGGCTGGCGCAACATTTCAATTTGCAGGGCGCGCTGTATCCGCGCCACTTCGTTCCAGCGGTCGATGCCTTCGAGCTGGCGCTTGAACTCGGCCTGGGCTGGGGCATGGTGCCCGACCTGCTGCTGCGGGCACGCGCCGGGCGGGCGCCGCTGGAGGAAGTCATGCCCGGGCGGCCGGTCGATGTGGTGCTGTACTGGCAGCACTGGACGCGTGAGCCGCTGGCCGCCGAGCGCCTGACGCAGGCCATCAAGCGGGCCGCGCGGGACTGCCTGCTTCAAGGCTGAGGCGGCGGCCTGGCGACCTCAGCGGCCATCTTTCGCGTAATTGCTCAACTCCCTCGAAGCTCTTCATTTCCTCTTTTGTCATTACGGACTGAGCCTGCCCGGACTCGATCCGGGGATCCGCAACCAATGGCCCAACCGGGGAGGAAGCATGGTTCCCGGGTCGAGCCCAGGATGACAGAGGGGCGGGATGACAAAGACTCCTGTCATTGCGCATTACCTGGAAAGCGACCTGAGCAGTTACCTTTTCACATCAAAAAACGGCTCTTGCGCTTTATAGTCATGCCTTTGCAGCTATGTTTTCAATAGCTGCAAGCAGGCAAGGCTGTTAGCTGCTCAAGCACGCCTTCATGAAAGCCTTGCGCTCGTCGCCCTTTTTGTCCTTGGCGTCGGCATTGCAGGTTTTCATCTTGTTCTGCTGTGCAGGCGCGGCTGCGGTCACTTCTTTTTTGGCGCTCAGGCATTCCTTCATGAAGGCCTTGCGCTCGTCGCCTTTCTTGCCGGTGGCGTCCTTGTTGCAGGTGGCCATCTTGCTTTGCTGGGCGGTCTTGGCCGGTGCGACAACGGCCGGAGACGCCGTGGAAACCGCTGGTGCCGGAGCCACTTTGGCCGGTGCCGGCGCGGCCGATGCGGCTTTTGCAGGGGCGGCTGGCGCGCTCTGGGCATGGGCTCCGGCAGACAGGCCCATCGTCAGGGCAAAGGCAATGGCGATCAAAGACAGCGGTTTGTTCATGGTGGCTCCAATAAAGGGAAATGGACATGATTTCCGACCGGAAATCATGTCCATAACGCAGCCAGGGCCGGATTCGATGACCGGGTTTGCGCCGGGCCGTGCGCCAATTCGGGCCGGATTGGCTTCACCGTAAAATCCGGCGATGCTTTCGATTAAAAAAGACCTGCTCTCCGACCTCGCATGCGCGCTGGAAACCCTGTCCCCCGGCGCCGGCGACAAAGCCGCCTTCGAGTCCCCCAAGGTCGCCGCGCATGGCGATTTCGCCTGCACCGCAGCCATGCAACTGGCCAAGCCGCTCAAACAAAACCCGCGCCAGATGGCCGAAGCCCTGCGCGCCAAGCTGCTGTCTTCGCCGCATTTCGAGCGCTGGGTAGAGGCGATTGAAATCGCCGGCCCCGGCTTCATCAACATCCGGCTCAAGCCCGCCGCCAAACAGCAAACCGTGCGCTCGGTATTGCAGGCCGGCAGTACGTACGGCACGCAGACGACCCGCCATGACCGCAAGATGATCGTCGAGTTCGTCTCGGCCAACCCGACCGGCCCGCTGCATGTCGGCCATGGCCGGCAGGCGGCGCTGGGCGACGCGATTTGCAACCTGTATGCCACACAGGGTGCCGATGTCTGGCGCGAGTTTTACTACAACGACGCCGGGGTGCAGATCCAGACCCTGGCGAACAGCACGCAGGCGCGCGCCAAAGGCATCAAGCCGGGCGATGCGCTCTGGCCCGAGTCGGCCTACAACGGCGACTACATCGACGACATCGCCAGCGACTTCCTGGCCAAAAAGACCGTCAGCGCCGATGACCGCGAATTCACCGCGTCGGGCGACGTGGACGATATCGACTCGATCCGCCAGTTCGCCGTCGCCTACCTGCGCCACGAGCAGGACCTGGACCTGCAGGCCTTTTCGGTCAAATTTGACAATTACTACCTCGAATCGAGCCTGTACAGCTCGGGCCGGGTCGAAAGCGCGGTGCAGCGGCTCAAGGACGCCGGCAAGACCTACGAGCAGGACGGTGCGCTCTGGCTCAAATCGACCGACTACGGTGACGACAAGGACCGGGTCATGAAGAAGACCGACGGTTCGTATACCTACTTCGTTCCCGACGTGGCCTACCACCTGGCCAAGTGGGAGCGCGGTTACACCCGGGCGGTCAACATCCAGGGCATGGACCACCACGGCACCATTGCCCGGGTGCGCGCCGGCCTGCAGGCGGCCAACGCCGGCATTCCGGCCGGCTACCCCGACTATGTGCTGCACACCATGGTGCGCGTCGTGCGCAACGGCGAGGAGGTGAAGATTTCCAAGCGCGCCGGCAGCTACGTCACGCTACGCGACCTGATCGAGTGGACCAGCGCCGACGCCGTTCGCTTCTTTTTGCTCAGCCGCAAGCCCGACACCGAATACATCTTCGACATCGACCTGGCCCTGGCCAAGAACAATGAAAACCCGGTGTATTACGTGCAGTACGCACACGCGCGCATCTGCTCTGTCCTTGCGGCCTGGGGCGGCGACGAAAGCCAGCTCGGGCATGTGGACCTGTCGCCGCTGGCCAGTCCGCAGGCGCAGGCGCTGATGCTGCTGCTCACAAAATACACCGACATGCTCAGCCATGCGGCCGCCGGTTTTGCGCCGCACGACGTGGCTTTTTACCTGCGCGAGCTGGCGGCCTGCTACCACAGCTACTACGACGCCGAGCGTATTCTGGTTGACGACGAAACCGTCAAACTGGCGCGCCTTGCGCTGGTCGCGGCCACTGCGCAGGTGTTGCACAATGGCCTCGCGGTGCTGGGCGTCAGTGCCCCGCGCAAGATGTAATCGGCTTGAAAACTTCTCCCTTTAAAAAGCATCCAAATCATATGCAAGTTACGGTCAAGTCGTGGGAATACGGTATGAAAAAGCAACGCGGTGGAACCCTGCTGGGTCTGGTGATCGGTGCGCTGGTCGGCCTGGGCATTGCGCTGACGGTGGCGGTGTATGTCACCAAGGTGCCGGTGCCCTTCATGAACAAGAGCCCGTCGCACACGCCGGACAGCGATGCCGCCGAAGCCCGCAAGAACAAGGACTGGAACCCGAACGCACCGCTGGCCGGGAAGAATCCCGCCCGTGCAGCGCCATCGGCCTCGGGCGAATTGAGCCCGCCAGCCGAGCCGCCCACCGCCAGCAACGTGCCGGACCCGGTGCTGGTGCCGGAAGAGCCCAGGAAACCAGAGCGCGTCGTGAAACCGCCGAAAACCGCCACGGCACCGGCTACACCATCGACACCACCCGCACCGGCGCCCGCCCCAACGGCCGCGGCCAAACCGGCTAAGCCGCTGTCCGCTGACCCGCTGGGCGACCTGGCCAAGGCTCGTTCCGAGAGCCCGGCGTTCAGTTCCGGTGCTTCCGACCCGTTCAACTACTTCATCCAGGCCGGTGCCTACCGCACCCCGGAAGACGCCGAACAGCAGCGCGCCCGGCTGCTGCTGCTTGGCATGCAGGCCAAGGTCACCGAGCGCGAACAGGCCGGCCGCACCGTGTACCGGGTGCGCGTCGGCCCATTCGACAAAAAAGACGATGCCGACCGCATCAAGGACCGGCTGGACAACAGCTCGATCGAAACAGCACTGGTGCGGGTGCAGCGTTAAGTCCTAAATCCGGCGCCGGCTGAACTTTTCGGGCCTGCCGTGTCCAACAGCTGTCGATATTGACATCAGGAGAAAAAATCAATGCAACGTCGCGCGTTTTCAATTTCAGCCGTCACGCTGGCTGCGGCCACGGGCGTTTCTGCCCTGCCCTCGCTGGCACAAGCCCAGGCCAGGGCTTTTCAAAGCGGCTCTGACTACCTCACGCTGGACAAGCCGGCCCCTACGGAAGCGCCCGCCGGAAAAGTCGAGCTGGTCGAATTCTTCTGGTACAACTGCCCGCACTGCAACGGCTTCGAGCCGATGTTCGATGCCTGGGCCAAAAAGCAGCCCAAGGACGTGTCTGTTCGCCGCGTGCCCATTGCCTTCCGGCCTGATTTCGAGCCGCAGCAACGCCTGTACTACGTGCTGGAAAGCCTGGGCAAGGTCGATGAGTTGCACAAAAAAGTGTTCATGGCCATCCACGTGGACAAGCAGCCGCTCAACACGGCCGACCAGATTGCGGCCTGGGCGGACAAGCAGGGTATTCCCAAGGCGAAGTTCATGGAGTTGTACAACTCGTTTTCCGTCAGTACCAAAGCGCGCAAGGCGACCCAACTGCAGGACGCCTATGCCCTTGACGGCGTTCCCGCACTGGGCATCAATGGCCGTTATTTCACCTCCGGCACGCAGGCCAAGACGCTGGAACGCTCGCTGCAGGTGGCTGATGCCCTGATCGCGCAGTCGCGCCTGGCACCGGCTGCTGCCGCCAAGCCCTGAAGTACCGCGCTGCCCGGCCTGACCGGGCGCTGCACACGGCCGGGGCACCGGTTCCTGTCGACCACTTTCTGGCGCCGTGCTGCGCGCCAGAAAGCGTTGCAAGTTTTTGTCGGTCCTTGCATGGCTACAATGGCAAAACCCGTAGCTGCAAGATTCGTGCCTTATGAAACGCTCCTTTTGTTCTTTCCTCCTGATGGCCTTCCTCGCCGCAGGCGTGGCGCTGCCCGCCGCCGCCGAGAAAGCCGACCGCGACAAGCCGATGAATGCCGAGGCCGATTCGCTGCGCTATGACGACCTCAAGCAGACCAGCGTCTTCACCGGCAATGTCGTCATCACCAAGGGAACGACCATCATCCGGGGCGCGCAGGTTGATGTCAGCCAGGACGCGGAAGGCTACCAGCTGGCCGTGGCCACGGCGGCGCCGGGCAAGCTGGCCTATTACCGCAAGAAGCGCGACGGCGTCGATGAATACATCGAAGGCGAAGGCGAACGCATCGAATACGACAGCCGCGCCGACCTGGTGAAGTTCATCAAACGGGCCGTGGTGCGCCGCTACAAGGGCGCGACGCTGAGCGACGAAACCACCGGCGGGCTGATCGTGTACGACAACAACACCGACGTGTTCACCGTCGATGCCGGTGCAAAAAATGCCACTGCGGCCAATCCCGGCGGACGGGTCCGGGCCATGCTGTCGCCGCGCGGCCCGGCGACTGGCGCTAAAGCAGCCCCGCCGGCCAGCGGACCGGCGCCCGTTTTACGCCCCAGCACCACGCTGGGCACCGGCACAGCCCCGAAAGCACCTTGACCCCATGAATGGAACGATTGAAACGGCGTCTCCGCAGGAGGACGCAGTGCGCCTTGACACGCCCAGCAGCCTGGTCGCGCAGGGGCTGCGAAAGTCCTACGGCAGCCGGCTGGTGGTGCAGGACGTGTCACTGTCGGTGCAAAAAGGCGAGGTCGTCGGCCTGCTCGGCCCGAATGGCGCGGGCAAGACCACGTCGTTCTACATGATCGTCGGCCTGGTGCGCGCCGATGCCGGCCAGATCAGCATCGACGGCCAGCCGGTCGAGCACATGCCAATTCACCTGCGTGCGCGCCTGGGCCTGAGCTATTTGCCGCAGGAAGCGTCGATTTTTCGCAAACTTACCGTTCAGGAAAACGTTCGCGCCGTGCTCGAACTGCAGCGAGATGCCGCCGGCAAGTCGCTGGGCCGAGCCGAGCTGGAGTCGCGGCTCGATGCGCTGCTCAACGACCTGCGCGTGAGCCACCTGCGCGACTCGCCGGCCTTGTCGCTGTCGGGTGGCGAGCGCCGCCGCGTCGAGATTGCCCGCGCG
>NZ_JAAFGZ010000043.1 GCF_010365105.1 Polaromonas sp. | reverse complement strand
GCCAATGCCGGCCAGGCGCGCGGCATCTGCATCCTGCCGCGCGGCAGCGAGCCCGGCCACGAGGCGCTGCTGACCGGCCGCAGCTTTGCCCTGCGCGTCGGCCAGCCGGTGCGCTTTCAGCTGTTCAGCGCCGTGGCCGAGGGCGCCGGCCAGGCGCTAGCGCAAGCTGGCGAACTGGTCACGCTTGACGAAGACGCGCTGGTGCGGCTGCCGCCCATCGTCATGGTGCTGGCGGCTGATCCGGGTGATCCAGCCGATTCAGGAACAGCCAGCGGCGAGCCAGCGCGGCAGGATATTGCCGTGCAGCTGGTTGCGTCCCTGACCGAAGTCGGCACGCTGGAACTGCACTGCGTGGCTCTGTCTGACCCAAGCCAGCGCTGGCGGCTGGCGTTCGATTTGCGCCAGCCGCAAGCTGAAGCAGGCGGTCCCGAGGCGCCAGACCCACGGCTGGCAGCGCGCATGGCCGAGGCCATTGCCCGGATCGACCGCATCTTTGGCACCAACAAGCAGCCCGTCAGCCCGAAAGAGGTCACGCAGCTGCGCGCGCAACTCGAACGCCTGCTGGGCGACCGTGCGCAATGGACCACCCCGGTGCTGCGCCAGCTGTTCGACGCGCTGTGGCAGCGCGAACGCGGCCGGCGCCGCAGCGCGGCGCATGAGCGCGTCTGGCTGAACCTGGCCGGCTACGGCCTGCGCCCCGGCTTTGGCGACCCGCTCGACGCCTGGCGGGTGCAGCAGCTCCGGACGCTGCTGCCGCTGGGCGTGCAGCATCCGGGCGACCGCCAGGTTGGTGCCGAATGGTGGACGCTGTGGCGGCGCGTGGCCGGCGGACTGGACGCTGCCGGGCAGCTGCGCCTGCTGGACGACTTTGCCTTCAACCTGCAGATCAGCGAGGAGGGCGCGGACGGCCTGGAAGGCGCCAGGCCGGTCAGCGGCAGCGCCGGCGACATGCTGCGCCTGGGCGCGTCGCTGGAGCGGATTCCGTCAGCCTACAAGGCCGAGATTGGCGAATGGCTGCTGCGGCGGATCAATCAATCCGTCACCGCGCCGCCCGCCCGCCATGACAGCAGCGCCGACGACAGCCTGTACCTGTGGGCGGTGGGCCGCATCGGCACGCGCGAGCCTTTTCATGGCAGCCCGCACGACGTGGTGCCGCCCGATACCGCCTCGGCCTGGATCGAACGCCTGCTGGCGCTCGACTGGAAGCGCCTGGAAGCCGCCGCCTTTGCCGCCGTCAACCTGGCGCGCGTCACCGACGACCGCGCCCGCGACCTGCCGCCTGCGCTGCGCGAGCAAGTGCTGGCGCGGCTCAGGGCGATTCACGCGCCCGCGCCCTGGCTGGCGATGGTGGCCGGGAAAGTCGAACTCGACGAAGCCACCCAGCGCCGCATGCTCGGCGAATCACTGCCGCCAGGGCTCAGGCTGATGGCGTGATGCCTGCACAGGATTTTTAGGGGAAGCGACTGGGCAAGTCGGTGTTTTCTCCTATTTTGTATAAAATGGGATACAGTAAAGCCATGAAGCAGCTTGAGAAAACCGACGAGTTCGAGGCGTGGTTTGAATCCCTGTCCGACCGTCAGGTCAGGGCAAGGATTCAGGTGCGTATTGACCGCCCGCAGGACGGCAACCCCGGGGACGTGGTTCCCGTGGGCGCCGGGGTGAGTGAGTTGCGGCTGCACTTTGGCAGCGGCTGGCGGGTCTACTACACCGAGCGTGGCGGCGCTTGGGTGATTTTATTGGCTGGCGGTCCCAAGAGCAGCCAGGCCAAGGACATTCAGCGAGCGCTGCAACTGGCGCAAAACCTTTAGGAGTCCATGATGGAGAGCAAGACAAAAACCACCCCTTATGACAGTGCCGAGTACCTCAAGACCGAGGAAGACATTGCCGCCTACTTTGCGGCCTGCCTGGAAGATGCGGGCGACGATGCCGCCTTTCTTGCCAAGGCCCTGGGAACCATTGCCCGCGCACGCGGCATGACGCAACTGGCCAAGGACACGGGCCTGGGTCGCGAGAGCCTGTACAAGGCGCTGTCAGGGCAGGGAAACCCCAGCTTTGCCACCATCTTGAAGGTGATGAATGCCCTGGGCCTGCGGCTGGCAGCGCAGCCGATGGCGCGGCAGGGCTGAGTAAGTCCCGCTCAGTGCAGCAAGTCGACTGGGCAATATTTCTTTTGGCGGCCACATGGCGGTCATGTGTTGCAGTAAAAGACCCTGCAGCCGCGTCCCAGCTACCGCTTTTCCCCGCTCAACCAAGCGGCCGCATGCCGTGGGCCAGCAGCAGCTCGTTCGGCCCTTCCCAGCCCTCCGGCAACTGGAAGACCTCCAGCTGTTCCTCCATGTCGGCCCACGCCGCTTCACGGGCTTCGGGGTTCAGATGGCCCAGGATCTGCACAATGGGCGACGCCGACGTGCGGACAAAGTGCAGATAGTCACGCGCCGACGGCAGCTGGAACGGGGCCTGCATGCGCTCCGTGGCCACATCCGTGAATCCGGCCTGGCTGAAATAGTCTTGCAGCAGCCCAGGTTTGCCCAGACTCAGCAGCCCGCCCGGCGTCAACGGATCGCGTGGCGCCAGGCCCGCATGCCGGCACGCGGTGGTCATCAAAATGCCGATGCACGGATTGCGCTGTGGCTCGGAAAAAACCAGCACCGCGGCATGTCCGCCCGGGCGCAAGACCCGGTGCATCTGGCGCAGCGCCCCCAGGGGATTCGGGCAGAGCATCAGGCCCAGCCGGCACACGGCCGCGTCAAAACCGGTTTCACCCGGCAGCAGGTCCTCGGCGTCGCAGACCTGCGTCTGCACCTGAGGCAGCCCGGCCCCCCGCGCATTCTCGCTGGCGAACTGCAGGATGGCGGGAGAAATGTCGGTGGCCAGCACCCGGCCGCCTTCGCCTACCCGGCGGGCGATGTCCAGCGTCTGGTCGCCCGCGCCGGCGGCGATGTCGAGCACGCGCATGCCGGGGCCGATCTGCGCCTCATCCAGCAGCGTCGCCGTGGGTGCGGCAAGCCAGTTGCGGATCGCCGGCGTCTGCTGGTTCCAGCCGCTGGCCGATGCGTCCCACGCCTGGCGAACGGCGTCCTTGAATTGTTCGGGGCTGGCTGGCGTCATGCGGACCTCCTGCGGGTGGATTTCGGTCCAGCCAGTCTGCTACCAAAGCGCAACCCGCGCAAGCTGCCACACCCGTGGCGTGGGCGGCGCGCCGATAATCAGCCGCCTGCCCGCTGACCTTGTGCCCCAGAAAGACCCGATGCCCCTGATGCCCCCGCCCCTGCGCCATGACCACTGATAAACCGCTGCCGGGCGATTTCCTTTCGATGCACTATGCAGTACCTTTCGTGCTCGACGACGGCGCGTCCCGGTCGCTGCATTTCACGCTGGGCGAACTGCAAAGCCGCATGCGCCTGGACAGCCCGTGTGGGTTGGAAGTGGACTACACCCGCACCATGATGGGGTTTTTGCTGTTCAATCCGGCTCCCGGGCACATTGGGATGATCGGACTGGGCGGCGGCTCCATCGCCAAGTTCTGCCACCGCTTCCTGCCCGCCAGCCGCATGACGGTGCTGGAGATCAACCCGCATGTGATCGCGTTGCGCAGCGACTTCCAGGTGCCGCCTGACGACGCACGTTTCGAGGTCCTTGCGGCTGACGGCGCGCTGTACCTGCACACCCAGGCGCCACGCTATGACGTGCTGCTGGTCGATGGCTTTGACCCGGATGGCCAGCCCGCTGCGCTGTGCAGCCAGCGCTTTTACGACGACTGCCTGGCGGCCCTGCCGGACGGCGGCGTGCTGGTGGTCAACCTGCATTACGACCATCCAGACTACCCCTTGCTGTTCGAGCGCATCCGCCGCAGCGTTGGCGGCAATGCGGTCGAGATCGTGACGCTGGAAAAGAGCAACAGCATCGTCTTTGCCCGCAAGGGCGCGCCAATTTCCCCGCAGGCGCTGAGTCTGGCTGGCAGCCTGGCGGGGCTGGACGCCCGTGCGCGGGCAGTCCTGAAGCCCGAACTGGCGCGCATGCTCTGGCAGATGAAGAACCTTGACACGGGCGACGACCGCTGAAAGCCAGGCTTTCGCCAGCGGGCAGAGCGCGCCGGCTGTAGGAAGCCTTCAAGCGGCGTTTGCGGTCTTGTCTGACGCCCTGAACGCAAGCTGCGACGCACACTGGTATGTTGGCGCGCTTGTGCGCTCTCTTGCAACCAAAAAAAGGCATCGTTATGACTGAAAAAACCGCATCCGTCCATTGGCAGGGTCAGGGCAAAAAGGGCCAGGGCCAGATCAGCACCGAAACCAGCGCGCTCAAGGCCTATCCCTACGGATTTGGCAGCCGTTTCGAGGACGACCGGCGCGGCACCAATCCCGAGGAACTGCTGGGCGCCGCGCATGCGGCCTGCTTCACCATGGCGTTCTCGTTTGCCTGCGACAAGGCCGGCTTTGCCACCGAACTGGTCGATACCGAGGCCAAGGTGCGCCTGGCTAAAGAGGGCGACGGTTTTGTGATCGACCGCATTGCGCTGACGCTGTCCGCAGTGGTGCCGGGCATCAGCGAAAGCCAGTTTCAGGAAATTGCCGAGGAAGCCAAGAAGGCCTGCCCGCTGTCCAAGGCGCTGGCCAGCGTGCCCGAAATCACGCTGTCGGCCAAGCTTGAAAACGCGCGCTGAACGCCATGACCCAGAAAACCAATTTTTCGTTCGACGTCCAGTACACCGCCGACTCCAGCAGCAGCAAAGCCCAGCGGCACGAAGTGATGGACTCGCTGCAGGCGACCCTTCAGCAATTGCTGGCGGCGCAGGACCGCGAAGCCGAGGTGCTGGTCAGCGACAGCCACCGGGGCGTTAACAACAAGCTGGTGGAGTTGACCACCACGCTGCAGGATGCGCAGCTTGCCGGCATCCTGAAGGCGTTTTCCGAGAAGAACGGCGTCAGCGTGACGGCGTTCGAGTAGCGACCGGCTCAGGCCGGCATAGTCAGCAGTTCAAGCAGCCGCATCAGCGCATGGACCACGCTGGCCTGGCGCACGCTGGCGCGGTCGCCGTCAAAGCGTTTCATTTCAGTGACCGTGCCGGCTGGCGTGGTCCAGCCGAACCATACCGTCCCGACGGGCTTGTCGGGGCTGCCTCCGCCGGGTCCGGCAACACCGGTCACGGCCACCGCCGCCTGCGCATGCGAGCGCGCCACCGCGCCCTGCGCCATGGCCCGTGCCACCGCTTCACTGACGGCGCCGTGGCGTTCGATCAGCGCTGCATCAACGCCCAGCAGTTCGGATTTGGCGGCGTTCGAGTAGGTGACGAAGCCGCGTTCAAACCAGTTGCTGGAGCCCGCCAGGTCGGTGCAGGCCGCCGCAATCATTCCGCCGGTGCAGCTTTCGGCGGTTGCCATCAGCCAGCCCTTTTTTTCCAAAATATCAGCTAAATCGACCGTTAGCGCAGGCTGCTCGGGCGCGTAAAGCTCTTTTTTCGATAGCGAATTGCTCATGCAAAAAACCTCCACAGCGCAATCACCAGCAGCGTGCAGCCGGCGGCCACCAGGTCGTCGAACATGATGCCAAAGCCGGCAATGCCCCAGGCGTTGCGGTTCGTGGCCGGGTCCACGCCGTGCGACAGCCGGTCGGCCCAGCCCACCGGGCCGGGCTTGGCGGCATCGAAATAGCGAAACAGCGCAAAAGCAATGGCTTGCCCCCACAGCCCGGCCGGATTGATCAGCCACAGCACCGCCCAGAACGCGACGATCTCGTCCCAGACGATGCTGCCGGGGTCGAGCACCCGCAGGTTGCGCGCGGTGACGGTGCTGACCCACCAGCCCAGCGGAATCGACACGGCAATCAGCCAGCCGATGGCTGCCGGCGACAGCCAGCGCTGCAGCGCCAGGAAGGACAGCCAGGCCCACAGCGTGCCGGCGGTTCCAGGGGCGAAGGGGCTGAGCCCCGAGCCAAAACCCAGGGCCATGAAATGCGCGGGATGCGCCAGCATGAACTTGGCGGTGGGCTGCCGGGGGCCGGCGCTGGCGGGCAGGGGCGACAAGGGCGACAGGGGAAGATCGGTCATGCGCGGGTTTCCGGGTTCAGGCGAAGTGGTCGAAGGAAGCAAACGCGCCCGACAGGTGCTGGCCTTCGGCGTCCTGCAGGCGCAGGCCGGGTTCAGCGTCGATGCAGCCGATGCGTGTCACGGGCGTGTCGGCCTGGCGCGCTGCAGCCTGCACCGCCTGGCGTGCCGACACCGGGGCGGTGAAGGCGAGTTCGTAGTCGTCTCCGCCGGCCAGCACGAGTTCCAGTCTGTTTTCAAAGGAAATAAGGTCTTTTCCGCAGGCTGTGTGAGCGCAGTCAGCTAGCAAATGGATAGCAATAGAGGTGTCCAGCGTAGCGCCGACGCCAGAAGCCTTGAGGAGATGCTGCAGGTCGCCCAGCAGGCCGTCGCTGATGTCCAGCGCTGCCGAGGCCACGCCGCGCAGCGCCTGGCCCAGCGCAACGCGCGGTGTCGGCCGCTCCAGCCGCTGCCGGGCCTTCGCCAGCAATTCGGCCGGCAGGGCGATGTGGCCGCGCAGTGCTTCGAGCGCCAGCCGCGCATCGCCCAGCGTGCCGCTGACATACACATCGTCGCCGGCCCGGGCGCCCGAACGCAGGAGCGCCTGGCTTTTGCCATGAACCACCGGCACTTCGCCAAACACGGTGATGCAGATGTTCAGCGGCCCTTGTGTGGTGTCGCCGCCGACGAGTTCGCAGCCGTGGGCGTCTGCCAGCGCCAGCAGGCCTTGCGAAAAGCCCTGCAGCCACGTTTCGTTGACACCGGGCAGCGCCAGCGCCAGCGTGAAGGCCATTGGCGTGGCGCCGCAGGCAGCCAGGTCGCTCAGGTTGACCGCCAGTGCCTTGTGGCCCAGCGCGGCTGGGTCCACATCGGCAAAAAAATGCCGGCCCTCGACCAGCATGTCGCTGGAAATCGCCAGCTGCGTTCCCGGTGCGGGCTGGAGCAGCGCGCAGTCGTCGCCCACGCCCAGCGCCGCGCGCGGCGTGGGGCGCGTGAAGTAGCGTGCAATCAAGTCAAATTCACCCATGGCCGCAAGCATAGCGTGGGAGCTACCCGTGTGCGATGGATTCGTTTGCTGCGGCAGGGACGATTTGCCCTGGCTGGTTCAACCTGCCTTGCGCAGCATCATGACAGTTTTTCCGAAACTGCCTTCAGCAGGTTTTCAAGCACGTCAAATTCGGCCGGCTTTGCCATGTGGTGATCAAACCCTGCTTCCCGTGATAACTGCCGGTCACTTTCCTGGCCGTACCCGGTCAGGGCGATCAGCACCATGCCTTCGAGCGTGGGTTCCAGGCGAATCCGCCGGGCGACCCCGTAGCCGCTCAGGCCGGGCAGGCCGATGTCCAGCAGTGCCGCGTCGGGGCGCCAGGCCAGCGCCGCCTCGACCGCGCTCGGGCCATCGTGCACCATGCGGACCTCATAGCCGGAAAATTCGAGCAGCATCTTCATCGTCATTGCCGCGTCCACGTTGTCGTCGACCACCAGGACCCGGCATTGTTTTTTCAGCGGCCCGGCCGGCGCTGCCACCAGCGGTCCCGGCGGTGCGACCCAGGCCAGCATGGATGGCACGCGCACGACAAACTCGCTGCCTTGTCCCTGTACGCTGTGTGCCGTCACGGTTCCACCGTGCAGTTCCACCAGCCGCTGCACCAGACACAGGCCGATGCCCAGACCGCCTTGCGAACGGTCCAGCGAACGCTCGGCCTGCGTGAACAGGTCGAAAACATGCGGCAGCAGCTCGGGCGCAATGCCGATGCCCGTATCCCGGACCCGCAGCACGGCGTCAAGGCCGTCCTGCTGGACGATCAGCTCGATGCAGCCGCCCTCGTTGGTGTACTTGGCCGCGTTCGTGAGAAGGTTGACCACCACCTGCTCCAGCCGGGCGGCATCGGCATGCAGCCAGACCGGCTGCGCGGGCAGGCGCACGGTGAGGTGGTGCCGGTGTTGCGTGATCAGGGGCTGGGCCGTTTCGACCGCCCGATCCACGATGTCGCTTGCGGCGACCTGCTCACGGCGAAGCTGGACCCGGCCGGTGGTGATGCGCGAGACTTCCAGCAGGTCATCGACCAGGTGATTGAGCTGTGCGACCTGGCGCTCGATGATGGCGCAGGCCTGCCTTTGCATCGGGTTTTCGTCCTTCTGCAGGCGCAGCAGACGCACGGCGCTGGAAATGGGCGCCAACGGGTTGCGAAGTTCATGGCCGAGCATCGCCAGAAACTCGTCCTTGCGGCGATCCAGCTCCGCCAGCACCTTGACCTGCTCCAGAGTCTGCAGCTCGGCCTGCCTGCGCACGGTGATGTCGTCGTAAATGATGGCCACCTTGCGGCTTTCAGGTCCGCCGACCCGAAATACGTTGAGTTCGAGCACACGCCTCTGGGCAGGATGGCTGCGTTCAAACTTGACCGGCACGCCGGTGGTGCAGACACTGTCGTAGGCAGCAAGCCATTCTTCGGGCTCGTCCGGCAGCATTTGCCTCATGGTTTTTCCCAGCACGCTGGCCATGCCCGGCTGTGCGGTGAACGCCGGATTGGCGTCGACATAGCGAAAATCCGGAGGCTGGCCTGCCTCTAGCTCGATTTTCTCGATGACGCACAGCCCGTCGTCGATCGAGTTGAACAAGGTGCGGTAGCGCGCCTCGGATTCCTGCAACTCAAGGTTGGCGATTTTTCGCCGGGTCAGCAAATCAAAGCGCTCAATGGAATTTTGCAGCGTTCGGGTCACGCTTTCGGAGGTGGTCCAGCCCTTGCCGATGTAGTCCTGTGCGCCCGCGCGCAGCAGCCGGGCGCCATCGTCATGGTCCGCACCGTGCCAGCCGGTGACGACGACCACCGGGCAGGGCGGCAGGTCCGAACCGTTGCACAGGGCCGCCAGCACTTCATCGGCGTCCATGTCGGGCAGGTGAAAGTCGAGCAGGATGCAGTCAAACGGCAGGCGGTCCGGCCGCGCCGCCTGCTGGTCGCGCACCGCCTGCAAACAGGTGCTGCCCAGTTCTGCTTCTGTGAACTCGAAGCGCGCGTCCGAGCCGCGGAGCAGCATTTGCCGAAGGTCGGCACGGTCGTCGGGGCTGTCGTCGATGAGCAGGATGCGGTAGGTGGTGCTCATGGTTTTTCCCTCAGGGGGCTGGAAGGTAAGAGGGCGCAGCCCAGCCAGTAGCTGAAGATGTCCTGCAGGATTTTCAGGTGTGCCGGGTGGCTGACCGGCTTGGTATGGTAGGCATTGGCATGCATCGCATAGCAAAAATCCATATCGCGCGGGTTGGCCGAGGTGCTCAGCACGACGGTCGGGATGGCGCGCAACTGGCTGCTGGTCTTGATCAGCCGCAAGGCATCGCGGCCATCGTCGCCCGGCGTATTCAGGTCGAGCAGCAGCAGGGCGGGCAGGGGGCTGTGGCTTTGCACCGACGCCTGCAGCATGCCCAGGCATTCGCCGCCGCTGGTCGCGCGGTGCAGGCGGTGGGCAATTCCGGTGCGCCGCGCCGCCTCGACGACGGTTTCAAAATCTTCATCGTTGTCTTCAACCACCATGACCGACTGCGTCGCGATCATCGCGGGGCAGTGCTTGAAGACGGCAGGGTGAAATAGAAGGTGGTGCCATTGCCGGGTGTCGAGTCCAGCCAGATGACACCGCCATGCCTGCTGACCACCTTCTTGACCACGCTCAGTCCGGCACCCATGCCGCCGCCGTATTCATTGCGGCCATGCAGACGTTTGAACATGCGAAAGATCTGTTCGAAATGCCGTTTTGCGATGCCGATGCCGTCGTCACGCACGAAATACACGGCTTGGCCGCCGCTTTGCGGCGGCGCATCAAGCGGCAGGCCCGGCTCGCCAGGCGCCAGGTAGCCGATGTCGATGCGCGGGTGCTCCCGGCGCGTGTATTTCAGCGCATTGCTGATCAGGTTGCTGAAGATTTCGCGAACCTGCACCTCGTTGCAGCGGGCCACCGGCAGCGCCCTGGCCAGCACGATGGTGCAGCGGTTGTCGGCCGGGCGAACGCCGACCATTTCCAGCGCATCGGCCACCACATTGTTCAGGTCGACGTCTTCAAACTCCAGCCGCGTCCGGCCCATGCGCGAGAAATGCAGCAGCGAGTCCAGCAGGCTGTCCATGCGCAGCGTCAGGCGCATCAGGCTTTGCGCCCGCTGCAGGTTCTCGGGGTCAAGCCCCTGGGCACTTTCGACCATCTGGTGCGCATAGCGGTGGATGCCCCGCAGCGGCTCCTTCAGGTCATGCGAGGCCACATAGGCGAAGGCATCGAGTTCTTCGTTGCTGGTGGTCAGGTCCACATTGAGTTCGGCCAGCCGCTCGGTGCGCGCGACCACCAGTTCCATCACCAGCAGCCGCAAGCGCAGGGCGGACTCGATCTCCATGACGCTCCAGGGCAGGGCGCGCGCCTGCACCGATTCGACGAACAGTTCGAACGAGCCGCGCGGCGTCAGGCGTGCGCCGTTGACCCCGGTGGCCACGATCTTGTCGTTCGGGTCGCCTGCCCAGTTGATGGTTTGCGCCGTCTCCGGCCGGAACCACAGGATCAGGTCCTGGCGCAGGCGCGAGACCCGCACGGCCAGCACACCGCTGGCCACGTCGGCAATGTCCGCACCGGCCGGATAGTCGCGCAACAGGGAATCGGTCGCATACACCGGCCGCCCGCCCACGTCCAGCTCGGCGCGCTGGTTCAGCCATTCGGCCAGCGCATCGAGCTGCGCATCTGTCGGTGTCCGGCCCACGCACCACCAACGGCCCATGTGAAAAAGCGCGGCGCCATCGGACTGCATCGCATCGAGCAAGGTCGGCTGGCTGTTGAAAAACGACATCAGGTCGCCGTCCTGTGCGGCTTTGGCGATCAGTTGCTGGTGAACGGCGTCCACCTTGAGCCGGTAGGCCTGCTGCTCGATGGCATCGGTGGATTTCAGCTGGAGTGACACCACCTGGGCGATCAGCTCGCAAGCCGCCCGCATCTGGTGTCCAAAGTACGTCGGCTGGTACTGGTGGCCGACGATCATGCCCCACAGTTCGCCATCGACCAGGATCGGCATGACCAGCGTGGCGGCCACGCCCATGTTGGCCAGGTACTCGGTGTACATCACCGAGGCGCCGCGCAGCGCGCAGTGCGTCATGTCCAGCGCCTGGCCGGTGTCGGGATTGGCCAGCGGCACCAGTTCGACCAGCGGGCCGGCGGCATCCTGGAGCGGACGGACCCAGAGTTTCTTGAAAATTTCACGGGCGGGTTGCGGAATGTCCGTTGCCGGGTAATGCAGGCCCAGCCAGGCCGGCAGGTCGTCCCGCTTGCTTTCGGCAAATACCTCGCCATGCTGGTCGGCATGAAAGCGGTACACCATGACCCGGTCCAGCCCGGTCATGGCGCGCACTTCCGTGGTCACGCGTTCGCAAAACCCGCGCAGGCCGGTGGCCGTTTGCAAGCGCCCCACGGCCGACTTGAGCAGGGAAAAATAATCACGTTCGGCCTGACCCGCCTGCCGCCCGGTGGCCTCGAATTCCAGCACCACCACCCCCTCCGTGGTGTGAACGCATACGTCAAGGGCGGCCTCGCCTTCGCGCGCTTCAAGCGTGAAGGCGTAAAGCACGTTGCGCTCCAGCGATTCGCGCAGCAGCATGTTTTGCAAACAAGCCTGCTGCTGTGCACTGATGACGCGGGTGATGCTCTGGCCGAGCAGTGCTGAAAGGGGAACGCCGAAAAACTGCTGCGTGTTGTCGCTGCCCTGCAAGATCGTCAGGTCGGTCAGGCGCAGCACGAGCAGCGCGCCGTGGGCCTGGATGCATCCCGGCGTCTTGACAGGTTCGCTGTCGCAGGTGGTCAGGGTGGTGCCGTGGCGCAGGATGCTGTACAAGCCATTGGCCCAGGGCAGCGAGGCGGAATCTGGCGAAACGTCGTTCATGGTGTGCCGCCTCTGGGCGTTGGGTAAGGGGGAAACAGCCATTGGCCCAGGGTTTCAAATGTCTGGTTGGCACTGGCAAGAATGTCTTCCTGGGGCCCGCTTTCATCGGCGTTAGCCCTCAGCATGGCGCAAAAGGCCTTCCAATAGCTTCCTGTTCGCGCACCGTACCCATCGAAAAATGCGGCGCCGGTCAACGGCGTGAGCCCCAGATTGGCCTGCAAATGACGGGTGATGATCTGCCCGCCCAGCGTCGCGCCTTCGATGACATAGAGACACCCCAACAACTGCCCCTGGCTGGCGAGCGTTGGCAGGTGCTGGCAACGGGCAAAACCCTGAATGGCATCGGGCGTTTCACCCAATGCCTGCAGGTCTTGCAGCAGTCGCGGGGTTTTATGCCGCCCGGCGTAGTCAAAACCCATGGCATTCCAATAGGGAAGGGCCTGCAATTGGGTTTCCAGCGGCTCGTAGTAGCCCCAAAACAGCTGCAGAAACTGCAGATAGCGGGCCCGGGACATGTCCGCATTCAGCAGGGGCAGCCGGGATTCAAGTGCTGTATGGCGCGAACCGGTGGCTTCTTTCAAACGTTTCAAAATCATATTCTTGGGCCAAATTTGGGCTGCGTACTGTCGCGCAAGCCATGCGGCAAAGTTGGTGCCATTGAGTAATGCCTGTAACACTGTCGGCAATTCAGGCACTGCTGAATTTGTTTTGTGGTGGCGTAGGAGATGGCTTTTGAAGCCATGGTGCTGTGTGCAGTTTCGTTGCGTTTGTAGACAGCTCTCACCCCGGCGGGCAAAGCCCTTTGTTTTTGCTTACGTTTGGCTTGTTGCCGATGAAAGCATCAATGTCTGAATAAGTGCCTGTCAGCATTGCGCATGAGCATGTTTTAACCTGTTTTTTTTGCTTGGCCATGGCGTTGAATGAATGGCCTGTTGGAACCGGTCCGTTACCTGGCGAATGACTTGGGTCAGCAGGATTTTCTCTTCCTGGCGCTTGCGCAATCAGCGGGCATTGCTGTCGTTGGGCTTGACGCTACGTCGTGGCGGTAGATTCACGCAATGGCGGAAACGCTTTACGTGGCGTCGCCGCGGACGAGTTTGCAGCCAGGGTGGTCTGCCAGTGCTTGATGCTTCCTTGGCTTGGGGGTTTTTGTGGTTTATTTGTTGCTGGGTTAACTTTGTTTGGTTTTGCTGGCCGGGCAACCCCTGACCCGCCCAACCCAAAAAAGCCAACCAAGCCACCAACCATCAGCCACCAACCATCAACCGACCAGATGAGCAATCAAGAAAATCGACCCGGCTCATGGTCCACGCCGCCCCGGAACCGATCCGCCGCCTGGCGGATGACTTCGGCCAGCAGCCGTTCCTCGCCCTGGCGCTCACGCAGCCAGCGGGCGTCGTTGTCGTTGCGCTCGACGCTGCGCCGCAGCAGGTCGATGGACGCGCTGGCGCCCACGCTGGCGGCGTGCTGTTCAATGCGGTCCATGGTCAGCAGGATGTGTTCGCGCAGCGGCATGTGGCCGCCTGTGGCGGGGTCCACATACACCGCGTCCAGGCCGAAACGGCAGGCCTGGAAACGGTTGTAGGTATAGACCAGGTAATCGTCTTCAGCCGGCATGAAGGTGTCATCGTTCATGAACCAGCAGCCCAGCGACTGCACATAGCCGGACAGTGCCGTGGCGCGCTCGATGGTCAGCGGCGTGTCGAAGACGCGGATTTCAATCGTGCCGAACTCCGGCTTGGGCCGGATGTCCCAGTAAAAGTCCTTCATGCTTTTCACCACGCCGGTGTGCGCCATCTTGTTGAAGTACACCGTGAATTCGTCCCAGGTCAGCGCAAACGGCGCGCGCCCCGAGAGCGGAAAGGCGAACACCGAGTTCAGCCGCGCCGAGTCAAACGCCGTATCCTGACCCTGAACATACGGGCTGGAGGCCGACAGCGCGATGAAGTGCGGGATGTAGCGCGACATGCGGTGCAGCGTCAGCAGTGCGGTGTCGGCGTCGGGACAGCCGATGTGCACATGCTGGCCAAAAATGGTGAACTGCTTGGACAGGTAGCCATACAGCTCGGACAGTTCGCGAAAGCGCGGCTTGTCGTAGATGCGGCGCTCGTGCCACTGCTGGAACGGGTGCGTGCCGCCGCCGACGATGGCAATGTTGAGCTTGTCGGCGCATTTGACAAGCGCGTCGCGGATCTGCGTCAGCTCGCCCAGCACCTCGGACGAGGTGTGGCACACGCCGGTCGAGACCTCGATCATGCTCGACGTCATCTCGGGCACCACCGCGCCGGGCAGCGGGATCTTGGTCATCAGCCGCAGCATGTCCTCGGCGTAGGGCGCCAGGTCGTAGTCGTGGGTGTTGACGAGCTGCATTTCCAGCTCCACGCCCAGCGACAGGGCGGCTGATTTTTCAAAGTGTTCAAGACTCATGGACAGGTCCGGTTGAAGCAGCGCGCACCACCGGCGCCCAGGGTTTGGAGCATTCGCCGGCGCGATAAAGCGCCACGGTGGCGAGCACGGCGCCCAGCACTTCCATCAGCAGGATGGCCGGCAGCGCCACCATGGCAACCTGGCCGCCGATGGGGCCGGACGCGGCAACATACTGTGACACCAGCAGCAGCGCGACCGATGACATCGGCGACATGGCACAGCCGACCCACAGGCTTTGCTTCCAGCTGGCGCCGCTGCTGGCATTGCCCAGCGACACGCCGGCCACCTTGGCCACCATGCGCACCAGCACCAGGCCGATGACCAGGCCGGCGACCGGCCGGCTCCAGTCGGCCTGCGCGGCCACCACCGACACCAGCACGAACATCAGCATGGTGAGCATCGACGAGGCGGTGCCCATCTGCCGGGGCCAGGACCAGGGGCGCGGATTGAGCTGCTTGAGCAGCATGCCGCCCAGCAGCGCGGCCAGCGGCGCCGAGCCGCCAAAGTTGGCTGCCAGCGCGGCGCCGGCGGCAATCAGGGTGAGCAGCAGGATGGCGGTGTTTTCGCTGGTGGGACTCATCACCCGCAAGGCCGCGCGCAGCACCAGCGCCAGCACCGCGCCGACCACCACCGACAGGCCCAGCACCACCAGCACCGGCATCAGCGTATTGGACAGGCCGGCTTCGCCGCGTGGCAGCATGCCGGCCCTGGCGCTGCACAGCGTCAGCGCGTACAGGCTGCTCAGCGTGGACAGCGCCAGCGCCCGCTCGGTGACCGGCCCGGCGGCCCGCGTGTCGATGGCCACGCGCGAGAGCACCGCCGGCGATGCGGCCATGGCCACCAGCGCCAGCGACTCGGCCACCACCGGCGGCATGCCCAGCAGGCTGAGCAGCCAGCGCACGCCCAAAAAGGTCAGCGCCGATTCGGCTACGCTTTGCACCAGCAGCATCGGGTTGTGGCGAAACCAGCGCAGCGAAATGCGCCCGCCGGCCTCGAACAGCACCACGGCCACGCCCAGTTCGAGCAGGAACAGGCCGGTGCCCTGCAGCGGCCAGGCTGCTCCGGTAAAACCGGCCAGGCCGGCAAAGGCGCCGACGGCTGAATAGCCGATGACCTTGGGCAGGCCGGTGTAGCGGTTGACCAGGTGGCCGGCAGCGGCGGCCAGCGCCAGCAGGATGGACCATTGCACGGTGGGCAGTCCGGCCGAAGGCTTGATCCATTCGGCCCAGATGGCCATAAGTTCATTCATAGGGTAGTGTCTCCACGCGATGATTGGGGCCTGAACTGCCGGGGAAGGGCGGGTGCCCGACGGCAGGCCCGGCCTTGAAAAAGCCTCAAACCGGTCAGTAAAACCGGTGTGCGCCAAGGAGGGAAACAACAATGTTTCTTAAATTTACAGTCCTTGTCCAAGTCTTCATGTAGAACAAGTGCGAATCGCCTATGTTAACGGGGGATGAAAAAGCTCAGGGGCTGGCCGCGCCAGCGCGCCCAGATAGCCGAGCGGATGCGGGCGCGGTCGAGCTTGCTGACGTTGTGCGCCTGCAGCGCCAGGCGGAAGGCAAAGTAAAAACTCACGCTCAGGTTGAGCGCGCCAATCAGTGGAATCGACGCCACGCTCCACCAGAACGCTGCCTGGCGCAACGCCTCCAGCCCGAGTGATGCGCCGGCGGCGGCCAGTTGCCCGGTGGACAGGGTGACATGGCGCAGTTCCAGCTCAAGGCCGAAAAAGCCGGTGAAAGAGGGAATCAGCCCGAGCATGAACCCGAGCGAAATGTTGGAGGCAAAGCCCGAGATGTGCTCGCGCATGAAAACCGACCAGCGCGCCGCGCGCTCGTTGCCCAGCACGGCGGTAAAACGCGGGTTGTGCCGCAGCGCGGAGTCCAGCCGGTGCAGCACGAAGGCATTTTCGGCCCAGCCCGCAATCATGCTCGCCGTGAACAGCACCACGCCGGTAAAAGCCGCCCAGAGCAGCGTCGGGCCGAGCAGCGTGAGGGATTCCAGCACATGCCGGGCGCTGTCCGCGCCGATCATCGGGCGGCCGAGCGCCAGTTCGATTGCCGCATTGACCAGCAGCACCGCCGGCACCACCATGAAGACGTTGCCAAACACGGCCGCCACCTGCGAGCGCACCAGGTGCGTGACTTCATCGACAAAGTCTTCCAGGGTCGCGGTCGATTCGTCCGAATCGATGTCCTTGAGCTTGGCCGCCATGGCTGGCGCGGTCATGGCCGGCTGCTTGGTGGCCAGCGTGAAATGCAGCAGCTGGATCAGGATGAACGAGGCGGCATAGACCACGCCCGCCCAGAAACCACTCCAGAACGCCGACAGGCCGATGCCCACGACCATGAATTTCAGCAGCGTCGTCAGCGCGGTGACGGCGCCGCCGCCCATCGCCTTGCCGAGCATTTCCTTGTAGTCGGCGCGGTTGCGTGTGATGTAGTGTTCGCCGGTTTCAGCGCTGCGCTCGGCCATCTTGGCCGACAGCAGGGTTGAATTGGCACTGATCAGGGCGCCGATGCTCTTGCCTTCCTGCGCAATCGTGACGCGGCGCGCCAGCAGCTTGAGCGCGGCCATCGCCGGTTTGGCCGACAGCAGGGCTTCAAGCAGTTCGCGCTGGCGCAGCATGCGGGCGCGCAACTGGCGCAGGCGGAACACCATGCCCAGGGAAATGCCGTTTTCTTCCAGATGCGCATAGATGCTGTTGACGGCCTGCCGGCAGGCATCGAGCCGCTCGCGGTACTGCCTGACGGCGGCCTGCAGCGCCACCGCGTCAGGCACCGGCTGGAAAAACGCCGTGCGCAGTTCCTGGACATCGGCGGGCAGGGCATGAAAGGCCCTGGCATGCGGGCTGGCCCGGTTCATGCGCAGCCGTAATTCCGGCGCAAAACCGGTGGCCCGGATCTGTGCCGTGCAGTAGGTCAGGGCGTCCATCAGGCTGTAGTGCCAGTCCCGGGTGCCCTGCGCCAGGTCGGCCGACAGCAGTGCGGTGAGCTGGTTGACCTGCGACTCTTCGAGGGCGCTCATCCACTGGACATCGAAGCGCGCCGTCGCCACCAGCGGAAACAGCTCCGAGGCGTCGGTGGTTTCCGGCGTGCCGGGCAGCAGCTTGCGGCGCAGGCGCTCGGCCAGTTCGCTGACAAAGGCGGTGCGCGGCGCAAAGCCGAAATCCGCCAGCAGCGGCGTGATGTCCACCGTGTGGGTCAGGGTGGCCCACCAGGCCTGCAAGCGGGAGCGTAGTTCCGGCTGCCTTTGCACGGCGTCGATGAAGGCCTGCACCCGCGACACGGCGGCCTGGACCGAGGTCCGGTCGCCGCGAATCCATTCGAACAGCTTGACCAGCCAGACATGCCGGTCGGCCAGCCCGGCGTCCGGGTCCAGCGCCCCCAGCAGCCGGGCCAGTTCCTTCATCGCAGAGTTCGCTGCCACCCGGTCAATGCAGGACGCGCCCGGAAGGGCCGTTGCCGTCGGTCGCTTCCAGTACAAACAGGGGAACCGCCGCTTCGAAGCGCTCGCCGTCCTCGGCCACGCAAAAATAACTGCCGTGCATGGTGCCGCTGGCGGTGCGCAGGCGCGAGCCGCTGGTGTACTGGAAGGATTCGCCGGGCTTGAGCAGTGGCTGCTGGCCGACCACGCCCAGGCCCTTGACCTCTTCGGTATGGCCTTTGGCGTCGCTGATGATCCAGTGCCGCGAAATCAGCTGGGCTGGAACCTCACCGGTGTTGGTCACGGTCACGGTGTAGGAAAAGCCGTAGATTTCCCGGTCCGGGGCTGACTGTTCAGGCAGGTAACGGGGGGAGACATCGCAGGAAAATTGGTATTTGGGCATGGCATGGGCGGCAGGAAAATCGGTTGGCCGTGATGTTAACCGCCCCGGGTTGACGCTGTCTGACTGCCGGACTTGCCCCCGGTTACCCTTGCTGCTTGCTGCGACAATCCTGTGCATGCCCCACACCACGCCCACTTACCGCATCGCCCCGTCCCTGTTGTCCGCCGACTTTGCCCGCCTGGGCGACGAGCTCAAAGCCGTCATTGCCGGCGGCGCCGACTGGATTCACTTTGATGTGATGGACAACCATTACGTGCCGAATTTGACCTTCGGGCCCATGATCTGCCAGGCGCTCAAGCCGCATTGCCAACGCGCCGATGGCTCCAAAGTGCCGATTGACGTGCACCTGATGGTGCAGCCGGTCGACAGCCTGGCCGCCGCCTTTGCCGATGCCGGCGCCGACCTGATCAGCTTTCACCCTGAAGCCTCAGGCCATGTCCACCGCAGCGTGCAGGCCATCAAGGCGAAAGGCTGCAAGGCCGGGCTGGTGTTCAACCCGGCCACGCCGCTGGACGTGCTGGACTGGACGATTGACGACATCGACCTGATCTTGATCATGAGCGTGAACCCCGGCTTTGGCGGCCAGAGCTTCATCGACTCGGCGCTGCGCAAGGTCGAGCAGGCGAGGAAGCGCATCGACGCTTCGGGCCGGGACATCCGCCTGGAAGTCGATGGCGGCATCAAGATCGATAACATCCGCCGCGTGGCCGATGCCGGCGCCGACACCTTCGTCGCCGGCAGCGCCATTTTCGGCAAGCCTGACTACCAGGCGGTGATGGACGCGATGCGGGCGGCGCTCAAGGGCTGAACGGGTTGCGAGGCGCTCCTGGCCCGCATGCGTTGTGGCTGGAGACAATGGTGGCTGGCCAGCCAGATACTGCTGATCCGGCCTGCGGGCACAATCAGCCCTCCCTTGCTCAACCGAATCATTTGATGACAACTCCTGTTTGCCTGCACTCCGGCCGCTACGATGCGGCCATCGTCGATCTGGACGGCACGATGGTCGATACCCTGGGCGACTTCGTGGTGGCGCTCAGCTTGATGCTGGCCGACGTGTTGCCGCCCGAATACGCGGGCGCGGCGCTGGATTCGGCCGATGTGGGCCGCATGGTCGGCAAAGGCTCCGAACATCTCGTGAAATCAGTGCTGAATCATGTGCTTGCGCAAGCAGGGCGGGCAGATGCAGCTATTGATTCGGTAGCAATCTACGACCACGCCCAGGCCAGCTACCAGCGGCACTATGCGGCTGTCAACGGCCAGCATTCAACGCTTTATCCGGGGGTGCTGGAAGGCCTGGACACGCTGCGCAAGAGCGGCTTGCCACTCGTTTGCCTGACCAACAAGCCACTGGCCTTTGCCCGCATCCTGCTCAGGCGAAAAAAACTGGACGGGTTTTTTTGCGAAGTCTTTGGCGGCGATTCGTTCGAGCGCAAGAAGCCCGACCCGCTGCCGCTGCGCAAGGCCTGCGAGTTTCTGGGAACACTGCCGGCGCGCACGCTGATGATTGGCGACTCCAGCAACGACGCCCGGGCGGCGCGGGCGGCGGGCTGTCCGGTGCTGCTGGTGACCTACGGCTACAACCATGGCGAGCCGGTGCGCGGCGTGGACGCCGACGGCTTTGTCGATTCACTGGCTGAGTTGTCCGGACAGCACTGAGCTTTCAGCGCCGCCGGAGCCGGACGGCTTCAGGCCGCCTTGCCGAGCAGTTCGTCCTTGAGTTTCCAGTCGGCCGGCTTGTTTCCCAGCCAGATGCGCAGCATGGCGTTGTAGAACTCGACTTCCTTGATCGGCTCGCCCTGCGGCTTGCCCTTGACCGAGATCACCGTGCCGGTGCCGGGTATCCAGTCGATGGTGAAGCTTTCACCCGGCAGCATTTTTTTCTGGTCTGAAAACACCTGGCCCATCTTGACCAGGCCCGGAATCAGCCTGGACATTTCGGTTTTCGGCGCGTTTTCCTCGAAAGCCTTGGTAAAGCTCTTGCCGAGCTCATTGGAATCGATCTCGCGCAGCAGCGTGATGCTGATGCGCTTGGCGCCAGGGGCTGCAAAGGCTTCCTCCGGGGTAACGGCCTTTTTTTCAAGGTACAGCGCCGCGACATAGACCTTGAAGACGGCCTTGTAGCGGATGCCGGCACCATTGAGCGGCAGCCTGGCACCCGCCAGCTCCACCGGATCGGCGAGCTTGATGCCCGACACCTCCACAGGGGCCGCCAGAAGGCCTGCCGACAACATCAGTGCGGTCAGGCCCGCCAGGCAGCGATTGGTCAAAGTCATGAAGAGGCTCCTGAAATTTGAAATAGAACGGTCGTTCGTTTACAAGGCCATTGTGCGGCCCGGACCGGCCCGCCGACAACAAGGGTTTGCCATGAGGGATGCAGATCGCGCACTGCTGCCCTGTGACTTTTTTAACGCTTGGCCAAGGCCTGCGGCTGTTTGCTACACTTTGGCCAGCATGTCCATCCAACACATCGTTCAAACAGCTTTTACAAGCCGGGGAGCCTGGCTTTGGCGCCCCTGTCATTTCCGGCACGACTGAGGCGCGCATGGCTCATTGCCTTGAGCCTGCAATGCCGCTGGCAACGCTGCCACCTCCTGAATTGATGCGCTCGTGCCCTTCGCAAGCGCATTTCGGCTCCGGACTTAGGGGCATTTTGAATCACGGAAGACCGCGTTTTTGACACGCGGCGCCCTTCCGCAAAAGGACACACAGTGATGACCGAACTTGAATTCAAGAGCCTTGCGGCACAAGGCTACAACCGCATTCCGCTGATGCTCGAAGCCTTCGCCGACCTGGAAACCCCGCTGTCGCTCTACCTCAAGCTGGCCCATGCGAAGGACGGAGGAAAGTACAGTTTTTTGCTCGAATCGGTGGTCGGCGGCGAGCGTTTCGGCCGCTACAGCTTCATCGGCCTGCCGGCGCGCACGCTGCTGCGCTCTTCGGGCTTTGGTCTTGAGGCCGTCACAGAAGTCGTGACCGATGGCCAGGTGGTGGAAACCTCACGCGTCAATCCGCTGGATTTCATCAGCGACTACCAAAAACGCTTCAAGGTTGCGCTGCGCCCCGGGCTGCCGCGCTTTTGCGGCGGCCTGGCGGGCTACTTCGGCTATGACGCGGTGCGTTACATCGAGAAAAAGCTGGAAAGCACCTGCCCGCCCGACACGCTGGGCTGTCCCGACATCCTGCTGCTGCAATGCGAGGAACTGGCGGTGATCGACAACCTGTCGGGCAAGCTCTACCTGATCGTCTATGCCGATCCGGCGCGTCCCGAGGCTTATGCCAACGCCAAGAAGCGCCTGCGCGAACTCAAGGAACAGCTCAAATACTCCGTCAGCGCGCCCATCGTCAAGCCAAGTCAAGGCTACCCGGCCGAGCGCGAATTCGCCAAGGCCGACTACATCGCCGCCGTGGAACGCGCCAAAAAGCTGATCGAAGGTGGCGACTTCATGCAGGTGCAGGTCGGCCAGCGCATCAGGAAGCGCTACACCGAGTCGCCGCTGTCGCTGTACCGCGCACTGCGCTCGCTCAATCCGTCGCCCTACATGTATTACTACCATTTCGGCGACTTCCATGTGGTCGGCGCGTCGCCCGAGATCCTGGTGCGCCAGGAGCAGGTCGAGCAGGGGCAAAAAATCACCATCCGCCCGCTGGCCGGCACCCGGCCGCGCGCCTCGTCCATTGAAGCCGACAAGGCTGCCGAGATTGAGCTCATCAACGACCCGAAGGAGCGTGCCGAACACGTCATGCTGATCGACCTGGCGCGCAACGACATCGGCCGCATCGCCAAGACCGGCACGGTGAAGGTGACCGAAGCCTTTGCCGTCGAGCGCTACAGCCATGTGATGCACATCGTCAGCAATGTCGAGGGCATCCTGAATGACGGCATGACCAGCATGGATGTGCTCCGGGCGACCTTTCCGGCCGGCACGCTGACCGGTGCGCCGAAAGTGCATGCGATGGAGCTGATCGACCAGCTGGAGCCGAGCAAGCGCGGCCTGTACGGCGGCGCCTGCGGCTACCTGAGTTATGCCGGCGACATGGACGTGGCGATTGCGATCCGCACCGGCATCATCAAGGATCAGGTGCTGTATGTGCAGGCCGCCGCCGGCGTGGTCGCCGACTCGGTGCCTGAACTCGAATGGAAAGAAACCGAAGCCAAGGCGCGCGCCCTGCTGCGCGCCAGCGAACTGGTTGAAGAAGGTCTGGAGTGATCACCATGACGCTGATCCATCAGGTGGAACATTGCGACACCATGGCCGACGTGCGCCGGAACATCGATGCGCTGGACACACGCATCGTCGCGCTGATGGCCGAGCGCAGCGGCTACATCGCCGAGGCGGCGCGCATCAAGCAAAACGCCGATCAGGTGCATGACCAGGCGCGCATCGACTTCATCGTCAACCGGGTGACGGCCATGGCCAAGGCGCAAGGCGCGCCCGAAGCCATCATTGAAGCGGCCTACCGCGCGATGATTGACGCGTCCATTGAATTTGAGCATGGCGAATTCAAGCGCCTGCGCCAGGAAGGAAGCACGCCATGAAACTTTTGATGATCGACAACTACGACAGCTTCACCTACAACATCGTCCAGTATTTTGGCGAACTTGGCGCCGAGGTGGAAGTCTTTCGCAACGACGAGATCACGGTGGCGGAGATTGCCGCCAAACTGGACGCCGGGCAGCTCGACCGGCTGGTGGTCTCGCCCGGTCCGTGCTCGCCGGCCGAGGCGGGGATTTCGGTGGCGGCGATTCAATACTTTGCCGGCAAGCTGCCGATTCTCGGCGTCTGCCTGGGCCATCAGGCCATAGGCGCAGCGTTTGGCGGCAAGATCATCCGGGCGCAGGAACTGATGCACGGCAAGACCAGCGTCATCACGACCACGCAGCAGGGCGTGTTCGCCGGCCTGCCCGAGCAGTTCACCGTGAACCGCTATCACTCGCTAGCGATTGAAAAATCGACGTGTCCTGACGTGCTGGAAGTCACCGCCTGGACCGACGACGGCGAGATCATGGGTGTGCGGCACAAGTCGCTGCCGATCCAGGGCGTGCAGTTCCATCCCGAATCCATCCTGACCGAGCACGGCCATGCGATGCTGAAAAACTTCCTGGAGCAGCGCGAATGATGGACGGTACTTGTTTGATAGCTGTTTGCGTAGATGCAGCCTGCGGAAAAGGCCAAAATCATGCATAAAACAGTTGATTTGCGCAGCGACACGGTCACGCAGCCGACGCCAGCCATGCGCGACGCCATGCTGGCCGCCCCGCTGGGCGACGATGTGTTTGGCGGTGACCCGAGCGTCAACGCCTTGCAGGAAAAAATCGCTGGTCTGCTGGGCTTCGAGGCCGCGCTGTACGTGCCCACCGGCACGCAAAGCAACCTGTGCGCCATCCTGGCCCATTGCCAGCGTGGCGACGAGTACATCGTCGGTCAGCAGGCGCATTGCTACCGCTGGGAAGGCGGTGGCGCGGCGGTGTTCGGCAGCGTGCAGCCGCAGCCGCTGAACCACCAGCCCGACGGCACGCTGGCGCTGGATGAAATTGACGCGGCCATCAAGCCCGACGACGCGCATTTCGCCCGCACGCGGCTGCTGGCGCTGGAAAACACGCTGGGCGGCAAGCTGCTGCCGTTCGACTATCTTCGGCAGGCGACGCAACTGGCGAAAAACCGGGGACTGGCCCGGCATCTGGACGGTGCGCGGCTGTTCAATGCCGCCGTGGCGCAGGCGCTGCAAACCGGCAGCGATGCCTTCACCGAAGCGCGCCGCATCGCCGGGTGCTTTGACAGCGTGTCGGTGTGCTTCAGCAAGGGGCTGGGCGCGCCGGTCGGCTCGGCGCTGTGCGGCTCGCGTGAGTTCATTGCACGCGCTCACCGCATCCGCAAAATGGCCGGCGGCGGCATGCGCCAGGCCGGCATGCTGGCGGCAGCGGCCTCGCATGCGCTGGACCACCATGTCGTGCGGCTGGCGCAGGACCATGCGCTGGCGCAGCGGCTGGCCGACGGGCTGGCGGGCATCCCCGGGCTGCAGGTCGAGGCGCCGCAGACCAACATCGTGTTCGTGGACCTGACCGGCGCCGCGCGCAACCAGTCCGCCGCCTTGCTGCAGCATCTGGCGGCGCACGGCGTTCAGGCTACCGGGCTGTACCGCCTGCGGTTTGTCACCCATCTCGATGTCGATGCTGCCGGCGTGGACAACGCGGTTGCCGTGATCCGCCAGTTTTTCAATTCCTAAACCCGGAGCCAGTCCATGGGCATTGACCACCTTGCGCTGTTTGTCGTCGCCGGCCTCGTGCTCAACCTGACGCCCGGCCCCGATGTGCTCTACATCGTGACCAATGCGCTGCGTTCGGGCGCCCGCGCCGGGATCGTCGCGGCCCTGGGCATCACGGCCGGCTGTTTCGTGCATATCCTTGCCGCGGCGGTTGGCGTGAGCGCGTTGATGGCGGCGTCCGCCACCGCTTTCACGCTGCTCAAATGGGCGGGCGCGGCCTATCTGGTATGGGTCGGCCTCCGAATGCTGTTGGCACGCGCGCCCGCGCCAGATGACCAATTTGCTATGAATTCAGTAGCTGGTGGCGCTTATGGAACAAGCGCAAAAGCCCTGAAACGTATATTTTTTCAGGGTTTCTGGACGAATGCGCTCAATCCCAAGGTCGCGCTGTTTTTTCTGGCCTTCGTGCCGCAGTTCATCGCGCCCGGGGTGCAGCACAAGGCGCTGGCGTTTTTGCTGCTCGGCCTGCTGTTCAATTTCAATGCCCTGTCGGTCAACATCGGCTGGGCATGGGCCGCTGTCTGGATGGCCGGGCGCCTAACGTCCGTCCGGCATGCCATGCAGGGGCTGGAGCGCGCCGCCGGCCTGATGTTCATCGGGTTCGGCCTGAAGCTGGCCTTTACCGATCATCCGGCGAACTGACTTTCACCTCGATAAAAAAGCCGAACAGGAAACCCCCATGCCCCACAGCCACAAGATCACCGCCAGCGAAGCGCTGCAACGCACCATTGAGCACCGCGAGATTTTTCACGACGAAATGCTGCACATCATGCGACTCATCATGAGCGGCGAAATGTCCCCGCTCATGACAGCAGCGCTGATCACCGGCCTGCGCGTCAAGAAGGAAACCATTGGCGAGATCACTGCCGCCGCGCAGGTGATGCGCGAGTTCTCGACCAAGGTGCATGTCGCTGACAAGACGCACCTGGTCGATATCGTCGGCACCGGCGGTGACGGCTCGCACACCTTCAACATCTCGACCTGCGCCATGTTCGTGGCGGCCAGCGCCGGCGCCCGGGTCAGCAAGCACGGCGGGCGCAGCGTCAGCAGCAGCTCGGGCAGCGCCGACGTGGTCGAGTCGCTGGGCATTTCGCTCAAGCTGTCGCCCGAGGCGATTGCCCGCTGCATCGCCGAAGTGGGCGTCGGCTTCATGTTTGCGCCGAACCACCATCCGGCGATGAAGAACGTCGCGCCGGTGCGCAAGGAACTGGGTATCCGCACCATCTTTAACATCCTCGGCCCGCTGACCAATCCGGCCAGCGCGCCGAACATCCTGATGGGCGTGTTCCACCCCGACCTGGTGGGCATCCAGGTGCGCGCGCTTCAGCGCCTGGGCGCCGAGCATGCGCTGGTGGTCTATGGCAAGGACGGCATGGACGAGGTCAGCCTGGGCGCGGCCACCGTGGTGGGCGAACTCAAGGACGGCGAAATCACCGAATACGAAATCCATCCCGAAGACTTCGGCCTGTCGATGGCCGGCAACCGCGCCTTGCGGGTTGAAACGCCCGAGCAGTCCAAGGCCATGCTGTTGGGCGTGCTCGAGAACCAGCCGGGCGCGCCGCGTGACATCGTGATCCTGAATGCCGGCGCCGCGCTGTATGCAGCCAACGTCGTCAATTCGATGAAGGAGGGCGTGGAGAAAGCCCGCACCGCTATCGAATCAGGAGCCGCCAAGGCTAAACTGGCGCAACTGGTCGCCTTCAGCCAGTCGGTCGGGGCTTGAGGCCATGTGGCGCGATCCCGGTGCCTGGATCGCGCTCGGCGTGTCCCTGGTGTTCATCGTCGCCGGATTTGTCATGCACCGCGTTTTCCTGAAAATTCTCAAAACCGGCTCACCCGAGCCGTCCGTTCCACCCGCCGGGCAGGTCCAGCCACCGCCGGCACCCCCATCACTGGAATCCCATGAGTGACATTTTGAACAAGATCATTGCCGTCAAGCGCCAGGAAGTCGCCGACGCCCTCAACCGCAAGCCGCTGGCGGCGATGCGCCAGGACGCCGAGTCGCGCGTCCAGACCCGCGACTTCGTCGGCGCCCTGCGCGCCAAAATTGCGGCAGGCAAACCGGCCGTGATTGCCGAAATCAAGAAGGCCAGTCCGTCCAAGGGCGTGCTGCGCGCCGACTTCATTCCCGCCGACATCGCCCAGAGCTATGCCGAGTCCGGCGCTGCCTGCCTGTCGGTGCTGACCGACCAGCAGTTTTTTCAAGGCAGCATCGACTACCTGAAGCAGGCCAGGGCCTCATGCAGCCTGCCCGTGCTGCGCAAGGATTTCATCATTGACGCCTACCAGATCTATGAATCGCGCGTCATGGGTGCGGACTGCATTTTGCTGATCGCCGCCTGCCTAGACGATACGCAGATGAAGGCCTTCGAAGCGCTGGCGATGTCGCTCGACATGGCGGTACTGGTCGAGGTCCATGACGAGGCGGAACTGGAGCGTGCGCTCAAGCTGAAAACGCCCTTGATCGGCATCAACAACCGCAACCTCAATACGTTTGAGGTGTCGCTGGACACCACGCTGCGTCTGATGGGTAAAGTGCCTGCCGAGCGCCTGCTGGTGACCGAGTCGGGGATCATGACGCCGGCAGACGTCAAGCGCCTGCGGGACGCCAACATCAACGCCTTCCTGGTCGGCGAAGCCTTCATGCGCGCCGATGAGCCGGGCGAGGCGCTGGCCGAACTGTTTGGCGCATAGGCAAAGGAGGATGTGATGGCGCAGGAGGAATTTCCCCCAAGGCCTGAGGTCGAAGATCCAGGCCAGTTGATGAGCGCTGATGGGTCGAAGTGGCCGGTTTCGCCAGATTGGAAACCGGTCGTGGACGCATTTTTTGCCAGCGCCACCGGTCTAAAGCTGTTGGCTTTTTTACGCGGTCGGCTTGAAGCCGGCGCAGTGATCTTTCCGCCCCGTCCTTTGCGTGCGCTCGAACTGACGCCAGCCAGCCAGGTGCGCGTCGTCATCCTTGGCCAGGACCCGTACCACGGCCGCGGCCAGGGCGAAGGACTGGCGTTTTCTGTGGCGCCCGGCGTGGCACTGCCGCCCTCGCTGCGCAACATCTTCAAGGAATTGCAGCGCGACCTGGGCACGCCACCGCCGAAGTTCCCGGTGCCCGGCGGCAGCCTGGTCAACTGGGCCACCCATGGCGTGCTGCTGATCAACACCTGCCTGACTGTGGAAGAGGGCAAGCCCGCCAGCCACGCAGGCAAAGGCTGGGAAATGCTGACCGACAACGTGATCCGCCAGGTATCGGGGGGTGATCATGCTGTGGTGTTCATGCTCTGGGGTGCGCACGCACAGTCCAAGCGTGTCCTGATCGACGAAGCGCGGCATAAGGTGCTTGTGGCCAACCATCCCTCTCCGCTGTCTGCCATGCGCGGGCCATTGCCCTTCATCGGCTGCGGGCATTTTTCGCAGGCGCGCGAGTGGCGCATCGCGCATCCGAAGGCCTGAACGCCAGTTCGTGAATGTGTCCGACAGTGTTTGAAATATTAAAGCTGGGTTGTTAACGAGAGTTGTCTTTTTTTGAAAAAGAGTGGCATAATCCGTGATTCGCTTGAAGGATGGGTGTCCGAGTGGTTAAAGGAGGCAGACTGTAAATCTGTTCGCTAACGCGTACGCTGGTTCGAATCCAGCCCCATCCACCAAATCTGGTCGATTCTCGAAAGTTTGCGTTGCAGCTTGAAGGTCTTGTGCAGGTTTTGGGTTTAAGGTAAATCGAGTGTGAGTTGATCTGGCAGGGCTGTGCGGGAGTAGTTCAATGGTAGAACCCTAGCCTTCCAAGCTAATGACGCGGGTCCGATTCCCGTCTCCCGCTCCATGTGCTGCGGCACTTGGGAATTTGCAGGTCAGCATTGCATCGTTTGCCGCAAGAGGTTTTTTGAATTCAGCCCATTTGGCTCAGTGGCAGAGCACTCCCTTGGTAAGGGAGAGGTCCCGGGTCCGATTCCCGGAATGGGCACCATTTTCGAGTCGGTTGCAGTACATTTTTTGACGCAGCCGGCATTGGTTTTGTTAAGTGGTTTTGTAACTTTTCGGAGTTGGAAATGGCAAAAGAGAAATTTTCGCGGACCAAGCCGCACGTAAATGTCGGCACGATCGGCCACGTTGACCATGGCAAGACCACGCTGACGGCAGCGATCGCGACCGTGCTGGCTTCCAAGTTTGGCGGCGAAGCCAAAGGCTACGACCAGATCGATGCAGCACCGGAAGAAAAAGCGCGCGGCATCACCATCAACACCGCCCACGTGGAATACGAAACGGCCAACCCACGTTGACTGCCCGGGCCACGCTGACTATGTGAAGAACATGATCACGGGCGCTGCACAAATGGACGGCGCCATTTTGGTCTGCTCGGCCGCTGACGGCCCAATGCCCCAGACGCGCGAGCACATCCTGCTGGCCCGCCAGGTCGGCGTGCCTTACATCATCGTGTTCCTGAACAAGTGCGACATGGTGGATGACGCCGAACTGTTAGAGCTCGTCGAGATGGAAGTGCGCGAGCTGCTCGACAAATACGATTTCCCTGGCGACGACACTCCCATCATTCACGGCTCGGCCAAGCTCGCCCTCGAAGGCGACAAGGGCCCGCTGGGCGAAGAAGCCATCATGAAGCTGGCTGACGCACTGGACAACTACATTCCTCTGCCAGAGCGTGCAGTGGACGGCGCCTTCCTGATGCCTGTGGAAGACGTGTTCTCGATCTCCGGGCGCGGCACTGTCGTGACCGGCCGTATCGAGCGCGGCATTGTCAAGGTCGGCGAAGAAATCGAGATCGTCGGTATTGCCGATACGCAAAAGACCATCTGCACCGGCGTGGAAATGTTCCGCAAACTGCTCGACCAGGGCCAGGCGGGCGACAACGTCGGCATCTTGCTGCGCGGCACCAAGCGTGAAGATGTCCAGCGCGGCCAGGTGCTGTGCAAGCCCGGCACCATCAAGCCACACACGCACTTCACCGGCGAGATCTATGTCTTGTCCAAGGACGAGGGCGGCCGCCACACACCGTTCTTCAACAACTACCGCCCGCAGTTTTACTTCCGTACCACGGACGTGACCGGCGCGATCGAGTTGCCAGAAGGCAAGGAAATGGTCATGCCCGGCGACAACGTGTCGATCACGGTCAAGCTGATCAACCCGATCGCCATGGAAGAAGGTCTGCGTTTCGCCATCCGCGAAGGCGGCCGTAC
>NZ_JAAFGZ010000042.1 GCF_010365105.1 Polaromonas sp. | reverse complement strand
TCACCCCACCCCCGTCCGAGGCTGTGGATGCGGCGATCGACTGCGCCAACGCCGCGCTAACAACGGCTCAGACGAGCGTCCGCTCGACCGTCGAAAACCTAGACAATGAAAAACAGGAGAAAAAAGACGAGAAAGCGGACTCTTTGACCACTCTTCTCGGCGAGAAAGATGTTCGCAAAAAAACGTATTGCAACTGACTTGGATTGACCATGAACCACCCTTATCCTTACCCTGCCATCGCCTCCTTTCTGTTCATGCTGGCCATTTTCGGGAACCCGGCGGCAGACGCCGGCACACCTGTCGGACAGGTGACCCAGCTCAGCGGCTTCGTCATGGCGGTCAAAGCCAATGGGGTGCTCAAAGTGCTCTCGTCGCAATCGGTGGTCGAAGCGGGTGACACCCTGGTGAGCGAGGAGAACACCTACGTTCGACTTGGCTTGACCGATGGCCACCAGGCTGTGCTGGGCCCGCAGACCCGGCTTGAGTTCACCAGCGAAAGCAGGCTGAGCCTGGCCACTGGCCAACTCCAGGTTCTTGCAGCCGCCTCGCCTGGCGCTACTCGGCTGACCATCATGGCGGGCGAGACCACCGTTGACTCCGGCACCGCGAGCTTTAACCTGTTCTACTGGCCGGACCCGGCCGCCGCCCTCGCACGGCGTGCTTACACGCGGGCCAGCCTGGCCTTGGCCGCTAGCGCGGTGCAAAGCGATGCCGGTACCGGAATTCCCCTTTTGGAGCAGGTTGCGACGACGTTCATCGGGCAATACGTCGCCCCTGCTGTCGGCGTTTCGCCTGGTCCCGCAACCGGGACGCTCGCTCCAGGCCTGCATGTGATGGTGCTTAATGGTGCCATCCTTATGTCGAACGGCGGGGGCTCGCAAAATTTCACAGCCGGGCAGTTTGGCTTCGTTCGTACCTCGGTCCAGCCGCCGATCCTTGTGCCCAACAATCCTGCCCTCCAATTCACTCCACCGCCGACTTTCTTGATTACCAATGCGCCGGGCAACACTTCGAATATGCCAAAACCCGACGCAATTGACTGTGAAGTGCGCTGACCCCAAAAAAGCACTCCCGTACAAAAGCTGCGCATGACACCGGCTTGGCTTTGTCGGTGGTAAAAGGCTTCTGTAAGGGACAAGGCCTCAGCCAAAGGTGGAGTTGGCTTAAAACTTGTAAGTTGAGAGCTAAGCCAAAAAGGCTTATGAATCCAGGCCTAAAAGATATTGAAATGTCTTTTGAGCCTGGCTTACTGTTCGCACAGTAACTTTCGAGCCGCACGACATCACTTCTTGCCGCGTCTCTTGCCGAGAGCAAAGCATGCTTTTCTCGCAACGGCCATTAATTTTTTGAGTTGAGCCAGGTAATCCGAAGTTTTTTTGCGCGCTACAACCCCAATGGCAAACTGCGTGCATCTAACCCCATGGATTGCAGCTCGCGTCGAAAATGGGTCATGGCCAGCGGAAATGCCTGTGAAACCAGCATGTATTGGTAGGGCTCATCCTCGAACCATAAGGAAAGGGCTTCCTCTGTCACATCACTTGGGCAGTCGAACTTGGCCTCATAAGTTGCGCTGAATTCGGCTGAATCGCTCGACGCGCTGGTATTGGTCGATTTAGCGCACAAGTCGATTTTCACCACGGCCTGCAGCGGTGCGCCTGGCACCATGGGAACGGCCAAGCCCAGGTTAATCTCCTGCGCCAACTCCAGCGTCCATTCATCGGTTCCGTTGGCTTGACCCTTGTTTTCCCCATGAAAAGCAAGCGCACGGAACGACACCAGTTTGGGCCGATGTTCAGTCATTTCCATTTCTGAGTCTCCGATGGATAGCTCTGGAACGTCGTCGGCTTGTAAGCGGCCTTGGCACTGCTGCGTCGGTAGTTGTCAAGCACATGAATCTCAGCGACCCGTTTCATCGTCGCAATCTCTGTTTGTCTGGTGAACTCCGCTGCCATGCCCTTTTCTTGGACCAACTGCCAAAACGCCTCTGCGCTGCGGCGCACCAGGCGCAGCAAATTGTCCATGGACTCAGACTGCGCCACATCGTCGTTTTCGTACTTGCTGAACGCCACCGGGCCGCCGCCGAACAGGCGTGCCGCCTGCCCTTGGGTCATCTGGTATTGCTTGCGCAAGGCGGTGATTTCAGGGCCGGTCAGCAGTCCATCGATCTGCTTGCGAAACGCCATCAACACCCGCCTGTTGCGCTTGCTTTCCGGCGCACCAGCAAAGTCAGACGTGCAGACATTGCACAGCCTGTAGTGCAAGGGCAGCATGGCTTTGTGGCCCTTGTAGTCGCTTTCAATCTCTTGCACCTGTGCGGTGACATGGCCTTCACCGCAAATCGGGCAAAGTTCTTGTGTATCCATCTGGACACCCCCTTTAAACATGGCAAGACACCAGCAACACCAAGTTGCCTGCCTTGCCAATGGCAAACTTCAAAAAATACCCCACCGGCATGGCCTTGCCCGTGGCGGGAATCACCTCCAGCCTGCGGATGCTGTAGGCATCGCACGCAGCCATGGCGTTCCTGCCGTTTTCGCACCACTCCGAATCAATGTAGTCCGAGGCTTTGAGGCACTGGATCAAACCCGCCACCTCTGCCAAGTCGTCGTCAAACAGCTTGAACACGTCCTTGCGGCACTTCTCGGTCCAAGTCAAAAGCCGGTTTTCATCCTCGACGATGGCCTGCACCCGTGCCAGGTCGTACAGCGGTCCGCCCGCGATCTTGACCCGCCCGCTTTCGGTGGGAGGCCTTGAACTGTACTCCGAAACTATGAACTTATTTACCATAATGGTAATTTTGATTGGTTGGGCTATCCAGCCACCGATTCCACTAGGGCCTCGGCTAGATGGGCTTGGGTGGTCTGGCTGGCGGACAGACGTTGGCGCAGGCCGGCGCACAGGCAGCGCAGTTCTTCGACACGGGCGACGATGCAGGATTGTTCGGCGAGGGGCGGTAGCGGAAACATGCAGTTTTTAAGCTGCGTCATATTGATTGATGCCAAATTTGTTGTCTGCTTTGCGGATGACGCAAAGTAGGTACGGGCAATCATCGAGTTCAAATACATCTCCGCCCAAACCGGATTCCAGTCTGAAGAAGTGCCACGCGCTTTGAAAACATGGTTCTGATGCAAGCAGATTGCCAACTCATCGCGCCATATAGCCGTTCGTCCTACTTTGTCCCAGTCACCGCCCTCTGTAATCAATAAATCGCCGTTCAAGAGCTGAAAACGATCCAATTCGGTCTGGTCAATCACGACTTCCTTTATCGAAGCCATATTCAAGCGCCATCGCTGCACGTTGGCCACGCGCAGATAAGGCAGAAAAACCGGCGAGGGGATGACGGTTTTCCTGCCTAACGTGATGCCGCTGGAAATCAATGCCACGGCCCCAAATCGCATCCACTCCCACCCCTGCGGCAACGCAAACGGCTTTTCGTCCTCTGCAATCGCCGCCAGCGGCTTGTCGCGCTTGATCTTGCCTTCAAGAAGCAGGCGGTCTTTCTCGGCACGGATTTTTTGCAGCAGGAAGCTGGCAGGCTCGTCTTTCGGGTTTTGGGGCACGAGCAGACCGCGAACGGCCAACTGGAGTATGGTTTGCTCGAAGGCGTCAATGGCCTCAGGGCGGTCGAGCAGCAAGTCGAAATGGGCAGCAATACCCTGCCAGTTCTGCGCCAGCACTTCGGGGGTGTCGCTGCCAGTCAGCGTGTCCAGCAGGGTGCTGACGAGTTGGGCGTGCTGTGCAGCTTCAAGCTTGCCCTTGGCTTCGAGGGCATCGCACACGCGCATGAGTTCTTCGACGCGGGTGACGATGCGGGATTGTTCGGCGAGGGGTGGAATGGCAATCAATGCCTCCAAAAATATTCGCTGGTTGAGGTTGGTCATTGTTGAACCAACAGATTCGCCTTGCAAATGTGCTCGGAACCTTGGATCTCGAAATATCAAGCCTAAATAGCTTCGATTGCAAGCGGAAAAAAGTTTGGCAAAAAAACTGCCTGTGCCACAGAGCCAACCATCTTCACTCGCGGTCACAAGTGCATAGCGGCCTACTTCACCCCTTCGCGCCAAAACCACGTCGCCTGCTGAAAGTTTGTATGCAGAGAGGGTTTGGGCCATCTCGGTATTAACTGAAATCTCTGGGTCATGGAGGATTTTGCCTCCAATCATGTGGGACGGATTGATTAACGGAACGCCATCAAGAACGTAGTCTTGCTTGTGAATAACTGCTCCAAATGGCCCAGTGCATAGTTCTGAAAAATAGTTTCCTGTTTTTACCCACTCCCACCCTACCGGCACCTCAAACGGCTTTTCCTTGTCCGTAATCTCCGTCAGCGGCTTGTCGCGCCTGATCTTCCCCTCGGCCATCAGCCGGTCCTTCTCCGCCCGAATCTTCTTCAGCAGCACACTCGCTGGTTCATCGCCGGGGTCTTGCGGCACCAGCTTGCCTTGCACGGCCAGGGTCAGGATCAGTTCGCGCAGCCGGGCCACGCCGCCGTGAGCCGTGGCCAATAGGTTGAAATTTGATAGCAGCATGCGACCGTCCTTCATGCGCCAGCGAGTGATTTGGTCAAGATTTCCTTCAGCTGGTCGCGCAGGCTTTGCGCCTCGCCCTGCTGACGGGCGTAATCGGCCAGCAACAGATCGGGGTCGTGGCTGATGACGTCCGCGGCATGGGGGTTTTTGTGGTCCAGGTTGTAGTTCGCTGCCTTGATGGTTTCGATGCTCACCTTCCAGGCCTGCTCGTTTTCCACGCGGCTGGCAAATCCATCAGCTTCGCTGCCCCACCAGGCCTTTTCCACGTCGAACTCTTCAATGCGAATCGGCTTGGTCTTGTTGTAATTCTTCACGCCCGCCGGGTAGGGGTGCTCGTAGTACCAGACATTTTCGGTTGGCTGGCCCTTGGTGAAAAACAGCAGGTTGGTCTTGATGCCGGTGTAGGGCGCAAACACGCCGTTGGGCAGGCGCACGATGGTGTGCAGGTTGCATTCGTTGAGCAGCTGCTCCTTGATGCGCGTTTTGACGCCTTCGCCAAACAGCGTGCCGTCGGGCAGCACCAGCGCGGCGCGGCCATTGGTTTTGAGGAGGTGCTTGATCAGCACCAGGAACAGGTCGGCCGTTTCCTTGGTGCGCACGTCGGCGGGAAAGCCCTGCTCGATGCCGGCCTCCTCAATGCCACCAAAGGGTGGATTGGTCAGCACCACGTCCACCCGGTCGGCAGCACCATAGTCGCGCAGCGGGCGGCTCAGGGTGTTACCGTGCTCGATCAGGCTGGGCACCTCCACGCCGTGCAGCATCAGGTTGGTCACGCACAGCATGTGCGGCAGCTGCTTTTTCTCGACGCCCCGGATGCTGGTCTGCAGCAGCGCTTCCTGGTCGGTGTTTTGCACTTGCTTGCGCAGGTGTTCGATGGCGCAGACCAGAAAACCGCCGGTGCCGGTGGCCGGGTCCAGCAGCACCTCGCCCAGCTGGGGGTTGACCATGTCGACCATGAACTGCGTGACGGCGCGCGGGGTGTAGAACTCGCCCGCGTTGCCGGCGCTTTGCAAATCCTTGAGGATTTTTTCATACAGGTCGTTGAACTGGTGGCGCTCGCTTTGGCGGTTGAAGTCAATCGCATTGAGCTTGTTGATCACCTGGCGCAGCAGGTGGCCGCTTTTCATGTAGTTGTAGGCGTCCTCGAACACGCCTCGCACGACAAAGCCGCGCGGGTTGCGCTGGGCATCGCCGCTCAGGTTTTTCAACGTAGCAAACAGCTGGTTGTCCACAAAGTCGAGCAGCTCGTCGCCGGTGATGCCTTCGGCATTGGCGGCCCACTGGCGCCAGCGCATCTCGTCCGGAATCGGGCTGGTGTAGTGGTCGCGGGTGAGTTCAAGCTCTTCTTCCAGGGCGTCGAACACCTTGAGAAACAGCAGCCAGGTGAGCTGCGAGATGCGCTGGGCGTCGCCATCGACGCCGCTGTCTTGCCGCATGATGTCCTGGATGGATTTGATGACGCTCGATAAATTGGACATGGGGTTCGTTTTTCAGGGAGGAAATAGGCTTCTAGCGCTTACATGGTAAGCGCTGCAAGCTATCGAAATAATAGTGGCTAAGGGGTCGCTTTCAGGCGACGGCTACCGTGCTGGCATACAGCTCACGCCCCAGCGTGTGCAAGGCGCTTAGATACTGGGGCCGGCCGCCAAAGCTTTTGATGAGTTCACTGGCGCTGCCCATCTGGTTGAAGGGCTGTACCTTGAGCACGTCGTCGCTCTCGATGGTAACAATGCCTTCGTCGGCGTACTTGTCGAGCAGCGCGTCCATCACCTTGCGCGCCACCGGGCCGTACTGGGTGAAGACGTTGCGCTTTTTGACGCGGCTGGCGCGCTCGCGGCGGGTGAGCGGCGGCTGGTTGTAGGCCACGTGCAGCAGCAGGTCGAACGGGTCGAGGTCCAGGCCCTTCTGGCCCAGCTCGTCGGCCAGGGCTGCGAGCAGCACGCCCTGGCTTTCCAGCTCCTGCAGCAGCGCGGCCTTGCGGTCGGTGCTGTTCCAGGCTTGCAAAAACTGGTCGAGGCTGTCGTAGTGCTTGCCCAGGTTGATGCGGGTGTAGTCGCGCAGGCTTTCGGTGATGAGCTGGCCCTGGGCGTTGAGGTATTGCACCCGCTCGCGCGCCACGGCAACGGTGACCGTGCCACCCACGACGTATTTTTTGGGTTCGCCCTCATCGCCCGGGCCAAAAGGACCCAAGGGGCCGAGCGGGTCTTGAAGACCCAAGGGGTCGTCCAGACCTGTCAGATTCAGCGGATCGCCGAGCTGGCCGGGGGTGCCCAGCGGTTCCTCGGGCGGGGCCACGGGCTCGCCGGGCAGCGGTTCGTAAATCTGCACCGGTTCGCCATCAAAGTCCTTGTCGGCAAAGAGTTCGGTGGCGCGCTTGAAGTCCAGGATGGTGAACCAGGTTTTGCCCAGGTCTTCGCGCAGGCGGGTGCCCCGGCCAATGATCTGCTTGAACAGCGTCATCGACTTGATGTTCTGGTCCAGCACGATGAGCTTGCAGGTTTGCGCGTCCACCCCGGTGCTCATGAGCCTGGAGGTGGTGGCAATCACTGGATAGGTTTTCTCGGGGTCGATGAAGTTGTCGAGTTCGTGCTTGCCCTCGGGGTTGTCACCGGTGATCTGCACCACGTACTTAGGCTGCGTGGCGCACAGGTCGGCATTGGCGTTGGAGAGCGCCTGGCGCATGCGGGCAGCGTGGTCGATGTCTTCGCAAAACACGATGGTCTTGGCGTAGCGGTCGGTGGCCTTGAGGTATTCGGTGATCTTGGCGGCCACCACCTCGTCGCGCTTTTCGAGCACGAGTTTGCGGTTCATGTCGATGGCGTTGTAGATCCGGTCTTCGATCGCATGGCCGTGCTTGTCGAGCATGCCGGCCGTGGGCCGCCAGCCAAACGTGTCCTTGTCCAGATCGACCCGCACCACCTTGTAGGGCGCGAGGTAGCCGTCTTCAATGCCTTGCTTGAGGCTGTACGTATAGAGGGGGGCACCAAAGTAGTCGCTGTTAGAAATCTCTTTTGTTTCCTTGGGCGTGGCGGTCAGGCCGACCTGGGTGGCGCTGGCAAAGTAGGCGAGGATTTCGCGCCAGGCGGAGTCTTCATCGGCGCTGCCGCGGTGGCATTCGTCCACCACGATCAAGTCAAAGAAGTCGGGCGAAAACTGCTTGTAGATGTTACGTTCTTCCTCAACGCCGCTGACCGCCTGGTAAAGCGAGAGGTAAATCTCATAGGACTTGTCCACCAGCTTGGTGGTCTTGTTGACGGCCAGCGTCACGTCTTCTGCAGTGACGCTGCCTTGCGGGTCGATGCGCTCGACGCCCTTGGCGTTGGGACTGAGCTTTGCCATGGCGCCCTTGAAGGGCCTGAAGTCGTTGACCATGGTCTGGTCGATCAGGATGTTGCGGTCAGCCAAAAACAGGATGCGCTTTTTGGCCTTGCTCTTCCACAGCCGCCAGATGATCTGGAACGCGGTGTAGGTCTTACCGGTGCCGGTGGCCATGACCAGCAGCACGCGGCTTTGGCCGCCGGCAATGGCCTCGACCGAACGGTTGATGGCATTCAACTGGTAGTAGCGCGGCGTTTTGCTGGGCGCGTAGTCAAATTCGGCAACCTGGCGCACTTCAGGACTCCAGCCTTTCCATGCGCAGTAGCGGCTCCACAGCTCGGCCGGGCTGGGGAATTCATCGAGCGTGAGGTTTTGCTCCAGCACGCCGCTGGCGAGCGTGGCGTCGCGAAACACAAAGCCGTCGCCGTTGCTGGAAAACGAAAACGGCACATCGAGCAACTGGGCATAGTTGATGGCCTGGGCCATGCCGGCACCCACCGCATGCCCGTTGTCCTTGGCCTCGACCACGGCCAGCGGAATGTTGGCTTTGAAAAAGAGAGCATAGTCAGCGCGCAGCACCGTGGACTTGTCGCGCTGGGCTTTGCTGCCCCGCACCACCACGCGCCCGGCGCGCAAGGGGTATTCGCGGTAAATCTGGTCCAGTCCGTTCCAGCCAGCCTGCTCCATGGCGGGGCGGATGAACTTGTCGCAGAGGTCGCTTTCCGAGAGATTTTTCTTGTTCAAAGCCTGGCCCTGCGTCGTCGTTGATGGGATCAAACCCGTGTCAGGGCTAATTTTTCGGATATCCACCATTTGTAACATCATGACACGGCGCAGGAATGCATTGGCGGGGGTGAATTTTTCATGGCCGCATCCAGCGGGCGGCTCGCGGGTGAAAAAGCCGAATACGTCCTTTGCAGCGTTAGCTGCCGTTGTGTCGAGCAAGTCCCCGCCTGTTTTTTGATGCCGTGAACCTGGAAGAATTGTTTGGCCAGGCCAATCCCTATGGCGTCGGGTTTCATGGCGGACTCTCGTGCTTGGGTTCAAGTCCCAAAGTCTGCTGCACCACTTTGGCTACATGCGTTGTGTCGCCGAGCGGCTGGGATGGTTCAGCCCATTGGAAAATAAAGCACAGTGAGGGATAAGCATCAATAAACAAGGCAACAATACGACATGGGGCATAGCTATATTTTTATATAGCTATCTATAATGATAGCTATATACAGGGCATTCCAATGATCTATGCGGTTGTGAACACAAAAGGCGGGGTTGGAAAAACCACCACGGCGGTACATCTGGCCACGATGCTTGCCCGCCTGGGTGAAACCTTGCTGATCGATGGCGATCCGCAAGCCAGCGCAGCGAGCTGGGCTGCGTGGCGACGGGACAATTCTTCGCATGGCCCAAGCCCGACCACCACCTGCCTGGCGGGAAAAGCGATCCTTACGGAAGGAAGGCAACTGGCAACCAAGTATGCGCATGTTGTCGTTGATGCCGGTGGCCGTGATTCGGTCGGCTTGCGCTCTGCACTGCTGTTGGCGCAAATGGCGATCGTGCCCATCGGTGCCAGCAACCTCGATGCGGCGGCCATGACCGACTTGATGGAAGTCGTTGAGTTGAGTCGCGATTACAACCCCGAACTGGATGTGCGCGTGTTGTTGACCCGTGTCGATCCGCGTACGAAAGATGCCGCTGAAATGCTGGAATTTCTGACCGAACAAAAACTGACGGTTCTTCCGACCAAGGTTTGCGAACGCGTTGCCTTCCGCCGTGCCATCGGTGAGGGCGTCATCGTTCAGGAGTTGGGCAAGGATCAATCGGCCATTGCCGAAATCGAGGCCTTTTTTCGTGAGGTGCAGGCGTGAAAGCAAAACCCAATACGGATCAATTCAGGCCAGGAAAAGACCCTTCCACTTTTCTCGAAGGCGGTGCCGGTGATGCTGCCGATAGGACGGCAAAGGTACAGCCGGCGGCCGTCACCCTTCAAAAGCCAACAGATCAACCCGTGGTCGAAGCCAAAGTGCATCGTGAGCAAAAGGTCTTCCGCCTTCCTCTTGATTTGATCAACGAGCTCAAGCGCGAGGCCTATGAGCGATCAGTGAAATCAGGCTCCCGCGTGACTGAAACGGAGTTGGTGGAACAGTCGTTGCGCGCGTTTTTCAAAAGTTAGATTGTTTTATAGATAGCTATATAGTTATCTATATAGGTAAATAACGACAGGATGATGCAACGCAATGGATCAAAAGCTGACGACAAAACAAGGCCGAGAAGCTTGGGTGAAAAAAGCTGTTGAGGCTGGTGTGACAGAAGCCGAAGCGCGAGATACGATGCACAAAATGGTATCGGCTTTTGATTCCGGGAAATCAGTACCCAAACCGAGCAAACCGTCCAGTTCGGGCCGCAAACCGAAATCGACTCCCTCAAATTCCGCTGGCTTTTACGTCAGTATTCCATTGCCTTCAGCCAAAACGAAAGTTGAAGTGTCGACACCGTTAAATGCTGAGATCAGCCAGCTTCCGTTGTGGCCGGAAGTGATGCGTTCTCTCCCGAACGAAATCCTTCGATCTGCACTTTTCAACGCAAGAAATCGAAAAAATCCACGATCAATGATGAAGAGCGAACCTGTCGCCGTCATTGGTGATGGAAGAATCAGTTATCGAGGCGAAGAGTTACGTCAGGATGATGAGACGGTGTGGCTCCAACTGGTTCATTTGGCGCGTCGACATGTCGCTGGCCAGCTTGTCGAATTCACTGCCTACTCGTTCTGCAAGGACATTGAGTGGTCCATCAACAGCAAGAGCTATGACCGCCTGAAGGAGTGTTTGCGCCGGATGCAAGCCACCGGCCTCGATGTTTACAGCAAGCGTCTTGGCCGAGGCGTCAGTCTGTCCATGATTCCGTTTTTTGAGTACGAAGACAGTGAGACGCAAAAAACATTGCAGCATTGGCGGGTTCGCATTGCGCCAGAATTGGTTGAGCTATTTGGCGACCATTACTTCACGCGCATTGAGTGGGCGCAACGGTTGCAGCTGCCCGATGGCCTAGCAACCTGGCTCCACGGCTATTTGGCAACGCACCGTGTACCGCACCCTATCAAAATCGAAACGATTGCTCGGGGCGCAGGGCTTACGGAAACCAACAAGCCCGAACTTCGACGGCTTATCAAACGGGCGCTCACAAACTTGATCAATTGTGGATTTTTGATGGAATTCAACATTCATGACGATATCGTCACCGTGAAAAGGGTTGGAAACCACAGTTCCGAGCGTTGACGCTATTGAGTTTTGACCCATGGTGGGGGTCTTATCTTCTGCCAGAGCCTGCTAACTACGGCTGGAAAAGGCTGTTTTTGCAAAATTTCGAGCATATTCCACCGCCTATTTCACGTGTTGTACGCAGCAGTTTGACTTATCCACAGCATTGAGTTTTGACCCATGGCCTTTTTGGCTGAAATGCAAGCTGGGCAGGGGTTCCAAGAGCATTTCATGCGTCACTTAGGAAGTTATCCACACCATTGAGCTTTGACACATGAAAGTATTGAGTTTAGACACATGGACTATTGAGTTTAGACCCACTGTGGATAACCCCCAAAGCCATAACTGACGTGGCCTGCGGCCCGATTGAAAACACCGCTAACCCGTATTTAACTTTTACTTAACCAAAGAGGGGAAAACAGCCACCGCCTCTTGGGGCTTCGCCCCGCCGGCTCCTCCGGCCTGCGGCCTGCGCCCGCGCTTCGCGCTCCCAACCCGGCATCCCCAACACGACAACAGACCCCTTGCAGGGGTCGAAAAAACGGCGACGAGTGCGGGCACTTCGTGTCCCGCAGCGATGGCCTGTGAAGCAAACCAACATCAGCTGCTGATCGACTAACCCCCAACCCCCTCTACACGAGGGGGCTAAATGCCTGTTGGACAAGAGGGGAGGGTGCAAAGGCTGCTGGGATGGCCTGGATGGGTCTTCCTGCGAAGATCGGTTGAAAACCAAGGGGTAGGTAGCCACAAGTCTATTGCTGCGTTCCTGAACGCTTCCTCAGGTTTGGGAAAGTTTGGGAAAGTTTGGGAAAGACGCTACTCGATGAGCTGGCAGTTCATGGCGCGACCGGCTTGTTTGGTTTTTCGTGAAAAATCTTGCCAGATCCGGGTGGAAAATCCAGACGTTCGAAAAACCGCTCCAGAAAGATCCGATGGCGCTCAAATCTGCCGCTGACAAATTCAAGCGCCTCGAGCTGCTCGAAGAGTTGCAACGCTGGACCTGAGCCAAAAGAAGTGGCTGCGCGACGAACTGATGCGCACGAAAAAGGGCATCCAGGGCGAGCGCGAGTCGGCGCACTACCTGGACCATTATTTCAAGGACGCTGAAAACCATGTGCTGTTGCACGACCTGCGCTTTGTGATCGATGGCGAGGTGACGCAGATCGACCATCTGATCATCAACCGGGCCGGCAGCGTGTATCTGCTGGAGACCAAGAACTAGGGGTTTAGGGAGCAATGGAACGTAAAACACGGTTAAGCACCTGAACTTAACCATTCGATTTTGAAAATCAGGCCGCTTTGTTTAAGGTCATGGATTCAGGATGATGAATTGGCGCGTCAGTTTCATGGGGGTATGATCTGCCCAACGGTTTCGCTAAGTCCACAAAGCGAAAAACCCCAGAGATTGAACGCTCTGAGGTTTTCTAGGACTTGCGATAGGAACCCCGAGAAGGTATCGCTTGTCCATGCGGCAATGATACCAACCCGGCCAACCGCTTGCAAATTTGTGCGTCAAACCCTGCCGGGTTTCTTCCCTTCTACGGACTTGTATTCTTCCTGGCAGACCGTTTCCCGGCTCGATTTGCTCGCCCGTAGGCGCTAGAGTGGACTCTGACCAAAGCGCCGCCCAGAGGCTTATTGCTGCAACGGAGGTCAGGCGGGCGTACACCCGTGAATGCAGCTTGCAAGGCGGATTTACGGCCGCCCTTGCCCTAAGTAGGCTCCAGACCTCGGCTTCGTCCGAAGGAGAAGCACTAGGCAAAGCGCCCAAACTTGCATCGCTGCAGGCAGGGCGAAGCTTTGCCTAGTCCACCACCCTCAAACCCTTGTAAGAGTTGGATGGAAGAAAAAAAAAGAAGGCAAGTCCGGTGCCTTCTCGAGCCCGTATTTAAGGGGGATTTTCAATCCGGTATTCAAAGCTAACGCAGTCCCGTAGGGAGGTATTCAGGGGATCCACAATGACTGCCAGGCAAGATGAAAATTTTGGCACGGCGGATTCAAAGACCAAGTGCAACAGTAGGGATAAGGCCGGCTTTTTGCATGCTGGCATCGTCGAAGAACACCTCTGCGGCGCTGCGCCAGCCCAGGCTCTTTCGGGGGCGCGTATTGAGCTCCCAGGCCATCTCATCGAGCTCGCGCTGGGAGTACACGCCCAGGTCCGTGCCCTTGGGCAGGTACTGGCGCAGCAACCCATTGGTGTTTTCGTTGAGGCCCCGCTGCCAAGGGCTGTGGGGGTCGCAAAAGTAGATCGTCATGCCCGTGTTGTCGGCCAGGCTTTTGTGCAGCGCCATCTCCTTGCCCTGGTCGTACGTCAGCGTCTGGCGAAGCTCCTGAGGCAGCGCACAAAACGCCCTGGTGAACCCTTCGAGCACATCGACCGCCTTGCTGCTGTCCAGTTTGACCATCATGGCGAACAGCGACTTCCTGCAGACCAGCGTGCCGACAGACGACGCGTTGGCCTTGCCCACAATCAGATCGCCCTCCCAGTGGCCAGGCAGCAAACGCTCGTTGGCCTGGGCTGGGCGCGCATGGACGCTCTGGGTGTTTTGCAGCGAGCCGCGCCTGTCGGTGCCCCGGCTGCGGCGTCTGCGCGCGCAGCGGCCCTGGCGCAGCAGCCCGACCAGCTTGCGGCGCGGCTCGCCTGCGGGCATGGCGTAGATGGCGGCGTGGATGGCCGTGTAGATGGTTTCATGACAGGCCTGCAGTTCAGGCTGCCCGGGATGGCGCCGCCTGAGAATGGCTGCAATCTGCTCGGGCGAGCACTTCAGTTCGAGCAGCGCCCTAACCTGGGCCCACAGGGCGCCACCCCGGTGGAGTTTGCGGTTCGGCCAGGCGTCACGGCGCACCCGTCGGGCCCGCTTGCCGGCGCGCTTTGCGTCATAGCCGCCCGCGATGCGGGGGCGCCCCATGACGCATTGTTCAGCCTCGCTTTGCCACTCATTGCGGCGCAGTTCGCGCGAGACCGTGCTCGGCGCTCTGCCCAATGCACTGGCAATCGAGCGCATGCTGCAGCACCGCAGCTTCATAGCCATCACCACGCCGCGCTCTTCAGCACTCAATTGTTGATAGGTTCTTGTCATGCAACTCTTTCGGGTCTGGAGTGTTGCACTTGGGATTGGAATCCGCCCACCTTTGAAATTTTTTATCTTTAGAAAACAACGTGGCTAAGTTTGCACAACCCCCAAAAAATAAAATCAAACTTGTGATGCACTATGCGCTTAGGTAAAGGCGTTGTTACAAAGCTATTGCGCAGCTTGTGTGTAATCACGAAATTTGTTGCCGTCCAATGCGCCCCTGCCCTGCGGAGCTCGTGGCAGGCTCGAATAAAAACTAATGGTGGTACTGCTCAAGTGGTTTGACTGGACCAGTCCCTTTTAAGTCATGAAAGAGTCAAATCAGTATCAATTTCGAATAGTTCGTTATGGGCATACCAAAAGCGAACCGATTTCTACCGTTGCAGCCGACCGTCCAGCTGATTTGTCTTTTTTGGGGGGTGGGCAAAATTAGCCAGATTGAGCGGTGCTTGGCGGTATTTCTCGGCATTGCCAAATAGGTCACCGCAGGCACATTTCGCCCAACCGAGGATCGTAGACCAAGAAAAAACGGCCCGCAGGCCGTTTAAATCATTTGTCAAAAATCACGGTATCACCCAACCCGCACCACCCTCTTTCCATCCTGACCAGGTCTCATGCTGGGGAATACATATTTTTTCCCCTTGGCCTGTTTTGCCAAGGGTCCAGTGTTCACCCTGGCACTTCGCCGCCAGCGCCCCAGACCCGACGGTGAAAAATTTATAAGCCAGTTGGCCTTCTGCTGTACCGGACCACCCTTTGGCCGCATTCAAATTCGCAATCGTTGCAGTCTGTTCAGCTTTCAAATTCAATATCGCCGCAGCCGTCTCCGAGTCTTTTTGGGCAAGTTGACCCGCAACAGCTGTCCGACTGGCCGCAGCCGAAGCAATCAGTTTTTCATCAGCGTCGGAGCGCGACCAGGTGCCGCCGCCGAATCCTAAAAGCAACCCAACCAAAAACACAACGGCGACGACAGCGACAGCCATTGCGGTCGTTTTAAATCTTGCAGAACTTTGCGCTTTCGTGTCCAACAAGTCGATGTATTTTTTAACACCATCCTTAAATGCTTTTTCCGCAAGCGGCTCTAGCGACTCAGCAACCACCGCTTGAACTTTTTTGGAGGCATCGTTAATTACAAAATTGGCAGCACGTTGCGCACTCGCTACTGAATTGTTCAGGGCGTCGTTGATCAAACCCGGAATTTTTTCATACATCATTTCGTAATGATCACATGCCACAAATATTGACAATATGGCATCTTCGGGCGTTGTTTCCAGCGCGTTCGTCAGTCTCTGAAATCGCAGAATATCAGCCGTTTCAGGTGGACGGCCGTTCAGCGTTTCAAACGCTTTTGCAAACTTCATAGTCCAACATTTTCAAGCGTTCTGTGCATCAGAGCTCGAATTCTGCGGGCTTCAACACGATCACCCACTGGCGTGTCTGTTGAACACATTTGTGCAAAACTGGCGCGATCAATCCTGATGCGCTGCGTGATGCGGGATGCGACTTTGGGCAAATCAATAATCCTCACATTGCCCAACGCCTTAATTTTTTCGATCGTTTTTGAATTTTCAAAAAAATCAAAATCACTGCTGGTTTTGTAGTTCCTGATCAGCAAGATCAAATCGACCGATTTAATCTGCTCAATGGCCGCATTCAGCGCATTGACACCAGTCCGGTCTGCACTGTCCACCATCCAAGCAATTGTCGATTTGGCTTTGTATTCCGCGCACATCTCGGCAATCGCGCCGCCAGCATTTGACAGCAATACAGTATCGCCGGCCGGGGCATCGACGACGACACATTCACGGTCATCATCGAACGTAGCCATCAGACCGCTGACGTCAACCTGGCCACTGGTATCTTCCGAGCGTAGTTGCTGCACCTTGCATTCAATGTTCGATTGTTTGCCGTTTTTGTAGACCGCATAGCAATCGCTATTGGTCATGTCCGTGTCAATCAACAACACGTCTTTTGTCATTGCCAGGTAGTCCGCAAAGAGCATGGACATTAATGACTTGCCAACGCCACCCTTACCCCCTGTGGCATACACGTATGTCTTCATCATTCGGCCTCTTCTATTTTGGTAACCTGTTTGTGCGGTTTGTAGCTGTTGCTTGGCTCAATGCCCGATTTGGCCGTTTCAGAATGCGCGTCTGATTTTGAATTGGCCCTGACTGCTTCTTTAGAAACCTCATCATTCACCGGTTTGGCAGCGCGTGCTTTTTTCTTTTTGTTGTTGATGACTTGTGTGATTGATTTTGGCAATATACCGAATACATCATCTTTCATTGCGTCGGCAATCTGCTGAATCGTGTAGCCGTCCTTGACCAACTGCTGAAGCGCTTCACGGCGCATGGTCAGTATTTCATTCTTGCCGACTTTGCCCGCCAGCTCGCCCGGCTTTTTGGTCCGAAGATTTGCAATCATCTGATCCATTTTCTTAAGGTATTCCGATGCCTCAAAAAGTTCGCGTTTTGTTTGTGTTGTTGCCATGTCTGTCTTTCAAAGAAATGATTGTTGGCGTATTCTAATCACGTTAAAATCAAATCATTGGGTTTATTTTGCGTTTTCGTGATTTTGTTATTTTTATTCTTGGCAATTGTTTATAGAATAGCGGAGTTGATTAATGCGCAGACCTAGTTACAGGATGGACCTTGTCACACATATAGAAATCTTCGATTTCAATATGTGCGCCAAGGCACGTGTCAACGTTCGGCGGCTGCGCCTTCTCACCTTGCCACTCACCCCTGCAAAGGCTGCGCCCTTGACCCGCTTACCCAAAATTCAATATCGAAGATTCAATATTCAATATCCGTGCAACTGGAGCGCCGAATGGTTTTTCAAAAGATAGGCGATGACGGACTTGACACCATTGTCAATGTCCGCCTTACCTTAGAAGAAAAAGAGCGCCTGAGGGATGATGCGGACATGGCCGCTTTGTCAATGAGCGCCTTGATCCGCGCCCGGTACTTTGGGCGACCCGTCATTGCCAATGCAGACTTGGTGATGGTCAAAGAGGTGCAGCGCCTGGGCCGACTGCTCAAACACCTGCACAATGAAAGTGCGGGTGTGCTGGGTGTGGAGTCGAGGGACGTGCTGATTGAAATCCGCCGCTACATTAAAACGCTGCATGAAAAGAATCATGCCTAATGATTGCCAAGAAGATACCCAACACCAAAAAGAGCAGCGGCAAATCTGCCCGCGTGGCTGGGCTTTGTGAATACATCACCGAGCCAGAGCTGTCCAACCAGGTTGAAAAGTGTATTTTCAGCGAAGCGGTGAATTTTTTAACCGACGATTTAAAATCGCAAACGCTGGAAATGATCGCGCTGTCACAGGAGGCGGTGAAATCAAAAGACCCGATCGACCATTGGGTGTTGAGCTGGCAATCCAATGAAAAGCCTACCGCATTGCAGGCGCAGCAAGCCGCCGCTATTTTTATCAAGCAGTGTGGACTCACCGGCCACCAGTACATCACGGGCTTGCATGACGACACGGACAATGTGCATTTGCATATTGCGGTGAATCGGGTGCATCCGGATACCTGCAAAGTCATCAAGATCAACAAAGGCTTCGACAAGGAGGCCGCGCAGCAAGCCATTGCGATCATTGAAAAAAGGCAGGGCTGGAGTATCGAGGCTGGTGCCCGCTACCTGACGAATGACAACGCCGAGCTTGTCATGGACTCGGCCACTAAGCGCCCGCAGATTTTCACCGCAGGCAAAAAACCGCTGCAGCCCACCTCTGCAGCGCAGGCCATGGAAGTGCAAACCGGCGAAAAGTCAGCGCAGCGGATTGGTATCGAGCAGGCTGCGCCCCTCATTGCCAAAGCCACCAGCTGGAAAGACCTGCACACGCAAATGGCGGCAGCCGGGCTTGAATACCGCCGCGAAGGCTCGGGCGCCAAAGTCTACGTGGGCGGCATTGCTGTCAAGGCCAGCGACGTGGACCGCAAAGCCAGCTTTGGAAATTTACAAAAGCGTTTTGGCCCTTATCAACCCCCTCAGGAAATCAACCCCAATGAGTACCACCATCACCCCCAAGAGCCGCACCCTGCTGCGCCTGGAAAAGCGCCCCGACACGGTATGCGCAAGCTGTCCGAATGCCATCTGGCAGTCCTTACAAATCAAGGCCAGACCCGGCGTGCGGGTGTACTGCACCTTGATGCACGTGCTGGTGGACGATCTGCTGACGGATTGCGATGGGGTGCCGGACGAGTTGCCGGAGATGCTGCCGGGCGAGCTGGCGCAGGACGAGCCGATGCTTTTCGTGCAGTTGAAACGGGGCGAGCACACGCCGGAGGAGTTGCAAGCGCATTACAGCCGAACGGGCGCATTCCCAGTGGGCACCAACTCGGAGCAAGCCGGCGCCATGCGGCGAATCCATCTAGAGCAGACGGGCTTGCGACCCGGAGAACGAACCAGCCCTTGAGGGCGAACCAACCCGGCTGGGATGAATACACAGCCCTCCGTGACGCCCAACAAACCGCCAAAACGCACGACACGATGGCGCTACAAAAGCGCCATGAGGGCGAACGCGCAGCGCTTGCCAGGAAATTAAAAGCCGAACGATCCGTCCTTTTGGCAGGGAACTGGAAAGGCGAAGGCCAAGCAAGGAACCTGCTGGTGAGCTTCACGGCCATGCAGCAAGCCGCCCAAAAACTGGAACTGTCGGCGCAGCACAAGGCCGAGCGCCAGGCGCTGCAGGCCAGGTACAAGCCGCTGCCGATGTACCGACAGTGGAAAGATCAGCCGCAAATTGTCAGCCTGCACGTCCTGCCAGCCAGCGAGCAAAGCCGAGTAGCGAGCACCAGCCCGGTCGCAACCACGCTGCGATGGCTCACACTCACGGTCGATGCGCGCCAGCACACCACTTACCAGCTATTTGATAAAGACGTGTTCCGGGACGAAGGGCGAACGATTGTCATTTTGGATCTGAACTCCGAAGCCGGCATTGCCGCGGCGCTGGCGATCGGGCAGGAGAAATTTGGCAACGTGCTGACCCTCACGGGCCCGGCAGCGTTTCAGCACGACGCTGTCGCCGTGGCTGTGGCCAACAATTTGAGCTGCAGGTTTGCAGATCCGGCCCTGGAGGTCTTGCGCGAGCGGCTGCAGGCGGAAAAATACCAAGCCGAGCGCCAAGCAAGCTTGAGGCTGGAGAAAGCCGCAGAAGCGGTCTTGACGCCATCACGCCAACCCGCAGAGCAGGACACAGTGCCAGGGCGCAGGGCCAAGCCCATAAAACTTGTCTTGGTGCCAACCGTTGTCAAGGAGGCTGTTACCTCCCAGGCGCCCGAGAATGACCAGCCAGCCGCCGAAGCTGCTGAGGTTGCTGAAGCTCACCGCCTGGCGCAAGAAGAAAAAGCCAAGCAAGCCGAAGCCGAGCAACTGGCCGAAGAACGCCGGCTGGCGGAAGGCGTCAAGCTGGCCGATATTCACCAGCAGATCGACGCGGCCAAGGCAGCCGCCGAGCCTTCCAGCAAGTTGGCACTCTCAGCCACGACACAGGCCGACAACGACACCCCGGCAGGCGGCGTTGTCATCGCCTCAAATAGTGAATTTGTCGCCGTTCAGGTGAACGACAAAGTGAAGCTCTACAAGACAGCCGAACTCACTAAAAACCTGAAATACGACGGCATCGACACCGGCCACGGGCGGTTTGCACCGGGCAACGAGATCGAGAGGAAGAATGGCGAAGAGGGCATGAGAACGTTACTCCGTGAAGTACGCAACGCCATGCAAACGGAAGAGAACAAGCAGCGTGCGCTTGCCAAAGGCCAAGGCCGCTAAACAGAACCAGGAGGAATCATGGTCAATTCAAAACAACCGCCGACGCCGCGCAAGAAACGAAAAATTCCTCACCTCATGCTGTATTTCCTGGCGACGGCTTTGATCAAGATATATCGACTCGACTGCAGTGGATTGCGCCTCGTTTGATGCATGACAGGCGTTAAGCTGGAGCAGGCATGATCCTTTTTCTTGACTTCGATGGCGTGCTGCACTCGGACGCGGCGTATTTGGTCAATGGCCGCCCAACGCTCAAAGCCGAGGGCGAGTTGATGATGTGGGTACCGCTTCTGGAAGATGCACTGGCCGACTTTCCCGAGGTGCAAATCGTGTTGAGCACGAGCTGGGCGCGTGAGTTGTCATTCAGCCGCGCCCGTGGCTAGCTACCGGATGAATTGAGCGCCCGTGTGATTGGTTTGACCTGGCACAGCGCTATGTCGTTCAAGCGCGACGGCTTTCGCAGCCTTACGACCTGGTGGGACGAGGCAACGCGCTACCAGCAAATCAAACGGTATGCTACCCGCGCCGGGCTTGTGCACTGGGTTGCGATTGATGACCAGCCCGAAGGCTGGGGCGCTGGCGACCTAGACAAGCTGGTGCATACCCACGGCGACACGGGCCTTTCAGACCCGGCGGTGCGGGCCTTGCTGATCCAACGCCTGGGACAAATTCATGCAGCCCATCTGGTCGATCCAATGACATGGCATGACTGACGAACTGCCGTTATGTCAACTCAGGCTGCTGGTGCCTTTTCAAGAAACCGATCATTTATTTGGCAAGAAACTAGGGTTGGCAACGCAGCGTTTGAAATCATTCGAAAAGCATGTCAAGGCCTTACATTTCATCAATAAAACGAAAATTTTTTATAAAACACGACACCATGCTACGCAGCGTTCACGCTGCGTAGCATAGCGTAGCGTAAATTTTATGTCAAATAAAAAAGTGATTTTTGAATGCGAGACTGAAATTTCTTCATCAAAAGGCTTACCTATTGAGAGCCAGAAACTAGATTCGACCTCACTTATCGTCTCTAAGGGGGGAAATACTTTTCTTTTAAAAAGTGTAGAAATCATTTCTGTGATATGCTATGCAGCGTAAACGCTGCATAGCACTTCAGAAGGTTGATCAAATATCTGAAAATCTTTGGTGGGTTAGCCTTTTCAAAAGCTCGAAATATCTATTTCGTTCTATGTTATGTTATGCTAAGTAGCATGAATGCTACTTAGCAAGCTTCAGCTCTAGTCCAAAAAGTAAAAAATTTAAAGTCTGCAAAGCATGTGGTCTGGCTTGCAGTCGTTTCCAAAAACGAGGTTGGAATGAACAAGACCAGAATTCAGATTGCGAAGCCAGACATCGTCAGCTTTTTCAACAACTATCCAACTCCTGTCTTAAAGCAAAAGGAAATCGCCGCAATTCTTGCGTCGAACCGAGGTTTCTGGCGGTTAGCTCAACGCACTACAACAAGAGATTTCATCAGTTTTTTGACCGAGCACTCCCACCTTAAGCTACTCGACTTCAAATTTCCTCAGCGCTCGAAACCGTGCTATGTCTGGGGAGAGGTCCCTCTTCTAAAGATACTGCTGCATATCAGCAAGAGCCTTTATTTCAGCCACTACACGGCGTTGCGAATGCATGGCCTAACGGAGCAGGTTCCCAAGTCAATTTACTTAACGGATGAACGGACAACAAAAACAGTACCTTCACATTCATCTGTAAATCAAGCTCAGATTGAGGCTGCTTTCAATGGACCCCCTCGAATATCGAACAATTGGATTGAACTGGCCGACAATCGTATTTACCTCCTCAGCGGCTCGTATACCAATCACCTTGGCGTTGTGACACAAGAAGTGAGCGATGGGAGTGCGGACAAGATGCTTGCCCGGCTAAGTGGTCTGGAGCGAACGCTCATTGACATCACCGTTCGCCCTTTTTACGCTGGTGGAGTCTTTGAAGTGGCAAAGGCATATGAAGCAGCTAAAGGAGAAGTCTCCATTAATAAGCTAACCGCGATGCTGCGCAAGCTGGACTTCATCTACCCGTTCCATCAAGCCATTGGGTACTACCTTGAGCGCGCAGGATACAAATCGTCCCAGCTAGACCTGCTCCGAAGTCTTCCCATAGAACAGGATTTCTACCTAACTTATGAGATGGGGAAAACGAGTTACATCAAGGCTTGGCGCCTCTTTGTCCCAGAGGGGTTTTAACAAGTTGACCAAGTCTTGCGTAAAATTGAAATAGAAATCAAAGTCATTTACATTGGCACCCGCAACCATCGTGGCCTGAACGGCAGGAAAATCCGCGCGATGGAAGTCCGCATACTCTGATATACGTCCAAGAAATGACAATGGCACTTTTTTCAATTTGAACATTTGAGCTAACATTTCTTTGTTTTGCTCGGATGTTAGATCCAGCTTCAACGTGTCGACCAAAACATGAATGTCAATAAAATCGCGTGCACGGGCACTTCCTGCACGTGACCGTTTAATAATTGGCCCGTATTCCGGCATTTGTTGGCAGATTGCACGTAGCTTCTCACAGACGATCATTTCAGGAGAATAAACATAAATTCTGTATCCATCGAAGTCGACAGATTGCTTCCCCACTGTGTATTCAAACCGACTGATATCGATCAAAAATTTCGGTCCCTTGCCAATGGTAAGCGCGTGCTTTCGAAGCAATTCAAGGTTTGGTGAATGAAGTTTGAACAGATCGGCTGTGATTAGTTTGAATTCAATGCCATAGCCCCCCCAGAAATTCGCCATATCGTCTTCTTGGGTCGCCTTTGGCTTCTCTGCCATTTTTAAATCGAAGACCTCAAATCCGTTCTCTCGGAAGGTTGCTACCAAGGCCTTTTCAATCCGTACCTGCATCGCCTCGATTCCATTGGGAAAATCGTGACTCATAGAAAAGTCCAAGTCCACCGAGGCGCGTGCGCTGAGGCGATGAACGAGGGCCATGGCGTTCCCTCCTTTTAGTACCAGTTCGTCTAACAACTCGTCATCCGAGAACATGGCCTGCACTCCCCAGCGTTTAACCTTTTCAAGTAACTGGACCTCACGAGCCATCAAATCTTGAGCTTTTTTCGCCATGCAATTCCTTTGCTGGCGCATAGGCCACGTTACAAATCAATTGAAAATAGTCATTAAGCAGTTTTTCTCATCTGCTCTGGTTAAAAGTGGAACAGTGCCTGGAGTCGACGTCAGGCCAAGATGTACTCGCAGGCGTTGGCACATAGGTATTCGCCCTTTTATAATCGTAGTTACAACGCTAAGCTTGGTAGTTACTGAGAGCAGTCGACCTGCGGCGTGAGAGCTTTTTCAAGCTTGGGCATTCCCCTAAATTTTCTTGTCCAATCAACTGAACAACCCAATCAAATTGATGGTCCCATACTTGCATTCTTGCAAGCCTCAAGGCCTGAAGAGTCATGCTCGCTAGCCTTGCGCGCCCCAGCGATGCCTGGACAGGTGCACAGGCAAGAATATCTACGGTCGTAATGAGTTTCAGTTTTCCAAAGCGTTCAGCCGCGATACGAGTCGCCTTCCTCTCATCAATAGCAGCTGAGAAGCCTTTGCTATGTGCGAGCGCGAGGGTAGCAGCCTCGCCATCGCCAAGAGTGTTTGAAGTTTGTCCAGACACCATTTCAAAAAAATGCTCTAACGACGGGCCGGTAAGCTCCTCTACTATTAAAACTTGGTCTTCTATCAAGGGAGCCAACATTTCAGATTCTAGACGGCCATCGCTTATACCCCGCCCGATTTCACGGACGACATGTTCGGTCACGAGGAGCGGTACATCCAGTGCTAGAAGAATAGAGCCTGCATTTCCTGTCGCAAGCAGGTTTATGAGAACGCTGGCATCGAGGACGAGCGCCTCGTGCTGATCAGTGAGAAAGCTTGAAAAGGTCATCTATATTGTCTTCTTCAGCCTCATCGACCAGTTCACGAATTTTCTTTCGATCCAGTTTCAGCATCTCCGACATCTGCCCCTCGCTGATCAGATCCTTTTTCCATGCATCTATAGCCAGTAAGAAGAGCCGCGATGATTGAGTTCCGTCGCTGAGGATTGAATCCTGCGCAGCTGAGCCAAGGACCTGACGAACTTGTTCGTCAGTGATGCCGCCATTGTCCTTAAACCAATCCCAGGTTCCATTCTTCGTCAAGTCCAGTTCTTCAAGCCGTAGCACCATCGCCTGACGCGACACACCAAAAAAGTTGGCAAGCACAATGATATGCCTGCGGGTCAGATGGGTTGACCCTATAGTCACCTCCCTGAACTTTCCCATCACGGCGCGGGCCGGCGTAAGAAACGCGTTTGCGAACGCATTGGCATATCGTTCTTCTCGAGAGTTCTCGTATTTCTGATCTTGATAGATCTCCGGCCGACGTCGAGTCGCAATAAAATGACCAAGCTCATGAGCACCGGTCATGGTTCGGCGATCTTTTCGGTGGTTAGCATTGATCAAGATGCATGCGCCAATAGTTTCATCGTAGGCAAATAGCCCGGAGACTTTAGGATCGAGTTTGCGTGCATAGATTCGCACCCCAAGCTGCAGTTCCAGAAGCGCAAACAGGTTTTGAACAGGTCCTTCCCCAAGCCCAAGCCAATTGCGCAAGCTTTGCGCGTCATGATCAGCTTGCACACGGACATCGCCCGGCAAAATTGTTTTTTCTACCGGATAGTTATGCGGTTTCTGGATGCCCAGAATGTTCTCGAGTTCTACCTCGGCCTTGACGAGGTCATTGAGCATCCGCGCAGCCATCTCGACGCCGACGTCGCCAGTTTCCGGAAGTGACCGAAAGCGGGGGACAAGGTCGACATGAATAGCCTCTTGGCGTAGCAGCGCATTGGCAGATACACCATAAAAACGGCTCAGCGCCTGGATTTCATCAAGCCTAGCGCTGCGTTGCCCTTTCTCAATCGAGACAAGCGTGGTACGAGCAATACCTGCTACCTTGGCGGCGGCATCCTGGGTAATGTTTGCGGTCTCCCGCGCAATCTTTAATCTTTCGCCCAAATCTGCTGGACTTAGCTCATATTTTGGCATGGTCATACTACGTTTTTATCCATTGCCTCACGAACGATTCTGACCCAAGATCACTAGTAAATGCTGCCCATTCCATAGCGTGTTGCTGCAAAAGCCGATTAAGGTTTTGCGCCACGACAGGCGGGGATTCTCCCAGTGAACGAGCCAGCTCGCTAATGCTTCGGCGTTTAATTAATTCATACTGTACGGAGTCGGGAATTGAAGCGAGGTGTTCAAAATGAAGCACTCCCGCAATCGAGTATTCGCGCAAGGCAGGCGTAAAGGAACGAAAGGTTTTTGCCGCTCCAGCTTCCCAGGTATCAGACTTCAACGATTCCCACACGTAGTTTTCTGACGGTTCACTCAAGCCAGCGGCATGAACACTGAGACGGCGAAGCATACAAGCCGCACAAATTCCGCATTGGCGTCTTTTTCCGGAAACGGCCACCTGTCGAGATTGTTGCCAACACGACCTGGTTTGCTGCCACTGCGCGCCATCGCTGCAATTGTCGACAAACTCGCGAAGGGTTTCCCCCTTGGTCTTCCACAAACGCGGAAATTGATACTTGATTTGATATCCGAGCAGGGCATTGAAAAACCGTTCCATCAATGCAGTAAAAACAGGGTGATTTCGATAGTCCTCATAACCCTGCCCAACAGGAAGAAGAACTGGTGCCAATGCTCCCTGCCCGCTTTCGGGAACAATGGCCGATTGCGCATCTATCAAATAAGCAGCAATTGCGGATACGACACTGAACTTGAACCCTCGGCTGCGAGCGGTGCTCTCGGCATTTCTTCCCCCATCAAGCTTGACGGTATAGGGAAGAGCCGCAAAAGGAAGCCGTCGGCGTTCCTTGCTTGAAATGTCACGCTGCTTATTGCCAACTCTTATTCGCACCAAGCGGTTGCCCAGACGTTTGCCCTCAAGCCCAGCGACTGCACATGAATCCATGCCATCACTAAACGCCAAGACAGCTTCCGCGTTCAATGGGAACCCCATGCGATCTTGAACGGGCGCCAGTGCAGATGCCTTGCGAGAACGAAATTCGAAGTTCCAATCGTCTCCAGTAAGTAGGTTTAACGCCTCAACTAACGCCCTAGTTACTGCCCTGTCCGTCCATCTGACATGATCATGAACGGGTACGTGTACGGAGAACTTTCGCCCCCAGTTCAAAGCACTTCGCGCAAGACTACGATCACAGAACTCCACCACAGCGGCCACAATCAGGATGTCATACACCGCCGGTTGCCACTTGTGTGAGGAAAAGGATGCAAGTGCATTGAGATCAAAGGTGATGTTGTTATCAATCTGACAAGCAACCGCACCTTTTCGCCGGAGGGCACCAGGCTCAACCACGTCAACGACTAACTCACTAAGGGGTATCGCGCTCATGACAGCTGCACTCCTTCATCAAGATGGGTCTTTTTCCTTGAGCGCTGGGCTGACGCAAACTCAGAACCGACCAGGATTGAACCCAAAAGGCCTTCTGATAGGCCCGAGACAGCGCTAGTGAGTCGCTGCTTTAGGTGAACTGCTCGCTCAAGGGTTGATTTACGAACGTAATGCTCTTCAGCTGATCTTATGTTTGCATAACCACGCATCTTGGCAGCAAGGCCCACCGCATCATAAAAAGCATCCAAACCAAATTTACCGTTTCTAATTAGCTCAATACTCCATTCAACAGCGTTCATTCCAAAAACTGACCCGGCTGCTAAAGACTTAGCATCTGCCAACTCTTGAAGTGCAATTTCAGGGCTTTCCAAAGAGTTGTTAAGTCCAGTGAAGATGGCTTTCAAAGCACTGAGCAGCGAAAACTTAACTTCGTTTTTGAAGTCACCGATGAGCGCATTCGTTACAGCTTCTGCCACCTCTTCGGCAGCGTAAGCGGATTGATCCGCACGCATGGCTAGTACTTTCCAAAGTTTTCGCATTTGCAGACTTCTATGTGGTCCATCGCTCATCTTCCGACCTCCTGTTTGTCAGAATATATATGATAAAATACGACAATGTCAAATTTTTAAAAGATCGGCGATTTCAAAGTGGCTTAAAAGGCTGTTACTGAGCGCATCAAGTGGAATTTCATTGTTGAATTAGTGTTCCTTGAACGGTCGTTTTGTTGGCACTAATCTAAAGTTCGCAACAGAGCGTTTATTGCCTGTAGCCAACGACAGCTTTCTGGTGGTTCAACTGCTATGCCTTACCCACCCGTCGGCGCTCATTCATGGCAGGTAGGAAGAGGCCCGTCGCGGACAGTCACTGGCAAAATTGGAACGTCTCAATTGCAGCGGTTGGAGCCAGCCATCGTAGAAGACCGAGCTCACAACACCGGGCTCGAAGCAGTCGTTCGGCTTTCTGGGGGATTCGCACATTACTAGTCCGAGTTACGCTACATGAGCTCGACCCATGACGCGGTCCTGGGCGGACCGAGACAGAGTGAATAAACGGGTTGGCGTGAGCCGCCATACAGTATAAAAAAACAACAGACGGGAGAAACCTTGCGAATTGAAGCCATCAACTTGAACAGACAGGTATACGAATCCATGGGCATCGGCTTCCCAACGTTGCCGATGGATGAGCCCCTGCAACTACGTGACTTCGGTCAATGTGTGGTCATTGCTGGCAAGAATGGGTCAGGGAAGACGCGTTTGCTGAAATTGCTTGATGACGTTTCAAGGAAGCACCTCACCCCTGAAGCCCGTAGCCAGGCGGACTATCAAATTGCTCAGAATCACTCTAGCAAGCTCCACTATCAAGCGGAAGTCGAGCGGATAGAGACGGAGGGGTTGCGAGACGGAGAAAACCCTGGCCAACTGGAGCAGCTCCGTAGAAATATTGCTTCCAATGAATCGGAGATTGAACGGCACCGCCAAACGCTTTCGGCATCGGACGCTCTCGTCATGAGCGGTGAAGAGCCGCCCAAGATCGTTTTCTTCGTTCCGAAGTCGACCGAGCTGAAAGATCCAGCAGAAGGCAACGAATCTGAGGCCGCGCAGCAGGCCGATAGGTTTGCATCCGGGCTGGCAGCTGAAGGCTCCCACATTGGCGCTCCCGCGTACGCCAGGTCAGTCATGCGTGCTGCCACGAGAGAGAGAGGCGCGCGGATACCCACTTCAGACACCGACAAGCAGGAAGCCGAGGAGAAACTCGTCGGCGTGCTGGCTAGCTTGCTAGGAGAAGGAGTTGATTTTGAGTTGTCTAATACTCAGAACCTCAAGCTCGAAGGGTTGACTGACCGCTACGACCTGCTGTTGTCGGAAGGGCAGAAGGTGCTATTTCAACTCGCGTGCATGCTCCACGCCCGGCAGGCTTCGTTAACGGACTGCATTGTCTTCTTGGACGAACCGGAGAACCATCTGCATCCTGCTGTGCTGAATGATCTCGTTGACCAGCTGAGGAAAGTGCTGACTGATGGTCAGCTTTGGATCGCTACGCATTCGGTTCCGCTGATTGCTCACCTGTCGGCGACAGACCCTGATTGCTTGTGGTTTGCCGAAAGTGGCAAGTTCAGCCGTGCTGGCCGTGCTCCAGGGAAAGTGTTGAACAGCCTCCTAGGCGGGCCCGATGGCGCTAGTCGCGTCAACGATCTGACACTTCTGGCGTCACGCTATGCGTCATTTCTGCTGCTGCGCCAGTGCCTGCTGCCGCCGGGCGTCATCCACTACGGTGGCCAGGACCCACAGCTGGACCAGATCCGAGATTTGCTGAACAAGCTAAGACCAGCTGATCGGCCGCTGGCAATCCTTGACTTTGGTTCTGGCAAAGGGCGACTCCTCGACGCAATGGCTGATGCTGCAGACGGGAAGCCCCTCTCCGGCCTGATTGACTACGTCGCCTACGAGCCATGGGGCGACGAGGCTGAGCACTGCCAAAAGCAGTGTGAGGTTCTGTATGGGACTGAGGATAAGCGCCGTGCATTCAAGTCGCTTGATGCCGTGCAAGAGGCTCGGGGTGAGAGTTTTGCTGACATCGCCATCGTCTGCAACGTATTGCACGAAGTCCGACCGGCTGAATGGCTGGATGAATTTGGTGGAGGCTCAGCTTTGGCTCGACTGGTCAAAGACGACGGCTTCATTCTTTTCGTCGAGGACTACGCAATCCCGGTTGGCGAGCGCGCCCATGAGTATGGGTTTCTCTTGCTGGACGAGCCGGAGCTGCGACTGCTGTTCGACATCACAGTAGACGACATCGCGCTTGGGCGGTTCAACCGGAACGATCACACGGACCAAGGGTACCAAGGGCGGCTGATAGCCCATGCAGTTTCTGTCCGCTGCTTGGCGCGCTTGTCTGAGAAAACCAGGTGGAAGGCCATTCGGTCCCTGCATGATCGGTCGCTCAACCGACTGCAGGAATTACTTGAGACCAAGCATGACACCACTACCTCGAACGCGCTTGGACGAAAAAATGCGTTAGTGACGCAGCTGATAGCGAACTCGGCGCTTTGGCTGCGGGACAACGATGAATCCAGAAGTATCCCGCCTGGTTGACCTGCCCCCTGTAGGCGTACCAGTTAAAAGTAGGAAGCCCGGGGTTGAAGGTTAATCCTTTTTATGAAATAGTGTTCGTCAAACGGCCATTTAGTTGGCACCTTAAAAACCCGGTTTCAGCGCGGGCTTTTGAGAATAAAGTGTCAATAAACTGATTCGTAAAACAAGGACAAGAAAATCATCAGGAACTGCCATGCCATGACTCACATGCATAACCTCCTTATCCAGGAGCTGTTCTGGTTGAGTATCTGGGCGGTCTGGACGACTTGGCGATCACTCGGTTCGCTGAGGATGTTCATCTCACCAGAGCTACTTTGTCGAAAATTATTGACGGCCATGCACCAACAACTTTCGATCTGTCGGTCCGTCTGGAAAATGCGTTGGGCACCATCCGGGAAATGTGGATCGGCATGCAAAGCGCTTACGATTTTTGAAATGCTGAAGGCGAACGGTGCGCCTGCAGCCGGATTCAAGGGCCTGAACCCCAATTTCCATCACGTATGACGCCTGGCGGCATGTCTGAAGCTGCCTTCAGCGGGCCATGACCCCCAATTTCAGTCACGTATGGCGCTCGCGGTAGCGCCCTGACCCTCTAATTGGCTCACGTATCCAGACAAATTGCCCGCTATCACTCTAAATCGGTTCATGCATGGCGCTGCGGCAGCGTGCCTGGGCCACCTCCAGCGGCAGCAGCCACAAATTAGCTCACGTATGCGGGCGTCTTGACCGCCATGACCCCCAATTTCAGTCACGTATGGCGCTCGCGGTAGCGCCCTGACCCTCTAATCGGCGTAATAGCCTGGCGAATACCGTTCTTGCTGAAATTTGAAGTGGCGCCCAAGATCGCAGCAGTTGCACTCCATTGGTGGTGTGCACTCAAGCCCGTGAAGTGGAC
>NZ_JAAFGZ010000041.1 GCF_010365105.1 Polaromonas sp. | reverse complement strand
GCAGGGTGCGCTTTACTATATTTACTAATTTAATAAAATGCTTAGACCACTTAGACCACCCGGACCAGGCCAATGCCTATGAGGGTCAAGTGCTATAAAAAGCATAGCACTTGCTTGACCCATGCCCGGACCACCCGGACCGCAAACCGCTTTTTTGGCTCAGTCGAATAACTGAACGCTGGTGGCTGCTGTGAACGCTGCCCGCAGTACGGGCAGCGGTGGGAACGCGTCCCGCCACTCCCGCACAATGCCCACACGCGCCCGCACCTTGCGCACACCGTCAGGCCCGGCCCATTCACTGAGCTTGCGGGCTACGGTAGGCCACTCGGTATGCGAGCGGGTACGGCCGGCGGCGCTCTGCTCATAGGACATGCGCAGCGCAGCCCGGTCCACCTCGGTTTCGCCGCCGTCGTTGAGATAAATCACGCGATCCATGCCATCACGGTAGCGAATAGCGCCTTCTGTCAGGCACTGGTGCCACCACGCAGTGGCGGGCACACGTAGCGCGGTCTGTTCAACCTGTTTGCGCAGGGCCTCGCCCTTGGGTATCTGGCGCGGATTGAAGCCGGTCAGGTTCACGCCTTGCAGGTAGTGCAGCAACGCAGCAGGCCCCGGCCCTTCAGCCCATGCGTGATAGCGCCCCCAGAACTCCAAATTACCCCGCAGGGCTTCGCCCACTTCAAGCACCACGGCGCGGCGCTCGTCGTTCGTGGCCTGCCACACATATTCATGATTGGTCAGCATCACATAGGCGCAGCGGTTGACCCCTTGGACCGGGTCCATGCCTTTTTGTTCGTACTGCATGGTCTTGGCAGTCACGCGGGACTTGATGCGGTCAGCCTGCCGGGGGTCTTGAATGAACACGGCTTCGTCCAGCACGGCGAACGACAAAGTCATTAAGTGCCAGGTAAACCGGCCCGCGATCAGTTCGGGGTCGTCGGCCAGCATCGCATGGCGGCCAAACAGCAAAATCAGCGGGTCAAACAGCGAGTTCTTGCCCGTGCCTTTGGCGCCCTTGAAAATCAGGAGGGTGTCAGGCACGCCCCCGGGGTTCTGAATTTTCCACGCCAGCCAGCGCAGCACGTAAACGCGTTCGGACTCCTTGGGAACCAAGGCCGCCAGCACTTCAAGCCACAGCGTCACATCGCCCACCACGGGTGCTACAGCGAATCCTTGCCACAGGTTGAGAATATCGGAGGGCAGCGCTTCACCCGGTGCGTACACCAACCCGGCATATTGCCTGCGGCCCGGGTGGGCCAGCCACGCATCAGCCAATGCGCGCGGTTTCTCGTTGGGCTTTGCAACCGGGGGAAAACGCCCGTTCAGCATCTGTCGGAATGCAGCCACGTCCAGGAACCCCAGCCCCAGCACCACGCCACGCCCAGTCATGCTCGGGGTGTGAAAATCCACAATCACCAGCTTGGAGCCGTGGCGCACCAGTGCAAAGCGGTGGTTCAGTTCAACCACCCATTCCGCCACAGCATCAGGCTCCAAGACAGCCACGCTGCCCGGCGGGGTCACATCGACAACAGTGCCAAGCTGCACGGCTGGGTTTTTGATCTTGCCGCGCAGCTCGCAGGAATCGCAAGGTCCGCCGGCCCCGTAGGCGGTGCCCCATGCGTCGCAGCCCGGCGGGCCGCCGGTCAGGCTGTCGAGCTTTTCATCAGTACCTGCTTTGTCGTAGTCAGCATGCCTGCAACTGATTTCATGGGCGAACTCGCGCCCCTCAATGGACAGGGCAGCCGTTCGTAACGCCAGTACCCACACCGGATAGGGCGTGTCCTGACCGTTCCGGTCTGCGGCCTTGCGCATCGCCCCGCACTTTTCGGCCGCCCTTAAGTAGCTGAACTCTTTGTGTGGGGGCAGCACGTCACCATTAACTGACAGGTCGTATTTCCTGCCCGGTCGCAAGGCGCTAACGTCGGGTGCTGTGTCTGTCCCGGGCTCATGCCCGGTCACGCGGTCCCAGTCTTCCTGGGTGTAGGGCTCGTCCTTCCATCGGTAGGCCAGCACCTCTACGCCCGTTTTCTGGTGGAGTGAACCCGGCGCGCGCATGATTCGCGCCGCGTCCGTGGTGCATTGGGCATCGATCTTGAAGCCGTGCGTTGCTGCCAGGACTACCAGCGTTTTAGCCCGGGGCAGCCACTCAGCCGCGGATATAGGCTCACTCAGCACGTAATGAAGGTGAACGCCCCCACTGCCGGTAAGTACAAGGTAGTTCGGCACCAGCCCGGGCACCGCACGCCCAAAGGCCGCAACCGCAAGCATTACCGATTTTGCATCGGCGTAGCCCCCGGCCTCGCCGCCCGGCTTGTTGAACTTTTCCGAACTGCCTTCAATGGCAACCCAGAAACCGCGCAAGGCCACCACGTTTGCCACCGCCCGGCCTTTGAAGCGCGAAACCTCGCCCGGTTTGAACGCGGCCATTGTCATATAAGCGGGCTTGCGGTCTTTGGCCTTTTCCGCTGCCCACGGGCCATGGTCAACGCCTCGTGTATTCAACAGGTGGTCACAAGGCTGGCCGTTCGCACCTAGGAATACTAGCCCTTGCACGCCTCCCGGGTGGTTGTCCGCGATACCCCGAAAAAACTCTGCGGGCGTTATAAGCACTGGCCCTTTGCGCTTCGCTGGCAGTAGTACCACAGCGTCCAAAGTTTCGGCGGCATCGGGATCGGGCTTGTTTGTGCCCGGTTCGTTGTGTAAACTCATATGTGTTACTTTCTTGCCCCGCCCTCATCGGTGGGGCTTTTTTTGTTGGGGGTCAGGACTTGGGGCCGGATGTCGGAGGGGCTGAACGCAGTGCGCTATTCAGTGAGTTACGCAGCTTGCTGGTGCGCTCCCGCAGGCGTTCATTTACTGACAGGGCAGCGGTTACCAACTTGGCGCAATCTGACGCGCTCAATGTGGCATTGGGGGTGCTGGCTTTGTCGATCAGGTCGGGCAGTTTGCGCAACTGTTCATCACTTTGAAGTTCTGCATCTTCTGCTCGGTCGATCTCGGTTTTGAGCATTTCGGGGCTCATGCTGGCACTCCCAGCATTTGCCGCAATGACGCTACGGGCCATGCCAGACGGCCATTGATGCGAATAGGGCGAAGTGGGCCATCCTCAAAACAGGCCCAGCCCCGCAAGGTCTGTGGGCGGCGGTTCAGGTAGTACGCAGCGGCGGCGGTGTCTACTGCGGGGCGTGTCACGGATTCCAGTGGGGGGAACTCGGTTGCGTGGATTCGGGTATTCATGCTGCCACCCCCGCATGTGCAGCGATCCAGCCCGTAGGATCAGCCATCCACGCATAAACATCACTGGCGCGCCAGCGTGTGTAGCGCGTGCCAATACGGATAGGCTGTGGAAACCGGTTATTGGTGGTCTGTATGTGGACCCAAGTGCGGCGCGCGCTGATAATCGCGCAAACGTCTTTGACCGAAATTAGTTGCTCGGTTGCCGGAAAAGTGGGGGGTGTTGCTTGGGTGATAGGCATAGGCCGACTCCGTTTTATAAACGTTTAGTCGGACTTCTTTCACCCACTCAAGCCAGTTCGCGCGCTGGCAGGGAGACAGTAAGACAGAAACTCGGTGTTCGTGCGCTACTCCAAGACCTGTCCCCTGTTGCGTCAGGGGGGTATCGGCTACGCATGTGAGTTAGCCAAATATTACCTTATGTTTATTTAACACCGCAAGTGTTATTCTAAAAATGTTTGTGTTTATGCCCTTTTCCCCAATGGCTGCGCAGGTGCACATTCGTACCGTTACTTTGGGGGCCGGGGGCGACCCCGCTGATTTGTCATGCGGTCACTACGCGCAGCTTGCCCGGCTCCACATCAGCCACGAATTGAACCCCGGCCTGTTCCAAAATCCACGCTTCAATCTTTTCATGGTGTACGCGTAGCAGGTCAAGCGGGCGCACCGTGTAATGCTTTTCAGCCGTCGCGCTGGGTTTGTGTCCCATCACTTGCGCCACCACCCCGGCGGGCACCTCAAGCCACTCTGTCAGGCTTTTGAACGAACGGCGCAACCCGTGAAGGGTCAGCCCCTCGATACCGGCCACGGCGCACGCTTCGCCGTGCTGCTTGCGGGGGATGGTCAGCACGCCACCGGCAGCCGTGAGACTGGAAAACACCCATTCATTGCGGCGGGGCAGGGCGTGCAGCAGGTGCGAGACATACGGCGTCAACGGGATAACGCGCTCGCCTTCCACCTTGTCCCGGATGGTCAGGCCGCGCCATTTAGTATTGATTTCATCCCAGCGCAGCGCCAGCACTTCGCCCGGCCTTGCACCGGTCAGCAGCAGGGTTTGCAGGTAGGCGGCAATCACCGGGTTCTGCACTTGGCGCACGGCGTCAAACCAGACGGTTAACTGTTCCCGCATGAGTGCGTCCTGCTTGATACCGGCCCGGCCCAATGCTTCGCGGGTCTTTTTGGTTTTGGCTGGGTTCACGCTTGGCAGAACGGGCGCGTATTGGGGCTGTTCAGCGCACCACCCTAGAAACGCCTTCAGGCAGCGCCACGCCAGCCGGGCAGGGGTTGGGCGCGTCTTTGTCTCACGGGCGGCCCATGCCTCGATTACTGGCGCGGTCAGGTCACGCAAGGGCAGCGCCAGCAGGCAATGCAGCGGCCCGGCAATGGTCACGCCACGGCCACGGGTTCCACGCTTGGAAACTTCGCCCCCGGCCTTACTCAGTGTTTCATGGTCTTGATAGTGGCGCTCGCCCCATTGCGGGCGTCTAGCTTCAAGGTAGGCGCTCCAGACTTCGCCCACTGTCACAGCATGGGCAGCGGCGGCGCTTGCCTTCACGGCCTTGTCTGCCTGTTGCTGGCGCTCTACCTCTCGCGGGTCTATGCCACCGTCCAACGTCACGCGCAGGCGGTTTGCCTCATTGCGGGCAGCTTCAATGCTCCAGGCCCGAACGTCGCCAATGGTGCGGCGGATGGTTTGCCGGTTCAGCTTGGCTTCAAAGACGAACGACTTGGCACCGGCAGCCGTCACACGCACACGCAGGCCAGGCGCTTTGCTGTCACGCATGAAAGCTTGCAGTTTGTCAGCCGGGCAGGTCAGGCGCTCAATGGCCCCGGCGGTCAGTTCGCACGCTTGCGCCAGGTCGGGCGCGTCTGCTTTCTTCGGTCTTGCCATCGTTCAGCCCCGTTTCCATGTAGCCACTATGTAGCCAGAATCCGGCTCATGTAGCCAGCATGTAGCCACTTTTGCCCCATTTAGGGGAATATGAATCAACACTCAAACACCGAAAAAGCGCTATAAGTTGTTGATTTGTATTGAGTATAGCAACATGAATCAACGGTAACGAATATTTATTAGTTCGGACTCTTAATCCGTAGGTCGCGAGTTCGAATCTCGCAGAACCCACCAGCTTTAAGCAGATAAGTGCTTGATTTCAAAGGCCTCCATGCGGAGGCCTTTGTCGTTTCTGGCTTTGGAGGCGGTTTTGATAGCGCTGATTGGAATGCCATCGTCGCCAGCTCAAGGGTTCATGTGCGTTTTTTTCGGCTCGCATGCTCCTGGAATGCGAGCGGCGCAAAAAGCCATACCCCAAGCGCAGACCGAGTTGCCTTGTGCCAGCCCCTTTTTGTGCGTGCCGTGCGTGCGCCGATGGTTTCAGTCGCCGCCATCGCGCCGCGTTGCACTGCACTTCGTGTCGTTGGCCGGAAAAAGGCTAAACAACCGGATCTGTACGTCTCATCTACAACTTTGGAGATTAAAGACGACACGATTCAAGCAATTCTGGATTTTATTTTGCCGCACAGCTTTGCCGGCGCAGCTACCAGTTTGTCTGGCGACCCCGGTCGAGGGAGGTGTGCATGTCTAAGGCGGCCAAACCCTTTGCGTATCGGGGCAAATGGCGCATTCAGGTCACGCCGAAAAATGGCAAACGACCTGTCGGCAACTTCCTCAAGCACGCCAATGCCCTGCAGTGGGCAGCTGACACGCTTTCCAAAGACAACTGCGCGCACCGATCAGGTGTTCTGCTGAAACATCACCTATTTGCCTACCCAGGTGCGCGGCCAGAACCTGTACCTGTACCTGTACCTGTACCTGTTTGAAGACCTGTTTAGCCGCAAGATCGTTGGCTGACAGGTGTTCGATTGCGAAAGTGCCGCACTGGCGTGTCAGTTGCTGACCGGCATCTGCATGCGCCATGGCATTGCGCCGGGCCGGCTGACGGTGCATTCGGACAATGGCGCGCCCATGAGGGGCGAAACGAAGTTGGTGACCATGCAGCGTCTGAGCGTGGCCCACACCCGCAGCCGACCGGCCGTGAGCAATGACAACCCTTATGTCGAGAACCCTGAAGTACTGTCCCCAGCTGCCTGTCAAGCCGTTTGAAACCTGCTGGCCGCGCGGCGTTGGGTCACGGACCTGGCGCACTGGTACAACCACGAGCATCGCCACAGCGCCATCGGCTTCGTGACACCGGCTCAGCGCCATGCCGGCCTGGACCAGGCTCTTCTGGACGCGCGCGCCGAAGTTTACAAAAAAGCGCGTCAGGCCAATCCGCAGCGCTAGTCAGGGCAACCTCGCCAGTGGGCGCATGTCGAGGTCGTTCACCTCAACCCGGAACCCCCACACATCAAGGAGTCTCAACACACGCAAAAAACAGCCTGACTCACTTCACTTTAGGCGACAACTTCCTTGACGGCCACCGTTGCTGCGCCAGGACTTTACAATGGTGGGGTAGTCAGCACCCCATTTGTCATCGAAATTCTGCAGCCGTATTTGGGCCTTGTCTGTTGTGGCCGCAGCATAGATGATTTTCAAGTCCGCATCGTTCTACTTGCGCAGTTCCACGCTGACATAGTTCAGGCTGTGGCGCACCATGTGCACGATGCACATCTGCACTGCCATCTTGGGATGCACCGTTTCGATAGCTTCAAGGAAACCCTTCAAACCAGTCACGCAGGCAATAAAGATGACTTCACGAGCCGCTTCTTGAGTTCGGCCAGCACCTGCAGCCAGAACTTGGCATCCTCAGTCTGAGCGATTCACAGGCCCACCAATTCCTTCTCACCGGTCATGCTGATGCCCAATGTCAGATAAACGGCCTCGGCCCGCACAGCGCCTGCATCGCGGGTTTTGACGTGAATTCAGTCTAGGTAAACGATGGGTTGCAGCGCATCCAGCGGGTGGGCCTGCCAATCCTTAGTATCGTCCATGACGGTATCGCTGTCCGAGTAAATCAGGGTCGGGGAAACCTCAGGTCCATACATTTCTTGCAAGTGACCTTGAATCTCGCGTAACGTCATGCCTGGGCGTACAGGGGCAGTATCTTTTCATCAAAGCCGGACCAGTGGGTTTGGTGTTTAGTGACGATTTTCGTCTTGAGGGTGCCGTGGCGGTTGTTCGGGATTTCAATAGAAAACTCGCCAAAGTCGCCTTTGAGGGTCTTGTTGTTTTTTGTCGTTGCGGGTGATGCTCGCAGAGTTGGCAACACTGTCATTCTTGGCGTTGCCCAGATGTTTTGCCACCACAGCTTAAGTAGGCCATTCTCACCAATGAGTTTTTCAGGTTTCTTGTAGTTTGCCCGCAGGCTTTCGATCAGTTCGCTCGTGACGGTCATTTTTAAGCAATTCTTTTGAACTGCATCAGTTTCCTGTCAATTGACCATTTACACAAAAGTTTTTAGATCCCCGAACAGAGCGTCGTGCATTACCCGTTGCACGCCGTCGCCTTCCTCGACCGAGAGGAAGAAAATTTCCCCGGATAGAGCAACCAAGTGGCACAATACTTAGTGTTTCTGAAGGTCCTTCCTTGCCACAGTCGCATCCGCTAATCGGTTCAGCCGTGTTGCGGAAGGTTAATCAACCAAGCTTTAACCAGCTAATGTTTCCCTAAGGGAAACGGAGGTCAGCGGATATGAGTTCAAACTCGCAGTCACCTGCGTCTTTATACACAGCCTATGAAGGCAATACCTATCTTTTCGGCGGCAATGCGCCTTATGTCGAAGAGATGTATGAAAATTACCTTGCCAATCCCGGGAGCGTGACAGATAGCTGGCGCGAATATTTCGATGCCCTTCAGCATGTAGCCGCAACCGACGGAAGCAACGCCAAGGACGTTCCCCATTTGCCGGTCGTCAATGCTTTTTCCGAGCGTGCCAAGCAAGGGCAAACCAAGGTGGTGGTTGCCAGCGGTGCAGACTCTGAAATGGGCCGCAAGCGCACTTCCGTTCAGCAGTTGATTGCCGCGTACCGCAATGTCGGTGCACGCTGGGCTGATCTTGACCCTCTCAAGCGTGCCGAGCGAGACAACATTCCTGAACTGGACCCAGCCTTTTACGGTTTCACCGATGCCGACCAGGAGATTGTGTTCAACACCAGCAACACATTCTTTGGCAAGGAAACCATGAGCCTTCGCGAATTGCTCAACGCATTACGCGAAACCTATTGCGGCACGATAGGCGCCGAATACATGTATGCCACCGACCAGAACCAGAAGCGCTGGTGGCAGCAAAAGCTTGAAAGTATTCGCAGCAAACCCAATTTATCCAAGGAAAAGAAGCTTCATCTTCTGGACCGTCTCTCGGCAGCTGAAGGTCTTGAACGCTTTTTGCATACCAAGTACGTGGGCCAGAAGCGTTTCTCGCTCGAAGGCGGCGAAAGCTTCATTGCCAGCATGGACGAGTTGATCCAGCGCGGCGGCGAAATCGGCGTGCAGGAAATCGTGATTGGCATGGCGCACCGGGGTCGCCTGAATGTGCTGGTCAATTCACTGGGAAAAGTTCCGGCCAACCTGTTTGCCGAGTTCGACCATACAGCACCAGAAGACCTGCCCAGCGGTGACGTGAAATATCACCAGGGTTTCAGTTCCGACGTGACGACGCCTGGCGGTCCGGTTCACCTGTCGCTGGCATTCAATCCGTCGCACCTTGAAATCGTGAATCCGGTAGTAGAAGGTTCTGTTCGTGCCCGCATGGATCGCCGCGACGATCCCAAAGGCCTGCAGGTTTTACCCGTGCTGGTACATGGCGATGCGGCGTTTGCCGGACAGGGCGTGGTCATGGAAACACTGGCACTGGCTGAAACCCGTGGTTATTCCACAGGCGGCACGGTCCACCTGGTCATCAACAACCAGATCGGTTTTACCACCAGCGATCCGCGTGACAGCCGTTCCACTCTGTATTGCACCGACGTTGTCAAGATGATCGAAGCGCCTGTGCTGCACGTCAATGGAGATGACCCGGAGGCCGTGGTGCTGGCCACCCAACTGGCGCTTGAATTCCGCATGGAATTCCAGAAGGATGTCGTGGTTGACATCATCTGCTTCCGGAAACTGGGCCACAACGAGCAGGACACTCCTGCGCTGACCCAGCCGCTGATGTACAAAAAGATTGCCCAGCACCCCGGTACCCGCCGCCTTTACGCCGACAAGCTGACGGCGCAAGGCTTTGGCGAAACGCTGGGCGATGACATGGTCAAGGCCACGCGCGCCGCGCTTGACGCCGGCAAGAGCACGTTTGACCCGGTCCTCACCAACTTCAAGAGCAAGTACGCAGTGGACTGGAGTCCGTACGTTGGCAAGAAGTGGACCGATGCGGGCGACACGGCCATTCCGATGGCCGAGTGGAAACGCCTGGCTACGAGAATCACGACCATTCCTGACACCGTCACGCCGCACAATCTGGTCAAGAAAGTGTATGACGACCGCGCTGCCATGGGGCGTGGCGACATTCCGGTCGACTGGGGCATGGGCGAGCATATGGCTTTTGCATCCCTGGTGGCCAGCGGTTATCCGGTGCGCCTGTCAGGCGAGGATTGTGGACGAGGAACTTTCACGCACCGCCATTCCGTGATTCACGACCAGAGTCGTGAAAAATGGGATACCGGCACGTACGTGCCACTGCAAAACGTGGCCGACAACCAGGCTCCGTTTGTTGTCATCGACTCGATCCTGTCGGAAGAAGCCGTGCTGGCTTTTGAGTACGGCTATGCGTCCAACGACCCAAGCACCATGGTGATCTGGGAAGCCCAGTTCGGCGATTTTGCCAATGGCGCTCAAGTCGTGATTGACCAGTTCATTGCCTCCGGCGAAGTCAAATGGGGCCGTGTCAACGGCATTACCTTGATGCTGCCGCACGGTTACGAGGGCCAGGGTCCGGAGCACAGCTCGGCGCGTCTTGAACGTTTCATGCAATTGTCGGCCGATGCCAACATGCAGGTAGTCCAGCCGACGACCGCCAGCCAGATTTTCCATGTGTTGCGCCGCCAGATGGTGCGCAACCTGCGCAAGCCGCTGATCATCATGACGCCGAAATCGCTGCTGCGTAACAAGGACGCGACCTCTCCGCTGTCCGAGTTCACCAAGGGTGCTTTCCAGACGGTCATTCCTGAAAACAAGGAAGAAGTCATCAAACGGGCCGACAAGGTCAAGCGCGTCATTGCCTGCTCGGGCAAGGTGTATTACGACCTGGTCAAGAAGCGCGCGGAAAAAGGGTTTGACGATGCTGTGATCCTGCGTGTGGAGCAGCTGTATCCTTTCCCGCACAAGGCTTTTGCTGCCGAGTTGAAAAAGTACCCCAATGCCACCGACGTCGTATGGTGCCAGGATGAGCCGCAAAATCAGGGCGCCTGGTTCTTTGTGCAGCACTACATTCATGAGAATATGCTTGACGGCCAAAAGCTGGGCTATTCGGGACGCGCTGCGTCGGCTTCTCCAGCTGTCGGTTATTCGCATCTACATCAGGAACAGCAAAAGGCGCTGGTGGACGGCGCATTTTCCAAGTTGAAGGGTTTTATCCTGACCAAATAAGGGTCAAGCTATTTCCTCAAATACAAGAAAACACTTGAAAGAATCAAAATGGCAATCGTAGAAGTTAAAGTTCCCCAACTGTCCGAGTCTGTGGCCGAAGCCACCATGCTGCAATGGAAAAAAAAGGTCGGCGACGCAATCGCGATTGACGAAATCCTGATTGAAATTGAAACCGACAAGGTGGTCCTTGAAGTTCCTGCACCCTCAGCCGGCGTGCTGCTCGAACTGGTAGTCGCCGATGGCGGCACGGTGGTGTCGGACCAGGTGATTGCAAGAATCGATACCGAAGGCAAGGCCGGTGCAACGGCGCCTGCCGCTGCCGCACCAGCTACGGCAACAGCATCGGCGGCTGCACCAGTTCCAGTTGCAACGGGTGGCTCCATGGCAGGCGTTCCCATGCCTTCCGCTGCCAAGTTGATGGCGGACAACAGCCTGGCTGCAGGCAGTGTTCCCGGAACCGGCAAGGATGGGCGTGTCACCAAAGGGGATGTTCTGGGTGCTACCGCTGCCGGTGCTACTAAATCAGTAGCTGCTAGCGCAATACCGACGGGCGTACCAGCCACTTCCTTGCCTAAAGTGGCATCGCCAGTAAAAGCAGCCGACCTGGGCGACCGTCCCGAGCAGCGAGTCCCCATGAGCCGCCTGCGCGCCCGGATTGCCGAGCGCCTGTTGCAGTCGCAATCGACCAATGCCATCTTGACGACCTTCAATGAAGTCAACATGGCGCCAGTGATGGAAATGCGCAAGAAGTTCCAGGACGCCTTCAGCAAGGAGCATGGCGTCAAGATCGGCTTCATGAGCTTCTTCGTCAAGGCTGCGGTGCATGCGCTCAAGAAGTTCCCGCTGATCAACGCATCGGTCGATGGCAATGACATTGTTTACCATGGCTACTTTGACATTGGGATTGCCGTCGGTTCGCCGCGTGGCTTGGTGGTTCCCATCCTGCGCAATGCAGATCAGATGAGCTTCGCCGAAATCGAGAAAAAAATTGCCGAGTTTGGTCAAAAGGCCAAAGACGGCAAGCTGGGCATTGAAGAAATGACCGGCGGCACTTTCTCCATTTCCAATGGGGGCACTTTTGGCTCCATGCTTTCCACACCGATCATCAACCCGCCGCAGTCTGCCATTTTGGGTGTGCACGCCACCAAGGACCGTGCAGTTGTCGAAAATGGCCAGATCGTGGTTCGACCGATGAATTACCTCGCCTTGAGCTACGACCACCGCATCATTGACGGCCGTGAGGCTGTGCTGGGCTTGGTCGCGATGAAAGAGGCGCTGGAAGATCCAGCCCGTCTGCTGTTCGATATCTAAACCCTGTTGGGGCAGGGCAACAGCCCTGTGGCTGCATGTCCCTGCCCCCTATTTTCTGGAAAAGCACATGTCCAAACAATTTGACGTGATCGTCATCGGCGGCGGTCCCGGCGGCTATATCGCGGCCATTCGCGCCTCACAGCTGGGTTTTAACGTTGCCTGCATCGACGAATGGAAAAATGCCAAGGGTGGCCCGGCCCTGGGCGGAACCTGCACCAACACGGGCTGCATTCCCTCCAAAGCGTTGCTGCAATCCTCGGAGTATTTCGAGCATGCGGGCCACCACTTTGCCGACCACGGCATTGAGGTCAAGGGCCTGGGTCTCGATGTTGGCAAGATGATTGGCCGCAAGGATACGGTCGTCAAGCAAAACAACGATGGCATCGTTTACCTGTTCAAAAAGAACAAGGTCACTTTTTTCCATGGTCGTGGCTCTTTTGCTGCCGCCAAGGATGGCGCCTACGACATCAAGGTCGCAGGCACTGCAGAAGAAACCATCTCTGGCAAGCACATCATTGTGGCCACAGGCTCCAATGCCAGAGCCTTGCCGGGTGCGCCTTTCGATGAAGTCAGCATTTTGTCGAATGACGGCGCTCTGCGCATCGGTACGGTTCCCCAGAAACTGGGTGTGATCGGCTCGGGCGTGATTGGCCTGGAAATGGGTTCGGTCTGGCGCCGTCTGGGTGCCGACGTGACAATTTTGGAAGGATTGTCCACCTTCCTGGGCGCGGTTGATCAACAGATTGCCAAAGAGGCGCACAAGGCCTTCACCAAGCAAGGCTTGAAAATCGAACTGGGCGTCAAAGTCGGTGAGATCAAGAATGGCGAGAACGGCGTGTCTATCGCTTATGCCAATGCCAAGGGCGAAGCGCAGACGCTGGAGGTTGACAAGCTCATCATTTCCATCGGCCGCACGGCCAACACCATCGGGCTCAACCCGGAAGTCGTGGGCTTGGGCCTGGATGAGCGCGGTGCGATCGTGGTGGACGGCGACTGCAAGACCAATTTGCCCAATGTGTGGGCGATAGGCGACGTCGTGCGCGGCCCCATGCTGGCGCACAAAGCCGAAGAAGAAGGCGTAGCAGTTGCCGAGCGCATTGCCGGACAGCATGGCCATGTCAATTTCAACACCATTCCGTGGGTGATCTATACCAGCCCCGAGATTGCCTGGGTCGGCCAGACCGAAGAACAACTGAAGGCAGAAGGGCGTGCTTACAAGTCCGGCACTTTCCCCTTCATGGCCAATGGTCGGGCGAGGGCGCTGGGCGACACAACCGGCATGGTCAAGATGCTCGCAGATGCCGCAAGCGACGAAATCCTGGGGGTTCATATTGTCGGACCGATGGCCAGTGAATTGATTGCAGAGTGCGTCGTGGCGATGGAATTCCGCGCCAGCAGCGAGGACATCGCCCGCATCTGCCATGCCCATCCTTCGCTGAGCGAGGCGACGAAGGAGGCAGCGCTTGCTGTTGACAAGCGCACGCTTAATTTCTAGGGGCATAGCTTAGTGTCACATCCGGTTCGTTCAGCTTACGACGCTGAACTGTCTGCACGGGGCTATGCAAGTGACCCCGCGCAGCTGCTTGCGATCGATGCGCTGGAACGCTGTGCCACAGAGTGGGCAGCCTATAAAGGGCAAAGGTCAAATGCGCTCAAGAAGCTGATCAACCGGCCGCCCATTCCGCGTGGTGTGTACATGTACGGTGGGGTGGGGCGCGGCAAAAGCTTTTTGATGGACTGTTTTTTCAATGCAGTGCCACTCAAGCGAAAAGTACGCCTCCACTTCCATGAGTTCATGCGTGAAGTTCATCGGGAATTGATGGATTTGCAGGGCACACCCAATCCGCTGGACGCATTGGCAAAGCGAATGGCGAAGCGGTTCAGATTGATCTGTTTTGATGAGTTCCATGTTGCCGACATCACTGATGCCATGATCCTTCATCGCATGCTTGTGGCCCTGTTCGACAACGGCGTAGGATTTGTCACTACATCGAATTTTCATCCTGACAAGCTTTACCCCAACGGGTTGCATCGCGATCGCATTCTTCCGGCCATTGAACTGTTGAAGACCCACATGGAAGTCATCAATGTTGACAATGGCACCGACTATCGCCGGCGCACGCTGGAACAGGCCAGACTCTATCATTCACCGCTAGGCCCTGAAGCCGATGCTGAAATGACGGAAACTTTCAACCGGTTGGCCGCTTCGCAGGATGAAAATCAGGTGCTTCAGATCGAATCCAGACAAATTCGGGCAAGACGAAAAGCAGGCGGAGTAGTGTGGTTTGACTTCAAGACTTTGTGCGGAGGGCCGCGTTCGCAGAATGATTATCTTGAAATCGCAACCCAGTTCCATACGGTTTTGCTCAGTGACGTGCCTTACATGCCGGTTCGGATGGCCTCGGAAGCCCGGCGTTTTACCTGGCTGGTGGATGTGCTCTACGACCGTCGGGTGAAACTGATTTTATCTGCCGCTGTGCCGCCTGAAGCTTTGTACACCGAGGGTCCTCTGGTGCATGAGTTTCCTCGAACTGTTTCGCGGCTCAATGAAATGCAGTCCATGGAATTTCTGGCTCTGGAGCACAGAACGGTGGATACGACGTTGACATGAAAACTTTCGTCATTGGATTTTTTTTGCTCTCAATGGGTGGTTTTGCCTTATCGCAAACCGGTCCTGGGAATGTGCAAACTGCCGATATCGACGCGCAGAGAGTCGCCATTGCCGCCGAGCGAAACAGGCTGGAAGCTGGTTTCGCGAACGAAGACGCTGTCTGCTACAAAAAGTTTGCTGTCAACCGTTGCCTTGAGAACGTCAATGCCAGGCGCAGTGCCGTCATGGCAGATTTGAGGCGGCAGGAAATTCTGCTCAACGACGAGCAGCGAAAGAGCAAGGCCGAGCAGCAGATCCGCAAAAGCCAGGATAAGTCATCTCCTGAAAGCCTTCAGTTGGATGGCCAGCGCCGTACCCAGGCGATTGAGGATTTTAGAGGTCGACAAGTGCGTGAACAGGAAAATGCGCAGCGGCGAAATGCCGCTGTTGCGAATGAAACGGCAGCCCGCGACGCCAACGCTGCCCGGCTTGAAAAGCACAAGAAAAAAAATCAGGCGCGCACCGAGAAACAGGTTGAAGCAGCGGAACAAGAAAAAAAATTCAAAGAGCGTCAGATTCAGGCGCAGGAGCGTCGAGTCCAGCACGATGCGGATCAGTCCAGTCGTGTCAAACCCGCCTCGAAGCCGTTACCCCTGCCCCAATAGCCGTGGAGGCCTAGTCCAGCGACTCAAACTTGACAATCACCAGCGAAAGATTGTCGCCAATTCCCCGTGCACGCTTGCATGCTTTTTGAATCAGGAATTCAGTTCCCTCGCGTGGCGACAACATTGACAGGGCAGACCCCATTTCACTGGTGTTGAAGTAATGCCAGACGCCATCGCTGCAAGCCATCAACACGTCATTGGGCTCGAGTTTTGGAATGTAATGCTGGGCAATGGGCGGAGCTTCTTCGGCCCCCAGGCAACCCATCAGAATATTGGACTGTGGGTGATTGTTGGCTTCTTCTTCACTGATCTCACCCTTGTCCACCAGTGTTTGAACATACGAATGGTCCACCGTTCTATAGACCAGCTTGCTGCCGTGAAAATGGTAAATCCGCGAATCACCGGTGTGTACCCAGTGGCATTCGCCATTAGGATTAATCAGAAATGCCGCCAGCGTGCTGTGGGGTTCCTGTTCCGAAGAAATAGCTGTCAGCTTGATGACAATATGTGCTTCCTCGACAATTTGTCTGAGCATCAATGGCCCGTCGTCTGTGTCAGGTGAGTAACGGTCAAAAAGCTGCTTTGCTGTCAGCATCACCTGATCAGATGCCTTGCGACCGCCGCTCCGACCGCCCATTCCATCGGCTACTACGCCAAGAATACATCCGGGAATGCGGTGATGGCTGAGCAAGCTGACCTGGTCCTGCTGGTAGTCACGGTCTCCCTTGTGGATACCTGTAGAGGCTGTAATTCGATAACTTTTGGTCATTGTGGGGGTGGCAGCTTCGCTGTTTCGCGGTGTTTTTATTAACAGCGGCAATGGACGTATTATCAAGTGGCTTAAACGGAAAAATTCATTGATCCTAAATCATTCCTCACCCCAGCGACTGCTGATACAACTCAAAATCGAACATGCAGACCTGAACGCACTCGCAGACAAAGCAGTGCATGCGCCGCACATCGACGAACTGCTGATCAAGCGGCTGAAAAAACGCCGTCTTCAGCTTCGTGACCGCATCTCACGGCTAGAAACTTCCTTGATGCCTATCGAGCCTGCCTGATGAATCTTGCATTTGAGGTAGACCAGGCGTTTTCACCTGAAGGTGTCTTGTCGCGGACAACGGAGCATTTTGTTCCCCGCAGCGGCCAGAAAGAGATGGCACTGGCCGTTTCGCATGCTATTGAGGGGGGCTATCCGCTCGTCGTTGAAGCCAGCACCGGCGTTGGCAAAACTTTTTCATATCTGGTGCCGGCCTTGCTCAGCGGCGAGCGGATACTTTTGTCCACTGCAACCAAGGCTTTGCAGGATCAGCTGTTTGGACGCGATTTGCCCCGTTTGGTTGAAGCCCTCGAATTGCCAGTGAAGACTGCATTGCTCAAGGGTCGGGGCAGCTATCTTTGCCTTCATCGGATGGAGATGGCCCGGCAGGAGCGGTTTTTGCCTGAGGGCGTACCGATACGCTCGCTTGCCCGGGTGGAGGAGTGGTCGCAGGTCACGCGAACAGGTGATCTGGCGGAACTTCCGGGCCTCGACGAGCGTTCACCCATGATTCCCCTGATCACTTCGACGCGGGACAATTGCCTCGGTTCGCAATGTCCGCGCTCTCGCGCTTGCCATGTCAACCTTGCCCGCAGGGAAGCCATGGCGGCGGATGTCGTGGTCATTAACCATCATCTGTTTTTTGCCGATCTGGCCGTTCGTGAATCAGGCGTGGCAGAGTTGCTGCCTTCGGTACGGATTGCCATTTTTGATGAAGCGCATCAGCTGAATGAAACCGGCGTGCAGTTTCTGGGAAACAACCTGAGCACGGGCCAATTGCTCGATTTTTCGCGGGACGTGCTGGCGGCCGGCTTGCAATTGGCACGCGGGCTGGTGGACTGGCAGGAAGTGGTTGCTGCCACCGAACACGCCGCCCGGCAATTGCGCCTTAGCGCCGGAAAGCACTATCCTGGCACAAAGCTTCGATGGGCTGATTCCGTGCCGGAAGGTCTTCCTGCAAACGATTGGCTGCAAGCCATGGAGGCTGTTCACACCTCCTGTCTTCAGGCCTGCGAAGCACTTGACACGGTCAGCGAGATTGCGCCTGATTTTGTCCGGCTTCATGAGCGCGCTGTGCAACTGGCGGAGCGGGTCGAAAGCTTTGCCAAGGCCTGTCCGGCTGGCTTCGTGCGCTGGGTCGATGTGGGTATGCAGTTGCGGCTGGTCGAGTCGCCGCTCGATATTTCTGAGTCTGTAAAAAGCAAAATGCTGGGCACGTCGGGCGAAGGTGTGAAGACATGGATATTTACGTCCGCAACGCTGGGCGATGATGAAAAACTAAGCTGGTTTACACAGCCTTGCGGGCTGGAGGACGCCAGCGTGCTGCGGATTGGAAGTCCATTCGACTACCAGCGCCAGGCCGCACTCTATGTTCCGTCCAGCTTTCCCAGGCCCGGCGACCCGGCGCATCCTGTCAAGGTGGCCGAATCTGTGGCGACATGGTCACGCCAGCTGGGCGGACGCACGATGGTGCTGACAACGACCTTGCGCGCCTTGCGAACGATTGGAGAAGCGCTGGTCGCTGCTTTCACGGAGTCAGAGGACCCGCTGGTGCTGGTGCAGGGCAGCATGCCAAAACGTGCACTGATTGAACGTTTCCGCGAAGGCGATTCACTCGGCGGGAAAGGCTGCGTGCTGGTGGCATCGGCATCGTTCTGGGAAGGTATTGACGTTCCCGGCGATGCACTTCAACTGGTCATCATCGACAAGCTTCCGTTTCCTCCGCCCAACGACCCACTGGCCGAGGCGCGTGCAAAGATGCTGGAGTCGCAAGGGCGCAGTGCTTTTACCGACTACTTTCTGCCCGAAGCCGCCGTCGCGCTCAAGCAGGGCGCCGGTCGCCTGATTCGCCGGGAGACGGACCAAGGCGTGTTGGTGGTTTGCGACAGCCGCCTGGTTTCGATGGGGTACGGACGCCGACTGATCAGGGCATTGCCGCCGATGCAAAGGCTGGCATCGGAACAGGCGCTGATGGACAGGCTGGCCAGCCTTACCAGAACTTGTACCAGGGATTCTCTGCCGTCCTGAAGCCTTTGCTCATGTACTGGCTTTGGGGATAGCTTTTTTCCAGGATGCGGCGCATGTCGTCACGCAACTCGGTCATGCCCAGGGCATCGTAGGATTTATAGAGAATGAAGGTGGCTTCTTCAAGCGCCGGAACGTCGCGGTAGTCGGCAATGGCGCTTTGCGCGCGGTTGATGGCGGCGACATAGGCGCCACGTGAGTAGTAGTAGCGCGCCACATGGACTTCCGACTGTGCCAGTGAATTGACAATGTAATTCATCCGCAGGCGTGAGTCAGGCGCATAGCGCGAATCGGGAAACCGGGTGACCAGTTCCTTGAACGATTCGAACGACTCCTTCGCCGCATTCTGGTCACGCTCCGACAGGTCCTGACGCGAGATAAATCCGAAAAGACCCAGGTTGTCATTGAAGTTCACCAGCCCTCTCAGGTACAGGGCGTAGTCCAGGGCCGGGCTGGCAGGGTGAAGCTTGATGAAACGGTTCAGCGTGGCCAGGGCCTGGGCCTGTTCTGCGCCTTTATACTGGGCATAGGCTTTGTCGAGTTGTGCCTGCTGCGCCAGCGGCGTTCCGGCCGCGCGGCCTTCAAGCTTTTCGTAAAGTGGAATGGCCTTGTCGTAGGCGCCTGAACTGGCTTCGTCCTTCGCTTCGGCGTAAATCTTGTTGGGACTCCAGGTTGCGGTCTTGTCGGGCGCCGGTGTGGTTGAACAGCCTGACAACACAAACAGACCTGCGCAAACGGCTGCTACAAGCGGCGATGCTTTCGGAAAATCCGGTAATTTGGCAAAAAACATAGCAATCGACCCTCTTGATGACTGATTCAGAACTGAGAAAATTTATTATATCGGGCAGCGTTGATGCCAAATCGCCTGAAGATGATGCCCAGGACGAGGGGGATGCTGTTGCCGAAATGGAACTGCGGCATGTCAGCGTGCCAGTCGAGAGCCACGGCAGCCGGCTCGACAAGGCGCTGGCCGGACTGGTGCCGGAGTTTTCACGCAACTACCTGCAGCAATTGATTGAGGCCGGAGGCGTATCGGTCAAAGGCCTTAAAACCGTCAAAACTTCTGCAAAGGTCAAGGCGGGCGATGAATTGTCCATCGAATTGCGGCCTACACCCCAGAGCCAGGCCTTCAAACCCGAAGCCATGGCGCTTGACATTGTTTATGAGGATGCGCATCTCCTGGTGATCAACAAACCAGCCGGTCTGGTGGTTCATCCGGCGCCCGGCAACTGGAGCGGCACCTTGCTCAATGGCTTGCTGGCATACGATCCCCAGGCTTCCTTCATGCCGCGCGCCGGCATTGTGCACCGGCTCGACAAGGACACCAGCGGCCTGATGGTGGTGGCACGCCAGCGTCAGACCATGGATCAGCTGGTGGGCATGATTGCCGCCCGCACGGTGAGCCGGGAATACATCGCGCTGGCACATGGCGCATGGCAAGGCGCAAAAACACGCCAGGTCGAGGCTCCCATTGGCCGTGACCCGCGAAACCGGCTGCGCATGGCGGTGGTTGACCTGGAGAAAAATCCGGGCAAGACGGCTTCCACGGTGGTTTCCCTGATGGGCAATGCCGAAAAATATTGCCTGGTCAAGTGCAAGCTGCATACCGGCCGCACCCACCAGATCCGGGTTCACATGGCATTCCTGGACCATTCGCTGGTGTCGGATGCCTTGTACGGCGGCGCCCCTGCGGGCAACATGGCGCGCCAGGCGCTGCATGCCTGCCGGCTGGCATTTGCCCATCCGGCAACAGGCGAGCCGATGGAATTCAAATCGCCGCCGCCGCCCGACCTGCTGCGGGCGATGGACGCTTTGGGCCTGAGATACAATCCTTCCCTGTAGTTTTCTGCTACCGGCAACATGGCTTCCTGATCCAGGTAAAGCCAGCACGAACGCGATGCGCTGACAAAAGCGCCTTCATCCGCTTTCCTCCCGTTTTATTTCGGAACGACCAATCATGAACACGACGGATGCCCGGCGCATCCTCGAAACAGCCCTTATCTGCGCACAGCAAGCCCTGACGTTGCGCGAGCTCGGTGTTTTGTTTAACGGGGAGCTTGCCGCCGACAGCATTAAACTGGCCCTTGGCGACTTGCAGGACGAGTGGTCGGGCCGAGGCGTGGAACTGGTGCATGTGGCCAGTGGATGGCGCTTTCAAAGCCGACCGGAAATGCACGAGTACCTGGACCGTCTTAACCCTGAAAAACCGCCGCGCTATAGCCGGGCGACACTGGAAACGCTGGCAATCATTGCCTATCGGCAGCCTGTGACGCGGGGTGATATGGAAGATATCCGCGGTGTGACCATCAACAGCCTGCTGCTAAGGCAATTGGAAGATCGTGGCTGGGTTGAGGTGATCGGTCACCGCGAGACGGTGGGCCGCCCGGCGCTGTATGCGACGACCCGCCAGTTTCTGGATGACCTGGGCGTTGAATCCCTGGCCGGACTGCCGTCGATGAACGACACAACGGCGCAGATTGCAAAGCTTGAACAGTTTGAACTGGGCATTGAGGGAGCGCCTGACAGTTTTTCGCCGCTGACCATGACTGAATTGAAAATTTCGATCCATAGCGAGGACCTGGCGTCGGATGCCGGAAAAAGTTCTCAACCTGATCCGCAGTAATCCGTATGCCCGCTATCCACACGAACGAATGTAAAAGCATGAACTCAAACGACCATCCCGCCAGCAAGCCACTGCACATGCCAGAAAATGAATCAAATAGTGCTCCAGCGCACGACCTGCCTGCACAATCAGCTCCTGAATCCATAGCAAGCGTAGCCGGTGACAAGGCAGCGACGCCGCATGCGGGTGCGCGGCGGCATGGCCCGAAGCCATTGCCGGCGACCCTTCGCTTCGAAGACGTGATCACCGGTCAGTTCGATGCCGACGAAGACGACGCCGCGATCGACCTGCCCAAGCGGGTTCTGCTGCCCCAGCCAGAAACACCCAAGCTGCACAAGGTGCTGGCTCAGGCCGGCCTGGGCTCGCGTCTGGAGATGGAGCAACTGATTCTGGAAGGGCGGATTTCCGTCAATGCCGAGCCGGCGCATATCGGCCAGCGCATCCAGTTTGGCGACACCGTCAAGGTCAACGGCAAGCCCATCCGCGTGCAGATCGACCCGCCGCCGCCCCGCGTCATCGCCTACCACAAGCCTGCCGGCGAAGTGGTGACGCACGATGATCCGCAAAATCGTCCGACCGTCTTCCGGCGCCTGCCCAAGCTGTTCCAGGGCAAATGGCAATCCGTCGGGCGGCTGGATCTGAACACCGAAGGCCTGCTGCTGCTGACAAGTTCCGGCGAACTGGCCAACAAGCTGATGCACCCGCGCTTCGGACTGGAACGTGAATATGCCGTGCGGGTGCTCGGTGCGCTCAACAACGAAGAGAAAAAACGCTTGCTCGACGGCGTGACCCTGGACGATGGCATGGCGCAGTTCGGCTCGATTGAAGCCGGTGGCGGTGAAGGCGCCAATTGCTGGTACCGGGTCACGATTTCTGAAGGCCGCAACCGTGAGGTGCGCCGCATGTTTGAAGCCGTGGGCCATGCGGTGAGCCGCCTGATCCGCATCCGTTACGGCGCCATGGTGCTGCCGCGCGGACTGAAGCGCGGCGCGTTTGTCGAACTCGACGAAAACGACATCTACGCATTGACCAGTGCGGTCAGCCGTTCGGAATCGCGGCCGGACCCGCGTGGCGAAGCAGCCATCCCGGGCCAGCCCGACGCTGAGGGCGGTGCCCCGCAGCGCCGCGGTCCGCGCGGGAACGACCGTCCACGCAATACTGGCGGGCGGCCCCGCAACGCGGGCACAGGCCAAACCGGCATGGTCCAGCCGCTCGATGATTCCCAGCCGCCGATGAATCGTAACGATGCAGCGCAGCGAGGCAATCGGCGCGGCGCCAATCCTGGCCCTGGCGGCGCAAGAGGCCGAAGCCAGGGCGGAAATGCCGGTCCGGCGACGCGCTTTGGACCTCCGAGTGCAGGCGCGCCCCAAGGCCAGAAGCGCCGGGACGACCGGGGTCCGCGCAGCGACAAATCCGCCGGAGCCGCCCAGCCCGATCCCATGAAGACCTCGTTTGGCTATATTGGCGCGGACACCTTCACCCGGCAGCGCCAGGACCAGGGCCAGCAGCGCCGGGGCGGCGGCGGCAATGCCGGCGGCTTTGGCGGTGGTGGTGGCAGCAGCGGGGGCCCGCGTCGCAATGGCGGCAATTCTGGCGGCAATCGCGGTGGTGGCAACCGGGGCGGCAACCGCTAACGCGAAACCCGGTTGACTGGCAACCACTGCATGCAATCAATCGGCATTTTGCTACTGAATTAATAGCTGCTAGCATATATGTAAACTGCGCAAAAGGCCGATTTGATGCTAAAAATTGGTTTGCTGGCCGGAATGAATGCGTTCCAGCTCTTCAGCGGTAGTACGCCATTTCGCAAGGTTGCCTTCGAAGGGCAACCCGGCAGGTTAAAATCATGGGCTTTATTCAGTCCCTGAATAATTTTAAAACCCAATAACTCCAACATCCCTTAGGAAAAAAACATGGCCATCGAACGCACACTCTCCATCATCAAGCCTGACGCCGTCGCCAAAAACGTGATTGGCCAAATCTATGCGCGTTTTGAAGCCGCCGGCCTGAAAGTCGTCGCTGCCAAAATGGTCCACCTGTCACAAGGCGAAGCCGAAGCTTTTTACGGCGTGCACAAAGCCCGTCCTTTCTTCAAGGACCTGGTGTCTTTCATGATTTCCGGCCCGGTGATGATCCAGGCGCTCGAAGGCGAAGGCGCCGTGCTGAAGAACCGTGACCTGATGGGCGCGACCGACCCGAAGAAGGCCGATGCCGGCACCATTCGCGCTGACTTCGCCGACAGTATCGATGCCAATGCCGTGCATGGTTCCGACGCTGTCGAAACCGCCAAGGAAGAAATCGCTTTCTTCTTTGCAGGCCTGAACGTTTACTCGCGTTAATGCGCACCGTCCCCATGCTCTGCCGCCCTGTGACAGGGTCGCCGCTTGTGTGGGGCGGCCTGGCGTATCGCTGCCTGCGATGACAACCAATCTTCTCGATTTCGATCTGGAGGGCCTGGCAGCGTTTTGCGAACAGCTGGGCCAGAAGCGCTTTCGCGCGACCCAGCTGTTTCGCTGGATTCACCAGAAAGGTGCTTCTGATTTTGAGCAGATGACCGATCTGGCCAAGGCGCTGCGCGAAAAGCTCGCGGTCTCGGCCCACATCACGGGCCCCAAGGTGGTATCGCGCCACGAGTCAACGGACGGCACGATCAAGTGGCTGTTTGACGTGGGCGCGGGCGATGTGATTGAAACGGTTTTCATCCCTGAATCCGACCGTGGCACGCTGTGCATTTCATCCCAGGCGGGTTGCGCCGTGGGCTGCCGTTTCTGCTCGACCGGCCACCAAGGCTTCAGCCGCAACCTGACGACTGGGGAAATCATTTCCCAGTTGTGGTTTGCCGAGCACTTCCTGCGCAAGCACTTGGGCAAGGATGAACGCGTCATTTCCAACGTTGTCATGATGGGCATGGGCGAGCCGCTGCAGAACTATTCGCAGCTGCTGCCAGCGCTCAAGGTCATGCTCGATGATCATGCCTATGGCTTGTCACGTCGCCGCGTCACGGTGTCCACCTCCGGCGTGGTGCCGATGATCGATCGCCTGGCCCGGGATTGCCCCGTCGCCCTGGCCGTCTCGCTCCATGCGCCGCAGGATGCGCTGCGCAGCGACCTGGTTCCGCTGAACAAGAAGTACCCGATTGCCGAACTGCTGGAGGCCTGCACCCGCTACCAGTCGGCGGCGCCTCGCGACTTCATCACGTTTGAATACTGCATGCTCGATGGTGTCAACGACCAGCCCGAGCATGCGCGCCAGCTGGTGGCCTTGATGAAGACCCATGCGGCCAATGGCCTGTCCTGCAAGTTCAACCTGATTCCCTTCAATCCCTTTCCGGCTTCGGGCCTGGTGCGCTCGCAAATGCCGCAGGTCATGGCGTTTGCCCGAATCCTGATCGATGCGGGCATCGTCACCACTGTGCGTAAAACACGTGGCGATGACATCGATGCGGCCTGCGGCCAGCTGGCAGGTGATGTGCAGGACCGTACCGGTGTGGATCAGCGCATGGCTGCGCAGCGCCAGGGTATGTTGGGTGGCATCAAGGTTGTGGTCCTCAACAAGGATGCTGCCTGATGAAAGTCACGGTGCATGCCTGGGTTTTTGTCTTCTGGACTGCCATGCTGCTGGGTGGCTGTGCCAGTCAGCCTGGTTCTGTCGCAGGGTTGGGAAGCCGCACTGACCTGATCACCGATTCCGATGAAACCGACATCCGTCGTCGCGCACGCTTGCGCGTCGAACTGGCCAGCGGTTATTTTGAACAGGGCCAGACCAAGGTGGCCCTGGATGAAATCAAGCAGTCGCTGGCAACCGATCCGAACTTCGTCGATGCCTACAACCTGCGCGGGCTGGTCTATATGCGGCTGAACGACATTCCGCTTGCAGAAGACAGTTTTCGCCGTGCGCTCGCCCTGAATGCGCGCGATGCCAGCGTGGCCCACAACTACGGCTGGCTGCTGTGCCAGCAGGCACGCTACCCCGAGTCGTTCAAGCTTTTTGCCCAGGCCGCTGCCAACCCGACCTACACCGGGAAAGCCAAGACACTGATGACCCTGGGTGTGTGCCAGGTGAATGCCGGGCAGTTAAGCGAAGCCGAACAAAGCTTCATGCATTCCTACGAACTGGATGCAGGCAATCCCGTGACCGGCTACAACCTGTCCAAACTGCTGTATGCGCGTGGCGACTTGACGCGCGCCCAGTTTTACATCCGCCGCCTGAACAACAGCGAACTGGCGAATGCCCAGACGCTCTGGCTGGGCATCAAGACGGAGCAAAAGCTCAACAATCGGGAGGCGATGGTGCAACTTGCCAGTCAGTTGAAGAAACGCTTTGCGCAATCTCCCGAGGCCGCAGCGTATGAAAAGGGCCTTTTCAATGATTAAGGATGAAGCGGTGCTTGCGCCAGGCATTCCGTTAAATCGCGATGCGGCAGGCCAGCAGGATACTGCCGGTGCCATGCTTCGCACAGCCCGGCAATCGCAGGGTCTGGACATTGCCACAATGGCAGCGCTGCTGAAGGTTCCGGTTCACAAACTGCAGGCGCTTGAGCAGGACCAGCCGGAGCTTTTGGCCGATCCGGTGTTTGCGCGCGCGTTGGCCGCCAGCATGTGCCGCGTCCTCAAGCTGGACCCAGCCCCTGTGCTGCATCGTCTGCCTGCAATTGCCGCGTTCAAGGTGACTTCCCAGAACCGGGGAATCAACACGCCGTTTCGTACGCGCAGCAGTAGCAGCAGAAATGTGATCCCCTTCTGGTCCCATATTTCGCGGCCAGCCGTTCTGTTAGGCGTGGCATTGCTGCTTGGCGCACTGGTATTGATGTTCTTGCCATCCATTCAAAAGGAAGTTGCCAGGTACCGGCAGGCGGGCCCGCTTGAAAACGTCCCGGGCCAGGTGGTGGAATCCGCTCCTGCCACGACGACGGTGATAACCCCGACATCCCCAGGCAACGACGTGCCCGGCGCGTCCGTGGTGACGCCTGTCGATGTCCCTGCTGCTGCGATGGGTGTGCTGGGGTCTCCGCTCGCGACTGCTTCAGCAGGCGCCGACGCTGCTCCTGCTGAACCGCCGATGACCATCAGCGCCAGAGGCACATCGAAAATAAAGGTGACAGATGCCAGCGGCACGGTGGTTCTTGACCGCACGCTTCGCGCAGGCGAGTCTGTCAGTCCGTCGGGCGCGCTGCCGCTGGCCGTGGTGGCAAGCCGTGCCAACGTCATACAGGTTCAGGTGCGTGGCCAGGCCTTTGACCTTGCCAGTGTGACCAAGAACAACATTGCTCGTTTCGAGGTGAAATAGTGCAACCCTGCCTTCCCATCGCATCTGCTTTTCCAAAGCCGCATCATTCCCTCCAGACCCGTGTCGTCTGGGGTTCGCGTGTCGTGACCGTGGGCGGGGACGCGCCGGTGCGTATCCAGTCCATGACCAACACCGACACTGTGGACGCCATTGGCACGGCCATCCAGGTCAAGGAACTGGCCCTGGCCGGGTCCGAAATGGTCCGCATCACGGTCAACACGCCTGAAGCTGCCGCCGCAGTTCCCTATGTGCGCGAGCAGCTCGACCGCATGGGTGTTGATGTTCCGCTGATTGGAGACTTTCATTACAACGGCCACCGCCTTCTGACCGATTACCCGGCCTGTGCGCAGGCACTGTCCAAGTACCGGATCAATCCTGGAAACGTCGGCAAAGGCAACAAGCGTGATACCCAGTTCGGCCAGATGATTGAAGCGGCCATGCGCTGGAACAAGGTCATCCGCATCGGCGTGAACTGGGGCAGCCTTGACCAGGAACTGCTCGCCAGCCTGATGGACGAAAACAGCGCGCGCAGCACACCCTGGGATGCCCGGCAGGTGATGTATGAAGCACTGATCACCTCGGCCATCGATTCGGCCCAACGTGCCGAGGACATGGGCATGCGGCGCGACCAGATTATCCTGTCGTGCAAGGTCAGCGGCGTCCAGGACCTGGTTTCGGTGTACAGGGAACTGTCCAGGCGCACCGATCACACCCTTCACCTGGGGCTGACCGAAGCCGGCATGGGCACCAAGGGCACGGTCGCTTCGGCCACGGCGCTGTCGATTTTGTTGCAGGAAGGCATTGGCGACACAATTCGCGTTTCCCTGACGCCCCAGCCCGGCGAGGCGAGGACGCAGGAAGTGGTCATCGCCGCCGAAATCCTGCAGGCGCTGGGCTTGCGGACCTTCGTGCCCAGCGTGACGGCATGCCCCGGTTGCGGCCGCACCACCAGCACCACCTTCCAGGAAATGGCCAAGCAGATCGACGACTTCCTGCGTGCCCAGATGCCCGTCTGGCGCGAGCAGTATCCGGGCGTCGAAGGCTTGCGTGTGGCCGTGATGGGCTGCATCGTCAACGGACCGGGTGAAAGCAAGCATGCCGACATCGGCATCAGCCTTCCCGGATCGGGCGAAGCCCCGGCTGCACCGGTGTTCATCGATGGCGAAAAAAGACTCACCCTGCGCGGCGACAACATTGCGCAGGAGTTCCAGGTGATTGTTGAAAACTATATTGAAAAACGCTTTGGCTCGCCTACGCTGGCCCAGGCTTCCTGAACGACATGCCTGAAAAAATGAATGCCAGTCCGGTAGAAAAAGCCGTGCCGATCAAAATCGAGAAACTTGCCGCCGTCAAGGGCATGAACGACATCCTGCCGCCAGATTCGGCACGCTGGGAATGGCTTGAGGGCAAGGTTCGAGCCCTGATGGCGCGTTATGCCTACCGCAACATCCGCACGCCGATTCTGGAGCACACCCAGCTCTTTGTGCGCGGCATCGGCGAAGTCACCGACATTGTCGAAAAGGAAATGTATTCTTTTGAAGACCGCTCGGACAAGCATGGCGACCATGACCACCTGACCATGCGCCCGGAAAACACCGCCAGCGTGGTCCGCGCCGTCACCGAGCACAACCTGCTGTACGACGGAGGCAAGCGGCTTTACTACATGGGACCTATGTTTCGCCGCGAGCGGCCGCAACGCGGTCGCTACCGCCAGTTTCACCAGATCGGCGCCGAAGCGCTGGGGTTTGCAGGCCCGGAAGTGGATGCCGAACTGATCCTGCTGGCTGCTGCGCTCTGGAAGGAACTGGGCCTGAGCGACTGGCGCCTGGAAATCAACAGCCTCGGCCAGCCCGACGAGCGCGCCCAGCACCGGGCGCAACTGATCGCGCACTTTGAACAGCACGCCGACTTGCTCGACGAAGAGGCGAAAAGGCGACTGCACAGCAACCCGCTGCGCATTCTCGACACCAAGAACCCGGCGATGAAGTCGGTAGTGGAAAGCGCTCCGCGCCTTATCGATTTTCTCGGCGTGGAGTCGCTGGCGCATTTCGACGGCCTCAAGGCCATCCTGGACGCCAATGGCATTGCCTGGACCCTCAACCACCGGCTGGTGCGCGGACTGGACTATTACAACTTGACGGTCTTCGAGTTCGTCACCGACCGCCTGGGCGCACAGGGCACGATTTGCGCAGGTGGCCGTTACGACGACCTGATCGCGCAGATGGGCGGCAAGCCGGCACCTGCCGTGGGCTGGGCGCTGGGCGTCGAGCGCGTGCTCGAACTCCTCAAGGAGGAGGGCGCTTTCGGTGAACTCCCGGTGCCCGATGCCTATGCAGTGGTTCCCGAAGCCTCGACCCTGCCGGTCGTGATGAAAACCCTGCAGGCCCTGCGAGGCGCCGGAATCAGCGTGCAGATGCATGCCAGTGCGTCACCGGGCAGCATGGGCAGCATGAAGTCACAGTTCAAGCGCGCTGATGGCAGCGGCGCACGCTTTGCGCTGATTTTTGGCGCGGCCGAACTGGCCGAAGGCCGCGTTGCCGTCAAACCGCTGCGCGGCGATAAAGACGGGCCGGCAGATGGCCAGACGCTTCAATCGCTGGACGACGTGGCCGCCTGGGCAGGCATGCTGCGCAGCAGCCCCACGGTTTGAGCGGCAGTTCGGCGCTCTACAATCCCTCTTCAATCCAGCCCGTCCGCGTGGGCTGGAAACTCCCGGAAACTTATGGCAAAACACCTCGATTTGGAAGAACAGGAACAGCTTGACGAGATCAAGCATTTCTGGAAACAGTATGGCAATCTGATCACCTGGGCGCTGATTGTGGTTCTGGGTGCGTTTGCCGCCTGGAACGGCTACCAGTACTGGCAACGCAGCCAGGCAGCACAGGCCTCGGTGATGTTCGACGAGATCGAGCGCGCCATTGTGTCCGGCGATGCCGCGCGTATCGACCGTGCGCTGGCCGACATGAAAGACCGTTTCGCCAGCACCGCGTATGCCCAGCAGGCCGGCCTTCTTGTGGCCAAAGCCCATCATGACAAGGGCAACGCCGATGCAGCCCGCGCAGCCCTTGCCTGGGTGGCCGACAAGGCGTCCGATCCCGGCTACCAGGCCGTTGCCAGGCTTCGTCTTGCCGGACTGCTGCTTGAAAAGAAATCTTACGACGAAGCCCTGCAACAGCTTTCCGCTGCCTTCCCCAAAAACTTTGAGGGGCTGGTGGCTGACCGGCGCGCAGACATCCTGATGGCGCAAGGCAAAAAAGTCGAAGCCAAAGCCGAATACGAAAAGGCCTGGAAAGCCTTTGACGAGCGCACCGAATACCGGCGCCTGGTCGAGGTCAAGCTCAATGCGCTGGGTGTCGATCCCACCGCCGGACAGGTCAAGCTGGCAACTGCCGAAAATGCCGGAGCAAACAAATGAAAATTCAGTCTTTTTTGCCGTTTGCGCTTGCTGCACGTGCACCTCTAGCTATTATTAGCATAGCGCTCCTGGCAGGTTGCTTCGGCGGTGTCAAAAAACCTCAACCCACGGAACTGCAGCCGGTGACGGCGCTGGTTTCCGTGCGTCAAAGCTGGACCCAGCGCATCGGTCCGGTCAATTTCCCGCTTGATGTCGGTGTTGCCGGCAACGGCGTAGCGGTCGCCAGCGACGATGGAACGGTCGCGCTTTTAGATGCACAGACCGGCCGTGATGTCTGGCGCCTGGCCCTGAAGACGCCGATTGCTGCAGGCGTGGGCAGTGACGGAAAAGTTCTTGCCGTCGTCACCAAAGACAACGAAGTCATTGCCATGCAGGGAGGGCGCGAGTTGTGGCGTCAAAAGCTCACCGCACAGGCGTTCACCGCCCCGTTCGTGGCGGGTGAGCGCGTGTTTGTGCTGGCCGCAGATCGTTCGGTCAATGCCTTCGACGGGCAGACTGGTCGAAAGCTGTGGGCGCAGCAGCGTTCAAGCGAACCCCTGGTGCTGCGCCAGTCGGGCGTGATGCTGGCCGTTGGCGACACGCTGGTGGTCGGTCTGGCTGGCCGGCTGGCAGGCATGAACCCGTCAAATGGCAGCATTCAGTGGGAGGCGCCCATTGCCACGCCGCGCGGCATCAATGACATCGA
>NZ_JAAFGZ010000040.1 GCF_010365105.1 Polaromonas sp. | reverse complement strand
GTGGAGGCAGCCGGGGTGGCGGCGGCTTCAGCAGTGGCGGCGGCGGCAATTTCGGCGGCGGCGGTGCCTCGGGCAACTGGTGAGGAGTAGCGGACTGATGAACAAACCTTCCCTGCTGCTCAAGCACCTCTGGCTCGATGTCTCCGACACCCGGCGCGCGATTCCGCACGACATGTTGCGTCGCCTGGCCGAACGCGTTGGCGCCAGCGAACAGCGCCACAGCGGCCAGATCCGCATCTGCGTCGAGTCTTCGCTGCCCATGAGCTACCTCTGGCGGTTGAACCGTGAAACCCCGCTGGCCGAATTGATCCGTCAGCGGGCCGTGACGATGTTCGGCAAGCTGCGGGTCTGGGACACCGAGCACAACAACGGCGTGCTGGTCTATGTGCTGCTGGCCGAGCATGCCATTGAAATCGTCGCCGACCGGGGCTTGCGGCGCCATGTGGACGACGGCCACTGGCAGGGGGTGGTGGCGCACATGGCCGATGCCTTTCGCGAAGGGCGCTACGAGGACGGGCTGACGCAGGCGCTGGAAGAAACCTCGGCGGTGCTGGTGGCCCATTTTGCGCGAACGGACGCGTCGCCGGCGCAACCCAATGAACTGCCGGACACGCCACTGTTGCAATGAGCCGTGCAGGGCAGTTGCTGTATTTCGCTATGCTTTAAATAGCTATCTTCCCTTACAGGTCGGGCGGAAAAGGCTTTTTTTATCATAAAAGCCATTGCCAGCCGTGGTCAGCGCTTGGGCGGCACGCGCCAGACTGCCCCGCCACCGACGGCATACAACGTTCGCCCGGGCTGCTGCTCCACCTGCCAGCCGCCGGTGAACTCGCCAAAAGCGGGCAGCACGGCGCAATGCTTGTCCACACTGAAGCAGGGCAGCCGCATGTGGTCGCGGCCCGGCCCGCGCAGTGTCAGCGCCGGATGCAGGTGGCCGGCCAGCACATAGCGCCCCGCATCGGTCTGCGGATGATGGCAGGCGGCAAACGGACCTATCGGCCAGGGTTCATCGACCACGCGGATATTCAGTGTGGGCGGCGGATCGCCGGCGCGGCTGTCATGGTTACCGCGCACCAGCAGGCATTCCAGCGCCGCATGCCCTTGCCGCCAGTGCGCCAGTTCGGCCAGCAGCGACGGTGTCCGGGCTTGCGCTGCATGCAGAAAGTCGCCCAGGAACACCAGCTGTGCCGGCTGGTAGTGGTGCAGCAGGCCCGTCAGGCGCGCCAGGTTTTCACTGGTGGTGCCGGCAGGCACCGGCTGGCCCAGCGCCCGGTAGGTGGCTGCCTTGCCCAGGTGCAGATCGGCCACCCACAGCACCCGCTCGGCCGGCCACCACAGCGCACGCTCGGGCAGCAGCCACAGCGTCTGTCCGGCGCATTCCATCGCCAGTGGACGTCCGGTTGCCACGGCGCTTGCGGTCATCACAACCCCGGCCTGCGGCCCGTGGCGCGGCGGGGTGTACGCGCCTTGCCCGACGTCACGGGGCGCGACAGGGTGTCCTGCGAAAACGCCAGCGACAGGCGTATGTTCTCGGCGGCTGCGGCATCGGCCCCGACGGCGTCCTGTTCATGAAGGCATGCCGGACCATCGGCCGCCCGGTCCAGCTGCGCCACCATGCGCGCAATCCGGTCGGCCACGCTTTCATTCGACAGCTGCTCCCGGAAGCGCTCGACCATCAGCGGAAAGGCAAAGGGCGTGGGCCGGGCCAGTACCCTGAGCTGCAACTGCTGGCGGCTCATGCGGTCCAGCGCTGCCTGCAGCCGGCCGATCTCCAGTTCCTGCGACAGCAGTTCCTGCTCGGCCTGTTGCAGCAGCCGGTTGGTCGGATCGTATTTTTTGAATACTTCGTAGAACAGCGACGACGACGCCTGAAGCTGCTTGTTGCTGCGCTTTTCACCCGGGTAGCCCTGAAAGATCAATCCCGACACACGTGCGATTTCGCGAAAGCGGCGTTGCGCCAGTTCGCTGGCATTCAGGCTGGCCAGCACCTCATGAAGGAGGTCATGGCCCCCATCCTCCCCACTGCATGTGGTTCGCTGCCCTCCGGGTGGGTCGCTTCGCCTGCGGCCCGGCGAAGCCGGTTCGGCGGCCGTGACTGGCGTCATGCCATCAACCTCTTCGATTGACGGGTAGGCGCCCGGCGTCAGGACTTGCGGCAGCAAGGCAGGCCAGTCCACCTCTGTGGCGCTGAGCAACTCGAAACCGTAGTCGTTCACCGCCATGGAAAAGGTGCGCGGCGCATGCTGCGCCACGCGCCAGGCCAGCAGGCTGGCCAGCCCCAGGTGCACCGGCCGGCCGGCAAAGGGATACACAAACAGGTGCCAGCCTTCACGCGTGACCAGCACTTCGGCCAGCAGGTCCCCGGGCGTGGGCAAGGCCGACCAGCGCTGCTGGATTTCCAGCAGCGGCCGCATCGCCTGGAGTTCGGGCGTACCGTAAACCCCTTGCCTTGCCAGACCGAACTGCTGCACCACCGCATCGGCCAGGGTCGTGGACAGCGGCAGACGGCTGCCGCTCCAGCGCGGGATGGCCGGTCGCTTGCCGGTCGCGCGCCGCACCCAGGCGGTCATTTCGTGGATACGCACCAAAGCCAGCAGCCGGCCGCCGAACAGGAAGCAGTCGCCGGGCTTCAGGCGCGCTGCAAAGCTTTCCTCCACCGTGCCAACCTTGGCGCCGCCCACATACTGCACCGCCATGCTCGCATCACTGACGATGGTGCCGATATTCATGCGGTGGCGTCGCGCCAGACGGGCATCGGGAACGCGCCACACGCCCTCCCCGTCAGGCACAGCGCGCCGGTAGTCCGGATAGGCCGTCAGCGAAGCGCCACCCCGAGCGACAAAGGACAGGCACCAGTCCCAGTTTTCCCGGGACAGGCCGGCATAGGCCGCCGTGCTGCACACCTCGGCATACAGCGCATCAGGCATGAAACCGCCGCCCAGCGCCACCGTGACCAGGTGCTGCACCAGCACGTCAAGCGGCTGGTCGGGTGCGCTGCGCGACTCGATGTGGCCAGCGGCAATCGCCGTCCGCACCGCCGCGCCTTCGGCCAGTTCAATGGCCAGGGTGGGCACCAGGGTGATGCGCGACGGACGGCCCGGCGCATGGCCCGAGCGGCCGGCACGCTGCAGCAGCCGCGCCACGCCCTTGGGCGAGCCGATCTGCAGCACCCGCTCGACCGGCAGGAAATCAACCCCCAGGTCCAGGCTGGAGGTGCAGACCACCGCCTTGAGTTCGCCGTTTTTCAGGCTCAGCTCGACCCATTCCCGCACCCCCCGGTCCAGCGAGCCGTGGTGCAGCGCAATCACCCCGGCCCAGTCGGGCCGCGCCTCCAGCATCGCCTGGTACCAGAGTTCAGCCTGCGAACGGGTGTTGGCAAACACCAGCGTGGTGCTGCTTTTGTCGATTTCAGCGATCACCTGTGGCAGCAGGCTCAAACCCAGATGGCCGGCCCACGCAAAGCGGTCCACCTGCGGCGGCAGCAGCGTGTCGATCAGCAGTTTTTTCGGCACCTGGCCTTGTACAAGCACGCCCTGGTCATGGCCCAGCAGGGTGTGCATGGCTTCCTGCAGGTTGCCCAGCGTGGCCGACATGCCCCAACATGACAATGCCCCCACGCTTGTCGCTTCGCGTACTGCGCTGCCCCCCGTGGGGGCCACTGCGCCTGCGGCCCGGCAAAGCCGGTTTCGCGGCCCCTGCTGGAATGGAACTTCCGGGGTCTCGTCTGCCGTTTTCGTTCTATTCCATGCTTTCAACCGCGCGAGCCCGAGCTGCACCTGCACTCCCCGCTTGTTGCCGATCAGCTCATGCCATTCGTCTACCACCACCATCCTGACGCTGCCCAGCACCTCCCGGGCGTCGGCGCGCGCCAAGAGCAGCGACAGGCTTTCGGGTGTGGTGACCAGCACCGTCGGCAGCCGCTGGTTCTGGGCGCTGCGTTCTCCGGCCGCCGTGTCGCCGCTGCGCGCGCCGGCGCTCCAGGCGGTGAAGCGGGGCGTTCCATCGTCATTCAAAGCGGCGTTCAAGGCGTCCAGCGGCGCCTGCAAGGCGCGCAGCGTGTCCGCCGCCAGGGCGCGCATCGGCGTGATCCACAGCACGGTCAGGGGCGCGCTCACCGATTGACGTGGTTTTTTTGAATTTACTCCTTTTTTGATAGCTGAAGATGCCCTGCTGACTTGCGTAAGGGCACTAAAAGACATCAAAGCACCGAACCAGACGGCATACGTCTTGCCCGCACCGGTGGTGGCATGCAGCAGGCCCGAACGGCCGTCGGCAATCGCTTTCCAGGCATCGCGCTGAAACTTGAAAGGCTTCCAGCCACGACAAGACAGCCAGGCATTGAGCACCTGCTTTGCTGCTGCGGCCGCCGAAGGTTTGGTCATGCTTATCCCGGCAGCAGGGCCGACAGCGTTTGCAGCGTGTCGGCGTCTGGCACCGTCTTGTCTTCGCGCCAGCGCAGCATGCGCGGAAAGCGCACGGCAATGCCGCTTTTGTGGCGCGGGCTGCGGGCAATGCCTTCAAAACCCAGTTCAAACACCAGCGTCGGCTTGACGCTGCGCACCGGGCCGAAGCTCTCGATCGTGGTCTTGCGAATGACGGCATCGACGCGCGCCATCTCGGCATCGGTCAGGCCGGAATAGGCCTTGGCAAAAGGCACGAGCTTGCGATCAGGCTGTTCCGGCGGGCCATCCCACACGGCAAAGGTGTAGTCGCTGTACAGGCTGGCCCGCCGGCCATGGCCGCGCTGGGCGTAGATCAGCACCGCGTCGATGCTCAGCGGATCGATCTTCCACTTCCACCACAGCCCGTCCTCCTTGGTGCGGCCGACGCCGTAGGGCGCCTCGCGCTGCTTGAGCATCATGCCCTCGACGCCCATGGACCGCGCCGACTCGCGCTGGCGTGCCAGGTCCGGCCAGCTCTCGCCCTCAAGCACCGGGCTGGGCAACAGTGCGGGGTGGTGCAGGTCGGCCAGCAGCGTGTCCAGCAGTTCGCGGCGCTGCGATTGCGGTAGGCTGCGCACATCGCGCTGCGCCCATTCCAGCAGGTCGTAGGCCAGCAGCACCACCGGAATGTCGCGCAGCAGCTTGGCGCCCAGCGTCTTGCGTCCGATGCGTTTTTGCAGGTCGGCAAAGGGCTGCACGCTGCCTTCGCTGCCAGGGAGATCGGCATGGCTGCGCCAGACCACGATTTCGCCGTCGAGCACGGTGCCGTCGGGCAGCGCAGCGCCCATCGCCGCCAGTTCAGGAAAGCGCTCGGTCAACAACTCCTCGCCGCGCGACCAGATCCACACCTGGCCGGCGCGCTTGACCAGCTGGGCACGAATGCCGTCCCATTTCCATTCTATGATCCAGTTTTGAGGCGTACCCAGCAGCGCGTCGAACTGGTCCAGCGGCTGGTTGAAGGGATGGGCCAGGAAAAACGGATACGGCTGGCTGCTGGTTTGCGGATTCAGTTCGCTATGGCTCTCTGCCGCGACCAGCGCGGCATAGTCGGCGGCGCTCGGTTGGCCGCTAATGTGCGTGTAACCCATCAGCCGCTGCGCCACCCGCTTGGCATCGACACCAGCGACAGCCGCCAGCGCCTGCGTGACCTGCAAACGCGACACGCCAACGCGAAAGCCACCGGTGATGAGCTTGAAATAAACCAGCCTCTCATCCAGTGCCAATTGACTCCATTGCTGACGCAGCAAGTCTGGCAGGTCGTCGGGCGCAGTCTTGCGCAGGGGCAGCAAGTGCTGCTCAATCCAGGTTGCCAGGCCGATGTCATGGCTGCCTGTGGGTGGAGGCAGCAGCAGCGCCATGGTTTCGGCGAGATCGCCGACCGAATCGTAACTTTCGTCAAACAGCCATTCCGGCAGTCCGGCGGCATCCTGCGCCAGCTGGCGCAGCACTTTGGTCGCCACCAGCTGACGCGGCTTGCCGCCAGCCAGAAAATACACCGCCCACGCGGCATCGGCCGGTGCCGCATCCTGCAGATAACGCCGCAGTGCCGCCTGCTTCGCCAGGCTCGACGTGGTGGCGTCAAGTTCGCGGTAAAGGGCCGCAAAGGCTTTCATGAAGCAGCATCGCCCGGGAATGGCGCAGACCTGGATTGCACAATTTCGGGTTCGATACCGCCCGTTTGGGTCGCAGCCAAAGGCGGCGCCTGATCGGCAATGTCTTCATCGCCGCCATATTCGGTCTTGAAGCCTTGCGCGTCCAGCCCACGCTCGCGCAGCCAGCGCACCATCACCGCCACGCTGCCATGGGTGACAAACACGCGCTCGGCCCCTGTGCCGTCGATGGCGCGTTGCAGCCCGGGCCAGTCGGCATGGTCGGACATCACAAAGCCACGGTCCACCCCACGTCGGCGGCGCGCGCCCCTGAGCAGCATCCAGCCGCTGGCAAACGCATCCGAATAATTGCCAAAGCGGCGAATCCAGGGCGTGCCTTGGGCAGAAGGCGGTGCCAGCACCAGCGACTGGCCGATGGTGCTGGCATCCGCTTCGGCAACAGTTTGCGTGGCGGGCAAATCGACGCCAGTGGCCCGGTACACCCGGTTCAGCGGCTCGACCGCGCCATGCGTCAGGATCGGACCGATGCTGGCATCCACGCCATGAAGGATTCGCTGTGCCTTGCCAAACGCATAGCAGAACAGCACCGACGCGCGCCCCGCCGCCGCGTTGCCACGCCACCACTGGTTGATGTCAGCGAACAAATCAGGTTGCGAGGGCCAGCGGTAAATCGGCAGTCCGAATGTTGACTCGGTGATGAAGGTATTGCAGGCTACAGGTTCGAACGGCTCGCAGGTGCCGTCGTCTTCCAGCTTGTAATCACCCGAAGCCACCCAGACTTCCCCGCCGTATTCAACCCGAACCTGGGCCGAACCCAGCACATGGCCGGCCGGATGCAGCGAAATGCGGACACCGTTGTGCAGCACCGACTCGCCATAAGGCAGGGTTTGCAAGGTGATCTCGCCAAGGCGACTGCGCAGAATGCCTTCGCTCTTGTCGGTCGCCAGGTAACGTGCATGCCCGATGCGCGAGTGATCTGAATGTCCGTGGGTAATCACAGCGCTTTCGACCGGTTTCCAGGGGTCGATGTAAAAATCACCTGGGGGGCAGTACAGGCCTTCGGGCCGGGCAACAATCAGATTCATGGTCAATTTCAGGGATGAAAAAGCTTGGCCATTGCGCACAGGCAATGAAGCACCTTGTCATCCTAGCGCCAGTGACGTGAAACTGCTTGGTACAGGCCAGCCTGTGAGCAATCTGCAGGGACTTGACGGTTTTCTTTGACGCCGCAACGCAGTTTGTCGGCATGAAAAAAGCCCCTTGCTTGCACAAGGGGCTTGAATGGCCATGTTCTGGAAACCAGATCATTGCGATTGCAAGCCATGGGCCTGCACTAACCGGTTTTTATCTTTTCTGGCGGTATTTGCGCAGCGCTGCGATCTGCGCTGCCATGACGGCCAGTTCGGACTGGGCCATGGCGATATCGATATCGTTCTTGGCGTTTTTCAGCGCTTCTTCAGCCAGTGCCTTGGCGGACGTTGCCTTGGCTTCGTCCAGGTCCTTGCCGCGAATGGCGGTGTCGCTCAGCACGGTCACGCAGTTGGGCTGCACTTCGAGAATGCCGCCGGCCACGAAGACGAACTCTTCGGTGCCGTCAGCCTTTTCAATGCGCACGGTGCCAGGCCGGATGCGGGTGATCAGCGGCGTGTGGCGCGGGTAAATGCCCAGCTCGCCCGCTTCGCCGGGCAGAGCCACGAACCGGGCTTCACCGGAAAAGATGGACTCTTCTGCGCTGACGACATCGACGTGGATGGTATTCATACGTATTCCAGTTTAAAAGATGAGAAAAAGTGGCATTCAGCGAGCATCTCGGGACGCTCGCCAAACACCGGCTTGATTACATCTTCTTGGCTTTTTCGAAGGCTTCGTCGATGGTGCCGACCATGTAGAAGGCTTGCTCTGGCAGGTGATCGCACTCGCCGGCGACGATCATCTTGAAGCCGCGAATGGTTTCTGCCAGGCTGACATACTTGCCGGGCGAGCCGGTGAACACTTCAGCGACGTGGAACGGCTGCGACAGAAAACGCTGGATCTTGCGGGCGCGGGCCACGGCCAGCTTGTCTTCGGGAGCCAGCTCGTCCATACCCAGAATCGCGATAATGTCGCGCAATTCCTTGTAGCGCTGCAGCGTGCCCTGCACCGCACGGGCGGTGTTGTAGTGATCTTCACCCACAACTGCTGGCGACAGCTGGCGGCTGGTCGAGTCAAGCGGATCGACCGCAGGGTAGATACCCAGCGAAGCGATGTCACGGCTCAGCACCACGGTGGAATCCAGGTGGGCAAAGGTGGTGGCAGGTGATGGATCGGTCAAGTCATCGGCAGGCACGTAAACGGCCTGGATGGAGGTGATCGAACCGACCTTGGTCGACGTGATGCGCTCTTGCAGACGGCCCATTTCCTCGGCCAGCGTCGGCTGGTAGCCCACGGCGGAAGGCATGCGGCCCAGCAGTGCGGACACTTCGGTGCCGGCCAGCGTGTAGCGGTAGATGTTGTCCACGAAGAACAGCACGTCGCGACCTTCGTCACGGAAGGACTCGGCAATCGTCAGGCCGGTCAGCGCCACGCGCAGACGGTTTCCCGGGGGCTCGTTCATCTGGCCGTAAACCATGGCGACCTTGGACTCTTCCAGGTTCTCCAGGTTCACGACGCCGGAGTCAGCCATCTCGTGGTAGAAGTCATTGCCTTCGCGGGTACGCTCACCCACACCGGCGAACACGGACAAGCCCGAGTGCGCCTTGGCGATGTTGTTGATCAGCTCCATCATGTTCACGGTCTTGCCGACACCGGCACCACCGAACAGACCGACCTTGCCGCCCTTGGCGAACGGGCACACCAAGTCAATCACCTTGATGCCGGTTTCCAGCAGTTCCTGCGATGGGCTCAGTTCGTCATAGGCCGGAGCCTTGCGGTGAATCGGAGCGGTCAGCGTCTGGTCGACCGGGCCGCGCTCGTCAATCGGCGCACCCAGCACGTCCATGATGCGGCCCAGCGTGGCCTTGCCGACGGGAACAGTGATGTTCGCGCCGGTGTTGTACACAATGTTGCCGCGGCGCAGGCCGTCGGACGTTCCCAGCGCGATGGTGCGGACAATACCGTCGCCCAGCTGCTGCTGGACTTCAAGCGTCAGGGCAGAGCCTTCCATCTTGAGCGCGTCATAAATCTTGGGCATCTGGTTACGGGCAAACTCCACGTCCACCACCGCGCCAATACACTGAACAATCTTGCCCTGGATGCTTGTGTCCACTAGAGTTTCTTGAGCCATGACCGAATCCTTTTGGTTCTTTAATCTTGTAAATCTGGGTGGCGCGGCTTAGACCGCAGCGGCACCGGCAACGATTTCCGAAAGTTCTTTCGTGATCGCCGCTTGACGCGTCTTGTTGTAAATCAGCTTGAGCTCGCCAATCACGCTGCCGGCATTGTCGGTGGCCGACTTCATGGCAACCATGCGGGCGGACTGTTCGGACGCCATGTTCTCGGCCACGGCCTGGAACACCAGCGCCTCGACATAGCGAACCAGCAGTTCGTCAATCACCGTTTGTGGATCCGGCTCATAGAGGTAGTCCCAGCCATGCTCGGTCTTGTCGGCCTGCATGCGGTCTGCGGTCAGCGGCAGCAGCTGCTCGACCACCGACTCCTGCTTCATCGTGTTGATGAAGCGGGTGTAGCAGAGGAAAACCGCCTTGATCTTGCCTTCGCTGTACGCGTCGAGCAGCACCTTCACCGGGCCGATCAGCTTGTCCAGATGCGGCTTGTCGCCCAGCTGCGTGGCATGGGCTGCCACCTTGACGCCAATGCGGTTCAGGAAGCCCAGACCCTTGTTGCCAATGGCCACGGCCTGCGCATCTTCACCGGCCGCCTGCATGTCCTTGAGCTTGGTCGTCAGGATACGCAACACGTTGGTGTTCAAACCGCCGCACAGACCTTTATCGGTGGTCACCACGATGAACCCGGTCGTCTTGGCTTCATTGGGCGCCATGAACGGATGGGTGTATTCGGGGTTCGCCTGACTCAGGTGGGCTGCAATATTGCGAATCTTGTCGCTGTAAGGGCGAGCCGCACGCATCCGTTCCTGCGCCTTGCGCATCTTGGAGGCGGCCACCATTTCCATGGCCTTGGTGATCTTGCGGGTGTTTTCCACCGACTTGATCTTGCCGCGTATTTCCTTGCCTGCTGCCATCTAGATTACCCCCACGCTGTTCACTTCGTGTAATGCGCTGCACCCCAAGGGGGCCGCTGCGCCTGCGGCCCGGCAAAGCCGGTTCCGCGGCCCCTGCTTGCAAAGGCGGCCCGTCCTGGTGGTTGCTGCGCTCATCGTTCGATTTCGATTTGCTTAGGCAAACGACTTTTTGAACGCAGCCACCGCAGTGGTCAACTCGGCTTCGGCATCCTTGTCCATGGCCTTGTTGGTTTCAAGCTTGTCCATCAGCGGCGCATGCTTGTCCTTGAGCCAGGCATGCAGGCCACTTTCGAAAGCCAGCACCCGCTTGACATCCACATCGTCCATGAAGCCCTTGTTCACGGCGAACAATGTGGCGCCCATGTCAGAGATGGACAAAGGAGAATACTGCGACTGCTTGAGCAACTCGGTGACGCGCGCGCCACGGTCGAGCTGCTTGCGGGTGGCCTCGTCCAGGTCGGAAGCGAACTGCGCAAACGCAGCCAGTTCACGGTACTGGGCCAGGTCGGTACGGATACCGCCGGACAGGTTCTTGATCAGCTTGGTCTGGGCAGCACCACCGACGCGCGACACCGAGATACCTGCGTTGATCGCGGGGCGGATACCGGCGTTGAACAGGCTGGTTTCCAGGAAAATCTGGCCATCGGTGATCGAAATCACGTTGGTTGGCACGAAAGCAGACACGTCGCCAGCTTGCGTTTCGATGATCGGCAGGGCGGTCAGTGAACCGGTCTTGCCTTTCACGGCGCCTTTGGTGAAGTCTTCGACATACTTCTCGTTCACGCGGGCAGCGCGCTCCAGCAGGCGGCTGTGGAGATAGAACACGTCGCCGGGATAGGCTTCGCGGCCTGGCGGACGGCGCAATAGCAACGAAACCTGGCGGTAGGCCACGGCCTGCTTGGACAGGTCGTCATACACGATCAGCGCGTCTTCACCGCGGTCACGGAAGTATTCGCCCATCGTGCAGCCCGAGTAGGCGCTGACGTATTGCATGGCGGCCGATTCGGAAGCCGAGGCCGCCACGACGATGGTGTAGTCCATCGCGCCGGCTTGTTCCAGCGACCGCACCACGTTCTTGATCGAAGAGGCCTTCTGGCCAATCGCGACATAAACGCACGAAACGCCCTTGCCCTTCTGGTTGATGATGGCGTCGATGGCCACGGCAGTTTTGCCGGTCTGGCGGTCGCCAATGATCAGTTCGCGCTGGCCGCGGCCGATAGGCACCATGGAGTCAACCGACTTCAGGCCGGTCTGCAATGGCTGGTCAACCGATTTACGTGCAATCACGCCGGGCGCGACCTTTTCGATCACGTCGGTCAGCTTGGCGTTGATCGGGCCCTTGCCGTCAATCGGCTGACCCAGTGCATTGACCACGCGGCCAAGCAGTTCAGGGCCGATGGGCACTTCCAGAATACGACCCGTGCATTTGACGGTGTCGCCTTCGGCAATGTGTTCGTACTCGCCCAGAATCACCGAGCCGACCGAGTCGCGCTCAAGGTTCAGTGCCAGGCCATACGTGGGTGTGCCATCTGCCGTGGCGGGAAATTCAAGCATCTCGCCCTGCATCACATCGGACAGGCCGTGGATGCGGACAATACCGTCGGCCACCGACACCACGGTGCCCTGGTTACGGATGTCGCTGCTTGCGGCGAGGCCTTCAATACGGCTCTTGATCAGTTCAGAAATTTCTGCGGGATTGAGTTGCATGACTCTTTCCTTCTTTCTATGTTATTGGCTAAAAACCCGTGACTGCGCGCGTGCGTCAGTTCAGGCGATCAGCGCCATTTTCATTTGTTCCAAACGGGCCTTGACCGAAGTGTCCAGCACCTCGTCACCCACGACCGCACGAATTCCGCCAATCAGCGACGGATCAAGTTCAAGCTTGACGCCGAGCTTGCGACCGAAGCGCTTTTCCAGTACCGCTGCAATCTCGTTCAAGGCCGGCTCATCCAGGGGAAAAGCACTGAAGACGATGGCATCGGTGACGCCGCCTGCAGCGTTCTTGAGCGAACGAAACTGGACAGCGATCTCTGGCAGCGCAGACAGGCGGCCGTTTTCAATCACCAGGCGCAGGAAATTCTTGGCAGCCGCGGGCAACGGGTCGGTGTCATGGCCGGCCACGCCGGCGATCAGGTCAAACACCTGGTCCACGCTTGCCTTCGGACTGTCGGCAAACTGGAGCAGCTGGGCGTTTTGCGCCACAACCGCCAGCCTGTCCAGCCAGAGGGCGGCAGCAGCCAGGTCGGAGCCCTGCGCCTTGAACAGCGCATCTGCGTAAGGGCGGGCAATGGTTGCAAGTTCAGCCATAGTGGTTCTGCCTTGCCTACAGCTCGGTCTTCAGGCGGCTCAGCAACTCGGCATGAACCCCGGCATTGACTTCCTTGCGGAGAATCTGCTCGGCGCCCTTGACCGCCAGCAAGGCGACCTGCTCGCGCAGTGCCTCTCTGGCCTTGACAGTTTGTTGAGCGGCTTCAGCCTGGGCTGCCGCGATGATCTTGTTGGCTTCCTCGACCGCACGGGCCTTGGCTTCCTCGACGATGCCTTGGCCACGACGGTCTGCATCGGCCAGACGGGTAGCGGTCTCGGTGCGCGACGTGGCGAGTTCGGCCTCTACACGCTTGTTGGCGGTAGAGAGTTCGGACTTGGCTTTGTCAGCGGCAGCAAGGCCGTCAGAAATTTTCTGTGCCCGCTCGTCCAGCGCTTTTGTGATTGGTGGCCACACGAACTTCATCGTGAACCAGACCAGGATCGCAAAAACGACAGCCTGCAGGAACAGGGTGGAGTTAATGTTCACGGCTTATTCCTTATAGAACCTACCAGGGTTTGCCGAAAAATTAACGCAGGACAAACGGATTGGCAAATGCGAACAGCAGGGCGATGGCAACGCCGATCAGGAAAGCAGCGTCGATCAGACCGGCCAAGATGAACATCTTGGTTTGCAGGTCGTTCATGAGTTCAGGCTGGCGTGCCGAAGCTTCGAGGAATTTGCCACCCATCAGCGCGATGCCGATAGAGGCACCGATAGCGCCGAGACCAACGATCAAACCACAAGCCAAAGCGACGAGTCCGAGAATGTTTTCCATGATTGCTCCAAAGATGAGAGGAAAGGTAAAAAGAAAAGGGAAAGAAAAAGCCAACCGCCGTCAGGCAAAAAGGCCTAGTGTGAATCGTGGGCCTGCCCCACGTAAATCAACGTCAACATCATGAAGATGAAGGCTTGCAGCGTGATCACCAGGATGTGGAAGATGCTCCACACGGTTCCGGCAACGACATGCCCAAATCCCAGCCAGAACATACCCGTGAGAGGGTTGAACTGCCAGGCCCACACGCCACCCATCAGGGCGATCAGCATGAAGACGAGTTCGCCGGCAAACATGTTGCCGAACAACCGCATGCCGTGCGAGACGGTCTTGGCGGTGAATTCAATCATTTGCATCAGAAAGTTGATCGGATACAAAAACCAGTGGTCGCCAAATGGCGCAGCGATGAGTTCGTGCGCCCAGCCGCCGACACCCTTGATCTTGATGTTGTACACCAGGCAGACCAGCAGCACGCTGACGGACAGGCCTAGGGTGGTGGACAGGTCGGCAGTGGGCACGACGCGCATGTAGGCATGTTCAGGGTCGTGGCCTGCGGCGCCATAGAACATGGCCCAGATTCGGGGAATTGCATCGACCGGCAGCATGTCCATGGCGTTCATCAGGAAAATCCAGATGAAAACGGTGAGCGCCAGCGGCGAGACCAGTTTGCGGCTCTTGGCATTGTGAATCACGCCCTTGGCCTGGCTGTCGACCATTTCCGACAGGATTTCCACTGCGGCTTGAAAGCGGCCGGGAACGCCGGAAGTGGCCTTGCGGGCCGCGCGCCACAGGAAAAAGCATCCGATGGCGCCAAGCAGGACCGAATAGATCAGCGAGTCAAGGTTGAAAAGGCTGAAATCGACAATGCTGCTTTGCTTGACACCTTCCAATGAGAAGTTTGTCTGCAGATGCTGCAGGTGGTGCTGGATGTACTCTCCAGACGTCGGGGCATGTATTCCAGCGTTTTCAGCAGCAGACATAAATCACCAATTCGTCAGTTCTTCAAAAATTTATTGATCGAGTCTTGCGCGCCGGGCCAAACCACATGGCTACCCAGTACACCTTCATCGTCACCACGAAACCTGCCAGCAAAGCCAGCCAATTCAATCCTTCAACCAGCCTGGGCGCGGCAAGCAGCATGGCCACCGTCAAGGCAATCTTGACCATTTCCCAGACAAAAAATCCGGCCAGCGCTGCATTTCCATGCATTGCCGATTTCTGGCGCGACAGGCCCCGCGCAAACAGCGCTGCGGGAACGATCACCGCCAGCGCGCCGTAACCCGCCGACCAGCCCATGCGCGCCTGACCGGTCAACAACCAAGCCAATGCCGCCACCACGATGCCAACCCCGACCTGACCCGCCCACACGGACCACAAGGAAAACGGGGGATTCAATTCCCGAACCTTTTTGGCTTCTTCGTGCGTCAGGGGCTTGAACCCCTCGTCTTGCGCCTCATCTGTCTCTTCTGCCTCGTTCAACCTGCCCGGCATGTTCACCTGCGCAGCACTCGGCAAGTCAGAACCTTCAGGGCGCTTGTGGCATTTCGCCGCTGCATCTGCCATTGTGTTCCTCACAAATTACATGAAGGTTACGAACGCCAATTTCAGCAAAGCCTCTGATTATACGTAGAAACCCCTGCCATTTGGCAATAGCCATGCGCCTCTTCTGGAATGGCGCGGTTTCACGGGCGCTTTATGATCAGGCCCGGGCCGGGGCCACAATGGCGCCTCATTCTAATGAAAGACTTCCGATGCCTGCGTTGATGAAATTCCTCCATGTTCTTGCTGCCATCGCCTGGCTGGGAGGAATCAGTTTCATGCTGTTTGCGCTGCGCCCTGCAGCGGCTGAACTGCTGACGCCGCCGCAGCGGCTGCCCCTGATCGCGCAAACGCTGCAGCGTTTCTTCAGGCTGGTCTGGGCGACGATCGTGGTGTTGCTGCTGTCCGGCCTGGCGATGCTGCTGGGCGTGGGCATGAAGAATGCACCGGCCGGCTGGCACGCCATGCTGGGCATTGGCCTGGTGATGTTTGCGTTGTTCGGCCACCTTTATTTCGGTCCTTTCCGCCGTCTCAAGCAGGCCGTCGGCGCGGCCGACTGGCCCGAAGGCGGTCGGCGCGTCGGGCAGATTGCCACGCTTTCTGCCGTCAACCTGGTGCTTGGCGTGCTGGCCATCGGCGCCGTTTTTTTCCTTGTCTGATGCCTGAGCGACCCCGATTGCTGCGCGCCACCAGGCCCTCACCCGCCACGTTGAACGCCTTCCCATGAATGCCGACCAGCCCCCGACAAGCGCCCGCAGCAACTGGCGGCTGGCGGGCATTGTCAGCCGCCTTCGCAGCGCACTGCCCTGCCGCGAGTCGCTCGCCGCCCATCCCTGGCTCAAGCCTGTCGCGCACCGCCTGCTGGACCGCCAGTTGTGGCGCGCGCAACACGAAGCCGTGGCGCGCGGCGTCGCCATCGGGATTTTCTGGGCCTTTGCCGTGCCGGTGGCACAGTTTGCGCTGGCCACCCTGAACTGCGTCTGGTGGCGCGCCAATATTCCGGTAGCGGCCGGCATGACGCTGGCGACCAACCCCTTCACCATCGGCTTCTGGCTCTGGCTGGCCTACCGGCTGGGCAGCCTGGTGCTGGACGCGCCACCGCCCGTTGCGCTGGCTGACGGCGCCGGCGTGATGGCCTGGCTGGGCTCCTTCGGCGCACCGGCCATGCTGGGCATGGGCATTTTTGCTCTCTGTGGTGCATTGACCGGCTACCTGGTCGTCAAGCTCGCCTGGCGCGTGCGCGTCGGCGTCAAACGCTGGCGCAGACAGAACACCGCCCGCACCGCCGCGACACCGCCGGCCGGCTGAACGTCACCGGCCTGCCAACCTCTTCTTCCCCCAACCGCTGCCTGCAGCCACACCCCATGCCCATGTCCGCCGACGCCAACGCCCTGCCCGACACACCTTGCTACCTCAACGGCGACTTCAGCACGCTGCGGGACGCCAAGATCAGCGTTCTCGACCGCGGCTTCATCTTTGGCGATGGCGTCTATGAAGTCGTGCCGGCCTATGCGGGCAAGCTGTTCCGCTTCGGGCAGCACATGGCGCGGCTCAACCGCAGCCTGGCCGAGTTGCGCATCGCCAATCCGCTGACGCAGGACGAGTGGCGCGACACGGCACTCAAATTGATAGCAGACTATGCCCTGTCAACGGGCGAAGATACGCAAAAAGGCAATCAACTGATCTACATCCAGGTGACCCGTGGCGTGGCCATGCGCGACCACCCGATGCTGCCCGGCCTGACACCTACCGTGTTCATCATGGTCAACCCGATGAAACTGCCCAGCGCGCAGCAGCGCGAAGAAGGCGTGGCCTGCGTCAGCGCCGGCGATTTCCGCTGGGAAAAGGCCCACATCAAGAGCACCAGCCTGCTGGGCGCGGTGTTCTCGCGCCAGATCAGCGTTGACGCCGGCGCGCTGGAAACCGTGATGTTCCGGGGCGACCACCTGAGCGAAGCGGCCGCCAGCAACGTCTGGGTGGTCAAGGGCGGCAAGGTGATGGGACCACCCAAAGACCATCTGGTGCTCGAAGGCATTCGCTATGGCCTGATCGAGGAAATCTGTCGCGCGGCCGGCATCGGGTTCGAGTTGCGCCCCATCAGCCGCGCCGAGGTGCTGGCCGCCGACGAGCTGCTGCTGTCGTCGGCCACCAAGGAAATCCTGCCCATCACCCTGCTGGACGGCCTGCCGGTCGGCCAGGGCACGCCCGGCCCGGTCTATGCAAAACTGTACGCCGCCTACCAGCAAGCCAAACAGGAGTCATCGACATGAGCGTTGAAAACGACAACAACGGCCCCACGCCTGAAAACACGCCGGCAACCCCGCCAGATGCCGAAGCCCGCAAGGATTCGCTGATCGACTACCCGTCGCTGTTTCCGATCAAGGTCATGGGCCTCAAGGTCGATGGCTATGTGCAGGCCATCACGCATATTGCGCACCAGTTCGACCCGGCATTTGACGCCTCGACCATCGAGCTGCGCGAAAGCAAGGGTGGCAAATACCTGGGCGTGACCATCACCGTCACGGCCACCAGCCGCGAGCAGCTGGATGAGCTGTACCGCACGCTGAGCACGCACCCGATGGTCAAGGTCGTGCTGTAAGCCGTCCGGCGGGCTGCTTGAGGCGGCCGGGTGCGCGTTACGCTATGTGGTTGCTTTTGGCTCCACGCTCTTTTTTCTACCCGCATGAACGAATTTCCCGACTCCCGCTGGCGCAATCCGCTGACGCAGCCACGCCAGGCGGGCCTTCTGAGTGGCGGGTCGCGCCCCCAAAATCGTCTGAGCGCCTGATCGCCTGTCCGATGCCTGACCTTGACTGGCTCAACCGCACCCAGGCATTCACGACTACGGCCGGCATGCCCTACTGGCTGCCGGGAAAAGTGTCGGTTCACACCACCGCATTTGATGAAGAATATCCCGCATCTGCCTTGCCTGCGGAGGCCATTCGCGACAGACGCATGGCGGCGGTGGAATACAAGGGCGCGCATCTGCTGAACGACCCGTATGAAATCGAGAATCGGCAGGTCGGCGCCTTGTGGGCGCGCAAGAGTCAGTCGCGCTGCCTGTTCGGGCAAATCGCCCTGCAGCAAGGCGGCCTGGGCATGGCCGGGCAACTCGACGCACTGTTGAACTGAGGGTTTGATGACGATGGAAACACGACAACTCGGCCGGGTCGATTACCTGCCCACTTACCAGGCCATGCAGGATTTCACCGCCGCACGCGATGACAGCACGCCCGATGCGCTATGGATCTGCGAGCATCCGCCGGTCTATACGCAAGGGCTGGCAGGCAAAAGCGACCATATTTTGAACCCCGGCGACATTCCCGTGGTGCAGACCAACCGGGGCGGCCAGGTGACGTTTCACGGTCCCGGCCAGGTGGTGGTCTATCCGCTGATCGACCTCAAGCGGGCGGGTTACTTCGTCAAGGAATATGTCTACCGGATTGAAGAGTCGGTGATCCGCACGCTGGCGCATTTCGGCGTGACCGGCCACCGCGTGGGCAGCGCGCCGGGCATTTACGTGCGCCTGGACGACCCGTTCTCGCATGCCCGGCTGTCACTCCCTCTCCCCCCGGGAGAGGGCGGGGGTGAGGGCTCCCCGGCCCCCGACCCCTTTCGAGGTCTCGGCAAAATCGCCGCGCTCGGCATCAAGGTCAGCCGCCACTGCACCTACCACGGGGTGGCGCTGAATGTGGCCATGGACCTGCAACCCTTCTCGCGCATCAACCCTTGCGGTTACGCAAACCTGAAAACCACAGACCTTTCTACAATCGGCGTTTCGGCCAGCTGGCAGGATGCCGCCGACGTGCTGGGCCAAAAGCTCGCCACTTACCTCGCGCCTTGATCTGACCCCAACCCATTACAAGCACACCATGAGCACACCTGAAGTCGTCCGCGAAGTCCAGAGCCTGGAAAACTACAACCCGCTGGCCAAGCAGAAGGCGGCGGCCAAGCTGTCGCGCATTCCGGTCAAGGTGGTGCAGGGCGAAATATTGAAAAAACCCGACTGGATTCGCGTCAAGGCCGGCAGCCCGACCACGCGCTTCTACGAGATCAAGCAGATCCTGCGCGAGAACAAGCTCAACACGGTGTGCGAGGAAGCCAGCTGCCCGAACATTGGCGAATGCTTTGGCAAGGGCACGGCGACCTTCATGATCATGGGCGACAAATGCACGCGCCGCTGCCCGTTCTGCGATGTCGGCCACGGCCGGCCCGACCCGCTCGACAAGGACGAGCCGCTGAACCTGGCGCGCACGGTGGCTGCGCTGAAACTGAAATACGTCGTCATCACCAGCGTGGACCGCGATGATTTGCGCGACGGCGGCAGCGGCCATTTTGTCGAATGCATCCAGCGCATCCGCGAACTCTCGCCCATGACGCAAATCGAGGTGCTGGTGCCCGACTTCCGGGGCCGCGACGACCGCGCGCTGGAAATTTTGAAGGCCTCGCCGCCCGACGTGATGAACCACAACCTCGAAACCGCGCCACGCCTGTACAAGGAAGCGCGGCCCGGCAGCGACTACCAGTTTTCACTGAACCTGCTGAAGAAGTTCAAGGCGCTGCACCCGGACGTGCCGACCAAGAGCGGCATCATGGTCGGCCTGGGCGAAACCGACGAGGAAATTTTGCAGGTCATGCAGGACATGCGCGACCACGGCATCAACATGCTGACCATCGGCCAGTACCTCGCGCCGTCCATGTCGCACCTGCCGGTGCGCCGCTATGTGCATCCGGACACCTTCAAGATGTTCGAGGAAAAGGCCTACGAGATGGGCTTCAGCCACGCCGCCGTCGGCGCGATGGTGCGCTCAAGCTACCACGCCGACGAGCAGGCGCATGCGGCCGGCGTGGCGGACAAACCCGCGCATTAACGGGTCTGCGGCTTTTCAATACCGGTAGGGATTGTTCGGACGCCGGTCGTCCCGGTTGCGCACGCCGTCGCCATCGCGGTCGCCCCGGTGCTGTCCGCGGTATTCACCTTGCGGCGGGCCGTTGTCATAAGGGACTGGATAGGCGACACAACCGGTCAGGCTGGTCAGCACCAGCACGATCGCTGCAAGTATTTTCATGGGTTTCTCCTGGTCATCCACAAGGTCGCCTGCGACAGGATGCTGTTGCCGGCAGCGCCGCAAGCGCTTGTGCCGGTTGATTTGAGTCCCGGCACATGCCTGCGAGGTGTCTGCGACATGCCTGAAGCGTGAAGCTGGCGACAACATGTAACATTTTGCGATGCGACCCCGGCCATGCTGGCAGGTGCTTGTCATGCCGAAAATAAGGCGAGTGGCCCTGCACGGGCCTTCAAAACGCCCCTATGCTTACAGCCCATGCCTGCCAACTTCTATGCCCTGGGTGCCATTGCGCTGTGGATCACCCTGGCCACTCTCGGGGTGTCGCTCAAGCACATTCCGCCCTTCTTGCTGACCGGCATCGCGCTGCTCATGGGCAGCCTGCTGGCCGTGCCCTTCGTGCTCAAAGACCGTCGGGCCTGGAAGATTTCACCAAACACTCTGGCGCTGGGTGTTTGCGGCCTGTTCGGCTACCACTTCCTGCTGTTCATTGCCCTGCGCCACGCGCCGCCGGTCGAGGCGAACCTGGTCAACTACCTGTGGCCGCTGCTCATGGTGGTGCTGGCGCCGCTGCTGCTGGTCGGCATCAGACTGCGCGCCCTGCACGTGGTCGCAGCCTTGCTGGGATTTGCCGGAGCGGCCATTGCCATTCTGGGCGCCGGCAACGGGGCTGCCGGCAGCGGCGGCTGGTCGTGGGGGTTTGTTCCGGCGCTGGCGTCGGCCTTCATCTGGGCCAGCTATTCGCTGCTGACCCAGCGCGTCAAGCCATTTCCGACGGCAGCCATCGGCCTGTTCGGGCTGGTGTCGGGGCTGCTGTCGCTGCTGTGCCACTGGGCGCTGGAGCCGCAAGCCGTGCTGTCGGGTCGCGACTGGCTGCTGCTGGCGGTGATGGGGCTGGGGCCGCTGGGCGCGGCGTTTTTTCTCTGGGACCGGGCGCTCAAGCTCGGCGATGCGCGGCAGATCGGCATTTTGAGCTACCTCACGCCGCTGGGCTCGACCGCGCTGTTGATGGGCGTCAGCGGCCGGCCCCTGAGCTGGAGCATTGGCCTGGCGGCTGCGATGATTCTGGGCGCGGCGGTGCTCGGGACCCGGACCCGGTAACGGTGCTTCGTCTGGCGCTGCGCGGCCAGGGAGGCAGAAATGCGGTTTCTGCGCGAAATTCAAGCTTTTTAAGGCTAATACGCTTGTTTCACCGACGTATTCAGCTATATTTTTAATAGCAAATCAGCGCCTGAGCCGTCGTTGAAACAGGCACCTTCCTGCGCCATCAACGGGCCTGCAGCATCACCGAGGGGTCTTCGCTGTTCAGCACTTCCTGCGCCCACAGCCTGAGCTTGCCGGCATCTGCCCGCAGGATTTGCTGCTTGACGGCCAGGATCTGCGACGGATGCATTGAAAAACTCCGCAGACCCAGCCCGAGCAGCAGCCGCGTCATGTGGACATCGCCGGCCATCTCGCCGCAGACGCTGACGCCCTTGCCCTGGGCAGTGCATTCGGCAATCGTGTCGGCCACCAGCCGCAGCACCGCCGGATGGCAGGGGTCGTACAGGTGCGCGACGGCCTCGTCGGAGCGGTCAATCGCCAGCGTGTACTGCGTCAGGTCGTTGGTGCCAATCGACAAAAAATCAAAATACTTGAGGAACACCGGCACCGTCAGCGCCGCCGCCGGAATCTCGATCATCGCGCCCAGCCGCACCGGTCCATAGACGAAGCCCCGGGCGTCAAGCTGCGCGCGCGCCTGGTTGATCAAGTCAAGCGTCTGGCGGATTTCGCTGGCGTGGGCCAGCATGGGCACGAGCAGGTTGACCTGGCCATGGGCAGCGGCACGCAGGATGGCGCGCAACTGCGTCAAGAACATCGGCGGGTCGGCCAGGCTCCAGCGTATGGCGCGCAGCCCGAGCGCCGGGTTCAGGTGGCCCTCCTGCGCCTTGGCGGTCGGCCGGTCCAGCGGCTTGTCGGAGCCGATATCGACGGTGCGGATGGTCACCGGCATGCCCTGCATGCCTTCGATGGCCCGGCGATAGGCAAAATACTGCTCGTTCTCGTCAGGCAGCTTGCCATTGCGGCCCATGAACAAAAATTCGCTGCGGAACAGCCCCACGCCCACCGCGCCGGCCTCGACCGCGCCCAGCGTGTCGTCGGGCATTTCGATGTTGGCCAGCAACTCGATACGCTGCCCGTCCATCGTCAGCGCCGGGGTGTGGCGCAAGCGGTTCAACCGCTGGCGCTCCAGCTCGCCCTGGCGCTGCTTGAAGCCGTATTCGGCCAGGATGATGGGCGACGGATCGACGATCAGCACGCCGGCATCGCCGTCGATGATGACCCAGTCGTCCTGCTTGATCAGCTGGCTGGCGCTGCGTGCGCCGACCACCGCCGGAATGTCCATGCTGCGCGCGACGATGGCGGTGTGCGAGGTGCGCCCGCCCACGTCGGTGGCAAAGCCGGCGAACAGGCTCTGCTTGAACTGCAGCATGTCGGCCGGTGAAATGTCGTGCGCCACCAGAACCAGCGGCACGTCCAGCGTGTCGTCGAGCAGCAGGTCCTGCTGCGACTGGCGGCGGCTGCTGCCGGCACGCGCCGCGCCCTGGCGGGCGGCCTGCAGCGGCGAGGCCGAGCCTTTCATGTGGCACAGGATGCGCTCGACGACCTGCTCCAGGTCAGCCTTGCGCTCGCGCAGGTAGGCGTCCTCCATCTCGTCGAACTGGCGCGCAATGATTTCGTACTGCGTCGTCAGCGCCCATTCGGCGTTGTAATGGCGATCGGTGATCCAGTGCTTCACGCCGCCGATCAGCATTTCGTCCTGCAGCAGCATGAGGTGGACGTCGAGCAGCGCGGCGATTTCATGGGGCGCGTCCTTGGGCAGGTCGTGCTGCAAACGCATGATTTCTTCCATGACGGCATTGCGCGACAGCCTGACACGCGCAATCTCGTCATCGGTGGTGGCCGGGTCGATGAAGTAATGGCTGACATCAGCCCGGCTCGACGCCACCAGCACCGCGCGTCCAATCGCCACGCCGCGAGACACCGCCAGGCCGTGAACGGAAAACGTCATGGGCGGCCTTTGGTGAAACAGCAAGCGCGCCGCGTGCCAGGCAGCCCCCATCCTGGCCTTCCCCCAGAGGGGGAAGGAGCAAAACCGGGCGCGCGGCGTTCCATTCCAGCCAGGGCCGCCGAACCGGCTTTGCCGGGCCGCAGGCGCAGCGGCCCCCTCGGGGGGCAGGGAGCTACACGCAGTGAGCGACCGTGGGGGCAAGGTTCCCGGCTTTGCCGGACTGCAGGCGGGGCGGCCCCCTCGGGGGGCAGGGAGCTACACGCAGTGAGCGACCGTGGGGGCATTTATTCCCCTTCGCCGAATTTGTCCGCCACCAGCGCCAGCAAGGCCTGCATGGCGGCGTGCTCGTCCTGGCCATCGGTTTCGATCTCGACACTGCTGCCGATGCCGGCGGCCAGCATCATCACGCCCATGATGCTCTTGGCATTGACGCGGCGCTCGCCCTTGCTCATCCAGACCTCGCTGCGAAAACTGCCGGCGAGTTTGGTGAATTTGGCGGAAGCTCTGGCATGCAGGCCCAGCTTATTGCTGATGGTCGTGCGGGTCTTGATCATGGTTTCGTTGTATCTGGTTTTGCGGTGCGGTCACGGCCACCTGCATCACGCCCTGGCTGGCGCCGGCCAGCGCGCGCGCCACCAGCGTGTCGAGCGCTTCGTGGCGGTAGCACACGGCGCGCAGCAGCATGGGCAGGTTCATGCCGGTCACCAGCTTGGTGTTGATGCCGTCTGCCAGCTTTTGCGCGACGTTGCAGGGCGTTGCTCCAAAAATATCGGTCAGCACCAGCGCCTGCGGCAGGCCAAGCTGACTGAGCACCAGGCCGGCCTGCGCCAGGGTTTCTTCGGGAGGCGTCTGGGGCTGCACGTCGAACGCCTGCACGCCGGCATCAATGTCTGGAAAGACATGGCGCACGCACTGGAGAAAGGCAGAGGCCAGCGGTGCATGGGCGATGATGAAAATGCCGTTCATTGCGCTCAATTATCAGCGTTCACACTGACAAAGTAGCCATAGGCAGCGATACCGCAACACAAATACACCGCCATGGCCGCCTGGAAGCTGGCGACCTGCGCCAGGCCCATGGCCGCAAAACCGTCCATCAGCAGCCCCAGGCCCCACTGGGCGACAAACACCCCGGCAAAAATCACCAGGTTGAAGGCCGACAGCGCGCGCCCGGCCAGACTGGCCCGAAACGACATGCCGACGGCTGGCTGGGCCAGGCCCAGCACGCTGGAAGTCACGCAAAACAGTGCCCAGCCCAGCCAGCCGGTGGCCGTGCCGGCAAAGATATTGAACGCCAGCACCGCCAGGCTGAGCGGAACCCCCCAGGCGATCAGGCGCGCAGCCGACCAGCCACGGCGGGCTAGGTGGGGGTTGACCATGCCCCAGCTCCAGAAGGTCACCAGCATGCTGGCATTGATCCAGAAAAGGCCGGTGGCCGATTCCAGCGGGGTGTTGCCGGTCACCCGCACCATCCAGGGCCCGGCCCACAGCGTCTGGATGGCGACCATGCCGCCGTAGTTGAAGAAAGCCAGCGGCGCCATCTTGTGGAAATAGCGGCTGCGCCAGATGGGCGCATAACCGGCTTCCTCGTGAATGGCGCTTTCCGGGCTCAACCCGGCGGGCACCGGCAGCGCAGTCGCCCGCCAGCCCGGCACGACCCAGGCAATCGCCGCCATCGACAACACAACCAGCCCCGCCAGCAGCCAGAACAGCGCCCGCCAGCCGGTCAGCGGCATCAGCCACTGCACCGGCAGCGTCGAGGCCAGCATGCCGAGCGAGCCGGTCATCAGCATCCATGAATTGGTGCGCAGCAGCGTGGCCGCGTCAAACCAGCGGCGGTAGCCGGTCAGCGCGGCCATCAGGCAGGCGCCCACGCCCATGCCGAGCAGCACGCGCGCGGTCAGCAGCCCGGTAAAACTGCTGGCGGCTGAAAACGCCAGACAGCCGATCACCGCCAGGCTCAAAAACCACAGGATGACGCGCTTGGGCCCATGCCGGTCCAGCCAGGTGCCCAACGGCAACTGGACAGCGGCAAAGCCCAGAAAATAACCGCCAGCCAGCAGCCCCAGGTCCCGCGCCTGCAGCGCGAACTCCTGCGTCAGCACCGGCGCGAGCGTGGCAGTGATGGCGCGCAGCAGCGCCGAGACAAAGTAAGCCGCCGCAAACGCCAGAAACACCAGGGTGGCCGCGCCGGCGCCCAGCCGGTCCGGCAGAGGGATTGCATTTCTTGGCGTCACGGCGTCATTCAAACTTCAGGCTGGAAAAAAACGTTTCGGCCACATCGGGCGTGATGTGCGGCGCATACATCACCACCTGGAACAATTGCGAGCCCTGCGCAAAATACGCGGCCTGCCCGCTGACGGCGGTGCCATCGCCGCGCTGTCCCTGCGCCTGCAGGCGGGTGACGGGGATACCGGGCGATGCACCGGGAACGTTCAGGAGGAGCAACTGGCGGCTGGCGCGCGTGGCCTTCATGTTGGCCAGCGTCAGGTCCTGCCACAGCGCCAGGACCGAAGCCGCCTGCAAGGGGTCGCCCACATCGGCGATGGCGACGGCAAAGGTTGCGCCGTCCGCATCGCAGCCAAGCATCGACAGCGGCGTTGCCCGCCCGCCGAGCGGAACGACCTTTTGCGCCTTGTCGGGTTTGCACGGCAGCAGCAGGTTCAGGCGCGTGCCTTCGGGCCGTACTTCGCGCCAGTTGAGGGCTGGACTGCAGCCGGCCAGCACCAGCAGGGCGGCCAGTCCGGCGTTCATCAAAATCGAAAATCGAAACATCCAGCGCACCCCAGCCTTGTCAAAAACTGCGACCCTTCCGCAGGCCTTGCACTTTACAGGCAATCGGCGCGGTCCCGTGCCGGGCACCAGGTTTGACAAGGCGCAGGTGACAGCCGGCGAACAAGGCTGTCGTGCGCCAAGCTGTTTTCAGGCATGAAAGTGCCTCCTCCGCAAGAAGGTCCTATGTTTATAGCTATTGATTCAATAGCAAACGCCGCAGGGCCTGCGGCTGGCCACATGACAAGGCCGGTTGAAAGCAAGGGGCGTTGGTCCTAAACTGCGCTTTTGCCTTGAACCCTCAACGCCCGCCATGCCATGACACTTGCCGCTCCGCTTTTCCTGCTGCTGGCGGGGCTGTGCATGACGCCCGTCGCGCAGGCCCAGCCGGCGCCGCTTGCCAGCCAGGCTGCGGCCCGTGCCCCCGATGCCCTGCCCGCCCTGCGCAGCCAGGCCGAGTTTGACGCGCTGGCCCGTGTCCACAACCCCGGAACGGCGACGGCGCTGCCGCATGTGATGTTTGCCATCGACCGGCTGCCCGTGCCGGCGCGCATGCACTACCTGAACACGCCGCGCTTTGGCCTGCACGAGCATTTTGTCCGCCAGACCGGCCTGATGCCGCGTGCCGACGAGCAGACCATCAAAAGCAACTACCTGCGCCCGGACCGCCGCTTTCTGTTCGGCACGGTCAGCTGGCAGCCGGACATCGCCGCCTTCACCTACGAATTCTGGGAAGGCGACCAGCTGACCGAGCCGCTGCTGCGCCAGGCCGACCAGCTCCTCAAGGCCAGCTTTTTCGCACCGCTCCAACTCAAGACCAGCTCGACGCTGCACGAGCGCCTCGCCCAGAAGATGGGGCTGGCCTTCGTCACCCAGGAAGCGCTGATTCGCCAGCAGCCCTTCATGTCGCTGAATCCGGGCGTGGCCACCGGCCGGCTGCGCATCGTGGAGACAACCGACGACGCAGACACGCTGCGGCCGGACGACATTGCCGTGCTCCGGCAGGTGCCGCTCAGCCTGGCGCCGGTTGCCGGGGTGCTGACCGAGCGGGCCTCGACGGTGCTGTCGCATGTCAACCTGCTGGCCAAGGGCTGGGGCATTCCGAATGCTTATGTGCGTGATGCGGCCAGCCTGCTGCGCGCGCAAGCGGGGCAGTGGGTCGAGCTGAAGGTAGCGGCGTCCGGCTACGCGCTGCGCCGCCTGACGGAGCCGGAAATTGCTGCCTGGCAGCTTCGTCAAAAACAGGTGATCCCCCAGAAAGTCGTGCCCGTCGCCAGGCCCGATCTGGACGAAACCCGCCTCTGGCCGCTGGTCGCCCTGCGGCCCCGGCACAGCGCGCAATGCGGCGCCAAGGCCGCCAACCTGGGCGCCCTGCAGCTCGCGGGCATTGCCGGCACGTTTGTTCCCGATGGCTTTTGCATTCCGTTTTCGCATTACGACCGTTTCATGCGCACCCACCGCCTGGCCGACCGGCTGGCGCGGATGCAGCAACTGCCGGGCTTCAAGACCGACCCGAAAATCCGCAAGGAGGCGCTGACCCGTCTGCGCGGCGAGATCGTTCAGTGGCCGCTGGACCGCCCGACGGTGGCCGAATGGCAGGGGCGCTGGCAAAACCAGCTGGGCGGCCGGGGCGTGTTCGTGCGCAGCTCGTCCAATTCAGAGGATTTGCCCGGCTTCAGCGGCGCTGGCCTCTACACCACCGTGCCGAATGTACTGACCGGCGAGGCGCTGGAGCGTGCGGTGAAGACGGTCTGGGCCTCGGTATTCAACTTTGAAGCCTGGGAGGCACGCGGCGCGGCGCGCTTTCCTGCCGACGCGGTGATGATGGGCGTTTTCGTGCAGACCGCCATCGACGCGGCCAACGCCGGCGTGATGATCACCCGCGACCCGTTCAGCGCTGGCGGCTGGCATGTCACCTACCTTTCTGCCAAGCGCGGCATCGGCATCCGGGTGGTCGAAGGCCAGCGCGTGGCCGAACAGGTGACGTATTCAAGCTGGTCCCGGGCGATCCAGGTGCTCAGCCGCTCGGCCGACCACACCGCGCTGCAACTCGACGCAGGCGGCGGCGTGAGGGAAGTGCCGGTCGAGGTCGGCCGCGTCGTGCTGAACGACACGCTGGTGCTGCGCCTGGCCGGCGTCGGCGCGGCGGTCAAGCAGGTGTTTGGCGGCGTGGACCAGGACATCGAATGGGCCACGGTCGGCGGCCGCATCGCGCTGCTGCAGGCGCGGCCCTATGTGGACCGCAGCACCGCGCCGTCCAGACCCTGATATTTGTAGCCAAAAAGGCCATTTCCGCTCGCCTGCAAAGGGTTTGCAGCTATCAAAAAAAGAGCTTGCGAATTTGTGCCGATACGCAGGCAAAATAAGCCCATGAACTCTCTTCAAGGCATCCGCATTCTCGATTTATCCCGCGTGCTCGCGGGCCCGTGGTGTACCCAGACGCTGGCCGACCTGGGCGCCGATGTCATCAAGATCGAGCGCCCCGGCAGCGGCGACGACACCCGCACCTGGGGGCCGCCCTTCCTGAAAAACGACGACGGCACGGAAACGCATGAAGCCGCCTATTACCTGGGCGCCAACCGCAACAAGCGCTCGGTGACCTGCGACATAGCCCAGCCGGCCGGGCAAGCCCTGATTCGTGAACTGGTGCTGCACTGCGACGTGTTCGTCGAGAATTTCAAGGTCGGCGACATGGCGCGCTACGGCCTCGATTACGCCTGCCTGAAAACGCTGAATCCGCGCCTGGTGTACTGCTCGGTCACCGGCTTCGGCCAGAACGGCCCGTATGCCGAGCGCGCCGGCTACGACTATGCCATCCAGGGCATGGGCGGGCTGATGAGCGTGACCGGCGAGCGCGACGACCTGGGCGGGGGTCCGCAAAAAGTCGGCGTCGCCGTGGCCGACCTGATGACCGGCATGTATGCCACCGTCGGCATTTTGGCGGCGCTGCGCCATGCCGAAAAGACCGGCGAAGGCCAGCAGGTGGACATGGCGCTGCTCGACACGCAGGTCGCCATGCTGGCCAATCTGGGAGCGAATTATCTGGTCAGCGGCAAGGTGCCGCAGCGCGTCGGCAATGCGCACCAGAACATCGTGCCTTACCAGGTGTTCGAGGTCGCGCCCGCCGCCGACGGCAGCAAAGACCATCTGATCCTGGCCGTAGGCAACGATTCGCAATACGTGAAATTTTGCAAGGTCGCGGGCATTCCCGAACTCGGCGTGAATCCGCTGTTTGCCAAGAACCGCGACCGGGTGTTGAACCGCAGCCAGCTGGTGCCGATTCTTGAAAGCGTCATGAAGCTGCGCGGCAAGACCGACTGGCTGGCCGCGCTGGAAGGCGCCAAGGTGCCTTGCGGCGCCATCAACAACCTGGCAGAGGTCTTCACCGATCCGCAGATCGAAGCCCGCGACATGGTCACGCACTGGCAGCATCCGTTCAAAAGCGATCTGTCGCTGGTGGCCAGCCCGATCAAGCTCAGCGCCACGCCGGTGCGTGGGCCGGGCCAGGGCGGCTTGGCACCGCCGCTGCTGGGCCAGCACACCGACGAAGTGCTGCGCGAGGTCCTGCATTACTCCGAAGCGCAATTGCTGGAGTTAAAAAATACAAAGGTGATCTGATGGCCAATTTTGTCCTCGTGCATGGCGCCTGGCACGGCGGCTGGTGCTGGCAGCGTGTGAGCCAGGCGCTGCAACAGCAGGGCCACCGGGTGCATGCGGTCACGCTGACCGGCCTGGGCGAACGCGCCCATCTGTTGTCCGCCAGCATCACGCTGGACACGCACATCGACGACGTGCTCCATCTGATCGAGGCCGAAGAACTGGACGACGTGGTGCTCGCCGTGCATTCCTACGCCGGCATGATCGGCACGGCGGTAGCCGACCGCTTGGGCCAGCGCCTGAAGCATCTGGTGTATGTCGATGCGGTGCTGCCCAAGCCCGGCGAAAGCTGGAGCAGCACGCAGTCCGGCGCCACCCAGCAGCAGCGCCTGGCGGCAGCCCAGGCGTCGCCACATTTCAGCTTTCCGCCGCCCGATCCGGAGGTCTTTGGCCTCAAGGATGCCGACCGCGAATGGGTCCGGCGCCGGCAGACGCCGCACCCCGGCAACACCTACCAGGCACCTTTGCAGTTCGACATGGAGCGCGTCGCCGCCGTGCCGCGCACCTTTGTCAGCTGCACCGAGCCTGCCCTGGCAACCATCGCACCAAGCCGCCTGCGGGCCCGGGACCCGCTGTTCTGGAACGGCGCCTGGCTGCCCCAGGGGCGCTATATCGAGCTTCAAACCGGCCATGACCCGATGGTCAGCGAGCCTGCGGCTTTGGTTGAAATCCTGCTCGGCTGCAGCGCCTGAACAGGCATCGTCCGTCAAAAATACCGACCGTTTCATGGATTGTTGACGGCCGCTGCCGTTACAAATTCATGCGTTGCGGGCAGCAAAACGAGGCCGGCTGACTTCCTTTGCACATCGTCCGATGGCCGCCGCAACGGCCCGACATCAAGACGCTGCACAAATTCCAGTGCGGGGGATTAGTCCAAGCGGCTCATTGCAGCTGTCACCAGCCGTTTCAATAATTGCATCCACCGCTCAAACCAGCGGGATGAAAAATTATGAAAGAAACGTGCCCAGTCTCGACAGACTCCAACCCCCGCCCCACGGGTTTTGAATTGTCGAGACAGCGCAACGCAATGAAGACTTCACCTTCAACGACTGACAGGTCCGCACCATGAATCAAATTTACAGCCTTGTTTTGAACCACTCCACCGGCGCCTGCCAGGCTGTTTCCGAAGTTGCCAAAGGCAGCCGCCAGGCGACCTCGGCCACCGGCGGCGAAACCTGCCCGCCACGCCGGACCCGGCTGGCCAGCGCCTGCCTGATTGCACTGGCGACGCTGGCGGGCGCCAGCGCCTGGGCACAGGACACCGCCGGAGCCATCACGGGCACCCAGGGCGCCAACGGCGCCAACGGCTTTATTAACGGCGCGAACGGCTCTGCAGGCGCTGCCGCCGTACAGGCAAGCAGCAGCGGCACCCATTCCGGCGTGCTCACAGGCGGCGCCGGCGGCACCGGCGGTTCGGGCTTGCTGCGTGGCGGCA
>NZ_JAAFGZ010000008.1 GCF_010365105.1 Polaromonas sp. | reverse complement strand
AAGCGGTCACGTTGCCGGAATCCTCCCGTTCACGTTCACCGGAACGTCGGTCACGATCCCGGAATCACCGGTCACGTTGGTCCGGAATACTCAGTCAGGCACCGAGATCGTCTCCATCATGTTTGAGATGAAGAACGAGAGCGATGAAACGGCGACCAAAAAGAGGAACGAAGATTTTCTGAAAGAACTGGACAAGGACCGCACTGAAAAGGCATGCGAGTACGCGGTGCTGGTGTCCCTGCTGGAGCCGGAGAGCGAGTTGTACAACAGCGGCATCGTCGATGTATCGCACCGCTACCCCAAGATGTACGTGGTGCGGCCGCAGTTCTTTGTGCCCTTGATCACGCTGCTGCGCAATGCCGCTTTGAACGCGATGAAATACAAGTCCGAGCTGGCGCTGGTGCGTTCGCAGAACGTGGACATCACGAAGTTCGAAACCCAGCTCGACGAATTCAAGACGGCGTTTGGGCGCAATTGGCGCCTGGCCTCCGAAGGGTTTGAAGAGGCTATCAAGCGCATCGACGAAGCGATCAAGGACCTGGAAAAAACCAAGGAAGCGCTGCACAAGTCAGCAAACAATTTGCGACTCGCCAACGACAAGGCCGACGATCTGACGATCAAGAAGCTCACACGGGGCAACCCCACGATGGCGGCAAAGTTTGCCGAGCTGCCGGGTGGCTGAGACAGAGTAGGACCCGCTGGGCGCCCACCCATCACAAATCCCGCCGGGGTTTTGAGAGGGTCTCGATGACGAAAGCCTTGCGTGCCGGGCCGAAAGGTACGGCAAATTGCTTCTGATTTGATAGCCGGTTGCGCATACTCCACGAGGGCTTCAGCCCTATTTGGCACTCAACCCTGCACCGACCGCGCGCCCACCTTGAACTGCAATCCCAGCGCGTGCATGACTTTGATAACTGTCGCAAAGCTGGGGTTGCCTTGCTCGCCCAGCGCTTTGTAAAGCCCTTCTCGGGTGATGCCGGTGTCGCGGGCCAGCTGCATCATGCCGCGCGCCCGTGCGATATCGCCTACGGCTTTGGTGAACAGGGCGGCGTCTTCTGGGGCCTCGTCCATACAAGCCTGTAAGTACTGCACGCAGTCTTCGTCGGATTGCAGGTAGTCGGCGGCTTCAAAGGGTTTGATGCCAAGTTGTGCGGCGGCGGTGGGATTCATCAGATTACTCCTTCAAAAGTGTGACCATGTGCTGTGCTTTGGCAATGTCGCGCTCCTGGCTGGACTTGTCTCCACCGCCCAGTGCAATCACCACGGTGAGGCCGTCTTTCCAGCAATAGACGCGATAGCCTGGACCGCTATGCAGGCGAAGCTCGACAACATCACCGCCAACCGGCTTGCAGTCGCCCCAGTGCCCCAAAGACAAACGGGCCAGCCTCGCCAACACCTGCTTTTGCCCGACTTTGTCCCGCAATGCAGCCAGCCATGTGTCGAAATCGGCTGTGCGGAGGATTTGGAGCATGCTTAAAATGTAATCTATGGTTTACATAATTGCAAGCAGCAAGATTGTTCCGAAATCATTCCATCCGATTTAACTTAACGCACAAACGGAACACACTCCCGCCCATGGCTACCGACACCCAATCCCGACGTGTACTGGCGCTTGCAGGAGTTGGGCATTGCGCGGATGGTGCTCACGCGGCTAACCGCGATCAGTGCGTTGGAGCGTGTGAGCGCGGGGTGTACAGGCTGGGGCAGTCTGCCCATGCCGATCATTTCGTGTTCAAAGGCGCGATGCTGTTCAACTTGTGGTGCGCCATGCCGCACCACCCCACGCGGGATGTGGATTTGCTGGGGTTTGGCGCAAGCGATCTGGAATCCATCGCGCAGACGTTCCGGGAGATCGTTTCCGTGGCGGCGTCAGACGGCATGGAGTTTGACGCGGCCAGCGTGGTCGTGGACGAGATTCGCAAGAACGCGGGCTGTGCGGGTGCGCGGGTGCTGGTGTCTGCCTAACTGGCCCGCACGCGCTGCGAAGTACAGAGGCCAGCATCTTGCAAAAATCTCAAATGAGATACAAAATTACGCTTTCTTGCAGAGGAACCACACCATGGCAGCGCAGACTTCAATGCTTCATATTCGGATAGACGACGACATCAAGGAACAGGCGACGGCGGCGTTGACGACGATGGGGTTGTCGATGTCGGATGCGGTTCGCCTGTTCTTGCGTCGGGTGGTGGTTGATCAGGCTTTTCCGTTGGAGCTGAAGGTGCCCAATGCCGAGACGCAAGCGGCCATGGAAGAATCGCGCGCCATGATGGCCAGCCGGCGCAACGGTGAAAACCGTTTTGCTTCTGCCGACAAGCTGTTTGCCGATCTTGAAAAAAACAGCGGCAAGTAAGCGGGCGGTGCCGCCACGGGCTGCGGACTATGCCAAGGCATTTTTGAAAGACTGGCTCCGGCTTTCGCATTCAGGTCGCTATGACGTGACGCGGCTCAAAGCGGCGATGCTGCTGCTGATTGCGAACGATGCACCGCTGGGCGCTGAATGGCTGGACCACGCGTTAAAAGGTGAGTGGGCTGACCACCGGGAATGCCATATCGGTGGAGACTTTCTGCTGATTTACCAAATCGAAGCGAACGCGATCAACTTTGTGCGTTGCGGAACGCATTCAGAGCTGTTCGGCAGTTGATAGCCGCCTTCGCCCTATTTGACCAACTAATACCCCGTACTCCGCACCCCCGCCCTCCAGCTTGCGCAGCACCCCGCGCACCAGCAGGTCATTGATGTCGCGGAGTGCCGTGTCCGCAGAGCATTTGCGCATAGTTGTCCACTTGGCATTCGTTAGCTTGCCCTTCATGCCGTCCAGCGCACGGTTCAGCGCAAGCGTTTGCCGCGCGTTCATGGGCGTGTCCGCCCAGCGGTGCTAGCTAAAACATTGGATCGGTCTCACGGTCGATTTGGCAGAGCCCGGTGCACTTCGCTACCCCTATATGCTGGCAATCGACGCCAAGGAAAATTTGCAGCATGGATAAAACGTAATCCACGGCTTGTGGTTTTTACAAATTATTCGGTACGTCCAGCGGCTGCCGCATATAAGAATCCAGCACACCCCTCCGACTGCTCGGGCAGCGCCGCCAAGTTTGTGGCGGCGTCAACACATTGAAAAGGAATTTCCTCATGCAAATATTCAAAGGCATTACGGCCGTTGCACTGGCAGCCAGCGTGAATGTGGCTGGCGCCGTGGACGGACTGATTTCCGTCAAAAGCCCGGTGGATGCCAAAACCACCATGGACCGCGTGGAAGCGCAGGCCAGGCAGCGCGGCCTGAATATTTTTGCCCGCATCGACCACGCCGCTGGCGCCGCCAAAATTGGCAAGACACTGCGTCCCACCGAGCTGTTGATTTTTGGCAACCCGCAGGGCGGCACGCCGTTCATGGAGTGTGCGCAAACCGTCGGCATCGACCTGCCTCTCAAAGCCCTGGTCTGGCAAGACGCCGCTGGCCAGGTCTGGCTGGGCTACAACGACCCGGCCTACCTGGCGCAACGCCATGCCGTGCCCGAATGCGCAGTGGCCGGCAATATTGCCAAGGCACTGGCCGGCATTGCCCAAGCTGCCACTGCGCCTTGAAGAACGGGCAGTGGCCTGCGACTGCTGCCCGCGCGCCCTGGCGGCCCAACGGCTGCACGCAGCGAACGTGGCCGGACCCCAACCGCTTGAGCCAGTTCGCCTGCAACGTGCCGGTCAGCCTGCCGAATGTGAAGGATCTGCACACCGGCTTCTCGCTCGGCGAGGTCAAGGCCAGCGGCGCGCTGCCGCCGGGGCATCTGTTGGCTGTCGGAACCGGAAATTCAGACCAATAATGGCTTTTCCGCTCTATGGGCGGGTACTTTTAGCTATTTAATTCATAGCAAAATGAAAAAAGCCCGGCCTCCGCAGGAGACCGGGCAACCGGCTGGGCCGGAAGTGGGGCTGTTGCGCTTCGGCGCCCTCCCCGCGCGTGTTTTCAGGCTTTGGCCAGTTTCATCTGGGCCGGCTCGCAGGTCAGGTAACCCACGGCGGCACCGAACTTGTCCTTGTAGTTGGCCTTGACCAGCGGGTCGAGCGTGGCCTTGACGACGCTGTGGATGCTGCCCCAGTCGCCGGCATGCTGGAAGTTGCTCATGATGTAGGTCCAGCCGTTCAGCTCGTCCACTGCGTGCAGGCCGGTCGATTCGCCGCCGGCGGGAATCGACATGACGCGCGACAGCACCTTGGTGTCGATGTGGTAGGCCCACAGGAAGTTGTTGACGTGCTGGCTGCTGTCCTCGCCGATGAACAGCGTGCGCATCTTCTCGGAAAACTTCAGGTTGTCGGGGTTGGCGATCTTGTTGGGGTTGGCGGTGTTGCCCAGCGCGTCGGAGGTGATGTCCTCGCCCGCAAGCAGGGCCTTGGTGTCCACCGGCATCCATTCGCTGTTGATGGCGGCGCCCTTGTCGTCTTTCTGGCCGCCCTTGAGGTTGAGGGCCATCACGGCGCCGGCCACCAGGGCCTTGGGCACGGAGATGCCGTTGCCGGGCACGTTGGCTTTGTCGCCCGCCACCATGGACGCCTGGATGTTCTGTAGTGCCGAGTAGGCCACCTTGTCCTTGATGTTGACGGTGGTGCCTTCCATCTTCGTGAAGCCCATGCTGGCGCCGACATAAGCGGCATAGCGGTGGGTTTCAAGGAAGGCAGCGGCTTTTTCGTTGATGACCTTGATCCACTCCACCTTGCCGTTGGACACCACTTTTTTGAACGCCGCGTCCACCGGGTCGGTGCTGCGCACGTCCATGATGTCGGTGGGCTTGATGCCGCCATCGACCAGGGCGCGAACCTCGGCACTGGTGGCACTGCCCAGCTTGATCCAGGTCAGTGCGGCACCCGCATCGCCCGGGACAATGGAAAATCCCGTTCCCACCTTGGCGACGTACAGCGAGCCGGCTGACAAATCCTTTTCCTTGTCGGCCACAAACACGAAGTAACCGCTGTTGGTGGCGTCGTCGCCCATGAACACGGTGCGGTTGTCGGGCATGACCTGCACCAGTTCGTGCGAGATACGGCCGAGGTTGTAGTGCTTCTTGATGGAGGCAGTGCCGTCAAGGTTGACGGTCACTTCAGGCAGGTGGCCGTAGTTGTAGGGGTTGGCCCTGGCCGCGTCGCCGTAGAGGTTCTTGCTGAAGTCATCCATGAAATTCTTGCTGCGCAAGGCGAAGGCATCGGGCTCGTATTCCTCGCTCGACAAATGGGTGCCCCAGGGCGAGATGCTGGCGCCGCAGGTGATCCACAGGCCATTGACGCCGGACGTGTCCACGTTGTGGTACTTCACCAGCGACAGCTTGCCGGTCGTGGCGTTCTGGTCGAGCGTCAGCACGGCGATGGGTGAAGGCAGCTTGCCGTACATGCCCGTCACGCCGTCCTGTGCACTGCTGGTGTACTCGAACTGGACCACGGCAAACACGGTATTGCCGGTGACGCCTGCAACCTTGGCACCCGGCACCGTCAGCAGCGACGTGCCGTCGGGTGCGTCAGAGAAAAAATGCCGCTCCTTGCCAACCACGGTGTTGTCCATGATGGGTTTGTTGTTGATGTCGTAGTAGCCGCCAGACAGCGTCTTGCCGCCCTTGCCATCGGACACCAGGTCGCCGGTGACAAAGAAAGGCTGGTAGGCCAGTTTGAAATCAACCTTGCTGCTGTCGCTGTAGTTGACCGTCATCACCGAGCCGACGGTGGTCGTGGCCATGGCGGCGGCGTTGGCCAGCGTGGGGGCTGGCATGGAAGAAAAACTCACGCCGCTGTAACTGGCTGCCGGAGCGGCAACCGCATCGTCGCCACCGCCGCAGCCGGCCAGCAGAAAGCTTCCGGCAAAGGTGGTCGACAAGGGCAGCATGGGCGCACCTGCAAAAAATTGCAGGGCACGGCGACGGGACAGGGTGGCAACAGGTTTCATGGGTTGTTCGCTCCGGGCAAATAAGGCTGCGCGCGGCGAAGAGGGCCGGCGTCAGCGGGGTCAATCACCCGCGTACTGTCGCCTGTCCATGTTTCAACTTGATGACACCCCGCCGTGCCCGGCGCGCGCTCAGTCGCGCTGGCAGCGCGCCACCAGCGGTTGCTGCAGATACTGCAGCGCCGCCTCGCGCCCGGCCTCGCCCAGGCCAAACTCGGCGCGCAGACGCGGGTTGCTATAGACCGTCTGCATGCCCTGGCCGCCGGCATCGCGCAGCAGCACGTCGTCGCCGCGGGCGCCTTTCAGCACCGCCGTGTTGTTGACGAACCGGACGGTGAACTGCAGGCCCTGCTCGCAGCGGTACACCGGGTTGGATGCGGTGGCCGACGGCCCGCCGCCTGTCAGGCCGGCGCAACCGGCCAGTGCCGTGGCGCCTGCCAGCAGCATCCATGACGCCATGCGTTGGCCCAGAAGTTTGTTCATGTTCCTGTCTTTCAATGTTTATTTGGGCCACAGCGCCCAGAGCCGCAGCGGCTGGTTGACGCGCGAGGCCAGCAGGCCGGCGTCCACGCCGGTGCCGGCAAAGTAGTCGGCCCGCACCGCGCCGACGATGGCGCTGCCGGTGTCCTGCGCCAGCACCAGCTTTTGCAGGTTGGCCGCGCCGCCGCGCGACGCCAGCCAGACCGGCGTGCCATACGGAATGCTGCCCGGATCGACGGCAATCGAGCGACCCGGCGTCAACGGCACGCCCTGCGCGCCCTTGGGGCCAAAAGCGGCGTCGAATTCACTCAGCGGCTGCTCCTGGAAAAAAGTGTAGCGCGGGTTGCTCCAGAGCATCTGCTGCACGCGCTGGGGATTTTTGAAGGCCCAGACCTTGGTCGATTCCACCCACGGCGCGAGCATCTTGCCTTCGCCCTGGTCTGCCAGCCACTGGGTGACGCTGCGAAACGGCTGCTCGTTAGAGCCGGCATACGCCACCCGGACGACACGCTGGGAGCCGTCGGGCTCCAGAATATTAAGCCTGCCCGAGCCCTGGATGTGCAACGACATCACCTCGACCGGGTTGTCCACCCAGGCAATCTCGCGCCCCTGCAGGGCAGCCCGCGCTTCGGGCAGGGTGTCGATTTCCTGGCGCGAGAACCACGGCTTGCGGCTGCCCAGGGTGGCCGGCGTGCGGTAAACGGGCACCGCGTAGCCGCCGCCCGGCCGGCGGCTGGCCTTGAGAACCGGCTCGTAGTAGCTGGTCAGCAGGCCGTCGGCGCTGCCCTGCAGCGACTCGACGCGGTAGGGCTGCAGGCGGGCAACCATCCAGTCGCGCTGTTCCTGCGCCGAGGCAATGCTCAGGCGCCGCACTTCGCTGCACAAGGGGGCAAACACCGGGCCGGGTCGCTCGCAACTCTTGATCCAGGCGTTCCAGGCTTCAAACAGCGAATCTTCCTCAAAGCCCGGCAATTCCGACCAATGGACTGCCACCCAGCGGCTTTTCCCCAGGAGCCGGGGCGGCGGCAGAGGCCCGGCATCGCCCGGACGCACGCCAGCCGGAACGGACGCGCCGCCCGGCGTGGACGCGGGCGGCAAAGGCACGCTGGTACAGGCGGCCATGAATGCGGCGATGGCGATAATCGACACCTTGCGCCATGACGGCCTCAATCCCCTTGGCCGCTTCAGGCTTGCTGCCGCTTTCCAGGAACCAATCATGGCCTTGCTTTTACTCGAAGCGCTCGGTGCGCTGCTGCTGCTGGTGTTCATTGTGTGGTGGACGATGTTTTCGGGCCGTCAAAAGGGCGAACTGAAGGACGAATCGGAGCGCGCGGCGCCAGACCCGGAGAAAAAAAAGAAATAAGCTGCATCTGCTACAGATTGCGCAGCAGATTGGCCAGCTCGACCGCCGACTTGACGCCCATTTTCTCAAAAACCCGGGCACGGTGCACTTCGACGGTGCGCACGCTGATGTCGAGCTGGTCGGCCACCAGCTTGTTGGGCAGTCCTTCGACCACCAGTTGCATCACCGCGCGCTCGCGCTCGGTCAGGCTGTCAAGCTGGGTGCGCAGGCCGGTGGACTGGCTGTGCTGGACCAGCGCGGCCGCCGACTGGCTGAGCGCCTGCTCGATACGGTCCACCAGCGCATTGTCGGAAAACGGTTTTTCAAAAAAATCAAACGCGCCGCGCTTGACCGAATCGACGGCGGTTGGCACATCGGCATGGCCGGTCAGGAAAATCACCGGCAGGGTCGGCAGCAGGCCGTAGCCAATCAGCTTTTCAAACATTGCCAGCCCGCTGAGCCCGTTCATGCGCACGTCGAGCAGCAAGCACGATGGCGAACGCACCTCGAAGTTTTGCGCCACCCGCTCGTCAAAGGCTTCGCCGCTGGCAAACGACTCGCTGGGCAGACGCCGGGAGCGCAGCAGCCAGGCCAGCGCGTCGCGCACGCCCTTGTCGTCATCGACGATGTAGACGGTGGCATTGTGGATCGGTTCCATGTCAGCTTTCTCCGGGCGTGTGGTGCATTGCAGCCCCGGCTGCCGACTTTGCCACGGCCACCGGCAAGGTAAAGCTGAAAATAGTACCTTGCGGCTGGACGCTTTCATAGCCGAGAAAACCGCCATGCTGCTCGATCACGGTGCGGCACAGGCTCAGGCCCAAGCCCATGCCTTCCTGCTTGGTGGTGAAAAAGGGCGTGAACAGCTGACGCGCCACCTCGCTTGAAATGCCTTCGCCCTGGTCGATCACGGCAAACTCGATCCACTGGCTGTGCGCATTCGAGGCGGCCGGCCGGATGCGCAAGGTCAGCACCTTGCCGGACAGCGCCAGCGCCGGCTGGCCGGTTTCGTCGCTGCTGTGCATGGCCTGCATGCCGTTGCGCGCCAGGTTCAGCAGCACCTGCTCGACCATGGTGCGGTCGCACAGCACCGGCGGGCAGGTCTCGTCGACTTCCAGGCTGATGCGCACGCCTAGCTTGCGTGCCTGCAGGATCACCAGCGGCATGATGGCGTCCAGCAGCGCGCGCGGCGTGACCACCTCGCGCACCCGCTCGCTGCGGCGCACAAAATCATGCACGCTCTTGATCACCTTGCCGGCGCGCTCGGCCTGCTCGGCTATGCGGCCCATCGCCAGCCGCAGGTCGTCGGACAAGGCCGGCGCATCGGGCGGCTGGTCGCCCGCTGACGCATGCGCCAGAAGGTTGAGGGAACCGGTGGCGTAGCTTGAAATGGCCGCCAGCGGCTGGTTCAGCTCATGGCTGAGCAAGGACGCCATTTCTCCGACCATGGCCAGCCGGGCGCTGGCCTGCAGCCGGTCCTGGCTGGCGCGCGAGACTTCTTCCGTGCGGCGCTGCTCGCTGACATCGAGGATGGCGCTCATCCAGCCGGTGTGCTTGCCCACGGCGTTGATCAGCGGCGCTTCCATGATGAGCACCGGAAAGCGCGTGCCGTCCTTGCGCATGAACACCGACTCATGGCCCTCGCGCGGCAGGTGATTGCCCGCCAGGCGCATTTCCTGGCGCCGCTGGTACACCCCGGCCAGTTCGGGTGGCCAGTAGGGCGAAGGCATGCTCTGGTTGAGCAGCTCCTGCGCGTCGACGCCGACCATCTTGCAAAAAGCCGGGTTGACATAGGTGATGCGGCCGTGCAGGTCCCGGGCGCGCAGACCGGTCAGCAGGGAGTTCTCCATGGCCTTGCGAAAGGCCAGCGCCTCGCCCAGGTCGTTCTCGACCTGCAGGCGCCGCCGCATGTCGCGGCCCAGCAAAAAGAGCACGGCCATCAGGGCGAGCGACAGGGCAGCCACCAGCGCCGTCAGGATATTGGGGAACAGGGCCGGCGTGCCCAGCCGGCTCTCCATCCGCACCACGAAGGTGATGCCTGGCAGGTCGAGCAGCTGCCGGGCCACGAAGGACCGGCTGGCGCGCGCCGGCACACCGTACAGCGCCAGGCGCGTGCCGTCCGCCTCGGTGAGCGACAGGCCGATGCCTTGCGACAGCGGCTTGCTGACCAGTTCACTGAGCAGGCCCTGCAGCGAATAGGTCGCCACCGCATAGCCGGTCACGCGGCCTGCGTCCGTCAGGGGCAGGCACATGTCCGACACTTCCATGCCCAGCCCGTCAGCCTGGGGTAAAAAGTAGCTGGTCGAATACACCGGGCCGCTCATCCGGCGGGCGGAGGTACAAGCCAGGCTCACATCGGTCTGCAGGCTGGTGCGGTCGAGCTGCTCGAACACTGACTTGCGAAACGGCGTCTCGACAAAGCCCAGCATGTCGAGCGTTTCGTTGCGCCATTCCAGCCGCAGGATTTCCCGGTGCTCGTGCAGCAGCTGGGCTGCCGGCACCTGCCAGGCCTCGGCGCTGCGCTCGCGGGCATGCAGTGCCTGGATCGCCTGAAGGTTGCGGTTCAGGCCGGAGCGCATGTCGGTCACGGCCAGTGCCGCATGGTCTTCCAGCCGGCTTTGCACCATGCTGGACTCGTAGCGTCCGGCCAGCCAGACCAGCAGGCCCAGCAGGGCCACCACCAGCGCCAGCAGCAGCAGCCACAGGGAACCGCGCCGGCTGGCCCAGCCGGCAAGCCGGGGGAACTTCAGCACCATCGGTTCATAGCACCCTGTGGCTCAAGGCGGGCAGGCGCTGGCGAACCTCCTGCAGCCGGCTGGCGTGCACCTCGCCCATGACCACGCCGGGCCCTTCGGCCTGCCCGGCCAGAATCTCGCCCCAGGGGCCGACCACCATGCTGTGGCCCCAGGTGCGGCGGCCGTTCTCGTGCACGCCGCCCTGTGCGGCCGCCACCACATAGGCCAGGTTTTCAATCGCCCGGGCGCGCAGCAGCAGCTCCCAGTGCGCCTGGCCGGTGATCCAGGTAAAGGCGCTGGGCACCAGCAGCACATCGGCCTTCAGGGCGCGGTACAGCTCCGGAAAACGCAGGTCGTAGCAGACGCTCAGGCCGACCGTGTAGATGTGGCCATCGCGCGAGGCGAGCTCAAAGCGCACCGGCTGCTTGCCGGGGTCGAGCACGCGGGTTTCGTCGTGTGCTTCCTCGCCCTGGGCAAACTTGAACAGGTGGATCTTGTCGTAGCGCGCGACGCAGGCGCCCGAGGGGGCATAGGCCAGCGAGCTGTTGTGCGCCCGGCCGGCATCGCCGGTGGCCGTGGGCAGCGTGCCGCCGACGATCCACAGGCCCAGCTCGCGCGCCGAGCGGCTCAAAAAATCCTGGATCATCCCGCTGCCGGCCTGCTCCCGGACCTTGAGCTTGTCGGTGTCCTTCAGGCCCATGATGCAGAAATATTCGGGCAGCACGGCCATCTCGGCCCCCTGCTCCGCCGCCCGGGTCAGCAGCAGGCGTGCCGCGTCCAGGTTGGCTTGAACGCCGGCGCCGGACACCATCTGGATGGCAGCTATTTTCATGGTTTGCGTGTCTCCACTGTGGTCTCGCCCGCCTGGGCCCTGGCCCGCGCCTTGCGGTCAACTTTGGTGATTATGGGGTCGTACCAGCTTCCGTCAATCTGGAATTCCTGCGTGGCCGCCTCCATCAGCGGACGGCGCAGGAACATCTGCGCCAGAAAGCTGCCCAGGCCCACCACCGGATTGATGGCAGTCGCAATCAGCGAAGCCGTTCCGGCATTGATCTCGGGCACCACGACCACCTTGAGGCTTTGCGTTTCATCGGCAATGCCGGCCCGGCCTTCCATCAGCACGGCGGCATTGACGCCGCTCATCTGCAGGTTGTTGGTCTGCGCCACGCCCTGGACAATCGTGACATCGCCGCGAATGAAGTCAAAGGCGAAACCCTGCGAGAACACATCGCGGAAATCCAGCGTCAGCCGGCGCGGCAAGGACTGCAGGCTGAGCACGCCCAGCAGCTTGGCGATGCCCGGGTCGGCCTTCATGAACTGGCCGGACGCGACGTTCACATGGAATTCCCCGTTCAGGCTCGGATAGTCCAGGCTCAAGGGCGACCCCATCCAGGCGACCTGCCCTTGCAGCGTTCCCTTGCCGCGCCGGATCACGCCGCTCATGCCGAAACGCCCGAGCAACTCGCCCGAGTCGGCAATGTCCAGCCTGAAGTCCATGCTGGCCCGGCGGCGCTCGTTCAAAGGCCGTGCGGCCCGGGGACCGGTGGGCAGCGCCGCCCAGCTGCCGGTGGCGGTCAGCACGGCCTCGGGCAGGATGACATTGAACTTGTTCAGCTGCCATTCACGCACGCCGCCCCCGGCGGGCGCCGCGCCCCGGTTGATCGCCTCGATCTCGACCCGTCCCAGCTTCTTGCCACGCAGTTCCAGGTTTTCGACCACGATGTCGAGTGCCGGAATGCTCGCGGGCTGCTCGTCCAGCATCGCCTCGACCTCGCTGGCCTCGCTGGCGGCCAGGCTCAGGCGGGAAAGCCGCGCATAGACGCGTCCGGCGCCCTGCGCGCCGGGCTGGCGAAACTCCAGGTAGCCGTCCAGTTCGGCGGCATCGATGTTGGCGCGCCAGTTCAGGCCATCCCGGCTGGCGCCCACCACCACGTTGTTCAGGCTGCGCCCCTGAACTTTCAGCTGTTTGGCGCGTATCGCCATCACGTTGGGCAGGTAGCCCATGGCGTCGGCCAGCCCGGCCGGCGCGCTGGCGGCCGGCTGCGCCACGCTGGCGCCCTGGCCCAGAACGCCTTCCCAGGCGTCCAGGTCCAGTGCCGCCAGGTTGACATGGGCGCCGACGCCGGTTGGCGGCGCCGGCGTCGATTCGCCAGCCTCCAGCCCCACCCCAATACTGCCCCGGAGCACACGGACGTCGTTGCCGCTGAGGTCGCGCAGGTAGCTGATGACCGCCACCCGCCCGATGCTCAGCGACAGCTGGTCCTGCAGCGTCTGGCCGGCGTCCATCGAACTGGCCACCAGCTGGTTTTCAAAGCGTACCGGCAAGGCCGTTTCGGCCGTCTTGGCCAGCGGTGCCGGCAGGTTCAGCGCCATGCCCTGCAGGCTGCTGGACACCATGATCTCGGGAATGGGCACGCCCTGCCGGAACTGCAGCGTGGCGCTGTAGGCGGTGCTGCCGCTGAGGTGCGCGGCCACGCGCGACGCCAGCCCGAGTTCGGTTGCCTGGCGCAGCCCGTCGGCGGTGACCGTGCCCTGCGCCTTGAAGGCGACGCTGGTCCTGGCACCGGCGACGGGCGCCAGCGGCCGTGTTCCGCCGTCGATGCGGACGTCGCCGCCGAGCAGACGGGCCTGCGCGCCGGCCACGCTGAAACCCTGGTCGGTCACGTTCACCACGCCCTTGACCTGGCCCAGCAGCGGCGCCTGGGCCAGGAACTTCAGGTCATTGCCCGGCAGCGTCACCGTGCCCTCGACGGTTGACGTGTCGATCGCGTCGATCGGCAGGCGCAGGCGAAAACGGTAGTCAGCCGCGCCAGTGGCCGTGGCGTCCGCCAGGGCATGCTCCGTCATGGCGCCAAGGGGCGAGCTGTTGACAAAGCCCAGCGCGTCCGACAGCGCGCCCCTGACCTCCACCGCCACCTCCACCGCCGGCTGGTGTTCAAGGTTGGCAATGCGCGCGTCGCCCTTGAGCAGTTGCAGGCCCGGCAGGCCGGCGACCTTGCCGCTGGCAACCTTGACGTCCAGCGAAGCCCGGCTGAACAGCAGTTCGCCATTCAGTTCGGTCAGCGCCGGCCAGGGTGCGGCGCCAGGCGGCTGCAAGGCTTTGGGAACATAGACAAGATGCCCGTTGCGTACTTTTGCCGACACCTGGAAATCCCCCAGCGCCGGGTTGGCAAACGGCAGGTGCCAGACCGGCCCCCTGACCTTGAACTTCACGTCGCTGACCTGGCCCTTGATGACGGCATCGCGCACATAGTGGCGAACCTCAGGGTCCAGCACCAGCGGCAGGTAGCGGTGCACCCGGCTGCCGTCGCCCCGGCTCAGGCTGCCCTGCAGGTCCAGGATGCCGGGAAAGCGGCGGTCGGCCGATTCGCCGGCTTCAGGCGGGCCGGCGGCGGCATCATCGGTGCGCCAGCGGACCTGCGCCTGGCCCTGGGCATCGGCATTTTCAAACTTCAGGTCGCGCAACTGCAGGTCGATCTTTTCGCCTGCACTTTTCCATTGCGCCTGCACCGACAGCTGGTCCATCGGCAGGCGGGATTCCTCAAAAATTCCGGGAAGGTCAAGCGCGCCTTTGGCGATCTTCACGCTGGCCTGGCCGCCGTCCTGCGTCAGGTTGAAGTCCACCGTGGCGCCGCTCAGGCCTGGCCGGCCGGGAACCGCCTGCGCGCCGATGCCCGCCGTTGCGCCGGACGCAGCAGCGGCTGGCCCTGCGGCAACGCTCAAATCCGTCACGCGGCCCTTGGCGGCATAGGCCGACGGGCCATCGAGCGGCCCCTGCCAGCGGGCATCCAGCGTTTCCACCAGACCCCGGGGCGCCAGCGACGCCACCAGCGCGTGCGCCGACGGCTCCAGCGGCAGGCGGCCGGCAATCCGCGCCAGCGCTGCCAGGTCCAGCCGGTCGGCCTTGAGTGTGGTGTGCGCGGGCGCCTGGCGTGACGCGTTGGCATGCACCAGCGCCAGGTTGCCGCCCGGCCACTGCAGGCCGTCCCGGGTGCTGAACTGCAGGCCCTCGGTGCTGACGTCGAATCCGCCATCATGCTGGCTTGCCGCCACGCGCCCGGCCAGGGTGTTGAAGGCCAGCGGCTCCAGATCGGCACCCAGCCGCGCATCGACGCCCTGCAGCGCGACATCGACCAGCGCGCCGGTGACTTTTCCCTTGCTGACGTCGGACCAGGCGCGCAGCGCGCCCTGCCCGCGGTTCAACGCAATGCCGAGCTTTTCCAGGCCGGCGTACTGCTGGACGCGGGACACATCGACCCGGGAAAACTCGCCATACACCTGGCCGCTCCAGTTCAGGAAATCGCCATTGCGCCGCGACAGCAGCGGCTGCCGGAAGATCGCCCGCAGGCTGAAGCGTTCGCCCCATTCGGCCGGCGGCGTCGCGTCCAGCCGCATCAGGTGGCGGTGCCGGCTGTTGCGCATCACCGCGTCCACCTGGCCCAGAGCCAACGGCGGCGCCGGCCGCATCTCGTCGGTCCAGCGCAGGGTGCCGCCGCGCACGACAAATTCGGTCTGCGAGAACAACCAGTCGGCGACCGCGCTGTGGCCGGTGTCGGTGTCTTTCGAGACATCCAGGCCGCCGACAAATATCTTGCCGTCGGCAGCGCGGCGGATATCGACCTCGGGCCGCTCGATCACCAGTTGCTCGAAGCCAAGCCCCCACAGCGAGGAAGGGGAAAGCGCGCCCAGCACATGCGGCAGGCGCACCGCCTCGCGCCCCTGGGCATCAAGCAGGACCACGTCATGCAGCTCGAAGGACGGGATCGCGCCCAGCGACTTGCCGGTGATGCGGCCGATGCGCACCGGCACCCCAAGCGCCCGGCTGGCCTGGGCTTCCAGCTGCGGACGGAACTCGGCAATTCGCGGCACAATCCAGCCGTGAAGCACCCCCCAGCTCAGGCCGAACAGCAGCCAGGCCGCGGCCACCAGCCAGAGCAGGCCGCGCACGGCCACGGCGATCCATCGCAGACGCCGGGACGGCGGGGATGGCAGGGCGGGTGAAGCGGACGGGCTGATGGGGAGGGACTCCATTGACCGGAGAATTATGACCGCCGACGGTTTGACCGGCCGGCGCAGAACCACGAAGTTTGTGAAGTAGTGTTGTGATGACTGATTCCTCGACTGACTGTACAAAAACCCCTGTTCCCGCAGGGCCGACTCCCCCGGATGCCGCGTCCTATTCCCGCTTTGTCCAGCGCATTCGCCGGCGTTATGCCGAACAGATGCCGCTGCTGGCCGACGGCGCGCCGCTGCGCCCGGCGATGCAGGTCACGCTTGATGCGCTGATGGCCAGTGGACTGGACACTGGCGCAGCGCTGCGCGTGCTGCGCCAACTGGTGCTGGAACGGCTGGTGGTGCTGGACTGTAGCCCCCACGCTCCGCCGCTTTGCGGGTCGCTGCCCCCCGAGGGGGTCACTGCGCCTGCGGCCTGGCAAAGCCAGTTCCGCGGCCCTGGCTTGCAGGGGGATGGCCCCCACGCTCTGCCGCTTTGCGGGTCGCTGCCCCCCGAGGGGGCCACTGCGCCTGCGGCCTGGCAAAGCCAGTTCCGCGGCCCTGGCTTGCAGGATGTCGCCCCCACGCTCGCCACTGCGTGTGCTTCGCTGCCCCCCGGGGGGGCGCTGCGCCTACAGCCCGGCGAAGCCGGTTCTGTGGCCCCTGCTGGGTTGGAGAGTGCCGCCCTTGCACGGCCAGGCGTTGCACTGCAGGTGGTGACCGGCGCCATGACCGAGCTGGCCGAACTGGCGCTTGACGTGGCCATGCAGCACTCCCGGGCGGCCCTTGATGAGCAGCACGGCGCGCCCCAGGCCGCGTGCGGCGGGCCGGCGCGGATGTGGGTGGTCGGCATGGGCAAACTGGGCGCGCGTGAACTGAATGTGTCGAGCGACATCGACCTGATCTATGTTTACGACCACGACGGCGAGACCGCCGGCCGCCCTGACGGCCGGGGTCAGATTTCCAACCACGAGTATTTCGCGCGCCAGGTCCGGGCGGTGTTCAGCCTGATCGGCGATGCGACCGAGCACGGCTTTGTGTTCCGGGTTGACCTGGCGCTGCGGCCGAACGGCAATTCGGGACCAGCCGCCGTCTCACTCAGCGCGCTGGAGGAATACTTTCAGGCGCAGGGCCGTGAATGGGAGCGCTTTGCCTGGCTCAAGAGCCGTGTCGTGGCGCCGCTTGACTGCATCGGCGACGGTTCGGCGCAGGCTTTGCGCGGCGCGGTGCTGCCCTTCGTCTTTCGCCGCTACCTTGACTACAGCGTGTTTGATGCGTTGCGGGTGTTGCACCGGCAGATCCGCGAGCATGCGGCCAAGCGTTGCGCCGGCCACCCGGAACGCGCCAACGACGTGAAGATGTCGCGCGGCGGCATCCGCGAGATCGAATTCACCGTGCAGGTGCTGCAGGTGGTGCGCGGCGGACAGTTTCCCGAATTGCGCACCCGCTCCACCCTGGAGGCGCTTGAGCGCGTCGCGCATGCCGGCCTGATGCCGCAGGACACCGCCGACGCCATGGCCCGGGCGTATGAATTCCTGCGCCGCGTCGAGCACCGCATCCAGTACCTGGACGACCAGCAGACCCATGTGCTGCCGACCCGCGACGACGACCTGGCCTGGATTGCCGCGACGATGGGCTACGCCAACGGCTGCCTGTTCCTGCACGACCTGGACACCCACCGCGAACTGGTCGCAGGCGAATTCGACATCCTGCTCGGAGGCCAGCCCGAATGCAAGGGCAAGGGATGCCGGCAGGGTGCCTCGCCGGCGCAGCAGCTCGACGACCTGCTGGAGCAGTTGCCACCCGACTGGCCAGTGCTGTTCAGGAGCCGGCTGGCCGCGTGGCACCAGCATCCGCGCATCCTGGCGCTGCGCGAGGATTCGCGCGCGCGCCTGAGCCGCCTGGTGCAGCTGACCGCCCAGTGGCTGATGGAAGGCCGGGTGAGCGAAGAAGCGGCACTGCGGCTGATCGACTGGATCGAGCCGCTGCTGCGGCGCGAGAGCTACCTGGCGCTGCTGATGGAGCGCCCGTCGGTGCATGAACGGCTGCTCGGGCTGCTCGGCGCGGCCCGGTGGCCGGCGCGCTACCTGATGCAGCACCCCGGCGTGATCGACGAACTCGCCAGCGACGAGCTGATGCGTGAGCGCTTTGACGCCGCCGCCTTTTCCCGCGACTTGCAGCAGCGCCTGGCGTCGCTCCGGCGCACCGGCGAGGATGACGAGGAAACCTGCCTGAGCCTGCTGCGCCGTGCCCACCATGTCGAGGTGTTCCGCACCCTGGCGCGCGATGTCGAGGGCGTGCTCAGCGTCGAGCAGGTTGCCGACGACCTGAGCGCACTGGCCGAGGTGATTCTGGACATCACCGTGCAATGGTGCTGGCAGCACCTGAAAAACCGGCACCGCGAGACCCCCTGCTTCGGCATCATTGCCTACGGCAAGCTGGGCGGCAAGGAACTGGGCTACGGCAGCGACCTGGACATCGTCTTTGTCTATGACGACGACGACGAGCGCGCGGCCGAGGTGTATGCCGGCTTTGTCCGCAAGCTGATCAACTGGCTAACCCTGAAAACCGCCGAAGGCGACCTGTACGAGATTGACACCGCGCTGCGGCCCAACGGCAATTCCGGCCTGCTGGTCACGCCGTTCGAGGCATTTGCCAACTACCAGCAGCGGCGCGGCAGCAACACCGCCTGGACCTGGGAACACCAGGCGATGACGCGCGCCCGCTTCGTGCTGGGCAGCGAGTCGCTGCGCCAGCGCTTTGACGAGGTGCGCCGGGCGGTCATCACCGCGCCGCGCGACCCGCAGGCGCTGAGCCGTGAAATTGTCGAGATGCGCCGGAAAGTCCGCAGCGCACGCCCGGTCCGGGGCGGCAAGTTCGACGTCAAGCACAGCGTCGGCGGCATGGTCGATGCCGAATTTGCGGTGCAGTTCCTGGTGCTGTCGCAGGCCGCCCAGCACCCCGAACTGGTCGACAACGTCGGCAACATCGCCCTGCTGCAGCGCGCGGAAACGGCCGGCTTGCTGCCCGACGACGTGGGTCAGAACGCCGCCAGTGCCTACCGTGAACTGCGGCGCGTACAGCACCTTGCGCGCCTGAACGAAGAACCGACGCAGGTCACGCCGCCCGCTTTGCAGGCCGAGCGCGATGCCATTCAGGCGCTGTGGCTTGCCTGCTTCAAGTCAAACGAATGATTTAACTAAATCAAACGTTTGATTGGCTTGTGTGCTGTAATCCGGCACATGATTCCAAGCGACCCCACACCCTCCGCTGCCGAGCCGCGCAAGCAGCGCTCCGACGGTGCCGAAGCCCGGCTGCTGCTGCTGCATGCCGCGCTGCGGCTGTTTGCCGAAAAAGGCTTTGCCAAGACCTCGACGCGCGAGATTGCGCTGGCCGCCGGCGCCAACCTTGCCGCCATCAGCTACTACTTCGGCGACAAGGCCGGGCTTTACCGCGCCGCCTTCACCGAGCCGATGGGCTGCACCGAAAACGACCTGACGCTGCTCGACCAGCCGGATTTGAGCCTGCGCCAGTCGCTGCACGGCTTCATGGCCAGCTTCTTGGCCCCGATGAAGCAGGGCGAAGTGGTGCAGCAATGCACCCGCCTGCACTTTCGCGAAATGCTCGAACCGACCGGCGTCTGGGCCGAGGAGATCGACAACGGCATCAAGCCGGCGCATGCGGCACTGGTGGCGCTGCTGGGTCGGCGCCTGGGCTTGCCGCAAGCCGATGACGGCCTGCACCGGCTGGCCTTCAGCATCGCCGGCCTGGCCGTGCAGCTGTTCGTCACGCGCGACATCGTGCAGGCCATCCGGCCCCGGCTGCTCGACCCTCAAGGCATCGACGCCTGGTGCGACCAGATGGTGAACTACGCCGAAGCCATGGTGAACATCGAAGCGGCGCAGCGCAGCACCGCGCCCGCTCAGGCCTCAACACCCACCCCTTCACCCCACAGCAACGCCGCCGCATGAAACCCCATACCGTCCTTTTTTGCGCCCTGCTGCCACTGGGGCTGGGCGCCTGCGCCACCGCCACTGCCCCCGGCGCGGTGTCAGCCCCGGTGCCCGCGCAATGGTCCGCGCCCTTGCCGCCGCAGGCCGGTCACGCAGCGAATGCCGGACTGCCGGAAAAACCGCACCAAGGCAAGCTGACCGACCTGACGCAGTGGTGGCAGCAGCAGGGCGACCCGCTGCTGGTCGAGCTGATCGCGGCGGCGCAGGCCGTCAGCCCGACGGTGGCGACGGCACGCTCGCGCATCGAGCAGTCGCGCGCCACGCAGGTCGCGGCCGGTGCGGCGTTGGGGCCATCGCTCGATGCCTCGGCCAGCGTCAACCGGGGGCGTTCGCTGCAAAGCGGCGGCGGGTCCGATCTGGCGCCCATCGTCACGACCACGCAGGGCGGCTTGCAGGCCAGCTGGGAAATCGATGTGTTCGGCGGCAACCGCGCCAGCCGCAATGCCGCCGATGAGCGCCTGGCCGGTGCCGAAGCGCAATGGCACGATGCCCGGGTTTCGGTGGCAGCCGAAGTGGCGAATCAGTATTACAGCCTGCGCAGTTGCGACCAGCTGGCGCAGATAACGCGCACCGACGCCACTTCGCGCCAGGAAACCGCGCGCCTGTCCAGCCTGAGCACCCGCGCCGGCTTCACCGCTCCGGCCACCGATGCGCTGGCCCGCGCCAGTGCGGCAGAAGCCAGCGGCCGCGCCACGCAGCAAAGCGCCCAGTGCGAACTCGACCTCAAGGCGCTGGTCGCCCTGAGCGGCCTGCCAGAGCCCGATTTAAAGCAAAAAGTGGCAATGGCGCACTATCCACGGCCGCAAGCAGCTATTTTTTCAATAGCAAACGTGCCGGCTGATGCGCTCGCGCAGCGGCCCGACGTGTTCAGCGCTGCACGCGACGTGGCGGCGGCCAGCGCGGACGTGGGCAGTGCCGACGCCCAGCGCTACCCGCGCCTGAGTTTGGGCGGCTCGATTGGCGCGTCGAACTTTCGCAGTGGCGGCCTTTCGGCCAGCCTGACCACCTGGTCCATCGGCCCGCTGGCGCTCAGCGTGCCACTGTTCGACGGCGGACGCCGCGCCGCCGACGTACAGGCCGCGCAGGCACGCTACGACGAAGCCGCCGCCCTCTACCGCGCCAAGGTGCGCCAGGCCGTGCGCGAGGTGGAAGAAGCACTGGTCAGCCTGCAAAGCACCGCCGCGCGCGAAGGCGATGCGCAAACCGCGGTGGCCGGCTACCGCGCCGCGTTCACCGGCACCGAAGCGCGTTACCAGAGCGGCCTGGCCAGCCTGGTCGAACTGGAAGACGCACGCCGCAGCCAGCTGGCCGCGCAAACCACGCAGGTGTCGCTGCAACGCGAGCGCCTGTCCGCCTGGGTCGCGCTGTACCGCGCCATGGGCGGCGGCTGGACGCGCGCGCTGCCGGAGACCGGCCACCAGGGCAAGGCCAACGCCGCAACTGAAGCAACTGCTGCCGTTGCCACGTTCGTGCCGCCCGCCGCATCCAGCCAAGCGCCTGCCGCTGCGCCCGTCCGCCGCTGAACCCGCCCATCGTCCTGATTCTTCTTTCACGCCATGCAAAAACTCAAACTCAAACCCATCGTCGTCCTCACCTTTGTGGTGGTCGCCTTGGCGGCTGGTGCGTTCTTTTACGTGTCTGCCCGCAAGCCCGAGGCAACAGCGGCCAGCGTCCAGAGCGCGCCCAAGCCAGCGCTGACCGTGACGGTCGCCTTGCCCGAAACCACCCGCCTGCCGATCCGTCTGTCGGCCAATGGCAACATCGCCGCCTGGCAGGAAGCCGTCATCGGTGCCGAATCCAGCGGCCTGCGGCTGACCGAGGTGCGCGTCAATGTCGGCGACGTGGTCAAGGCCGGCCAGGTGCTGGCGACGTTTTCCACGGACAGCGTGCAGGCCGACGTGGCGCAGGCACGCGCCAGCCTGCTGGAAGCCCAGGCCAACGCCGCCGACGCGGCCGGCAATGCCGAGCGGGCGCGCAGCCTGCAAAGCTCGGGCGCGCTGAGCACGCAGCAGATCAACCAGTACCAGACCACCGAAAAAACCGCCAAGGCCCGCGCCGAAGCAGCGCAGGCGGTGCTGGGCGCACAGCAGTTGCGCGGCCGGCAAACGCAGGTGCTGGCGCCCGACAGCGGCGTGATTTCGGCGCGCACCGCCACGGTCGGCTCGGTGGTCGGCAGCGGCGCCGAGTTGTTCCGCATGATCCGCCAGGGCCGGCTGGAATGGCGCGCCGAAGTCACCTCGGCCGAACTCGGCCGCATCCAGCCAGGCACGCCGGTCAGCGTGGTGCCGGCCAGCGGCGGCGAGTTGCGCGGCCGCGTGCGCATGGTCGCGCCCAGCGTCGATCCGCAGACGCGCGCAGCGCTGGTCTATGTCGATCTGCCGGCCTCCGGCAAAACCTCAACCGCCAAGGCCGGCATGTTCGCCCGTGGCGAATTCGAGCTCGGCGCCACCAACGCGCTGACCGTTCCGCAGCGCGCTCTGGTGGTGCGCGACGGCTTCAACTACCTGTTCCGCCTGGGCGAAGGCAACCGCGTCAGCCAGCTCAAGGTGCAGACCGGCCGGCTGGCGGGTGAACGCGTCGAGGTCGTCTCGGGCTTGCCAGCGGATGCGCGCATCGTCGTCAATGGCGCGGGTTTCCTGAACGACGGCGACTTGGTGCGTCTGGGTCAGGAAAATGAACCCAATACGGCTCCTGCGCAGGCTGCATCTTTGCCAGCAGCTATCAAAGAAGGAGCAACGCCATGAACGTCTCCTCCTGGTCGATCAAGAACCCGATTCCGGCGGTGATGCTGTTCGTGCTGCTGACGTTTGGCGGCATCCTGTCGTTCAACGCCATGAAGGTGCAGAACTTTCCCGACATCGACGTGCCCACCGTCAGCGTATCGGCCTCGCTGCCGGGCGCGGCGCCGGCGCAACTGGAAACCGAGGTCGCGCGCAAGCTGGAAAACTCGATCGCCACGGTGCAGGGCCTGAAGCACATCATGACCAAGGTGCAGGACGGCGGCGTCAGCATCACCGCCGAATTCCGGCTGGAAAAGCCGGTGCAGGAAGCGGTGGACGACGTGCGCTCGGCCGTGGCGCGGGTGCGCTCGGACCTGCCCGCCGACGTGCGCGACCCGGTCGTCACCAAGGTCGATCTGGCCGGCCAGCCCATCCTGGCCTTCACCATTGCCTCGAACCGGATGGACGCGGAAGCGCTGTCATGGTTTGTGGACAACGACATTTCACGCAAGCTGCTGGCCGTGCGCGGCGTGGGCGCGGTGAGCCGCGTCGGCGGCGTGACGCGTGAGGTGCGCGTGGCGCTTGACGCGTCCAGATTGCAGGCGCTGGGTGCGTCGGCATCGGACATTTCGCGCCAGCTCAAGCAGGTGCAAACCGAAAGCGCGGGCGGGCGCACCGACCTGGGCGGCAGCGAACAGCCGGTGCGCACGCTGGCCACCGTCAAGTCGGCGCAGGCATTGGGCGAACTCGAACTGGCGCTGAGCGACGGCCGCAAGATCCGCCTGAGCGACGTGGCGACGGTCAGCGACACCGTGTCCGACCCGCGCTCGGCCGCGCTGCTTGACGGCAAGCCGGTGGTCGGTTTTGAAGTCGCCCGCAGCCGGGGCGAGAGCGAAGTCGCCGTCGGCGCGGCGGTGCAGGCGGCGCTCAAGGAGCTTCAGCTCCAGCACCCCGACCTGCAACTGACCGAAGCCTTCAATTTCGTCAAGCCGGTCGAGGAGGAATACGACGGCTCGATGCACCTGCTGTACGAAGGCGCGATTCTGGCGGTGCTGGTGGTGTGGCTGTTCTTGCGCGACTGGCGCGCCACCTTTGTGTCGGCCGTGGCGCTGCCGCTGTCGGTGATCCCGGCCTTCATCGGCATGTATTTGCTGGGCTTTTCAATCAACATCATCAGCCTGCTGGCGCTGTCGCTGGTCATCGGCATCCTGGTCGATGACGCGATTGTCGAGGTCGAGAACATCGTGCGCCACCTGCGCATGGGCAAGACGCCGTACCAGGCGGCGATGGAAGCGGCCGACGAGATTGGGCTGGCAGTGGTCGCCACCACCTTCACGCTGGTCGCGGTTTTTTTGCCGACGGCCTTCATGAGCGGCATTGCCGGCAAGTTCTTCAAGCAGTTCGGCTGGACGGCGGCGCTGGCCGTCACTGCTTCACTGATCGTGGCGCGGGTGCTGACGCCGATGATGGCAGCGTATATTTTGAAACCCATCGTTGGCGAGCACAAGGAGCCCGGCTGGCTGAAGGCCTACATGCGCGCTGCCGGCTGGTGCCTGAAGCACCGCGTCGTCACCATGGTGGCGGCGACGTTATTTTTTGTGGGCTCGATTGCGCTGATTCCGCTGCTGCCGACCGGCTTCATTCCGCCTGACGACAATTCGCAAACCCAGGTTTACCTGGAATTGCAGCCTGGCAGCAGCCTGAAGCAGACCGAGGCCGCCGCCGAGCAGGCGCGGCTCTTGATTGCCAAGGTCGAGCATGTGCGCAGCATCTACACCACGATTGGCGGCGGCACGGCCGGCAGCGACCCGTTCGCCGGCTCGGGCGCGGCGGAAACCCGCAAGGCCACGCTGACCGTGCTGCTGGCCGAGCGCGGCGACCGGCCGCGCAAGCAGGGCATTGAAAACAAGATGCGCACCGCGCTCGAATCACTGCCTGGCGTGCGCAGCAAGGTCGGCCTGGGCGGCTCGGGCGAAAAATACATCCTGGTGCTGACCAGCGAAGACCCGCTGGCGCTCAATTCGGCCGCGCGCGCCGTCGAAAAAGACCTGCGCACGATTCCCGGCCTGGGCAGCGTCGCGTCGAGCGCCAGCCTGATCCGCCCCGAGATTGCCGTGCGGCCCGACTTTGCCCGCGCCGCCGACCTGGGCGTGACCAGCGCCGCCATTGGCGAAACCCTGCGCATCGCCACGCTGGGCGACTACGACGTGGCGCTGCCCAAGCTCAATTTGTCCGAGCGACAGGTGCCCATCGTCGTCAAGCTCGCCGATGCCGCGCGTCAGGATTTGAGCGTGCTCGAAAGGCTCTCGGTTCCGGGCAGCAAGGGGCCGGTGATGCTTGGCCAGGTCGCCACGCTGGAGATCGCCAGCGGCCCGGCCATCATCGACCGCTACGACCGCTCGCGCAACGTCAACTTCGAGATCGAGCTGTCGGGCCTGCCGCTGGGCGACGTGACCAAGGCGGTGCAGGCACTGCCTGCCGTGAAAAACCTGCCGCCCGGCGTGAAGGTGGTGGAAATCGGCGACGCGGAGGTGATGGGCGAGTTGTTTGCCAGCTTTGGCCTGGCGATGCTGACTGGCGTGCTGTGCATCTACATCGTGCTGGTGCTGCTGTTCAAGGACTTCTTGCACCCGGTGACGATTCTTGCCGCCTTGCCCCTGTCGCTGGGCGGCGCCTTCGTCGGCCTGCTGATCGCCGACAAGAGCTTTTCCATGCCGTCGCTGATCGGCCTGATCATGCTGATGGGCATTGCTACCAAGAACTCGATTTTGCTGGTCGAGTACGCCATCGTGGCACGGCGCGGACATGACGGCAGCGACGGCCGGCCGGCGGTGGCAGGCATGAGCCGCTGGGATGCGCTGCTGGACGCCTGCCACAAGCGCGCCCGGCCGATCATCATGACGACGCTGGCGATGGGCGCAGGGATGATGCCGATTGCGCTCGGTTTTGGCGCGGCCGATTCGAGCTTTCGCTCGCCGATGGCGGTGGCGGTGATTGGCGGGTTGATTACTTCGACGGTGCTGAGTCTGCTGGTGGTGCCGGCGGTATTCACGTATATGGATGATCTGGAGCAGTTCATCCGGCGCATGGCGGGGCGGGTGCGCGGCAAGCCGGTGGAGGGGGTGGCGGTGCGGGCTGGGGATGTGGCACCGCGATAGTTGCCACCGACTTAATCGGTAGCAGACCACAAGCACGACATAGAAAAAAAGACCCTCGCAAATCACCCATGAAAATCACGAAAACTCAAATTGAAGCCGTCTACGAAGTCGCTGTAAGAATATTCGCTGATCTGGTGAAGCTTGAATCGGGCGTCAAGTTACTTCAAGAGCAATACCAGTGGAATCCAACCTCTGCGAGGTACTACCTCAGTGCTCACAGCCTGATGATGACGGGCGAGCTGTTTCAAAAAACCATAAGTGCGTCAGCGACTGATTACTTTTTAAGTCGAATTGCAAAAGACCAAGGACCGCTTGCTTTGGAAACCGCTGTCAGGGCAGTGCGTAAGCACATCAAATACTATGAAAGCGTCAGGCCTGTTACCTTGCGATCGCTGATCGCTTGGTTGCAGCAAAGTATGAGTTTTCAGTTCCAACGCTTATCTCTCTTGTTGAAGAGGAGGACGCATTCAGCGCACAGGTCAAACTAGCCCTCAGCGCTACCACTGAACAACGACAGGCGCAACTGAAAGCTTCTCTAAAGCTTCCCGAAAGGATGACGCGGCTTGTAGAGGTTTTCAAAAGAAACCCTTATGTGGTCGCTGAAGTCCTGCATCGTGCGTCCGGTGTCTGCGGATCATGTCTAAAGCCAGCGCCATTTACGCGAAAGAAAGATGGCGCTCCGTATTTGGAGGTGCATCACAAAAAGCAACTTGCTCATGGAGGCGAAGACACTGTGGAGAATGCAATCGCTGTATGTCCAAACTGTCACAGACAACTTCACTACGGTGGGCAAAGCGTATAGCCCTCCCATTGCTTTGTGCACCATTCGAGCCAGCACAAAAATACGAGTCAGCCATCTCGTATCCCATGAGACACTATCGCCGTGACCGAAATCCGCCAAACTCCCGAATACGAAAAGTGGTTCGCATCACTGAAGGATCGAACGGCACGTGTCCGGGTGGATATCCGAATCCGGCGCTTGTCGCTCGGTAATTTCGGCACCGTTGAACCCGTGGGGGAAGGTGTCTCGGAGTTGAAGATCGACCACGGACCAGGCTACCGGGTGTATTTCGTTCAACACGGTAGCCACTACGTGTTGCTGCTTGCCGGTGGTGACAAATCCACACAAACACGCGACATCATGAAAGCCAAAGAACTGGCGCGCCACTATGCGGAGTAAAAAATGACCAAGGAAACGACCAAGCCCATGACGCGCATCTGGGATGCCGCTGAACATCTTCAATCGGATGAAGACATGGCGGCCTATCTTGAAGCGGCCCTTGAGGAAAACGATGCCTCTCTTTTCGCAGCAGCGTTGGGAGACATTGCGCGGGCCAAAGGTATGGCGCAGCTCGCACGAGAAACAGGGCTTGGAAGAGAAAGCCTGTACAAAGCCCTTTCGCCTACCGGGAACCCCGAATTCGCCACCATTCTGCGCGTCGTGGGTGCGCTGGGGCTTCAGCTGCATGCGGCACCGGCCAACGTCAAAACGGCTGCCGGCTGATTCGGTTGCAACCGACTTGTAGTCGGTCTACCCTGCACTGTTACAGCTTCGGAGTCCGCCTCAATAGCGATACCGAAGCTGCGCCAGCAACAGCGCGTCGCCTTCCACCTGGTAAACCATACGATGTTCATCGGTGATGCGGCGCGACCAGAACCCTGACAAGGCATGCTTCAACGGCTCCGGCTTGCCGACACCCAAGAACGGTTCGCGCTGCGTCTCTTGAATGAGCTTGTTGATGCGCTCGACCATCCGCTTGTCGTGCTTTTGCCAGTAGAGGTAGTCGTCCCAGGCCTCGTCCGCAAAAAACAGCTTCACTCGGCCAGTTCCCGCGCCATGCCCTTGCCGTCGGTGAGCTGGGCGCTAGCGGTTAGCAGGCGTTTGGCGTTGGCAGGGCTGCGCAGCAGGTAAGCCGTTTCTTCCAGGGCCTGGAAGTCCTCCAGGGAAAGCATCACGACGGACTGCTGCCCGTTGCGGGTAATGATCAAAAATTCATGGTCGTTGCACACCCGGTCCATGGTGCTAGCCAAGTTGGCGCGGGCAGTAGAGTAGGTGATGGCATCCATGGCGAAGCTCCAAAATATGTACGTCTTATTGTACATATTTGGAAGCGAAGGTGCTCAAGGAAAGCTCGTCGCTTTCAAGCCTCAGGGTTCAAGATACTGCTCTAAAACCACCCGTTAAGTTATGATTTCTATCACATGCGTCCCTTTGAATTTGACGATTCCAAAAGCAAATCCAACCTTGCCAAACACAACATTGACTTTGTACAGGCACAACTTCTCTGGAATGACCCCATGCTTCTGGAGATTGCTGCAAAAACCGAAGATGAACCCCGGTATCTGGTGATTGGGCTGATCGATGGAAGGCATTGGTCAGCCGTCATCACCTACCGGGGTGCAAATATTCGATTAATTTCCGTTCGCCGCGCGCGTACCGAGGAGGTGGCACTGTATGAAAGCTAAAGATTTCGAGCAAGCGTTTGACGAGGGAGCAGACCTCACGGCTTCCCTGGATTTATCCAAGGCCCGGCGTGTCTTGCAGGCGCAAAAACGCGTGAATGTCGATTTTCCGACCTGGATGATCGATTCCCTGGACAGGGAAGCCAGCAAGCTCGGCGTGACCCGGCAATCGGTGATCAAGGTCTGGCTTGCCGAACGACTTGAAGCGAGCGCTTCAAACCGTGCGTTTCAGCGGATAAATACCAATAACGGAAACCGCTGAAATTTAGTGATCAAATCAGCCTCCATCGCAATCAAGACATGCGCAAGCAGCTATTAATACAATAGCAAAAATCATCCTGCCGAAGTCCCCGCCCGAATCTTCTGCACCAGCGCCGTCGTCGAATACCCCTCAACAAAAGGAATCGCCAGCGTCCGGCCGCCATAGGCCTTCACCACCGCCGTCTCGGCCAGCGTATCCATGTCGTAATCGCCGCCCTTGACCAGCACATCGGGCTTGAGTTCGGCAATCAGTTCGAGCGGCGTGTCCTCGTCGAACCAGGTCACCAAGCTGCTTGATTCCAGCGCCGCCATCAGCACTGCCCGGTCGTCCTGCGGGTTCAGCGGCCGGTCCGGGCCTTTGCCCAGGCGGCGGGCCGAGGCGTCGGTGTTGAGCGCCACGACCAGGCTGGCGCCCAACTGTCGCGCTTGCGCCAGGTAGGTCGCATGGCCGCAGTGCAGCACGTCGAACACGCCGTTGGTGAACACCACGGGGCGGGGCAGCGCAGCCATGCGGGCGGCGGCGTCGTTGCGGTTGACGATCTTGTTCAGGAAGGAAGGCGGTTTCATACGGCTTTCAGGGAAGTGTCGGGCGCATGGGCCGCAACGAAATGGCGGCCTGCAAAATCCCCGGATTGTGCAGGATTCGCTCGACCACTTTCGTTTTCCAGGCCGCGTTGAAGCTGGTCCGGGCGTCGAGCCAGAGCGCCACAGAAAAAAATTTTGAATCCATCGGTCAAACTGGTGCGTATAAGCTCGAACCCCTTTTTCTTGAGAGCAAGCCATGCAAGCCTTTTCCCTCATTCCCGTGACCCTGGCACTGCTGGCCGGTGCGGCATTGGCCGCTTCGCCAGCCAGGGCAGCACCGCCCGAAGCACCGGCCCAGGCCTGCCCTGCCGTTTTGCAACAAAACGTGCTGCGCCTTCAGGACGAAAAGCCGCAATCGCTGTGCCAGTACAGCGGCAAGGTGGTCGTGGTGGTCAACACGGCCAGCTTTTGCGGCTTCACGCCGCAGTACAAGGGCCTGGAAGCGCTCTACAACAAATACCAGGGGCGCGGCCTGGTGGTGCTGGGCTTTCCGTCGAATGACTTTTCGCAGGAATCGGGCAGCAACAAGGACATCGCGGAATTTTGCGAGAGCACCTTCGGCGTAAAGTTCCCCATGTTCACCAAGACCAGCGTGAGCGGCAAGGACGCCAGCCCGCTGTTCAAACAATTGTCCGCCGCCAGCAGCACGCCAGTGCGCTGGAATTTCTACAAGTACATCATTTCGCGCGACGGCCTGGCCGTGACCGCCTTCAACTCGATGGCCGATCCCGGCAGCAGCAAGTTCGTGGCCGAAATCGAAAAGCAGCTGGCCCGGCCATGAACACGGTGGGCGCGTGCTCAAAAGCCGCCAGCGGCTTAACAAAACTTTACCGACTGACAACCCGGCGCGGGGGAACTCGATCAGGCTGGAGGAACTCCTACAGCCTGCCTTGCTCGCGCAGCGCCTTAACGCGGGATCAAGGCCACAACGGTTTCATTGTTGCGAAGCCTTTCCGGCCCTCCAGGCCGGTCTGCACACCCGGGGCGGTTTCACTCCTCCCTCACTCCCTTGTTCGCACCGGGACGCTTCGCAGCATTTTTATATTCCCCTCCGGTTCTGGAGCGCGGGCATGAACCCTTCGCTCCCCAGGGTGGCCATCGTCGGATCGGGCATCTCCGGGCTGGCTGCGGCGCATGCCTTAAAAGGCCGGGCGCGCATCACGCTGTTCGAGGCGGGCGACTACTTCGGTGGTCACACGCACACCGTCGATGTCACGCTGCCCACGCCGAACGGCCCGGTCAGCCACGGCGTGGATACCGGTTTTCTGGTGTTCAACGAACGAACCTACCCGAACCTGATCGCGCTGTTTGCCGAGCTGGGCGTGGAAACCGCCCGCTCGGACATGTCGTTTTCGGTCAAGGCGCCCGGCGCGACTGGCGGCCGGACGCTCGAATGGAGCGGCTCCAGCCTGAACAGCGTGTTTGCCCAGCGCGGCAATCTGGTCAGCTGGAAATTTTTGCGCATGCTGCGCGACATCGTTCGATTCAACCGCATCACCACCGCGCTGGCGCTGTCGAACGCCGAGGCCGCCATGGTGCAGCCGCTGGGCGATTTTTTGCGCCAGCAGGCGTTTTCAGCCGAGTTCCGCGACTGGTATTTTTTGCCGATGATGGGCTGCATCTGGTCCTGCCCGACCGACCAGATGCTGCAGTTCCCGGTGGCCACCATGGTCCGCTTTTGCCACAACCATGGCTTGATCCAGGTCACCGACCGGCCCCAGTGGTGGACTGTCACGGGCGGCGCGCGCCACTATGTAGAAAAAATCGTCGCCGGCATTGCCGACAAGCGGCTGAACACGCCGGTCGAACGCATCGAGCGCGACGCCGGGGCGCTGCGCGGCGGCGTGCGCATCGTCACGCGCCATGCCATCGAGCATTTCGACAAGGTGGTGCTGGCCACGCATTCCGACCAGTCGCTGGCGCTGCTGCCGGATGCCAGCAGCGCCGAGCGCAGGGCGCTGGGCGCCATCCGCTACCAGGCCAACCGCGCCGTGCTGCACACCGACAGTGCCGTGCTGCCGCAAAAAAAGATCGCCTGGGCGGCCTGGAACTATGAGCGCGCCGCCGGCATCGAGCGCGAATCGTCCGGTGTCTGCCTGCACTACCTGCTCAACATGCTGCAGCCGCTGCTCTTTGCGCAGCCGCTGCTGGTGTCGCTCAATCCGCTGCAGGAGATTGCGCGTCATCACATCATGGGCGAATACGACTACATGCATCCGGTGTTCGACGGGGCCGCGATCCAGGCGCAGCAACTGCTGCCCGCCCTGCAAGGCCGGCAGCACAGCTACTTCTGCGGCGCCTGGACCGGCTACGGCTTTCATGAAGACGGCCTGAAGTCGGGAATGAACGCCGCCCGGCTGCTGCTTGAACAACACGCGCAAGAAGCGCAGCACGCCCGGCACGGGCAAGGCGTGCCGGCATGAGCCGCCCGCCGGTGCCCGACGTGCCGCTGATCGGCTTCGGCCAGGTCATGCACAAACGCCTGCGTCCGGTCGCCAATGCCTTCAACTACCCCACCTATTTCCTCATGCTGCCGATGCGCAGCCTGCACCGCCATGGCAGCGGCGCGCTGGCGCACAACCGGCGCGGCGCGCTGAGCTTTTTCGACTGCGACCACGGCGACGGCGGCGACAACGCGCTGGCCTGGCTCGACGCCCTGCTGCTGCGCGAAGGCGTGGAAGACGCGGGCGGCGAAGCCTGGCTGCACACCTATCCGCGCGTGCTCGGCTACACCTTCAAGCCGGTCAGCTTCTGGTACTGCCACCGGCTGGACGGCAGCCTGCGCGCCATCGTCGTCGAGGTGAACAACACCTTTGGCGAGCGCCATTGCTACCTGCTGGACGCGCCTAAATACGGCAAGGAACTCAGCGCCGACAAGGTGTTCCATGTCTCGCCGTTTTGCACCCTGGCTGGCGGCTACCGCTTTCGTTTCCTGCGCAGCGACACCGATGGCGTTCAAAAAACCGTTGCCCGCATCGACTACCACGACAGCCTGGACGACCCGGCCGGCGCGCTGCTGCAGACCAGTGTCAGCGGCACGCTGGAGCCGGTGACCCGGGCCAGCCTGCGCAAGGCGCTGTGGCGCTACCCGGCCATGACGCTCGGCGTGATGGCGCGCATCCACTGGCAAGCCTTCAGGCTGTGGCGCAAACGCATTCCCTTCGTCAGCAAACCCGAGCTTCCCAATAACACTGTGACGCGATGACCACCCTCAGCCCTCCCTCGATTCCCGCCGCCCCACCCATTCCCCGCGACGCACCCGGCGCGGCGCGCACCGCCCTGAAGATGCTGCGGCGCCTGAAGCACGGCACGCTCACGCTGCAGTTGCCCGATGGCGCGCTGCAGCGCTTCGGCTCGGGCACGGCGCCCATGGCCAGTCTGCACCTGCACAACTGGAAGCCGTGCAGCGCCGCGCTGCGTTCGGGCGACATCGGTTTTGCCGAAAGCTACATCGCCGGCGACTGGACCACGCCGCACCTGACCGACCTGCTCGAATTGCTGATCATCAACCGCCAGGAGGTCGAAAGCGCCATCTACGGCAGCTGGCTGGGCCGCCTGGCCTACCGCGTCAAGCACCTGCTGAACCGCAACACCAAGGCCAACAGCCAGAAGAACATCCATGCGCATTACGACCTGGGCAATGCGTTCTACGCGCTGTGGCTGGACAGCACCATGAACTATTCGTCGGCGATTTTCGACTCGCCTGAAACCACGATGGTGGAAGGCCAGCATGCCAAGGTGCGCCGCGCGCTGAGCCTGACGCAGGTCAGACCTGGCGACCGCGTGCTCGAAATCGGCTGCGGCTGGGGCGCGCTGGCGGAAATGGCGACGACCGAATTCGGCGCCTCCGTCGTCGGCGTGACGCTGAGCACCGAGCAGCTCGACTGGGCCAAACAGCGCATGGCGCGCCTGGGCGCGTCCGACAAGGCCGACCTGCGACTGCAGGACTACCGCGATATTGGCAAGACCACGCCGGACGAGCCCTTCGACGCCATCTGCTCGATCGAGATGGTCGAGGCGGTCGGCCGGGAATACTGGCCCGAGTATTTCCGGACGGTCGCCCGCCTGCTCAAGCCCGGTGGCCATGCCTGCATCCAGAGCATCGTGATTGCCGACGAGTTGTTCGAGCGCTACATCGGCTCGACCGACTTCATCCAGCAGTACATCTTTCCGGGCGGCTGCCTGCCGTGTCCACGCGAATTCCGGGCGCAGGCCGAGGCGGCCGGCTTTGACATCGTTGATGAGTTCTCGTTTGGCCTGGACTATGCGCGCACGCTGCGGCTCTGGCGTGACGATTTCCTGGCGCAGGAGCAGCGCGTGCTGCAACTCGGCTTTGACAAAAGGTTCATCCGCATATGGGAGTTCTACCTGGCCTACTGCGAGGCGGCTTTTGCGCAGGGCAACACCAGCGTGATGCAGTTCACGCTGCGCAAGCGCTGACGCCGGCCATGAAACGCGCGCTGCTTGCCGGTTTCGCCGCGTTGCTGTGGTCCGGTGCGGCGCTGGCGCAGCTGTCCGCGCTGCCCGTCGCGCCCGAGCGGGCTGCCAGCCACGCTGGCGCGACGCCATCGCGGCCCGAGCTGAGCGCCCTGCCCCGGGCCAGACTCATCGGCCAGGCGCGGCTGACCGTCTGGGGATTCGACATCTATGACGCCCGCCTGTGGGCGCCAGCCCCTTTCAACGCCGCCAGCTTTGCCGGGTCGGCGCTGGCGCTGGAACTGAACTACCTGCGCAATTTCCAGGCGGCCGACATTGCCGAGCGTTCATTGAAGGAAATGCGCCGCAGCCAGCCGGTCAGCGACGCGCAGGCCGCGCTGTGGAAGGCCGAGCTGCTGCGGGTGATTCCGGACGTGCGCAAGGGCGACCGCATCACCGGCGTGCACCGGCCCGGTCAGGGCGCGGCCTTCTGGGTCAATGGCCGGGCCAGCGGCGAGGTGCCTGATGCCGACTTTGCCCGGCTGTTCTTCGGCATCTGGCTGTCGCCCGACACCTCCGAGCCCCGGATGCGCGAAGCCCTGCTGGCAGGAAGCGGCGAATGACTTGGGCGGCGGCTTCGCAGGCCACGCCTTCGCCGGCATCGGCGTCTGCGCAGGCTGTGGCCGAGCCGCAGGCGTTTTCTGCCCGCAACGGCCTGGCCTACGGCCTGCTGGGCCTGCCGCTGGCCTTCGTGGCGCTGCCGCTCTACGTCATCCTGCCGAACCACTACGCGCGTGAATTCGGCATGTCGCTGGCGCTGTTGGGCGCGATTTTGCTCGGCGCCCGGTTGTTCGATGCGCTGATCGACCCGCTGCTGGGCCGGCTCAGCGACCGGCTGTTCGCGCGCTCTGCCGCATCGGTGCTGCGCCTGGGCGCGCTGGCGGCGGTGACGCTGGCGCTGGGCTTTACCCTGCTGTTCTTTCCACTGCAGGCGGTGCAGGCTTCGCCCTTCGCACTGGCCGCCTGGGCCAGCGCCAGCCTGGTGCTGACCTATGCGGCCTACAGCGCGCTCAGCGTGTCGCACCAGTCCTGGGGCGCGATGCTAGGCGGTAACGAGGCGCAGCGCAGCCGCATCGTTGCCTGGCGCGAAGGACTTGGCCTGGTCGGCGTGGTTTTGGCGTCGATTACGCCGGTAGCGCTGGGCCTGCCTGCGACAACAGCTCTCTTTTTTGTAGCGCTGCTGGTCGGCTGGCTGGCCTGGCGCCGGGCGCCCGTGCCGGTGGCGCGGCGCACCGGCCATGTGCCGGCGGCTGGCGCGCTGTGGTTGCCCTGGCGGTCGCGCGCCTTTCGCCGGCTGCTGGCGGTGTTCATGCTCAACGGCATTGCCAGCGCCGTGCCGGCCACGCTGGTGCTGTTTTTCATCCAGGACCGGCTGCAGGCGCCGCAAAGCATGGAGCCGCTGTTCCTGGGCAGCTATTTCCTGGCGGCGGCGCTGTCGATTCCGCTCTGGCTGGTGGTCGTCAAACGGCTGGGGCTGGCGCGCACCTGGCTGGCCGGCATGGCGCTGGCGATTGCCGTGTTTGCCTGGGCGACGCAATTGGACGCCGGCCAGACCGTGGCCTTTGCGCTGGTTTGCGCGCTGTCGGGCGTGGCGCTGGGAACCGACCTGGCGCTGCCAGGCGCGCTGCTGGCCGGCGTGATCCAGGCCGACGGTCATTCCGGCAAGGCCGAAGGCGCCTACTTCGGCTGGTGGAATTTCGCCACCAAGCTCAACCTGGCACTGGCCGCCGGACTGGCGCTGCCACTGCTGGGTTTTTTTGGCTATACACCCGGCAGCCGCGACGCTGCCGCGCTTGATGCGCTGGTCGTGGCCTATTGCGTGCTGCCCTGCATCCTGAAGCTGCTGGCAGCAAGCAGCGCCTGGTTTTTCCTGATCCACTCTTCTGAAAGGGTTCCCACATGACCTGCATCCCCACACCCACCCGGCTTTTCAAGGGCGTATTGCCGGCGTTCCTGCTGTCGGCCGCGCTGCTGACGGGCTGCGCCGGCCCGCAAGTCACCGACTACGCTGCCGAGCAGCCGGTACTGGACATGCGCCAGTACTTCAACGGCACGCTGGACGCCTACGGGTTGTTCACCGACCGCTCGGGCAAGGTCGTCAAGCGCTTCACCGTCGTCATGAATTGCAGCTGGAGCGGCCCGCCCGGCGCGGAAACCGGTGTGCTGGACGAAAACTTCACCTATTCCGACGGCACCAAAGACCGCCGCGTCTGGACGCTCAAGCGCCAGCCCGACGGGCGCTACACCGGCACGGCCGGCGATGTGGTGGGCGAGGCCGCCGGTCAGGAAAAAGGCAACGCCTTTCGCTGGGGCTACACGCTCAAGCTGCCGGTCGATGGCCGCATCATCGAGGTGCAGTTTGACGACTGGATGTATTTGATGAACGACAAGGTGATGCTGAACAAGGCGAAGATGAGCAAGTTCGGTTTTGGGCTGGGCGAGGTCACGCTGTCCTTCGTGAAGCGCTAAAAATGCATGAAAAAGGCCGTTTGCGCAGGCAGGACGGGCACAAGCAGCTATCAAATTCATAACCAGCAGAAAACTCAGCACGATGTCCTTCAATCCTCAGCTTGCCGACTGGCGCGGCAAAACCGTCTGGCTGGTCGGCGCGTCCAGCGGCATCGGCCAGGCCACGGCGCATGCCTTGCATGCGGCGGGCGCAAACGTGTTCGTTTCAGCGCGCAATGCCGAGGCGCTGGCCGGCTTTGTGCAAAGCCATCCGGGCGCCGTGGCGCTGCCGCTCGATGTCACCGACCGGCTGGCGCTGAAAACAGCAGCGCAAACCCTGCTGGCCACCGGCCCGCTTGATCTGGCGATGTACTGCGCCGGCTACTACAAGGAACTGCGCGCCACCGCTTTTGACCTGGCCGAGATGCTCAGGCACAACGAGGTGAACTACTGCGGCGCGCTGTACCTGCTCGATGCGGTGCTGCCGGCCCTGCTGGCGCAAAAGTCCGGCCATATCAGCCTGATCAGCAGCGTGGCGGGCTACACCGGCCTGCCCCAGAGCCTGGCCTACGGGCCGACCAAGGCGGCGCTGATCAACCTGGCCGAAACGCTGTACCTGGACCTGAAGGACAGCGGCATTGGCGTGAGCCTGGTGTGTCCGGGTTTTGTCGAGACGCCGCTGACAGCGCAAAACCAGTTCAGCATGCCCGCGCTGATCACACCCCCACAGGCGGCGCAGGAAATCCTGAAGGGCTGGCGCAAGGGCGAGTTTGAAATCCACTTTCCCAAGCGCTTTACCCACTGGATGAAAATCTTGCGCCTGCTGCCCTATGGCGCGCGTTTTGCGGCTGTTCGCAGGATCACCTCGCTGTGAAGCCTGACGCCATGAACCGTCTCCCTGGAACCGAAACGCCCATGCGCGAGGCCGCCGCACGCGTCGTTGATTTTTTCGAAACCCTGACGCCGGCCGGCCTGGACCGACTCGGTGCGCTGTACGCGCCCGGGGCCTATTTCAAGGACCCGTTCAACGAGGTGCGGGGCTTGCCCGCCATCCGGCAAGTGTTCGACCACATGTACGAGTCGCTGGAGCAGCCGCGTTTCGTGGTGACCGGCTGCATCGTCGATGGCGGCGCATGTTTCCTGACCTGGGATTTTATTTTCCACTTCAAGCGCTTTGACACCCGGACGCTGCAGACCGTGCGCGGCGGTTCGCATCTGAAGTTCAATGCAGCCGGGCTGCTGGATTTTCACCGCGACTACTGGGATGCGGCCGAGGAACTGTATGAAAAGCTGCCGCTGGTCGGGCGGCTGATGCGCTGGCTCAAGCAGCGCGCGCGGCAGTAATCCCGGGGAACCTCAGCCAGCCTGCGTTTCCACGAAACTCGGCCGCAGGGCCAGCTTGTCATACAGCCTGGCGAGCTGGGGATGGGTGTCGCGCCACTGCACGTCGGGAAAACGAAAGTCCAGGTAACCCAGCGCCGAACCCACCGCCACATCCGACAGGCTGAAATGAACGCCGCTACAGTGGGCCTTGTCGCCCAGACCCTTGCTCATGGCGTGCAGCGCGGTGTCGATCTTTCCCATCTGCCGCGCAATCCAGGCATCGCTGCGCTGCTCGGCACTGCGGCCGGCCCAGGTGGCTTCCAGCCGGGCGAGCAGCGCGGCGTCCATGACGCCATCGGCCAGCGCTTCCCAGGTCTTGACTTCGGCGCGCTCGCGGCCCTGCGGGGGAATCAGCTTGCCCACCGGCGACAGCGTGTCCAGGTATTCAACAATCACGCGCGAATCGAAAATCGCCTCCCCCGCCTCCATGATCAGGCACGGCACCTTGCCCAGCGGGTTGGACAGGCTCATGGCGGTGGTTGCCGCCCAGACGTCTTCCAGCACAAACTGGTAATCGAGCTTTTTCTCGGCCATCACAATGCGCACCTTGCGGACATAGGGACTGGTGGCGGATCCGATGAGTTTCATGATGTGCGATGTTCTTGTCGTGGACGGGGTAAACCAGCATTCTATCGATTCAGGCTGTCGGCTGAAGGACAGCGGCGTCCCGGCGGGAAATTCTGCTGCGATGCAACATGGCCGGTGTTTTCACCCGTGCGGCCTACAATCGCCCGCATGAGCTTTTCACCCATCAACGCACTGTCGCCGCTGGACGGCCGATACGTCGCCAAACTTGCCACCTTGCGCCCCCTGATGTCCGAGCAAGGCTATATGCACCGCCGGGTCCAGGTTGAAATCGCCTGGTTCATCGCGCTGTCCGATGCCAGATTCGCCGAATTCAAACCCCTGAGCCCCGGTGCGCGCACCTACCTGCTCGGCCTGGTGAAGAACTTCAGCGAAACCGACGCGCTGGCCATCAAAACCATTGAAAAAACCACCAACCACGACGTGAAAGCGGTCGAATACTGGATCAAGTCCAAGTTCGAGGCCCGGCCCGAGTTGCAGGCCGCCAGCGAATTCGTGCACTTTGCCTGCACCAGCGAAGACATCAACAACACCAGCCAGGCGCTGCAGCTCAAAAGCAGCCGCGAACTGGTGGTGCTGCCGGCGCTCGACAAGGTCATCGACAAGCTGCGCCAGATGGCGCATGCGCATGCCGACGTGCCGATGCTCAGCCGCACCCACGGCCAGACCGCCAGCCCGACCACCGTCGGCAAGGAACTGGCCAACGTCGTCGTGCGCCTGGTCAACACGCGCGAGAAGATCGCCGGCATCAAGCTGATGGCCAAGATGAACGGCGCCGTGGGCAACTACAACGCCCACCTGGCCGCCTGGCCCGACTTCGACTGGGAAGCCTTCAGCCGCCACGTCATTGAAACCCCCGAGCCGCTGGGCCTGGGCCTGACCTTCCAGCCCTACAGCATCCAGATCGAGCCGCACGACTACATGGCCGAGCTGTTCGACGCCGTGGCCCGCACCAACACGATTCTGATCGACCTGGCGCGCGACATCTGGGGCTATGTCAGCGTCGGCTACTTCAAGCAGCGGCTGAAGGAAGGCGAAATCGGCTCGTCGACCATGCCGCACAAGGTCAACCCGATTGACTTTGAAAACGCCGAGGGCAACCTGGGCCTGTCCAACGCGCTGCTGCGCCACATGAGCGAAAAGCTGCCCATCAGCCGCTGGCAGCGCGACCTGACCGACTCGACCGTGCTGCGCAACATGGGCGTGGCGCTGGGTTATGCCGTGCTGGCCTACAACTCGCTGTGCATCGGCCTGAACAAGCTGGAACTGAACGAAGAAAACCTGGCCGCCGACCTGGACAGCGCCTGGGAAGTGCTGGCCGAGCCGATCCAGACCGTGATGCGCCGCTACGCCGTAGCGGGCGCCTACGAAAAGCTCAAGGAAGTCACGCGCGGCAAGACCGTCAGGCCGGAAGACCTGCACGGCCTGATCCGCTCGCTGGACATTCCCGAGGCCGAAAAAGAGCGCCTGCTGGTGATGACGCCCGGCAGTTATGTCGGCATGGCCGCCGAGCTGGCTCGGCGAGTCTGAAAAAAAGCCCCCACGCTTGTCGCTTCGCGTACTGCGCTGCCCCCCGAGGGGGCCGCTGCGCCTGCGGTCTGGCAAAGCCAGTCCCGCGGCCCTGGCTGGTGGAGAATGCGCCCCCACGCTTGTCGCTTTGCGTACTGCGCTGCCCCCCGAGGGGGGCCGCTGCGCCTGCGGGCCCCTGCTGGTGGACTATTGCCCTCACGCTTATCGCCTGGCGTGCTGCGCTGCCCAAGGTTGAACTTCCCCTGAACTGACCCAGCGCTGCGTTCAGGCCACGTCTGCCGGCATGGCGGCGCCGCACTGCCAGCACTGCTCGAAGCCGCCCTCGACCGTTTCCCCGCAGCGGCACAGCCAGCGCCGCTGCGGCATGTTCTGCAGCGCGTCGAGCAAGGCGCGGGCGCCCGCCTGCTCATGGTCGTGGGTCAGCCAGATTTCCGGCTGGCACTGGTCGGGCGGCAACTCGCCGGCCACGCTGCCCAAAAAATAGCGCTGCACGCTGGCCGAATAGCCGGCCTGCTGCAGCGCGTCCGTCCACAGCGCGGCAATGGCAATGTTGGGGGCACGGGTCAGGCGAAGCATGCGGGCAGTTTACGCCGGAATCAGGCAACTCCTGAATTGATAGCTGTTAGCGTATGCTGGATGTGCGGAAACGGCTTTTTTCACTTAAAAACTTATAGCTGTTAAAGCTTTCGGTTCGCTAGCTTCAGATTCTATTTTTGGGCTTTGAGTGGGTTTTTCTGTGTTTTGAGGGGTGAGCGCCTGCCCGGCGGGGGGTGGCTTTCTTTTCGGGCAAAAAAGAAAGTCACCAAAGAAAGTTGCCTTGGGGCGGGATCGGATCAGAGCTGAACGCTCTGTCGGGCCATCGCTTCGCTCGGCCCTGGGTTCTCTGATCGGCAGCCAGGAGCCCATGCCGCAGCTTGCTGGTGCTACCCTTCGTTCGCCAACAGCTTCACGCTCTGCTTGATCGTTTTTTTGGTTCTTCAAACACTGCTGGCAGTTTCGTAGGTCGGATTAGCCGCAGGCGTAACCTGACCGTGAGGACGCTGAGTCGTGGCGCTTGTGATGAAGAATTCTTGATGGGACAGCGCTGATGCGCGCAGGGCGAGCAAACCAGAACAGGCAGAGCGTGAAGCTGTTGGCGAACGAAGGGTAGCACCAGCCAGCCACAGGCATGGCTAGCAGCACTAACCTCCAGGTGCCCAGGGCCCAGCGAAGCGACGGCCCGTCAGAGCGTTCAGCTCTGATCCGCTCCCGCCCCAAGGCAACTTTCTTTGGTGACTTTCTTTTTTGCCCGAAAAGAAAGTTACCCCCTGCCGGGAAGGCGCTCACCCCTCAAAACACAGAAGAAGCAACCCAAAGCCCCAAAAATAGCAAGCAAAAGAGACAGCCACCATGCGTATCACCAAGCAAGGCCAAACACAACTACCAACAAAACCATTGCTCTGCAGCAAGGTAGGCATTAACTAAAAAGCAGACAATCGACCGACTACTTCTTCTCCAGCGCCCGGTCGGCGTAGCGGCCAAAGCGCCAGGCCGTCGCCTGCCGGGTGATGCGCCGCCAGGTGATGCGTTTTTCAACCGGGCTCATCGACAGCCAGTGCTGCACTTCTTCGAAGGTGCGGCCGCAGCCCTTGCATTCTTCGTCGCCCTGGCTGGTAGAACAGATGGCAATACACGGCGTGTCGGCAGTGGTGTCGTACCAGGCATGCCAGGCGTGCATCGCCTCGGGTGAAAAATCCGCCTCGTCGGCGCTGTCCTGGTGCGCCAGCGCCATGCGCGCATAAATGCCGGCCAGGGCGCGCACCTCGGGCGCCAGGCTGACGCCGTCGGCCGAAGGGTTGCGGTGGCGCCAGTAATTGATGGCGGCTTCAAGGTCGATGATGTGGATGCCGGGCATGGGAAGCGAATCATAGCCAGCCCGGCCCGGCCGCGCTCCTTTGCCCCTGCCGGCTGGGGCTTCTCTGCCGGGCTTATCCGCGCGGCACGTCAGCCGACGCCGAACGCACGCTGAGCAGCATGGTCAGCGCCAGCACGCCGACCACCACGCCCAGCGACGCCATCACCGGAATCTTGTAGACGTCGATCAGGCACATCTTGGCGCCGATGAACACCAGGATCACCGCCAGGCCGTAATTCAGCAAATGGAACTTGTTGGCCACGGCGGCCAGCAAAAAGTACATGGCGCGCAGGCCCAGAATGGCGAACACGTTGCTGGTCAGCACGATGAACGGGTCGCTGGTGATGGCAAAAATCGCCGGGATCGAGTCGACCGCGAAAATCACGTCGGTCAGCGCCACCAGGCAGATCACCATGAACAGCGGCGTGGCGATTTTCTTGCCGTTCTCGACAGTCCAGAACTTCTCGCCGTCGTAATGCTTGCTGACCGGCAGGATGCGGCGCAGCAGCTTGAGCGCCGGGTTGTCGTCCAGCGCCGGCTCCTTGCCGGCGGCCCACCACATCTTGATGCCGGTCAGGATCAGGAAGGCGCCGAACACGTACAAAATCCAGTGGAACTGCGCCAGCAGCCAGCCGCCCACCAAAATCATGATGGTGCGCAGCACGATGGCGCCGATGATGCCGATCATCAGCACCCGCTTCTGGTAGTGCGACGGCACCGCGAAATAGGTGAAGATCATCAGGAAGACAAAGATGTTGTCCACCGCCAGCGATTTCTCGATCAGGTAGCCGGTCAAAAATTCCAGCGACTTGGTGTTGGCGATCTCGGCAGAACCTGTGCTGTCCCTCACCGCCCACCAGAACAGGCCGTTGAACATGAAGCTCAGCGCGACCCAGACCAGCGACCAGTTGAGTGCTTCCTTCACGCCGATGTCATGGGCGCCCTGCTTTTTCAGCACGACAAAATCAACGAACAGGGACACCAGAACAATGCCGATAAAGGCGGCCCACAGCCACAGGGGCGCAATGGTTTGCATGACAAGACCTTTTTAAAAAATGGAAGACGCAGGTGCGTCCCAAAAGGTCTTGCGGGAAAGAGCCGCACGGCTCCTTTATGTGCTCCGGCTGCCGTTTTGACGGGCAACGTATTGACGAAGCACAAGCGCTTGCAGCTAATGAGCCACAAGGTCGCTACTCCCCTTTCAGGTGACAAAAAGTATCGGTGTTTTGGAAATTCCACACGCTCTCTGCGGATTTGCGCAGGCGCCTGCCGGTCCGCAGCGCAGGCGGCGGCGTCAAGCCGGTGCTATCCTTCAAGCCATGAAACTCATCCTCAAATGGCTCCTGAGCGCCGCCGCCCTGCTGGCGGTGGCCTACCTCTATTCTGGCGTGACGGTGACCAGCTTCACCGGCGCGCTGGTCGCGGCGGCCGTGCTCGGTGCGCTGAACATGGTGGTCCGACCGCTGCTGGTGCTGCTCACGCTGCCGGTGACGGTGCTGACGCTGGGGCTGTTCCTGTTTGTCGTCAATGCCCTGATGTTCTGGGCCGCCGCCGGCCTGGTCAGTGGCCTGAACGTCAACGGCTTCGGCGCGGCGCTGCTGGGTTCGCTGATCTACTCGGTGCTGCAGCTAGCGATCGATTTTCTCCTGGAGCGCCTGTTCCTTAATGATTGACTCGGTCTGCCGCGTCCGGGTGTCGATGATCGATGCTTCCACATAGTCGGCGCTGCCCGGCTGGCTGCGCATCAGCCCCTGCGCCGCCTTGAAGCGGTCCAGCGCGGCGCCGTAGTCGAGCTGGGCGGCGCGGCTTTCGGCATCGGCCCGAATGGCGCGCACCGTCTGGTTCTGCTGCCCGTAGGCGACGGCCAGCAACTGCCAGGCGGCAGCATCTCGTGGATGCACGGCCACCCAGGTCTGCAGCGCCTGCGACACGTCTGGCGCGCGTTTCGCCGCCATCAGCGCTTTCGACATCAGCAGCAGTTCGGCCCGCGAGCCGGTCTTGCCGATATCGGCCGTGGCGGCCGCAGCCGGCACCTTGCCGTCCATCAGGTCCAGCTCGACAGCCAGCAGCTGCACCGCCTTGCCCGCCGCGTCCGTACCGGCGGCAAGTCCGGCAAGCCGGTCCAGCAGATTGCGCGCCGCAGCGAAATCACGCAGTTGCGCTGCGGCAAAGGCGCCGCCATAAAGCGTGCCGGCATCGCGGGCACTCACCACTGAGACCGCCGACGCGGGCAAGGCCGCCGACCTGCGCTGCGCTTCGGCGACCAGGGTGCGCAACACGTCCACGCCGGGAACGGCCAGAATGCGGGCGCGTACGGCCATCATGGCGTGCAGGCGCTGCGTCCGTTCGACAGCCGCCTGCTGACCGGCTGACGGCGCGGCCACCGTCGCCGCCAGCTGCACGCGGGCCTGCGCCTCGGCAATCCGTTCGGTGTTCAGCGGGTGCGAGCGCAGGTAGGGAAACGAGCCGTTGTCGTTGAGCCGGTTGGCCTGCTGGAGTTTTTCAAACATGGCCGTGATGCCCCGGCTGGCAAAGCCGGCACCCTGCATCACGCCAAAGCCGACGCGGTCGGCCTCACGCTCCATGTCGCGCGAAAAATTCAGCTGGCCCTGCGCCAGGATCGCCTGCCCGCCGACCATCGCGGCCGTGCCGGCATCGGGATGCCGGCTGGCCGCCAGTGCGCCAAGCACCATGGCGGCCAGCATCCACGGTGCCTGGCGCGACTGCTGCGTCATCAGGCGCGCAATATGCCGCTGCGTGACATGGCTCATCTCGTGCGCCAGCACGGCGGCCAGCTCATCGGCGCTGCTGACGCTGCTGATCAGGCCCAGGTGTACGCCGAAATAGCCGCCGGGCAGCGCAAAGGCATTGATGCTCCGGTCGCGGATCATGAACAGTTCCCAGGCAAACCGCTCGTCAAGTTCGGCCGACAACTCGCCGCGCGCACGGGCCGCCGTCATCAGGGGCTGCCAGATGCCCTGCAGGTAATCGGCCAGCACCGGGTCTTCGACCAGATCGGGGTCGCGGTAGATGCTGGCCGCAATGCGGTCGCCAATGCGGCGTTCGGCCGCAGGCGACAGATCGGAGTTGTCGCCCAGCGTCGGCAGCGAGCGGGCGCCGGGCGCAGGCAACAAGGTTCCGCCGCCCGGCGACTGGGCCGGCGACGCCGTGGTGACCGCTATCAGGACCATAGCTGCCAACGCCCGCTGGACGTGCGCAAAAGCACGTTCTGGCTTAAAAATTTGGGGGCAGGTCAATGAAGTCAAGGGCAGTCACCTTTGGGGCCGAAAGAAAGACGCAGGCAAGCCTCTTATGATGCGGCATCCTTGTAAAGGTTCTGTATCAGCATGACGACGCCCCTTTCTCCCATTTCCCCCCTCACCCATTTCGACGCCCAGGGCCAGGCCCACATGGTCGATGTTGCCGCCAAGGCGGCCACGCACCGCATTGCCGTCGCGCAGGGCCGCATCGACATGCAGCCCGCCACGCTGGCGCTGATCGTCTCCGGCTCCGCCAAAAAGGGCGATGTGCTGGGCATTGCCCGCATCGCCGGCATCATGGCCGCCAAGAAAACCAGCGACCTGATTCCGCTGTGCCACCCGCTGGCGCTGACACGCGTTGCGCTTGAGTTGGTGACGGCCCCGGCAGATGGCAACGACACCGGCAGCGTGACCTGCACCGCCACGGTGGAAACCGTCGGCCCCACCGGCGTCGAGATGGAAGCGCTGACGGCCGTGAATATCGCCCTGCTGACGATTTATGACATGTGCAAGGCGGTGGACCGTGGCATGACGATCAACGACGTGAAGCTGCTGGAAAAGCACGGCGGCAAGTCGGGCAGCTTTGTCAGTGGTTGACGGCTTGGCTTGACGGGCCATTCAAGACAGCTTGCGAACGGCCAAAGCGGCATCGGAACCGGCCTTTCCTGGCAAGCTTGCGCCCAGGGTTCGGCGTTTTTCCGACACCAGCGGATTCGATGGCTGGAGCGCCTTCTTCCTTGTTCCTGCTTATTTCTGCGGCGCCTTGCCGTTGGTGTTATCGCCGGGTTTGGCCGCAGACGCAGGCGCGGGCCTGACCGTGACTGAAAGCCGGTCGGCTTCGCTGCGGGCAGGCGCCACGCTGGCACCCTGGACCACTTCGGTGTTCGGGAAGCTCGACAGCGAAATCTGGGACATGGCCGCCCTTCGCTCGACATCGGTCAGCATCACCTCAAACACCATGACCTCTTTCTTGAGCTCGACAATCTTGGAGCGAATCACCCGGGACTGACCTTCCAGCGACAGATTGGTCGGAGCCGGGGCCGCCGTGGACTGCGCGCTGGAAGCAGAAAAGCCAGGCGCTGCGCAGCCCGACAGGAAAAAGGCCGCCAGGCCGGCCACGGTCATCAGTTTGGTCATCTCGTGCTCCCTTTCGTTGTTGATCATTCCACGCCATCGACCGCATCGCCTGCACGGCGGGCATTTTCATGGGATTTGTCCTAGCGCCAGGTCATGGAGCGCGACGGCGTGTGCCCTTCGATTTCGTTCAGCAGCTGGTCACGCCGGTAGGCATACCAGCGCTGCAGGCAGCCGCGATCCCGGCAAATCGATTCGCGCCTGCGCGCTTCCACATCATTCTGGCGCCGGAAGGCTGCGCGGTCGGCGGTGGCATTTTTTGCGCGCGCGTACACCCGGCCGACTTCATGGTTGAGCTGAAAAAGCTCGGCATCCGAGCAAATCATCTTTTCGGGCGCCGAGCGCGCCCTGCTGCAATCAAAACTGGCATCCGAACGCATTCCCGGGCGTTCATCCTGTGGCGCTTCGGATGCGGGCAAGGCGGCTTTGGCGACCTCGACCTTGCGCACTGGGGGGCTGGCAACGGGCACCGGGGAAGACGCTGGAGCGCTCTCCAGCCCCAGAATGGCCAACGCTGTGGCTTGATGCGCTTGTTCAGGTGCGTGCGCGGGCTGCGCTGCTGGCGCCTGCGCCTGCGTCTGGCGCACCGCCGCCAGCCCGTCGGCCGCAGACCGCGAACGCTCATCGGCCTGGCCGTAAGCGGCGGAATAAATGCGCAGGCTGTCCACATAAAGGAATTCGGCGCGCCTGAGCAACTCCGGCCGGCTGGCGTCAGGGGCAGAACCTGCCCCCAGCGCCAGCTGGGCATAATGCCCGCCCAGCAGGTATTTGCCATCGGCCGACTCGACCGAATCCGTGCCCTTGAGCTTGTCGGCCAGGCGGCACGACATCAGGAAAGCCACCTCGGCGTCGCGCGGACGGCGGGACGCAGCGGCATCCTTGCCCATCACCATAAACGACGCCATGTCCGTCGCCGTCAGGCCGGGCACGTCAGGCTGGAAAGGAAACCGCCCGTCCTGGCTGCCAGCCACGGCCGTTGCCGGCACCAGCGGACAGCTCGTGACCGGCCCGGAAGCCTGCGGCGCCGAAGCAGACGCCGTTGTTACCGCTTGGCCAGGCATGGGTAACCCCAAGGGGTCCAGCAGCAGCCATGCGCCGGCGATGGCTGCGGCAGCCAGCACGCTGCCCGAGATGAACACCTTGAGCTGCCGTGGCGTTGGTGCTGCCGTCTGCAGCGACGGAGCACCCGTTGCCGGAGGATCAGGCAAGGGCTGCCGTGGCGCGAGCCTGGCTTTTTTTGGTCCGCTTACAGTCTCGGGTGCTGCCGCCTGCAACGGCGATACATCTTCCTTCGGTGGCTCGGCCACAAACCGGGGATTCCTGGCGCTTGCTTCCAGCTTTCCGGGCTCAGGCCGAGGCAAGGGAACGCGTGTTTTCAGGGCTTCAGGCGCTTGCGGTGGGACAGGGCCACGTTTTTTCCAGGCTCCGGCGACAGCCGCAGCACCGAGCAATACCCCCGACGCAAAAACTGCCCCCTGACGCTTATCAATAGTCATGTCCGAACCATAGCGCGGCTGGCAAGCCAGCAAATGCACAAGTCACACTTTGATGCAGAACTTTCCCTTTATGCCATGCAACGATTTACAACCTTTTGCAGCGCATGAGGCATGCCATGCCGCTCGCCATGCCAGCGCCACATGCAGATCAAACCGCTCGCCGCGCTCCCGGGCCTGGAAACGGCAGGAAGGCCGGTTCCAGCATCAAGACGGCTTGGGGCCAGCCCTGCGTGCCGGACGCCAGCGGCGCAGCGTTTTGCCGGACCCAGCGCGCATGCTCCTTCGGAAAAGCAGCCCGGTAGCGCAGCAGGTAATACAGCGCCTCGTCATTGCGCCCCAGCATCACCGCACTTTCAATCACCTTTTCAATCACGCGGGGCTCGGGCGAATAGTGGAGCAATTCAATCGCCATGGCATGCAGGGCGGCGGCATTGTCAGGCGTGAGCGGTGTGATGCTCAGGTAGGCAAAGCGCGCCTGTTCCCGGAACATCCAGCTGCCCTGCACCTTGGCCAGCGTACCTTCGCGGTAGGCGGCGCTGCGCTTGTCAGGCGGCAGGTAAATCTGGCTGACCCGGTAGTAGCTGACCGCCACAGCGGCCAGAGTCACTATCATAATAATAGCTATAAGTGCCCGCAGATAGTGCGAAAACAGGCTATTTTGCTTGAATTTTGAGGAAAATGCCTGGTTCAAGCCGGGCTTTGCCTCTCGCGAGGCGAACAGCAACCAGGCCGCCAGCACGGCGGTCATCTGGAACGGCCCGTACCACAACGGGTATTCAAGCAAGCTGTGCAGGCCAATGACAGCCAGCACCGCCCAGGCCATCTGGCGCAGCGGATTGGTTTCACGCCAGGGCCGGGCGCGCCACGTCAGCCAGCCCAGCACACCGCAAATCACCACGGCCGCCGGAATGCCCAGTTCCACCGCCAGCTGCAGCGGCAGGTTGTGCGCGTTGTCCAGGATTTCGCAAAAGCGCGGACCGGCGTACAGGGTGATGAAGTGCGCATAGTCCAGTTGGCCCCAGCCCCAGCCCAGCCAGGGCTTGTCGGCAATCAGCGTCAGCACGTTGGACCAGAGGATCTTGCGGCTGGAGCAGCCCGTCGAATCGACCAGCCGGCCAAACAGGCCGCCACTTTGCATCCCGGTGGCCAGCGCCAGCAGCCAGGGCAGCAGGAGCACAGCCAGGCCGTACGCCAGCACGGCCTGCACGGCAAACACCAGCAGGTGCCGCCGGCGGGGCAGAAACCACCAGGCACAGAGCAAGGCGATCAGCCCCCATTGCAGCAGGCCGGTGCGCGAACTGCTGGCGGCATTGCCCAGCGCCAGCAGCAAGGCGAACCCATAAGCCCACCACGGCATCAGCCAACCCTGCATCTGCTGCTGTTCAGCAAGCTTTTCCCGCAGCGCCAGCCAGCCGATCAGCGCAGCCAGGCCAATGCTCGTCAGCGTGGCGAACTGGTTGCGCTGGCGCAGGTTGGCATAGGCTTCGCCTGCCTGCGGCTGGTTGATCCAGGGGCTCAGGGCCGGCGCCAGGCCGAAGTACTGCACCAGACCGATCAGCGCGCTGACGACGGCGGCCAGCACCCAGGCCAGCGTCACCAGCCCGGGATCGAGCCGGCGCCGGAACAGCCACAGAAAAACTGAGCACAGCGCCGACAGCAACCACGGCCAGACATTGGGCGTGGGGCCGGCGGTGTAGGGACTGAGCCAGGGCAGGAGCAGGAATGCGGCCAGAATGCAATTCTGCAGATACTGATTTTTCAAAAGTGACAGCAGATAAAGAACCGGAGGGCTTTGGGTAAACGCTGGATAGTAAGGCGTCACTCGATGGAGAGAAACGAATTCTCCAATTTACTAGCGGTTCATCAGTTCTTGATGAAAAGGCTGTACTGCCCAGCTCGTCCCTGCGGCCAGTCCAAACCGTTTAGTAAACTAACGCCCTTAAAACCCGTCACCGCGCAGGAACCCCTGGATCTGGCCCTGCTTGTCGAGCACGGCGATCCAGTCCTGGCGGGCAATGACCGGCAGGAAAAACCATTCTTTCAGGTCCACGCTTTTTTCCAGCGCCAGCTTGCGGGCAGCGTCTTGCTGGTCGGGGTGTTTTTCCAGGAACACTGGCAGGGGCTTGGCGCGTTTAAGAGACTTGAGCGCTGCCTCGCCTTCGTAAGGAAGGTAAAACTCGGGCCGCTCGCCATAATCACGTCCGCCTTGGATAGATTCAAACAAGACTTTATTGCGCTCTGAAGCATTTTTGGGCTCGCGGATGGCTACGGTTTGCGGGCCATCCAACCAATGCGGCTGCAAGGCGGCGGGCAAGGCGGCAACGGCAGCGCTGTCAAGTAATGGTGTAGCGATGACTTTGAAGCGGTCAATTTCCTGAACTAGGAACAACGGGCGGACTTGCCATACGGTATGCATTCCATAGCCCAGGGCAGCCAGTTGCAAGAGTGCAATCAGCGCCAGATCGCGCCACAGTTCTGCGAGTGGCTTGGAGGGGTTGAACACTACCAGCGTCAGCAGCGGGCCGCAAATCACATCGACTGTCACCACCAAGAAAAACAGTTCGCGTCCGCCCGACAGGTCGCGATAGGGAAAGGGATACCACAGGCCGAACACCACGGCAGCGGCCAGCAAAGCCATGCCGACACTGCACATTAGATGCCAAATGGCCGCTTTGAAGGCAAGGCGCAAACGGAAAGGAAAATTCATGTCTTCAAAAAATCAAAAAAGAAGGCAATTGCTGATTTTTAGTAAAAAAAAGAGCGCCGAAGCGCTCTTCTAGAAGACATTGATATTACCGGCACTCACCTGGAGCATACTTTGCCAGAAGCGAACCAGCTGTTCCGAAGCCAGCAGCGCCAGCTGCCTTGCAACGCCATTTAACTTGCGCTGTAGGCAAAGGAACTGGAGTTGTAGCCGTGGGAGCTGCTAATGCTGTACCACCTGTGCCATACACATCACTACCGCCTGTGTAAGGGGATACGATGATTGAGCCAGCACCAGCATTAGCTGTAGTTGTCATCGTGATAACACCAGTCAGACCGGTAATTACTACGTTTGCAACGTTCTTGCTTGCAACGGTCAGTGTGCCATCTGCAATTCCGGTTGCAGCTGTAGTTCCGTAGCCAGAAGCGTATCCAGATCCACCGCCTGTAGCGTTCTCGTTGGCAACCAATTTTGCATCAGCGATAAATCCCATACCCTCCGAAACTCGGGCTCGCACCGTGTAATCCTGATAAGCCGGCAAAGCCACAGCCGCCAAAATACCAATGATCGCCACAACAATCATCAACTCGATCAGGGTGAAACCCTTTTGAACCATTTGCATAGAACGCTTCATGAAAAACTCCTTGGTTGAAAAAAACTTGCGAAGAAACTATTGCAGATTGTGTGCCAGGTTGCAAAAAGTCACTTTATCTAGGCAACTCCAGCACAATTCTTGAAAAATCGAAGAAATAGTTACTTTTTTGATATATTTTGATATTGGCAGCGACATTTTTGTCACTGCCAATTCAAAATTGACAAGAGTGTTGCAAAAAACTGTCCGTTGATACCTTTAAATAGGTACACATCTGGACAGTGATCTTGCCCAACCGCAAAAAATCATCCCTTGATCGCAAGGTAGAAGGGACTATTCCGAAAGGGCAAGGCTTTGCCTCACGGCGCATTGTTCAGTTGAACGCAACCGTTCAGCGCTGGCCGACACAGTTGCAAATGGAATTTGCGGAGTTCCGCGTTGGAGATGGAAAGCGGCACAAGGCCGCAAGGCAGCGCTCCAGCCTGCGCCTCAACGCTGCACGAACTGCATCTGCGTTCCGGCCAGTTCCAGCTGATCGCCATCCCTGAGGGCCACGCCTTCCCGGCCGACCGCTGTACCGTTCACACGGGGCGGTGTGTCGCCTTCGACATGCGCCAGCGCAAAACCCCGGACGCCCCGGGTGATGGTGGCGATGGACACGCCGGCCTTGCCCAAGGTGGTCACGGGCTTGACGAGCGCCATTTCACGGCCGGCAGCGGCGCCCGACATCACCTTGATGGTGCCATTGACGGCGCTTTCACCGGCGTTGGCCTCGTCGACATACTGGAGCTTGTACTTGCCGATTTCGACCGTGTCGCCGTGGTGCAGCTGCTGCTTCTTGACGGTCTTGCCGTTGACGTACGTGCCGTTGGTGCTGTTGAGGTCTTCGATGTAGCCTTCGGCGCCTGACATCTGAACCACTGCATGTTCGCCGCTCACGGCCATGTTGTCGATCACGATGTCGTTGTAAGGCCGGCGGCCCAGCGACGTGCGGTCTTTCGTCAACTGGACTTCCTTCAGGACGGCCCCGTCCAGGGAAATGATCATTTTCGGCATTGCCGGTTCCTCCGAGTTTTGAATTTTTTCATCACGGCGCTATTTTCCCAGCATTCTGGACAGCAGGCCGCGCCGGGAATCGTCTTCCGAGGCCTGCACCAGCAGGACCGAGATATTGTCGCGTCCGCCGCTGTCGTTGGCCACCCGGATCAGCGCCGCTGCTTTTTGCGCCAAGGCGCCGGGGACATTCAGGATGGCTTCGATCACGGGGTCCATGACCATGTCCGTCAGGCCGTCGGAACACATCAGGTACAGATCGCCCGGCTCGACCCGGTAATCGTTTATTTCGGCTGAAACCGCATCCTCGACGCCCAGGGCGCGGGTGATCAGGTTGCGGTGCGGCGACATCAGGGCTTGCGCGGCCGTCATCAGCCCTGCGTCCACCTGCTCCTGCAGCAGCGAATGGTCTTTGGTGATTTGCTGCAGCACACCGCCGCGCAGCCGGTAGCAGCGGGAGTCGCCGATATGGCCGAGCACCAGCCGGGTTTCCAGAAAAACACCTGCCACCAGTGTGGTGCCCATGCCGGCCTGGTCAGGATTGGACGAGCCGGCGCTGAAAATCGAATGGTTGACCTGGTTGATGCAGGTTTCCATCGTGCGGCGCAGATCCTTGCTGGATGCCCGGTTGCCGGCCTGCGACAGCCACGCCGTCAGCGCCTGGCTGAGAAAGGCGACCGCCATGCTGCTGGCCACCTCGCCGGCGTTGTAGCCGCCCATGCCGTCTGCCAGCAGGCACAGGCCGGTCTTCGGATCAAACGCCAGAGCATCTTCATTGTTTTTGCGCACCAGGCCCTGGTCGGTTTGCGCGAAGATTTCATACATCATGGGATGCCGGGCATGACTTCTGTTGGATCGGCTTGCCCTGTCGAATGCATTGATCCAACCGGCGGTGCCTTAATAAACCGGCCGTGTCCCGCCAGTCTCGGCTGCACGTTAACAGACGCTCAAGCATGTAACAAGGAATTAATGCGCAGTTTTCAGCCCGCGCCAGCCGGCTTTCTGCCGGCCTGTATCACCTTGCCCATCACCAGCACCAGCAGCGCGCCGGCAGCGGCCACGGCATACCCCCAGTACGCGCCTTCGGGCAGGTAAGGCTTGAAGGCCGGATCGGTGTAAGCCATCTGGCCGGCAATCCAGCCGAGCAGCATGGCGCCCAGGGTGATGACAACCGGAAAGCGTTCCATCAGCTTCAGCACGAGCTGGCTGCCTCCTATGATGATGGGAATGCTCACCAGCAGGCCAAAAATCACCAGTGCCAGCTGGTGCTCCTGATGCGCACCCTGCGCCGCGCCGGCAATTGCCAGCACGTTGTCCACGCTCATGACCAGGTCGGCAATGATGACGGTCTTGACCGCGCCCCAGAGCTTGTCGCTGGAGTTGATGTTGTGTTCACCTTCATCTTCCGGGACCAGCAGCTTTACGCCTATCCACAGCAGCAAAAGGGCGCCGACGATCTTCAGGTAGGGAATGGACAGCAGCGCCAGCGCGAAGGCAATCAGGATCACCCGCAGGACGATGGCACCGGCCGTCCCGTAAATGATGCCCTTGGTGCGTTGCTGGGCGGGAAGGTTTCGGCAGGCCAGAGCTATGACCACGGCGTTGTCGCCCCCCAGCAGAATGTCGATCATGATGATCTGCCCCACTGCCAGCCAGAAGCTGGCCGTCATGAACTCTTCCATGGAAACCTCTTGAGAAATGAAAAAGACCGATTGTCAACGATGACAACCGGCCTTTCTATTGTGGCTAACCGCAGTCTGCGTCAGCTTGCGCCATACCCTGCGGGTGCGCGCGCCTGTTTACAGCAAAGCTTTGAGCAGCTTTGCCATTTCCGACGGATTGCGCGTGATGGTGAAGCCGCAGGCTTCCATGATGGCCAGCTTGGCATCGGCCGTGTCGGCACCGCCAGAAATCAAGGCACCGGCATGGCCCATGCGCTTGCCGGCTGGAGCCGTCACGCCGGCGATGAAGCCGACGATGGGTTTTTTCATGTTGAGCTTGCACCATTCAGCGGCTTCGGCTTCGTCCGGGCCGCCGATTTCGCCAATCATGATGACGGCGTCGGTGTCCGGGTCGTCGTTGAAGGCGCGCATCACGTCAATGTGCTTGAGGCCATTGATCGGGTCGCCGCCAATGCCGACAGCTGTGGACTGGCCCAGGCCGATTTCGGTCAGTTGTGCGACGGCTTCATAGGTCAGCGTGCCTGAACGCGACACGACGCCGATGCGGCCCTTGCGGTGGATGTGGCCGGGCATGATGCCGATCTTGATCTCTTCAGGCGTGATCAGGCCGGGGCAGTTGGGGCCCAGCAGCAGCGTGCGCTTGCCGCCAGCGGCTTCCTTGGCCTTCATGCGGTTGCGCACTTCGAGCATGTCCTTGACCGGGATGCCTTCGGTGATGCAGATGGCCAGGTCCAGGTTGGCCTCGACGGCTTCCCAGATGGCAGCGGCGGCACCAGCAGGCGGCACGTAGATCACCGACACGGTCGCGCCAGTGGCATTGGCCGCTTCGCTCACGTTGGCAAAAATCGGGATGCCTTCGAAGTCTTCGCCGGCGCGCTTGGGGTTCACGCCCGCCACAAAGGCTTCTTTGCCGTTCGCGTAGTCACGGCACATGCGGGTGTGGAATTGACCGGTCTTGCCGGTAATGCCTTGCGTGATGACTTTGGTGTTTTTGTTGATGTAGATCGACATGGGGTTACCTGTTCAGTTGGGGACAGAGCTGGACTGCTGCGCAGTCTGCGGTCTGTCCCGCAAAATTATTTCGATACGGCTTCGACGATTTTGGTGGCCGCGTCGGCCATGGTGTCTGCGGCAATGATCGGCAGGCCCGAGTCGGCCAGCATCTTTTTGCCCAGGTCTTCGTTGGTACCCTTCATGCGCACAACCAGCGGCACACTCAGGTTCACGGCCTTGCAGGCGGCGATGATGCCGTCGGCAATGGTGTCGCACTTCATGATGCCGCCGAAGATGTTGACCAGGATGCCCTTGACTTCCGGGTTCTTGAGCATGATCTTGAAGGCTTCGGTGACTTTCTCGGCCGTGGCGCCGCCGCCGACGTCCAGGAAGTTGGCCGGCTCGCCGCCGAACAGCTTGATGGTGTCCATGGTGGCCATGGCCAGACCGGCGCCATTGACCAGGCAGCCGATGTTGCCGTCCAGGCTGATGTAGGCCAGGTCGAACTTGCTGGCTTCGACTTCAGCCGGGTCTTCTTCGTCCAGGTCGCGGTAGGCGACGATGTCGGCGTGGCGGAACAGCGCGTTCGGGTCAAAGTTGAACTTGGCATCCAGCGCCATCAGCTCGTTCTTGCTGTTGCGGTTCAGCGGGTTGATCTCGACCAGCGACGCGTCGGTGTCCATGTAGCACTTGTAGAGCTTCTGGAAGATGTCCACGGCCTGGGCGGTGGACTCTGCCGGCAAGCCGATGGCGTTGGCGATCTTCGTGGCTTGTTCTTCGCCCAGACCGGTCAGGGGATCGATGAACTCGGTGATGATTTTCTCGGGCGTGGAATGGGCCACTTCCTCGATGTCCATGCCGCCTTCGCTTGACGCGATGAAGGCGACCTTTTGCGTGGCGCGGTCAGTCACCAGGGAAACGTAGTATTCCTTCTGGATGTCGGCGCCGTCCTCGATGTACAGGCGGCGGACCTTCTGGCCTTCGGGGCCGGTCTGGTGCGTGATGAGCTGCATGCCCAGGATTTCGCCGGCGATGCGCTTGACGTCTTCAATCGTCTTGGCAACCTTCACGCCGCCGCCCTTGCCGCGTCCGCCGGCATGGATCTGCGCCTTGACCACCCACACCGGGCCGCCGAGCTTTTGCGCGGCTTCCACCGCCTCTTGCACCGTGAACGCCGGAATGCCGCGCGGCACTGGCACACCAAAATTGCGCAAGATTTCCTTGCCTTGGTACTCGTGAATTTTCATGAAAAACCTTCAGGATTCAGTAAGAAGAGGGGTGCAACAGGAGCTGGGCAAGGCTGTTGGGAAGTGAAAAACAGGCCATATCGGCGCAAAACCAGCATGTTAGCGTTTACTGCAGGCAGCAGCACGGAACTGTATCATGCTGCGACGCACCAAACTTATATGGTTCTTACACAGACAGGCACGAGAAACCGAACCCTGAATATTGGCCCTGCGAAACAGTGGTCTTAGCTTGAAAGTATTTATGCCCAAAATTTTTATCGACGGCGAAGCCGGCACCACCGGCCTGCAGATTCGTGAGCGTCTGCAGGCCATGCCGCAGATCGAACTGGTCAGCATTGCCGCCGAATTGCGCAAGGACCCGTCTGCCAAACGCGACCTGATGGCGCAGGTGGACCTGGTGATCTTGTGCCTGCACGACGATGCAGCACGTGAATCGGTGGCCATGATCGACTCGCTGCCGGGCAAAAAACCGAAGATCATCGACGCTTCCACGGCGCACCGTACGGCGCCAGGCTGGGTGTTCGGGTTTCCCGAATTGATGGCAGGCCAGCGCGAAGCCGTCATGGCAGCCGACCGCGTGGCCAACCCGGGTTGTTACGCCACCGGCGCGATTGCGCTGATACGGCCGCTGGTCGATGCGGGTCTGATGCCGGCCGACTTTCCCCTGAGCCTGCCAGCGGTCAGCGGTTATTCCGGCGGCGGCCGCCAGATGATCGAGGCTTATGAAGCCGGCACCGCACCCGCGTTCGAGCTGTATGGCCTGAGCCTGGAACACAAGCACCTGCCCGAAATCATGAAGTACACCGGCATGCGCCGTCGGCCGGTGTTCATTCCCTCGGTGGGCAATTTCATCCAGGGCATGCTGGTGCAGTTGCCGCTGCACCTGGACCTGCTGCCCGACCAGCCGAGCGCCGCGCATCTGCATGACGTATTGTCCAGCCACTATGCCGGCAGCGAATGGGTGACCGTCGAAGCCGCGCCCGAATCGGGCAAGCTCGATGCACTGGCGCTCAAGGACACGAACAAGATGGAATTGCGGGTGTTTGGCAATGACAGCTACCACCATGCGGTGCTGGTGGCGCGGCTGGACAACCTGGGCAAGGGCGCATCGGGTGCGGCGGTGCAGAACCTCAAGCTGATGCTGGGGCTTTGAACCCTGGCAGTCATGACACCTCAAGACCCCAAGCGCTTTGCCCTGAAAGCCAGCCAGCCCACGATGAAGGCGGTGGTCACCACCGGCCACGGCGGTTACGAGCAGCTGGTCTACCGGGACGTCCCGGTTCCTGTGCCGGGGCCGGGCGAGGTACTGCTGCAGGTGCTGGCGTCCAGTGTCAACAACACCGACATCAACACCCGACTGGGCTGGTACTCGGCCGCAGTCACCACGGCTACGCAAGACGCGGCAACCGCGGTGAAGGCCAACGCCGCCAGCCCCATACCTGACGGCGGCTGGGGTCAGCCCACGCCCTTCCCCTTCATCCAGGGAACCGACTGCTGCGGCCGCGTCGTGGCCGTCGCCCCGGGCGGCAACGCGCGCCTGATCGGTCAGCGCGTGCTGGTTCGCCCCAGCATGCGGCCCTCGGGCTTCGGCTCTCTGGACAACCTCTGGATGGGTTCGGACTTTGACGGCGCCTTCGCGCAGTTCGTCAAGGTACCCGCCAGCGAGGTGTTTGTGGTCCACAGTGACTGGAGCGACGCCGAACTGGCCACCATCCCGTGTGCGTACGGCACCGCCGAGAACATGCTGCACCGGGCCAATTTGCGCGCGGGCGAGCAGGTGGTGGTGGCAGGCGCGTCGGGCGGCGTCGGTTCGGCGGTGGTGCAACTGGCCAGGCGGCGCGGCGCCAGCGTCACGGCCATTGCGGGAAAATCCAAGATGGCGCACGTGAAGTCGCTGGGCGCCGACCGCGTGGTGGCGCGCGATGACGACCTGGTGGCCTGCCTGGGCGAGAACACGGTGGACCTGGTGGTGGACAACGTCGCGGGGCCGGCATTTGGCGACATGCTCAAGCTGCTCAAACCCGGCGGCCGCTATGTCTCGTCGGGTGCGATTGCCGGTCCGCTGGTGACGCTGGACCTGCGCACGCTTTACCTGAAAAACCTCACACTGCTGGGCTGCACGGCCTGGGACGAGCCGGTGTTTGCCAACCTGGTGTCCTACATCGAGCGCGGCGAGTTGCAGCCGCTGGTGGCGCAAAGCTTTGCGCTGGCGCAGATCGCGCAGGCGCAACGCGCGTTTCTGGACAAGACCCATGTCGGCAAGTTCGTGCTGATTCCGCCCGCGCCCGACCAGGCGTGACGCGCCGGCTTGGCGCGGCCCAAGCCGACGTTTCCTGGTTGCTGGGCTGCGGTCAAAAGCGGGGATGCCGGATGACACTGCACCAATCTGGCCTGCAGGGCGGCTTCGTCAGTCCTCGTCGGCGCCAGCGTGCGACACCACGCGGCGAATCACGTCGCCGCCAAAGCCCCGGGCTGCCAGGAAGCGCATCTGTTTGGCGCGGGCGGCGGCATCCGGCGCTGGCCCGTCAAACTTTTTGCGCCAGATGGCCTGGGCGCGTTCGAGTTCGCTGCTTTTGAGGCGATTGACGGCCTCTGCCACCGCTTCGGCGCCCAGCCCCTTGTTCAGAAGCTCGTACTTGATGCGTGAAGCACCAAACCGGCCGGAACGACGGTTGATGACCGATTCGACAACCCGCGCTTCGCTGATGAAATCCTTGGCCTGCAGCTCATCAAGCACCTGCGCCAGCTGGCCCAGCGTTTCCTCATGGTCTTTCAGCTTGCGTTCCAGTTCGGCGCGCGAATGTTCGCGGCCGGCCAGGTAACGCAGCGCGCGGCCCTTGAGCGACAGGCCAAAGCCCGCGCGGACGGCGGGTTTGGCTTCGTTCATGCGGCGGCTCCCGCGCAAGACGTTATTGCGTCGCACATGACAGCTATGCTTTCAATAGCTGCTTGCGCCCGTGGAGACTGCGAAAAAGCCTGATTTGGCATGTAAAACCGGCTCAGGACGCGATCGGCGCGACCGGCGGCAAAGGCGCCATCAGTGCTTTGTCGGCAGTCGCCTTCAAAGGCTTTTCCGCCTTTTCGGCTTTCTCGGGCTTGGCGGCTTTCTCAGGTTCGGCGCTGCCTTGCGCAGCCTGGACCGGCGGAATGCCCAGCGATTCGCGCACCTTGTTCTCGATCTCGATGGCCAGCGCCGGGTTTTCCTTCAGGAATTCGCGTGAGTTGTCGCGGCCCTGGCCGATTTTTTCGCCGTTGTAGGCATACCAGGCACCGGCTTTTTCAACGATGTGGCCAGCCACACCCAGGTCGAGCACTTCGCCCAGCCGGCTGATGCCCTCGCCATACAGGATGTCGAACTCGGCCATCTTGAACGGCGAGGCGACCTTGTTCTTCACCACCTTGACGCGGGTTTCATTGCCGATGACCTCGTCGCCCTTCTTGATCGAGCCGATGCGGCGGATGTCCAGCCGCACCGAGGCGTAGAACTTCAGCGCGTTGCCGCCGGTCGTGGTCTCCGGGCTGCCAAACATCACACCAATCTTCATGCGGATCTGGTTGATGAAGATCACCATGCAGTTGGCCTTCTTGATGGTGGCGGTCAGCTTGCGCAGCGCCTGGCTCATCAAACGCGCCTGCAGGCCGGGCAGCGAGTCGCCCATCTCGCCTTCGAGTTCGGCCTTGGGCGTGAGTGCCGCCACCGAGTCGATGACGATCAGGTCCACCGCGCCCGAGCGGGTCAGCGAATCGACGATTTCCAGCGCCTGCTCGCCGGTGTCGGGCTGCGAGATCAGCAACTCCTGCAGGTTGACGCCGAGCTTTTGCGCGTACTGGATGTCCAGCGCGTGCTCGGCATCGACGAAGGCGCAGGTGCCGCCGATTTTCTGCATTTCGGCAATCACCTGCAGCGTCAGCGTGGTCTTGCCTGACGACTCGGGGCCGTAGATTTCAACCACCCGGCCACGCGGCAGGCCGCCGACGCCCAGCGCAATATCGAGGCCCAGCGAGCCGGTTGACACCACCTGGATGTCTTCAATCACCTCGCCGGCGCCCAGCTTCATGATGGTGCCTTTGCCAAATTGTTTTTCAATCTGGGCCAGCGCGGCGGCCAGCGCCTTGGCTTTTTCGGTGTTCAGGCCGGGAGCGGTCTTGTTCGGTGCGTCCATGACAAATTTCCTTAAAAATCAACGGGGTAAAAAGTTTTTGCACGCCTTTTTCACCAAGAATTTCAGACTGCTGTTGGCTGCAGTACTGGGTGCATGAACAGTACTTTATGGGCAACATAGGTCAAAGTAAACCCTGTTTTTAGTCAGTTTGCCTGATGAAATCATGCTGACTCAGTTAGCATGGCCGGATGGATGAAACAACCCTCTCAAGCGCCCATGCGGGCTACGACACCACCTGGCGGCTGACGCACCTGGGCCGCTTGATGGGCGAGGCGCTGCGCCGTTTTGACGCGCGGGTGCTGGCGCTGATGGCCGGCAGCATCGAGGTGCCGCTGGCGCTGTCCAACCTGGCGGCGCGCGACCAGGTCGGGGCGGCGCACATCCACATCACGCGGCACCTGGCCGTGGGCGGCTCGCGCCTGACCGACCTGGCGCTCAGTGCCGGCATGAGCAAACAAGCCATGGGCGACCTGGTCGATCAGTGCGAAGCCTGGGGCATCGTCAGGCGCGAAGCCGACCCCTACGACCGGCGCGCCCGGCGCGTGGTGTTCACCGAATCCGGCCTGGCGTGGCTGGAGGCTTTTCGCTGCGCCGTGGCGCAGGCCGAAGATGAATTCCGGCAGGCGGTGGGCGACGATGTGGCGACCGTGGTGGCGCTCGGCCTGGAAGCCTATGCCGGTCCCTGAGCGGCCCCGGCGCCTGTGCAGGCGCATCCGCAACGTGCCCGCGCCAATCTGTGGGCCGACCCGGTAAATACCCCCACCCGAAGCCTAAAATCCGAAGGGAAAATAACTTTCATTCCGCACGCCTTGATGCGGCTGATTTCTGGGAGACAAGTCCATGCGTATCTTGATTGCCGAAGACGACCAGGTTCTGGCCGATGGCTTGCTGCGCACGCTGCGCGCGTCCGGCGCTGCCGCCGACCATGTGGCCAGCGGCACCGAAGCCGATGCCGCCCTGCTCACCAACACTGAATTCGACCTGCTGATCCTGGACCTGGGCCTGCCGAAAATGCACGGCCTGGAGGTGCTCAAGCGCCTGCGCGCACGCGGCTCCACGCTGCCGGTGCTGATCCTGACGGCAGCCGACAGCGTCGAGGAGCGCGTCAAGGGGCTGGACTACGGCGCCGACGATTACATGGCCAAGCCGTTTTCGCTGCAGGAGCTGGAGGCGCGGGTGCGCGCGCTGGTACGCCGGGGCATGGGCGGCGCGAGCAGCACCATCAAGCACGGCCCGCTGATCTATGACCAGGCCGGCCGGGTGGCGACCTTCGACGGCCAGATGATCGAGCTGTCGGCGCGCGAACTCGGCCTGCTGGAGGTGCTGCTGCAGCGCGTCGGCCGCCTCGTCAGCAAGGACCAGTTGGTCGAGCGGCTGTGCGAATGGGGCGAGGAAGTCAGCAACAACGCCATCGAGGTGTATATCCACCGGCTGCGCAAGAAGATCGAAAAAGGCCCGGTGCGCATCGCCACCGTGCGCGGGCTGGGCTACTGCCTAGAAAAAATCCCAGGCTAGAAATGGTGCCCCCACGCTCCCCACTTCGTGTGGTTCGCTGCCCCCCGGGGGGGCCACTGCGCATGCGGTCTGGCAAAGCCAGTCCCGCGGCCCCTGCTTGCAACGCCATGCCCAGCGTGCCATTCGAATCCGCCTTCGCCAGTTCAAGCCGCAGGGCCGGCTTTGCCGGACTGCAGGCGGGCGGCCCCCTCGTGGGGCAGGGAGCTACACGCAGTGAGCGACCGTGGGGGCCTTCTTGAGGCTTTTTCAACGCGAGCGGCGCAGCCTGTTCGGCGAGATCCTGGACTGGATGCTCACGCCGCTGTTGCTGCTCTGGCCTATCAGCCTGGTACTGACCTGGCTGGTGGCGCAAAACATTGCCGGCAAGCCCTTCGACCGGGCGCTCGAATACAACGTGCAGGCTCTGGCCAAGCTGCTGGTGGTCAAGAACAACCAGGTCCAGTTCAACCTGACCGCACCAGCGCGCGAGATTTTGCGGGCCGACGACACCGACCTGATTTATTACCAGGTGATGGGCACGCGCGGCGAATACCTGAGCGGTGAACATGCCATGCCCGCGCCGCCGGACGAGGAAATGGCTGGCGACGGCGAAGTGCGGCTGCGCGAGGACATCATCCTCGGCGAAGAGGTTCGCGTCGCCTACACCTGGATCAAGGTGGAACTCAAAGGCGCAACGCCCGCCACCCTGCCGGTGCTGGTGCAGGTGGCCGAAACGCTGGAAAAGCGCAAGACGCTGGCCACCGAGATCGTCAAGGGCACGATGGTGCCGCAGTTCGTCACGCTGCCGCTGGCGGTGCTGCTGGTATGGCTGGCGCTGGTGCGCGGCATCAAGCCGCTGGCGCAGCTGGAAAAGCGCATCCGCGCCCGCAAGCCCGACGACATGAGCCCGCTTGATGAAACCGGCGTGCCCGAGGAAGTCGTGCCGCTGGTCGATTCGGTCAACGACCTGCTGAGCCGGCTCAAAGCGTCGCTGTCCACCCAGCGGCGCTTCCTGGCCGACGCCGCGCACCAGCTCAAGACGCCGCTGGCCGGGCTGCGCATGCAGGCCGACCTGGCACAGCGCGAAACCGATGCCGAGCAGCTCAAGAGTTCGCTGCGGCACATCGGCCAGGCCAGCATCCGCGCCACCCACACCGTCAACCAGCTGCTGGCGCTGGCACGCGCCGAAACCACCGGCCGGGCGCTGGCCAAGCAGCGCGTGGACCTGGTGAAAATCGTCTCCGACGTCATGGCCGACTCGGTGCCGCGCGCACTGGACAAGCGCATCGACCTGGGCTATGACGGCCCGGACGCCGGCGATGACTCCACCCATCTGCAAGGCAATGCGACGCTGCTGGGCGAGCTGGTGCGCAACCTGGTGGACAACGCCATCAACTACACGCCGGTGGGCGGCCATGTCACGGTGCGGCTGATGGTGGACCGCTTCAGCGGCATTCTGGTGCTGATCGTCGAGGACTCGGGGCCGGGCATTCCAGAGTCGGAGCGCGAACTGGTGTTCCAGCCCTTCTACCGTGCGCTGGGAACCAACGTGGATGGCTCGGGCCTGGGCCTGGCCATCGTGCAGGAAATCGCGCAGCAGCATGGCGCGTCGATCACGGTCGAGGACGCCGACCTGCCGGGCCATCCGGACTCGCCCGGCACCCGCGTGACGTTGCGGTTTGTCGGCATGGCCTGAGTCAAGCCGGGCAAACGCTAAAAACGAATAAAACAGGCTCTTGCGCAAGCTGCGCATGCACATACAGCTATTTTTTATATAGCAAAAATGATACTGTCGGCATCTCCTGGTTGAACAGCCTGGCCGGTAAGCCTTTGTGTGCTTTGAGCAAGCGCGGCCTCCTTCAGACCGGACCTGGCAGCCGCGCCACATCGGGCGTTAGTCCTATACCCACTGGGCGCTGGCAGGCGCAAACTTCAAGCTTGGCTTACCCGGGCCGGACAGGCGGCCCACCAGACCCACCGCAAGGAGTTCAGCATGGAGACACCCGCATCGGAACACAGGCTTCATCCCGCCGTGGAAGCGGTCAAGGCGTCGGGCGCGGGCAAGGTCAAGGTGGCGGTCAGCGACATCGACGGCGTGCTGCGCGGCAAGCTGCTGCACAAGGACAAGTTCTTCGGCGTGGCCGAGGCGTATCCGGACGGCGGCTTCGGCTTTTGCGACGTGGTGCTGGGCTGGGACATGACGGACAGCTGCTACGACAACACCGCCAGCACCGGCGGGCCGCACGGCTTTCCCGATGCGCTGGCGCGGCTCGACCTGGACACCTTGCGCCATGTACCGTGGGACGACGGCGTACCCTTTTTCCTCGGCGAATTCGTCAATGCCGACGGCTCGGCCCACGCGCTCTGCCCGCGTCAGACGCTCAAGCGGGTGCTCAAACGCGCTGAAAAAATGGGTTTCTCGGTCATGACCGGCATGGAATTCGAGTGGTTCAATTTCCTGGAAACGCCGCAAAGCTGGGCCTCCAAGCAAGGCGTGAACCCCGAACCGCTGACGCCCGGCATGTTTGGCTATTCGCTGCTGCGCATGATGCGCAACCGCGAGTATTTCAAGGCGCTGATGGACGAGATGCCGGCCTTCGGCATTCCGATTGAAGGCCTGCACACCGAAACCGGCCCGGGCGTGCTGGAAGCGGCCCTGGGCTTCAGCGAGGCGCTGGCGCAGGCCGACCGGGCCATCCTGTTCAAGACCGGGGCCAAGGAAATCGGCATGCGCTTTGGCATCATGCCCAGCTTCATGGCCAAGCCGCACGCCAGGCTGCCAGGCTGCAGCGGCCACATCCACCAGAGCCTGTCGGACGGCAAAAGCAACCTGTTTTACGACGCCGGCAACCCGCGCAGGATGAGTCCGCTGTTTGAAAGCTATGTCGCCGGCCAGGTCGCCTGCATGATGGACTTCGGCCCGATGCTCTGGCCGACCATCAACAGCTACAAGCGGCTGGTCGATGGCTTCTGGGCGCCGGTCAAGCCGACCTGGGGCCTGGACAACCGCACCGCCAGCTTCCGGGTGATTGCCGGCAGCCCGAAAGCGACGCGGCTGGAAACCCGCTGCCCGGGCGCCGACGTGAACCCCTACCTGGCCATGGCGGCGGTGATAGCCGCCGGGCTCGACGGCGTGGAAAAAGGCCTGAAGCTCACCGCGCCGCCGATCACCGGCAGCAACGCGGGCGCTGACAACATCGCCCGCGCACCGCGCACCTTGATCGAAACCACGCACCTCTTCAAACAATCGGAAATTGCCCGCGACTGGCTGGGCGACGGGTTTGTCGACCACTTCGCCGCAACGCGCGAATGGGAATGGCGCCAGTGGCTCGATGCGGTGACCGACTGGGAACTGAAGCGCTATTTCGAGATCATCTAGGCATGCCAATCAAAGTGAACATGGATATGGATATGGATATGCACATACGGCGACTGCAGATGGCGGATGCGCCCGAATACCGGGCGTTTCGCCTGCGCGGCCTGCGCGAACACCCCGACGCCTTCACCTCCAGTTTTGAAGAAGAAAACCTGCGCCCGCTGGCCTACACGCAGGGGCGGCTGGGCACGCCGATGACCGAAAAAATCTGGGGTGCCTTTGTCAACGGCGCCCTGGCCGGCATGGTCGGCCTGAGCCACGAAACACGCGTGAAAAACCGCCACAAGGCTGCGCTGGTCAGTATGTATGTGGCCGGTGAATTCACCGGCCGGGGCCTGGGCCGCGCCTTGGTGAACACCGTGCTGCAGGACGCGCGGGCCTGTAGCGTGGAACTCGTCGTCCTGACGGTGACCGACAGCAACCGGGCCGCCTGCGCGCTGTACGCACGAGCCGGTTTCTCAGCCTTTGGCGTCGAGCCGGATGCCATCCGGGTGGACGGCATCGCTTTTGGCAAACAACACATGTTTCTTCAACTCCCCTCCTCATGAGCATCACCACCTTTTCCTTTCCCACGCCCATCCATTTCGGCGCCGGCGCGCGCCGCCTGGTGGCAGCGCACCTGCTACAGGCCGGCTTCAGGCGCCCGCTGGTCGTCACCGACCGGGCGCTGGCCGCGCTGCCGGTGATGGCTGAATTTTTGACGCACCTGGAAGGCCTGCAAGTGGAGGTGTTTGCCGGCGTGTTCGGCAACCCGACCCGGCGCCAGGTGATCGCCGGCAGCGCCGCCTACCAGGCGCACCGGGCCGACTGCGTGATCGGCTTTGGCGGCGGCGCGGCGCTCGACGTGGCCAAGGTCGTTGGCCTGGCGGCCACCGGCGCTGGCGACATCCTGGACTACGCCTGGGACCATCCACAGGTGCGGCCCATCGAAGGCGAACTGCCCTACTTCGTCGCCCTGCCCACCACGGCAGGCACCGGCTCGGAAGTCGGCCGCTCCAGCGTCATCAGCGAGGACGACACGCACCTCAAGCGCGTGGTGTTCAGCCCCCGGCTGCTGGCCCGGGCGGTGTTTGCCGACCCCGAACTCACGCTCGGCCTGCCGGCGCAGGTCACCGCCGCCACCGGCATGGACGCGCTGACGCACAACATCGAAAGCTATCTGTCGCCCGCCTGGCATCCGCTGTGCGACGGCATTGCGCTTGAAGGCACGCGCCTCGCGGCGCGGGCGCTGCACACCGCCGTCAGCGAGCCCGGCAACCTGCAGGCGCGCAGCGACATGATGATGGCCTCGATGATGGGCGCGATTGCCTTCCAGAAAGACCTGGGCGCGGTGCATTCCTGCGCGCATGCGCTGGGTGCCGTCTGCGACATGCACCACGGCCTGGCGAACGCGCTGATGATCGACACCGTGCTGGCCTGGAACCAGGAAGCGGCGCCGGCCAAGTTCGACGAACTCGCGCATGTTTGCGGCCTTTCGGGCGGCGGCGACGCGCTGGTGCCCTGGCTGCAGCAGCTGAAAAGCAGCATCGGCCTGGGCGGCACCCTGTCGGGCCACGGCGTCAAGCCGGCGCAGCTGCCCCGGCTGGTCGAGATTGCCACGGCCGACATCTGCCACCAGACCAACCCCCGGCCGTGCAGCGCGGCCGATTTTGAAGCCTTGTTCAACGCCGCCCTGTGAGCGCGGCCCGACACCCGGATTGGTGGCCGCGTTGCTGAATTCCAGAAAAAATATTCCTTCCTCCTCCTCTCAACCAAGAAAAAATCATGCCCGCCTCCAGCCGTTTGAAAATTGGTCTTTCCGCGTGCTTTTCCCACGCCGACCCCACACGCTCGATGTTTTCCAACAAGACGCTGCAGTATGTCGAGCAGTCGATAGCCCACTGGCTGATGTCCTCGGGCTCGATGGTCGTGATGGTGCCCTGCCCCACCGGCAGCACCCAGCGCGGCGATGTGACCTATGCGCATTACGCCCAGTGGCTCGACGGCCTGGTGCTGCACGGCGGCGCCGACGTCTGGCCGGGCAGCTATGGCGAAACGCCGCTGGAAGACCGCTGGTCGGGCGACAAGGTGCGCGACGAGTACGACAAGTCGCTGGTCGCCGCCTTCGAGGGGCTGGGCAAGCCGGTGTTCGGCGTCTGCCGTGGTCTGCAGCTGCTCAACGTGGCGTTCGGCGGAACGCTGTACCAGGACATCACGACGCAGGTACCGGACTCTTTCATGCACCGCGACGCCGACACCTACGACCTGAACTTTCACAGCGTGGACATCGTTCCCGGCACGCGGCTGTCACGGCTGTACCCCGGCGTGGAGCGGGCGCGTGTCAACAGCATCCACCACCAGGCCATCAAAGACCTGTCGCCCGAGTTCGAAGCCGAGGCCTTCAGCGTGACCGACGGCATCGTCGAGGCGATACGCCGCAAGGACCCAGCCAAAAGCTATATTGCCGCGCTGCAGTGGCATCCCGAATTCCACAAGTCCGGCTCGGACACGATCGACGACGGTGCCGTGCTGAAGGATTTCCTCGGCGCCGTGGCCGCCGCCAAAATCGCCCGCGCCGCCGGCTCATGAACCGGCTGGCCGTCCACAACCCTGCCACCGGCGCGCTGATCACCGAACTGCCGGCAGACGATGCGATGTCGGTGGCCGCCAAGGCCAGCCGGGCGCGCGCCGCCCAGCCGGCGTGGGCACGGCGACCGCTGTCGGATCGACAGGCATGCATCGAGCGTTTTCGCGGTGGCATCGTGGCCGAACTGGAGCCATTGTCGCGCATCATGACTAGCGAAACCGGCAAGCCCATCAGCATGTCGCGCAACGAACTGAACGGTTTGCTCGGCCGCATTGACTTTTTCCTGGCCGAAACCGGAACTGCCACGGCTACGCAGACGGTCTTCAGCGAAGCCGGCATGCTGGAACAGATCGAGCACCTGCCGCTGGGTGTGGTGGCGAACATCTCGGCCTGGAACTACCCCTGGTTTGTCGGCGGCAACGTCTTCATCCCGGCGCTGCTGACCGGCAATGCGGTGCTTTACAAGCCGTCCGAATACGCCGCCATGACCGGCCTGGCCATCGCCCGCCTGCTGCATGCGGCGGGCGTTCCAGGCGATGTGTTCGCCGTGCTGACCGGTGGCGGCGAAGTCGGTGCTGCCCTGCTGGACCAGCCCATCGACGGCCTGTTCTTCACCGGCTCGCATGCCACCGGCGTGAAGATTGCCCAAGCGCTGGGGCCGCGCCTGGTCAGGCTGCAACTCGAACTCGGCGGCAAGGACCCGGTCTATGTCTGCGACGACGCGAATGTTCAACATGCCGCCGCCGCGCTGGCCGATGGCGCGATGTACAACACCGGCCAGAGCTGCTGCTCGGTCGAGCGCATCTACGCGCATGCCAGCATTCACGACGCGTTCGTCGAGGCTTTCCTGTCCACGGTCAAGGGCTTCAGGGTCGGCGACCCGATGCGTGACGACACCTACATCGGCCCCCTCACCCGCGCGGCGCAACGTGACGTGCTCGATGCTCAGGCAGCCGACGCACTGGCTCGGGGTGCCACCTTGCTGACCGGTGGGCATCGCCTTCCCGGTCCCGGCCACTGGTATGCGCCGACGGTGTTTTCAGGCGTCAGCCACGCCATGGAACTGATGCGCGAGGAAAGTTTTGGCCCGCTCATCGGCATTCAGAAGGTGTCGGGCGACGACGAAGCGGTGGCCTTGATGAACGACAGCCGCTACGGCCTGACCGGCGGCGTCTTCACGCCCGACGAGGCGCGCGCCCGCCGGTTGCTGGCGCAGGTGAATGCCGGCAGCGTGTACTGGAACTGCTGCGACCGGGTCAGTCCGCGCCTGCCGTGGAGCGGCTGCGGCGACTCGGGGCTGGGCCTGACGCTGTCCACCTACGGCATCCAGGCGTTTACGCGACCCAAGGCCTGGCATTTGCGGCGGGCTTGACGGCGCACGCCAGCAGTCGGCATCAAGCCGCCAGCAAAAAAAGCATCAAAAGCGCCCTTTACGCAGGCAGGACGGACACCACCAGCTATCAATAGCCTAGCAAGCACAATAATCCTGCCGTCTGCCTCAGCTCAAATGCTTGCCCACGATCCCGGCCAGCTCGAACATCGTCACCTGCGGCTTGCCAAACACGGCCAGCAGCTTGGCGTCGGCGTTGATGGCGCGCTTGTTGGCCGGGTCCTGCAGGTTTTGTTCCTTGATGTAGTCCCACAGCTTCTTGATGACCTGCGGACGCGCCACCTGTTCGGTGCCGATCACGGCAGCCAGCGCGTCGCTGGGCTTGAGGCCCGCGCCCGGCGTGGTCTTGCGGGCGACCTTGGGCTTGTCGGTCTTGACGGCCACTTTTTTGGCCGCGACCTTGTTGGCGGCGGCTTTTTTCGCTACCGGCACGCCTGACGCCTTGACAGCCACGGTCTTGCCAAACGGCGTCTTCACGGTGCCGCCAGGGGTACGGGCGGCCGCACCCGGCTTGGGCGGAAACTTGGACGGCGCAAATTCAAAATTCACCTTGCCCGCTTCCTTGTCCCACGCCAGGTGCGCCTTGAAGGCGCGGCGCGTGCGCATCGAGACAAACTTGTCGAGCAAATCCGTCTTGCCGGTGGTCAGCAGTTTCACCATCTGCTCGCGCTCGATGGGCTGCTGCAGGATCACCTGGCCGGTCTTGAAGTCGCAACTCGGCACCGGCTGGTCCAGGGTGGGGACCGACTTTTCGCAGACATAGTTCTTGCCCAGTTCATAAACGGCAGCGGCGCACTTGGGACACGCGCCCAAGGAGGTTTGGTCGCCAAAATCGATGATTTCGCCGCTGTCTTCCTTCTTGTCGTCGCCAAAATCGAATTCGAGCTTGTAGTTCTTGGTTTCCTCGTCGAACTTGATGACCATCTCTGCGGTGAAGGGCCACCCGGCCTTGGAACGGAAACCTTCCAGCGGGCCGATTTTCTTGTCGCGCAGAAACTGCTCGACCTCCGCCAGCTCGAAGGTCCGGCCCGCCGGTGTCTTGCCGAAGCTGAAACCGCAGCCTTCGGCGGCAGGGTTGTCGGTATTGCCGACGCAGGCGTAGCGCCGGTAGTTTTCCTTGATCACGCCGCCGCAGTTGGGGCAGCGGGCCTGCAGCGTGGCGTAGTCACCGGGAATGCTGTCGCGGCTGTAGCCCTTGGCCTTTTCGACCAGATTTTTCGTCATGGCGGCAATCTCGGCCATGAAGGTTTCCCGACTGAGCTTGCCCTGCTCCATCTGCGCCAGCTTGTACTCCCACTCGCCGGTCAGCGCGGCCTTGGACAACTCCTGCACATCCAGGCCGCGCAGCAGCGTCATCAGCTGGAAAGCCTTGGCCGTCGGAATCAGCTCGCGGCCTTCGCGCAGCATGTATTTTTCGGCGATCAGCCCTTCAATCGTGGCGGCGCGGGTGGCCGGCGTGCCCAGGCCTTTTTCCTGCATGGCAGCGCGCAGCTCCTCGTCGTCGATGGTCTTGCCGGCGCCTTCCATGGCGCCGAGCAGCGTCGCTTCGCTGTATCTGGCGGGTGCGCGGGTCTTCAGGCCCTTGGCATCGGCCGATTCGACGCCGACGCGTTCGCCGGGCTTGACCGGAACCAGGCTCTGGCCCTTGTCGCCTTCCTTGGCGTCCGCCACCTCGTCGGCGGCTTCCTTGCCGTAGATGGCCAGCCAGCCCGGCTTGACCAGCACTTTTCCTTCGGTCTTGAAGCTGTGGCCGACCGACAGGGAAATACGCGTCGTGACGAGGAATTCGGCGCTCGGGAAAAACACCGCCATGAAGCGGCGCACCACCAGGTCATAGAGCTTTTGCTCGGCGTCGGACAGGCCGCTGGGCGCCTGCAGCGTCGGGATGATGGCAAAGTGGTCGCTGACCTTGGCATTGTCGAAAATGCGCTTGGTCGGCTTGACGTAGTTGCCCTTGAGGGCCGTGGCGGCGTGCGGCGCCAGATGGCGCATGCTGCTGTTGGCCAGCATTTCAAAGGTCTGTTTGACCACCGGCACATAGTCCTCGGGCAGCGCGCGCGAGTCGGTACGCGGATAGGTCAGTGCCTTGTGGCGCTCGTACAGGCTCTGGGCAATCGACAGCGTGGTCTTGGCCGAAAAACCGAACTTGCCGTTGGCTTCGCGCTGCAGCGAGGTCAGGTCGAACAAAAGGCCTGCGGCCTGGGTGGTCGGCCTGGATTCCTCGGTCACGGTGGCCGTCTGGCCGCGCACGGCGTCGGCAATGGCCTTGGCTTCGCGTTCGGTCCAGAGCCGGTCGGCTTTCAGTTCGGCATCTAGCTCTGCGCCTTCGCCGCTGGCGGCATTGGCGGTGGCACGCTTCCATTTCGGGTCGAACCACTTGCCCGGGTATTCGCCGGCTTCAGCGCCAAAAACGGCATGGATTTCCCAGTAGTCGCGGCTGACGAACTTGCGGATTTTTTCCTCGCGCTCGACCACCACCGACAGCGTCGGCGTCTGCACCCGGCCGACAGTGGTCAGAAAGAAGCCGCCGTCGCGTGAATTGAAGGCGGTCATGGCGCGCGTGCCGTTGATGCCCACCAGCCAGTCGGCCTCGGAGCGGCAACGCGCCGCGTCGGCCAGCGGCAGCATCTGCGCATCGCTTCGCAGCGCGGCAAAACCGTCGCGGATGGCGGCGGGCGTCATCGACTGCAGCCACAGCCGCTTGATCGGGTGTTTGCTTTTGGCGTACTGCTGGATCAGCCGGAAAATCAGCTCGCCCTCGCGGCCCGCGTCGCAGGCATTGACCAGCGCGCCCACGTCTTTTCGCTTGGTCAGCTTGACAATGGCGTTGAGCCGCGTCTTGGTCTTGTCCATGGGCTTCAGGTCAAAGTAAGGCGGGATCACCGGCAGGTTGGCAAAGCTCCACTTGCCGCGCTTGACGTCGAACTCTTCGGGCGCCTGGATTTCGACCAGGTGGCCGACCGCCGAGGTGACGACCCAGTCTTCGCTTTCAAAGTACTCGTCGTGCTTGTCGAACTTGCCCGCCGTGGGCGTGAGGGCGCGAACGATGTCTTGCGCCACCGAAGGTTTTTCGGCAATTACCAGTGTTTTCATAAATACTTCTTCTGACTTTTCCATCTTCGGGGAACGCTGTCCCCGGATTGCGCCAAAGCGGCTTTTTCAATTTCTGGCGCCAGAAAACGGCTGTCAGCCACGGGCCAAGGTCCGTCACTACAATACCGCTTCCTCGCGCATGTACGCGCGCCAGTGCGCACGCACACACATGAATTAACCATACCAAAAAACCGCCGTGCCCAAAAAACAGGCCTCTGCTTACCCTGCAACCGCTGCGGCTGGCAGCAGCCGGCGCCTGCAGACCCGCCGCTCGGGCGTTCATGGCAAGGGCGTGTTTGCCGTGCAGGACCTGGCCGAAGGCGAGACGCTGATCGAATACCTTGGCGAGGTCATCAGCTGGCCCGAGGCGTTGCGACGCCATCCGCACGACCCGGCACAGCCGAACCACACGTTTTACTTCCACATCGACGACGGCCGCGTGATTGACGCCAAGGTTGGCGGCAACTCGTCGCGCTGGATCAACCACAGCTGCCAGCCGAACTGCGAGGCCGACGACACCGGCGGACGGGTGTTCATCAAGGCGCTGCGCAACATCCCGGCAGGCGAGGAACTGTTCTACGACTACGGGCTGGTCATCGATGCCCGCTACACGCCCAAACTTCTGGCCGATTACCCCTGCTGGTGCGGCGCCGCCCACTGCCGGGGCACGCTGCTGGCGCCCAAGGCCAGAAAAAAAGCACGCAAAAGCGCCGAAGGCTGAGCCTGCGCGGCCGGCCAGAACCTTTTGTCCTCTACCTTTTACCGTTCCCCGCCCATGACCCCGCCCTTGCATTCCCTGCCGCCGATCCGCTGGCCCGCCGAAGCCATCTGGGAAGCCGTGGCGCCCGAGCTGCCCGGCTTCACGGTCGAGGTGCTGCCCGAGATCGATTCGACCAACAGCGAGCTGATGCGCCGCTTCAAGGGCGCGCCCGGCCGCCCGCCGCAGCCCGAGCCGCTGCTGCTGGTGGCCGAGCAGCAAAGCGCCGGACGCGGCCGGCTGGGCCGCAGCTGGCAAAGCCGGCGCGGCGACAGCCTGACGTTCTCGCTCGGCCTGCCGCTGGTGCCGGCGGACTGGTCGGGCCTGTCGCTGGCGGTCGGCATCAGCGTCGCCGAAAGCCTGGACCCGCCCGGAGCCGGACAGGCGCGCCATGCCGCCAGGCCGCGCATCGGCCTGAAATGGCCGAACGACCTGTGGCTGACCACGCCGGAGGGCGAGCGCAAGCTGGGCGGCATTCTGGTCGAGACGGCCAGCGGGGAAGGCCTGCGTTACCTGGTCATCGGCGTGGGTATCAACATCCGGCCGGTGACGCTGGCTGATTTTCCCCCAACGGGCGCGGCCCCGGTGCCGCCCGCCGGCCTGCAGGCGCTCGATGCAGGCCTGGACGCGCCCGGGGCGCTGCTGCGCATCGTGCCGGCGCTGGTGCAGGCGGTGCAGGCCTTCGCGCAGTTCGGCTTCGAGCCCTTCCAGGCGCGGTTTGCCGCGCGCGACGTGCTGGCTGGCCGCGCCGTGCAGCTGACGGACGGCACGCAGGGCACGGCCTACGGAGTGGCCGACAACGGCGCGCTGCGCGTGCTTGCCGCGGGCGGCATGGTTGAAGTCACCAGCGCCGAAGTCAGCGTGCGGCCTGTCGCCCCGGGATTTGCCGGGGGCGCGGCGCCATGCTGAGGGCATTGGCCCTGGCGCTGCTGCTGGCCAATGCGCTGTACTTCGCCTGGGGCCAGGGCCTGCTTGCGGCCTATGGCCTGGCGCCTGCGCGGCAGTCCGAACCCGAGCGGCTGGCGCAGCAGATCCGGCCCGAAGCGCTGCAGCTGGTCCTGCCCGCTGCGCCCCCGTCTCCACCGGCGCTCAGCGCTGCTGTCCGCACTCCACCTGCGCTTCCCGCCGGCGTGTCCTGCCTGCAGGTCGGTGTGTTCACCGAACGTCAGGCACGCACGCTGCGGCCGCGTCTGAAGGCCGGCCTGCCCGAAGGCAGCTGGTCGTTTGAAAGCAGCGGCGATTCGGTCCGCTGGATCATTTACATGGGCAAGTACATCAGCAAGGCGGCGATGAACCGCAAGCGCCAGATGCTCCAGCAGCTGGAACTGCCTTTCGAGCCGCCCCTCAGCCCGATGCTGAAGCCCGGACTGTCACTGGGCAGTTTTGCCTCCAGGACTGACGCCGAGGAGGCCCTGGCGCAGATGAACCAGCGCGGCCTGCGCAGCGCAAAAGTGGTGCTGGAACGGCCAGAACTGCCCAGCCTGTGGCTCAGGCTGCCGGCGGTGGACAGCCGGATGCGAACCCGGCTCGATGCCCTTACCCCGCAGTTCGCGGGCAAGGCAGTGCAGGCCTGTAGCTGAGGGCTTCAGTGCCCGTGCGCCGCTGTAGCCCTGAGGCCGTGCAGCAGTTCAGGGGTGACGTCGGAGGCGCTGAGCAATTCTCCGCCGTGCGCACGCACAAACCGCTGTGCCGCAGCGGCTTCGGCAAATGCCGGCAGATTCCCGGTCCGCATCGGTCCCCGGGCCGACGAGCCGTGTACATAAGTGGCATTGCGCGCAGGCACCCAATGGCCATTGTCGGCATCGCTCACATAGCTGGCAACGATATCGTCCGCGTGATGGCCCTGGCTGTAGCGCGCCACATCGTGCAAGTACACGAACAAACTCAGGGGCGAGTCAAAAAACTGGGCATCGCCATTGCCCAAAATGACCTGCGCAGCCCAGTCCCGCGAACGCGCCGGGTACATGCCGCAGACCGGGCAGCGCGCATCGGCAGGCACCACGCGTGGCGCGGTAAGCGGCAGCCCCGACGCCGGATCGTAAGGCGTGGGAGGTGCGACCACACAGACGTCAGGCGCCATGCCGGGTGATGTGCCTGACAGCGCGTTGTGCAGGACAGGTACGCTCCACGCGGCCAGCACCCCGCCCAGGACAATGGCGGCCAGCGCCAGTGCCCCAAGCGCCTTCACCGGCTTGTGTCGGGACAACAGCGTCATGGTGTGCTTACATCCGTGTGTCGTGCGAGGCCCCGCCGCTCAGATCGACCATGTCGGGCTTGATATCGGCAAAGCGCATCACCTTGCCGCCGTACTCGACAGCAAATTTGTTGGCGTCGGTTTCCTGGGCAAAGCTGGCAATCGTCGGCCCCATGGAGCCGTGGCGCTTGCTGCCCAGTACATAGACGGCGGTCCTGGCGTCAATCCAGTGGCCGATAGGGTGTTCCCATTCGGCCTGGCCCATGTCCTGCACATAGATGGCGCTGGCGTGGCGCACCTGCTCGCCCGCCAGCAAGGTGTTGAACAACTCCACCATGTCGCAGAAAAAGCTCGGCTGCGCCTGGCCCACATAGTGCACCTGCGCCTTGGGACCGGGGTAGTCGGCCAGCAGCATGCCGTCGAGCTCGCAACTCGTCGAGCGGTCTATCTCGACCGGCGCCAGGGCGGTGGCCTCGGTCGCCTTGTCGCAGGCTGACAATCCCAGGCCCATCAGGGCGCTGAGCACGAAGGTCCGGGCGAGTGAGCGCACCGACAGGTTTAAGAATTTTCCATGGGTCATTTGAATCTCCAGCGCGCGACCAGCAAGGGCAACGCAATCCATACCAGCATGACACCTCCCAGCAGCGCCTGGCTGCCCATCGAGGCCGGAACGATGGTCGAAAGGCCATAGAGCGTGCGCACGTCGTCGAGCGAGAACACATTCAGGATGCGAAACACATCCGCCGGATTGAGCAGCAGCAGCCAGGCAAAAACGTCGCCCCCAAAGCGGCCGCCCGTGGCCACCAGCACGCCCAAAAGCAGCAGGTCGAACACCAGCACGAAGAAAAACCACAGCGCAATCGCCATGCCCGAGGCCCGCGTGCGCTCGCGCGCCACCACCGACAGCAGCACGGCCAGGCTCAGGAACGCCAGGCCCAGCAGCACCGAGCTGACCATGAAGCCAAAGTAGTGGTACAGCCCGGCCCAGCTCAGTTGCTGGTACAGCAGCACGGCGACCAGGCCGAAGCCGGCCAGGGTCGAGAGCGTCAGCGCGGCGGCAAGCCCGAGGTACTTGCCCAGCAGCAGCTCCAGCCGCGTGATGGGCAGCGACAGCAGCAGGTCGAGCGAGCCGCGCTCGCGCTCGCCAACGATGGCGTCAAAGCCCAGCAGCAGGGCGATCAGCGGGATCAGGTAAATCACCAGACTGACCAGGCTGGCAATGGTCACTTCAATGGAGCGAAAGCCCACGGCGCCCTGCTGCGCGCCGCCAAAATAGGCGATCACCAGCGAGAACACGGTGAACACCAGCGCCACTGCCAGAACCCAGCGGTTGCGGATGCGGTCGCGGAATTCCTTGGCGGCCAGGGTGAAAATTTGCGTCAGTTCCATGGCGGTCTCATTCGGAAAAGCCGAAGAACAGGTCTTCAAGCGAAGGTTCGCGCAGCGCCAGGTCGCGCACCTGGTTGCCAAAGGGGGCCAGCACGGCCAGCACCGTCATCTTGTGCTCGCGCGGGCAGGCCAGGCGCAGGCCGCCCGGCAGGGGTTCGGCGGTGCTGCCCGTCGCCGCGTGCAGCGCCTGCGCCAGCGCGTCCATGCAGGCGGGATCGAGTGCCAGGTCAAATACCAGCGGTATCTGCGCCTGATCGCGCAGCGCCTGCACGCTGCCCAGCGCCTGGATGCGGCCATTGGCCATGATGGCGAGCCGGTCCACGCGTTCCTGCAACTCGGCCAGGATGTGCGAGGTGATCACGACGGTGACGCCGCTGGTCTGCAGCGTGCGCAGCGTGGCGTAGAAGTCGCGGATGGCCTGCGGGTCGAGGCCGTTGGTGGGCTCGTCGAGGAACAGCACCTGCGGCGTGCCCAGCAGCGCCTGCGCAAACCCCAGGCGCTGGCGCATGCCCTTGGAATACTCGCGCACCGCACGCTTGCCGGCGTGCGCCAGGCCCACGCGTTCGAGCAGCCCGGCGCATTGCTCCAGCGGCGCATGCTTGAGGCGGGCGAAAAAGCGCAGGGTTTCCAGCCCGCTCAGGTTGTCGTAGAGCACGACGTTTTCAGGCAGGTAACCGATGTGCCGGCGTGCAGCGCGAAAGCCCCGGCCGAGCACCGGCGCGCCGCCGAGCACGATGTTGCCCGTGGTGGCGGCCTCCAGCCCGAGCATCATCTTGAACAGCGTGCTTTTGCCCGCGCCGTTGTGGCCGATGAGGCCGAAAATCTCGCCGCGCGCGATGTCGAGGTCCACGCCATCGACCGCATGCACCGCGCCGTAATATTTGGTCACGCCGCGCAGCGAAACTGCCGCTTGTGCGTCAACCGGGGAAGTACTTGCCACGCCAGGAGCTCCAGTTCGTATGTTCAGGGTGCATGTGGGGGTGTGCGTCGACGACCGAGGGTACGCGCAACACGGGAAACTGCTGGCCGACCAGGCGCAGCGCCTGCACTGCCGGGCTGGCCATCAGCAGCTTCATGGCGGGGTAGCGCCAGGTCAGGCGATCGACCATGTCATTGGCCTCATAGGGCACGTCGCCAATGCCGTTGCCGTCGCGGTCCCAGCCGATGTAGTTGCTCCAGTAGTTGCCCACCTTGCCGCCCCAGGCTACGTCCTTGGTGCCCACATAGCGCACCTGCTCGCGGTTGCCGATGAATTCGTTGCCTTCCACGACATTGTGGATCACGCCCGCCGAGAGATGCGCGCCGACGAAGTTGTCCACCACCAGGTTGCGCCGCAGGGTGACGTACTCGACGTCGTAGATGAAAAAGCCGCGCTGGTTGCCAGCCACGACGTTGTCCTCGACCACCGAGTCCTGCACCGAGCGCAGCATGATGCCGTGGTCGGCGTTGCCCCAGGCGCGGTTGCCGCGCACCGTCTGCTCGCGCACTTCCATCAGCGCCAGACCGCCGCGGTTGTAGTAGGTGTCGTTGCCTTCCCACAGGTTGTAGTAGGACGTCATGTAGTGCGTGCCGTAGCGGCTGTGGTGCAGCTTGTTGCCCCGGAACACCGCGTGGTGGGACACGTCCACATACATCGCGTCGCGCACGAAACTGATGTTGTTGTCGAGAATCTGCGCGCGCTGCGAGTTGTAGAGCTGGATGCCGTTGCCGCGCCGCGCCGAGTCGAAGTCGCGCTTGCCGGTAATGGTGTTGCCCTCGATGCGCACATCGTTCACCTTTTCGACCCACAGGCCGAACAGGTTGTAGGTCAGGTCGCAGTGCTGCACGACGGCACGGTCGGAGCCGGGATAGAGGTAGATGCCGGCGTTCTGGTCCTGCAGGCTGCTGCCCGAGTCGCGAACGATCAGGCCTTCGATCGTGACATCGGTCGCGGTGACGCGGATGGTGTCGCCCAGGTTGCCGCCACTGATGGTCGGGCGGTCGATGCCGCGCAGCGTCAGCGGCTTGTCGATCCGCAGATTGGCGCGGTAGTGGCCGCGCTGCACCTCGATCACATCGTCTGGCGCAGCAGAAGCAATGGCGGCCTGCAGGTCTTGCCCTGGCCGCACCGCCACCGTGGCGGCATGCAGCATGGGCAGACCCGCCAGGGCCAGCAGCGCGGCACAGGCCAGCCGCAGTAACGCAGACTTCATAAAACCAGCCAACCGAGCGACTTGAACACCAGGAACAGTGCCGCGCCAATCATCAGGTTCTTGAAGCCCACATAGCTCACCATGTCCATCACACCAGCCACACGGTAGTGGTCGCGCCACCACAGGCCGTCCTTGACGTAGCGCTTGCCTGACAGGCGGATCAGCACCTCATAGACGCTCCAGCCAAACCACCAGCCAATGATGGCGCCAGAAGACAGGGTGCCCATGGCGGTCATCACCCAGGCCACGCTGGCCGCGATAGCCAGCGAGATACCGGCAATCTGCAGCGCGCGCTGCGAGCGCCAGCCGTCCTTGCTCCAGGGCCACAGGTGGTCGCGCACTTCCAGCCACAGCCACTGCAGGCCACGCGCACCGTTCTTGTGCGCCGGCAACACCGGCGGTGTGGGCATGCGCGGGTCGGGGCCGTTGACCGCCTTGGCGCTGATCTGCCCGGTGAAGCTGGTGGCGGGGTAGATCGGGATGAAATAGCCGTTCTTGCCAATCGGCGTCATTTCCAGGCCGTCCTTTTCGCGGCGCTTGCGTTCCTTGGCCAGCGGCGGGCAGCCCTTGGTGTCGGTGTACAGAATCATGCAGTCCAGGCAGTGCAGGCACTCGCGGTGGTCGATGCGGCCATCGGCGTCGATCGCCTGCGCACCGCAGCCCACGGCACAGGCCTTGCAGCTGTTGCAGTCCTGCTTGCGCTTGAGGCCAAACCACCGGAAGGTGCTGGGCATGGCCAGCGACGCCCCCAGCGGGCAGATGTACTTGCAGTAGGGCCGCTCGATGAAGATCGACAGACCAAGGATGGCGGCCACGAACAGGCCGTAGGGCCAGGCGCGGTTTTGAATGCCGACCAGGAAGGTGGTCTTGAAGGGCTCGACCTCGGAGAGCTTCTCGGCCAGGCCCATGGAGAACATCGACACCGTGATCAGGCCAAAGAAGACGATGTACTTGAGCCATTTCAGCCGGTCGTGCCAACGCTGTGGCACCTGCGTCTGAAAGCGCTTGAAACCAATCTTGCGCGCCACCTTGTAGATGGCCTCAGACAGCGAGCCAAACGGACACATCCAGCCGCAAAACAGCCCGCGCCCGAACAGGAACACGGTGATGATGATGAAGACCCAGAACAGGAAGATGAACGGGTCGGACAAAAACAGCGACCAGGTCCACTGGAACAAGAGTGCATGAAACCAGGTCAGCACCTGCGTGATGGACGGCTGCGCCATGGCGCCAAAGCCGACGAAGCTGATCGACAGCGCCCACGCGGTGTACTTGAAGGCGTTGACCGGCCACTTGTTCTTGTGCGTGGACAGGCGCGTGAGCTTTTCGCGGTAGGCATAGACCACCGTGACGATCACCAGCAAGATGGCAAACAACACAATTTCGACCGCGCGTGACTTCCAGATGCGCACCCAGGGGGCATCGGGCTCAACCACCTTGGGTCGGCCGCCTTCGAGCATGGAGGCAGGCAGCCAATAGGGCGTGTCAAAGCTGGTAAAACTCTTGGCGCCGGTGGTGCGGTCAATGCCGTTGCCCAGCAGGCTCAGCTTCCAGGGGTAGGCGTCGGAAAATGCCTTGGAGCGGATGATGAAGATCGCCGATTCGTTGAAACGGGGCGCACCCGCAGCTTCCACGCCATAAAGGTTCAGGTAGTCGAGGTCGCGGAAGGTGAACGAGTCGGCGCCCTGTTTGACCTGCACCCGGTCATACAGGCCACCGCGCACAAAGCCAGAACCCTTGAACGATTCGCGCCCGCGTGTGCGGATCACGAAAATGGCGTGCTCGCCGTCCTTGAGTTGCTGCTGGAGGCTTGCCCAGCCGGTGGCGCCAAGCACACTTTTGCCAATGTCGGGATGGCTCAGGTCGCCAAACCACAGTTCGATGAAAGGGTCGGCGCTGCGCTCCTGGCCGAGCTGCTCGGGCATCACCAGCAGGTGCTGCACCGCGCCGCGCCCCACCAGTTCGTCCCAGGTGAGCGCATTGCCCGTCACCTTGTAGCGCGCTGGCTCGCGCATCGTGGGCGCCAGAATGCCGACCTGGCGGGCCACGCTGGTGCCCGAAGTCATCATGACCTGGTTTTGTGCGATGACGGTGACGGTGGCGCCAGAGATGGCGTCCAGGCCGATCACGCCCTCGTCTGGCCGCGACTGGCCGATCTCGATCTTGTCGGCAATGGACTTGCCGAGGTACTGGTCGTTGAATTTGAGCAGCGCGGACTCGGGAATGCCCAGCAGCAAGATGGGCTCGGAGTGCTTGAGCACCTTCACGCCGACAAAATGTCCCGTCTTGTCCATGCCGATCAGCGTCACCACGGGCTTGCCCGAGTAGGCGGGTGTGTCGGTGATGTCGGTCGAGAGCATCACGTAGCCCAGCAACTGGCGGCCGTCGCCGGCCTTGTCGTAGGCTTCAACGTAAGGCGGCTGGCCCTTGCGTTCTGAAAAATGGGTTGCGCCCGGGAAAACGTCCTTGCACGGCAGCAGCGCGCACATGTCCCTGGCGGTGGCCAGGTCGGCCGGGAGTTCGGCTTCGTAGGTGCCTGATCCCGCAGCCTGTGCGTGTGGAGAAATGGCTGTCAGCGCAAGAACGAGCGCGACCCACAGTGCCGCCAGAAAGCGGGATGGAGGCAAAAACATCGGATATCCAGACTACAAAAAGGGGCAGCGCACCACAGTTAGCGCGCTGCCCCGGGCTGGGCTTTTCAAGCCTCGACCAGCATGCGCGAGCGCATTTCAAGGTGCAGCGCGTGGCAGAAGTTGGTGCAGTAAGCCCAGTACACGCCCGGCTTGTCGGCCATGAAGGTGACCGACTTGGTCTCCTGCGGGTTGACGATGAAGTTGATGTCGTACTTTGGAATCGCAAAGCCGTGCGTCAGGTCTTCCACCTTGTCGAGGTTGGTGAGGATGATGGTCACCTCGTCGCCGCGCTTGACGGTCCACTCACGCAGGCCGAAGGTGGGCGCCTGGGAGGTGAGGTACACCGTGACCTTCTTGCCCTTGCGTTCCACCCGGCAATCTTTCGCGTCCTTGACGGCGTTCGGAAACTCGTTGATGTCGTACACCTGGCGGGTGCGGATCAGGTTGCGCGGGATGATGATGGAGTCGTGCGGCTCGGAGTACACCGCATGGTCGGCCACCAGCTTCATCTTGTCGCCGCTGATGTCGATCAGTTGCGCCGTCTCGGGATGCAGCGGGCCCACAGGCAGGAAGCGGTCCTTGGAAAACTTGTTGTCCGACAGGAAGTACTTGCCATCGGCGTTCTTGGTTTCACCCATGGAGGTGAAGCCGTGACCCGGCTGGTACTGCACGTCGAGGCGGTCCACCACCGGCTTGGCGGTCTTGTCGCCCTTGTAGGACTTGATGGCGGCTTCCACGTTCCACTTGACGATCTGGCTGTCCAGAAACAGTGTGGTGTAGGCGTTGCCGCGGCCGTCAAAGCCGGTATGCAACGGGCCCAGACCGATTTCGGGCTCTGCCACCACGGCATCGCGGGCTTCCTTGAGTTCGCCGTCGAACCACTTGAGCACCAGCGCGTGCTCGATCAGCGTGGCCGTGGGCGAGAGCTTGCCGGAGCAGGCGTAGTACTTGCCGTCCGGGCTGGCATTCACACCGTGCGGGTTCTTGGACACGGGCACGTAGCAGACCAGCGAGGTCTTGGGGTCGGGGTTGCCGTCCTTCGTGCCATCGACCACCGGCACTTTGGAGCCGCCGTAGGTCTTGAATTTTCCGGCCTTCACGGCTTCTTCGATGCGGGCAATGTTGAAGAAGAGGCAGCCGTCACGCTCGGCGGACATCATGTCCTCGTAGTGCACGCCCTTTTCAGTGTTGTACTGGTTCGTGCAGGCCAGCTTGCCGTCATAAGAACTCGCAACCAGATCGCAGTTGCCGTCGATCAGCACCTGCCAGCGCATGTCCATGGTCTCGGCATCCACGCAGCTGAAGATGGAGCGGTAGTTCTTGGTGTCATCCATGTTCTTGCCATCGTTGACCAGAGGGATGGCGAATTCACCACCGCAGAACACACGCGTCGTGTGGTTGATGGCCTGGTCCACCGGGTCGCGCTTGTCGGGGAAAGTGCCGTGGAAACCCTGCACCAGCGGAATCTCGGTGATCTTGTCGGTTTCCATCGTATCCATGCGGATGCGCGCCAGGCGGCCATGGATTTTGTCGTTCACGAACATGTACTTGCCGTCGTAGGTGCCATCCTTGTACGACGGGTGTATGTGGTGCGTATCACCGGTGTGGTACTTGAGGCTGCCATCAGGCTTGGTACCCAGAATCTTTTTCGATTCGTTGGTAATGCCCCAGCCGACCAGGCAGTCCATGTTGAACACAGGAATGCGCTTGAACAGGCGGCCGGACGGCAACCCATAGATCCGGCATTCGCCCGAGTGACCGCCTGAAGAGAAAGAGTAGTACTCGTCGAGCTGGCCAGGCGGCACCTCGTATTTACTCAAATCGGACACGGCGTGCGAGGCTGCCGGGGCCGAGGCCGCAGCCGAGGGCGCCGCGCCGGCTGCAGGCTTGTCGTTGCAGGCGGCGACGCCTGCCGTCAAGCCGGCAAGCGCAGCGGTGTTGATGAATCTGCGGCGTCCCATCACGCTGGGTGGATTGGACGGAGTGTCTGGCTTTTGGCTCATGATGAAGTTCCTGAATAAATACATACCAGCTGCCTTGCGGCCGGCGCTTGTGCAATCACAGCCCCTATGTTCGATTCAAGAGCCTTGGAAGATATTGACATTTGTCAAAGATACATTTTAAATACCATTTTTTATTCTTGTCAAAGATACATTTCCAATACAATTTTCATTTGTACGAGTACTATCAAATCACAGTGCATTTTTTCTGAGCTGTCTAGAATTTGCCCACTTTCCAACGGAGTCTTCCATGCATAAACCACTGAACGTCCTGGCCATCGCGGCGCTGGCCTTTTTTCTGACCGCTTGCGGCGATAAAAACCAGGCCACGCCGGCCGCATCGGCTCCAGCACCCGTGGCAGCGCCAGCCCCCGCACCGGCGGCCCCCGTGGCGGTTGCCGATAACGCGGTCGGCAAGAGCACGTTCAACAACACCTGTGCCCTTTGCCATGCCTCCGGCGCGGCAGGCGCACCCAAGACGGGCGACAAGGCTGACTGGGGACCGCGCATTGCCCAGGGCAAGGACACGCTCTACAAGCATGCGCTGGAAGGCTTCAACGGCGCCAAGGGCGCCATGCCGGCGCGCGGCGGCAGCACCACGCTGTCAGATGACCAGGTCAAGGCGGCTGTGGACTACATGGTGGGTCTGGCAAGCTAAAGGACAGTGTCATGATGCTCAAGCCTCGCCTGAACCAGGGACGCCGCCGTCTGCTTGCCGGCTTGCCCCTGCTGGCCACCGCCCTGTTCCTCAAACCGGCGCTGGCCGAGCCGAGCGTGAGGCAAGCCTCGCGTACCCTGATGGGAACGCGCGTGGACATCACCGTGCAAGGCCAGCGTGCTGACGAATCAGACATGGCGATGGCTGCCGCCTTTGCCGAAATGACGCAGCTGAGCGACATGATGAGCCGCTACCGCATCGACAGCGAGGTCAGCGCCCTGCACCTTGCTGCGGGGCTGCAACCGGTCGTGATAGCGCCCGAGACGATGCACGCACTGAAAATGGCCAGACACATGTCCGAGCGCAGCCAGGGCGCTTTTGACATCACGGTCGGGGCATTCAACGGCTGGAACTTCGATCCGGCCCAGGCTGTGATTCCGGATGCAGCGGAAATTGCGCGCGAGTTGCCGCTGGTGAACTACCGCGATCTGGTTCTCGACGAAAAATCCGCCACTGCCTATTTGCGCCGCCGTGGCATGCGCGTCGATCTGGGCGGCATTGCCAAACTCCCCATACTGCAGGCCGGCATGGCGGTGCTGAAACGCCATGACATCAACAATGCCATGATCAATGGCGGCGGCGATGTGCTGGTCAATGGGCAACTGCAAGGACGTGACTGGCGCGTGGGCCTGCGCGATCCACGTGCGCCGGAGCGCATTCTGGGCGTGCTGGCATTGAGCGAAGGCTTTGTGGCCGCTTCGGGGGACTATGAGCGCAGTTTTCTACAGAATGGCCGACGCTACCACCACATCCTGAACCCCAGGACCGGCCAGCCGACACACGGCCCGCATGGCGTGACCCTGGTGTCGCGCAAGCTTGAAGACATCAACGGCCTGGGTGCGGCCATCATGGTGGCAGGCGCCTCTGCGGGTCGCCGTCTTCTGGAGCCTCTGCGGGGTGTGGACACCCTTATCGTCGGGGCTGATCAGCAACTGTGGCTCTCGCCGGGCATGGCCACACGATTGCGCACCTGAATCGATTGAGCGCAGGGCGATGGCATGGAGCTGCTGACCCATTGATTTTTCAGCCTGCTTTTAAATGGCATGGGTTTGAACACGCAGCAAAATCAACAGATTGCGCATTCAGATGCGATTGCCCTGCAACCATCCCTCATGCGCCATGACGGAAGCACACCGACCGGCAAACGAATTTTTGGATTAAAAATGCCTTTTGCGCACACCCCATATGCGCGAGCAGCTATTTATTCAATAGCAAAAAATACTGCTTTTTGCATTCTGTGACTGCCAGTCAAGCGGGCTCTGCCAAAGAGCCAATTTCTTTCTTGCCGCTCAAGTCCCACCGTCTTACAGCGCCTTCCAGAAGCGCAGCGGCACGCAGGTCTGCAGCCGCGTGATCGCCTGGTCCATCAGCGCCGGATGCAGCTCGTGCGCCAGCGTGCTGGCGACATCGAGCGTGGCGTCGGCGCCAAGTTCCATCAGGTGCGCAAAATCATGGCGGACGCGGGCCACCGGCACCACTGTGTCCTGGTTGCCGTGCAGGAAATGCAGCGTGGTGAGCGCCGGCGCCCTGGCAGGCCAGGCGGCGTAGCAGCCGCCAAAGGCCAGCACCCGGCCGGCCAGGCCGTCGTGCGCATCGCTCAGGGCCAGCGCCAGGCTGGCACCGGCGCCAAAGCCGAGCAGCGCGGTGTCGGACTGCAGCACGTTGAAACGCTGCTGCTGCGCGCGCACGAAATCGGCCAGCGCCCCGACGGCCTGCGCCAGCGCTTCGGCGCTGACCGGCGCATTGGCCGACGGCAAGGTCAATCCTTCGGGAATCAGCACCGCCGCCTGGGCAAACGCATCGCCCAGCCGGTTGCCCAGTTCCAGCAAGTCCAGCGCCGTGCCGCCGGCGTCGTGCAGCAGCACGAACAGCGGCCGGGGGCTTTGGGCGCCTGAAAGCAGCTCAATGGTTTCAACAGCGCAAGGATTCGTCGGCAGGGTGGTCATGAGGTCGGGACAGGATTGAAATACGGGCCTGAATTATGAAAGCATGGCCAGTTTGCTGCCCGCAGCGCACGGCCGGTGTAGTCCGGATTCCCGGCTGGCTGCGCGATGGCGCTGGTTGCCGCACAGCACATGCTCCATCGTTGCTAAGATCATTTCCCCGAAACGGGCTGACCGCGCAATCGGCACAGCCCCCTTTTTGCAGAGAACTTTTGTCCATGAAAATTGAAAAAAATACCGCCGTCACCCTGCGCTTCAAAGTCTCTGACGCCCAGGGCAAGCTGATCGAGGACGGCAAGGAGCCGATGGTTTACCTGCACGGCGGCTACGGCAACACCCTGCCGAAAATCGAGGAAGCGCTGGACGGCCGGGAAGCCGGCTACCAGACCACGCTGGCGCTTGACGCCGAAGACGCCTTCGGCCTGCGCGATGAAGACCTGGTGCGCACCATTCCGCGCAGCCAGTTTCCGCCCGGTGTGAAGGTGGGCGGCCAGCTCGAAGGCCAGGGCAGCGATGGCCGCAAACAGGTCTTCAACGTCGCCAAGATCAAGGGCGACACGGTGATCCTGGACGCCAACCATCCGCTGGCCGGCAAGGCGCTGCGCTTCTCGCTCAAGGTCATCGACGTGCGCCTGGCGTCCGACGATGAAATCGCGCACCAGCATGTACACGGCGAACACGGCCACAAGCACTAGCCCCCACGCTCCCGCTGCGCCTTGCGGCCCGGCACACCGGGATGATTTCGCGCTGACAACACATTCTGTGCGTTCACAAGACAAAGCCATATCCCTGTTGGTCAAATAGATGTATTATCAATGCATCTTTTAAACCGGTTCCTGAGCCGCCTTTTTGATCGGATTTTCCATGACCGTCTGCGCCACTCCCACCCCTGTCGATGTCCGCAAGCTGGCGTTGCATGACCGCTACCCGGTGGCCTCTGCTGCCTTTAACCTGCTCGATGCCGGCGAAAGCATGGAACTGGTCCACGACCAGGACCTGAAGACGCTCAAGCGCCTGTTCGAATCCAGCCTGCCCGGGAAATTTTCCTGGGTCGGGGTGGAACAGGGTCCGGCGGTATGGCGCGCATCCATCACCCGGCTGAAGTCCGGACACGGCAACGGTGGCTGCTGCGGCGGCTGCGGCGGCGCCTGAGCGGCTTCACGCCCGGCCGCCCTGGCGCACAGGCTGACCTGGCGCCTTCTTGAAAGACTTCCTGATGTCCCCACTCCTCCAGCTCAATAATCCGTCCGCCGCACCCGCCGCATCGCCGCCCGGTTTTGCCCTGTGGCAACTCGGATTCAGGCCGTTCTACCTGCTGGCCAGCGTGTTTGCCGCGCTGTCCATCGGCCTGTGGGCGTTGCAGTTTGCCGGCTGGCTGGGCACGCCTTACCTGGCGGGGCCGATGTGGCATGCGCACGAGATGCTGTTCGGCTTCACGCTGGCGGTCGTCGTCGGGTTCCTGTTCACCGCCGGGCGCAGCTGGTCCGGCCGGCCGACGCCGACCGGCGCGGCGCTGATGGCACTGGCCGCGCTCTGGGTGGCCGGACGGGCGCTGGTGCTCACGCCCTTCGGCTGGGCGGCGGCGATCGTCAATGTCGCCTTTCCGCTGGCGGCCGCCATCGGGCTGGCGATTCCCTTTATTGCGGCGCGCAACAAGCGCAACTATTTCTTCATTGCGCTGCTGCTGCTGATGGCCGCTGCGGTGCTGGGCATCCACCTGGCGCAGCTGGGCGTTACCACGCTGCCCGGCTGGATCGGCATCCAGGTCGCGCTGGACGTGGTGCTGTTCATCATGGCGGTGATGGGCGGGCGGGTGATTCCGATGTTCACCAACGCCATTGACGGCGCCGGCGCCACCAAGCGCCCGTGGCTTGAAAAAGCCGCACTGGGCTCGACGCTGGCCCTGCTGCTGGCCGATATGCTGCCGCTGCACGGTGCGCCGCTGGCGCTGCTGGCCGGTGTCTGCGCCGCCGCACATCTGGCGCGCTGGGCGCTGTGGCAGCCCTGGAAAACCTTGCGCACGCCACTGGTCTGGGTGCTGCATGTGGCCTATTTCTGGATTCCGGTGTACCTGGTGCTGCGCGGACTGGGTGAAATGGGCCTGGTGTTGCCGTCTCTCGCCAGCCATGCGCTGACGGTTGGCGCCATCGGCGGGCTGATCATGGGCATGATGACGCGCACCGCCCTGGGCCACACCGGACGGCGGCTCAAGGCCAGCCGTAGCGATGTGGCGTGTTACCTGCTGGTGCTGGCCGCCGCATTGATCCGCGTGTTTGTGCCGCTGCTCATGCCGGCGCAACTTGTCCATGCCGTGCTGGTATCGGCGTCGCTGTGGTCTGCCGGCTTTGCGCTGTACGCGGTGACCTACTGGCCGGTGCTGACGCGGGTGCGGGTGGACGGCAAGCCGGGCTGAACGAATTTCGCCGTGCGCAGCGGCAGGCAGGGCGCGGCGCCTGCACTCATCGCGCGCGCCCTTCCCTTCTCCGGCACTCGGCAATGCCCGGCAGTCCACTCCGATCACCCTCTTTCGATCACAACCTTTCATAACATTTGCTGAAGTTGCAGCGTGTTACGCTGACGCAGCGGAGCCCCTCTTGTGCCCGCACAGCTTATCGACAGTGATAACTGGAACGAAAGAATTTATGCCGCGAATCGGTGATCCTTGCAACGCTCGCGGGCAACACGGAGCGCTTGAAAGCTTCAACGATGTCCGGCAGCAGGAAACACTGCTCAAGGCGGGTGCCCTGCAGGACGCCATTTTCAACAGCGCCAACTTTTCCAGCATCGCCACCGACGAAAAAGGCGTGGTGCAGATTTTCAACGTCGGCGCCGAGCGCATGCTCGGGTACGCGGCTGGCGATGTCGTCAACCAGGTTACCCCGGCCGATATTTCGGACTCGAAAGAACTGGTGACCCGGGCCGTCACCTTGAGCCTGGAGTTTGATACCCCGATCACGCCCGGCTTTGAAGCACTCGTCTTCAAGGCCTCGCGCGGCATCGAAGACATTTACGAGCTGACGTACATCCGCAAGGACGGCAGCCGTTTTCCGGCCGTGGTGTCGGTGACGGCACTGCGCGACGACCAGGCGGTGATCATCGGCTACCTGCTGATCGGCACCGACAACACGGCGCGCAAGCAGGCCGAAGAAGCGCTGCTGGAAGCCGGCGCCCTGCAGAACGCCATTTTCAACAGCGCCAACTTTTCCAGCATTGCCACCGACGAAAAAGGCGTGATCCAGATTTTCAACGTCGGCGCCGAACGCATGCTGGGCTATGCAGCCGCCGACGTGCTGAACCAGATCACGCCGGCCGACATTTCCGATCCGCAGGAAGTCATCGTCCGCGCTGAAGCGTTGAGCGTTGAACTCGGGACCCTGATCACGCCCGGTTTCGAGGCACTGGTGTTCAAGGCTTCGCGCGGCATCGAGGATATTTACGAGCTGACCTACATCCGCAAGGACGGCAGCCGTTTTCCGGCGATTGTCTCGGTCACGGCGCTGCGCGATGCGCACGAAGGCATCATCGGCTACCTGCTGATTGGCACCGACAACACGGCGCGCAAGGAGGTCGAGGCGGCGCAGGTGGCGCTTGACCAGCGAACGACTGAACTGCTGCGCACCGAGCATGCGCTGCGGCAGTCGCAAAAGCTCGAAGCGCTGGGCCAGCTCACCGGCGGCGTGGCGCATGACTTCAACAACCTGCTGGCGGTGATCAGCTCCTCGGTCGAGTTGCTGCGCAGTGACAAGCTCCCGGTGGACCGGCGTGGCCAGTACCTGGACCGGATTTTCGACACGGTCGGGCGCGCAGCCAAGCTCACCAGCCAGCTGCTGGCCTTTGCCCGGCAACAGCCTTTGAGCCCTGAAGTCTTCAATGTGGACCAGCATGTGCAGGGCGTGATCGATCTGGTGCGCCCGCTGATGGGTGCGCAGGTGCAGATTCATCTCGAGCCGTGTGGCAGCCAAAACAGCTGCTTCGCCGAGGCGGACATCAACCAGTTTGAAACGGCGCTGGTGAACCTGGCGGTCAACGCGCGCGACGCCATGAACGGCAACGGCCGGCTCACCATCAAGGTGCAAAAGGTTGACAACGTACCGGCCGGTTCTGGACGTGACCTGCGGCCAGGCGATTTCGTCGCCATTTCGGTCACCGACACGGGCTGCGGCATTGCTGCCGACAACCTGGAGGCGATTTTTGAGCCCTTCTACACCACCAAGGAAGTGGGCAAGGGCACCGGCCTGGGCCTGAGCCAGGTGTTTGGCTTTGCCAAGCAGTCAGGCGGCGAGGTCAAGGTCAGGAGCGAGCTGGACATCGGTTCGGTATTTACCCTTTTCCTGGCACGTGCCGAGCACGCGGCCACATCCGAAGCCGTGGCGGCCGCTGCCGAACCCGGCGCCGAGGCCCGCAGCATCAGCGTGCTGGTCGTCGAGGACAACGAAATACTGGCGCAGATGACGTGCGAGATTCTCAACATCCTGGACTACCACACGACCTGGGCAGCCAATGCCACGGCCGCGCTGGATTTGCTGACCGAGGACGCCAGCCGCTTTGACCTGGTGTTTTCCGACGTGATCATGCCGGGCATGAGCGGCATTGAATTCGGCGAGCTGGTGCGCAAACGCTACCCGGGCCTGCCGGTGGTGCTGGCCAGCGGCTACAACGAGGTCATGGCCGAGCGCGGCAGGCACGGCTTTGAACTGATTCAAAAACCCTATGTTTCCGACACGCTGGTGCGGGTCTTTCGCAAGACGATGGCCGAGCACATGGCGGCCAGCCGCAAGGTACCCTGAAACGCAGGCCAGGCCGTATTGCCAGGGTATCCGTCAGCGGGTGGAATGCTTTCCTGATCCGCGAACAGCCAGACACCGCTCTGTTTTTAATAGCTTCCCGCGCCGGTCCAGCAAGCGCAAATGCCTTTTTTGATGCCAAATCCAATGCACCAGGGTGTTTTTTTGCCGTGCTGGGCTGCCCTTGGGATTTGGCAATCCATCGCTGCCTGTCCGTCAGTCCCGCAAAGGCGAAAATCCAGCGACACGGGCTGAAACGCGCAAACGCCAGCCGGTGTACCCTCAACGCCCACAACTGCCATGAACCCCCTCCCACTACCCGCCCACGCAGTCGCCGAACGGCCCGCAGCACCGCCTCATCGCCCGCTGTGGGCCATTCTGTTCGCCCTGACCACTGCCTTCGCGCTGAGCCAGGCCTACCGCACCGTCGCCACCCTCATGGCCGCGCCGCTGCAGGCCGACTTTCACCTGGATGCGCAGGCGCTGGGCCTGTTTGCCGGCGCCTTTCACTTTGCCTTTGGCGCGATGCAGCTGTTCATGGGCATCGGCATTGACCTGCATGGCGTGCGGCGTACCGTGCTGACGGCGTTTCCGGTGGCGATTGCCGGCTCGGCCCTGTCGGCGCTGGCCACGTCGTACCCGATGCTGGTCGCCGGCCAGGTGCTGATCGGCATCGGCTGCGCGCCGGCTTTCCTGGTGTGTACCGTGTTCATTGCGCGGCACCTGCCGGCCAACCGGTTTGCAGCGATTTCCGGGCTCACGCTGGGCCTGGGCGGCATCGGCATGCTGCTGACCGGCACGCCGCTGGCCTGGCTGATCGAGGCCACCTCGTGGCGCATGGGATTCTGGGTGCTGGGCGCGGTCGCGGTACTGGCCTGGAGCCTGATTTACGTGCTGGTACACGAGCCGGCGCTGCCCGCCGCCATGGCGCAGGCCCGGGGAACGCAAGTCCGGGAAACGCTGGGCCAGGCGATTGGCAAATTCGGCGCACTGTTTTTGCTGCCGCATACGCTGGGCATCGTGCTGCTGGCTGCCGTGTGCTATGCGTCCTTCATCTCGCTGCGCGGTCTGTGGCTGGGGCCGATACTGATGCAGCGCCACGGTTTTTCGCTGGTGCAGGCGGGCAACGTGGCGCTGGCGATGTCACTGGCCTCACTGATCGGCCCGCCGCTGTTTGGCCGCTTTGACCCGGGCCCGAAGCACCGGCGCCGCTGGATCGTCGGTTTCACACTGGTACTGGCCATTCTGTTTGCGGCGTTTGCGATGGGGCACAGCACGCTGGTGGACGTGGGCGGCCCCATCGTCATTGGCCTGCTGTCGGGCTACACGGTGCTGCAGTATGCCGACGTGCGCTCCGCCTACCCGCCTGAAATCACCGGCCGTGCGATGGCGGTGTTCACCATGGCGATGTTCCTGGGCGTGGCCGGCATGCAGTGGCTGACCGGCATCGTCGCGTCCGTGGCCCTGGCCCGGGGCATCGAGCCCTTCACCGCCGTGCTGGCGAGCATTGCCGCGCTGCTGGTGGCCGGCGCGCTGGCGTTCACTGTCTTGCCGGGGCCGGCGCACCGCGCTACGGCCTGAAACTTTTTGCTACTTTTTTCATAGCTGAATTCGCATGTTGGATATGCGCTAAAGCCATTTTTTACTGGCTGTTAGTAGCTGTTTACCTTGCTGCAGGTCAACGGTTTTGTCGGACCTTGTATTTTGGGCTTTTCTGGGTGTTGAGTTGCTGCGTTTTTTGTTTTTGTACTTTTGGCTTTTGTGGATTCTTTTGTGGTTTGAGGGGTGAGCGCCTGCCCGGCGGGGGGTGACTTTCTTTTCTGGCAAAAAAGAAAGTAACCAAAGAAAGTTGCCTTGGGAGCGGGAGCGAATCAGAGCTGAGCGCTCTGTCGGGCCATCGCTTCGCTGGGCCCTGGGTTCTCTGATCAGCGGTTTGGTGGCGATGTCTGAAACTGGCTGGTGCTACCGCTCGTTCGCCAAGAGCTTCACGCTCTGCCTGATCTGGCTTGCTTGCGCTGCGCGCGTTGTTTCCGGGTGTTCGCTGGTGGGCTGGTGGTTGTGAAACAACGATTGTCCTTTTCACTGTTCGCCTCGCTCTGCATTGACCGGGGAAAAAAGGGCAAAAAAACTGCCAGCAGGTTTGAAGTACAAAGAAAATGATCAAGCAGAGCGTGAAGCTGTTGGCGAACGAGCGGTAGAACCAGCAAGCTACGCCATGGGCGACTGGCCGCTGATCAGAGAACCCAGGGCCCAGCGAAGCAACGGCCCGACAGAGCGCTCAGCTCTGATCCGCTCCCGATCCCGAGGCAACTTTCTTTGGTGACTTTCTTTTTTGCCAGAAAAGAAAGTTACCCCCCGCCGGGCAGGCGCTCACCCCTCAAACCACAAAAGAATCCACAAAAGCCAAAAGAACAAAAACAGAAAACGCAGCAATCAAAGCGCAAGCACGTAGGCAACCAAGCCGTTTGATTGATCAATCGGCCGCTGGAGCCGCCCTAAAGCCTCAAGCCGGCCGGCGCATCCTGAACAACTGCTCCGGGCCAATGCTGAAATAGTCGGCCGGCCCGCCGCCGCGCAGGATGTGGCCAGCGCCGGCCGTGTCGTACACGCCGTCCTTGAGCAGGCGCTGGGCAATGTGTACCGCCACCACCTCGCCCAGCACCAGCCAGGTCGGCACTTTCGCGCGATCGGCTCCCTGCAGCTGGACGATCTGCGTGGTGCGGCATTCGAACGACACCGGGCTTTCCTGCACGCGCGGCACCGAAATTATTCGCGACGGCGCCGGCGTCAAGCCCGCCAGCTCGAATTCACTGACCTCGGGAGGCACGGCGGCGCAGGTCTGGTTCATCGCCTCGGCCAGCGGGCGCGTCGCCAGGTTCCAGACAAATTCGCCGGTCTGCTCGATGTTGCGCAGCGTGTCCTTGTAGCCGATGCTGGCAAAGCCGACGATGGGCGGCGTGTAGTTGAACGCGTTGAAAAAGCTGTAGGGCGCCAGGTTCAGGCTGCCGGCCGGGCTGCGCGATGAAATCCAGCCGATGGGGCGCGGCCCGACGATGGCGTTGAACGGGTCATGCGGCAGACGGTGGCCGCTGCGCGGTTCGTAGAAGTGAGTGGTGTCAGGCAAGGAAACAGGCTCCGAAATGGGTGAAAGGTCAGGTTCAGGCGCAGCACGCACCTTACCGCAGGCCGGCCTGCCCGTCTGTCGCCCCGGTGGCGGCCTGGCTAGCGGCGGTTCGGAATATCGGGCCGGGGATCGATGCGGTCCGAAATACCGTCGCCATCCCGGTCGCGCCGGTGGCTGCGTTCCACGCGGTTGGGCGCGCCGCTGTTGTTCGGGCGGCGGTCAAGGCGGTTGGGAACGCCGTCGCCGTCCCGGTCACGGTCAAAGCGGTTCGGAATGCCGTCGCCGTCCCGGTCGCCGTGGCCACGGCCCGGACGCGGTCCGTACACGAAAGGCCTTCCCGGGCGCGGCCCCGGCACGACAACCACCGGCGGCGGCAAAGGTCGGTTGTAGCCGCGTGGGTAGCCATACCCGAAACCATCGGAGCGGTAAATCGTGCCGCCGCCCTGGATATACACCGGCTGCTGGATCACCTGGGGAGGCGGTACGTCGTAGCCATAGGTCTCGTAGCCCGGCGACGGATACACCGCGCAGCCGCTCAAGGCTGCAGCCGCGCAAAGCACTAAAAATGTTCTCATGAAAGCTCTCCCGTCACGCGCCTGTCAGAAACGGCAGGCCCATGCATTGTGTGTCTGGCGACGTGTCGCAGCGATGTGCGCCGGTCAAGAATACATGTCCGTTCGTTACCAGATGTATATCTGTTGCAGGGTTTAATTTGCTCTGTTTTTAATAGCTGCCCATGTCCGCCAATATTGCGCAAATGGCCTGTTTTATTGAAAACCTGCGCCTTGTTTCCGGCGTCATCGCCTGCCCAGCGGAACCGACCCGGCCGCAGCGCGTCTGACACTAAACTGGCGGCGCAAGCCCCAAAGGCGACAGGCACACAATGCAGCGCATCCAAACCGGATGCACCCCCCAACACAAGGAAACGGATGAATCGCAGACGCATGCTGACACTCCCCGCCTGGCTGCTGGCAGCCGGCGCGGCGGGTCCGGGCCTTTCCGGCGTACACGCTGCCGACCGGCCGGGCTACACCGTGTCCACCGGCCAGCTGGAGCAGGCCGTGGCCGAGCGGTTTCCGCTGCGTTACCCGGTTGGCGGGCTGCTGGACCTGATGCTGCTGACGCCGCGCCTGCGCCTGCTGCCCGAGCTGAACCGGCTGGGCGCCGAGATGCCGGTCGAAGCCGCCGGCCCGGCGCTGGGCCGCCGCTACAGCGGCACGTTCGATGTGGATTTCGCGCTGCGCTATGAAGCGCGCGACCGGACCGTGCGGGCGCACCGGTTGCGCGTCAATGCGCTGCGCTTTCCCGACCTGCCGCCGGGGCCGTCGGCGCTGCTGGACGCCTATGGCATCGCGCTGGCCGAGCAGGCGCTGGGCGAAGTGGTGTTGCACACCCTTCGCCCGCAGGACCTTGCGCTGCCCGACGCCATGGGGCTGCAGCCCGGCAGCATCACCGTCACCCCCAAGGGGCTGGCGGTCACTTTCGTGGTTGCGCCGCCACGCTGAAGCGGCGTACAGCACTGCGCCGGGCCGCTTGCAATTGGAAACGCCGGCCTGCCGGTCAGCGCCGATACTCGCCGGTTTAAGAGTGAAGGACCGCATGGCGACCCAGATGTATGTCAACCTGCCCGTCAAGGACCTGGACCAGTCGGTCGATTTTTTCACTCGCCTCGGCTTTGCCTTCAACCCGCAGTTCACCGACAGCAACGCCACCTGCATGATCATCAACCCTGACAGCTTTGTGATGCTGCTGGTCGAAAACTTCTTCAAGACCTTCACACCCAAGAAAATCTGCGATGCCCGCCGGCAAACCGAAGTGCTGATCTGCCTGTCCTGCGACAGCCGCGAACAGGTCACCGACATGGTGGGCCAGGCCATTGCCGCAGGCGGCACCACGCCCAACCCGCCGCAGGACCACGGTTTCATGTACCAGCATGGTTTCCAGGACCTCGACGGCCACCTGTGGGAACTCATGTACATGGATGCCCGCGCCATGTCCCCGGCCGAACCCATCCTTTCCTGAACGCGAAACAGGTCTGGCGGCCGGCCCAGCGACCGGCCGCCACCCGAGCGGCGGGGCCATGAATCAAAAAAACGCCTTGCTTTTGCAACAAGGGGTGACGCCAGACACAGTTTTATGGCAAATAATGAGGTGCTTACAGGTTTTGATTCTTTTCAGGCAAGGCACGCACATGGACTCCCAAACTTTTACCGTCTTGATGGCCGTCGCCGGGCTTGCCGCAGGCTTTGTGCTGTGCTGGCTGCTGATGCGCGGCCGCAGGCCTGCTCCCACACCGCAGGCCAGGCTGGAGCAAGCAGAACTGGCGCATGCCAAGGGCCGTATCCGCCAGCTCGAAGACGAACGCAACCTGGCCATCAAGAACCATGACGACCTGAAGCACGAAACCGCCCGGGCACGCAGCGTGACCAATGCGGTCAGGAAGGACACCGCACAGCCGGCCGAACACGCCACCCAGGTCGCCGCGCTGCAGGCGCAACTGGCTGAGCTGCAGGCGCAGGAACAGGCCACGCGTGCCGATGCCGCCAAGGCCAGGTCCGAAGCCCTGGCCGAGCAGGCCCAGGCCAAGGAATACTTCCGCTCACTGGAGAAAAACCAGCAACTCGCCGCCGCCAGCGCCCAGGCGCTCAAGCTTGATGCCGACCGGCTGCGCGAAGCGCTGGACCTGGCCCGGAAAGAACAAACCCGCTTGCTTGCGCTGGAGCAGGAAAACGCCACGCTCAAGCGCAGCGCCGCCGCCATGGCAACTTCTGCGCAGGCAGCGCGTCCGGCCGCTGCGACGGCGCAAGCCACGCAATTGCCGGTGCTGGAAGAACAGGTGCTGGCGCTGCAAAACCTGGAAAAAGCCATCAAGAAAGAGTTTCAGTTGCTGTCCGAAATCCAGCGCAACGTGACACTCACGTCTGCCACCCGCCACGAGTTCAACGACAGCCCCGAGGCACGCACCGGCAACGCGACAGCCGCCTGAAAGCGGACTGCCGGCAAGGCCCGGCGGCTACTTGCCTTCGCGCACCAGCCGCACCGCGCCCGGGGAGTTGCGCTCCCCTTCCCCGGCACTGCCTTCGGTGAACGCCACATACATGAAGTAGCCCTTTCCGACGCTGCTGGACGACCAGAAACGCGCAGCCGGCGTTGCCGGAAAAGCCACCGGATCAATCGCCGCCTGGCCTTCCCCGGCCTCGCGCACCGCCACGATGCCCGAGAGTTCCTTCAGGGTCGGCAGGCGCCAAGGCTTGCCGGAAGTGGCAGCCGTTTTGGCGCGCGCCTCGGCACCGAAAAAGTTGGAAAACACGGCCGTGTTGACGCAGGTAGTGCCCTTCCAGTCCATGCCTTCAGCGCAGCGCCGCCATACCAGGCCGGTCTTGCTGTCGGAGATTTCCTGTCCGTCTGCCGACGGCGTGTAACGCGGTGCGGCCATCGCTGGCGCAAGCACAAGGCTACCCAAAACAAGAAACAGGCTGGAAATTTTGGCCGTAAGGGCATGCAGTTGCATAAAGTGGGTACTCCATAAACCGCCCATCGAACCAGGCGTGATTCCGGATGCTAACGACCTTTTTTCAAAGATGCACCTAGGGAAGCTACGTAAAGCGGCCGGAGCGTGTCAGTCAGACGGCCCCAGTTTGAGCGCATGATGTACGTTACAAATTGATAATAAATGTGACTTTTTGATGGCGACTCTTATTCCTGCTATGGGCACCTGCATGCCCCGAATGACCTCTGGCGAGCGCCGCCTGGCCGAGCGGCTGGAGCAAAAGCTCGACGACGACTATTTGCTCTGGTACGACGTGCCCGTTGGCCCCAAGCAGTCGCACCCCGACTTTGTGGTGCTGCACCCCCGGCGCGGCCTGCTGATTCTGGAAACCAAGGACTGGCGCCTGGAGACGGTCCAGCAGGCCACCCGGCAGGCGTGGGACCTGCTGGTCGATGGCCGCATCAAGGTGGTGATGAGCCCGCTGGCACAGGCGCGGTTTTGCGCCATTCAGGTCGTCAACGCGCTGGAACGCGACCCGCAACTGGTGCAGACAAGCGGCCCGCACCAGGGCAAGCTGGCGTTTCCATGGGGCCACGGCGTGGTCTTCACCCGCATCACGCGCAGGCAGTTCGACGCCGCCGGGCTGGGCGAGGCGATTGAGCCGCAATACGTGATCTGCCAGGACGAAATGCTGGAAACCGCCGACGTTGAAGCCTTTCAGCAGCGGCTCTGGAACATGATTCCGCACGCGTTCGGCCGGGGCGTGATGACGCTGCCGCAGCTTGACCGCGTGCGCTGGAACATGTTTCCGCAGGTGCGGGTGCAAACGCAGGGCGCGCTGTTTGACGACAACGACCCGGACGCCGACTTCCCCGACATGCTGCGCGTGATGGACCTGCAGCAAGAGCAGCTGGCAAGATCACTGGGCGACGGCCACCGGGTGATTCACGGCGTGGCCGGTTCGGGCAAGACGATGATCCTTGGCTACCGCGCCGAATACCTGGCCAAGGCCAACACGCCCGCCTCCAAACCCATCCTGATTCTTTGCTACAACGAGCCGCTGGCCGTCAAGCTCGCCAGCGTGATGGACAGCAAAGGCCTGTCAGACCGGGTGCAGGCGCGGCATTTTCACAAGTGGTGCCGCGACCAGCTGGTGGCGTTTGGGCAGGATTTGCCCGCGCACCACCTGTCCGTGGGCCAGAAGATGGACGAGATGGTTCTGCGCGTCATTCACGGCGTGGACCGCGCGCAAATCCCGTCAGGCCAGTACCAGGCCGTGCTGATCGACGAAGGCCACGACTTTGCGCCCGAATGGCTCCGGCTCGTCACGCAAATGGTGGACCCGGCCACCAACAGTTTGCTGTTGCTGTATGACGACGCGCAAAACATTTACGAGCGGGCGCGCGCCAAAAATTTCAGCTTCAAAAGCGTGGGCGTGCAGGCGCAGGGCCGCACCACCATTTTGAAAATCAACTACCGCAACACCCGCCAGATTCTTCAAACCGCCAGCCTGATTGCCGCCGACCTGCTGACCGCAGACGACCAGGACGACGACGGCATTCCGCTGCTCAAGCCCATCAGCTGCGGCCGCGACGGGCAAGCGCCGCTCATCATCCGCCTGCCCAGCCTGCAGGGCGAGGCCTTCAAGATTGCCGACCTCTTGAACGCCGCCCACCATGAAAACCACGCCTGGGGCGACATGACCGTGATCTGCCGGCGCTACGACGAAATGGACGCATGCGCACACGCGCTGAACCGCACCAGGCTACCGCACCAAGTGCGCAAAGGCTCAGGCAGCTTTCACCCCAACGAAGACACGATCAAGTTGCTGACGATGCACGCCAGCAAGGGGCTGGAGTTTCCGGTGGTGGCGCTGGTGGGCGTGGGGCGGATGCCTGCTGCGGGCGAGGATGAGCGGCAGGAGGCGCGGTTGTTTTATGTGGGGGCGACGCGGGCGACCGGAAGTTTGATCTTTACCGCTAGCGCATCCAACAAGCTCTTCAAATAAACTAAATATGTCTCTTAAACATACACCTCAAACATTATGGGACAAAGGGCAGCTTTGTTTGGCCAAGAAGTTATGCGATATATACACAGACTTCTTGAATGAAAAAGGTTGGCTAAAAAACTACCAACCCAAAACCTCAGGTGATATCGGCGGTGCATCTTCAGCTCAAGCACAAGACCATGTGACTAATAGATTCCTGAACTCTGCGGCAAGAATGCAATACGTATGCATTGATGTAAATAATGAACAGCCTAAAAGTCGGATGATGGTGCTAGATCAACTAGCACAAGGCGAAATATTTATCCTTGACTTAGCTGCAGGCCATGGTGCTGGGACTTTATCTATTCTCTCAACGATATGCGAACTACGCGATCAAAAAATTATACCGACCTTGCCGTTAAATGTAAACATCAGAGGAATTGATATGTCTCCTGACGCGCTTAACTATTATGCCGAAATACTCGAAAAATTAAAACCATGGTTAGCTACAAATGCAATATATACAAAATTGACATTTTCTGTGTGCGACATGAACATCAGCGGTCAAATTAATGAGGTTCTTGACGATTTTTTTGAAGAAGCGAAGGCAAAAAAATCAAATAGATTTCTATGCACTATTTCAGCTGTATCAGGTATAAAAAAAGAAGGAGTTGAGCGGATGATGGACTCCTTGAAATTGATTGCAGCCAGGCTAAGCCATAAACAAAAATCTAGTTCTTGGCTATGGGTCGAACCTAAACTGGAAAAATCATGGTTAGGTACGTTTGTTGAATCAATAAGTTTTACACTCAAACAGATATTTAGCGGTTCAAGTTCTTCAAGCGACTCAGAGGAAGATATATCTAAAGCTCCAACGCGGAATTTTCAATGGATAGATCCCATTAATGACCACGTCACAAATAGCAGAGTTGTAGTAATGCAATTTAAAAATTTATGAGTGCAATTACTCCTGATCAGTTACTTCTAATCCGTGCTCTAAATTCGACCAAACAGAGTTATTTCCCGAGCTACATGGGCCTTAGAGTTTTAGGAAAAAATCTTTCCATACAAGATCCAGCTTACATTCATAGAATGCTTGAGCGAAGGATAGCCTCATGCGACAAATGGAGCTACAAACCTTTTCAGTTATACAAGGGTTCATCAAACCACAATGGAAAGTTGGTCCACGAATATCGGGACTGTGTTGCCCCAAATCCATCTACGGCTCTTGCGGGCGCTCACATACTGGCAATCCTAGCCTCAACCCCCTCATTTGCAGTTTCCACACAGGTCTACAGCTACCTTTGGCCAAAATCGACCAGTTCAGGCTCTAGCTATAGCTTTTTTGCGGAAGGCTATAAGCGACGCAACAATGAAATATTCCGAGCGCTTCAAGGAAATGACAAAATCGCGGTAGTAGCTGACATTAAAAAATTTTATCCATCGGTTAAAATTGAAAGCATTACAAAAAGCTTGAAAGGCCTATTTCAAAATATACCAAATGGATCTAGCGATGGGTTTACAAACTTCTTCGTTCAACTTTTAAATGCTAGCAATGGAGGCATCCCAATTGGCCCGGCACCTGGCCACCTATTGGGTCACGTCGCATTGTCGCAAGTTGACTCCGATTTATACAAAAAATATGGATCGAATTATTTTAGATATGTGGATGACATTGTTATAGTATGCAAGAGCGCTGATCGAGCCGTTGTTCTTAGCGACATAGAAAACAGCGTCGAGCGCAGTAATTTCGAATTAAATTCATCTAAGACAGAGTATTTAACAAAAGAAGAATGGAATTCTAGCAATATTAGTGCCGATATCCCATTTGAAGATGACTTTCGCTCCTTTACTCGCGAATTAACGATTTATTTAGCTCTCTATGAAGGTCGTACGCAATCGTTAAGCGATAGATTGAAAGGAGCTGGATTTAGCATCCCAATTGAAAGACTTAAAACCTTATCAAATTATTCTAGATTTCGATATTTTTTACGTCGTCAAAAATCTATAACTGAAGTGCTTAAGACCTTACACGTACTCCGATTAGATGAAAATTATTTCGTAGAAAAAGCGATGGCTCTTAAAAATCTTTACGAGCAGTCACTATTAGAATTATGTAGCGAATCGTTGACTTCACCGCACCTTCGTCGCTGGAAGATTCAGAGAGCGAGAAGACTCGTAAACGTTTTGTTTTATCTACGTACCTTTTCAGAATGGGGAGGACCACAAGATGCTTTTCAAGCTTTTCCAGAACTCGTGGAGCAAGCATCACTTGCCAACGCATTAAAAGGTGGCATTGTTAATCCCGTGCTCCCGTTCTTTGGGCAAGCACCTGCAGCTTTCGCGGAGCTATGGAAAGAACACGGCAAAACTCAGGCGGTGCTCAACTTAGAACCGCAATTAGATGATGCTAAATTAAACTCACTAGTGCTTTTAAGACTTCACGGAACTGTCGCGCAATCTGCTCTTCCCGACATTCCAAAAACTCCAACTGGTCAGTTGCTCCTCTCAACAAATGATGAGTCGCCAAAGTCGCGCACTGCGTCAGATTTATCGTTTGAAGACGAATTTGAATCACTTAGAATAAATACGACTGGAGAGGAAATATGCACTCTCGCCCGAACTAGACATTCAATCTTAGAAGGCGCGCCTCTTGAGGCATTATCTTTAATTGGATCAGAATATATGAGTTAAAAAACTTGGGTAAGTTTAATTAAATTTTATTTAATACACCCACGGATACGGACGCGAGTGCAGGTAGACAAAAAGTAATGTCTTTTTAATCTTCAATTAATAGCCTGCTGTGCGGTAAGGCCCTATTTGGCATAATTTTTTTCGCCAAACTTATTTAGCCAGTCAGTTACAAACCTTTTAAAGCTGAGAAATATTTTTCTCAAGTAGCTTCTGCACTGCATCTGCCTGAAAGAAAAGTTTTAGACTCAGGTCTTGCAATGAAAAACAACTTTACTTGACACCTGTGCGCTCAAAGGGTGCGGGAACAGCAGGTTCATGGAGTATTCAAATTAACGATTTTTCGTTATTAATTTTGTTTTTTTAATTTGTATACAAGTGCTTGAGCCAAAGACAAAACTCGAATCTTCCCGCAGCGCTTTGAGGCGTATTTCTTAAAATACACCTCAATTTCTGAGTTGCATTACTTACAATGCGGCTCATGCCCAATCCAACACCACCACCGACAGCACCCGCACCACGCTACATCTGGCAGCACGGTGCCTGGCCGAGGCTGACCTTCGACGCCTTGGCGCTGGCGCCAGCGCTGGACCAGGCCCGGCTGGCGCAAGGCAAGTTGCTGGGTTTGCTGGAGGCAATTGGCCTGGAGCAGGCGCAAGAGGTGCAGCGCGAGTTGTGGGTGCAAGAGGCGCTGGCCACAGCAGCCATTGAGGGAGAGCAACTCGACCTGGAATCGGTCCGCTCATCGGTGGCGCACCGGCTGGGCCTGGCCGATGCGCCCGGCCATGACCGCACTGCAGACGGGCTGGTGCAGGTGATGCAGGATGCGCTGGCCAACTCCCACGATGCGCTGACCCTGGACCGCCTGTGCCGTTGGCAGTCGGCCTTGTTTCCGGGTGGCACCTCGGGCATTGCGCGCATTGCCGTGGGGCGTTTGCGCGACCATGCCGACGCCATGCAGATCGTCAGCGGCGCGCCCGGGCGGGAGCGGGTGCATTACGAAGCGCCACCCTCGCGTCAGGTGGCAGCGGAAATGGCGCAGTTTCTGGCGTGGTTCGAGGCCACCAGGCCTACCGCTCATGCACCTGGGCTTCATGGCATCGCGCGGGCGGCGCTGGTGCATGTGTGGTTTGAGTCGATTCACCCGTTTGAAGATGGCAATGGCCGGCTGGGGCGCGCTTTGGTTGACATGGCGCTGGCGCAAGACATGCAGGCGCACGACCCGGCTACCCATGCCGCCCTGGTTCGCGTGTTTGGCATGGCCCGCCAGATGCTGAAAACCCGCACCGCGTATTACGACGAACTCAACCAGGCGCAGCGCTTGCACGGCGTCAAGCTTGATGCCGCCGCCATTGACCTGACACCCTGGGTGCAGTGGTTTGTGCGGCATTTACACAGGGCTGCATGGCCTGCCAGGCGGTCGTGCGGCAGGCGACAGAAAAGGCGGTTTTCCGCATGAAGGCGGGTCAATGCGGCTTGAATGCGCGGCAGCACAAGGTGCTGGAACGCCTGCTGGACGCAGGGCAAGTGGCGCTGGGCGGCGGTTTTCTGGGCGGCATGACCAACGAGAAGTACGCCAGGATCACCGGCACGTCCAAAGCCACTGCGACGCGGGATTTGACGGACCTGCTGGTCAAGGGCTTGCTGCGCGTGGAGGGCGTTGGCAAGGCAACGCGCTACGCGGTGAACGTGCCGGGGTGGCACCAGCCTGCACTCAAGCCATAGTGCCAGGCGTCCGTTCAGGCCGCTGTCAAACTGGCGTTTGAATTCGCGCATGGTCCAGTTTTGGCGGGATGCGGTCAGTCATAACTTCCCTGCGTCATACCCGCGAAGGCGGGTATCCAGACGCGTTTGAGCGTTTCAGCCCGTGTTGCTGGATTCCCGCCTTCGCGGGAATGACGGATGGGGAGTTGTTGATAGCCACATCGTAAGCAGCCGTGCCTCGCCTTGCTGCTCGTACTCAACAATGTGCCAGCCCATCTCGAAATTGGTGCACACCGGCTACCCGCTTAACGCCACGTGCCACGGTGTTGCGGGCGGACAGGACCAGCGCATGGATGCTGGAATACAACGCCGATTCAGCATCGGGTACGGCAGACGCCATGCGAGACACTTTTTTCATGGCTGATCGTTATTTAATTTGATAGCTGCTCGCGCACATTCCACAAGCGCCAAGTGCCTATTTGGCACATAACGCATATCCCGTGCTGCGTCCACCGCCCTCCAGCTTGCGCAGCACGCCGCGCGCCAGCAGATCATTGATGTCGCGTAGCGCCGTGTCCGCAGAGCACTTGCCCAGCGCGGCCCACCTGGCGTTGCTGAGCTTGCCTTCAAAGCCGTCCAGCACGCGGTTCAGCACCTGGGTTTGCCGCGCATTCATGGGCGTGCCGGCCCAGCGTTGCCAGAACCGGGCCTTGTCCAGCACGCCGGCCAGCGTGGCGTCTGCGCCTTGAACGGCGCGCAGCAGGCAGCCCAGAAACCACCCGAGCCAGGGCGTCACGTCCAGCGGGCCTTTTTGCGTGGCCTCCAGCTGGTCGTAATAGTCCTTGCGCTCGCGCTGTATCTGGGCGCTGAAGCTATAGAAGCGCTGACGGGTGCCTTCGGCGCGCGCCAGCGCCATGTCGCCCACGGCGCGGCTGATGCGGCCATTGCCGTCGTCAAACGGATGCAGGGTCACCAGCCACAGGTGCGCCAGCCCGGCTTTGATCAGGGCGTCGCCCACCGGGGCGGCCTCGAACCACTTCAGGAACGCATCGGTTTGCGCAAGCAACGTGCTGGCAGGCGGTGCGGTGAAATGCACTTTCTCCCGCCCCACAGGGCCGGACACCACTTCCATGGGACCGCTGGCATCCGTGCGCCATGCCGCCACGGTGATGCGCACCCGGCCGCTGTAGCCGGTGGGGAACAAAGCGGCGTGCCAGCCAAACAGGCGCTCTGCCGTCAGGGACTGGTCAAAGTGGCGGGTGGCGTCCAGCACCACATCCACCACGCCGTCCACCTTCCGGTCGCTGGGGGCCAGTGCGCCAATGTCCAGCCCCAGCCTGCGCGCGATGGACGAGCGCACGGCGTCCAGGCTGAGGCGTTCGCCTTCTATCTCGCTGGTCTTGATGACTTCCTGGGTAAGCACCTGCAAGGTCGCTTGTTCACGCTGGGCCATGCCCAGCTCAGCCATGCGCCCCATGAGCTGACCTTGCGCCCGGTGCACCTGGGCCAGGGGTGCGGCCAGTGCGGCAACGTCGCAGGTGAGGTTTGGCCAGTCGGGCAGTTGCCAGATATAGCGCGGATTGCGGGGGGGTCGATGGGGACGCATGCGGCGATTGTCGCGTTTATTCACCGCAATTTTTACGGCAAATAGTACCCAAATACGGCTCACCGCCGTTGTTCCGGATGCTTTTTGCTACACACTTGATAGCTGCTTGCGCAGACGGGGCATGCACCAGAGGCATTTTTCGCTTGAATCTCAGCCTGAAAATCAAGTGCTGCACAGCAGCATGCGGCGGTGGCCGCCGGTTTGGCCCTGCCCTGTCCAGGTTGCGGTCCAAGCGGTGTCAGCGCCAGACGTAATGGCCCCTGACCAGGTGGCCGTGTGAGCGGTGGGCAGGCACCCATACCTTGTGCTTGCGGTGCTGTTGATGTTTGATCATCTGGACGTTATGCACTTTGGCGCTGCCTGAATCGAAGTTGACCGTACCCGCCTTGGCGGCTGACGCGGCGAAGGAAACGACCAGCGCGGCCAGCGAAAGAAATACTTTGTGGTTCATGTCAATGTCCTGCTGAAGCGTTGTGAAACCGTTGCGAAGCCTCTGAAGTATCAAGGGCCGGTGTAAAGACTTGAACAATCAGAAAAATTAATATTGATAGCAGACTGCGCAGTCAGGGCCAGCGGAAGCGACCGATTTCACATGAAAGCAGCCCCTGCCAGCCGATGGCGTGTGCCGCTCTGAATGCCGCGCCCGGTGGCTCGGGCCAGCCAGGCATTGACCCGTTATCCATTACCATTCCCCCGGCCCTACTTCGCCCGCCACCGGGCACCCAACGGAGAAAATTATGTTCAGTCACGTCATGCTTGGTGTTAACGATCTGGAAGTTTCAAGGAAGTTTTACGATGCGCTGCTCGGCACGCTGGGAATGAGCCCGGGGGTTGCCAACAAGAACCGGTATTTCTACCGCAGCCCTACGGGTTCGTTCGCCATCACCACGCCCATCAATGGCGAACCCGCGACGCACGGCAATGGCAGCACCATCGGGTTTGACGTGGCGTCGCCGGAACAAGGTGACGCATTCCATGCGGCCGGCCTTGCCAACGGCGGCACGACGTGTGAAGAACCGCCGGGGTTTCGGGATGGCGCGGTCGGCAAGATCTACCTGGCGTATCTGCGCGACCCCGACGGCAACAAGCTCTGCGCGCTGCACCGCCCGGCCAAATAAGCCATGCGGCGGCCCTGGCCGTGCGGGGCCGGCAGCCAGGGCCTGCCACAGGCGACTACTTCTTGCGGCATTCAAACGCCCCTTCGTCGCGCACGGCGTTGTCCACGTCAATGAATCGCCACTTGGCGTTGCCGGCCGACAGCGACAAACGCATCACGCCAAAGGTTTCCAACTGCTTCTCGCTGCCCGCGCGTACCGTAGCGTGCGCGTAAGTTTCTGCGCCGCCGGTGCCGACTACAAATGAGCGCATGCCGCCGGTAGCGGACAGCGTGCCGTCTGCGGTCATGGGGGCAAAGCGCTCGTATTGGTGCTCGTGGGATTGCAGCACCACATCGGCCTTGGCCTGGTCCAGGATGTCCCACATGGCGGTCATCTTGGTGTTGTCGCCATCGGGCGCCGAGGTGAAGCGGGCGTGGTGCCAGGCCGCCGCCACACAGGGCTGGGCGGTGGCCAGCTCCTGCTTGAGCCACTGTGCCTGGACTGAAGCGGCTGTCGCATCGATGTTGCTGTTCAGCGCAAACACGGTCCAGCCGTTTTGGTCAATGCGGTAGTAGCCGGTGCGCTTGCCATCGGGGTTGGCCTTGGCCCCAAAATAACCGAAGTAATCGTTGCTGTCGCCGCCTTCATAGTCGTGGTTGCCTGGAATTGCGAAGGTTTTATTGATAAACCGGCCCCAGGTTTTTTCATAGCAATCGGTGTAGCCCAGGTTGGAGCCGGCCAAAAAATAGGCATTGTCTCCAAGGGTCAGCACGTTGGAATTGCTGCCCGCGTCAGCCAGCTGGCGTTCGACCAGCTTTGCTGTCTTTTCGGCAGCCGTGTCACGCGGAGGCCGAAGAAGACACTGCGCAATATCACCTGCCGTCATCACCTCCCACGGGGTCGTGGGGTTGGCCTGCACGACCGGAGGCACGGCGCCGCCGCCGTCGCCGCCCCCGCAGCCCACCACCACCGCGCCTGCCAGCGTGGCCAATAAACCGACCCGAACTGCCCGCATGATGCCCGGCCAAAAGTTATCGCGCATACCGTGTTCTTTCTAAAGGATGACCTTGTGTGAGGAGTTGCATGGTAACTGCCGGTTGCCATCAGGAAAAAGGCAGGTCCAAACGGGTCACAAATCCCGGCCACCATGCCTTAGGCGCTGCGGCAGGGCCACAGGCCAATACACGCTGCCACCAATTTCAGCAGCCCTGCGGCGAATGCGGCCGCTGGCGATGGGGTTACCCGCAAGCGCTCAGTTCTTGGTGCCCCAGACTTCCGCGACGCGGCTGTCCCTGCCGCATGTCAGGCGGTAATAGTTGTAGCGCAGCGGGTTCTTTTTGTAGTAGCTCTGGTGGTAGTCCTCGGCCAGGTAAAAGGCCGATTCCGGAGCGATCTCGGTATGGATTTCCTTCAGCACGCCGGACTTCAAGAGGGCCGCCTTGCTGGCTTCAACCAGGGCTTTTTGTGCCGGGCTGTTGTAGTAGATGGCGCTGCGGTATTGGTCGCCGACATCGCAAAATTGCCGGTCCTTCACGGTCGGGTCAATGTGGCGCCAGAAGAAATCAAGCAACACCGGGTAGCTGACAACGCCGGGATCGTAGGTCAGCCGAACCGCCTCGGTGTGGCCGGTGCCGCCGGCGCTCACCGTCTGATAAGTGGGGTTGGCAGTTTTTCCGCCGGTGTAGCCCGACTCGGCGGCGATGACACCGGGCAGTTTTTCAAAGTCGGCTTCCACGCACCAGAAGCAGCCGCCGGCAAAGATCGCCGTTGCTCTCTGGCCTGCAGGGGCTGGCGCTGAAGGGGTCTGCGCGCCGGCCTGGCCGACCAGCAGGGTCAGGGCCAGGGCGGCAAGGGATTGAAGCCAGTTTTTCATGTGCGCAACTCCGGTAGTTTTTCGCCTGCGGGAATGAACTGAAGCGCAACGCCGTTGTTGCAATAACGCAAACCGGTCGGTTGCGGGCCGTCCTTGAACAGGTGGCCCTGATGGCCGTTGCAGCGGGCGCAGTGGTATTCGGTGCGCGGCCAGATCATGCTGAAATCAAGGCGCGTCTCTACGGCGTCGGGAATCACATTGAAAAAGCTGGGCCAGCCAGTGCCGCTGTCGAATTTCAGTTCGCTCTTGAACAAGGGCAAATTGCAGGCGAAGCAGACATAGGTTCCGGCACGCTTTTCATCGTTCAGCGGGCTGCTGCCAGCGCGCTCGGTGCTGTCCTTGAACAGCACTGCGTAATTTGCAGCGGGCAACTGTTGCTGCCACTCGGACCTGGATTTCATGAGTTTGGTCATTGCCATGGCAAGTTCACTGAAGGGAAGCACGGCCAATGCCAGGAAGACCTGGGCAAAGCCATGCAGGATTTTGCGACGTTTCATGTGGACTCCTGTGACGTGGTGGCGGGGATGTTGAAAAAAACAGACCTGTCACGTCAGTCGGCTGCGCACGGTTTTTTCTTGTCGGAAACGTGAATGCAGGCAGAACTCCAAATCGAAACAGTCGGCCATCGCGCATCTGCCGCAGCCTGCCAGTTTAGACAACAAAGCGGCGCGGCGGCTTGGGAAATGGCAACAACCCGTTTGACTACCGAGCCATTTCCAGCCCCGTCAGCGTGGGGGTCCCAAGCGTCCTGGCACGCCGGAGTATGGCGTGGGACTGTGCAGCTTGCCGGCCGCCATGCTGCGCTAGACTCGCGCCCATGCCCCACGCCGTCTCCCGCCTGCGCACCGCGCGACTGGCGCGCAGTTCCAAACCCTTTCTGGCCCGTGGCGGGCCGCGCGGCGAGCGCTGCGCCGGTTGCCGCCTGCTTCCCAGCCACTGCCTGTGCGCCTTGCGCCCGCTGGTGCCGGTGCGCGCCGGGGTGTGCCTGATCATGGCCGACATCGAGCCGCTCAAGCCGAGCAACACCGGCTGGCTGATTGCGGATGTGGTGGCCGACACGTTTGCCTTTGGCTGGGCGCGCACCGAGGTGGACCCTGCGCTGCTGGCGCTGCTGGCCGATCCGCAGTGGCAGCCCTACCTGGTGTTTCCGGGGGAATTCGTGGCCGACGGGCGGGTCGTGTCACAGTTGCAAGCCGCCCATCCGCATGATGGCAGGCGGCCGCTGTTCGTGCTGCTCGACGCGACCTGGCCCGAGGCGCGCAAGATGTTTCGCAAAAGCCCTTACCTCGACCATTTGCCGGTGCTCAGCCTGCAGGGCGAGCAACTCTCGCGCTACCGGCTGCGCCGGGCCAAACGCGCGGACCATTTCTGCACCTCGGAAGTCGCTGGTCTGTGCCTGGAACTGGCCGGCGAGCCGCATGCGGCGCAGACGCTGGAGGCTTACCTCGATGTGTTCACCGGCCATTACCTGAACGCCCGGCAGCAGTTGCCCGTGGAGAACGACGACGCGGCGCACCAGCGCCTGCGCAGCCTGCGTTTGCCGGACGGCAGTGGCGCTGGCGCCTGACGCCAAATTGGCGTCAGCGACAATCAGCCTTAATCCCCAAGGCAACCTCGCCCTACCAGAAAAGCAGCAACACCATGACCGAAGACCTGAACCGAAAGAACGAATTGAAGAAGATGGCGCTGTGCGAATCGTGCGCCGGCATCCAGCGCAACTGGCGCAAGGCACCGGGCCATCCCGAACTGGTGCAGGGCGGCAACCGCCAGGAAAAGCGCGGCGCCAGTCTGGTCACCCTCACCAGCTACCGCTGCGACCGCTGCGGCACTGCGTGGGAATACGAAAACAACAGGGCCAACCAGCACGCCGGCTGGTCGGTGGTGGGGCGCTAGGCGCTGCCGGTCTTTTCCGCCGGCAAGCGCTCACCGCGTGCGCTTTCAAAATTAGAACGGGCAGCGCCGGGCAGCTGTTTACCCGCCGGTGTCAATCCGTCCCGGTGACCTGCATCACCGGCGTGGACTTGCGATGTGCGGCTGCAGGCCAACGGCCTTCGGGCCAGAATGCGTGCTCCCGTGGGGCCTTTGTCCCGCATTCACCGCCCCAGGAAGCCGAATGAACGATCTTGCCGCCTTTCCCGTGACCCAGAAATGGCCCGCCCTGCACCCTGACCGGCTTCAGCTGTATTCGCTGCCCACTCCCAACGGTGTGAAGGTTTCCATCCTGCTGGAAGAAACCCGGCTGCCATACGAGGTGCACCTGGTCAGCTTTGAAACCCAGGACCAGATGACGCCGGAGTTCCTGTCGCTCAACCCGAACAACAAGATTCCAGCCATCCTGGACCCGAACGGTCCGGGCGGCAAGCCGCTGGCGCTGTTCGAGTCGGGCGCCATCCTGCTCTACCTGGCCGACAAGACCGGCCTGCTCATTCCGCAGGACGCGGCCGGCCGCTACGAGACGATCCAGTGGCTGATGTTCCAGATGGGCGGCATTGGTCCGATGTTTGGCCAGCTGGGCTTTTTCAACAAGTTTGCCGGCAAGGACTATGAAGACAAGCGACCGCGCGATCGCTACGTGGCCGAAGCGCGGCGCCTGCTCGGCGTGCTGGACCGGCGGCTGCAAGGCCGCGACTGGATCATGGGCACGCAGTACAGCATTGCCGACATCGCCACCTTTCCGTGGGTGCGCAACCTCGTCGGCTTCTACGAGGCCGGGGAGCTGGTGGGATTCGACGACTTCGCGCAGGTCAAGCGGGTTCTGGCGGCTTTCGTGGAACGGCCGGCAGTGGTCAAGGGTCTGGCCATACCGGAACGGCCCTGAAGCTAAAGCGCTGAATCCGGAAGGTGGGGTTCCCGCCCTGCCGGGCTCAAGTTTCGGGCTTGACCCAGGTGAACACGCGCACCGGCGGGACGTTGACGACTTCCCACTTCTTTTCAGGCTTGCCAAGGTAGGGCGACACGAAGCTTGATACATGCGCTCGCACCTGGTAGGCGACAAAGCGTCCGCCCGGACGCAGCACACGCGCCACGCTGGACGCCACCCGGTCAGAGACCTCGGCCGGCATGGTGGAAAACGGAATGCCCGAAATGATCGCATCGGGCGCGGGCAGCCTGCGCGCGCTCAGGAACTCGTCCAGGCGCTCTGCGCTGCCGAGTTCGACACTGAAGCGCGCATCGCGGATCGACGCATGCAGGCGCTGGTGAAATTCGGTGTCCAGCTCGATGGCCAGCAGTTGCGCGTTGGACGCCATGGCGCGCAGGAACGCCGAGGTCGTTCCGCCGGTGCCCGGCCCCAGTTCGACCACCATGCGCGCGTCGCCGATGCGCGCGCTGCGCACCAGCCGCTGCTCCAGCTGGCGCGAACTCGGAATGACAGAGCCGACCTGGGCCGGGTTGCGCACAAACCCGCGAAGGAACTGGAAGCTGTCCCGCAGCTGGCCAAAAGCCGGACTGACGCAAGGTGCGGCGGCATGGCCTGCCTGCCCTTCAACGCGTTGCTGGTTCATGGTGCGAGTCCTGTCGTGGCTGGTGTGCTTTCAGTCAGCGTTGCGTTGTCGGTGCCAGGCCTGCTCCCCGAGTCTTCGCTGCAGCGCTGCCATGTGTTTTTATTCTGAAGCAGCAGCGTCCTGGCGTTTGTCAGACGTTGCCTTGTCAGCATGGGAACATTCACCGCACCGCAGCACCCCGGGGGCGGCAGGCCGGAACGGGAGCCGGTGTTGACGATCGCTTTGATTGCTATTTTTTATATAGCATCAAACCAATGCCAGTCCAGCGTAAACGTCTACTTTAATCAATTTTTCATCTGCTGGCCATGCGCTTGCGGCTGAAACAGTTCGCACCTGCACAGCCGCCGGATTTCAGCCTACAAGCTGGACATGACAGGCACGCTAAGCTAAAGCTTCTCGCGCCCTCCCTGCCATTTTTTTACCTTTCCCTCCATGAAGCTCAAAGCTGCCTGTTCCATCAGCGTGACCGCTGCCTCGGATTGCCCCATGGTGGCGATGTTGCGCCCGCGCAGCGGCCAGACGCAGTGGGTGGTCAGCGAACGCTACGACCTGCACCCCTGGGCGCCGGTGGACGAGTTTGCCGACGGCTACGGCAACCTGTGCCAGCGCCTGGTCGTGCCGCAGGGGCAGATGCAAATCAACGTCGAAGTGGTCATGGAAGTCGAAGACCACATCGCGGTGGCGCATGACGCGCCCAAGACGCCCATCACCGAACTGCCCGCCGACGTGCTGCACTACCTGCTGCAAAGCCGCTACTGCCCGTCGGACATGATGCAGGACCAGGCGCTGACCGTGGTCGGACTGGCACCGCCCGGTTATGCGCAGGTCGAAAAGATACGCGCCTGGATTCACGACAACCTCGAATACCGCTACGGCGTCAGCACCCCGAGCACTGATGCGCTCGACACCCTGGAGCATGGCGCAGGCGTGTGCCGCGATTTTGCGCATGTCGGCATTGGCCTGTGCCGCAGCCTGCAGATTCCGGCGCGCATGGTGGTCGGCTACCTGCACGGGCTCAAGCCGATGGACCTGCATGCCTGGTTCGAAGCCTTTGTCGGCGGTCGCTGGTACACCTTCGACGCCACGCAGGACGCGCCGCGCGGCGGCCGCATCGTGCTGGCCTACGGCCATGACGCGGCCGACGTGGCGTTTATCTCGGACTACGGGCTGCAGCCGCTGCAGCTTGACGACATGCAGGTCGAGGTGATGCTGGCGGAGAGTACCTTGCCGCTGGACGCCGTCCAGAACGACGTCAGCAGCCAATAGCCATGCGGACACGACGAACGCGCTGCCTGTTTCAATCCCCATGAAAAAAGCCCGTGGCGCACAGGCGGCGCCACGGGCTTTGCAAGAGACTTGAAAACGATCAGTCGGCGATGGTCAGCACGTTGTTGGCAAACGTGATCTGGTCAGCAGCAGCCGGCTTCGTCTGGATCGGCGGCACGTTGGCAGTGCTGATCGGGTTGGCAACGGTGCCGTTCAGGCCGCGCGGCACGGTACGCACCACCTGGCTGGCCGGCAGGGCGGCGCCCGATTTCAGGTTGGCATACATCATGTCCATTGCCTGGATGAAGTAGCGGTGCAGCGGCACCAGGCGCTCCGGATAGCCCGGTAAGGCGAGGAAGGCGTCGAAATGCTGGGCATTGGTCACTTCGATGTACGACAACTTGCTAGCGGTGCCTTCCACGATCTTGTTCATGCCGTAGTAAGGCCGGCCAGTGAAGGCCACCGGCAGCAGCGTGTCGGCCCGGCCCTGCACGATCAGCGCCGGCTTGCCGCGCAGGTTGGCGCTGCGCACCACTTCCTTGATGCCCTGCTGCACGCGCACCGCGTTGGCGCTGGTGCCGGTAAACAGCTCGCGCATGCACAGCGCGCCGGCGATGTTGTAGTCCTGCACGTTGCCGGCCGACAGCGAGGCCGCATCGAGCAGCGGCCCGCCCAGGCTGAGGTTGTTGACGATGTTGATGCCGATGGTTGGCGGCACGCCGTTGGACGCGCCGAACGAGGTCGCCAGCGAAGCCGCACTGACTGATGTCGGTGCGCCGGTGGCACCCGTCGCGGCAAAGCTGTAGCCGCACAGGTTGTCCTTGACGCTGAAGCGGCCGTAGGTGTTGGCATAGGTCAGCCCCACCGACAGCGTGGCAAACGAGTAGTGCGATGCCTGCAGCACAGTGCTTTCCGGCTGCCATCCGGCCTCGATCAGCTTGGCCATGGCGCTGGCGGCCTGCTCGGCGGTCGTGGTGCCGGTGACCAGGCCGTTGGCCTGAAGGGCGCTGCAGCGGTTGGCGGCAATCGTGGGGTTGACGGAATTGAAGGCGTTCGTCGTGGGCGACACCAGCGCGGCGCAGGGCTGCAGCAGGTTGGCCAGCGTGAAATAGTCGTACAACGGCTTGCCGGTGCCGACCAGGGTGGTGGCGCCGCGCTTGACGCTCAGCCGGTTGTCGGGCGCGAGCTGGACTTCGGGCTCGGCCACGGCCACGCCGCTGATCAGGCCCTGCGTGTCCTGCTCGGCCGCCGCCAGTGCCGAGCCGGCACCATTGGACACGCTGGAGGCAATCACGATGGTGTTGGATGGCGTGAGCTTTTTCAGGTGCGTCACGCCGTCACGGGCCAGGTCGCCGTATTTTTCATTCAGCACGAAATAGGCGAATTCGACCGACTGCAGCGTCCACTTGCCCCAGTCCTTTTCCGGGTTTTGCTGCGAATGCGCATGCTTGACGGCAAAGCGGTTGGGCGTGGCTGCATTGAAGGTGGCCAGTTCGGCGGCGCTCAGTCCGGCAGTGAAGATCGAGTTCTTGCCGGCCGTGGCAGCATCGGTGCGAACGCCGTTCTGCCCGTTGACGGTGTTGTTCTGCAGGTCGTGAATGCCGGTGCCGGTGCCCTTGTCGGTATAAGCCACGGCGCAACCGTTTTTCAGGCCCCATTCGCCGGACGAGCCGATGGCGCCGTAGACGCCGCGCGAGCCGCTGGAGGTGCCGGTGACGATGCAGGCATTGGCCGGGTTGAAGGTGGCGGGCACCTGCACCAGCATGGTGATGTTCTGCTTGCCGGTGCCGTCGTCCGAATAGGCGATGAACTCGGTGCCGGCGATCTTGCCTTCGCTGGTGGTGATGACGCCCTTGGCATCGACGTTCGGCCCATACAGCGTGCCGTAGCCGCCAGCCGCGCTGATGTCAAGGATGGCGCGGTAGTTGTTGAAGATGGCGAGCTTGCGCAATTCGGCAGGCGTTGGCTTGAGCGGGTCGGCGACGGCTGGCGCGGTACCGCCCAGTCCGGTCTTGCCCAGGCCGGCGGTCAGCAGGTCGTCGCTGCTGCCGTCATAGCTGGCGGTGGCGATGGCACCCAGGTAGCTCGGCTTGATGTTGGTGCTCTCGACCGGGTCGCTGCTGCCGCCGCAGGCGCTCAGCGCGAGTACGGCTGCGGCCAGCGTGGTCAGCTTCAAGGTCGTGTTCTTGCGTGGAATGCTCATGTCTCGCCTTCTTGTGTTGATTTGTTCGTTCACATACTTTTCACGCACGCCTGTTCCAGGCAATCTGACGCTTGGCGCCAGTTTGTCCCTCAGGGATGCGAAGCCTCAGCAGCCCGAGACCCCTCGGAATGACGTGCTGAAGTCAGCTGGATGATGGTCTGTAAGACTGGGCGTTTCAATTCCGTACGAATACTTACCGGGGTAAGCGAGCTTGACGGCTCCGTAAAAAAACACGCGACTCCATTTACGGAAAAATTACCCCTGCTGGCGGTGGACCGCCCATCGGTGGCGGCGTCTCAAGCCAGCCAATAGGACTCCCTGTTTGCCTCGAGAGGTCACCTGATTCAATTCCTTTGTGCTGCGTGGCTTTTGAAGTTCAGGCAAATTTCTCCCATGCACCTTCCGCCAGCCCTTTCCCGTGGTGCGGACCGGCGCATGGGCCTGCGCCAGTCCGCACGCGCACTCGCCGTCCTGTCGGTAGCGGCGCCGTGGTGGACTGGGGCACTTGCGCAAACCCGACCACCTGCGCCACAGCAGGCCATCCCCATGACAGCCCCAATCGACACCCGCCCCATTCCCTCGACCGGAGAAGCGCTGCCGGTCATTGGCTGCGGCACCTACATCGGCTTTGACCTGGCCCCGGGCACGCCCGGCCACGCCCAACTGCCGGGCGTACTGGAGGCGCTGTTTGCCGCCGGCGGCTCGGTGCTCGACAGCTCGCCGATGTACGGCCGTGCCGAGAGCACGACCGGCGAGTTGCTGGCCGCCGCCGGCAGCCGCGCCCAGGCCTTCGTCGCGACCAAGGTGTGGACCAGCGGTCGCGAAGCCGGCCTGGCACAGATGGCGCAGTCGTTTGCCCGCCTGCGCACAGAACGCATCGACCTGATGCAGGTGCACAACCTGATGGACTGGCGCGTGCAGCTGGGTTCGGTGCGCCGCTTGCAGGACGCCGGCCGGGTGCGCTATGTCGGCATCACCCACTACACCGCGTCCGCCTATGCCGAAGTCGAGGCGGTGCTGCGCGCCGAAAAGCTCGATTTCCTGCAGATCAACTATGCACTGGACGACCGCGCTGCCGCCCAGCGTTTACTGCCGCTGGCGCAGGAACGCGGCGTGGCGGTGCTGGTCAACCAGCCTTTTGGCGGCGGCGGACTGCTGCGGCGCCTGGCCGGCAAGCCGCTGCCCGGCTGGGCAACCGACATTGGCTGCACCCGCTGGGCGCAGGTGCTTCTGAAGTTCGTGCTGAGCCACCCGGCCGTGACCTGTGCGATTCCGGGCACCGGCCGACCCGCGCACATGCAGGACAACCTGGCGGCGGGCCGGGGCCAGGTGCCCGATGCGGCATTCTGGCGTCGGCATGCGGATTCGCTGGGGTTGTAAGGGCTGGCGACGGGGCCACCGGCCGGGCAAAGCCTGAACCAGGACGTTTTTCCTTGCCCAGCCGCCCTACGGCGTTTTGAAAAGCTTTTTCGCAATCTGGTCGCTTTTTTCCTTGGTCTTGCGATCGACCGTTTCCTGTTCGGACGGGCTGGTGGCGGCCTGCGTGCAGCGCGCCGACACGCGCCGGAAGTTCTTGCCGCAGTTTTGCGCCATGCGCTTGGCCTCGTCCCAGCCCTGCGCCTCGCCGTAAAAACGGATGGCATCGGGCCAGGCTTCCTCGGCATTCTGGAAGTAGCCCATGCCCTGGTCCATCACCTTTTTGGCAGCGGCGGTTTGACGGCCATCCTGAAGCCGCTTGCTGCGTTCCTGGTAGGTTTTCCAGGCCCGGTCCGGTTCAGACAGAAAGTTCGCTTCCAGTACCTGGCCAGGGTCTGATTTCTGCCTGCCCGCCAGCGCTGGCTGCTCGTTCAGCACGGTGTACAGCGCAAACAGGGGCACGGCATGCGTGGCAGTGGGGCCCGTCGCCGACTTCCTGGCCAGTTCCAGGGATTTCGGCTCTTTGGGTGCGTTGATGACCTTGAAGGCCAGCGCGTAATTGGCCAGGATGGCTGCCGTGCGCCTGTCCTGCAAGGCTTTTTGCAAGGGCCTGGACACCGGCTCCTTGCTGACCTGAATGTCGGGAAACGGCGCGACAGCCACGCCCAGCGCATCAATTCTTTCCTCGGTCGGCGGGTGGTCGCTGCGCACTTTTGCCGACACCTTGTTGATGTCGAAGGCCATCTGCTGCAGGGCGGCACCCAGGTTGCCGCTGAATTCGCCGCTCGACTGGGCGAACGACTGGCTTGCGGCGTTGTTGCCGGCCTTGGGATTCTGCTTGACGGCGTTGTCCATGGCTTGGAGCTTGATGGTCTTGAGCATCTGCTCGTTCTTGCCTTTTTCGCGCTGTTCGTTGTCCTCTTCCCAGCTGGCCTGGCGCTCCAGAAAGGCCTTCATGCCATGCTCGTACGAATAGCCCAGCTTCAGGCTGATGTTGAGGCCGAAGTTGTCAGCCGCGCTTTCCTGCGAGCGGCCATACACCGTGGTGACCAGCCCGCGTCCCAGCGTGTAGGCCGTGACCAGGCTGTCAACGTCATTCCAGCCGGTGGCCTGGGCGGTTTTTCGCGCCACTGCCACGCCCATGGCCAGAAAGCCGGTCACCGTGTCGGCACTTTGCACCGCGCCTTCCAGCTCGTGGTAGTGCAGGTAGACATGCCCGAACTCATGGCTGAGCAGGGCTGCAAGCTCGTCTTCGCTCTGCGCCGAGGTCAGCCACGGCATGGAAATGTAAATATTTCCGGCACCGGTCGCATAGGCCTGCAGGGCATCGCTGGCCAGGATATGCACGCCGCCGGGCCAGTCGGCCACGCCAGCCTGTGTTTTGATGCGGGCATACACGCTGTTCAGGTAACGCTGCAGGTCAGGGGCATTGACCAGGCCAAAACCGCGCGCGCGCTGGTTGAGCACATCCTGCGCGGCATCGGGCCAGGCACGCGCGGCAGGTGGCGGCAGCGCGGCGGTGGGGCTGACAGGGACGGCTGGCGTCAGGAACGGCAGCGACGGCATGCCCTTGGGCATGGTTTCGCAGCCCGCCAGCACCACCAATGACAAGGCCATTGCGCCGGTCTGCAACGTGCGCCAGGGACGCGCGGGAACGTTATTTGCAGGCATCTTTTCCAGCTCCCGGTGTGGCAATGGTTGCATTCATGGCCGACTGCGAGGCGGTGCCGCAGCTGGCGGTGCTGTCGCGGCTGATACGCACCTGCATGCCACGCAGCCAGTAGTTTTGTCCGCCGATGGCGACCTGGTGAAAGCCGGTCTTGGTCGATTGAATGATTAGCGGCAGCCCGGCTTCTGCCACGCTGACCTGGCGCACGGCCACGGCTGCACCGGGCTGGTCGTACAGGTCCAGGCTGGCCAGGGTGCTCGGGCTGGGCGCAATGACCTTGCCTTGCGCAAGCGCTGCAGAAACGGGTAGCGCCAGCAGGGCGATCAGCAGGGGAACATGCAATTTCATTGGTTGTCCTTCGGGTTAGGTCACTGGCGGGGATGCGGGAAAGGGGGGCGTCGCGACACTTGCTGCAGCGGTTGTTTTGAAAAGGGCCTGGATCTTTTTCATATAACCCAGGCCCTCGGCCAGCAGCGTCATGCCCACCAGCTCGACCACGGGCAGCATGCCGATGCGGAAATGGGACTGCAGCCAGCCGATCAGGACCATGACCGCCACGGTTTGAAGCGCCAGCCGCGCCAGCCAGGCCAGCGCATTGACCGGCAGCCGGAGCAGCCGACGGGTCCGCTCCGGTTGCGCCTGGAAGCGCGCATGCAGGCTGGCCAGCGCTGGCGGCCAGCCACGCAGCTGAAACGACCGGATCAGTTTTGCCTGCAATGCATCCCAGGCCAGATGCACCCCGAAGACCAGCAGGATGGCCAGCAGGCCCGGCTTGAGCAGCGCCCATGACGGCGGCATCGTCCATTCGGCGCTGAGCTTGTAGTCGCCTGCGTAGGTCAGCAGGTTGTCCAGCGCCATGGCATGCATGTAAATGCCCGGCGTGACGCGGTGGACGGGCGAATCTGCGAAATCGTTGAAGCCCGGGACGTTGGCACCCACCAGCACATAGCGCCCGGCCAGATAGGGCGCCAGCTCGCTTTCCGACAGGGTCGCCAGCTGGGCCATGGACAGCGTCTGGTGGTAGGGGCACAAGGGCAGCCGGTCGGCGTCCCAGAGCTGGCGCAGCACACCGGGCACCAGTTGCCAGCGGTCAGGCGCGCCGGGACGACAGTGCGCCAGGCGTTCTGGCCGGTGGATCTGCGGGGCCGAGTTGTGTCCCCACACCAGCGCCATGGGCACGGTTTCCTCCCCCAGGTCCAGGTGCGCCACGTCCTGCGCCATGGCCAGGGCGGCGCTGCGGTAGGCCGGCTGCTTCAGCGGCTCGCTTGCAGGGCCGGACACCCAGCCGTCATCGGTCAGGTGGCGGCTGAGCTGGTAGCTCCAGGCCAGACCATCCAGCGGATCGGGAAGGTAGTCCACGCCCACCAGCGTGAAACAGGCCGGTGCGGCGCCGGGCTGGTCAGCGCCCAGGCCGGCGCGAATGGTCAGGCGGCCGGTTTGGGGCGAGGGCATTGCCGCCAAAAATACCGGCACCTTGAATTCATTCTGAATCCTGCACAGCGCCTGGCGCAGGCTTGAAATGGTCGGATCATCGCGTTCCTGGCCGAAGGTGATGTCCAGCATGATGGCTTTGGGCCGGGCATTCGGGTCGCCCGCCAGGCGAAGCAGCCCGTCGGCATGGTCCTGGTAGCTGATGGGCCAGGCGCTTGCGCTGCTGTCGAGGAATTCCCGGTCGTACATTGCCACCGTGATCTGCTCGCGCATCACGGCCGGATAGTGGAACTGCGCCGTCAGAGGCGCCTGCGCACGGGCCATGAAACGCGTCAGCGCCATGCCGCTGGCGTTGAGCTTGTCGCCCAGCCAGAGCATGGTGAACGACACCACGACCAGGATCAGCAAGGCCCAGAGCGGTGCAAACCGGCTTCTGCCTCGATAGGCAGGCGTGCTGGTGCTGACGCTCAAGGCGTCGTTCAAGTCGTTACCCAGCCGGCTCAAGAGCTTCATTGTTTTCATCGGCATGCCGGGAAACCGGTTCTGCCTGTCCCTGCGAAAGAAGCAATGTTACAAAATGTGCAACAAGTCTATCCGCAGTCAGGCACTCGCCGAAAACTGATGGGCCGGCGCCCGATTCGGGCCGGCACCTTCGCCGATTGACAGCCGGGTTTTTGCACCGGACGATTGAACCCATTGACCACTCCTTACTTCAGGCCCGCCCATGCTTAACACCCACCCCGACCACTTACCGGCGCCCGTCGTCGTCCTGACCGGCGCTTCCAGCGGCATCGGCCATGCCACCGCGCTGGCTTTTGCGCGTACGGGCGCGCACCTGGTGCTGGCGGCGCGCGGCCCCGAGGCGCTGGACAAGGTGGCGGCTGAATGCGAGCTGCTCGATGCCCAGGCGCTGGCCGTGCCGACCGACGTGACCGATGCCGACGCCATGCAGGCGCTGGCCCACGCGGCCATCCAGCGCTTTGGCCGCATCGACGTCTGGATCAACAACGTCGGCGTCGGCGCGGTCGGCGCGTTTGACACCATGCCGATGGAGGCGCACGAGCGCGTGATCGCGGCCAACCTGCTGGGCCACATGAACGGCGCGCATGCGGTGCTGCCGCACTTTCGCCAGCGCGGACGCGGCACGCTGATCAACATGATCTCGTCAGGCGGCTGGGTTCCGGCGCCGTATGCCGCCGCCTACACCGCCAGCAAGTTCGGGCTGCGCGGCTTTTCCGAGGCGCTGCGGGCCGAGCTGGGCAGCCTGCCCGACGTGCATGTCTGCGAGGTCTACCCGACCTTTGTCGACACGCCGGGCCTGTTCCATGGCGCCAATTACACCGGCAAGCGCCTGCACCCGCCGCCGCCGGTGCTGGACCCGCGCGCGGTGGCCCAAACACTGGTGGCATTGAGCCGGGCGCCGCACGATGTCACGGCCATCGGCAGCATGGCGATTCCCGGACGGCTGGCGCATGCCGTTGCGCCCGGGCTGACCGGCCGCCTTGCGCGCTGGCTGACCGACCGGTCGCTGGAGCGCGCCGACCCGGCACCGGTCACCAACGGCAATCTGTTCGAGCCCTCACGCGTTCACACCATCGACGGCGGCTACCGCACGCTGGCGGTGCGCGCCATGCCGGTGGCGGCGGTAACGCTGGCCGGTGCAGTCGGGCTGGGGCTGCTGTGGGCCATGAGCCCGCGCCGGAGCCGGCCTCAGGACGCGCGGCGGATGGCCAAACAGCCCAGGCCAGCACGCTGAACCGCCGCCAGGCGCAGGCCCGCTTCAGTCCGTCGGCTGCCGGCCGCTCACCAGCCGCCTGAACCGGGTCCGCCCTTGACCGGCCCGACCACTTCGGGCGTGATCCAGCCGGCATAAAAACCGCCCGGCTGCGGCTGCACCTGCAGGCCGTCCACGCGGCAGTCCAGGTGCTGCGGATAAAACCCGAAATGGCCGGCCAGCGCCTCGTAAGGCGCCAGCGGATGCGCATACGACCAGGCCACGCGGTCGAGCAGGCCGCCGCCGGGCAACCGCACCGACCAGTAGGCCGCCTCGCCTTTCCATTCGCAGTGCGACGCGCCGCCCGCCGGCACCAGCCAGTCGGTGCGCACGTCCTGCGCCGGAATATAAAAGCCGGGCGGGCTGGCGGTTTCCAGCAGGCGCAGCGTGCGGCGGCTGCGGGCAATCTCCTGGCTGCCGGCCATCACGACCACTTCCCGGCCGTCAGGCACCAGCCGGGGCGGGCGCGGATAGTCCCAGACCGACTCCTGGCCCGCCCCGGTGGGCAGTGCAAAGGGCGGGCGTTCGGCGCCGGTGTGGCGCCACAGGGCGGTGGCCCGGGCCAGCCGGTCGGCATTCTTGCGGTCCATGCGGCACTCCTGAAAAAACTTCACATTGCACAAAAAACCGGCAGGCCGGCGGAGCCGCTATTTTTTCAGCCTTCAGCGGTCTGCGCTGTCCGCTTCAAGCAGCAGCCGCATGCCGACCAGGGTATAGCGGGTCTGCGGCGAATTCCAGTTGCGGTAGCTGCAGCGCGAATACAGCGCCCAGGTGTGCCAGGAGCCGCCCCGGCGCACGCGCACCGTGCCGTCGGCCGGGCCGGGCGGATCGACGGCCGGCGAGGCGGCGTAATACGCGTCGTCATGCCAGTCGGCGGTCCATTCCCAGGCATTGCCGAGCATGTCGTGCAGGCCGAAGGCGTTCGGCCTGAAGCTGCCGACCGGCGCGGTGAAGGCATGGCCGTCTGACCCCGGCTGCGCCTGGGCGCGCAGGGCCGGCCAGTGGCGGGCGGCATCGGCGTCGAAGGTGTTGGCGATCTGCAGCAGCGACTCGGGCGGGTTGCCGCTGTAGTAGCGCGACGTCGATCCGGCGCGGCAGGCGTATTCCCACTCGGCTTCGCTCGGCAGGCGGTAGCGCCGGCCTTCTTTCTGGCTCAGCCAGCGGCTCATCGCCACGGCATCGTTCCAGGTGACGTTGAGCACAGGGTGCGCGTCGTCCTGCGCAAAGCCCGGATTGCGCCATGAATACTTCGGGTTCGAACAGGTCGCCGCGTTGCGACGCGGCCGGGTCGTAGGCCGGGTTGTAGCCGTAGCCGCCGGTGCCGTCGGCCACCGATTCGGGCACATGGCCCGAAGCCTCGATGAACTGGCGGAACTGGCCGACCGTGACCTCGTGCTGGCCCAGAAAAAAAGGCCGGCTGATGCGCACCCGGTGCACCGGCGCCTCGTCGGCCAGTTCGACAAAGCGCCGCAGCTCGTACTGCGGATAGTCGCGCGCCAGCGCCTGCGGGGTTTCGTCGCTGCCCATCAGGAACTCCCCGGCGGGCACCCGGACAAACTTCATGCCCAGCGAGTTTTCAAGCACTTCGGGCGCGGACGGCGCGGGCCCTGAGGCACAGGCCGCCAGCAGCAGCGGGCTGGCGAGCAGAAAAAGCAGGAAGCGTGGGTTCATGGTGTTTCAACATGTCAACTCTGAAGCACCACTTTAGGGCATCTGGCGGATGACTGTCTTCACGATGGTGCAACCGGGGTGCAATGCGCAGTTCCCGGGGCGGGCCGGCCGCAACCAGCAACCCGGTGAAACCTGCGGCAGCCCGGCAAGTTATGGAATTGAAGACCACAAGCTCAACACGTGTCCTGACGATTTCACCAGCAATGTCTCTGGTGCAGCGGTTCTTTCAGGCCTATGCTTTTGCTCTGGCCTGAAGGCCTTTATTTGCACTGAATGCAAGCCATGACTGTCGAGCGGCGCCATCACGTTCAAGTCGCCGGCAGTGGTCCGGCAACCCTCTTCTTTGCCCACGGCTTTGGCTGTGACCAGACCATGTGGCGGTTGGTGCAGCCGGCCTGTGCCAGGCGCTTTCGCACGGTGACCTTCGACCTGGTCGGCGCCGGTCAGTCGGACCTTTCGGCGTATGACCCCCAAAAATACAGCTCTTTGCAAAGCTATGCCGATGACGTGCTGGAACTGGTCAGTCAATTCGGCCAGGGTCCGGTGGTTTTCGTCGGCCATTCGGTCAGCGCCATGATCGGCCTGCTGGCCGACCTGAAAGCGCCTGGCCGCATCGCCGCCCAGGTGATGATCGGCCCGTCGCCGTGCTACCTCAACGACGGGAATTACACCGGCGGTTTCGAGCGCGCGGACATCGATGCGCTGCTCGGCAGCATGGACAACAACTACCTCGTCTGGTCGAGCACGATGGCGCCCGTAATCATGGGCGCGCCCGACCGGCCGGAACTCGGCGCGGAACTCGCCAGCAGCTTTTGCCGCACCGACCCGGACATTGCCAGGCAGTTTGCCCGCGTCACCTTTTTGTCCGACCACCGCGCGCAACTGCCCCGGCTGACGACGCCCACGCTGATCCTGCAATGCAGCGACGACCTGATCGCCCCGGTTGCAGTGGGCCAGTACATGCGCCAGGCGATGCCGAACGCCACGCTGAAGATCATCAACAACATCGGCCATTGCCCGCACCTGAGCGCGCCGGGCGCCATCACCGAGGCGATCAATGACTTCCTGGTCAGCCAGGGGCTGGAAACTCAAAACACCATCCCTGCAGCGATTGCCAGCGAAGCGCAGGACCTGCTCGACCAGGCCCCCTGCGGGCTGGCGCAGACCGATGCGCAGGGACTGCTGCGCCGGGCCAACCTGGTGTTTTGCCAATGGCTGGGCTACACCCCGGGCGAGCTGGTCGGCCAGCGCAAGTTCCAGGACCTGCTGACCACGGGCTGCCGCATTTTTCACTGCACGCATTCGCTGCCACTGCTGCAGCTGCAGGGCTCTGTCTCCGAAGTGCGGGTGCAGATGCTGCGCAAGGACGGCCAGCAGCTGCCCATGCTGCTCAATGCGCGCCGGCATGCGCAGCATGGCGAGGTGGTGGATGAATTCGCCGTGTTTGTCGCGCAGGACCGCGACAGGTATGAAAAGGAACTGGTGCAGGCGCGAACCAAGCTCGAAGCCATGGTCGCGCATGCCAACGACCTTCAGGCCGAAGCCAGCGACCGGGCGATATTTGCCGAGCAGATGGTCGGCATCGTCAGCCATGACCTGCGCAATCCGATCATGGCGATGCTGATGAGCGCCGAACTGCTGGGCAAGGGCGGCGTCACCGCCGACCAGTCGGATGTGCTGGACCTCATCCTGAGGGCTGGCGACCGGGCCAGCCGCCTGATTGCCAATCTGCTGGACCTGACGCAGGCGCGGCTGGGCAGCGGCCTGTCGGTGTCGCCGGCGTCCATCGACCTGCACGCGACGGTGGCCGGGGCGGTGCAGGAACTGTCACAGGTGTATCCGGGCCGTGTGCTGCGCCATGTGCGGCAGGGGGCCAGCCGGTGCACGGCCGATGCCGACCGGCTGGCGCAACTGGTCGGCAACCTGGTGTCCAACGCCATGGCCTATGGCGAGCCCGGCGCGCCGGTGGTCGTCACCTCGACCCGGGAAGATGCGTTTTTTTCGCTCTCGGTACACAACCATGGAAGGCCGATTCCCGCCGGCATCGTGGACGGACTGTTCGAACCCATGGTGCGCGGCTGCGAACAGGTGAACGCCGACCGCAGCGTGGGCCTGGGCTTGTTCATCGTCAGCGAGATCGCCAAGGCGCACGGGGGCACGGTGTCGGTTACGTCGACGCTGGAAGGGGGAACGGTGTTTACCGTGGTGATCCCGCAAGCGCCCGAGGCCTGAGAACCTGGGGCGCTATTTTTTCAGTAGCTGCCAGCGCTTGCTGCATGTGCGTAAACCCCGGTTTTGATACGAAATGATGGCCTTGAAGAGGCCAGGCGCCCTGACCGCAGGTGTTGATACGGCCTGGCAGATGAATCCAGGCCGCTGGCCTGCGCGCGGCTTCGTGTCCAATACCCACGATGAACGCACCGCACGACACCGAGTCCCTGTCCGCCCTGGACATGCTGGGGCAACTGCGCGCCGGCGCGCTGGCCGGCAGCCGCCGGCTGCGCCTGTCCTGCGGGCTGGAGACCTTTCCGCCCGAGATATTCACGCTGGCCGACACGCTGGAAATCCTCGACCTTTCCGGCAATGCGCTGAGCGCACTGCCCGACGACCTGGCGCGGCTGCACCGGCTGCGCATCATTTTTTGCTCGAACAACCGCTTCACCGAACTGCCGGCAGTGCTGGGCCGGTGCGCGCAGCTGGAGATGATCGGCTTTCGCGCCAACCGGATTGGCCGGGTGCCGGCCGCCGCGCTGCCGCCGCGCCTGCGCGCGCTGGTGCTGACCGACAACCAGATTGCCGAACTGCCGCCCGCCCTGGGGCGCTGCACGCAACTGCAAAAACTCATGCTGGCCGGCAACCGGCTGAACGCCCTGCCGCCGGAAATGGCCGCCTGCACCCGGCTGGAGCTGCTGCGCATCGCCGCCAACCGCTTCACCGCCCTGCCCGACTGGCTGCTGGCGCTGCCGCGCCTGGCCTGGCTGGCGTTTGCCGGCAACCCGCTGGCCGACGCCGGTGAGGCCGGTAAAACCGCCGCGCCGGCCGATGCGCCGCTGGCCCGCATCGACTGGGCCAGCCTGCAGCCTGGTGCGCTGCTGGGCGAAGGCGCATCGGGCGTGATCCGCCAGGCGCTCTGGCAACGCGGCGACACGGCACTGCCGGTGGCGGTCAAGCTGTTCAAGGGCGCGCTGACCAGCGACGGCCTGCCCCGGCATGAAATGGCAGCGTGCATCGGCGCCGGCGCGCATCCGGCCCTGATTGCCGTGCATGGCCGCATCACCGGCCATCCGGCCGGCAGCGATGGCCTGGTGATGGCGCTGGTGGCGCCGCGCTTTGGCAACCTGGCTTTGCCGCCCAGCCTGGACTCGTGTACCCGCGACGTGTATGACGTCAGGGCGCGTTTCACGCCGGACGCAGTGCTGCGGCTGGCGCGGGGCGTGGCGTCGGCAGCCGGCCAGCTGCATGCGCGCGGCATCCTGCATGGCGACCTGTATGCGCACAACATCTTGTGCGCGGACGACGGCCAGGCGCTGCTCGGCGACTTTGGCGCGGCCTCGTTTTTTCCGCCGGACGACGCGCCGCTGGCGCTGGCCCTGCAGCGCATCGAGGCGCGGGCGTTTTCCTGCCTGCTGGAAGAACTGCTGGCCTGCTGCCCGGCACCGGCCAGTGCGCAACCTTCGGCGCTGGCGATGATGGCTGCCCTGCAGGCCGACTGCGCGCAGCCAGACACTGCCAGCCGCCCGCTGTTTGCCGACATCGTGCAGCGGCTGGGGCAGTGCCGTCAGCCTGATTAAAGCGGCTGGACGGCTGAACGGAAACGCTCCTGAATCAATAGCTGCTGATGCTTACAGGCCCTGCGCAAATGGCATTTTTCATGAATCTTCAGCATTTCAAGCCGCCATAAAAAAACGCAGGTGGAAATCCACCTGCGTTTTTAGGGGGTGTAATTGAAAAAATTACTTTTGCGGGACGACGATGACGGTGTCGCCGCCGGTTTTGCCGGTGTCGCCCTTGCTGCCGTCAGCACCGGTTGCGCCCGTAGCGCCGGTGTAGCCGGTGGAACCTGTCGAGCCCGTCGAACCGGTGGAGCCCGTGGCGCCGTCATTGCCGGTCGCACCCGTGGCGCCAGTGGCACCCGTTGGGCCGGGAACGGCCACCGTTGAACCGGTCGAGCCGGTGGCACCCGTGGCGCCGGCCGGGCCTGCAGGACCGGGAACCACGACGACCGGTGCGGCGGCAGGCGGCGCAACCGTGGTTTTTTCGCAGGCGGTCAGGCCGAGCATTGCAACCAGGGCGGCCAGCAGTAAGGAGTGTTTCATGGGAAGACCTTTGAGGTGAAGAATACGCCGCACATCAAATTCATTGTGCGTTGACAGATTTTTCTTGCCGCGACATTTAACAGTCACTGACAAGCTGTAACGGTAATTTACTGAACAAGTTCAGTCCTGGGTGTAGGACGGGTTCACAAGCTGCTGTCGCCTTTGAGCCGCTGCTGCTTTTGCGCACCCGACGGCCACAGCCGGCTTGTCCTGATGCCTTTTGACCATGCCTCCTGAAGCAAGGTGCCTGAAAAAGCGCCTGTAGGTATCGGCTGACGGTATTTACGACGAAGTTCTTTCAGCCTGCGTGTGGCAGCACTGCAAAGATGATTGTTCATTCGGTCAACCCCACAACATGAATTCCGCCACACCCCCCACCACCACGCCCTTCAACAATGCAGCCGGCCCTGCAGACACCGGCCAGCGCATTGTCATTCCGGTGCTGGCCGAGCAGGCGCAGGTCCACCTTGAACGCGAACACACCGGCACGGTGCGGGTGCGCAAGGTGGTTCACCAGGTCACCGAGCCGTTAGCCGCTCAGGGCTACCGCGAAGTCGTCGAGACGACGCGCGTGCCCGTCAACCAGGTGGTCGAGGCGACCGAAGCGCCCCGGACACTGGGCGACCTGCTGGTGATTCCGGTGTACGAGGAACGGCTGGTGAAGCAGCTGGTCCTGGTCGAGGAAATTCATGTGCGCCGCCGGCGTGAATCCTTCGAGCACACCGTGGCGGCTTCGCTGCGGCGCGAGGAAGTGGTGATCGAGCGCCTGGACCCGGTCACCCAGCAGTGGGTGGCGGACAGGCCTTGAGAACCGGTTTTTTTGTCAGTCAACCCTGATCATTTTTAGGAGTCAAGCCATGCAGACAGTAGTAGGTGTTTTTGACACGGTCAATGAGGCCCAGGAGGCGCGCGACGCCCTGGTGGACAGCGGTTTCGACATCAGCGAAGTCCGCATGCAGTCCAACCCGGCGACGCAGACCGGCGACACCCTGACCACCACCGACCGCACCATCACCGGCACGACCGCAAGCCATGAGGACGAAGGCTTCATGGCAGGCATCGGGCGGTTTTTCAGCGAACTTTTCGGCAGCGACGACAACGAGCATGCCGGCCACTATTCCGAAGCGGTTCGCCGGGGCAGCACCGTCGTCGCGGTGACGGTGTCGGACTCGGAACGGGTCGACCAGGCACGCTCCCTCCTGGCGGCGGCCGGCGCGGTGGACATCGACAAGCGCAGCGAAGGCTGGCGCGAGGAAGGCTATGAGGGCTTCGATCCGTCGGCCCAGCCTTATCATCCCGACCAGATCGCCGCCGAGCGCAGCCGTTACCAGAACAACAGCCTGCGTTCGTCCGACGACCTGCTGACGCCTGACGCCAGCCGCCAGGTGGCGCAGGGCACAGTGCTGCCGGTGGTGCGCGAAGAACTGGAAGTGGGCAAGCGCGAAGTCGACCTCGGCACGGTCCGGGTGTTCTCCCGCACCGAAACACGGCCGGTCGAGGAACAGGTGCAGTTGCGCGAAGAGCGCGCCGACATCGAACGCAGGACCGTGGACCGGCCTGCCACAGAAGCCGACCTGAAGGCTTTCGAGGGCGGCTCGATCGAAATCCATGAAACCGCAGAGCGGGCCGTGGTCAGCAAGACCGCCCGCGTGGTGGAAGAAGTGGTGGTCGGCACCGATGCCAGCACCCGCACCGAAACGGTGACGGACCAGGTGCGCAACACCGTGGTGGATGTGGACAAGAGCGGTGCCAAAGCCATGGGCACGGGCATGGGTGAACCGGACTACCGCAGCCACTACCAGGCCAACATGGCGTCGATGGGCGGCAGCTATGAAGACTATGCACCGGCCTACCTGTACGGATCGACCCTGCGCTCTGATCCGCGTTATGCCAACCGTTCGTGGGACGATGTCGAGGCCGATGCCCATACTGACTGGACCAGCCGCAATCCCAATGGCAACAGCACCTGGGAAAATACCAAGCAGGCGATTCGCCACGGCTGGGAAAGCATGACCGGCCAGCGTTAAGCACGGCACGGGGCATAGCCCTCAAGCCCGGCGGCAAGGTGTCAAAGCACCGGTCCGCCGGGCTTTTTGCTTGAATCAGCGCGCCTTGGCCCTACCTGTATTTTTTGAGACGAAAGCGTTTTTATGTCCTCCCTGCCCGTTGACGCTGTAATTCCTGCAGACTCGCCCGTTCTGAGCATCGCGCCATTGGGCTTCCCGTGGCCGACGGTCGATCCCTTCCTGTTTTGTGTGCATCACGACGACGCCTACCCGGCTGCCAATGCGCAGAACGGCCCTGCCGCGACGCTTGCCGGGCGCGACATCGGACAGGACTTCAGCCGCAAGGACGGCTGGAGCATGTACCACGGCAGCTCGGTGCCAGGCTTTCCGGCGCATCCGCACCGGGGCTTTGAAACCGTGACCATCGTGCGCAAGGGACTGATCGACCATGCCGATTCGCTCGGCGCAACCGCGCGTTTCGGGGGTGGCGATGTGCAGTGGCTGACCGCCGGCCAGGGCGTGGTGCATTCGGAAATGTTTCCGCTGCTCGACCAGCACGGCCCGAACCCGCTGGAGCTGTTCCAGATCTGGCTGAACCTGCCGGCGGCCTCCAAGATGGCGGCGCCGCACTTCACCATGTTCTGGGCGCAGGACATCCCGAAATTCACGGCCACCGATGACGAAGGCCGCAGCACCGACGTGGCGGTCATCACCGGCCGCCTGAGCGGGGCCAGTGCCGATGTGGATGCGCCCCTGCCGCCACCGCCCGATTCCTGGGCCGCGCAGCCTGACGCCGACGTGGCGATCTGGACGCTGCGCATGGCGCCCGGCGCGCGCTGGACGCTGCCTGCCGCCATGGGCAAGGACACCCGGCGCCAGTTGTATTTCTTCAAGGGCGACTCCGTCAGCGTGGCCGGCCAGGCGGTGCAGCAGGCCAGCGCCATCGCGCTGCGCGCCGATGCAGCGGTGGAACTGGTCAACGGCGCGAAAACTTCCGAATTTTTGCTGCTGCAGGGCCGGCCGATTGGCGAGCCGGTGGCGCAGCACGGCCCGTTCGTCATGAACACCGAAGCCGAGATCCGGCAGACGTTTGCCGACTACCAGCGCACCCGGTTTGGCGGCTGGCCGTGGCCTGATGCGGCACCGGTGCATACAAGCGCGCCCGGCCGGTTCGCGCGGCATCCCGGTGGTGCCGAAGAGCGGCCTGAAGCTGGCGCGATGGACGCGGGTCCGGCCGTGTCGTCGTCCGACTGAGGCACATCGCGCCCTGCCAGCCATTGCTTGACACACGCGTTGTCCTACCCTGGCTGGCGTCATCGGATGGCGGCACCTGTTCAGCCAGCGTGTTTCCCTGGTTCAGGGAGATGTCCTGACGGGCAGCATCAGCAGCCAGCCAACTACACAGGTCCTCCATGCAAACCTTGATTGCCTACCTGGTTGAAGACAACCCCACCGTTCGCACCAACCTGATTGAGACGCTCGGAGAAATAGCGCAGCTGGAAATTACCGCGCACTCGGCCACCCAGCATGAAGCCAGCCAGTGGCTTGTCCGCCATTCGCAATGGCACCTGGCTATCGTTGACCTGTTCTTGAGGGAAGGAAGCGGCCTGGGCGTGCTGGTCGCGTGCCGCCAACGCGCGCCTTTCCAGAAAGTCGTGATCCTGACCAACTACGCCACGCCGGAAATCCGCAAACGCTCGGTGGCGCTGGGGGCGGACGCGGTTTTCGACAAGTCCACCGAACTCGACAGCCTGATGGATTACTGCATCGAGCAGACCCGCAAGCTGGCCGGAAAACACCCTGACGCGCCGGGTCTGGCTGCCTGCTGAACTGACTTTCAGCCTCAAAAAGGCTTCCTGCGCACGTCAGTGGCGCATCAATAGCTATAAATTCAGTAGCAAACATCCTTCAGGTGCATTGAATGCCGTGATGCGCGTGCAAGGCCAGCTTGCGCCGGCCTGTGGCGGCTTGCGCATGAATCATCAGCCTGCGCCAGAATCGCTTCACTTATTGGTGAGGAGCAAGCTGTGAAAATTGGAATCCTGGGCGCGGGTGCGCTGGGTTGCGCGATGGGCGGCGTGCTGACCGAGGCGGGCCATGAGGTCTGGCTTATCAACCGCAACGCGGACCAGGTCGAGGCGATGACGCGCCGGGGGCTGGTCCTGCGCACCGGCGGCGTGGACCGCACGGTAGCGGTGCGTGCGGCCACGACGGCGCAAGCGGTGGGCACGGTGGACCTGGTGATCGTGCTGGTCAAGTCCTTCCACACCGCCGAGGCGATGCAGGCTGCGACGTCGCTGCTGGCACCAGACACCACGGTGCTGTCGCTGCAAAACGGCCTGGGCCATGAAGACATCCTGGCCGGCATCGTCGGCCGCGAGCGGCTGCTGGCCGGCAAGACCTATGTGGGCGGCACGCAGCTGGCGCCCGGCCATGTGCTGGCCGGCACCGTGAACAAGCTGACGCTGATGGGAGAACCGGGCGGCGGCGTGTCGGAGCGCGTGCTGCGCATTGCCGCGCTGTTCAACCAGGCGGGGCTGGACACCCGCGTCAGCGAAAACATCATGGGCAGCATCTGGGACAAGCTGCTGGTCAACGTGGCGACTGGGGCGCTGAGCGCCATCAGCCGCCTGCCCTACGGACTGCTTTACCAGTCGCCCGAGCTGCAGGCCTGCGCCGTGGCGGCCGTGGCCGAGGCGATGGGCGTGGCCCGGGCCAGCGGCATCACACTCAGCATTGCCGAGCCGGTCGATGCGTGGCACATGGCTGGCGCCGGCCTGCCCTTCGAGTTCAAGCCGTCGATGCTGCAAAGCCTGGAAAAAGGCTCGATCACCGAGATTGATTTCATCAACGGCGCGGTGGTGCGCCAGGGCGAAAAGGTCGGCGTGCCGACGCCGGTCAACCGGACGCTGGTGGCTTGCATCAAAGGCATTGAGCGCGGGTTGGCAGGCTGAGATGGCAGCCATCCGATATTTGCTATTGAATGAATAGCTGCCTATGCAATGACAGCAAGCGCAGGAAGCACTTTTTATCTGCAGATTTGTAATCTGCTGGCTCTGTTGCTTTGATTTCTGCGTTTTCTTTTCTTTTGCTATTTTGGTTTCTTCTGTGGTTTGAGGGGTGAGCGCCTTCCCGGCGGGGGGTAACTTTCTTTTCTGGCAAAAAAGAAAGTAACCAAAGAAAGTTGCCAGGGGGCGGGAGCGGATCAGAGCTGAACGCTCTGTCGGGCCATCGCTTCGCTGGGCCCTGGGCACCTGGAGGTGAGGGCGATTAGCAATGCCTCTGGCCGGCTGGTTCTACCGCTCGTTCGCCAACAGCTTCACGCTCTGCTTGATCGACTTCTTTGTGCTTCAAGCACTTTTGGTGGTTCCACAGCCACCGACCCACCAGCCTAAACACGGCAGGCGAGGAAGCAAAAAAAGGTACTGCCGAAAACACTGCGCGCAGCGCAAGCAAAGATGATCAGGCAGAGCGTGAAGCTGTTGGCGAACGAGCGGTCGAACCAGCAAGCCATGCCATGGGCTGCTTGCCAGCGATCAGAGAACCCAGGGCCCAGCGAAGCGATGGCCCGACAGAGCGTTCAGCTCTAACCCGATCCCAAGGCAACTTTCTTTGGTGACTTTCTTTTTTGCCAGAAAAGAAAGTTACCCCCCGCCGGGAAGGCGCTCCACACCCAAAAATCCAAATGCAGCCAGCAAAAGATACAGCAACCCCGCGCAACACCAGGCAAGGCAAGTAGTTACGCAGATTCAAGAAAAAGCGGGCCTATCGCCGCCGTTCCGATTTCCCGGCTTCGGCACCTGCCCGAGCGTGTAGCATCTGGCGCCAGCCACACCGACGCCACGGAGCGGGACGGTGTGCTTTATCCGGAGCCCCAGGCATGACAGACCGCTACGCCGTGATCGGCAACCCCATTCACCAGAGCAAATCGCCGCTGATCCACGGCTTGTTCGCGCTGGCCACCGGCCAGGACATGGACTACACCGCCATCGAAGGCGCGCTGGACGGGTTCGCCAGCGCCGTCGATGCGTTCCGCGCCGCCGAGGGGCGGGGCCTGAACATCACCACGCCGTTCAAGCTCGACGCCTTTGCCTATGCGACCGAGCGCTCGGAGCGCGCCGAGCTGGCGGGCGCGGCCAATGCATTGAAGTTTGACGGCGACCGGGTGCTGGCCGACAACTTCGACGGTATCGGTCTGGTGCGCGACGTGGTGCATAACCTGAACACCCCGCTCAGGGGCAAGCGCGTGCTGATGCTCGGCGCGGGCGGTGCGGCCCGGGGCGCGCTGCTGCCTTTTCTGGCGCAGCAGCCTGCCCAACTGGTGATTGCCAACCGCAGCCTGGACAAGGCGCAGGAACTGGTGCGCATTGCCACCGCATCGGGCGCCGGCCCGGTGCGCGGCTGCACCTACGCAGACCTGGCGGGGCAGGCCTTTGACGTGGTGTTCAACGCCACCTCGGCCAGCCTGCACACCGAACTGCCGCCGGTGCCGGCCAGCGTTTTTACACCCGGCTGCCTGGCCTATGAGCTGGCCTACGGCAAGGGACTGACGCCCTTCCTGCGCCTGGCGAAAAGCGCCGGCGTCCAGCAACTGGCCGACGGCGTCGGCATGCTCGCCGAGCAGGCCGCCGAAGCCTTTGAATGGTGGCGTGGCGTGCGGCCGGACACCCGCGCCGTGATCGAAAAACTGACCGTTCCGCTGGTATGAGAAAGCGTCATGTGGGCGCCCGGCGGCATGTACCTTGCGAACGGACGAAACAGTCATTCGCAGCCGGCAAAAACCGCGCCGCCGTCACGAACCCACGATGCTGCCAGCCACAGGCGTTGAGACCTGTGCCTTGGCCAGGCGCTTGGTGCGGGAGCGGATGTTGAGCGCCTCGACGCTCAGGGAAAACAGCATGGCGACATAGACGTAGGCCTTGGGCACATGCACGTCGAAGGCTTCGGCGACCAGCAGCGTTCCCACCATCGTCAGGAAAGCCAGCGCCAGCACCTTGATGGACGGGTGCCGGTCCACGAATTCGCCGATCGGCTTGGCCGCAAACATCATCACGGCCACCGACGCCACGACGGCGGCCACCATCACGCTGATGTTGTCCACCATGCCGACAGCGGTGATCACGGAGTCGAGCGAAAAAACAATGTCCACGATGCCGATCTGCACAATCGTTCCCCAGAACAAGGTGGCACCGGCCTTGACCTTGTCGACGCCGGCACTGACCGCGTCGGACTCACGCGCTTCGACCTCCTGGAAAATCTCGTGCGAGGCCTTGTACAGTAGGAACAGTCCACCGCCAAGCAGGATCAGGTCGCGGCCGCTGATTTCCTGGCCCACCACGGTAAAAAGCGTCGTGGTCAGCGTCATGACCCACGCCAGGCTGAACAGCAGCGCAATGCGCGAGACCATCGCAAAGCCCAGCCCCAGGCGGCGCGCCACATCCCGCTTTTCAGCGGGCAGGCGGCCCACCAGGATGCTGATGAAGATGATGTTGTCGATGCCCAGAACAATTTCAAGCGCCGCGAGCATAAAAAAAGCGATCCAGATGTTCGGGTCGGAAAGTAGTTCCATGGGTGTCTCAGAAAAGAAGGTAAAGCCTGCCAGTCTAAAGAGATCGTCAGGGTACAGTCACTGGCACCGCCCATGAATCCACAGGCTGCACATGGCTTATGCAGGCCGTCGTGAATCCGGCAAGGCAGTGTCCGAAGCGTTTTTGCACGGGCTGTTTGCCGGGCTGAGCTTCAATTGCCAGGCCGCGCGAGCGAAGCCGCAGACAGTGCCACTGGCACGGCCAGGCGAAGCAACGCCGTTATCGTTTTTAATGCAGATTGGAATCGTCCGCTGCGGCCTGTCTGCACGGGCGAGGCACTCTCTTTTGTTCGTTCAAACCTCACAGGAAACCCCATGAAAATCCTCACGCTCAACGGCGTCAACCTGAACATGTTCGGCAAGCGCGACCCCAGTCAATACGGCACCACCACGCTGGCCGAGATCGATGCCAGATTAGCCGCCCTGGGCCAGGAACTGGGCACCGACGTTGAATGCTTCCAGACCAACCTCGAAGGCGAGATGTGCGAGCGCATCCACCGCGCCCATGGCGAAGGCGTGGACGCGGTGCTGATCAATGCCGGCGCCTGGACGCACTACAGCTACGGCATCCGCGATGCGCTGGCGATTTTGAGCTGCCCGATCGTCGAGGTCCACATGTCCAACATCCATGCGCGCGAGCCGTTTCGCCATGTGTCGGTGCTCGCCGACATCGTGCGCGGCCAGATCTGCGGCTTTGGCACCGACAGCTACCTGCTGGCGCTGCGCGCTGCCGTGTCGGCAGTGCAGTCCGCCGCCAGGGCTTGAGGCTTTTCAACCCGTTCCCCGGCAAACTACACCATGCGCCATTCAATCGCCATGATCACTTTGTCAGACAAGCTGCGTGAAACGCTGAAATTGCGGCCAGGCGTCATGGCGTGATTGGCGCGTCTGGACAATGCAAAGGATGGCGAGCGTGTAAGTTTCAGGTAAGCAAAAAGATTAATGCTGCACTGCAACATGAACGCTTCTTCCTTATCGCTTCAAAATGGCCTCGAAGACATTCTGGGAGACCTGCGCTTTGCACGCAGGAAGGGCGACCTGGGGCGTCTGGCCCTGGTGGCCTACTGCGAGGTTCGGCGCTGGGCGCGCCAGGCCGAGGCACAGGAGCTGGCCAGGCATTCATCGGCGCTGTTCAGCAATTTTCCGCATGCCAGCCGCGACGACTTCCTGGCCGCGGTGGACGAGTTGATTGCCGAACTTGAGCAGGCCCGTTGCAGCATTGCCAGCGCGCCAGACGGCAGGTTTTCCGACGCACTCCACTGACGCCAATTCGCATCAGCGTGGATTCGTTTTAGCCTGCCAGCGGATTTTTTAGCATCAAACAGGTCTTTTGCGCAGGCTGCGCATGTGTTGGCAGCTATAAATTGAGTAGCAAAAACCGCCAGGCGCCTTGCGCACCGTGACGGGAATTCAGGACTATTCCGCGCTAGCGGCGCAGCAGCCGCAGGCCGTTGGCCACCACCAGCAAACTCGCCCCCATGTCGGCGAACACCGCCATCCACATGGTGGCGCTGCCAAACACCGCCAGCACGAAAAACACCGCCTTGATGCCCAGTGCCAGCGAGATGTTCTGCCACAGCACGGCATGCGTGCGCCGTGACAGACGAATCGTCTCGGCAATGCGCTGCAGGCTGTCGTTCATGATGACCACGTCGGCCGCCTCGATGGCAATGTCGGTGCCCGCGCCACCCATGGCAAAGCCGATGTCGGCCTGCGCCAGCGCCGGGGCGTCATTGATGCCGTCGCCGGTCATGCCGGTCGGGCCGTACTGGGTTTGCAGCTGGCGAATGGCGGTCAGCTTGTCTTCGGGCAACAGGTTGCCGCGCACGTCGTCAATGCCGGCCTGTGCGGCAATGGCCCGTGCGGTGGCGGTGTTGTCGCCAGTCAGCATCACCGGCACCACGCCCAGCGCCTTCAATTCGGCCACCGCCTCGCGCGAGCTGTCGCGGATGGTGTCGGCCACCGCAAAAAAGCCCAGCACGCCTTGCGCGCCGGCCAGCAGCGTGACCGTGCGGCCCTGCGCTTCATGCACCGCCAGCACCGCTTCCAGCGCGGGAGAGCATTGACCGCGTTCCTCCATCAGCCGGTGGTTGCCCAGCACATAGCTGCTGCCATCGATGCTGCCCTGAACGCCCCGCCCCGCCACCGCGCCAAATGCTTGCACCGCAGCAGCGCCGGCAGGGAGGCTGTCGGCCAGCCCCTGGGAAATCGCCTTCGACACCGGATGGTCGGAGCGATCCGCCAGCCGGGCAGCGACCTGGCCGATTTGCCCCCTGTCGGCGTCGCCCCAGGCCTGCCAGTCGACCAGCGAGGGCGTGCCCTGGGTGAGGGTGCCGGTCTTGTCGAGCGCCACGGCTTTCAGGCGGCGCGCTTCTTCCAGATACGTGCCGCCCTTGATCAGAATGCCGCGCCGCGCCGCAGTGGCCAGCCCGCTGACCACCGTCACCGGCGTGGACACCACCAGCGCGCACGGGCAGGCAATGACCAGCAGCACCAGCGCCTTGTACAGCGCCTCCAGCCAGGTCCAGTCGAGCAGCAGCGGCGTCAGGAGTGCCACCGCCAGCGCCATCACGAACACGGTCGGCGTGTAGACGGCGGCGAAGCGGTCAATCATCGTTTGCGTGGGCGCGCGTTTGCCCTGCGCCTGCTCGACGGCGTGGATGATGCGGGCCAGCGTGCTGTCCTGCGCGGCGGCGGTCACCGTCAGCTCCAGCTCGCCGGTTTCGTTGATGGTGCCGCCGAACACGCTGTCGCCCACGGCCTTGTCGACCGGCAGGCTTTCGCCGGTGACCGGCGCCTGGTTCACCGCGCTGGCGCCGGCCGTGACCGTGCCGTCCAGCGGAATGCGGCCGCCCGGCCGGACGCGCACCGTGGCACCCAGCGGCACGTCATTCAGCGCCACCGTCTGCCAGCTGCCGCCGGGCTGGCGCATGTCGGCGTCTTCGGGCGCCAGCGCCATCAGGCCCTTGATGGCGTTGCGGGCGCGGTCCACCGCCATCGCCTCGATCAGCTCGGCGATGGAATACAGCGCCATCACCATGGCCGCCTCGGGCCACTGGCCGATCAGGAAGGCGCCGGTCACGGCCACCGTCATCAGCGCATTGATGTTGAGCCGGCGCTTGAACAGCGCGGTCAGGCCTTTTTGGTACACCTCCAGCCCCGCCAGGTAGATGGCAACCAGCGCCACCGCCATGCCGGCCAGCGTCCACGGCAGGCCTTCGGGCGCGAAAAAGCCGATGGCCTCGGCCACGCCCGCCAGCACCAGCGCGGCGACCAGCCGGGGCAGGCCCGAAGGCACGCTGCCATGGTCGTGTTCGTGGTCATGCCCATCGTGGTCGTCGTGCGTGCCATGCGCGCCGTCACCGGCTGCGGCGGTGGCAAACGGCTGCATCTTGTAGCCCGCCTGGCCAATCGCCGCGACAGCGGCCTGCAGCGCGTCGTCCGGCGCATCGATCGCCAGCGTTCGCGCCACCAGCTGGAAGTTCAGCGAGCGGATGCCCTGGATGGGTTCGAGCACGCGGCGGATGTCGTTTTCTTCCACCGGGCAGTCCATCGACGGGATGCGAAAGCTTTTGACGCCTACGGGCACGGGCCCTGTGGTGGCGGAGGGAATGTCTTTGGTTTTTTCGGTGTGATCGCAGCAATCGTTCATGGTTTTCTTTCCTGTGCGACCATTACAAACCATGAAGCCACTTGAAGGTCAAGCCATGCCTGCCGAAAAACCCCTGCACCTGATCGGGAAAGCCGCCGCCCTGAGCGGCGTCAGCACCGCCAACATCCGTTTTTATGAAAAGGAAGGCCTGCTGGCGCCCGGCATGCGCGCGGCCAACAGCTACCGCAGCTATTCAAGCGGTGACATTCACCAGCTCAGGTTCATCCGGCTGTGCCGGGCCATGGACATGTCGCTGGGCGAAGTCCGGACGCTGCTGAACCTGGACCTGGCGGAAAAAGCCGACTGCGTCGCCGCCAATGCCACGCTCGAATCGCACATCGCGCATGTCGGCGAGCGGCTTGCCGAACTGCAGGCGCTGCAGCAAGACCTTCAGGATTTGCGCGCCCGCTGCGACGGCACCGGGCCGCAGTGCCGCATCATGGAAGCGCTGCATGAACGAGCCAAACACCTGCCGCGTGAAGACGCCAGGGCGCGGGCGCACCGCCATGTGTGATGCAGCGACGCGCCAAGTCCTGACGCGTAGCACGGAAATCAGGCGGTTCACCGGCGAGTGCCAAACGCCCTGTCCCCGCCATGCCATCACGATGGGAAACCCGCGCAAAAACAGGCGACCGCTAAACTCGCACACCCTGCCGCGCACGCAGCCCCGCCAAGCCTTGATGCCCGCAACGCACCCGGCGGCCTACTGGGCAAGTGCCGCGCCGCATTCTGCAGGTGCTCCATTTTTAATAGCTTCCAGCGCCCGTGGTGATTGCGCCAACAGCCTTTTTTTATAAGAATTTCCTGTGCAAACGATTATTTCCATTCAAAAGCTGAGCAAGGTGTATGCCTCGGGGTATCAGGCCCTCAAGTCGGTGGACCTTGACATCCGGCGCGGCGAGATTTTCGCGTTGCTGGGCCCCAACGGCGCGGGCAAGACCACGCTGATCAACATCGTCTGCGGCATCGTCAAGCCCAGTTCGGGCAGCGTGACGGCCGACGGACACGACATCGTTCGCGACTACCGTGCGGCGCGCGGCATGATTGGGCTGGTGCCGCAGGAGCTCTCGACCGACTCGTTTGAAACCGTCTGGTCCACCGTCAGCTTCAGCCGGGGCCTGTTTGGCAAGCCGGCGAACCCGGCGCACATTGAAAAGGTGCTGCGCGACCTGTCGCTGTGGGACAAGAAGGACAGCAAGATCCTGACGCTGTCGGGCGGCATGAAGCGCCGGGTGCTGATTGCCAAGGCGCTGTCGCACGAGCCGCGCATCCTGTTTCTCGACGAACCCACCGCCGGGGTCGATGTCGAATTGCGCCAGGGCATGTGGCAGATGGTGCGCAACCTGCGCGAAAGCGGCGTCACCATCATTTTGACGACGCACTACATCGAGGAAGCCGAGGAAATGGCCGACCGCATCGGCGTCATCAACAAGGGCGAGCTGATTGTGGTGGAAGACAAAGCGGTGCTGATGCGCAAACTCGGCAAGAAGCAGCTCACGCTGCAACTGCGCGCGCCGCTGCAAACCCTTCCCGGGGCACTGGCCGGTCTGCCGCTGGAGCTGACCGAAGGTGGCCAGACGCTGGTCTACACCTTCGACACCCAGCAGGAGGAAACCGGCATCGGGGAGCTGCTCAAGCAGCTCGCCGGCCTGGGCATCGACTTCAAGGACCTGCATTCGAGCGAGAGTTCGCTGGAAGACATTTTTGTCAGCCTGGTGCATGCGGGCAAACCGGCACAGCCGCCGGCCATCGACACGAAAAACAACAAGGAACTGGCATGAACTGGTACGGCATCCGGGCGATCTACCGGTTTGAAATGGCGCGCACCTTGCGCACGCTGGCGCAGTCGATCATTGCGCCGGTGATCTCGACGTCGCTGTATTTCGTCGTGTTCGGCGCGGCCATCGGCTCGCGCATGGGCGACATCGACGGCATCAGCTACGGCGCCTTCATCATTCCCGGCCTGGTCATGCTGTCGCTGCTGAATGAAAGCATCTCCAACTCGGCCTTTGGCATCTACATGCCCAAGTGGTCTGGCACGATTTACGAACTGCTGTCGGCGCCGGTGTCTGCCATGGAGGTGGTGATGGGTTACGTCGGCGCGGCGGCGAGCAAGTCGGTGCTGCTGGGCTTGCTAATCCTGGCGACGGCGCGGCTGTTTGTGCCCTACAGCATTGCGCACCCGTTCTGGATGCTGTGCTTTTTGCTGCTGACCGCCGTGACCTTCAGCCTGTTCGGTTTCATCATCGGGCTGTGGGCCGACAACTTCCAGAAGCTGCAGATCGTGCCGTTGATGGTGGTCACGCCGCTGACCTTTCTGGGCGGCGCGTTTTACTCGATCAACATGCTGCCGCCGCTGTGGCAAAAAGTCGCGCTGTTCAACCCGGTGGTCTACCTGATCAGCGGCTTTCGCTGGAGCTTTTACGGCGTGGCCGATGTCAACGTCGGCATCAGCGTGGCCGCCATCCTGGGCTTCCTGGCGCTGTGCCTGTGTGCGATCTGGTGGATTTTCCGCACCGGCTGGAAACTCAAGGCCTGAGCGCCTCCGGTCGCTATGCTTCTGGTAGCTGCTTGCGCTCGCCACCAAAGCGATGCAGGCAGATTTGGCTTGAATTTTTGGAACCACAGCAAGCGGCGGGGCGGTCCGATGGAACACCGGACCAACCTCATACGGCCAATCTGGAGGGCGACGCCCAACCCTGTGCCAGTCAGTCCCAGACAGGCGCCAGGGCTTTGGGATCAACTTCGCGGCCGCCCCGGTCCAGAGCAGCGATCTGTGCCATCTCGTCCTCTGTGAGTTCAAGCTGTTGCGCCTGCAGGTTGCTTTCCAGGTTGGCACGTTTTGTTGACGAGGGAATCACCGAAAACCCCAGCTGCATGGCCCAGGCCAGTGCAACCTGCGCGACGCTTGCACCGTGCTGCTTCGCAATTTGCCCAAGCACCGGGTCCTGCAGCACCTTGCCATAGGCCAGCGTCATGTACGAGGTGATGTGAATGCCCTGGCTGCGCGCAAAATCCACGACCTTGCGGTTTTGCAGATAAGGGCTCAGCTCGATCTGGTTGGTGGCAATGTTGCCGGCACCCACCAGCTTGATGGCGCGTTGCAGGTAGTCGATGTTGAAGTTGGACACCCCGACCAGCCGGCTCAAGCCCTGTGCCTTGGCCTGCATCAGCGCGCCCAGGGTTTCTTCCAGCGGCACCGGCTGGCCGGGTGCCGGCCAGTGGAGCAGCGTGAGGTCCACCTGGTCCGTGCGCAGCTTGGCCAGACTCTCCTTGAGGCTGGGAATCAGCAGCTTTTGCGCAAAGTTGTCGGTCCAGATCTTGGTCGTGATGAACACATCTCCGCGCGGCACGCCGCTGGCGGCAATCGCCTGGCCAACCTCGGCTTCATTGCGGTAGATCTGTGCGGTGTCGATGGCGCGGTAACCCAGTTCAAGCGCGGTGCTGACGGAGTCGATGACGACCTGGTCTTTCAGGCGAAAAGTGCCCAGGCCGAAAGCGGGAATGGTTGAAGGCGTCACGTTGGTTTCCTTTTTTGAAGAGAGATAGGCAAGCCACCTTACTGGCAGGTGAAAACAATGGGCGGGCAAAGGGACTTTGCGACATGCCAGAGCAGCCACACCGTCGCGAACATCGAGCCGCCAGTCCGCCATCAAGCAGTGACGCACACTCCGCACTCCGCTACAGTGCCGCGATGCACATGACACGATCACATGCCCCATGGCTTCAGCGGCTGCTCACCCTGGGCCTGAACCTTGGCCTGAGCGCCAACCTGCTTGCGCAGCCAGCGCCGCCCAGCGTCAAACCCGACAGCGGGCCGTGGGACAGCGGCGCCGGTTTTCACTTTGACCTGAAAAAGAAGAAGCTGCAAAAAACCCGCCAGTCCGTCAGCGGCATGGCCTGCAACCTGGACGCCAGGCAGCAGCGTATCTGCCTGCTGGCGTTTGACGAAGGCGCCGAAGCCCGTTATGCCTTCGTTGGCCCGCAGGCCCTGCGCATCGACGCCGAGCCCGTGGTGCTGCGCGACACCACCGACGAGCTCGACGCCGAAGCTGCCGCCACCGACGGCCGTTATTTTTACGTCACCGGCTCGCATTCGGCCAAGCGCGGCGACTGCGCCAGCAACCCCGGCAGCCGCCACGTGATTCGCTTCAGGCTCGACCCGGCCACGGGCCGCGCCTTGCGCTCGCCAAACGGCGCGCTGGTGGACCATGCCGACAGCGGCAGGCTCTGGCCGCTGATTCAGGCGCAGCCCGAGCTGGCCCCCTATGTGGGCGATCGCAAATGCCTGGGCGACGAGCCACCCAGCGAAGCGCCCACGCTGGCCGGCCAGCAAGGCGTGAACATCGAAGGCATGGCGGTGCAAAACGGGCAGCTGTATTTTGGTTTTCGCGGCCCGGTTTTAGAGGGCGTGGCCCGGGTACTGGCTGTGAATGCCGAGGCGCTGTTCAGCCCTCAGGCAGCCAGCGCCCCCAAGGCCACCGTGACCCGCCTGGCGCTGGGCCAGCGCCGCGGCATTCGCGACATGGTGGCCGTCAAGACCGGCTTTTTGCTGCTGGCCGGACCCGACGACAGCCGCGCCAGCCAGGACGCGGGCTGGACGGTGGCCTGGTGGGACGGCAAGGCCGACGCAAGCCGCGTGGTGCAGCCCAAAATCCTGGCGGCGCTGGACCTGGGCAGCGTGAAATTGCGCCAATGCGACAAGGAACTCAAGCCCGAGGCCATCACGGTGCTGGAAGAAACGCCCGCAGCCTACAAGCTGCTGGTGCTGTCGGACGGCCTGTGCGACGGCGGGCCGCTGGCCTTCACGGTGGCGCGCTGAGAGAATCCGCATTCATCTGGCCAAATTGCTCCCGAAATAATAGCTATCAGCGCAAGCGAGTATTGCGCAAAAGGCATATTTCAACCATTTTTCAGCTGCCCGGCCTGCGTTAGCCCGTCATTCCTGCGCGGGAATGACGCGCCTCAGGCCAGCAATGCGGCACTCACTGCGGCTTCATCCAGCACGGCAAACGCCATGTTGTGCCGGTCAGTCAGCGGGCCGCCGCCCGGAACCACCTGGCCATCGGCATCCTGACCCAGCGCTTTGAACTTCCACATCGCGCCAATCAGCTTGAGGTTGCCGACGCACTGGCCCTGGCGGTCGAGGACACGAACCACCTGGTCGTTCGTGCGGTGCAAGGTGAGTTGATTCAAGGCGGTGGTTCCGGTCGGGTGGGTTGTTCAAAGGTCCAGCGAAGAGTTTAGCGACCCGCGCAATCCGCGCCCTGAAAATCCCTGGCCGGTTAATCTCGGGCCTTGCCGAATCCTTATTTGAAAAGGCCGAAAGATGCTTGATTTACTCGTCAACAACGCCAGCCTGCCCGACGGCCGCACCGGCATGTCGGTGGCCGTGCAAGCGGGCCGCATCACCGAAGTCTCGCCCGGCCTGGACGCCCCGGCGCACGAAACCATCGACGCTGCCGGCTACCTGCTCAGCCCGCCCTTCGTCGATGCCCATTTCCACATGGACGCCACGCTCAGCTACGGCCTGCCGCGCGTCAACGCCAGCGGCACGCTGCTCGAAGGCATCGCGCTGTGGGGCGAACTCAAACCCCTGCTGACAGCCGACGCCCTCATCGAACGCGCCCTCGCCTACTGCGACTGGGCCGTCGCCCGGGGCCTGCTGGCGATCCGCAGCCACGTCGATACCAGCGACCCCAGCCTGCTGCCGGTCGAGGCGCTGCTCGAAGTCAGGCGCCGCGTCGCGCCTTATATCGACCTGCAACTGGTCGCCTTTCCGCAGGACGGCGTGCTGCGTTCCAAAGGCGGCCTGGAGAACCTGAAACGCGCGCTGGATATGGGCGTGGACGTGGTCGGCGGCATCCCGCACTTCGAGCGCACCATGCTTGACGGCGCGGCCAGTGTGCGGCTGCTGTGCGAACTGGCCGCCGAGCGCGGCCTGCTGGTCGATATGCACTGCGACGAGAGCGACGACCCGCTGTCGCGCCACATCGAGACGCTGGCCTTCGAGGCGCAGCGGCTGGGCCTGCAGGGCCGCGTCAACGGCTCGCACTGCACGTCGATGCATTCGATGGACAACTACTACGTCAGCAAGCTGCTGCCGCTGATTGCCGAGAGCGGCGTCAGCGTCATCGCCAACCCGCTGATCAACATCACGCTGCAGGGCCGGCACGACACGTACCCGAAGCGGCGCGGCATGACCCGCGTGCCCGAACTGATGGCCGCCGGCGTGAACGTCGCCTTCGGCCACGACTGCGTGATGGACCCGTGGTACGGCATGGGTTCGGGCGACATGCTCGAAGTGGCACACATGGGCTTGCACGTGGCGCAGATGACCAGCCAGCAAGGCATCCGCGCCTGCTTCGACGCGGTGACGGTGAATGCGGCGAAGGTGATGCACCTCGAAGGCTACGGCTTGCAGGCGGGCTGCGACGCCAGCTTCGTGCTGCTGCAGGCGCGGGATACGGTCGAGGCGATTCGGTTGAGGGCTAACCGGCTGAAGGTTTGGCGCAAGGGGATGCTGGTGGCCGAGACGCCGGAGGTGGTGGCGCGGTTGGAGTTGCCGGGGCGGGCTTCGGAAACCCGCTTCATGCCTTTCCAATAGACGCCTGATTGACTTGGGCATGCCTGGCCAGGCAAGGCGAATGCTGCAGGACCCGCCTCTGACTTTCAAGGTAAATCCAGCGATGGTCACTTTTACCTTGAAGAAAACTGCTCGGTGCATCCAAGTGCTGCAGCGTACTGGTCAAAATATCAACCTTCCTCGAAATAGTCGGAATCAACACGCTTGACCACGTAAGACGCTGATACTGAAACACCCACATCAAAATCAATCATCAGGGCAGATAACGCTTTGCCGTCAATGAGAACAACCTTTGTGTCGATTCTTGACGCGTAATCAACCGCTTCCGCCGTGTATGTCGAAGTGGTGATGAAAACGCCTTTTCTAGCACGCTGGCCTTGAAGTGCCCCAACAAACTTTTGAATTTCGGGGCGCCCCACTGATCCTTGCCAGCGTTTCGCTTGAATGAAGATGGCGTCAAGGCCGAGACGATCTTCCTTGATGATTCCGTCAATACCGCCATCGCCTGTTTGCCCAATGCGCTCGCCCGCATCGCGTCTGGAACCACCGTAGCCCATCTTCACAAGCAGATCAACAACAAGTTGCTCAAAAAATATGGGTGAGCAGCTCAGGATTACGGAAAGCAGTTCCTGCGCGAGTTGCTCACGCAAGCCTTGGTAAGCAAGCTCGATTGCTTCCTCTGGGGTTGTTGTAGCCGCAGGTATTGCTGCAGTCAGCCCCAAGGCGGTTGTAGTCCCGTTCGTTGATTTGGAAATATCTTTGAATTCCATGAACTCCGGGAACTGCTCCAAAAACTTTCCATCTATTCGAATCGGATTTGTTGACAGAATTTTGAGCCCTCTGCCAGTGATCTTGAACACTCCACGCTTGGGCGACTCGATGAGGCATGCCTTTTTTAAGTATGTTCTTGCCCAACCGATCCTGTTTTTGAAGATCCCCTGCTGTCCGCTTGGTAGCAGTTCTGCGCGCTCTGCATCGGACAATTTGAAATATTTACCCAACGATTCTTCGGCTTCGCGGAGGGAGTGCTCTTTGCTGTCACCGAGAAAATCCAGAAAAGGAAGCATACAAATTTGGTAGTCGGGAATAGCCATGCCCAGAGGATAACGGCACCAAAGATTAGGAAACGAAGTAATCAATAAGTCTTGACTGGGCAGCTTCGGTCGAATTCTGATCTTGAGGGTAATCAAAACTGAGTGCGCAGGGCTTGGGAAAGCTTGGCGACACCAACTTTCGCATCGTCTTGAACTGCAAGCTTTTATCAATTTTTGTTAAATCAAAACTTGACAATAATATCTATTCGTTAAACTATGGTTTATGCCAAAATCAGCCTCAGCTCTGGAAACCCTCCCACCCGCCGCCACCGCCGCGCTGCGAAAACTCGGCGCTGACCTGACCACCGCGCGCAAGCGGCGCAAGCAGTCCCTGCGTGCATGGGCCGTGCGGCTGGACGTTTCCGTCCCCACGCTCATGAAGATGGAAAAGGGCAGCGCGGCGGTGTCTATCGGCGTGTACGCCACGGCGCTCTGGATCATCGGCCGCCATGAAGCCTTGGGCCTTGTGGCCGATCCGAAAGAGGATGCCGCTGCGCTTGAAAACGAGATCAGTGTGGCAGCCCAGCGGCACCGCCGCAGCCCTGCAACGCCCAAGGAATGAGCAACATGGCTGAAAAGTAGATTTCCCAAGACCGCCTGTTCCTATGGGGGCTGGGCAATCCATCCCGGCCGGACTCAGGTCCAGTGGGTGGATTTTTCGAATTCCAAACGGAAAATTCAAGTCAAACAAGCCTTTTGCGCTTACTGGACATGCGCAGGCAGCTATTTTATTTATAGCATTTATTCAAGGAACGCTGAAAACCTTGCCGCTCTGCAGTGCCGCAAGCCCAAACCGCAGCCAGCGGGTAAAGTAAACCAACTCCACCACGGCCACCGCATGAACCCCATCAACCTCCACCAGCTCGCCGTCGAGGCCATGCGCACCCGGGGCCTGCTGCCCGCTTTTGCGCCGCAGGCCTTGCAAGAGGCCGAGGACGCGCGCCAGGCAGCGCCCGAACGCAGCGGCGCCATCCGCGACCTGCGCCATATGACCTGGTTTTCCATCGACAACGACGACACGCGCGACCTGGACCAGCTGAGCGTAGCCGAGGCGCTGCCGGATGGCGCCGCGCGTCTCCTGGTGGCGGTGGCCGATGTGGACACCAAGGTGGCTCCCGGCAGCGCAGTCGATGGTCATGCGGCCGCCAACACCACGTCGGTGTACACGGCGGCCGGCGTGTTCCCGATGCTGCCCGAAGTGCTGTCGAACGACCTCACCTCGCTGCATCAGGACCAGGAGCGCCTGGCGGTGGTGGTTGAGATGCAGGTCGAGGCCGACGGCACAGTCTCTGGCTCCAGCGTTTACCGGGCACGGGTCGTTAACCGCGCCAAGCTCACCTACGACGGCGTGTCGGCATGGCTCGACGGCACGGCGGCCGCACCGCCGCAGCTCGCCAGCGTGGACGGGCTGGAGCATCAGCTTCGCCTGCACGACACCCTGGCCAGCCAGTTGCGGCAATGGCGCCAGACGCGCGGCGCGCTGAATGTCAACCCTGCTTCTGCCCGGCCGGTGTTTGAGGACGGGCAGCTGGTGGACCTGCGCCCCGATGTGAAAAACCGTGCCATGGACCTGATCGCCGACCTGATGATTGCGGCCAACGGCGCGACGGCGCGCTATCTGGTGGAGCAGGGCTTCCCGTCGCTGCGCCGCCTGTTGCAGGCACCCCGTCGCTGGGACCGCATCGTCCTGCTGGCCGCCAGCCACGGCGTGCAGCTGCCCGCGCTGCCCGATGCGCTCGCGCTGGACCACTTCCTGAATGCGCGCCGGCTGGCCGACCCGGCCGGGTTTGCCGACCTGTCGCTGGCGGTGGTCAAGCTGCTGGGCTCGGGCGAATATGCGGCCGCTCCGGCTGCAGCGGCCGGTGCGCCAGCGGCCACGGGCATGGGCCACTTCGGGCTGGCGGTGAACGACTACGCGCATTCGACCGCGCCCAACCGGCGCTTTCCCGACCTGGTGACGCAGCGCCTGCTGAAAGCCGCCATTGCCGGCGAGGCGCTGCCGTATTCGGCCGAACAGCTTGCCGACATCGCCAAGCACTGCACGCTGCAGGAAGACAACGCCAGCAAGGTAGAGCGCCAGGTGCTCAAGGCCGCAGGCGCGTGGCTGCTGCACGGGCGCATCGGCGAGGTGTTCGACGCCATCGTCACCGGCGCCGCGCCCAAGGGGACTTTCGTTCGCATCTCCAGCCCGATGCTTGAAGGCCGGGTGGTGCGCGGTTTTGAAGGGCTGGACGTGGGCGATACCGCGCGCGTCAGGCTGCTGGCGGTGGATGCGGAAAAAAGCTTCATCGACTTCGAGCGCGCCTGAGCGCTGCGTGCCGCCCGCCGGGCGGGCGAATGTAACGCCCGGTGAAAACCCCTTGCAGTCGCCCCGGCCAGCGCCATCTGCGCTGGATACGGTCCCGCCGGGAACCGATTGAGGAAAGAACCGCCATGTTGAAACGCCTGACCCTGCTCTGGACTGTCGTGCGCGGCGACGCGCGGCAGTTGTGGTTTGCGCTGCGTCATCCGGATGCGCCGGGCTGGCTGAAATGGGGCACTGCGCTGATTGCGCTGTATCTCTTTTCGCCCATTGACCTGATTCCCGACGTGCTGCCGGTGATCGGCATGGTCGATGATCTGGTGCTGGTGCCACTGGCGATCCGCTGGCTGCTCAAGCGCCTGCCGCCGCACATTGCCCAGGCAGGTGCAAGGCGACGCGCCGGCTGAGGCCATGCGCGGGCGCCGGGGCCGGTTAAAGCAGAACCCGCCCGACTGGCCATCACGGCGGCAAGGAATACCGCATGATTCGCTACTCAATCAATAGCTGCAAACGTATATGCAGCGAGCGCAAAAGGCTTATTTGATGCTGAAACTGTCGTTTACCAAACTGAACGAACGCGTTGCAGCGCGCGGGCAGCGCTACAACGTGCGCAGGGTTTGCAGGTTGTGCCCCGCCATGGCGCGAAAACCTGCCGAGATTCGCGCGTCCTGTGCGGCGCTTTGCCAGAAGGCGATGGCCAGTTCCCGGGCCTGCGTCCACTGGTCGAGCGTGGCGGCGCTGGGCTGCAGCGGGCGGGCGGCAAAATCGCGCGGCACCAGTTCGCCGCCCACCGGCGCGTACAGCATGGGCAGCATGTCGTAGGTGGGCGACAGCCGCCAGTCGTCGTCGTCAAGCAACAGGGAAATGTTGCCGTAGTGCCGGTCGGTGTTGGCAATCAGCACGCCGTAGGCTTCCAGCAAGCGCAGGTGCGCCGCGTCCTGCGGCCTGAGCAGTGAGCGCGCCTCCATGCGGCGGGCGGTGGCGGCCCAGTTGTCTTCCTCGCCGACATACTGCGCGTCATAGACCTGCAGCGACACCATGCCGATGCGCCCGGCGGGGGTGCGGTCAAAGCGCTCGGACTCCAGGAACATGCGGTTGTCGATCAAAAACACCTGCGTGCGGGCGGCGGGCAGGCCGGCGCCGGCCAGGGTTTGCAGCGCCAGGTGCTCGCACACCAGCAGGTCGCGGGTGCGCTGGTCCACGTCGGAAGCGCCTGCGGGCGAGAATTTGACGATCACCGCGCGGCCACCCGTCAGCGTGCAGAACTTGGGCTGCTCGCCGCCGGCTGACGAGCCGGGCAGCGCGCCCCGCATGGCCTGCTGCGCCAGGCGCGGGTAGTCGGCGCTGGAGGCCGCCCGCGAAGCACGCTCGCCCAGCGTGTGAAAACGCTCGAAGGCCGGATCGCCCACGATCAGGTTGCCCGGCAGGTCGTCGCCAAAGCTGGCCAGCGCCTTGAGCGCGTCGTCGGCGCTCCAGTGGCGCGGATCGGCCGCCAGCCCGAGCGCGGGATGGGTGTGGGCAAAGGTGCGGCCCATGAAGCCCTGCGGGCGCATGTCGTCCAGAAACCAGGGCAGGCCGGCGTGCAGTTCGCTCACGCCATCGGCCTCGTCAACCCAGAAGCGCCCGCCCGGCAGCGGCACGATACGGCCAAACGGCGTGACCTGCCCGCGCGCATCGACGCGCATCACCGGCAGCTCGCTCCCCGCGCCCGGAATGCGGCGCGGCAGCAGGTAGCGCCGCGCCCGTGCCGCGCCGGTCTGGCGCACATCGCCTGCCGCCAGCAGGGGCGCCAGCGCGCGCGACACGGTCGATTGGCTCACGCTCAGGCGCGCCTGCAACTCGGCGCTGGTGGCCACGCCGCCTTGCGCGCGCAGGGTGGCCAGCAGGGCGTCATTCAGTGCGTGGGTTGCCATTGGCGAGGTTGATGAATAGATTTATGCATAAATACTTTCAGCCCTCATCATAGCTATCTGCGAATTTTTTCATATTTTTTGAATAGATACTTTCCAAAATAAGAGGATAAAGTCCGGGCAAAAAAAACGCACCCGAAGGCGCGTTTTTGACGAAAGCAAAGAAGGTTTACTTCGACACGACCCGCGCCATTTCCAGGCACTTGTTTGAGTAGCCCCATTCGTTGTCGTACCAGGCGACGATCTTGATGAAGGTGCCGTCCAGCGCAATGCTGGCGTCCGCGTCAAAAATCGAAGTGCGCGTGTCGC
>NZ_JAAFGZ010000039.1 GCF_010365105.1 Polaromonas sp. | reverse complement strand
AAATCAAAACGCGCAACACCGACCCTCGGTCACGTTCGCCGGAATGCCGGTCACGTTACCGGAATCAGCGGTCACGTTCACCGGAATACGCACATGTCGCAAGGAATCCCGCAATGCCTTCGATCGTCGGCTGATCGGTCAGATAAGTGTGCAGGTCTTTTTCGGTCGTAATTGCAGGCGCAATATGTTCTTCCAACTCCAAGTTGCAAGGTGAAATCGTGAAACTATTTTCGAGGTCGCATCGGTTCATTTTGGTCTTTCATTAGTTCTGCAATTCAGCGGTCAGCGTTGTGCTGATTGAAAACGCTGTATAGAGAAGCTCTATTAAGCCAAGTATCAACAATTAATCCTATATCCATATAAACTATCTTTCTTATTTGTAGAAAGTATTGATGTCTAGTCGATTTTCACCTTGGACCCTTCGCGCTGGCGACTTCAACTTACCGGGCTGGCACGTCAGTTCTAATGTTGGGTTTGAGTTGTTTTTCGAATTCCTGCGCCTGAGCCCGAGTTATGAGCTTGCAAGCAGGGAGGCTCAGGGCGAGCTTTCAGTTGAAGAAACGACAATGCTTCCTGCCGACTTTGATGACGTGCGTCGTACATTCGACCTGCTTGGGAATGTCCAGCAAACGCTATACAGAAATTGGTGGCGCGAGCGAGGGCTCAAAGCATTCGGCAATCCAAACACCCAGCCGAACCTCCATAAACTGAGCATCCTGCCCGGAGGCAAGCAGGTGGAGGTATCGGATGTAATTCCTTCTTTGGCAAAGTATCTGGAAGACTCAAGGCCCGACGAAGGGCAACCAGGAGCGCTCTTGCTAGCAGTGCCGCTTGGTAGTCGAAAGAGCGAGGTGCTGCGTCAAATCAGCGCTTTGCTCGACGAGCATGAAAGTGTCGCCCCAACACATGCAAAACCAGTGCTTGCACTGCAGGGTGAAAGACTCCGGGCAAAAGTATTGTTCAACGGTATTCGACTTCTTTGGTTTCGAGCTGCAAAGCCCACCTGGGAGCTGTGGCGTCTTGGCGCGAAGGCTGGCATCAGTCCGACCTATTCAAAGTTGCTCGATCCTGACGCCCCGAGAAAGGTAAAGGACGAAGACGAAAAAGTTAATCGACTGACAATGAGCAAAGTTACCTATCGTGCTTTGGTCAAATTTGAATCAATTGCGGAAAATGCGGCAAGAGGTAGGTTCCCAACAGATCAACTGGTTCAGCAAGTCGCTTTCAATTACCCCAAGCTAGCAAAGACTATTCAGCGCAAGAACGCTTGGGAGAAAAAAGAAAAAGCCCGGCTTTTGAAGATTGCAGAAGAACGTACGGCGCGTCGAAAAACAATTTGACGTTTATCACGACAAAACTCATTTAGATAACAGCCAGCACAACCAGAAAGTAATAAGCATGGCTAGACGGTAAGGCAAGGATGATAAAGATGAAATATGCGTTGCGAAATATATATTGCTTTTATTTCACGTTACCAGCAAAATATACTAAATACACGGACATAACGATGGCGGTCGTTTAAATTATCATCGTTTATCGATTAGTTGATTTACAGCCAATCTCCTAAACCCCACTTAGACCGCCATCTTTGTGGGGTTTTTCTTTGTGCATTCTTATATCGATTTGTAGTTACGACAGCAATCGAGCCAATACAAAAAGTGTACAACGTAGTAGAAGAGAAAGGGAAGAAGCCAATAAACGAAGAACACGAAAAGAAAAGACATGCAATGATGTGCTTGCTAGGCTTCCTTACTTCGTGTTCGTTAATTTTAAAAGAAGATCAATTTACCATGAACAATAACTTATCGACCGCTTTATAAGGCAATCTTAAAGCCAGATACCCGCAGCTTAAAGACTATCAGATTACGAAGGGCGTAGCTGCTTACCTGAAGGTCATGTTGTCTGCAATTGCCGATTCGATCATAAGCTTCGGGTTTGAAGAACAAGAACAAATTTCCCTGCCCTTGACCACTATGCGAACAATGGCAGGACGTATTGAAATCAATGGAAAAGCTGAATGGATGCTGCCTCTAATGAACGGCGAGCCCAGTACATCGCTTATTCATATAGATTTCCTGGGGAATATCAGCAAGCTTTCCAGAATATCATTTAATCCCAAATATGAACAACAAGTATTAAATCAACTCATTGGTTTGAATTTCAAATTCAACCCCAGGCATAAGGAAAAGATAACGCAAGCCACCAACTACTCAGTTCCTGTCGATCTTGAAAGCCTGAAATCTTTCATCCAGAAGACAAAGCAGACCTTAGAAAGGTGTGATAAAAACACTAATATTCAATACAAAAAAGCATTGATCAGAAACCTCTTATTTGCCAGTCAGTTGCTAGACTTGGTCGTTATAGACAGGGATGTCGCAACAATACCAGAGCACTGGAAAGAAACAGATAGCGGTCGCGTGTATGGAAGCGGATTTAGCCTACAACGCTTACCAAAGCAAGTTCGCAATGCGGCGCTGGGCAAATGCCATCAATATGACATTATGGCTGCCAGCTATGCGCTTATGACGGGACTAGCACAGCAGTTTGACCCAAAGATAAAAGTAGCTGCAATTTTTGATTACGTAAAATACCGTGAATCTATTCGTCAGAACATCGCAGCTGATCTGAAAATTAGCGAAGACCGGGTTAAGGAAATATTTACAAGCTTAGGTTTTGGTGCCAGCACTGTTGACACATTATACAAATCAATCAGAGCTTCGTTAAGTGAAGCACAGTACAACACGTTAATGTCCAACAGACATTTTAAGCATATCCTAGAAAATATTGAGTTAGTGCGTTCTGTTATCTTGAAGCACTTCGATGATAAAGCTCCTTTTTTCGGCTTAACTTATCATTCAAATGATCCTAAGAGTGACCCATTGAAGCCGAAGAAAAGGACCAAGAACCAAAAACTTGCATGGATATATCAAGCCATGGAATCCCATGCAATTTCTAGCTTTATTGAACAAGCGGGAGCGAAGGACCATATTGCAATTCTCCCTACTCATGACTGTCTTTATTTCAAAAATAGATTGCCGGTAGACTTGATTAATGACATTACCATCGTACTCCAATCAAGATTTCCGTTGCTTAGATTTGACCATACGGCAATATTGCCAATCCGTGAAAATGACTATCAACATAAAGCTTATAACGATTACTATGAGCATAGTCGTAATCACATGCATTTGATGAGTGAGCAGGAGTTTGCTCTTGGCTATATGAAAAATGAATACGACCCATTGCAGCTTGATATTAGCGTGTTTTCCGATACCATCAAGGAAATAAAGAGTGGTAAAGAATTTTTACCGGGTTTGTTAATTAATTTAAACAATTAATCTACTGAATTAATAATTCGAAAATTATTTGAGACTTTCTCATTGATTAAAAAACTAAATTTAATCAAAACAAATTTAATGTAGAAATTAGCAATTTAATTAATCTTTTAATGCATAAATTTTGCACACCCGTACAAAATCCGTACATCCACCATTTACCTACCGCAAACCGCATGCCTTCTGGTTTCCCAAGATGCATGCAATACACACTAAATTGCATAGGTTGTTTTCGGCAATAAATGCGCTGTTAACTTTATTAAAGTGCTAGCTGCGGTTGATCTTTGAAAGCGCATCATTACTCCGCTTTTGCTTCAACCTAAGGTCTGCTGCAGTAGCCATTTGTTTTGCCCGTTTTGCATTTTTCATTTGAACTTTAGCGCGTTCTTTCTGTGCTTGGATGTTTCTCTGCTGTGAGTCAAGCACTTCGGTAAATTCGTGATATCTCATTGGGATTTTCCCTCCTGCCGATATTTATGGATTTACCGGATGTGCCGTAATGAATATATATTTGAAGCATCAACAAACGATGTTGCACTTGACTGATTCAGAACACGTGCTGCTTTTTCAGCAACTGCCCCGGTTTCGACGTGCATGTAGATCATTGTGCTTTGGATATTTTTGTGTCCAAGCAAGCCCTGCACTTCAACAAGTGACATGCCACTGTTCAACATGCGCGACGCAAACGTGTGCCTTGCGCTATGCAGCGTGATCTTTCCTGCATCGCCTGCAATTCCTGCTCTCTGGAGCGCGTCACGCAACCATGCATAGTTGTTGTTGTGTTTGCGCTTTGTTGGAAAGACCCATTCATCCAAGGCTTCCGCTTTACGCCGCGACAACATTGCATACAGCTTTTCACTCATGACCAAAGTGTTATCAATACCGCCCTTTTGTCGGTACACCAGAACCTTTTGACCCGTCAGATCAACTTGTGACCAGTTCATACGCGCGACCTCACGATAGCGGCACCCCGTGTGGATAAGCGCAAGCAAAAGATCTGTGTTCGTTTGACGAGCTTCATCGGTTCGTTTGCACTTGCCGCTGTATTTCGCATTGGGGTCAATGGCTGTGAACAATGCGGCTTCTTCATTAAAAGATAGGTAACGAAGCCGCGTTTTGTCAGGTGTCATACGAGGCAATTTGACTGCCGTTGTCCACTGTTGATCTTCGGCGAACTTTACGACCGCATTCCAATAGCTCGTAGTGACCACTAGCGTGTTGTGGGACGTTCCGGCACTACGCCGTTTCTGAACAATGCCTTGCAATTGCGCTAGCGTTATGTCGCTCATGCGGACATTTGGCAGCGCAAGAAAGTGCGTTAAATGTACCTTTGCATTTGCAACGCCACCAGTCCCTGCTCTTGCGTCAAGGAACGCTTTGATGACCGCATGCAGCGATACGGGCTTTGTTCCCTTTAGCACCACTTCTTTTATTGCCTCGGCTTCCCACAAAGCCGCGATCTGTACGGCGAGCTTTTTCTCGCTTGTTTTGGTGCTGCGTGCAAACGTATGACCATGAATGATCTTGCGCCAGTGCCAGATTCCGTTGCGTTCCGTTAAAGCCATTGCGTTTCCATTCGTTAACAATACGATGGAGGATGCATTCAGGTGGCTATGGGATCAATCTATTTGTTGGATATTTATTCTAAGATTTTGTGCAGCGTGCATTTGCCACAATAAGATCAGTAATGAAAATCAGCATTTTGTATGCATCTTCCATATCAGATTCGGATATTATTTAATAGTCCGTTGTGGCGGCGAACTTAAGAAATTCGTTAAGATTCTTTTTTCGCGCCGATAGCTTGAGGTTTTTTAATTGCTCGGAGCTTCGTCATAACGTTGTCACCGTAAGGCGTAAGTGTCCAATAAGTTGCGGTGTCTTTGACGCTTCGGCTTTTGGTGCTTCTAGTGATAAGTCCCAATGCACGAAGCTGAATCTTGATAGTTTGAAAGTCTTCAGAATTAATCTTGAATTGCAGCAAATTCAACTCTCTGAACCCTTTCGACTTTTTAAGATTTTCGTAGGAGGAATCACCCACGAGCGAGTTAAGTGCTTTCACCAGATCGCTCTCAGTTGCCTCATGGATCATGAGAGGAGATAAGGTGGAAAAAATGTCTTCCCAGTTCAAGGTGGTTGTAGAACTGTAGCCGCTACCATTGTGTGAATACTTATCAGGCGATGCAATAAATGAAAAGTGAACTTCGAATGGATCTTCTCCCTGCGCAAGGTCAGATGTTCCGGCTGGACCTGTGGTGCGTGTTGCTTGCAGTTCAGCCTGCAATTCTTCTATATGCCGACGCAAACTGAGAATTTCCTCTGTTGCACCCTCGTCTGGAACAAGATTTCCTCGAACCCATCCAATGCCTGGGCTACTTTTGATTAGCTTGACCAGACTGCGACTTACCTGACTACCAAGATCGGGTGGGCTATCCTAAAAGCGGCACATTTTCTTTTGAACGAACTCTCGAAAAGTGACTAACTTAGCCTTTCCTTCATCGGTAGCCTCACATCTACTTGCACTAAGCACACCGGGTTCGCGATGAACAAAGCCGAGTACCGTTTTCCCAATATCTAGGGCATATCTGTATTCCATTTCCGTGAAGCTTAAGCCGTCCGGTCCAATTGAACCATAGCGGCCTGCTACGATGACCATGTAATAGTCACAGTCGTCAATGACTTTCTTGATCAACGTCCATTGATCTTCGTTTGCGGCAGGAAAAAGTTCCATCCCTGCAGGGATGCAATCGAGTTCGAGGAGTGCCTGCATAACCTCTTGACGTTCAACGTGCAAATCGGCATAAGTCGAGCTTACAAATACTTGGTAGCGTTTTTCCATATGGCCTAGCATATCGAAGTTAACCTCGACCGCAAAACTAACGACTAAATTTGGTAGCTGCTGAAGTGCGCAAGTTTTGTGCAGATTTTGTGCAGTTCACAGACCTTTACCAGAAGAGCGAGCAGCGTAAACAGCGTGCAGTAAGTGTGTGCAGAAGCGTTGTAAGAGCGTGCTCAGCAGTGTGCGGGATAATTGGCGAATCCCAGTTCTACTCTGACAAAAGCCCCATGACCACCATCAAACAAGCCGACCTCATCGAATCCGTTGCCGCCGCCCTGCAGTACATCAGCTATTACCATCCGGCCGACTACATCGCCCACCTGGCGCGCGCCTACGAACGTGAACAAAGCCCGGCCGCCAAGGACGCGATTGCCCAGATCCTGACCAACAGCAAGATGAGCGCCACCGGCCACCGGCCGATCTGCCAGGACACCGGCATCGTCAATTTGTTTTTGAAAGTCGGCATGGACGTGCGCTGGGACGGCTTCACCGGCAGCATCGACGACGCCATCAACGAAGGCGTGCGGCAAGGCTACAACCACCCCGACAACACGCTGCGCGCCTCCGTCGTCGCCGATCCGCAGTTTGACCGCAAGAACACCAAGGACAACACGCCCGCCGTGATCTTCACCGAGATCGTTCCCGGCAACACGGTTGAAGTCACGGTCGCGGCCAAGGGCGGCGGCTCCGAGAACAAGAGCAAGATGGCCATGCTCAACCCCGGCGACTCGGTGGTGGACTGGGTCTTGAAGACCGTTCCCACGATGGGCGCCGGCTGGTGCCCGCCCGGCATGCTCGGCATCGGCATTGGCGGCACCGCCGAAAAAGCCGTGCTGATGGCCAAGGAAAGCCTGATGGACGACCTGGACATGTACGAGCTGCAGGCCAAGGCCGCCAGCGCCAAGACCGGCGGCGAAGCGCTGACCAAGGTCGAGGCCCTGCGCCTGGAACTGTTCGACAAGGTCAACGCCCTGGGCATCGGCGCGCAGGGCCTGGGCGGCCTGACCACCGTACTCGACGTGAAGATCAAGATGTACCCGACGCACGCGGCCAGCAAGCCGGTCGCCATGATCCCGAACTGCGCCGCCACGCGCCACGCCCATTTCGTGATGGACGGCAGCGGCCCGGTGTACCTGACCCCGCCATCACTCGACACCTGGCCTGACGTGAACTGGACGCCCGATTACAAAAAGAGCAAGAAGGTTGATCTGAACACGCTGACGAAAGAAGAAGTCGCCAGCTGGAAACCGGGCGAGACGCTGTTGCTCAACGGCAAGATGCTGACCGGCCGCGACGCCGCGCACAAGCGCATTGCCGACATGCTGGCCAAGGGAGAAAAACTGCCGGTCGATTTCACCAACCGCGTGATTTACTATGTCGGCCCGGTCGATCCGGTCAAGGGCGAAGCCGTCGGCCCCGCCGGCCCCACCACGGCGACGCGCATGGACGGCTTTACCGAAATGATGCTGGCGCAGACCGGCCTGATCTCGATGGTCGGTAAGGCCGAGCGCGGCCCGGTCGCCATCGAAGCCATCAAGAAGCACAAGAGCGCTTACCTGATGGCGGTCGGCGGCGCGGCCTACCTGGTGTCCAAGGCCATCAAGCATGCCGAAGTCGTCGGTTTTGCCGACCTGGGCATGGAAGCGATTTACGAGTTTGACGTGGTGGATATGCCTGTGACCGTGGCGGTGGATTCGGGCGGCACCAGCGCCCACATCACCGGCCCGGCTGAATGGCAAAAACGCATTGCCATGAACGAGTTCAAGGACATTGCCGTTACCAGCGTTTGAACCGCAGCGAGATGCGTGAGGCCCCCCCTTCAAGCAAGGGCCGCAGATCTGGCTTTGCCAGTCCGCAGGCGCAGCGGCCCCCTCGGGGGGCAGCGAGCTACACGCAGTGAGCGAACGTGGGGGCCAATCCATCGGCGTGTTCGACAGCGGCATTGGCGGCCTGAGCGTGCTGAAGGCGCTGCGGGCCGACATGCCGCGCGAGGACTTTATCTACATCGCCGACAGTGGCCACGCGCCCTACGGTGAACGCACGGAAGCGCATGTGCTGGCGCGTTCGCGTGCCATTGTTCAATACCTGGTCGGGCGCAACGTGAAGGCGCTGGTGATGGCCTGCAACACGGCCACGGCTGCCGCAATCCATTGGCTGCGCGCCGAGCATCCGGGGCTGGCGCTGATCGGCGTCGAGCCGGCGCTGAAACCGGCCGTGGCGCTCAGCAACACCGGGCGCATCGGCGTTTTTGCGACCCGGAGCACGCTTTGCAGCGCCAAGTTCCAGGCACTGCTGGCATCGCAATCCGCCAACACCACGTTCGTCTTGCAGCCCTGCGATGGACTGGCCCACGCCATCGAGCGCAGCGCGCAAACCGGTGACACAGCGGAAACCATAGCACTCTGTGCCCGCTACATCAGCGCAGCAGGGCTTTTTGGCACTGAAAACGGCCAGATCGACACGCTGGTGCTGGGTTGCACGCATTACCCGCTGGCCAGCGATCAGTGGCGCGCCCTGCTCGGCCCCGGCGTGCGTCTGATCGACAACGGCGAAGCAGTCGCCCGGCAGACTCGGCGGCGGCTGCCCGCTTTCTTGAGGGCGGCGAACGCGCCACCGGGCCGGGTCAGCTTGTTCACGACCGGCGATCCGCAGCCCCTGCAGTCGGCCGCCAGGCGTTGGCTGAATCTCTCGGCGCCTGTCGATTTGCTCTTTATTTAATAGCTGCTTGCGCTTGCTGGATATGCGCAAACAGCCTTTTTCATCCTAAGGTTTGAACGGTAACGCTGCATTCACCACCGGCACCGCCTCGCCCGGCTCCTTCCAGCCGCCACCCAGCGTCTTGTACAGCGTGACCTGGCTTTGCAGTTGCGCCAGCCGGGTCTGCACCACGGCCTGCTGCGCCGCGAACAGCGAGCGCTGCGCATCGAGCAGGTCGAGCTGGCTGGCAATGCCGTTCTGGTAGCGCAGGTTGGACAGCTTGTAGCGAACGCCTTCTGCAACGGCCTGCGCCTGCTGTGCGCGCAACTGCTCGCCCAGCGTGGCGCGGCCGGCGAGCGCATCGGCGACTTCGCGGAACGCCGTCTGGATGGATTTTTCATACTGCGCCACGGCAATGTCGCGCTGGACCTTGGCCGACTCCAGACCGGCACGGTTGCGGCCGGCGTCAAAAATCGGCAAAAACAGCTGGGGCGCCAGCGTCCAGCCAAAGCTGCCGCTCTGGAACAAATCGCCCAGGTGCGAACTGGCGCTGCCGGCGCTGGCAGTCAGCGAAATCTTCGGGAAAAACGCGGCCCGCGCAGCGCCGATATTGGCGTTGGACGCCAGCAGCAACTGCTCGGCCTGGCGCACGTCGGGGCGCCGCGTCAGCAAGTCAGACGGCAGGCCGGCCGGCACATCGACCATCACCGGCATGTCGGCCAGGCCCTTGCCTGCCGGCAGTGCCACGGCCAGCTCGCCGGTGGCGGGCTGACCCAGCAGCAGGACCAGCGCGTTCTGGTCCAGCGCGCGCTGGCGCGTCAGCTGCGCCAGCGAAACGCGCGCCGCTTCGATCAGCGACTCGGACTGGCGAACGTCCAGCTCCGAACTGACGCCATTGTCAAAGCGCAGCTGGCTCAGGCGAAACGAGTCCTCGCGCGTGGCCAGCGTCTGCCGGGTGATGCCGATCAGCTCTTCATCGGCCAGCAGGCTGAGGTAGGTATTGGCAACCGCCGCAACCAGGCTGATCTGCGTGGTCTTGCGCCCTTCCTCGGTGGCCAGGTACTGGCCCAGTGCGGCTTCCTTCAGGCTGGCGACGCGTCCGAAAAAGTCGAACTCGTACGACGTCAGCGCCAGGCCGGCGGTGTAGACGCTGGCAATGCCTTCATTGGCCGCAGGCTGGCGCGAGCCGGTCGCTACAGCGCCCACCGTCGGAAACTGGTCCGCCCGGCGAATCTGGAACTGCGCCCTGGCCTGCTCAATGTTGAGCACGGCCACGCGCAGGTCGCGGTTGTTGCGCAGCGCCGCTTCGATCAGCTGGCGCAGACGGGCGTCACTGAAAAACGCCTGCCATTCGATGTCGGCAGCGGCCACGTCGTTGTTTATCGCTGCTGACGCGGCGGCCGTGGCGCTCAGTGCAGGCCAGTCGGTGGCGATGGGTGCCGCCGGACGCTCGTAGGTCGGAATCATCGAGCAGCCAGCCAGCAGTACCGCAGAGCTCACCGCCAGGCGCTGGAAAAGGCTTGTCTTATTCATGTGCTGGCTTTCCTTCTTGTTCGCCCTTGCCTGCCGCCTTGGCATGGTCGGCGTAAATCTTTTGCTGCCGTGCGCTGCCCTTGAAAAAGCCACGCACCACCACGAAAAACACTGGCACAAAAATGACCGCCAGGACGGTACCGGTGATCATGCCGCCGATCACGCCGGTACCGATGGCGCGCTGGCTGGCCGAGCTCGCGCCAGTGGCAATGAACAAGGGCACCACGCCCAGCGTGAAGGCCAGCGAGGTCATGATGATGGGACGAAAACGCAGGTGCGCGGCCTCCAGCGCCGCCTCCATCAGCGTTTTGCCTTCGGCCTGCAAGTCCTTGGCGAACTCGATGATCAAAATCGCGTTCTTGGCCGACAGGCCGATGATGGTGATGAGACCAATCTGGAAGTAAACGTCATTCGGCAACACGCGCAGCCAGACCGCAGCCACCACGCCAAGCACGCCCAGCGGCACCACCAGAATCACGGCCAGCGGAATCGACCAGCTCTCGTACAGCGCTGACAGCACCAGGAACACCGCCAAAATGGCAAAGGCATACAGGATCATCGCCGACGAGCCGGCCGCCCTTTCCTCGCGCGACTGGCCGGTCCACTCGTAGGTAAAGCCGGCAGGCAACTGCGTCGCCAGCTTCTGCATCTCGTCCATGGCCTGGCCGGTGCTGTAGCCGGGCGCTGCATCACCAGCGATCTTGACAGCGGGGTAACCGTTGTAGCGCACCATCTGCATCGCGCCACTGGTCCAGCGCGTGGTGGCAAAGGCAGCCAGCGGAACAGCCTTGCCCTGGTTGTTGACGACGTTGAGCCGGAGCAAATCGTCAGGCTGCATGCGGGCACTGGCATCGGCCTGCACCACCACGCGCTGCAGCCGTCCGCGGTTGGGAAAGTCGTTGATGTAGCTTGAACCGAGCGAGGTGGAAATGGCGCTGTTGATCGCGGCATAGCCCACACCCAGCGCATTGGCCTTGTCACGGTCAATGTCCAGTGCCAACTGCGGCGCGTCTTCCAGTCCTTCCGGACGAACTGCAGCCAGCACCGGATTTTTGGCCGCCATGCCCAGCAACTGGTTACGCGCGGCCATCAGCGCGTCATGGCCCTGGTTGTTACGGTCTTGCAGGCGGAAGGTAAACCCGGTGGCATTGCCCAGCTCGGAAATTGGCGGGGGCGACAGCGCAAAAATGCTGGCATCGCGGATTTTCGAGAACTCCATCGACGCACGCATCGCCACGGCGGCGGCCGTATGCTCTTGCCCTTTGCGCTCGGACCAGTCTTTCAGCGGCACGAAGGCCAGCGCAGCGTTCTGGCCCCGGCCGGTGAAGCTGAAGCCGAGGATCGCCACGATGTTCTGAACTTCAGGCTGCTTGAGTACGTAGGCTTCGACCTGCTTGATGGCTTCGAGCGTGCGCTGCTGCGTGGCACCCGGCGGCAGTTGTGTGCTGACAATGATGTAGCCCTGGTCTTCATTGGGCAGGAAGGACGACGGCAGCCGCATATAACCCACGGCCACGGCGGCAATGATGGCCAGATAGACCACCGCCATGCGGCCGCTGCGCTTGAGCAGGCGCGCCACCCAGCCTTCGTAGCCCTTGGCGGTGCGCGAGAAACGGCGGTTGAAGGCACCGAAAAAGCCCGTCTTTTCATGGTGATGGCCGGCCTCGACAGGCTTGAGCAACGTGGCGCACAGCGCCGGCGTCAGCGACAGCGCCAGGAATGCGGAAAAGGCGATGGCGGTGCCCATGGTGGCCGCGAACTGGCGGTAGATATTGCCAATCGAGCCGCTGAAAAAAGCCAGCGGCACGAATACCGTGATCAGCACCAGCGACATGCCGATGACGGCGCCAGAAATCTGGCTCATGGCCTTTCGCGTGGCCTGCAAAGGCGGCAGGCCTTCCTCGCTCATGATGCGTTCGACGTTTTCAACGACGACGATGGCATCGTCCACCACGATGCCGATCACCAGCACCATGCCAAACATGGTCAGCACGTTGATCGAAAAGCCCATCGCCAGCAAGGCGCCAAAGGTGCCCAGCAGCGCCACCGGCACCACCAGCGTCGGAATGATGGTGTAGCGCCAGTTCTGCAGGAACAAGAACATCACCAGAAACACCAGCACCAGCGCCTCGACCAGCGTTTGTGCCACCTGCTTGATGGAAATCGACACGAAGTTCGAGCTGTCGTAGGGGATTGCCCACGTCACGCCCTTGGGAAAGAAGGGTTGCAACTGATTCAGCTTGGTGCGTACCGCTTTGGCCGTGGCCAGCGCGTTGCCCGACGGCGACAGCTGCACACCAATCGCAGCGGTCGGCTTGCCGTTCAGGCGCGAGGTGATGGCGTAGCTCTCGATGCCGATCTCGATGCGCGCCACGTCGCTAAGCCGGACCGTGGAGCCGTCGCTGTTGGCGCGCAGCACGATGTTGCCGAACTCCTTGACACTGGCGAGCTGGCCCGGAACGATGACTGTTGCCGAGATGGCCTGGTCGGCAACAATCGGCAATTCACCAATGCTGCCCGAAGCAACCTGTGCGTTCTGCGCCTGGATGGCGGCGTTGACGTCTGAAGCCGCCAGGTTGAAACCCGTCAGCTTGGCAGGATCAACCCAGATGCGCATGGCGCGCTCGGAGGCAAACAATTGCGCCTGACCCACGCCGTTGACGCGCTGAATCTCGGGCAACACGTTGCGCGAAACGTAGTCCGCGAGGTCATACACGTTGTAGTTGGGGTCCTCGCTGGTGATGGTTGACACCAACAGAAAGTTGGAGGATGCCTTGTCAACCCGCACGCCCTGCTGGTTCACCGAAGCCGGCAAACGCGGCGACGCACGCGACAGGCGGTTTTGGACATCAACCTGTGCCAGGTCCGGATTGGTGCCGGGCTCGAAACTGATGGAAATCTGTCCCGTGCCGTTCGCCTGACTGGTCGATTCAATATAAGCCAAGCCGGGCGAGCCGTTCATCTCGCGTTCGATGACCGACAGCACGCTTTGGTCCAGCGTTTCGGCTGAAGCGCCGGGATAGGTGGCGGTGATGACGACGGTCGGTGGCGCCACCGGCGGGTATTGCGAAACCGGCAACTGCGTGATGGACACCAGGCCCATCACGATGATGAAAAGCGTGATCACCCACGCGAAAATCGGGCGATCGATAAAAAACTTGGCCATGAATCGTCTCTCCTTACTTCGCCGCAGCTGACGAAGCAGGAGCGGGAGCAGACGCACCAGCCGAAGCCGCTACGGCAGGTGCCGGCGCTGCTCCGGGCGGCTGCCAGGCGACAGCGTTGACCGTGGCGCCAGGCGGCAGGCGTTGCAGTTTCTGGAACCCATCAACCACCACCTGCTCGCCGGCTTTCAGGCCATCGAGCACCACCCATTTGTTGTTTTGCGAGCCACTGATGGTGATCTTGCGCTTGCTGATCTTGCCGTCAGGACCAACCACCGTCACCTCGTCACCCTGCTGGGTGCGCGTGACCGCCTGTTGCGGCAAGGTGATGGCATTGGTCGCCTGGGCTTGCTCAACCCGCACGCGCACATAAAGGCCGGGCAGCAACTGTCCATCAGGGTTGGGCACCTCGGCGCGCAAGGTGATCTGGCCGGTCGTGGGATCTACCGTCAGGTCGGTGAAAAGCAGGCGTCCGGGTCGCGCATATTCGCTGCCATCTTCCAGCACGATTTTTACGCTCGCGGCGCTTGAGCCACTGGCGCGCTTGAACTGGCCGCTTTGCATGGCAGCGCGCAGCTTCAATGCGTCCGAAGCCGACTGCGTGAAATTGACGTAGACCGGGTCGATTTGCTGGATGACAGCCAGTTGCGTCGCGTCGCCCTGCCCGACCAGAGCGCCTTCAGTCACCAGCGAACGGCCGATGCGGCCTGAAATTGGCGCCGTCACCGAGGCGTAACCCAGCGTGATGTTGGCAGTCTGCACGTTGGCCTTGCCCAGGGCCACGTCGGCCGCTGCCTGCTTTTGCGAGGCGACGGCGTTGGCGTATTCCTGCTTGCTGATGGCGTTGGCTTCGACCAGCGGCTTGTAGCGGTCGGCCAAGGCAGTCGCTTGCGCCAGGTTGGCCTCGGCGCGTGCCTGTCCGGCCCGCGCGCTGGCGACGGCAGCCGCATACGGCGCAGAATCGATTGTGAACAGCGGCTGACCCGCCTTCACGTCACTGCCTTCGCGGAACAGGCGCTTTTGCAAAATGCCGGCGGCGCGTGCCCGCACCTGCGCGACACGCGAGGCCTCCAGACGACCGGGCAACTCGGTGACCAGACCCACATCGCCAGGTGTGACCGTCACCACGCCGACTTGAGGCGGAGGCGGCGCCGCGCCTGGAGCGGCAGCTGGCGCCGATCCCTTGCCGCAGCCAGCCAGAAACAAGGCAAGAACCGCAGCCAGTACAAGCGACTGCTGACGCCCGAACCTGACGGGTAAAAAAGAAGGGGCAACGCTGGGCCTAGGCATATCTGTTCCTCGGATTTTTAGGAGAAAAGGCGGAAAAAATTGGTGCGGGACCGGCAGGAGAAAAACGGATCTGCCGAAAACGAAAAATCCAATAATAAGGGAGTAGGGGTTTACGAGTGATATAGTTTACATACATTTTCGAATGTATGTAAAACCGGATAAAATCGATTTCAGGAGATGTTCATGGCCCGTCGAACCAAAGAGGAAGCGCTCGAAACACGCAACAAACTGCTGGATTCAGCGGAAGGACTTTTTCAGTCCCAAGGCGTTACACGCACCACGCTGCAAGACATTGCCCTTCACGCAGGTGTCACACGCGGCGCCGTCTATTGGCACTTCAAGGACAAGGCCGACCTGTTTGACGCCATGATGGAACGGGTCACACTGCCACTGGAAAGCTATTTCAGCCACGAACAGAGCCTGGAGGAAACCAGCATCGACTCCGGCACCCAGGCACTCGCGCACACGAGAAGCGCTATCCTGAAAGCCCTCCATCAAATCGTCAACGATCCACAGACACGCAGCGTCCTGGAGATCGCCTCGCAAAAGGTGGAATACGTGGAAGGTATCCGAAACGTTCGCCTTCGGCACCTGACCGCCTGCAATGGTTTTTTGTGCCGGGTCACCCAAGGGCTGGACACGGCATCGCGACAGAAAAACCTGAAGCTCCCCGTGCCGAGTGCTTTGGCTGCGCGAGGACTGCACGCCCTGATTGACGGCTTGATACAAAACTGGCTGCTTGACCCGCAAGCCTTCGACCTGAGTGAAGCGGGTCAAAGCACGATGGACATTTACTTCAAAGGCCTGGGATTCAGCATTGAGTAGAAAAACCTGCGCTCATATTAAGGTTGACCTGGCATCAGGAAAGGTCAAGCAGGAACGTCCCGCTGATGAAAATGTCCTGCGGCCAGATGCTATTTTCCCGACATTGCAGCGCCTGGCGCCTGCATAAAGTGAACTGGCCGGTTGAAATGGTTCAGCCGCATGACCCAAGGAATGAAGATGCCTCAAAACACCAAAGACTCCCAAGGCGGCAAAAACCACCCACCCCAAAAGACCGCAGCCACCGGCCACACAGGCGACAAGGCACAGGCCAAAAAGAGTTCGGTCAACTCCCCTACCGGACCGCACAGGCATGATGAAAAGAAGACCACGCCTTGAGGCAGACCGGCTATTTTTCAGCACCGGACCCAAAATTTTTCAGTCGCAGTTCACTGTGCTGCCAAAGCCCGCCACGTGCGGGCTTTTTACAGTCCTGAACCGATGCGCCTGATGCAGCGCCAGCAGATTTTTAAAAGCCGAGCTGAAAACACGCAGGTCACACACCCGAGACGCCATATACTGTATGCATGAACAGTATATTTTCGCCAACCCAAGCGGTGCTTGTTTCTGACGCGCCGCTGTTGGCAAGACTGCTGATCAGCCGGGTCTGTGCCGGCTTTCCTTCACCAGCCGAAGATTTGGGCGCCCAGCGCATCGACCTGACGCAGGTGCTGATCACGCATCCGCAGGCGACCTTCTTGTTGCGTGCCCGTGGCCATTCCATGGTGCAAGCCGGCATCTTCGACAACGACATCATGGTGGTGAACCGCGCCATCACACCCCGCCACAGGCATATTGTGGTGGCGGTGGTCGATGGCGAATTCACGGTCAAGCGCCTGTACCAGCTGAACGAGCGCGTCAAGCTGCAGGCGGCCAACCCTACCTTTCCCGACATCGTTCCCCATGACGGCCAGACTATCGAGGTCTGGGGCGTGGTCACGGCCTGCATCAAGCAGTTTCGCATCTAAAAGGAGCCTGCCATGTACGCCTTGGTCGACGGCAACAACTTCTATGTGAGCTGTGAGCGGGTGTTTCGGCCCAGCCTGGCGGGCCATCCGGTGGTGGTGCTCTCGAACAACGACGGCTGCGCCATTGCCCGCAGCAACGAAGCAAAGGCATTGGGCATTGCCATGGGCGCGCCCTGGTTCGAGATCGAACACTTGGCACAATCGGCCGGACTGGTGGCGCTGTCAGCCAACTTTGCGCTTTATGGCGACATGAGCGACCGCATGATGAGCCTGGCTGCCGGCCTGGGACCAGCACAGGAAATCTACTCGATCGACGAGTCCTTCATTGACCTGAGCGGCGTGCGCGGCTGTCTGCTGGCGCGTGGTTTCAAGGTGCGCGAGCGCATCCTGGACTGGATTGGCATTCCATGCTGCGTGGGTATGGGTGCGACCAAGACATTGGCCAAACTGGCCAACCATGTGGCAAAAACTGCGGAGCGAAAGCCTGGCAGCTATCCCGCTGCCATGGCGCAGGTGTGTGACCTGTCGGTCCTGGCACCGGCAGCACTGGAGGAGGTCTTGGCATCGACGGCCGTGAACGAAGTCTGGGGCGTGGGACGGCGTCTTACGGCGCAGCTCAGTGAAAGCGGTATCCATACCGCGCTGGACTTGGCACGGCTGGAGCCCAGCTTGGTGCGCAGGCGCTGGTCGGTGGTGCTGGAGCGCACCGTGCGCGAGTTGCAAGGCATGCCGTGCATTGCACTGGAACTGGCGTCTGCGCGCAAGCAGGAGATTGCCTGCACGCGCTCATTCGGGCACCCGGTCACGAGGCTGCAGGATCTGAGCGAAGCCGTGACGGAGTTTGCCAGCCAGGCGGCGCACAAGCTGCGCAGTCAAGGCAGTCTGGCCGGACAGGTGCTGGTCTTTATTCGCACCAGCCCGTTTCGGCCGGAAGCGCAGTACAGCCGATCAATCAGCATGCCGCTGCGGCGGCCTAGCGCGGACACAGGCTTGATCGTCGCGGCAGCGCTCAGGAGCCTGCGTGCCATTTACCTACCGGGCTACCAGCTGGCCAAGGCCGGCGTGATGCTCCTGGAGTTGCAGCCCAGCACAGTGCTACAGGCCGAACTCGACTTGCAACGTCATGACGCGCCCGACAGAAGCGGCCTGATGGCAACCATGGACGATCTCAACCAGCGCTATGGCCGGGGTACTGTGAAGATGGCAAGTAGCGGGCTCGCAGGAGACCGGCGGGTCTGGGCGATGAAGCAGGAAAGGCGCACGCCGGGATATACGACTTGCTGGGCAGATATGCCGGTGGTGCATGCCTGAAATTGCATGGAAAACACGAAGCTGCAATGGTTGGCCAAAATCTGCGTTTTCCTGTTTTTCACACCTTGTATCGCAAGTTGCCGTGGAGCTGCATGGGAGCAGCAACGCTTGCAAACAAAAAAACCCTAAGTGAATAAATCACTTAGGGTTCTATTTGGCGGAAACGGAGGGATTCGAACCCTCGATGAGGCTCTACACCCCATACTCCCTTAGCAGGGGAGCACCTTCGGCCACTCGGTCACGTTTCCAATTCAAAGATTATCGCACGACTTCGGTGCTGTTTCAGTCAACCGGCTGATCCAGGTCAAATGCCTTGTGCAGCGCGCGCACGGCGAGCTCCATGTATTTCTCGTCGATCACGACCGAAGTCTTGATTTCGCTGGTCGAGATCATCTGGATGTTGATGCCCTCCCCTGCCAGCACGCCAAACATCTTGCTGGCAATGCCGACATGGCTGCGCATGCCGATGCCGACGATGCTGACCTTGCAGATCTTGGCGTCGCCGGTGACTTCCTGCGCACCCAATGCGGGCACGACCTTGGACTTGAGCAGATCCAGGGTTTTGGCAAAGTCGTTGCGATGCACGGTAAAGCTGAAGTCGGTCTTGCCGTCCTTGCTTATGTTCTGGATGATCACATCCACTTCAATGTTGGCCTCGGCCACGGCACCCAGAATCTGATAGGCAATGCCGGGAGTGTCGGGCACGCCAAGCACCGAGATTTTGGCTTCGTCGCGGTTGAATGCGATGCCCGATACGATGGCTTGTTCCATTTTTTCATCTTCCTCAAAACTGATCAATGTGCCTGATTTGGCTTCTTCGTCGATGTCGATATCCCAGTCGGTAAAACTGGACAGCACCCGCAGCGGCACCTTGTACTTGCCGGCAAACTCGACCGAGCGGATTTGCAGCACCTTGGAGCCCATCGAGGCCATTTCCAGCATTTCCTCGAAGCTCACGGTCTGTAGCCGGCGCGCCTCGGGCACGACGCGCGGGTCGGTGGTGTACACGCCATCGACATCGGTGTAGATCAGGCATTCGTGCGCCTTGAGCGCGGCGGCAATCGCCACGGCCGAGGTGTCGGAGCCGCCCCGGCCCAGCGTGGTCACATTGCCGCCCTCGTCCATGCCCTGAAAACCGGTGATGATGACCACCTTGCCGGCATCCAGGTCGGCGCGCACCTTCGCGTCGTCGATCGACTCGATGCGCGCCTTGGTGTAGGCGTTGTTGGTCTTGATGGTGACCTGCCAGCCGGCATAACTCACCGCAGGCATGCCTTCAGCCTGCAGTGCGATGGCCAGCAGCGCGCTGGAAGCCTGCTCGCCGGTGGCGGCCAGGGCGTCGAGTTCGCGACCATAGGTTTCATCGGATTTCAGAGGGGCCAGTTCTTTGGCCAGGCCGAGCAGGCGGTTGGTTTCGCCGCTCATGGCGCTGGGAACCACGACCATCTGGTGGCCGGCGCGTGCCCACTTGGCAACGCGTTTGGCAACATTGCGGATGCGCTCGGTCGAACCCATCGAGGTGCCGCCGTATTTGTGGACGATCAAAGCCATTGCGGTTGGTCAATCAGGAGTTGGTGGTGAAATTTTTTCTCCTGCCGGGAACCCGTAAAACAGCCTTCGGAAAAGCCCGCTTTTCAGCTCGGCAGCAAAGCCTTTGATTATAGCCAGCGCAATTTTCGATCATCCTTTTGTGGAGGTGAAAGTGACGGCGTAATGCAGGCTGCCGCCCTGCCGTGTCACGTGGCCCGTCGCCACCTTGAGATGAATCCGGTGGCCACGCGTGGTGCAGGCGGCCACCTGGTGCAGCAACTGGTCCAGCTGCGCCGTGCTCGGCGTGGCCTGCTGCAGCAGCAGCCAGTGGCGCAGCAGATTGGCCTGGCGCGCTGTTGACAAAGCCTGCAAAACCTTGATGGCGGGCGGATTGCCGGCAGCGGCCAGATCCTGCACGGCAACTTCCACCAGCACCGCCTGCGCCTGCGCGGCATGGCGCGCACTGCGCGCAAAAGTGGTCCGAAACTGCGGAAACGCCTGCGCCAGCGCGGGCAGCAAGCGCGCCCGGATGCGGTTGCGGGTGTAGCGTTCGTCGGTGTTGGTCGGATCGTCTACAAATTCAATCGCCTGGTGCGCCAGCCATTCGCGCAGGACGGCGCAAGGAATCTGCAACAGCGGCCGGTAAAACGCCATGCCGCCGCGCTCGAACCGCGCCGGCATGGCCGACAGGCCGGGCAGGCCAGCGCCGCGGCTCAGTGCAAGCAGCAGGGTTTCGACCTGGTCGTCGGCATGCTGACCGAGCAGCAAGCCATGCATGCCGTGCGCCGCCGCCGAAGCTGCCAGTGCCGCATAGCGTGTACGCCGGGCCGCGTCTTCAGGGCTTTCGCCCGGCGCATGGCGGGCATCGGCCAAAATGACATGCAAAGGCAGGCCGATCTGCCTGCAAACCGATTCGCAGATCTGGACAAAATCATCGGCAGCCGCCTGAAGACCGTGGTGGACATGGAAGGCCTCGACCTGGCCCGGCCAGCGCTCGGCCGCAGCCAGCAGCAAGGCGGTCGAATCGGCGCCACCACTGTAGGCCACGCCCAGCGGCAAAGGGGGATCGGCCGGGAACAGGGTGGCAAGGCCTGCCAGTGCCGGATTGATCGGCTTTTCGAGGCGCGCCGCGCCTGGCGGCGGCGAGTGCAACAGACTATTTGCCGACGTCAGTTTTGATGTCGGTAAAGCGGCCATAGCTTTGCAGCCGGTCATAGCGACGGTTGAGCAATTCCCTGACCGGCAGGTCGCTGATCTGGCGGAAGGCATCGTTCAGCGCGCGCTTGAGGAAGGCCGACATCTGCTTCGGGTCACGGTGCGCCCCGCCGACCGGCTCGTTGACGATCTTGTCGATGACGCCGAGCGCCTTGAGCCGGTGCGCGGTAATGCCCAGCGCTTCGGCTGCATCCTGCGCCTTGTCGGACGTTTTCCAGAGAATTGACGCGCAGCCTTCGGGGCTGATGACCGAATAGATCGAATACTGCAGCATCACCACCTGGTCGGCCACCGAGATGGCCAGTGCGCCGCCGGAGCCGCCCTCGCCGATGATGGTGGTGATGATCGGCACTTCAAGCTGCGCCATTTCGAAGATGTTGCGGCCGATGGCCTCGGACTGGCCGCGCTCTTCGGCTTCGATGCCGGGGTAGGCGCCAGGGGTATCGACAAAGGTGAACACCGGCAGCCTGAATTTTTCCGCCGTCTTCATCAGGCGCAGCGCCTTGCGGTAGCCCTCGGGCTTGCTCATGCCGAAGTTGCGCAGCCCGCGTTCCTTGGTGTCGCGGCCTTTTTGGTGGCCCAGCACCATGCAGGCATTGCCATTGAAGCGGGCCAGGCCGCCGACGATGCTCAGGTCGTCGGCAAAATGCCGGTCGCCATGCAGTTCGACAAAGTCGGTGAAGATGTCCCGGATGTAGTCCAGCGTGTAGGGCCGCTCGGCATGGCGGGCAATCTTGGTGATCTGCCAGGGCGTCAGAACACTGTAGATGTCCTTGGTGAGTTGCTGGCTTTTTTTGGCCAGCTGCTCGATTTCGTCCGAAATATCGACCGCTGACTCGGTTTGCACATAACGCAATTCTTCAATTTTTCCTTCAAGCTCCGCAATCGGCTGCTCGAAATCGAGAAATGTCTTTTTTGCCATGGTAATCCTCAGACTTTTAATGCTTGGTCAGGCCGCAAGCGAAGCGCGCTGCACACCGGCAGTCACGCACCGGGCACAATTTTCGGGTCCAGCGAGCGCCAAATATACCAAGTCGCCACGCTGCAGTACGGCGCCCAGGCAGCGGCGACTTCGCGCGCGTCGCTGCGGCTGACCGATTCGCCGGAGAAATAGTTGTGGCTGATGCCGTTGATCAACCCGACATCGTCGAGCGGCAGCACGTTGGGCCGCGTCAGGTAAAACATCAGGAACATCTCGGCCGTCCAGCGGCCGATGCCGCGAATCGCGATCAGCTCGGCAATGATGGTTTCATCGTCCATCGCCTGCCAGTCCTGCACATGGACGCGGCCGGCATCGAAATGAATCGACAGGTCCACGAGGTATTCGACCTTGCGCGCACTCAGGCCGGCCGCGCGCATGTCGTCAATCTTCAGGCGCAGCACATGGGCCGGCGTCATTTCAGCGGGCAAGGCGGCAAAGCGGTGCCAGACAGTCTGCGCGGCTTTCACGGAAATCTGCTGGCCGACAATGCTGCGCGCCAGCGTGCTGAAGGCATCGCCGCGCGACTGCAGGCAGGTGCTGCCAAACTGTGGAATCAGGCGTTTCATGACCCGGTCCTTTTTGACCAGGTGCTTGCAGGCGTCCAGCCAGTACGGCGGCACGATGATGGCGGGCTCCGGAGCGCCGGCCTTGTCGGTGAGTTCGATGGGCGTTGCACTGGAAGCATTGGCATTTACTATGTTTTTCATAGCTGCTTACTCACGCCAGACGCGCGCAAAAGGTCTGAAACGCTTGAAAATTTTGAAAATTTTGAGTTTTTCACGATTTCACCTCCCAGGTTGTTCCCTGGGGCGAATCTTTCAGCACGATGCCCTGCTCCAGCAGTTCGGTGCGGATGCGGTCTGCAATTGCAAACTCCTTGGCCTGCTTGGCTTCAGCGCGCTGCATGATGAGCGCCTGGATGGCCGCGTCGTCCAGCCTGGCCCCGGCCTGCAGATAAGCCGAAGGTTCGGCCTGGAGCAGGCCCAGGCAGGCGCCCAGCGCTTTGAGCAACCCGGCCAGTTCGTCAGAACCGGTCCGGTTCACCTCGCCCGCCAGATCGAACAGCACGGCCATTGCTTCAGGCGTGCCAAAGTCCTCGTCCATGGCCGCCTTGAAGCGGGCGGCAAACGAATCGGCCCAGTCAATTTTGACAGTTGCTGGCGGAACCAGATCAAGCGCGGTGTACAGGCGTTTGAGCGCATTGCGCGCGTCGTCAAGGTGTGCGTCGCTGTAGTTCAAGGCGCTGCGGTAGTGCGCGCGCAGGATGAAAAACCGAACCGTCTCGGCGTCGTATTTTTCCAGCACCTCGCGGATGGTGAAAAAATTGCCCAGCGACTTGGACATTTTCTCGTTGTCCACGCGCACGAAACCGTTGTGCACCCAGAAATGCGCCAGCGGCTGGCCATTGGCGCCTTCGCTCTGGGCAATCTCGTTTTCGTGGTGCGGAAACTGCAGGTCGGCGCCGCCGCCATGGATGTCGAAGGTCTCGCCCAGCGTGGCGCAGCTCATGGCCGAGCATTCGATGTGCCAGCCGGGCCGGCCCTTGCCGTAGTCGTGGCCCAACGCGGCGCTGTCCCACTTGGCGTCCTCGGGTTCGGTTTCCTTGGCCGATTTCCACAGCACGAAGTCCAGCGGGTCGTCCTTGCCTTCGAGCACGGCCACGCGCTCGCCGGCGCGCAGCTCGTCAAGCGACTTGCCCGACAGCTTGCCGTAGCCCGGAAACTTGCGCACCGCATAGTTCATGTCGCCGCCCGAGCCGCGGTAAGCCAGTCCTTTTTTCTCAAGCGTGCCGATCATGGCCAGCATCTGCGGCACGTAGTCGGTCGCGCGCGGCTCCAGCGTCGGCGGCTCGATGTTCAGGGCGCCGATGTCCTGGTGCATGGCCTGGATCATCTCGTCGGTCAGGGCGCGAATCGTGATGCCGCGCTCGACAGCGCGCTTGATGATCTTGTCGTCGATGTCGGTGATGTTGCGCACATATGTGACCTGGTAGCCGCTGACCTTGAGCCAGCGGTGCACCACGTCAAAGGCCATCATCATCCGCGCATGGCCGATGTGGCAAAGATCGTAAATCGTCATGCCGCAAACATACATGCGGACCTGGCCGGGAACAATAGGGGAAAAATCTTCTACGGCACGCGACAGCGTGTTGTAAATGCGAAGGCTCATGGAAATTGTCTGGATGCGTGGTCTGACGTGGAAATGCCAGGGGGAGGAACAAGGAAAAACCTGAATATCCGCGCGCCACCGGCGGCGATGGCGCTGAAACAGAAGCGAAATTCTTCGGGAGAAACCGGGAAGGAACAACAGGACAAGGAGGGTGACTATACCCCCTCGGCTAGAATTAAACAGTATATCGAGCCGCTCCCGGCATCGGTCAGCGTGCTGTTAATCCGGTTCGGGCCGGCCTGCCACCCGGCCATCTTGCGCCTTGGCGCGGCCCCCTGTTTGCCCAAAAACAACGAGAGTCCTATGCCCACGCGAGCCGTTCTTTTCTGCAAGCCCCTGTCATTTTTGCCGGCCAGCCTGCTGCTGTTTGCGCTGCTTGGCGCGCCGGCAGTCCATGCCGACGAGTACACCGATGTCAACCGGCTGATCAGCGCCGGGCAGTTCCCCCAGGCCCTGACCCGCGCCGAAAAATACCTGGCCGCCAAGCCGCGAGATCCGCAGATGCGCTTCCTCAAAGGCGTGATCCAGAGCGGGACAGCCCAGACCGCCGAAGCCATGGAAACCTTTGCCCAGCTCAACCGGGACTTTCCCGAACTGCCCGAGCCCTACAACAACCTGGCCGTGCTGTATGCCGGCCTGGGCCAGTTCGACAAGGCCCGGGAATCGCTGGAAATGGCGATCCGGCTGAACCCGCGTTATGCCGTGGCCCATGAAAACCTGGGCGACGTTCATGCGCGGCTGGCCAGCCAGTCCTACAGCCGCGCCCTGCAGCTCAATGCCGCGAACGCGTCGCTGCCACCCAAGCTGGCATTGGTCAACCAGTTGCTGACTCCCGCCGCCAAGGCTGTCGCACCGGCCAGGGCACCTTGATTGCATCATTTAACTTTTAAAAAAGATCCACTCCATGAACTTTCCAGGCACCGCTTTCACCCGCCGCAGCGCAACGCTCCTGCTGGCCGTCCTTACCCTGAGCGCCGGCGTGGCCCTGGCGGCCGAACCCGCCGCGCCCAAGGTCAAATTTGCCACCAGCGAAGGCGACTTCGTGGTCGAGGTCTATCCCGACAAGGCGCCCAAGACGGTCGAGAATTTTCTCCAGTACGTCAAGGACAAGCACTACGACGGCACGATCTTTCACCGCGTGATCAACAACTTCATGGTGCAGGGCGGCGGCTACGATGCCGCCTATGCCGAAAAGAAAACCCGCGCCCCGGTGGTGCATGAAGGCCGCGAGGCACTGGCGAAGGGCGGCCCGAAAAACGCCGTCGGCACGCTGGCCATGGCCCGCACGAATGACCCCAACTCCGCCACATCGCAGTTTTTCATCAACGTGAAAGACAATGACTTCCTGAACCCGAACGCCCTGGCGCCCGGCTACACCGTGTTTGGCAAGGTCGTCAGCGGCATGGACGTGGTGGGCAAGATCAAGTCCGTGCCCACCGGCAGCGGCGGCCCCTTCCCGTCGGACGTTCCCAAGACGCCGGTCATGATCAAATCCGCAACCCTTGTCAACTAACCCACTCCTAAAGGAAATTTCATGAGCAATCCGAAAGTCGAACTGCACATTGCCAAGTACGGCGTCATCACCCTGGAGCTTGACGCCGAAAAAGCGCCCAAGTCGGTCGCCAACTTCCTGAACTATGTCAACAAGGGCCACTACGACGGCACCGTGTTCCACCGCGTGATTCCCGGCTTCATGGTCCAGGGTGGCGGCTTTGCGGTTGGCATGACGCAAAAGCCGACCGACGGCGAGATCGAGAACGAAGCCACCAACGGCCTGAAGAACGACATGTACACCGTCGCCATGGCCCGCACCAATGCGCCACATTCGGCCAGTTCGCAGTTTTTCATCAACGTCGGCAACAACGGCTTTTTGAACCACACCGGCCAGAACGCTTCGGGCTGGGGTTACGCCGTGTTCGGCAAGGTCGTCTCGGGCACCGAGGTGGTGGACCAGATCAAGGCCGTCAAGACCGGCCGCAAGGGCTTTCATGACGACGTGCCGCTCGAAGACGTGGTGATCGAAAAAGCCGTCGTAGTCGCTTGAAACGGCAGCCGGACTGAGCCTGCCTGAGTCCGCCATGGCCCCTTTCACGACCGTGCCCCCTTTGACCGAGCTTGTGGCTCCGCCGTCGTGGCGCACGGTCGATTTCATTTCGGACCTGCACCTGAACGCCGACGAGCCCGCCACCTTCAGGGCCTTGCAGGCCTACCTGCAGGGCACACCGGCCGATGCGGTGTTCATCCTGGGCGACCTGTTCGAAGTCTGGGTCGGTGACGATGCCGTCAGCGCCGACTTTCTTGTCCACCCTGAAGCGAATTTTGAAAACCGCTGCGCCAGCGTGCTGGCCCGGGCGGGCAACCGGCTGGCACTTTTTTTCATGCACGGCAACCGCGATTTTTTGGTCGGCCCGGCCTTCATGGACGCTTGCCACGCACGCTTGCTGGGTGACCCGACAGTGCTTGGTTTTGCCGGCCAGCGCTGGCTGCTCTCGCATGGTGATTCGCTGTGCCTGGACGACACCGATTACATGGCTTTCCGCCGGCAAGTGCGCAGCCCCGGCTGGCAGCAGGCTTTCCTGGCCCGGCCGCTGGCCGAACGCCTGAGCCTGGCGCGCGAGATGCGCCGGCAAAGCGAGGCGCGCAAGCGCTCCGGCATGGACTATGGCGACGTGGACCCCAACGCCGCCCGGCAGTGGCTGGCGGCAGCGAATGCCCCCACGCTGATCCACGGCCACACCCACAAGCCCGCGTTTCACGACCTGGGCAACGGCCTGTCACGCGTGGTGTTGAGCGACTGGGACGCCGGGGCCGGCGTGCCGCGCGCCGAAGTGTTGCGGCTGGACGGCAGTGGCCTGCAGCGCATCGCCGTCGGTTGCGCCTGACACCGGCGCCATGCTGAACTGGTTCAAAAACCTGGCGGGCGCCCTGGGCCTGCCCGGCACCCGCCCCAAGGCTATTCCCGAAGCGCTGTGGCAGTTGACGCTGCAGCATTACCCTTTTCTGGCGCGGCTTCCCGCCGCCGACCGGCAGGCGCTTCGCCTGCTCGTGGGCCGGTTCCTGCTGCACAAGGAATTCACCGGCGCGCACGACCTGGAAGTGAGCGACGAAATGGCCGTGGCGATTGCCGCACAGGCGTGTTTGCCGGTGCTCCGCCTGGGGCTGGACTGGTATGACGATTTCACCGGCATCGTCGTACATCCAGGCGCGATGCTGGCGCGGCGCAAGGCCATCGACCCCGCCGGCGTGGTCCACGACTACCGGGAATCGCTGCTGGGAGAAGCGATGCACGGCGGCCCGGTCACCCTGAGTTGGCAGGACGTGGCCGCGTCGGGCAAGCTGGCCGAGCGCGGCCACAACGTCGTGATCCACGAGTTCATCCACAAGATCGACATGCGGGACGGTGCAGCCGACGGCTGCCCGCCCCTGCCCTCACGCGCCGCCCACGCCGCCTGGCACGACACGATGCAGGCCGCCTACGACCGTTTTCGCGAGCAGGTCGCCATGGCCGAACGCTTCGGTGCCGAGCCGCCCTGGCTCGACGCCTATGGCGCCAGCGCGCCGGCGGAATTCTTTGCCGTGGCCTGCGAGGCTTACTTCGTCAACCGCGAGCACTTCACCCAGGACTTTGCCGACCTGACCGTGCTGTTTGACCAGTTTTTCAAGCAAAAATAGGCATTTCCGCAAGCTCTGCATACGGTTTAAGCTATATATTTAATAGCATTAAAGGTAGGATTGGCGAAGCGTGCTGCGACATCGGCGCCTGCGTCTTCCAGCCGGCTGGACCTGCGACCCGTCCGGCCTGCACAGCTTTCGGGACTTACGCTTTCCTAACCCTAAAAAGGGTAGATTCCAGCCACGCCTGCGGGTTACCAGGCAAAACGTCGGCAAAAACAAAAAATCCATGAACATTTTCAACCAGCTTTTTGGCCGCTTCCTCGCCTCGCGCCACACCCGCCACCTGTTTCGCCGCCGGGTCATCCTGGAGTCCCTGTCCAGGGAAGGCCGCGCTGCCGCCGTTCCCGACCAGCTGAACCGGCAGCTGGTGCAACGGGCCAAAGCGGACTTGCCCGGCGTACTGGCGCAACTCCATACCCGCAAAGAGGGCCTGAGCGATGCCGAAGCCGACGCCATACGCGCCCAGGTCGGCCCGAACGAGGTGGAACACGAAAAACCCATGCCGGGGTGGCTGCACCTCTGGCTGAGCTACAAAAACCCATTCAACCTGCTGCTGACGGTGCTGGCCGTCGTGTCGTATTTCAGCGAAGACATCAAGGCCGCCATCGTGATTGGCAGCATGGTGGCGCTTTCGACCCTGATCCGCTTTATTCAGGAGCGGCGCTCTAACCAGGCCGCCCTGGCGCTGAAAGAACTGGTCAGCAACACCGCGACCGTGATCCGGCGTGTGGAAGAAGCCGCTGGCCCAAACCGCCCACTCGAAAACGTACCCGCCATGCAGACCGCTGGCCAGGTCGAGCTGCCCATCAAGCAACTGGTGCCGGGCGACATCGTGCTGCTGTCGGCCGGCGACATGATTCCGGCCGATGGCCGGGTGATGGTGGCCAAGGACCTGTTTGTCAGCCAGTCGGCCATGACGGGTGAATCGCTGCCGGTCGAAAAATTCCCGGATGCCCAGGGCTCGGCGGAGAGCGCGCTGCAGATGGCCAATCTGGTGTTCATGGGCACCAACGTCGTGTCGGGATCGGCAACGGTCGTCGTGCTGACCACCGGCAACAGCACCTATTTCGGCACGCTGGCCACGCGGGTCACCGCCAGCACAGACGAAATCAATGCCTTTCAGGTCGGCGTCAACCAGGTCAGCTGGCTGCTGATCCGCTTTGCTTTTGTCATGGTGCCCATCGTGTTGCTGATCAACGGCTTTACCAAGGGCAACTGGACCGAAGCATTTTTATTTGCGCTGTCGGTGGCGGTCGGGCTGACGCCCGAAATGCTGCCGATGATCGTCACCTCCACCCTGGCCAAAGGCGCGGTGATCCTGTCGCGCAAGAAGGTCATCGTCAAGCGGCTGGACGCGATCCAGAACTTCGGCGCCATGAATGTGCTGTGCACCGACAAGACCGGCACGCTCACGCAGGACAAGATTGCTCTGGCACGCCACACCGATGTGTTTGGCCACGAATCCGAAGAGGTGCTGGGCTTTGCCTACCTCAACAGCTACTACCAGACCGGCCTGAAAAACCTGCTCGACCGCGCCGTGCTGGAGCATGTCGAGGTGCTTACAGAGCTGCAACTGGCCGATAACTACCAGAAAATCGACGAAATTCCTTTCGATTTCCAGCGCCGCCGCATGTCCGTCGTGGTGTCTGAACGCGAGCATCACCACGAGCTGATCTGCAAGGGCGCCGTCGAGGAAATCGTCGCCGCCTGCACCCATGTGCGCGATGGCGACAACACCCTGGCGCTGGACGCGGACATGCTGGCGCGGGTGCAGCGAGTGACGCGCGACCTGAACGAAGACGGCCTGCGCGTCGTGGCGGTTGCCATGAAGGAAATCCCGCCCAGCCAGTCGGTGTATTCGGTCGCCGACGAGTCCGCTCTGACGCTGATTGGCTACATCGCCTTTCTCGACCCGCCCAAGGAATCCACCGCCCCGGCGCTTGCAGCGTTGGCCGAGAACGGCATCACGGTCAAGATATTGACCGGCGACAACGAACTGGTGACCGCCGAGGTCTGCCGCCAGGTCGGCCTGCAGGTCGAAGGCATTGTGCTGGGACCGCAAATTGACACGATGGACGACCAGGCGCTGGCCGAAGCGGTCGAGCATCACACCATTTTTGCCAAGCTCTCGCCGCTGAACAAGGAGCGTATTGTGCGCACCCTGCGCAGCAATGGCCACGTCGTTGGTTTCATGGGCGACGGCATCAACGACGCGCCTGCGCTGCGCGCCGCCGACATCGGCATTTCGGTCGATACCGCCGTCGATATTGCCAAGGAAGCGGCCGACATCATCCTGCTCGAACGCAGCCTGATGGTGCTCGAAGAAGGCGTGATTGAAGGCCGGAAAACCTTCAGCAACATGCTGAAATACATCCGCATGACGGCCAGTTCGAACTTTGGCAACGTCTTTTCGGTGCTGATCGCCAGCGTGTTTTTGCCGTTTTTGCCGATGCTGCCGCTGCAGCTGCTGGTGCAGAACCTGCTGTATGACGTGTCGCAAATCGCCATTCCGTTTGACAACGTCGACGCCGAACTGGTCAGCAAGCCGCTTAAATGGAACCCTGACGACATCCGCCGCTTCATGATTTTTTTCGGACCGATCAGCTCGATTTTTGACATCACGACATTTGTGGTGATGTGGTACGTGTTCAAGGCCAACTCGCTTGAAAACCAGACGCTGTTCCAGTCGGGCTGGTTTGTGGTCGGCCTGCTGACGCAAACGCTGATCGTGCACATGATCCGCACGCCCAAAATTCCGTTCATTGAAAGCCGCGCCGCCTGGCCGCTGCTGGGCATGACGCTGTTCATCATGGCGGCGGGCATTTTTCTGCCCATGGGGCCCTTGGCGAGCTACTTCAAGCTCGAAGCACTGCCGCTGGCCTACTTTGGCTGGCTGACCGCCATCTTGCTGGGCTACGCGGTGTTGACAACGCTGATGAAACGTTATTACATCCGGCGTTTCGGCTGGCAGTAAGCCAGCAGGCAAAACGCTGCAACCCGATCGGCTTAATGTTTCTTTAAGGCAGCAGTTTTAGGATGGGCACACAAAAGCAAGGCGGACGGCTCGTTCGCTGTTGTTGACGCGCCCCATGCCTGAACAACTACTCAAAACAAGGAAACTCCATGCGCACATCCAGCTCCATAGCGACGGTCAATAGCAGACCGTATACACCCCTGGCCATGCTGCTTCACTGGACGCTGGCCGTGCTGATCGTCGGCATGGTCGCGCTGGGCTGGTACATGATGGAAATTGAAGATGATCCGGGCAGCGCCTGGTTTTTCAACCTTCACAAGTCCATCGGCCTGCTGATTGCCGGCCTGGTGCTGCTGCGCCTGGTCTGGCGGCTCGGCCACCCGCCTGCACCCCTGCCTTCCAGCCTGCCGTCATGGCAGGTCAACCTGTCCCGGGCAACACACTGGCTGCTGTACGCCGCCATGATCGCCATGCCCACCTTCGGCATCATCGGTGCACTGCTGAGCAAGAAAGGCATCGTGTTTTTTGGCACCACCCTGCCCCGCGTGTTTGAAGCCAACCACGACCTGGCGGAAACCTTCTTTGATGCGCATTCATTCACCACCTGGATTCTGGTGGTGATGGTGTCGTTGCATGTGCTGGCCGGGCTCAAGCATCTGCTGATCGACAAGGACGGTGTTTTTCAGCGCATGTGGTTTGTCCGTCGCCGTGTCACCGGCCAGCGGACAGGTTAGCCAGAGACGGTCTGATTGGCAGCCGCTGTCGCAGCTGCAGCTGCAGCTGCAGCCGCCAGCGCCATTCCTTTTTGCGGAGAAAGCCCCGGTTTTTGAAGAATCAGCTGCAGCTTGCCTGCCCCCCAGCCAAAATTCCAGATCCATTCGGCCAGCAAAGCCCGTCCCTGGGGCCGCCTCAAGGCCCGCGACACCAAGGCCCTGGCGCCTGACGGCAGCAACCGGACGATTGAGACCAGATGCCGGGGCAGGCTGAGACGACCCATCGCCGTCCCATAGTGATGGTGCATGCGGGTGGTGTCGCGCCCCCAGTTTCGACCCTGGTGGAACCTGGCCATGAATGCCGACTTTTCCCGGTAGTGAACCAGCGCTTCGGGTTCAAAGTGCAGCGCATAGCCGGCCAGTTGCGCCCGCCAGCAATATTCCCCGTCGTGAACGATAGGAAAATCAACATTCAGCGGACCCAGTTTTTCATAAATCGAGCGACTCAGGCCAAAACCACAAGCGCTGGCTGAAAAGAAATGCGGGGCAGCAGGCATGCGGTAAAGCCCTGCAGACTGATAGCCCTCGCCATGCGGCGGATGAAGCCAGACGGCGTTCAGCTTGCGGTGGTCCAGGCGCGCCAGCACAAAATCATGCGACGTCAGGGCGCGGCCCATGGCGGCAAGCCAGCCCGGCGCGACTTCATCATCAGCCTCGCAAAAGACAAACGCATCGCCGGTAGCAGCCTCGATGCCCGTGTTGTAGGAATGCGGCACACCCAGCCGAGGCGTGCCGGGCAGATGCGCCTGGACGATTTTCAGCATGGGAAGCCGCGCCCGGTAGCCCTCGGCCATGGCCATGGAATCATCGGTCGAGCCATTGTTGACGACGATCAGTTCCCACCCGTCCGGCCAGTCCTGGACCGTGAGCGCTTCAAGCTGAACCGCCAGGGTGGCCGCACCGTTGAAGCATGGAAGAATGACACTCAATTTCAGAACATCCGGTGCTGATCTGCTGTGCATGTAATGTGGCGCTTATTGTTGTGGATTCCCTGAATTATTAAATTCCAAAACCCTTTTAACAACATCACACTTTAGCCCGTTTGGCCTATTTCCTGAGGGAGAAACAAGCCGGACATTTCGCACGCAAAGATGCATTCAGGCATCAGCGTTCATCCGGAGTCAGGGCCGGGGTTCACCGGACAAGCCAGAAAGCTTTGATTTCGTCACTACGCAGATCGCTTTTCAGGTCGATGCGCAATGACAGGCGCCTCTGGTATTCACATCCACTCTGTCATCCCGGACTCGACCCGGGAACCATGACTTCTCCTCATCAAAGTCATGGGTTGCAAATCAAGTCCGCCATCACAAAGAAAATACGAAGCGCTTCAAGGGATGTTGAATAATTACAAAATTTCATACAGAAAAAGCCTTTCGCGCATGCCCCGTCTACGCAAGGAGCTATTTATTTGAGCCAATTGCACAATTCTGCGTCATAGGTTCAGAAGACTGGTTTTTCGTAAAAGCCAAGCTGGATGCGATCGAACTGAAGA
>NZ_JAAFGZ010000038.1 GCF_010365105.1 Polaromonas sp. | reverse complement strand
TTGAACCAGGCCTTGAAGTTGCGCGCCTGGTTCAGCTCTTGCGCCAGCCAGCTGGCGTCATAAGCGGCCGGGTAGGCGGCGAGTTCGTCGTGTTCGCGCCCGGCGCTCACCGCTTCATAGGCCGCCTCGGCCGCCAGCATGCCGGTCTTGATCGCCGCATGGCTGCCCTTGATGCGGCTGGCGTTCAGATACCCCGCCTCGCAGCCGATCAGCGCGCCGCCGGGAAACACCGTCTTGGGCAGGCTCAGTGCGCCGCCGGCGGTGATGGCCCGCGCGCCGTAGCCGATGCGCTTGCCGCCTTCGAGGTACTTGCGAATCGCCGGGTGCGTTTTCCAGCGCTGCATTTCCTCGAACGGGCTCAAATAAGGGTTGGTGTAGTCCAGCCCGGTGACAAAGCCCAGCGTGACCTGGTTGCCCTCTAAGTGGTACAGAAAGCCGCCGCCGTAGGTGTCACTGTCCATCGGCCAGCCGGCGGTGTGCACCACCAGGCCGCTTTGGTGCTTGGCCGGGTCGATCTCCCACAGCTCCTTGACGCCCAATGCATAAGCCTGCGGGTCCTTGCCCTCGTCGAGCTTGAACCTGGAAATGAGCTGGCGGCCCAGGTGGCCACGCGCGCCTTCGGCAAACACCGTGTATTTGCCCAGCAGCTCCATGCCGAGCTGAAAGTTATCCGTCGGCTCGCCGTCCTTGCCAATGCCCAGGTTGCCGGTGGCTACGCCCCTGACCGCGCCCGCGTCGGTGTAGAGCACCTCGGCAGCCGCAAAGCCGGGGAAAATCTCCACGCCCAGCGCTTCGGCTTGCGTTGCCAGCCAGCGCGTGACGTTGCCCAGGCTGATGACATAGTTGCCTTCGTTGTGAAAGCAGTCGGGCACCAGCCAGGCCGGGGTCTTCGTCGAGCCGGTCTCGCTGAGGAACAGCACCTCGTCGGCGGTGACGGGCTGGTTGAGCGGGGCGCCCAGGGCCTTCCAGTCGGGGATCAGCTCGCTCAAGGCCCGGGGGTCCATGACCGCACAGGATGTGCGCGCCGGGCTCGGAGCCTTTTTCGAGCACGACGACGGAAAGCTCGGTGCCTTTTTCAGCGGCGAGTTGCTTGAGGCGAATGGCCGCCGACAGCCCGCCCGGGCCGCCGCCGACCACGACCACGTCGTAGTCCATCGATTCTCGGGGGCCGTACTGGGCCAGGATTTCTTGTGTTTGCATCAGTGGCACTCGCTGATAATGATTGGGTAAAGATGTCGACCGTGTGGTTTCCGGGGATTTTATGTCGTGAAATGCGAGGGGAACCGGCCGTTCGCTTTTCAAATCCCCGAATATTGAGGTAGCAGTCGATCGTCTTCAGTATGCGTATGAATTTATCAGCATGTGTCGCGCCAGTGACGAGGCTGTTCGACAAAATTCGATAGGGCATTCACGGTTTTATGGCAACAAACAGCAATTATTCAGTCTGAGGCACACGCGATTTCATTCCATTTCCAGATATGTCAGGCATTGCTGCTCTGCCTTGCCATGCTGCGGCATGGTTTTACGTCATCGCGCCTTGGCCAAGGTGATCTGGAAACAGAATCAGCAAGGGCAGGGGCTACGTTCAATTGGTGACCGGAATTCTCGCAGGCCTGGCAGCCGGTGCGCTGTGGGGCCTGGTCTTTGTGGCACCGCGCATGCTTTCGATGGGGTATGGGGGCTATTCCTCGGTAGACCTGACTTCCGGCCGCTTTGCTGTTTACGGCCTGGTGGCAGCGCTTGCCATGCTGTGTGGTTTGGGCCGCCGTCGCTGGCCCACGCTGCGCCAGTTGGTGGCTGCGCTCGGTATGAGCGTGCTGGGTTTTAGTGGCTATTACCTTTTCCTGGTACTGGCGATTCGCGATGCCGGCACCGAAATGCCTTCGCTCCTCATCGGCACGATTCCGCTGTGGATCATGCTCTTGGGCAAGCCGCATGGTTTGCGCTGGTCAGCCTTGTTGCCAGGCCTTGCGCTGACGCTGGCCGGGTTGCTGCTCATGATGGCATCCACTACGGGCACGTCCAATGGCGCGGGCCTTCATTTTTGGCGCGGCATGGGCTACGCACTGGTGTCGATGCTGAGCTGGACCGCCTTTGCGCTGTTGAATTCAGCCTGGCTCAAGCGCCATCCGGAGGTAAACGCCACCGACTGGGCCAACTGGCTGGGCTTAGCCACCGGCGTTGGTGCGCTGTTGATGTGGCTTGCGGCCGGCTCAGCCATGCATGCAATAGCTGCGCGTGCCGACTCGATGCGGTTTGTGCTGCTGTGCGTGTTCGCTGGTTTTGGCTCGACCTGGCTGGCGACAATTTTGTGGAACCTCGCCAGCCAGCGGCTCAGCGCCAGCCTGTGTGGCCAGCTCATTGTGAGCGAGACGCTGTTTGCCTTGCTGTATTCTTTTGTCTGGGACGGTCACTGGCCGACGTCTGGCCAGATCGGTGCCTGCGCACTGTTTACCTTCGGCATCCTGGCTTCCATCAGGGCTCATCGCTGAGCCTCTTCATTACAAGCTGAATCATGAAAATTGAAATTCCCGAGAAGAAAAAACTGGTTCATGAAATGCGCATTGCCATTCGCTGGGGCGACATGGATGCCATGGGCCACCTGAACAATGGGACCTACTTTCGCTACATGGAAACCATCCGCATCGACTGGATGTATGCCATTGGCTGCCAGCCTGATCCGCAGGGTGAAGGCCCGGTGATCGTCAATGCGTTTTGCAACTTCTACAAGCAGCTCGAATACCCTGGCGAGGTGCTGATCAAGATGTATGTCAGCGACCCCGGCCGAACGACCTTTGAAACCTGGGCCACCATGGAACGGGCCGAACAACCTGGAGTCATCTGTGCTGCTGGCGGCGCGACCACCATCTGGGTGGACTTCCCTGCGCAAAAGGCAAAGACCCTGCCGGACTGGATGCGTCAAAGGATCGAAGGCTGATATATACGTAAAAAAGTGCTTTTTTCGCAGTCTGGGTGTGCGCTTATAGCTATCAATAAAATAGCTTGAGAGTGGTGGTTTTTCTGGTTGGTCTCTGATGGCTCCGGCAAGGCGGCAAGCCATTTTGAATACTGAGCTGGCATGTCCATATGTGCAGATGTCATGCCGCTTGCCGCGTTTCTGGCCATTGAGCACCTGCCTGCCCGCATTCCTGGCGACCATCGCCTGATCTCGCGTGTTCAACGCTCCCAGGTCTTCAACAGCAAGCGTTGACGTGGTTCAGCATCGCTTGCTTTGAGTCCCCTGGTGATTCGCGTCATCTTTTCTGTCTGTTGCCTTCTTCAGGCAATACCCAGGGCTCCGTACAAGCCACACCGACACACCTCCATCTCTTGCCCATGCCTGCGACACAAGCCCGACTTATGCGCTTGCCAAAGTCCCTTGGCCCATCCTCCCGATATCGCCTGAATACCCTCATGCACAGGGTTCATACGAAAACCTTTTTCAAAACGATTGTGTCAAGCCGAAATCCTGTCTTGTTTGCACTTTTTGTGTCAAAAGACAGCCTTGAAAATTGCTCTTGTCTTACAAGCAGGTAGGAAAATGACTACAAATTTTTACGAATTATTGATATTTTTTTAGAAATTACATTTTTTTATTGAAATATGACAAGTTAGTAACTAAAAGTTTTTATGTAACTTCATGGTTTCAACCTCTAAAAATTTAATTACTAATTAATACATTAAATTAATTGCTTTATTTAATTTAATTTTTGCTTTGTAGAAATAAAATAATTTTGTAATTAAATTACAAATTGACGTTATTTTGCGTATCTATTAACTACCTACATCTGTTTTTTCAAAGTGCAAGCTTGCGCTCCACTGTCATAGGCATCTGCCTGCTTTTTTCAAATCAGCAACCGTTCATTTGTCTATAAAACCATCCTTTTTCAAAGCCAAACTTTTGAGGCTAAAACGAGATTTGAAATTCAATGGATAAAAAAATTTCCATGAAAATTTCTTTCTTTTGTAAGAAAGTGCCTACATTTTTTGTAGGTAAAAACTAGGAAATTCACTAAAAATATGTAAATGAAACGGTTTTGGGTACCTATTAAGATTCATTCAAGTGTTAAGCATAAATCAGTTTTTTCACAGATTTTGCACTTCAGCCTGATGGGATGTCAGGCGGCCAGAGCTGTATTTGCTAGTTAGAAATCACTTCAAAAAGTGAAAAAAAACGGCTCAGTTGGTTTTTTGTTCGGTGGAATTCCGAAGATTTTTACATTTGAATGGATATATATGCAAAACCGTAACTTCTCCAGGATTGCCAGCGCTGTAACTGCTGCGGTCTTGCTTAACCTTGGCCAGTCCGCAAGCGCGCTTGAAATCGCTCCATACTTTCATGCATGGAGCGGCAGCACTTTGACCGAGGCTAAACGTTTGGCAGGCCTGGACAGCGCAACACTGGCCTTCGCCATTACCAAGGGAAACTGCGCTCTTGACCAGGAATTGCTGAACAAGCTTCCGGATGCCCGGACGTATATCGGCTCAGGTGGTCAGCTCATCATTTCGTTCGGTGGACAAAACGGCGTGTATGCAGAGATTGCCTGCAAGGACGACAACCAGCTTTTCAACTTGCTTGACAAGCTGATAGTCGATTCCGGAACCCGCCGGATTGACTGGGATATCGAGGGGCATCAGTTGCTCGATGTCGAAGGCAGTGCCCGCAGGACCCGTGTCCTGGTTCGCCTTCAGGCCAAGTACCCCGATCTCTATACGTCCTTCACCTTGCCTGGCTGGCTTCGCGGTGTTGATGCCAACTCGATGAATCTGTTGAAGACGGCGATCGCTGCAGGCGTGCGGATCAGCATGGTCAACGTGATGACCATGAGCTTTGGCGTTGAAAATCTCAGGACCATGGTCGTGCCTTCCACAGTGGCGCAGGCATCCATCGTGACCTTCCGCGCTGCGGCCAGCCAGATGGCAACCCTCTATCCGAACAAGACCCAGGCGCAGTTGCACGCCATGATGGGAATGACGCCCATGATCGGAAAAAACGATGACGGCTCGACTTTCTCGCTGGTTGATGCCAAAACGATTGCCGACTTTGTCAAGGCCAACGGGATCGGCCTGCTTTCCTATTGGTCATTTCAACGCGACCAGGCGCAAGCCACCAACGCTTCGAACGATCTGGGCTCGTACAGTGGCGTCGCGCAGTCCAGCTACCAGTTCTTGAACATCTTCAAGACAGCCGGTGGCTCTGTTGCGCCGACCCCGACTCCAATACCGACACCAACCCCAATTCCATCCACGCCACCGACAGCAACTCAACCGCCGGTAATCATCCCGGCAACACCAGCCCCTGCATGCAGCAGCTCGGACTGGGTGATGGGCAAACAATATGCTGCCGGCAGCATCGTGAGCTATTCCAATGGCAAACAGTACAAAGCCAACTTCGCCAACCCAGGCTACAACCCGACCATCAGCACTTACTTCTGGTCGCAATACATCTGCGCGGTGTCGTCCGCACCTGCACCCGCACCCGCCCCGGTGCCCACTCCGGCACCTGCACCGGCACCGACATGCAGCAGCTCGACCTGGACACAAGGCAGGCAATATGCTGCCGGAAGCGTGGTGACGTATTCAAACGGTTACCAGTACAAGGCCAAATTTGCCAATCCTGGCTACAACCCGACCATCAGCACCTATTTCTGGTCCCGGCATGCTTGCTAAGGCTTGAAGCCTCTTGCCTCATTAGCCGCATCTGATCCACAAGATTCCGGGCTTCAGGCAGCCACTGCCTGAAGCCCGGAATCGCGTAGGTAGCGCTCATTCCCGGCCAGTCCGGGCGGTGGCTGTGTCTATCGGAGGGTGAGTCAAACCGCCATCGGCGCAAGGCGTAGCAGGTCTGGAGAAATGGATGAGGCTTGAGTCCATTCGGGCCTGCCGGGCGTCCACCTGCCCGCCATCGCAGTTGTCGATGCGCCTGGCGGCACTGTCCTACAGCCTGAGACATTCAATGGTTGCGCGGAGAATTTTGAAAGATCGTATCCTGCTAGCCTCTACTACAAGAAGGCTGGCTGACACATGTTTTTTCTCGGAATTGGAACGTCTACGCCTGCATCGCGCTACACCAAGGCAGAGTGCCTGGACGCGTTCCGGAATTCCGAGTGGTTTGAACGGCTGGATGCCCGGGCCCACCTGGTGGCGCGCACTGTCCTGCAGCGCGACAACGGCATCGAAGCGCGCCGGCTGGCTGTCGATTCACTCGCCGATGTGTTCTGCATAGACCCGGACACCCTTTCACAACGGTTTTTGGACCATGCGCCCGCACTGGCCACCGAAGCCGCCGCGCGTGCCCTGGCCCGGGCCGGCTGCCTTGCACAGGACATCGACGCGGTGGTGGTCAGCACCTGCACCGGCTATGTGTGCCCGGGCCTGACAGGCCACGTGGCCGAGCGGCTTGGTCTGCGGCCCGATGTTCTGGCCTTCGACCTGGTGGGTCAGGGCTGCGCAGCGGCGTTGCCCAACCTGCAACTCGGCGCTTCGCTCCTCAAGTCGGGCGCCTGCGAACGGGTGCTGTCGGTCTGCGTCGAGGTCAGCAGTGCCGCCATGTACCTTGACAACGACCCCGGCGTATTGATCAGCGCCTGTCTGTTTGGGGACGGTGCCGGCGCTGCGGTGCTGTCGCGCACACCGGGCGCGGCCGGCCGGCAGGTCGAGTGGAAGGACAGTGCCTCGCTGCTGGAGCCGTCCCGGCGCGATGCCCTGAAGTTCGAGCAGCGCGCCGGCATGCTGCGCAACATCCTGACACGGGAGGTGCCCGCGCTGGCGGCCGACTATGCAGAGCAGGTGCTGGACACCGTGCTGCATCGGGCAGGCCTGGGCCGCCAGGTCATCAGCGCCTGGATCATGCATGCCGGCGGCCGCGATGTGCTGCGCGCTCTGGAGCGCCGCCTGGAACTGGCGCCCACCGACCTGCGCTACAGCGCCGCCATGCTGCGCGAGTACGGCAACCTGTCCAGTGCCTTTGTCTATTTTGTACTGCAGGCTGCGCTGCAGGACCGTGCGCCTGGCGGCTGGTGGTGGCTGTCGTCTTTCGGCGCCGGTTTCAGCTGCCATGGCGCCTTGCTGGAAGTGCAGGCCGCATGATGAGCATGCCGCGCAACGTTGCCGCCGAAACACTCGATGGACTGGCTGAAGACGATCCGGCCGCCATGCGCTCTCGACGCGACCTGCAGCGCATCCACCGGCTCATGGGCACGCGCGCCATCATGACGCGGTCGCTGCAGCGTCTGCTGGCCTCCCGTCCTTCGGCTGCGCCCCTCAGACTGCTCGAACTAGGCGCAGGCGACGGCAGCCTGATGCTGGGTGTCGCCGGGGCTCTTGGCGCGCGCTGTCCGGCGGTTGAAATCACGCTGCTGGACCGGCAGGACCTGGTGAGCCGCTCCACCCTGGACGACTATGCCCGTCTTGGCTGGACCGCCAGCGCCCATGTTGTGGATGTGTTCGACTGGGCTTCACCACAGTCGCCGGCGGTGCGCGAGCCAAGCGCGCGCTGGGATGTCATCGTCGCCAATCTGTTCCTGCATCATTTCGAAGGCCCGGAACTCGCCACGCTGCTGGCGGCGATCGAATCGCGCGCACGACGTTTTCTGGCCTGCGAGCCGCGCCGCGCGGGGCTTGCCCTGGCCGGCAGCTATCTGGTCGGGGTGATAGGCGCCAATGCGGTGACGCGCCAGGACGCCGTGCTGAGCGTTCATGCCGGATTCCGGGACCAGGAACTCAGCGCGCTGTGGCCGGGCGATCGGTCGTTCTGGACCGTCAGCGAATCGTCGGCGGGCCTGTTCAGCCATTGTTTCCTGGCCGAACGAAGCGGCCTGGGCGGGGCTGAAGCACTCCCATGAACACCCATTTCGACGCCATCATCATCGGGGCCGGGCCGGCCGGCTCGACTGCGGCCGTGCTGCTGGCACGGGCTGGCTGGTCGGTGGCGCTGGTAGAAAAGCAGCGCTTTCCCCGCCGCAAGGTCTGCGGTGAATGCCTGGCGGCCAGCAACCTGCCGCTGCTCGATGCCCTGGGCATAGGCGCTGAATTTGACGCCAGTGCAGGTCCGGAACTGCGCCAGGTGGCGCTGATGCAGGGACCGCGAACCTTCATTGCCGACCTGCCGGCTGCCAACCTGCCGGATCGCGCCTGGGGCAGGGCGCTGGGACGTGAAACACTCGACACGCTGCTGCTGGCGCAGGCCCGTGCCAGCGGGGTGCTGGTGTTGCAGCCGTGGTCGGTGCAGGCGCTTGGTGGCAGCGTGGGCGACCACCGCTGCGATATCCGCGCCATCGGTTCGGACCAGCGGGAAGAACTGCATGCGCCAGTGCTGATTGCCGCGCACGGCTCGTGGGAGCCCCTGCCCACGGGCCGCGCCGAGCGGCGCCTGGCGCGCCAGCCCAGCGACCTGTTTGCCTTTAAGGCCAATTTCCGCCATGCAGGTCTTGCGCCCGGCCTGCTGCCGGTGCTGTCATTCGAAGGCGGCTACGGTGGCATGGTGCTGGCTGACCAGGGCATCACCACGCTGGCCTGCTGCATTCGTGAAGACCGTCTTGAGGCCTGCCGTCGCCTGCACCCGGGCCTGGGCGCAGGCGAGGCGGTCGAGGCTTATTTGAAGCAGGCGTGCGACGGCGTGGCGCAGGCGCTGGGTCCGGCGCAGCGCGAAGGCGCCTGGCTGGCCACCGGCCCGATTGATCCGGGCATCAGGCTGCGCGCTGACGACGCACTGTTTCGCATCGGCAATGCGGCGGGCGAGGCGCATCCCATCATCGGCGAAGGCATGAGCATGGCGATGCAGTCGGCCTGGCTGCTGTGCGCGCAGCTGCTGCAGTCGGCCAGGCCGCCCGATGGCCTGGCCAATAGCGTCTGGCAGTCGGGCGTGCGCCGTCGCTATACGGCCGAATGGCGTCGTCATTTCGCGCCGCGCCTTCGGCTGGCCGCCAGCCTGGCCCACCTGGCCATGCGGCCCGGCTTGATATCGCCGTGGCTGGGGCTGCTGGGCCGCTGGCCCGGGCTGATGACGCAGGGCGCGCGCCGGGGCGGCAAAATCAGCTGCGCAATCAGCCCGGCCATGGCAAGCTGGCTGGCCGCAGGCGCCGGGCCCGTCGCAGCGACTACAGCTCACCTTGATCCCGGATAAAGCAAAGGAAAGACATGACAGGCAACACGACATTCGACCGGCTCAGCGCCATTTTGATGAAGGACTACAAGCTGCAGGCCGGGCAACTCACGCCAGACGCGCCGCTCGAAGCCCTGGGTATCGATTCCCTGGGCGTTGCCGACCTGCTGTTCAACATAGAAGACGAGTTCGGCATCAGCCTGCCTCCCGAACCGGTGCAACTGCTGACCCTCGGCGACGTGGTGCGCTTTATTGACGAACTGGTGGCCAGGCCGCAGGGCCAGGCTGGCGCACCGGCCGCCGCGCCGCCGGCCGCATTGCCTCAAGCCACTTCGCCCACTGTGCCGTGAGGCGGGTTGCCGTCACCGGCATGGGCGTGGTGTCGCCCCTGGGTAACAGTGCGGGAGAAGCATTTGCCGCCGCGCGCGCCGGGCGTTCGGCCGTTCACCGGCTCGATGTTCCGTTCGCCCACCGGATTTCCGCGCCGCTGGGCGCCACGGTGGCCTTCAACGGCGCCGACCATTTCGACCCGCCCCAGTTGCGCATGCTGGACCGTGTCAGCCAGTTCGCGCTGGTGGCGGCCCGCCAGGCGCTGGCCGATGCGCAGCCTGCCCTGGCAGAGGCAGACCGCCACCGCGCCGGTATCTTCATCGGCACCGGCATGGGCGGCATCGGCAGCATAGACGACGGCTACCAGACGCTTTACGGCGAGGATTCCGACCGCATCAAGCCCTTCCTGGTCTTGACGGGCATGCACAATGCGCCGGCCGCCTGGATTGGCATCGAGCAACACTGGAGCGGGCCGAACCTGAGCTATTCGACCGCCTGCTCGTCGTCGGCCGTGGCCATCGGCGAGGCCTGGCTGCGGATTGCCCGTGGCGACATCGACATGGCGCTGGCCGGCGGCACGGAAGCCCCGCTGTGCTTCGGTTCGCTCAAAGCCTGGGAAGCGCTGCGCACCGTGGCCAGCCTTGATGTGGCCGACCCGTCTGCATCGTGCAAACCTTTTTCCAGAAACCGCAGCGGCATGGTGCTGGGCGAGGGCGCGGCCCTGCTGGTGCTCGAACCGTGGGACCGTGCGCTGGCGCGGGGCGCGACGATTCACGGCGAACTGGCAGGCTATGGCCTGTTCACCGACGCCGGACACATCACGCGGCCCAGCGCCGCAGGCCAGGCGGCGGCCCTGCGCGCCGCGCTGCAATCAGCCGGCATGGCGGCAGACGAGGTGGATGCGATCAATGCCCACGGCACCGGCACCCCGGCCAATGACGGCATCGAGACGGCCGCCATCAAGGAGGTGTTTGGCAGTCGTGCGTCCCGTATCCCGATCAGCGCCACCAAGGCGCTGCACGGCCATCTTCTGGGCGCCACGTCGGCGCTGGAATGCGTGCTGTCGCTGATGGCGATGCAGCATTCGGTGGCGCTGCCGACCATGCACCTGCAGCAGGCCGATCCGGCGTGTGACCTGGACTATGTGCCCAACGCCGCCCGCGAGGGCGTGACAGTGCGCAGCATGCTGTCCAGCTCATTTGCCTTCGGTGGAACGAATGCGGTTTTGGCCTTGCGGGCTGCGGGTTGAAATTACAGTCAAAAATAGCTTTTGCGCACTATCAGCGTGCATTGACAGATATTGAATCAATAGCAATCAAGCCGGCCTTGGTGCTTTCGGCAAACGCCCCATCAGGTAGAACTCCGGGTTCGGCTGCATGCCGCTGAAGCTGGCCATGCGGTTGGACAGGCCGAAAAACGCCGTGATGGCGGCAATGTCCCATGCGTCCTCGTCGTCAAAACCATGCGCCTGCAAGGCCTCGAAGTCTGCTTCCTCGATCTGGTCGGAGTGCAGGCAGACCTTCATCGCAAAGTCGAGCATGGCGCGCTGGCGCGGCGAAATATCGGCCTTGCGGTAATTGACCGCCACCTGGTCGGCCACCAGCGGTTTCTTTTCATAAATCCGCAAAATGGCGCCGTGCGCCACCACGCAGTACAGGCAGCCGTTGGCCGCGCTGGTGGTGGTCACGATCATTTCGCGCTCCCCCTTGGTCAGTGAGCCATTGGGGTTGCCGCTTTCTTCCTTGAGCATGATGGCATCGTGGTAGGCAAAGAAAGCGCGCCATTCGGCCGGACGGCGGGCCAGCGCCAGAAACACGTTGGGCACGAAGCCGGCCTTTTCCTGAACTTCCAGAATTTTGGCCTTGATGTCGTCAGGCAGGTCGTTCAGTTCCGGGGCAGGGTATCGAGGTGCGGTGCTTGGGCTGTTTGGGCTGTTCATGACGGTTTCCTTGAAAAGATTTGCGAATGTCTTAGCCCCAAGCCTAACTGCAAAGCGTTGACTGCCCGTCGCCATCGGGAAACAAGACTGAATGAGAGGCATAAATAAAAACTATTAAGAGAATACTTTTAATTGACTTTGAATATTTAACTGGGAGCCCTAGACTTCCGTCTCAGGTCAGCTCAACTGTTCAGACGCATTCAGGCAAATTTCAATGCCATGAGCAGGCTCCAGAACCCGTCTTGAACATGGAGTCCTGAATCCCGGCGGCATTGCCAGGTTCTACGCTGCCGTCATCGGCGCCACTTAATCATCACAAAGGAATCAATCATGGCTGAGCAAAAAATGGAAAGCGAAGGCACCTGCCCATTTTCGGGCGGCGCCCGGAAACAGGCACTGGCTGGCACCAGAACGAACGCAGACTGGTGGCCCAATCAGCTGAACCTCAAGATTCTTAACCAGAATTCCCCGCTGTCCAACCCCATGGGCCTGGCGTTCAACTATGCCGAGGAGTTCAAGACCCTGGACCTGCATGCCGTCGTCAAGGATTTGACTGACCTGATGACGGATTCGCAAGACTGGTGGCCGGCCGACTACGGTCACTACGGTCCGTTCTTCATCCGCATGGCCTGGCACAGTGCCGGCACTTACCGTATCGCCGATGGCCGTGGTGGCTCGGGCTCGGGCACGCAGCGGTTTGCGCCGCTCAACAGCTGGCCGGACAACGCAAACCTCGACAAGGCGCGCCGCCTGCTCTGGCCCATCAAGCAGAAGTACGGCCGCAAGCTTTCCTGGGCCGACCTGATCGTTCTTACCGGCACCGTTGCCATGGAGTCGATGGGATTCAAGACCTTCGGCTTTGGCGGTGGACGCCCGGACGTCTGGGAGCCTGCAGAGATTTACTGGGGCCCTGAGGCCGAGTGGATGGGCGACAAGCGCTACACCGGCGATCGTCAACTCGACAACCCTCTCGGGGCGGTCCAGATGGGACTGATCTACGTGAACCCCGAAGGCCCGAATGGCACGCCGGACCCACTGGGATCGGCACGCGACATTCGTGAAACCTTCCTGCGCATGGCCATGAACGACGAAGAAACCGTCGCGTTGACCGCTGGCGGACACACCTTCGGAAAATGCCATGGCGCAGCCGATCCGGGCAAATATGTCGGCCCCGAGCCCGAAGGTGCCAGCGTGGAAGAGCAAGGCCTCGGCTGGAAAAATACTTTTGGCAGCGGCAAGGGCGTGCACACCGTCACCAGCGGCATCGAGGGCGCCTGGACCAACAACCCCACCAAGTGGGACAACGGCTATTTCGAGAACCTGTTTGGCTACGAGTGGGAGCTGACAAAAAGCCCGGCTGGCGCCCATCAGTGGAAGCCCATAGACCCAGCGGCGGCGACCACCGTGCCCGATGCCCATGACCCGTCCGTGCGTCATGCCCCGATGATGACCACGGCCGACATGGCCCTGCGCATGGATCCGGCCTACGAGAAAATCTCGCGGCGCTTCATGGCGAATCCGCAGGAGTTTGCCGAGACCTTCGCCAAGGCCTGGTACAAGCTGACGCACCGCGACATGGGCCCTAACGTGCGCTACCTGGGGCCGCTGGTTCCGAAAGTTGAACTGCTTTGGCAAGATCCGATTCCCTCCGTCGATCATGAGTTGCTCGGGGCAATGGACGTGGCGGCACTGAAGGAAAAAATGCTCGCATCCGGGTTGTCCATCGCCCAAATGGTCAGCACGGCCTGGGCTTCGGCGTCCACCTTCCGTGGCAGCGACAAGCGTGGCGGCGCCAATGGTGCGCGCATTCGCCTGGCGCCGCAAAAGGACTGGGAAGTCAACCAGCCGGCTGAACTGGCGAAGGTGCTGCAGGTGCTGGAAGCGATAAAGACGAATTTCAATGGCGCGCAGTCCGGCGGCAAGAAGGTCTCATTGGCCGACCTGATCGTGCTTGGCGGCTGCGCTGCCGTCGAGGCGGCGGCCAAAAAGGCCGGGCACGATGTGAAGGTTCCCTTTTCCCCGGGTCGCATGGATGCTTCACAAGAGCAGACCGATGTGGAGGCTTTTGCCGTGCTGGAGCCGACTGCAGATGGCTTTCGCAACTACACCCGCAAGGGCCAGCATGCGTCGGCAGCCGAGCAACTGGTCGATCGTGCGAACCTCCTGACGCTGACCGCGCCCGAGATGACGGTTCTGCTGGGCGGCCTGCGCGTCCTCAATGCCAACGCGGCCAACGTGAAGGAGGGTGTTTTCACCCAGCGCCCTGAAACCCTCAGCAACGACTTCTTTGTGAACCTGCTCGACATGCGCACCCAGTGGCAGAAGTCCATGGCCAGCGAAGGGGTGCTCGAAGGCCGTGACCGGACGACGGGTGAATTGAAGTGGACAGCTACCGTGGTTGATCTGGTCTTTGGTTCCAACTCCCAACTCCGCGCCATCGCGGAAGTCTATGCGTGCAGCGACTCGGAGCCGGCCTTCGTGCGTGACTTTGTGGCGGCCTGGAACAAGGTGATGAATCTGGATCGCTTCGACCTGGCCTGATTGATTGATCAGGATTGATCCTGAGCCTGCCCCGGTGAAGACCAGGGCAGGCTTTTTTATTAGGAAGTCACTTGAATTATTCTCATGATTTTTCCGGAGTACACCGTGACCGCTGCAATCGACAAAACCGACAAGAAAAACGCTGACAAGGACAACCAGGATTTCGACAAGGGCCTGGCCACCCGCAAGCAGGTGATGGGGGAAGCGTTTGTCGCCAACGCCTTGGCTGGCGTAACCGACTTCACCCGGCCGATTCAGGAGCACATCACGGCCAAGGCGTGGGGCGATGTCTGGCAGCGGCCCGGCCTTGACCTCAAGACCCGCAGCCTGATCACCGTGGCGATGCTGACCGCGCTGGGCAAGCAGCATGAACTCAAGGGTCACGTGCGCGGTGCGCTGAACAATGGCGCGACACCGGCCGAATTGCAGGAAGTGCTGCTGCATGCAGCGGTCTATTGCGGCGTGCCGACGGCGGTAGAGGCCTTTCGCACCGCCGCCGAAGTGGTGGACGGCCCGAAGAAGGAATGACAGCAGATCAATCTGTGCCCGCCGTGTAGTAGCACTGGAATTTCAAGAGTTTTAGTGCATCTGCGCAATAGTCATATGCGTTTTATGCTATTGATAAAATAGCAAGTTTGGTAAAAAACCATTGATCGATGGCATCATCGCGGCCCAACATCCGGGCGGAGCATGTGGACTACAGGCGCTTGCAGTTTGCAGGGACATAATGGTTTTTCGCTTCCGCCTTTTTGGCGGTGTCACCACGCAGCACGACCGCCTGGCCAGATGCTGCGTTTTCTCCAGAAAAGGAACCAAGCAGATGCAAATTCAGATCAACTCCAACAACAGCATTGACACGGGCGAATCGTTCGAACGCTGGGCGAACGCCGAACTCAATGATTCCTTCAGCCGCTACAAGGACGAGATCACCCGCATCGAAGTTCACATGAGTGACGAAAACGGCGAAAAGATCAGTCCCGACCACAAGCGCTGCATGATGGAAGCCCGGCTGGCCAACCGCGAACCTGTCGCGGTCAACCACCATGGCGCCAACCAGGACGAAGCGTTCCGGGGCGCCAGCGAAAAGCTCAAGCGCGTGCTTGAACATAGCCTGGGCAAATTGCGCGACCACCGCGCCCGCGAATCGATCCGGCGCGAGACCGACCTCGACAACGCCTGAACACCCCTCTGGGCTGTCTGACCGCTTCAAGCCCGTGGCAGACGGAAAGCGCCTGCCAGGGCAGGGCATCAATCCCCGGCCATCAGCCTTTGCACCAGATCGGCCGTGGTTGATGCCTTGAATTTGCGCATCAGGCGCGCGCGGTAAATCTCCACCGTGCGGTGGCTGATGATCAGGGCGCGTCCGATCTCCTTGGATGTCAGGCCGCGCATCAGGTGGGCTGCCACCTCGCGCTCGCGGGCTGTCAGTTCGGCTGTCACCGGCCGGTTCGCGCTCAGGTCTTCAAAGGTCCAGATGCCGGACTCATGCGGCGCATTGCGGTTCAGCGCCCGGCCCGTGACGTGACACCAGAAGGTCTCGCCCTTGCATCGCCCATCGACCCGCTTCATGATGCGGTTGTCCGAATACATGCCGGTGGCATTCAGGATGGGAAGCATGCGCACGCCGATCCGTTCGTACTCGTCGGCGCTGGGGTAGAGAATGAGGAAGGACTGGCCCACCAGCTGCTCGCGTGTAGTGCCGAACATTTCGCAAACATGCTGGTTGCAATCGAGGATCGAGCGATTGCGGGACAATACAAGCCCTACCGGAGCCAGATCGAAAGCCAGTTGGTAATCCGTTGACATCAGGGCAAACCTTTAAGAGAAACTACGTAGCGCAATAGGTAGTATCGTAATGGACCGGACAGGCGCATGAAAGCGTCCTGAAGGCTGAACGAAACAAGGAGACATTTTTGTGAAGAAACTTTATCCCTCTGCTGCACAAGCCCTTCAGGGCGTCGTCCAGGACGGACAACTGCTCGCTGTTGGCGGTTTTGGCCTGTGCGGCATTCCCGAGGCGCTAATCGACGCGCTGCGCGATACCGGCGTCAAGAACCTGACGGTGATCTCCAACAACGCCGGCGTCGACGGCTTCGGTTTGGGCAAGCTGCTGGAGACGCGGCAGATCCAGAAAATGATTTCGTCCTATGTGGGTGAAAACAAGGAGTTCGAGCGCCAGTACCTGGCCGGGGAGCTGGAACTTGAATTCACGCCGCAGGGCACCCTGGCCGAAAAGCTGCGCGCCGGCGGCGCCGGCATTCCGGCCTTCTTCACCAAGACAGGCGTTGGCACCCTGGTGGCCGAAGGCAAGGAACTGCGCGAGTTCGACGGAGAAACCTACGTCATGGAACGCGCCCTGGTGCCTGACGTGGCACTGGTCAAGGCACACCGGGCCGACAAGTCGGGCAACCTGCAGTTCCGCCTGACCGCCCGCAACTTCAACCCCGCCGTGGCCATGGCAGGCAAGATCTGCATTGTCGAGGTGGAAGAGATCGTGGAAACCGGCGACATGGAGCCCGACCAGGTGCACCTGCCGGGCATTTACGTGCACCGCATCGTGCACAACCCGAACCCTGAAAAGCGCATTGAAAAACGCACGGTGGCCGAGGCGCCGGTCGATGCCGCCGCCGCCAAGGTCGAGGCACAGGCGGCCATTGCCCAGGCTGCAGTCGTCACTGCCGACGAACCCGTCCCATCCACCATCAAGGCCGCCAGTGGCCAACAAGGAGCCTGAAGCATGCCGTGGACCCAAGACCAAATGGCAGCCCGCGCTGCCCAGGAACTCGAAGACGGTTTCTACGTCAACCTCGGCATCGGCATTCCGACGCTGGTCGCCAATTTCGTTCCCAGCGAAAAGGAAGTCTGGCTGCAGTCGGAAAACGGCATGCTGGGCATCGGTCCGTTCCCGACTGAAGACCAGGTGGATGCCGACCTGATCAATGCCGGCAAGCAGACCGTGACCACGCTGCCGGGCTCGTCGATTTTTGGCAGCCACGACAGCTTTGCGATGATTCGCGGTGGCAAGATCAACCTGTCCATCCTGGGCGCAATGCAGGTCAGCGAGCAGGGCGACCTCGCCAACTGGATGATTCCGGGCAAGATGGTCAAGGGCATGGGCGGCGCGATGGACCTGGTCGCCGGCGTCAAGCGCGTGATCGTGCTGATGGAGCATGTCGCCAAAAAGAAGGACGGCACCATCGACCTGAAAATTTTGCCGCAATGCACCCTGCCGCTGACGGGCGTCGGCGTGGTGGACCGCATCATCACCGACCTGGCGGTGATGGACGTGACGCCACTGGGCCTGAAGGTGGTTGAGCTGGCGCCGGGCGTTACGCATGAAGCGTTGCAAGCCAAGACTGGCGTCACGCTGATCTGAACCGATAGGCCTTGACAAGAAAAAAGGGCCTGAAGGGCCTTTTTTTTGGTACGTTGACCATCATCGGCCAAAACCAGACCTTCGGTCATAGCGCCCGATTCGATGCGGTCACCAAGCGTTTTTCGGCCTGACCGCCAGCGCCACAATCGTCACACCCAGGGCAACAATCAGCGCGTCTTCAATCAAGCCGCTGCGAGTCTGGCCCATGCGCGCCATTGCTCGCTCACGGCCGGCCAGTGTCAGGTAGGCTAGAGGTACGGCGGTAGCAACCGCGGTGACAGCGCCGGCCTGCTCGCGACCACGTGGAGCCAGTGCAGCGCCTGCAATGCCTGCGCTGAGCACCCTGGCCAGCAGGCCCAGAAAAACAGTGCGGTCAGGCGCAGATTTCATCTTGTCGCCGAACAATTCGCCAACCCCCATGGCCAAGGCGCCATAGGTGAACACAGGATGGTCCAGCAGTACAAGTTTCCCCGGCGTGCGATGGCCCAGAAGTCGCGCAGCCGCAATGCTTGCCATGGGCGTCATGGAGCGCGCACTGGCAACGGCGCCGATCAGGGCGGAGAAAAGCAATCCGCGATATTTCATGTTTCTTCCCGTAGGTAATACCAACAAGTTATCGTGAATGGTTCTGCTTTCTGCAAACAGGGCAAAACACCTGATCATCTGTAGGAAGCGGGCGAAGGCTGGCTGGTACTTGGACTGTTGGTCAAAGCGGATCTCCGTTAATCGGCCAACATCCCTACCCACAAAAGGCTGGTATGGCATGGTGGAGCTTGAAACAACATGAGGCAGAAAAGAACCCGCTGCAGCTGTGAACTGCGCGGGTTTTGGCGTGCCTTGAGGCCGGGTGGTACAGCGACTGGAGCGGGTGAAGGGAATCGAACCCTCGTATGAAGCTTGGGAAGCTGCCGTTCTGCCATTGAACTACACCCGCGATAGCCCGGATTATAGGAGCAAGCCGCCAATGTCCCGCCAAGCCTTGTTTTATAAGAAAAAAAGGGCTTTTGCGCAGGCTGCGCTTGCTCAATCAGCTATTAAATCAGTAGTGGCATACGGCTTGAAATTGCCTTGGTGGACCGCAGTGCTCGAAATTGCAGCCGGCTTCTTTTACTTCTGGATGTCGCCCATGCAAAGGTATTTCATCTCCAGGTACTCTTCCATGCCGTGGCTGGAGCCTTCGCGGCCCAGGCCGGATTGCTTGACGCCGCCGAAGGGCACGTGCTCGGTGGCGATCACGCCGGCGTTGATGCCGACCATGCCGTATTCCAGCGCTTCGGCGACCCGGTAGATGCGGCCGATGTCGCGGCTGTAGAAATAGCTCGCCAGGCCGAATTCGGTGTTGTTGGCCGCATCAATCGCTTCCTGCTCCAGCTTGAAGCGGAACACCGGCGCAAACGGGCCGAAGGTTTCTTCCCTGGCGCACAGCATGTCGGCCGTCGCTTCTGAAATGACCGTCGGCTCGAAGAACTGGCCTTCGAGCTTGTGCCCGCCGACCAGCAGCTTGCCGCCCTTGGACAGCGCATCCTGCACATGGCGCTGTACCTTTTCAATCGCCGAGTCCTCGATCAGCGGGCCCTGGCCCACGCCGTCCTCAAAGCCGTTGCCGACCTTGAGCAGCCTGACCTTCTCGGCAAACTTGCTCACGAACTGGTCGTAAACGCCTTCCTGCACATAAATGCGGTTGGCGCAGACGCAGGTCTGACCGGCGTTGCGGTATTTGCTGGCCATCGCGCCTTCGACGGCCGAGTCGATGTCGGCATCGTCGAACACGATGAACGGCGCATTGCCGCCTAGCTCCAGCGCCAGCTTCTTGATCGACGGCGCGCTTTGCGCCATCAGGATGCGGCCCACTTCAGTGGAGCCGGTGAAGCTGATGTGGCGCACCACGTCGCTGGCGCAAAACACCTTGCCGACGGCTGCACTGTCGTCGGTCGTGAGGATGTTGAGCACGCCTGAAGGCACACCGGCACGCACGGCAAGCTCGACCGCCGCCAGTGCGGTCAGCGGCGTGAGTTCGGCAGGCTTGATGACGACCGTGCAGCCTGCGGCCAGCGCGGGCGCGACCTTGCGGGTGATCATGGCCAGCGGAAAGTTCCACGGCGTGATGGCCACGCACACGCCGATGGGCTGCTTGAGCACCGTCAGGCGGCGGTTGTTGTCGAACTGCGGCAACGTCTCGCCGTTGACGCGCTTGGCTTCCTCGGCAAACCATTCGACAAAGCTGGCGCCGTAGGCCACTTCGCCCTTGGCTTCCGCGAAGGGCTTGCCTTGCTCTGCGGTCATGATGCGGGCCAGGTCTTCCTGGTTGGCCATCAAGAGCTGGAACCACTTCATCAGGATGGCGTGGCGCTCCTTGCCGGTCTTGCTGCGCCAGGCGGGCCAAGCGGCATTGGCAGCGGCAATCGCCGCCTCGGCATCGGCCGTTCCCAGGTTGGCCACGTCGGCCAGCTTCTGGCCATTGGAAGGGTCGCACACATCAAACCGCGAAGCACCGGCCAGCCACTGGCCATTGACCAGTGAGTCGGTCTTGAGCAGGCTGGGGTCGTTGAGCAGCGAAAGGGGTGAGGTTTTCATGTCCATGAGTGTTCTTTCTGAAGGGCTGGCCGCTGCCGCAAAGGCGGGCGGCGGGAGGGTCGAAATCAACCGGCAAGGATACCGCGCGAAGCTGATTGGTGTTGCCGGAGGGTGTTACCGGTAGTGAACGCCGGGCAGCACGCACAGCATTTCATACAGCAGGTTGGCGCCCAGCAGGGCGGTGTTGCCAGAGGTGTCGTAGGGCGGTGACACCTCGACGAGGTCGGTACCGACCAGGTTCAGGCCACGGCAGCCGCGAATGATCTCCAGCGCCTGCGGCACGCTCAGGCCGCCGATCTCGGGCGTTCCGGTGCCGCCGGCAAACGACGGATCAATGCCGTCGATGTCAAAACTCAGATAGCACGGCGCCTGGCCGATGGATTCGCGCACCCGGGCCATCAGCGGCGCGAGCGACTGGTACCAGACCTCGTGCGCCGGCACCACGGTGAAGCCCTGCTGGCGCGGCCAGTCGAAGTCGTCGGCGCCATAGCCGGTGCCGCGCAGGCCGATCTGCCAGACCTTGCTGCCTTGCAGCAGGCCTTCTTCCACGGCGCGGCGAAAGGGCGTGCCGTGGGCGATGCGTTCGCCGAACATGTCGTCGTTGACGTCGGCATGGGCATCGACATGCACCAACGCCACCGGTCCGTGCTTGCGGGCCAGGGCGCGCAGGATGGGCAGCACGATGGTGTGGTCGCCACCCAGCGTGAGCGGAATGCAGCCAGTGTCGATGACGGGCCGGTAGTGCGCCTCGATGATCTCGACCGACTTTTGCAGGTTGTAGGTGTTGATCGCCACGTCGCCCAGATCGGCGACCTGCAGCGCATCGAAAGGCGCGGCGCCGGTGGCCATGTTGTAGGGCCGGATCAGGCTGGATTCGGCGCGGATCTGCCGGGGGCCGAAGCGCGCGCCGGGCCGGTGGCTGGTGCCGATGTCCAGCGGTATGCCGATGAAACCGGCGTTCAGACCGGCCGCTTCGCTGCACATCGGCAGGCGCATCATGCTGGCCCAGCCGCCGAAACGCGGCATGGCGTTGCCGCTTAAGGGTTGGTTAAAGGTCATCTTCGGGGTTCTCCGTGGCGTAAAGGGGCATTCGATATACAGAGCCTGGATTCGGGGGTGGCGCCAAACATCGCTTGGGTTTGCCATCACGGAATTCTTGAGCGTTGACAGTAGATGCTACTTAATTCATAGCTGTCTGCGCAGGCTGAACGTGCGAAAACGGCCCGTTTGATGCTTAAATCATGTCTTTTTTGGCGGGCTGGCTTTATTTCTTGACGCGCCCCCGCAGCCATTCGAGCGTCATCATCAGGCAGGCGGTAAAGAGGATGAGCAGGGTCGCCACAGCGGCAATCGTGGGCGAGATGTTCTCGCGGATGCCGGTGAACATCTGGCGCGGCAGCGTCGTCTGGGTCGGCCCGGCCAGAAACAGCGTGACCACCACTTCGTCGAACGAGGTGGCAAAGGCAAACAGCGCGCCCGAGATCACGCCGGGCGCAATCACCGGCAGCGTGATCCGGAAGAAGGTCTGCAGCGGCCCGGCGCCCAGGCTCAGGCTGGCCTTGACCAGGTTCTGGTTGAAGCCCTGCAGCGTCGCCATCACGGTGGTGACGACAAACGGCGCGCCGAGTGCAGCATGCACCAGCACCAGGCCGGTGTAGGAGTCGGACAGGCCGATCTGTGCAAAAAACAGGTAGGTGCTGACGCCCACCACCACGATGGGCACCACCATGGGCGAGATCAGCAGGGCAGTCAGCAGCCCTTTGCCGGCAAACTGCACCCGCGCCAGGCCGACAGCGGCCATCGTGCCGAGCGCCGTGGCCAGCAAGGTGGCCAGCGGTGCCACGATGAAACTGTTGCGTGTGGCCCGCGCCCAGTCGCTGGAGGCGAACAGTTCCTCGTACCAGCGCAGCGACCAGCCCGGAATCGGGTACGACAGGAAGGACGAGTCGCTGAATGACAGTGGAATGATGACGATGATCGGCAGCAGCAGGAACACCAGCACCGCGCCGCACAGCACGCGCAGGCCGTACCAGCCGAGCTTGTCCAGCGGCGTGTAGTAGGCGGGGAAAACAGGAACGGCAGCAAGTTTCATGGTGTGGTCAGCCCAGGCTCAGTTCGGCTTTGGCAAAGCGGCGGTACACCGCGTACAGGATCAAGGTGGTGATGAGCAGGACCGAGCCCAGCGCGCAGGCCATGCCCCAGTTCACATCCACATTGGTGTACTGGGCAACGTAGTAGCTCAGCATCTGGTCGGCCGGACCGCCCAGCAGGGCAGGCGTGACGTAGTAGCCAATCGAGGTGATGAACACCAGCAGGCCGCCGGCGGCGACGCCGGGATAGGTTTGCGGCACGTACACCCGGAAAAATGCCGCCAGCGGCGTGCTGCCCAGCGACACGGCGGCACGCACATAGTTGCCGGGCACCGACTTCATCACGCTGTAGAGCGGCAGGATCATGAAGGGCAGCAGGATGTGCACCATGGCGATGATCACGCCCAGCCGGTTGAACAGCAGCGGCACCGGCTCGCCAGTGAGGCCGGTGAACATCAAAAAGCGGTTGACCAGCCCGTTGGTCTGCAGCAGCACGATCCAGGCGGCGATGCGCACCAGCACCGAGGTCCAGAAGGGCAGCAGCACCAGGATCATCATCAGGTTGGCGCGGCGCTCGTTCAGCGTGGCCAGCCAGTAGGCCAGCGGGTAGCCCAGCAAAATGCAGATCAGCGTGACCACCCCGCTGATGGAAAAGGTGCGAACCAGGATGTCGCTGAAGGCGGCTTCCTCGGCACCGACGCGCACGACCTGGCCCTGCGCATCGCGTTTCAAGTCGACCGAGGCCAGCAGGTAATCGGGGGTCCATCGCGAACTGTTCTTGGCAATCGCCCACCAGTAGGGCAGCTCGGCCCAGCGTGGGTCGTGGGCCAGCAGTTTTTCTTTCGCCTCGGCCGGGCTCAGCCCGGTGCCCAGCGGCAGGGCGCGGTAGGTGCCCATGATGAGCGAGCGGGCGCCGCTAACTTCGCTGTTCAGACGCCTGGCCAGCACGCCGGCCTGCGCGGTTTCGGGAATTGCCGCCAGGTCGGCCAGCAATGCGGCATAGGCGGCATCGGGTGGGGCGGCCTTGCGGTCCCAGCCGGCCAGCGTATCGCCGGTCCGGCTCAGGGTTCCGGCGACTTCAGGGTTTTCGACCGCCCTGACCAGCAGGGCGCCCAGCGGCACGAGGAAGGTGACCGCCAGGAAGATAAGCAGTGGCAGGGTCAAGGCAATGGCGCGCAGCCGTTTTCGGCGCTCCACCCGGCGCAGCTGGGCGGCCAGCGCCGGTCCGGTGGTATCGGCTACCAATGGCATCAGGGGAAGGGAAGCCGAAGCCGTTGCGTTCATTGCATGGGTCCTTGATCCGTTGCCGTTTTATGTTGAACGGTGCTTACTGCGCGGACCACGCGGCAAAACGCTTTTCAAGCGCTTCACCCTGGTCTGCCCAGAACGAGATGTTGAACTGCAGCGCGTCCTTGCTGTTGGCCGGCGACGTTGGCAGCAGCGCCAGCACTTTCGGGTCCAGCTTGGCCAGCGCCTTGTTGTTGGTCGGACCATAGGAGATGTTGCGGGCGTACTCGGCCTGTGCGTCGGCACTGGACGCCATGCCGATAAATTTCAGCGCCAGATCCTTGTTGCTGCCGCCCTTGGGCATGACCCAGTAATCCAGGTCGTAGATGCCGCCGGTCCAGGCGATCTGCAGGTTCTTGCCTTCGCGCTGGGCGGCGTCGATGCGGCCGTTGTAGGCGGTGGTCATGGCCACATCGCCGGCGACCAGGAACTGCGGTGGCTGCGCGCCGGCTTCCCAGAACTGGATGTTTGGCTTGAGTTCGGTCATTTTTTTGAAGGCGCGGTCGGCGCCGTCCTTGGTCGCCAGCACCTTGTACACGTCGGCAGTCTTCACGCCGTCGGCCATCAGCGCGAATTCCAGGTTGTAGCGGGCACCCTTGCGCATGCCGCGCTTGCCAGGGAATTTCTGGGTGTTCCAGAAATCGGCCCAGGTGACCGGTGCGGTCTTGAGCTTGTCGGCGTTGTAGGCCATGACGGTGGACCAGATGAAGGTGCCGACGCCGCATTCATGCACGGCAGCGGGCTGGAAGTCAGCCTTGTTGCCCACCTTGGACCAGTCGATCTTTTCAAACAGGCCTTCGTCGCAGCCGCGGTTCACGTCAGGGCTTTCGACCTCGACCACATCCCAGGTGATTTTCTTGGCTTCGACCATGGCCTTGATCTTGGCCTGCTCGCCGTTGTATTCGACCTGCTGGATCTTGCCGGCGCCCGATTTCTCGAAGGCCTCGAAATAGGCCTTTTTCTGGGCTGCGCCGTTGGCACCGCCGAAATTGACCACGGTCAGCTGGCTTTGGGCCAGCGCCGGCAGGCAGATGCCAGCGGCAATGGCAATGATCAGGGGCTTGAGTTTCATCGGGAATTCCTTTGGTGGGAGGTTGGCAAGGGTGAAAGAAAACGGGGCAAATCAGGCAGGGGTAAAGCTCAGCGGTACATGCGCAGGTGTTCGACCGGCGCATGCACATGAATGGTCTGGCCAGGCTCAGGCAGCTGGTGGTGGCCCAGCGGCATCTTGATGGTCGCGTCCGGCTGGCCGGGCAGCTCGCAGCGCAGGCGCAGGTGGTCGCCGAAATAGATGACGTCCAGCACCTTGCTCTGGAAGGTATTGCTGCCAGCGGCTTCAGCAATCTTCAGGCGCTCGGGGCGGGTGCCGCATTGCACCGTGTCGCCAACGCCGCAAGCGTTGACATTCAAGCCGCGCAGCATGATGCCGCCGGGCAGGCGAACCTCGCAGTGCGCGCCGTCCAGCCGGGTCACTTCGGCCTGCAGCACCGTGCTGTCGCCGACAAAGCCCGCCACAAAGCGGTTCAGCGGCGCTTCATAAAGATTGCCCACCACGTCGATTTGCTGGATCGCGCCGTCGTTGAACACGGCCACGCGATCGGACATCGTCAATGCCTCGGTCTGGTCGTGGGTGACATACACAAACGTCACGCCCAGACGGCGGTGCAGCGCCTTGAGTTCAATCTGCATGTGCTCGCGCAATTGCTTGTCCAGCGCGCCCAGCGGCTCGTCCATCAGCACCAGCTGCGGGTCGAACACCAGCGCCCGGGCCAGAGCCACGCGCTGCTGCTGGCCGCCCGAAAGCTGGCCGGGGTAGCGTCCGCCCATTCGGCCGAGCTGCACCATGTCCAGCGCCTGAAGCACCTTGGCTTCGCGTTCTGCCTTGGGCAGCTTGCGCACCGTCAGCGGATAGGCGATGTTTTCGGCCAGTGTCATGTGCGGAAACAGCGCGTAGTTCTGGAACACCATGCCGAAATTGCGCTTGTGCGGCGGCGTGCGGGTGATGGGCACACCGTTCAGGCTGATCTCGCCCGCCGTGGGCGACTCGAAACCGGCCAGCATCATCAAGGTGGTGGTCTTGCCCGAACCCGAGGGGCCGAGCAGCGACAAAAATTCGCCTTGCCGGATGTCCAGGTTCAGGTCACGAACCACCAGGTGGATGCCGTCGTAGGTCTTCTGGACGCCGCTGAAACTTACCAGTGTGGAGTTGCTTGTCATTCGTAGGGGCCTGATTCTGGAGGTCTAAGGGCGGTTGCCGTGCCGAAACCGTGCATGCAACAGACATGCCGGAACGACTGGCAACATCTGTCCAGTAGCATGCCTGTACATCATGGACCGATCAGGCCGCAGCGTCAAAGCAGGCGGACATGACGCCCAGGCCTTCGTCGAGCAGTGCGTCGCTGGCCGTCAGCGGCACCAGGATGCGGATGACGTTGCCGTAGGTGCCGCAGGTCAGCAAGATCAGGCCGCGCGCTGCGGCATCGGCGGTGATGCGCTTGGCCAGGTCGGCATCGGGCTGCTTCACATCGCCATTTTTGAACAGCTCGATGGCCACCATCGCACCCATGCCGCGCACGTCGCCAATGCAGGCGTGGTTGGCGGCCATGGCCTTGAGGGCTGCGGTCAGGCGTTCGCCGACATCACGGCTGCGCTGCAGCAGGTTTTCCTTGTCGAACACATCGAGCACCGCCAGCGCGGCGGCGCAGGCAATCGGGCTGCCGGCGTAGGTGCCGCCCAGGCCGCCGGGCGCGGCCGCATCCATGACTTCGGCGCGGCCCACCACGGCTGAAATCGGGAAGCCGCCGGCCATCGACTTGGCCATGGTGATCAGGTCGGGCGCCACGCCGCTTTGCTCGACTGCAAACCAGGTGCCGGTGCGTCCGGCGCCAGTCTGCACCTCGTCGCAGATCATCAAAATGCCGTGCTGGTCGCACAAGGCGCGCAGGCGCTGCAGCATTTCGGGCGGCGCCACGGTGAAGCCGCCTTCGCCCTGGACTGGTTCGATGATGATGGCGGCCACGCGCTTGGCCTCGATGTCGTTCTTGAAAATCGCTTCGACCGACGCGATGGAGTCATCGATCGTCACGCCGTGCAGCGCGTTAGGGAAGGTGGCGTGAAAGACTTCGGCCGGAAACGGGCCGAAGCCGGCCTTGTACGGAACCACCTTGCCGGTCATGGCCAGCGTCAGCAGGGTGCGGCCATGGTAGCCGCCGCTGAAGCAGATCACGCCCGAGCGGCCGGTGGAAGCGCGGGCGATCTTGATGGCGTTCTCGACGGCTTCCGAGCCGGTGGTCAGAAACAGCGTTTTCTTGGCAAAGTCGCCTGGCGCCTTGGCGTTGATGCGTTCAGCCAGTTCGATGTAGGGCTCGTAGGCCAGCACCTGAAAGCAGGTGTGCGTGTACTTGTCGAGCTGGTCCTTCACCGCCTGGATCACGGCAGGGTGGCGGTGCCCGGTGTTGAGCACGGCAATGCCGCCGGCAAAATCGATAAAGCGCCGGCCTTCGACGTCCCAGATTTCCGCGTTTTCGCCGCGTGCAATGAAGATCTGGTGGCTGTGGCCCACGCCGCGTGGAATGGCGGCTTCGCGGCGGGCAAACAAGGCGGCATTGGTCAAATGAGGTTCACGGTGCATGGGAAACATCCTTTTCGGTGGTTGAAGTCCGGGCTCGCCATGGGCTGCCGAGCGTATGCCGGTACTTTAGGGACTGCTGCCCGGCGTTACCATATACAGATTACCCCTGCTTCGCGGTGTACTGTGCTGCCAGCACACCCTGTACATACAAACCCTTTGCCCCTTGTTGGGGCCTGCTTCCTCATGTTCGTACTTGATCCCCAGTCAACCGTCGCGCTGGTCACCCAGATCGTCGGGGGATTCCGCCAGATGGTCGATGATGGTGCATTGCGCCCCGGCGCCAAGCTGCCGTCCATCCGCCATTTCGCCCATGCCCACGGCGTGAGCGTCTATACCGTGGTCGATGCCTACGACCGGCTGGTGGCGCTCGGCTATTTCCAGTCTCAGGCCAATTCCGGATTTTTCGTGCGCAGCCGCGTCAGTCCGGCTTTACTACCCCTGGGCGCTTCAGGCCAGTACAGCTTTGACTCGATGTGGTACCTGCGGCGCATTTTTGAAAACCGCGCGCTGCGCAGCAAGCCGGGCTGCGGCTGGCTGCCCGGCGACTGGCTGTTCACCGAAGGCATGCGGCGCAGCCTGCGCAACCTCGCGGCCGAGGATGTCGATCTGGGCGGCTACGGCGAGCCCAAGGGCTATCTGCCGCTGCGCCAGGTGGTGCGCGACCTGCTGGCCAGCCGCGAAGTCGTGGTGAATGCCGAGCAGGTCTTGCTGACCCAGGGTTCCAGCCAGGGCCTGGACCTGGCGGCGCGCCAACTGGTGCGACCCGGCGACGCCGTGCTGGTCGATGAGCCGGGCTATGCCAACTTGCTGTTCTCGCTGCGCTTCCTGGGCGCCCGGCTGGTGGGTGCGCCACGCACCCCGGCGGGCTATGACCTGGAGACGCTGGAAGCCCGCATCATCCAGCATCGGCCCAAGGTGTTCTTTACCCAGCCTCGCATGCAAAGCCCGACCGGCTCCACCGCCGTGCTGTCGCACCTGCACCGGGTGCTGCAGCTGGCTGAAAAGTACGATTTTGTGGTGGTGGAAAACGACATTTATGCCGACCTCGACCCGGAGTCGCGCCCCTCGCTGGCCAGCCTGGACCAGTTGAAGCGGGTGATCTACATCAGCAGCTTTTCCAAGACCATCTCGCCCAATATCCGCGTCGGCTACCTAGCGGCCGCCCCCGAACTGCTGGAAGACCTGGCGCGGCTGAAGATGATCTCGGGCCTGACCTCGTCCGAGTTCACCGAGCGCCTGGCCTATGGCGCGCTGGTGGACGGCCGCTGGCGCAAGCACATCAAGACCCTGCGCGACCGGCTGGCGCTGGGCCAGCGGCGGCTGGCCAGCCTGCTGCTGGCGATTGGCTTCGAGCTGTTCTGCGAGCCCAAGGCCGGCATGTTTTTGTGGGCGCGTCACCCGGCCATCCAGAACGCCGGCGAGCTGGCCTACAAGGCGGCAGAGCAGGACATCCTGCTGGGGCCTGGCCACCTGTTTTCAGTCGATCTGGAGCCCAGCCCGTGGCTGCGTTTCAATGTCGCCTGGTCCGACGACGATGCCTTGCTGCGTTTTCTGGTGACGCTCAAAGCCGCCTAAAATCAGCCGCTTGCCTGCGTTCGCAGCGGCCTGATCCTGTTTTATGCCATTTCCTGAGAGTTGATCCATTCCATGAGCACACCCGACTTCACCGTTGCCGACATCCGCAAGACCTTTCTTGATTTCTTCGCCTCCAAGGGCCACACCGTGGTGCCCTCCAGCTCGCTGGTGCCGGGCAATGACCCGACGCTGATGTTCGTCAACTCGGGCATGGTCCAGTTCAAGGACGTGTTCCTGGGCACAGACAAGCGGCCCTACGTGCGAGCCACCTCGGTGCAGGCATGTCTGCGCGCCGGCGGCAAGCACAACGACCTGGAAAACGTCGGCTACACCGCGCGCCACCACACCTTCTTCGAAATGCTCGGCAACTGGAGCTTTGGCGACTACTTCAAGCGCGAGTCGCTGAAATGGGCCTGGGAACTGCTGACCGAGGTCTACAAGCTGCCCGCCGACCGCCTGCTGGCCACGGTGTATGAAGAGGACGACGAGGCCTACGACATCTGGACCAAGGAAATCGGCTTGCCGCCCGAGCGTGTGATCCGCATTGGCGACAACAAGGGCGGGCGCTACAAGTCCGACAACTTCTGGATGATGGCCGACACCGGCCCGTGCGGCCCATGCTCCGAAATCTTCTACGACCACGGCGACCACATTCCCGGCGGCCCGCCCGGCAGCCCGGACGAGGACGGCGACCGCTTCATCGAAATCTGGAACAACGTGTTCATGCAGTTCAACATGGACGACACCGGCGCCGTCACGCCGCTGCCGGCGCCTTGCGTCGACACCGGGATGGGGCTGGAGCGGCTGGCCGCCATCCTGCAGCATGTTCACAGCAACTATGAAATCGACATTTTTGACGCGCTGATCAAGGCTGCGTCCCGCGAAACCGGCGAAAAAGACCTGGGCCACAAATCGCTGCGGGTGATTGCCGACCACATCCGCGCCACGTCCTTCCTGGTGAGCGACGGCGTGAATCCGTCGAACGAAGGACGCGGCTATGTGCAGCGCCGCATCATCCGCCGTGCGATTCGCCACGGCTACTTGCTGGGCAAGAAAACGCCGTTTTTCCACAAGCTGGTGGCCGACCTGGCAGGGCTGATGGGCGACGCCTATCCGCGTCTGGCGGCGGATGCGCCGCGCATCACCGCCGTGCTCAAGGCCGAGGAGGAACGCTTCTTCGAAACGCTGGAAACCGGCATGCAGATACTGGATGCCGCACTGGCCGATGGCGTCAAGGTGCTGCCGGGCGAAGTGGCCTTCAAGCTGCACGACACCTACGGCTTTCCGCTTGATCTTTCGGCCGATGTCTGCCGTGAGCGCGGCCTGAGCGTGGACGAAGCCGGTTTTGCCGTAGCCATGAACCAGCAAAAAGCCCAGGCCAGGGCCGCCGGCAAGTTCAAGATGGACCGCGCGCTGGATTACACCGGCAGCAGCAATGTCTTCACCGGCTACGGACTGCTTGAGGAAAAATCAAAAATCATAGCAATCTATGCAGACGGGCTCAGCGTAGCAACCCTGAAAGCCGGTCAAAACGGCGTGGTGGTGCTGGACTCGACGCCGTTTTACGCCGAAAGCGGCGGCCAGGCCGGCGATGAAGGCGAACTCGTCAGCGGTTCAGCCCGTTTTGCCGTCAGCGACACGCTCAGGATCAAGGCCGATGTGTACGGCCACCACGGCGTGCTGGAAGAAGGCACGCTGGCTGTGGGCGACCATGTGAATGCCCGCGTCAATGCCGCCGTGCGCGCCGCCACTGTGCGCAACCACAGCGCCACCCACCTGATGCACAAGGCGCTGCGCGAGGTGCTGGGCACGCATGTGCAGCAAAAAGGCAGTCTGGTGAACGCTGACCGCACGCGTTTTGACTTCGCGCACAACGCGCCCATGACCGATACGCAAATCCGCGAGGTCGAAGTGCTGGTGAATGCCGAAATCCTGGCCAACATTGCCACCGACGCCAGCGAAATGGACATGGAGTCGGCCCAGCAATCCGGCGCGATGATGCTGTTCGGTGAAAAATACGGCGAAACCGTGCGGGTGCTGAGCATCGGTTCGAGCAAGGAGCTGTGCGGTGGCACCCACGTCGGGCGAACCGGCGACATCGGCTTGTTCAAGATCGTCGCCGAAAGCGGCGTTGCTTCGGGCGTGCGCCGCGTTGAAGCTGTCACGGGTCAAAACGCGCTGGCTTATTTGCAGTCGCTCGAATCCACGGTGCAGGCCGCTGCGGGCACGCTGAAAGCCAGCCCGTCCGAGTTGCAGAACCGGATTGGTCAGGTGCTCGACCAGGTCAGGTCGCTCGAAAAGGAAGTTACTGCGCTCAAGGGCAAGCTCGCTTCATCGCAGGGCGACGAGCTGGTGCTGCAGGCCGTCGATTTAAACGGCCTGAAGGTGCTGGCCGCCCGGCTGGAAGGGGCGGACGCCAAGACGCTCCGCGACACCATGGACAAGCTCAAGGACAAGCTGAAAACGGCAGTGATCGTGCTGGCGGCGGTGGATGGAAGCAAGGTGCAGATTGCTGCGGGCGTCACCAGCAACGCTACATCCAGGGTCAAGGCCGGCGAACTGGTCAACTTTGTCGCCAGCCAGGTCGGCGGCAAGGGCGGCGGCAAGGCCGACATGGCGATGGCCGGTGGCACCGACCCGTCAGGTCTGGAGCTTGCCCTCAAGTCCGTGCAGGCGTGGGTTGCAGAGCGCGTCTGAAAAAAGCCTGAAACGGTTCACGCATCGGGCACTGCCAACTATCTTTTTGATAGCTGGCAGTGCCCGTCCTTGTAGCGCAAACGCCCTATTTTTGTTAAAAAACAGACGCCTTGCCTAGGCCGCTGCCCAGAACACCCCAAACCACTGCTGCGGATCGGTCCAGTGGCGTACCTGGCTGAACCCTGCCTGTTTCAGCAAGGCGGTCATCGATTCGACCGTGTATTTGTACGAGCTTTCGGTGTGAATGCGTTCGCCGGCCAGAAACGGCCGCGAATGGCCGGGCCAGGTTACGGTCAGGTCGCTCAAGGCTTCCAGGTGCATTTCAATGCGTGACTGCGCCGTGTTAAATAGCGCCACATGTTTCCACTGACGCACGTCGAAGTCAGCGGCCAGCAGTTCGTTCACGTTGCGCAGCAGGTTTTTATTGAAAGCCGCCGTGACCCCCAGCGCATCGTCATACGCCGCTTCCAGCGTGGCGGTGTCCTTGACCAGATCGATGCCGAGCAGCAGGCCGCGCGCCTTGCCCTGCGCCTTGTCAGCGATGTTGCGTAAAAACCCCAGCGCCTGCGCCGGCTGAAAGTTCCCCAGGCTGGAGCCGGGGTAGAAATACACGCGGTCATGCCATTGCACTTCATCCGGCAGGCGCAGGCCCGCCGAGAAATCCATCCCGACGCCGACGATGTCGAGCGCCGGGAAGCTGTTTTGCACCTGGCCGGCCGCATCCCTCAGGAAGTCCGCTGAAATATCGACCGGCACGTACTGGCGCGGCTGGATCACCGGCATCAGCGCCAGCGCCTTGGCGCAGTTGCCCGCGCCCAGGTCAATCAGGCACGGGTGGTTCAGGCCGGCTTGCGCCAGTGCGCCGGCGATCTGCGGCGAAGCGGCCTGGAATATGCCGGCTTCGGTGCGCGTCGGGTAGTACTCGTCGAGCACCGTGATGGCTTCAAACAGTTTGGAGCCCAGGGTGTTGTAAAAAAACTTCGGCGACAGCGCAGCGGCTTTCGCGGTCAAGCCTTGCGTCAGTTCACTGGCGATGCTGCCGGTTTCATACTCACTGGATTGGCTGTCGCGCAGGTTGATGAAGCGGGGCGTCGGCAAGGACGATGTCGCAGGCGGTTGGTCGAAAAACAGATCGGAAATTTTCACGGAGGCCTTGACGGGTAGTGCGAATAGCGTTTGATTTGAAAACGTTTTTGCCCTGCGACTTGTAGGACTGAGTCGTTTAGGGGCATTGGGCGAACAGGCCGCCACGTTCGGCTCCTTCCGATGGCCACTATTTCACGCGCGCCCGGGTGGCACAATACATTGCAGATGTTTCAGGGGCGGCCCAGGCCCCGAATCGAAGTCGCTCACCACGGGAGCATTTCATGTTTTTGGCCGCATCTGTCGACAGGCTACACGCTTTGCAGGATCACAAAATGCATGGGGTGGCATCCTGGTCCCATTGACCCCTTGAAACTGGATAAGATAATTCCATGTCGCGCTACAACACCCCTTTTGAAATTCACGTCCACGGCGAAGTGCCCCTGCGCGCCGATGTCACCTTCGAGCAAATCCAGGAGGCGCTCAAGCCTTTATGGAAATATGCCGGTTCCAAGTCGCTGGCCGCAGGCGCTGCCAGCGTCTACGAGGAAGAGCCTGGCATCCGTTTTGACGCCGGCAAGCATTTGCTGCAGCTGTGCTGGACGGTTCCCGGCGGTGACGATTTTCGCCAGTCGCTCGATGAAATGTGCATGGGGCTGAACGAACTGGCCGAGGTGGGCGCCCCGATCGAAGTGACCTTCTACGATGCCGACTTCGACGAGGAAGAAGAAGGCAGCGAGGAAGACGAGGCGCGGGATGACTTCGTCATCTACTTTGTCGGCCCGACGCCGGCAGCCATCATGCAGGTCCAGCGCGACCTGCTGGTGCAGGACCTGATCGGCCTGATGGAGCGGCATTTTGACGGCTCCGAACTAGGCGAGGTCGTCGAGGCCGTTGACAAGCTTTTTGGACGCCGTTTTGACGACCTGGTCAATTCCATGCAACTGGGACGGCCGCCGCGCGGCTCGCAGGGCGGCTCCGGCCACGGCACGGGCGGGCGCAAACCGCGCCATCTCCACTGACCCGGTCTACTGGCTCAGCACCAGATGCCAATGATGCCGGTGGCAATCGCAATCAGCACACAAAGGCACCGACTCGTTTTGTAAAGATCAGCCCAGCCCCAGCGCCTGGTACACCCGCAGCGCCGCATAGGCGTCGTTGGCCGCATAGATCAGCTGCGATTCCTGTAAATGGACATTGGCCCAGTTCGACGTGGTGGCCTTGCGCGACTTGATGAAGCGCCGGTTGAACATCACCGCCACCGCGCCGCGCACGCCCATGTCCTTGCGGTAGCCGCGCTCCCTGAAGACGGCGTTCAGGTCGAGCACGGCCTGCGGATCGACGCCGAGCTTGTGGATGATGCGGCGGCGGTCGTCGCCCAGGCCAAAGCCGGCCTTGATGACCTGCCGGGCCTCCAGCAGCAGCGCGACGGCACGGCGGCATTCGGCGTCTTCCAGCTGGAAGATGTAGGCCCGGTCCAGCGTCGAAAGCTGGACGATGTGCGGCCCGGTCGATGCTTCATGCTTTGCAAACGTCGGTTTCGACTCGGTGTCGAAGCCCAGTGCCGTCGCGCCGTCGAGTTCCTCAAGCGCGCAGGCCGCCTGCTGCGCGGTCGCCACCAGCTGGATCTGGCCCAGGTCGAGACGCTCGAAAGGCGCCAGCAGCGCGATCTGGTCCTTGTCCGGGGTGGGGTGGTGTTCGGTCATGGAATCCAATGCGTGAAAATAGGGGTAGAGCTTACAGCCGCCTGTTGGCAATCCGATCACTTTCAGCCCCCACCCCACCATGGCCACAGCCAAAAGCATCACCACCGAACATTACAAGCTTTTCCCCTCGCCGCGCAACCGGCACCGGGCGCTTTTCCAGCACGAGGTTTTCGTGCCTTACCCCTACATGCTGATCGACCTGGAAAGCTATAACTTCCTGGGCAAATACAGCCTGTTTGCCGCGTACCGGTTGAGCGACCAGAAAATGGGCCAGTTGGTAACGGTTGACCTGCTCGAGGATGAGGTCAGGTTCAAGGCGAAATTTGTTCCGGATTAAGACAAAAGCATCATTTTCACTTGTCGTGTAAGCTTTTACAGCTATATATTTGAGCCACTTGCACAATCCAGAAAGTGGTGAATTAGTGGCTTTGCGAAGATGCAAATTTGAGAGGTGAAAGAGTAGGCGCAGCCACTGGGAAG